>NZ_CP072380.1:1200000-2400000 GCF_018128285.1 Atopobium sp. oral taxon 416
GAGCGCGGTCAGCGAAGATCCGGAGACTATCGAGGATGTCTATGAGCCATATTTGCTACAGTGTGGTTTGATGATTCGGACACCCCAGGGCAGAAAAGCGACCCGTGCCGCCTTTGATCACCTGGGACTCGTCCCACCGAGCGACTCTTAGGGGAGACACAATGCTTCAGCACGACTATATCTTGATGCTGGTTACCCAGTTTGTGCAAGCGATTTCCGATGCGATGATCCACGCCTACCAACACCAGGACATGAGATCGATCAAGCAGGTGGAGCAAGCCATCGGAGACCTGCTACAGCTTGACCCGGACACCGCCCTGATGCTCACCCCGGAATCATTGGTGACGATGATGAATCTGTCTGGGATCGGGGACACGGTGGCAGGCTATGCGGCTTATGCTCTGAACAAGCTTTCGAGTCTCTATGAGCGCCGTGGGGATACGGGCCTGGCGGATACCCGTATCCGCCAGGCCCGTGCCGTGGCCGTGGCCTTCGGCTGGGACCTGTCTGAGGTTCCTGAGGCCCTGAAGGATCTGGACAAACAGATCTCCTAAATACTGCGCTCTGCAGACGCTGAAATACAATTTCTCACCGCTGACAGGGTGCGGATATATTTTCCTGAGGGAAGGGCATAGTAATTAAGATACCGACACGAGAAGGAGGGAAAGGCACCGATGGCAACATACGTTGTTTCTGATATCCACGGGCGCCTGAAAACCTTCGATCGGCTTCTTGATAAGGTTTCGCCCGCTGAGGAAGATAAGATCTTTGTGTTAGGTGACATGGTCGACCGTGGACCGGATCCGGCTGGCGTCATGCGGCTGTGCCGCTCATTTTCCAATGCGACCGTGCTCGTGGGCAACCACGAAATGCTGATGCTCGATTTCTTCCAGCATCCGCGCAATCCTACCTCGACGCTCAACTGGGCGATCAATGGGGGGCTGACGACCGCAAAGGATCTGGCGAAGCTCCCGCAAGATGAGAGGACTGAGCTCCTTGAATGGGTTGAGAACCTCCCGCGGTTTGCGCTCACCAAGATCGGGGACCAGCAGTATGTCTTGGTACACGCCGGTATCTACTCCGATCTGCTGCCGGAAAATGCGCGTGACAACCTGCAGCTGGCTATGATGCAACAGGATCAGGAAGAACTTGTGTGGGTTCGTGAGGGCTACCTCGACCGTCCGACCGGTTTGGTGGACAAAGAGGGGAAGGGCCCTATTATCGTCGCAGGCCACACCCCGACGGTCTTGGCGGCGACCCTGGCGGATGTCTGTGACCGTGAGGCGCTCAATGAGGATCAGCGCTGCCAGATGCTTTCGCTTGGTGCTACCCCTGAAACCGGTATGGTGGCAGACCGGTGGGTCATCGACTGCGGGGCAGGATCCGTTCCTGATCATGGCAGGCTCCTGATGCTGCGCTTGGACGACAAGCACGAGGTCTATGAGAATGTACTTGAAGAAGACTGAGCGGGTCATCCATCCGCTTGATCCCATTGTCGACACTGACTCGCGTATCCTGATCCTAGGAAGCCTTCCCTCACCGAGATCTCGCGAACAGAAGATGTATTACGGCAATCTTCGCAATCGGTTTTGGGCGGTATTGGCGGCACTGTGGAATGAACCATTACCTACTGACAATGACGCAAAAATTGCCTTCTGCTATACCCATCACGTAGCGCTCTGGGATGTGATCCATTCCTGCCAAATCCATGGGGCCTCAGATGCAAGCATCAAGGATGTTGAACCCAACGATGTCGCAGCGCTGCTGAAGCAGGCACCGATCACTACGATCTTCACGACTGGCGGAGCCGCACAGCGTCTCTACCATCGTTACCTTGAGAGGAGCTGTGGTATGAAAGCGGTTGCGCTTCCTTCTACCAGTCCCGCCAATGCGCGCTACCGGCTCGATGATCTTATTGCGGCATATCGGCCGGTTCGCTCAGCTGCAGAGGCAGACACGGTACTATAGAGCAATCAGGCAGAGGAGTTTCACAACGTCTACGTGCGGAAAAGGAGATGAGCGATGAGCCTTCAAGAGATGTTGAACGACGCAGAGGCCCGCCCATTACTTTTGTCGGTTGACGCAGAAAACTTTCTCAAAGGTACACTGCGGACAGAGCAGGAAACGCAGGGCTATGTCCGTCCCTGGCGTATGAGCGATCGGCAATACCGCTCACTGGGAAGTGTGGGCGCCTGGCACCCGGGATTCTACCGGCAGGTGGCACAGTGTACCTGTGGGATCGCTCTAGCCTTTACAACCGATGCGACCCGTATCGGACTCGAGGTGCGCTTCGACGAGGAGCCTTTAGCGACTCGGACAATGTTGCGTGAGACTGATGGGGAGAGCCCACAACCACCCGACGGAATCAGCTGCATCGTCGACGGGAAGCGCCTTGTCTGCGCTCCGGCACAGGCGGGCGAGCAGTTTGTCGAGTGGTACATCGATAACGATCCCAAACATCCGACCTGGCAGCGCTTGCCCGGTTTCGGGCCGACCCACACGGTGTGGCTCTGGTTGCCTTGCCTGCGCGGCTGTGCGGTGCGGAGGCTTTGGGGCACCGCTACCTTTTTCAAACCGCTGAAGCAGCAAGACTTGCTGCTCGTGGTGGGCGATGAAGCCTCACAGGGCTTTGGGGGTGAAGAGCCAGCGGATGGCTGGCCGGTCGCCTATGCGACGCATAACCACCTCGATCTCGTGAACCAAAGTATTGCGCGACAGGTCTTCCAGTCGGATTTTCTGCTGGATACCGCAGGCCTGCGCGATCCGGCAATGATTGTGGTGGCGGTAGGAGAACAATACCGCAAGGAGGCCTATTCTACAGAGCGGCTCAGACAGGATGGGCGACAGTTCTTCGGCGTGGTGCAGAGACGTTGGCCTGGTGCCCAGACACTGTTGATCGTACCGCACACGGCAGGCAATGAGAACTATCCGGTAGCACCCCGCAGTCCCTTCCCGAAGCTTGAGTCCATTTACCACAGCGTTGCCCGTGAGTTCGGCGTACGCTGCATCGAGGGACGTCAGCTCGTGGATCCTCATGTCGGTGTCCAACAGGGGATCGAGGAGTATCCGAATGCGGAAGGCTTCTCGCAGATCGCGCGGCGGTTGGCACTTGTAGTGCAGCCGCGTGAGGATCAGGCCGTCTTGCGCCAACGTGCCAAGAAGCTGCTGCGGCAGGTGCCTGATTACGCGTTCCCGCTGAAGGCAGCGACCAAGATAGAGCGTGCCCAGTGGCTCTTTGTGAAAAAGGGAGCCTGCCTGGCGAAGTTCTCCTCAGGGCTTCAGATGCTCTATGCTCCGGATCATGAACAGGGACAGGATGTAGCTGCGCTGTTCTCAAACCGCAGAGCACTAGCGGTACAGGGTGAAGCGATGAAAGAGTGGGTGAGCACCGAGCTGGGCCTCACTCACGCGCAACCCTATCATGTGGCGATCTACAAAGGGAAACGCAAGATTTCGGTCCCGGAGCGCTACCACATCGAAACGCTGCCGGCAGCAACGCTCGACGAGCTTCTGAAGCGTTATCCCAATATGGATACCTCCACGGTAGACGATCTGGACACCCAAAACGAGGTGGGCACCTTCTTTGGGGGCTTTGTCTGTGACAAACTGGTCGGCTTCATCGGAACGCATGAGGAAGGCTGCATCGGCTCTCTTGAAGTGATGCCGGCGTACCGGCGCCGTGGGTGGGCGTTTGCGCTCGAGGCGACCCTGGTCAACCATCTGATCGATAAGGGTATCGAGCCCTGGTGTCCGGTCTATCCTGAATCGACCGCGACGCTGCGGCTGCTTTCGAAACTGGGCTTTGAAATTACCCCTGCGACACAGGAGTGTTACCTGTGCACGCGAGATTGAGACGTGAGGGAGGATCGATGAGCGATCATATCAACCGCTTGGCTCCTGACATACCACAGACCTTGACTCCTGAGGTGGAGGAGGGTGTGCGCGAGATGCTGCGCACACATCAGATGAACCCGTATGCCACCCGTGACGGGGACTGCATTCGCCGGGTGGATTCCCCACAGGACAAAGGGACGCCGCTGCGTCCGGCATTCCTGCACGACATCGAGAAGATCATCCATCTGCCGGCTTACAACCGGATGAACGGCAAGACGCAGGTGTTTGCTTTTGTGGAAAACGACGACCTGACGCGCCGGGGCCTGCACGTGCAGCTGGTTGCGCGCACCGCTCGCGATATCGGGCGGGCGTTGGGTCTCAACTTGGATCTGATTGAAGCGATCGGGCTTTCCCACGACCTCGGACATACCCCCTTCGGTCACGCCGGTGAGCACTTCTTGAACGATATCTACCACGAGCGGACCGGACGCTGGTTCATGCACAATGTCCAGAGTGTGCGGGTCATGGACGTCCTCTATGGACGCAACCTTGCCCTGCAGACCCTCGATGGGGCGCTCTGCCACAACGGGGAGTTCGAGCGACAGAAGCTCAAGATGAGCGGGCTCACTTCGTTCGAGGAGTTCGATGAAATTGTCGAACGCTGCTGGAACGAAGGGCCGAAGCTCGTGAAGACGTTGCGGCCGATGACGGCAGAGGGGGTGTGTCGTGCGCCTCTCGGATATTATCGCCTACGTCGGCAAGGATCGACAGGACGCGATCCGGGTCGGACTGGTCAATGAGGACACCTTCGACGACGGGCTGGGGAGCGCCTACAATGCCTGGGCGCTACGGACCTTTATCGCGGATATCGTGAACAACAGCTTCGGTAAGCCCCAGATCTGCATGAGTGAAGAGGGCTTCCATGAGCTCTCACGGGCTAAGTCGGAGAACCTTCAGAAGATCGAGATGCGGCGTGAGGTTGACGGGCGCTTCTCCGATCAGGTCCGTGACCTGTTCCACAAGCTCTATATGCAGGAGCTGGATGTGCTGCAGCGTGGGGATACGAGTGGCTCGATCTTCAGACACCACATCGAGCCACTCATCCGGGAGCTCTCCTTCTATGGGAGGACCTACGACTGGCAGCGTGACTTTGACCAAACCGTCGTGGACTACATCAGCTCCATGACCGACAACTACTTTATTGCAAGCTGCGAGCGCCTCTTCCCAGAGACAACGGAGCTCTTCCAGCGCCGCAGCTACTTCCATGATCTGTAAGGCTTCGAGAAGGTGGAGATGGACACACTGTTTTCCGCGCAGGAGCGGGAAAGGAATTTCAAACGCTTACCCTTGGCGGTCCGCATGCGGCCGCGCACACTCGAGGAGTATGCCGGACAGCAGGAGGCCGTCGGTGAGGGCTCGTGGCTGCGGATGGCGATCGAGCACGATGTGCTGACCTCCGTGATACTCTACGGGCCTGCGGGTACTGGTAAGACGAGCCTCGCTCACGTTATCGCCCACACCACTCACGCGGAGTTCGTGGAGGTCTCCGCGGTGAGCGGCACCGTCAAAGACTTGCGTCACGAAATTGAGGAAGCCAAGCGCCGCTGGCTCACCCAGGAGAGACGCACTATCCTCTTTGTCGACGAGATCCACCGTTTCTCCCGCTCCCAGCAGGATGCCTTATTACATGCCGTTGAAGACAGGACCGTAGTCCTGATCGGAGCCACCACGGAGAACCCGTACTTCGAAGTGAACTCTGCGCTGCTCTCACGCTCACGGGTCGTGGAGCTGCATCCGCTGGAGGACAAAGACATCGAGCAGATCATTGATCGGGCGTTGACTGTCTCCTATGGGCTTGACCACAAGTACCAGGTGGATGAGGAAGCCGAGAAGGAGATTGTGACCCTGGCGGGCGGGGATGCTCGCAGCGCCCTGACGACGTTGGAGCTTGCAGCCCAGATCGCCCAGACGGGGCATGAGAAGGCAAAGGACGAGACCCAGGAACCCTTAACCATCACGAAGCAGATGGTTAAGGAAGCCAACCCACGCCCGGGCCTTGCCTACGACAAGGCGGGGGACATGCACTACGACATTATCTCCGCCTTCATCAAGTCAATGCGCGGGTCTGACCCGGATGCCACGATCTACTGGCTAGCCCGAATGGTTGACGCAGGGGAGGACCCTAAATTCATCGCTCGACGTATCATGATCTGTGCCTCAGAGGATATCGGGAATGCGGATCCGAATGCGATCCTCGTGGCAGCAGCTGCCTTTCGGGCGGTGGAGGTGATCGGCTATCCGGAGTGCCAGATCAACCTCGCACAGGCAGCACTCTACAACGCCTTGGCCCCCAAGTCGAATGCCGCAGTGTCGGCGATCTATTCAGCCGTGCACGAAGTGAGGGAAGGGCCACGGCGGGAAGTGCCCAACCACCTGCGGGATCGGCACCGTCCGGGGTCGGAAAACTATGGGGAGTATAAGTATCCCCACGATTACCCCACAGGCTGGGTACACCAACAGTATCTGCCGGATGGGCTCAAGAAGGGTGACTTCTATCGTCCCCGCCGGGGTTGGGAGAGCTGGATCGTCGAAGCGAATGCGCGAGACCGCAGCGAGGGACCCTCTACCAAACCTGATAAATAGGTTAAACTGGCAGAAGTAGTGTTGGTATCTATCTCCTGAAATGCGGAGGGCACAAATGAGTGTGACACAGGTTTTGGTTGCGATCCTGATCGCTGTCGCTATATGGGCAGTCGCTGAGCTCGCTATTATGTTCAGAAAGACGCGCAAGTCGATCGACGAGGTGACGCGTTCGGCCAATGAGGCGATCGACCAAGTGAAGCCGATCATCACGAAGGCTGACGGCATCGTCGACGATCTGCAGCCGTCAGTCAAGCAGGTCGATCCCATTCTGCGGAAGGCTCAGGTGACTGTCGATGAGGCTAACCAGAGCCTGCAGAAAGTGAACGGCATCCTGGATGATGTCTCAAGCGTGTCCGACACCGCAGCCAATGTGACCGGCGCAGTCTCCACAGGTGTCGCAAAGGTCGCCGAAGGGGCGGCAAGCGCCACCGCACGTTTAGCCTCACGCATCTCTGGAAAGCCGGCACCGCAGGCCCGCGAGCTGGAGGACGGTACTGCAAAGGAGACTGAGTCAAAGCTTGAGGATACTCCTTCAGACGGTTACGTCGTGTACTCCGGAACCAAGGCTGAGGAGAAACCGGCTGACAGTAAGGCTGAGGAGAAACCAGCCAAGAGCGATGCTGACGATACTGAGAAAAGGGGAGCGTAGGATCTCATGCAAGAAGAATCAGTCGTGATCTGCGTGCCGCCCAAGGCGGACTTCGCACGCTCAGTCAGAATGCTCGCCGCAAACCTGGGCGTCGTATGTGCGCTCAGTGTCGACGATATCGAGGACCTGAGAATGGCCGCCGAGGAAGGCTTCGTCTATACCTGCGCTACCAACCCCGAAACCGTCACCGTGTATTTCACGCTCTCCGACGGCGAAGTCGCAATCGACTACAGCCTAGGCAGCACGAAGGTAGGCGTGCCCGATCAGGACGAGGACGATAACTCGTTGGCGTATGCCGATCTGCTGCTCTCCGCGATCTGTGATGAGCACCATATCGATGAAACAAACAACACTCTGCACCTCGTAAAACATGTTGGGGCTACAAATGCCTAAAGAAGGAAATGAATCATCAACGAAAGAGGCCGCGCCGAAGAAGGATACCGCGAAGGAGGCCCGCAAAGCCGCGCGTTCAAAGTCACGCGGACGCGGGAAACTTGCATGGGACAAACGGCGTACCCGTGAGCTGTTTCACCGCTATAAGGATCTGGGCGACATGGACGCCCGCCAGCAGCTCATCGTCTCCCACCTCAATCTGGTGGGATTTCTGGCCTCACGCTTTAAGAACCGCGGAGAACCGCTTGACGATCTGATCCAGGTCGGTACGATCGGCTTGATCAAAGCGATCGACCGCTTCGACCCGAGCCGCGGGCTTGAGTTCACGACCTATGCGACGCCGACGATCTTAGGCGAGATCAAGCGTCACTTTCGCGATAAGGGATGGTCCGTCAGGGTTCCGAGAAGGCTTCAGGAGCTCTCCGCTAAGGTGAACAAAACAACTGACGAGCTCACCAATGAGCTGCAGCGCAGCCCCTCGGTGGAGGAAATTGCCAAGCGCCTCAATGTCTCGGTCGACGAGGTCTTGGAGGCCATGGAGTCAAGCAGCGCTTACAGCTCAATTCCACTGGAGGCCGGTGGCTTCAATGGGGACGACGATGCGCCTTCCGTGCTTGATCACTACGCCTCAGAAGATGAAAATCTTGCGTTTTCTGATGACCGTATGGTGATCGAGGATGCGATCAAGGACTTTTCGCCGCGTGAGCAGCAGGTCATCTGCATGCGCTTCCTCGATGGATTGACGCAGGTAGAGATCGCCCACAAGCTGGGGATCTCACAGGTTCAGGTGTCACGTCTGCTGCGTCGGACCCTCAAGAAGATTCAGGAAAAGATAGATCCGAATAGCGTGAAGCGCTCATAGGCGCTAGACCCTGCTACTATCAGAGGGTCTTCAATAACGCTTTTGGGGGATCGTGACAGATCAGGATTCAACATATAGAAGCGCCCGCAAGGCGGCGATGGCAGCGGGGGCGACCGTTGCCTGCTGTGTCGCGCTTATCCCTGTGGTGCGCGTGTTGGGCTTAACTGAGCTCGCCTTAGAACTGTCATTGGCCGGTGTGGTGATAGGGTTCTTGTGCAGTCCGATCGCCAACTGGCTTGAGGACCATGGGATGGGCCGGGCCTTAGCGGCTTTTGCCGTCTTCGTGGCCCTTCTTGCCACCCTTATCCTTGTTGGGGTGCGGATCATCCCGCCCCTCCTGAAGCAGTTGATCCACTTGCTCCAGAGCATCCCGGGCCATATCTTTAGGGTCCAGACCGACTGCACCAATCTCGCTGAGCAGGCAGGGCTTGCCGACAATGGGCACGCAGAGGATGCGCTCAATCAGATCATTTCGGGCTTGTTCTCATCCGGGAATGCGATGGATAAGATCTCATCGGATTTGTTCAATAACGCTGCCGACTTTGTAAACAACACTGTGGCCTTTCCCCTAGGGTTGGTTCTGGTCTATTGGTTTGCCAAGGACTATCCGGCCATAGCGCAGGAGGCGGTCACGCTCGTGGGGGAGAAGCAGAGAGATTCCGCATCCCTCATGCTGGCAGTAATGTCGCGCTCGATGCTCATCACTTCAGAGGGCGACGGCGTGCTCTGTGGCGTGGGTCTTGCGCTCTTCGGACATCCCTATGCGGGTTTTGTCGGGGCCTTCTGTGGATTGGTGCACTTCGTGCCGGTGATCGGGTCTCTGGTTTCCCGCGTCATCGCAGTACCCTTGGCGCTTTTTGAGTCGCCCGCGCTTGCAATCTGGTTCATCACTGTGGTCGTTGCGCAGAATGTAACCGATAACCTGGTGTCGCCATTGGTGATGCAGTCGGCGGTCAAGGTACATCCGGTGCTTTCCCTCGTCGGCATCATTGTCGACAACGCCTTGGGCGGTATCGTGGGGATGATACTGGCGATTCCGTTAACGGCTGCAGTCGTCTATTATGTTGAGACGCGGACCGGACAGCAGCCCGTCTCCTATGACGGGGCGATCTTCAAAGGGACGCCGTATCACGACCCGGAGGGCAATATTGTGCCTTCCTTCGATGTATTGGACGACGATAAATTCTTCCAGACTACCTGGCTGATACAGATCGACAACGTGAATGCGCATTCCGTGCACCGGCACACGCTGGCGCAGGCGGGGCATGCGCTGAGAGAGACTGGCTTCCTGCGGAGGGAAGAAGCATGAACGTTTGGAGTGTCATGGCACAGAGCGACTATAAGACGATGACAACGTCGGAGATCCGCGAGGATTTCCTCACCTTTTTTGAGAGCAAGGGCTGCAAGCTCTACCCTTCATCCTCATTGATTCCGGATGATCCTTCGCTACTTCTGGCCAACGCTGGCATGAACCAGTTCAAGGAATACTATCAGGGCATCAAGACGATGAAGGAAATCGGTGCCTGCTCCTGCCAGAAGTGCCTGCGCACCAACGATATCGACAACATCGGCGATGCCCGCCATCTCTCTTTCTTTGAGATGCTGGGCAACTTCTCCTTCGGCGGCTACACCAAGGCCGACGCAATTGCGTGGGCCTATGAGTTCATCACCGCGCCGGAGCACCTGGGACTCCCTAAGGACCGTCTCTACATGACTGTCTATAAGGACGATGAGGAGGCCGTCAGGCTCTGGGAAAAGCAGGGCGTGGCACCTGACCACATCTCCCGCCTGGGCGCTGGGGACAACTTCTGGGCAGCCGGTCCGACCGGCCCATGCGGCCCCTGCTCTGAGATCTATTTCGATCAGGGCCCGGAGTTTGAGGGCGAGAAGCCGGGTGATGATGGGGACCGCTACCTTGAGTTCTGGAACCTCGTCTTCACGCAGTATGACCGCCAGCCGGACGGCTCGATGCCCGACCTGCCGCACCGCAACATCGATACCGGCATGGGTCTCGAGCGTATCGCCGCGATCATGCAGCACAAGAGCTCAAACTACGAGGGCGACGTGATGCGTTCGCTCATCGCTCTGGGCGAGAAACTCTCCGGCGTGGAATACAAGGAAAGCTCACACCTGGCGAGTGACAAGAGTCTGCGTATCTTGGCAGACCACTCCCGCGCGGTGACCTTTATGATCGCCGACGGCATCCTGCCCTCCAACGAGGGACGTGGCTACGTGCTGCGCCGTCTGCTACGCCGTGCGGTCTACCATGGCCGCCTGCTGGGCATCAAGAATGGTTTCCTGACCACCTACGCCCACGAGGTTGAGCGTATTATGGGCGGGGTCTACCCGGAGCTCGACGAGAACAAAGCCCTGATCGACGGTATCATCTCCGCCGAGGAGTTCCGGTTTGGCAATACCCTTGAGGCTGGGCAGAGCATGCTCGAAGACGAGCTGGACAAGCTCTCTGAGGACGAGAAACTCTCCGGTGAGGTCGCTTTCAAGCTCCATGACACCTATGGCTTCCCAATCGATCTGACCCGCGAGATCGCTGAGCAGAAGGGCCATGTTGTCGATATGGGCGCCTTCCAGAAGGCGATGGATGCCCAGAAAGAGCGTGCCCGCAAGAGTGCAAACCGCAATGCCTGGGGCCACGCGAATAATGTCTGGATCGCGCTCTCTGATAAACTGGAGAAGACTGAATTTACCGGCTACGAGGATGACACCCTCAAGGGCGCCAAGGTCGTGGCGCTCGTCGCTGGCGGTCAGGAAGTCAAGTCGGTCGAGGCTGGGGAGGACGTTGAGGTTGTCCTCGACAAGACCCCGTTTTACGCCGAGATGGGCGGCCAGGTCGGTGATAGCGGAGAGCTGCAGGGCATGACCGCAAAGCTGCGCGTCACCGATACGAGGGGGCACCACGGCATCGTCGCTCATGTGGCGAAAGTCATCGAAGGTGCGCTCAGCGTCGGGGATACTCTTGACGCAGCTGTCGACCACGGACGCCGTGAGCTGATCCGGCGCAACCACACCGCGACACACCTTCTCGATGCCGCACTGAAGCAGGTCCTGGGTGACCATGTGAACCAGGCCGGCTCCCTCGTTGAGCCGAACCGCCTGCGCTTTGACTTCGCGCACTTTGAGCCGCTCACGAAAGATCAGATCGAGCGCGTCGAAGGCCTCGTCAATGCGGAGATCTTTGCGGCGGAACCGATCGTGACCGAAGAGATGGGCCTCGAAGAGGCAAAGGCCTGCGGCGCTGTGGCGCTCTTCGGTGAGAAGTACGGCAAGGTCGTCCGTGTCGTTTCAACCGGCACCTTAGACAAGCCGTTCTCCCGTGAGCTGTGCGGTGGCACCCATGCG
This sequence comes from Atopobium sp. oral taxon 416, assembly GCF_018128285.1. Lineage (NCBI taxonomy): Bacteria > Bacillati > Actinomycetota > Coriobacteriia > Coriobacteriales > Atopobiaceae > Atopobium > Atopobium sp. oral taxon 416. The sequence continues at coordinate 1,211,739 of NZ_CP072380.1, forward strand.
CGCAACACCTCAGAGCTTGGCTTCTTTAAGATTGTCTCCGAGAGCTCTGTGGGTTCCAATGTTCGTCGTATTGAGGCGGTTACCTCCGCAGGTGCGCTCGAGTACGTCGACGAGCATCTGGATGCTCTGGATGAGGTCACCTCTGAGCTCAAGTGCCGTCCGGAAGAGGCTTCGGAGCGTGTTCAAACACTGCAGGGCGAGCTTCGAGATGCAAAGAACCGCATCGAAGATCTGATGTATGGCAGCTCCTCCGATCAGGTTGAGGCGGCGGTCAAGAATGCGGTGTCCCTCAACGGCTACCAGTGCGTCTTTGCTAAGCTGCGGAACCTGAGCGGCAGAGAGCTGCGCTCCGCCTGGGATGCGATCCGCGATTCCTTCGGTGGCAAACCCTGCGCCTGCGTAGTGGCTTGTGCCGGTGCAAACGGAAAGGTGAGCCTGCTTGCGGCCGGTAGTGAGACTGCCGTCAAGAACGGCTTCAATGCCGGTGCGGTGATCAAGCAGATCGCCGGCAAGGTCGACGGCCGTGGAGGTGGCAGACCGGCGATGGCACAGGCAGGCGGTAAGGATGCTTCCGGCATCGATGACGCCCTGAAGGCGGCACAGGAGTTCTTGGCGTGAGGGCGATGGCGCTCGATATCGGAGAAGTGAGAATCGGGGTAGCCCTGAGCGATACGACAGGGTCACTTGCCTCTCCGCTCACGGTTCTGCCTGTCCAGGAAGTGCTGAGCAACGCTAAGAGTTTTCGGCGGATCCTCGAGGATTGGGAGCCTGACATCCTGGTCATCGGGCGCCCGAAGACGATGGCAGGGGAGGATGGTCCCCAAGCACAGCGAATTATGGAGCAGGCGCGTCAGATCGCCGACGCGTGTCAGCTCCCGTTGACTTTTCAGGACGAACGGTTGTCCTCACAGGAGGCGAAACGGATTCTGCGCAAGCAGGGACTGTCCGAGAAGAAAATGCGCGGCAAGGTCGACGCAGTTGCAGCGTCACTTTTCCTGCAGACCTGGCTCGACCGTCAAAAAATGAAGTAAATAAATAAAAATGAATTTAAAACATAATATTTGAATTTTGTCAACCAATATTAGGCGAGCGCTTATCGTACAGAAATATTTTACCGAGCACTATTTTTGTGAGATCCCACATAGGAGCTAATAAAATAGAGTTCTTGTCGACTAAATGGACGAACTTGTGAATCCGTCAAAGGTTTGCAGGTTCGTTTTTTATGTTAAGGATTTATAATGTCTTGATGTAAATAGCATGGTGGTTTTGTCATGAATGTAGACAGACGCTGTGGTTTTACGGTTCTGTCGGCAGCGTGAAGAAGAGTTAGGAGGAAGTTGAATGGTTGGAATCATCCTAGCAAGCCATGGCAAATTTGCCGAGGGCATCAAACAGTCGGGACAGATGATCTTCGGCCCGCAGAAAGATGTAGCGGCCGTCGTTCTGACCCCCGATATGGGCCCAGATGACATGCACAAAAAATTGCTTGATGCCATTGCCACCTTCAGCGATCAAGAGCACGTCCTGTTCTTGGTTGACCTGTGGGGTGGCACACCGTTCAATCAGGTTTCCCACATCCTCGACGAGGAGAAGCATGACGATTGGGTTGCTATCACCGGCCTCAATTTGCCGATGCTTGTCAGTGCGTATGGTTCCCGCATGGGCGCTGATACGGCCGTCGACGTGATGAAGGAAATCTTCCAAGAGTCCAAAGACGGGATCAAGGTTAAGCCCGAGTCCTTAGAGCCCAAGAAGAGCGAGAAGGCTGCACCTAAGCAGGCAGTAGTGGCACCGCGGGGCGCTATCCCTGAAGGCACCGTCCTGGGCACCGGTCACATCAACTACGCCTATGTGCGTATCGATACCCGTCTGCTCCATGGGCAGGTCGCAACGGCTTGGACCAAGGAGGTCAGCCCGGACCGCATCATTGTCGTTTCTGACAACGTCGCTCACGATGAGCTCAGAAAGACGATGATCGTTCAGGCAGCGCCTCCAGGAGTTCACGTCCATGTCATCCCAACCAAGAAGCTCATTGAGGTTGACAAGGATCCGCGCTTTGGTGCCACCAAGGCAATGCTTCTCTTCGAGAATCCTCAGGATCTGCTCGAGGTAGAGAAGGGCGGTGTGAAGTTCCCTGAGGTGTGTATCGGCTCTATGGCGCACTCCGCAGGCAAGACGGTCATCAATGAGGCCATCGCCTGTGATGAGAACGACGTGAAGACCCTCGAGGCAATTCGGGACAATGGCACGCACCTGTACTGCCAGAAAGTTCCGACTGATCATGTCGAAGATATTTGGAAACTACTCGCCGAGAAGAACATGGTGTAAGGAGGATCTTTATGTCGCCTATTACGATATTACTTATTTTTATCGTGGCCTTCTTTGCAGGCATGGAAGGTATCTTGGATGAATGGGAATTCCATCAACCACTGATCGCCTGCACCCTGATCGGCCTCGTATCCGGGCACCTCGACGCCGGCATTATGCTGGGCGGCTCACTGCAGATGATCGCCCTTGGCTGGGCAAACATCGGCGCCGCAGTCGCACCTGATGCTGCACTCGCATCCGTCGCATCCGCAATCATCATGGTGATCGCACTGAACGGCGGTACCAATCAGCAGACCGCAATCACGACCTCCATTGCCGTGGCTGTGCCTCTGTCCGTCGCAGGCCTGTTCCTGACCATGATCGTCCGTACGATCGCGACCGCTATCGTCCACGCAATGGACGCCTGTGCGGAGCGCGACGATATGAACGGCATCGACCGTTGGCAGATCTTCGCTATCTGCCTGCAGGGCCTTCGTATCGCAATCCCGGCACTTGCCCTGTGCTTCATTCCTTCCGAGGCAGTCACCGCAGCATTGGACGCAATGCCTGCTTGGCTGACCGGTGGTATGGCAGTCGGCGGCGGCATGGTCGCTGCAGTCGGCTACTGCATGGTTATCAACATGATGGCTACCAAAGAGGTCTGGCCGTTCTTTGCTCTGGGCTTCGTCCTTGCAGCACTGTCTGAGCTGACCCTGATCGCTCTCGGTATCATCGGCCTGTCCCTGGCGCTTATCTACCTGGGTCTCAAGCAGTATGCCAGGGAGCAGGGTGGCTCCGCAGCCGCAGGCTCCGGCGATCCACTCGGTGACATCCTGGACAACTACTAAGGGAAGAAGGAGTGTGAAAATCTATGGCAGAAACAACTGATACCCAGCAGGCAAAGGATACCAACAAGATTAAGCTTTCGCTTAAGACCCGTCGTCAGGTATTCAACCGCCACCAGTACCTGCAGGGCTCTTGGAACTACGAACGTATGCAGAACGGTGGTTGGTGCTACGCAATGATCCCGGCGATCAAAGCGCTCTACAAGGATCCTGAGGATCAGAAGGCAGCGCTGAAGCGCCACCTCGAGTTTTATAACACCCACCCGTACCTCTCCGCTCCTGTCATCGGCGTCACCCTCGCAATGGAGGAGGAGCGCGCTAACGGTGCTCCGATCGACGATGTCGCTATTCAGGGCGTTAAGGTCGGTATGATGGGACCTCTGGCCGGCGTCGGTGACCCAGTCTTCTGGTACACCGTTCGTCCTATTCTGGGCGCTCTCGGTGCATCGCTCGCACTGTCCGGCTCCATCATGGGCCCGATCCTGTTCTTCGTGCTCTGGAACGTCATTCGCCTGCTGTTCCTCTGGTACACGCAGGAGTTCGGTTATAACCTGGGCACTTCAATCACGAAGGATCTCTCGGGCGGTATGCTCGGTCGTATCACTGAAGGTGCTTCCATCCTCGGTATGTTCATCATCGGTGCCCTGGTCGAGCGTTGGGTTACCATCAACTTCACCCCGGTCGTCGCGCAGATCCCGCAGTCCGCAGGCGCCTACATCGATTGGAATACGCTTCCTGCCGGAGCTGAAGGTATCAAGCAGGCGCTCACTATGTATGATTCCATCGGATCCACGGCACTGTCTCCGGTTAGAACCGTCACTCTGCAGCAGAACCTCGATCAGTTGATCCCGGGCCTTGCTGCAGTTGGCCTGACGCTTCTGTGCTGCCAGTTGCTGAAGAAGAAGGTTTCTCCGATCGTTATCATCCTCTGCCTCTTCGGCGTTGGTGTTCTCGGTCGTTTCTTCGGATTCATGTAAGCGAATCAGATCGGCACATTGAGTACAATAAGGTCGTGTCCCAGGCGGGGCGCGGCCTTATTTTCGATATGAAAGTGTTTGTAAGCATGGCAGAATCACAGAACTCAGAGGTGGACTACGCCTGCAAGGCGACTTCGATGATGGGGTTGTCGACCTATGGGGACATCATGGTGGGCGACAGAGCCCTCGAGTTTTACAACGAGCGTAACCCGGAGGACTTTATCCAGATCCCCTGGGATCAGATCGACTACATCTCCGCTTCGGTCATCTTTAAGAAGCATATTTCCCGCTGGGCGGTGTTCACGAAAGAGAACGGCCACTACACCTTCTCGACGCGGGACAACAAAGCGACCCTGCGGGCAATCCGTGAGCACTTTGACGCTAACAAGATGCTCAGATCCCCAAGTTTCTTCGACGTGGTGAAGGAAGGCCTCATCTTTATCATCCAAGCCATCTCAAAGCCGTTTAGGCACACAAAGCAGGATTCCCAGCAGGATTGATATTTCGGAGAATGTAAATCCGATATTCAACTTGCCTTAAGCTATGTGCTCAGTCTCCACTATTTTGCATAACGCGGAGGAAACCTTCGTCTTTTGATAAAGATGAGGGCTGTATTTTAGATAACTGACATGGTGTCAATCACGAGAAGATAAGGTCGTGATCTGACAGTCAAGTAAATGAGGGCCGGTTCAGGCTGTCCTGACAGTCCAGGTGATACAATTCCACATGTCAAATGGAGAATGTGCTCTGGAGGCCACCCGGCTCTGTGTTTGGCGACGGTTTTGCCGGGTGGCCTCCAGGGCGAAGTGGAATCGTCAGGATCATGGTACGGGAGAATCCCTCCTGTACCCGCATCGTAGAGGCCGAAGAGCAAAAGATTCGCCAGCTGGAGAAGGCCACAGCCGGTCGCTGCTGCCGTAAGCAGACGGGCTTCGCCACCTTCGCCGAGGCCACATCCCTGCTGCCTGTCATGCGGGTCCGCGTACACCAAGCGCGATAGCCTCGCGCCGAGCGGCGCACAGAGATTGAGAGTGCCTTGGCTGTGGGCGCAGATACAGCTCGCTTACAGGGACCGTCTTCGAGCATGCCCGCTACGGGCTGTCGAAATGGGTTCCGTCAATAGTCTTTCGCACTTTCTCCAGCCGCTGCCCCGCCCCGGTCGTCGAAGCTAGCCTTTCTGCTGGCTCTTGAGCACCTCCCTGTCGTCCCATCCGTCCAGCAGGCCGGTGTCGAGGTAGTGTCTGGAGCCCTAGCCGCCCTCGGCTACGTACTTGCACCGGGCGGCCGCCAGCATCACGGCGGCATCCCCGGCGGGGAAGCTGCCCACGGCGTCGGTGCGCCTCTTGATTGAGCCCTGTCAATATAATGGACAGAGAAATCTCAGATTTTTTATGTGGTCTGCATCACCTTTGGATCGTATGCAAGGCCTCTCTCGAAACGCTCGAAGAACTCCTGCATCACCTCTGCCGGTACGCGATCTCCTATGGACTTATGCGGGCGGAAGCGGTTGTAGTACGACTCGATTAAACTCGTGTGCCTTGTGCTTGGTCGTGGATGCATCTAAGAGGCGCTTATGGTAGTACCATTCGTTCTTGAGCGTGGCGAAAAACGATTCGGCGAGCGCATTGTCGTGGCAGCTTCCGGTTCTCCCCACGGAGAGCCTCACGTCGTGTGCAGCTGAGCAGGCGGCCAGCTTTGAGCTTATGTACTGGCTGCCTGGGCTGCTTAGAATATGGCCCCTTTGGCCACGTATCCGCGCGAATATGCCATCTTCAGGGCAAAGACGACAAGGCCTGCCCTCATGTTGTCCTGTATGCTTCAGCCCACCACCATGTGTGTGCACAGATCGTGTGCGACGGTAAGATATATAAAGCCTGCCGTGGTCCTGCGATAGGTTATATCGCCCACGAGCTTGGCTGTCGGAACGGGACACGAAAAGCCGCGCCGGGTGAGGTCGGGACACTCGGGGGTATCAGGTGCGGGCAGCGTCGTCCTCTTCGAGGCATTGGATCAGATGCCGCAGATGCCCAAGCTTAGCCATGCACCTGCGCACGCGGTAGCGAGTCGTGCCTGTAAATTTTGCGTAACTTTGGGTCTCCTGTGAGCTTGGTCCATACCTTGCGGAAGCTAAAGCGCCTGTCGCTTTCCTCCCATATCTAGATGATGGCTTCCTTGATAGGACCCCACGGGTCCTCGCCGCCTTTGGCCTTGAGCCATCGGTAGAAGTGAGCCCTGCTCACCCCCAACACGCGCGCCATCATCGAGACGCTGTAGGTTGCCCTCTTTGCCAGCATGAGCTAAAACCTGTCCTTCAACAGAGGCTTCCGGCGAAGAAGGCTGCCTCTTTTTTTAGGCTCTTCGCTGTTTCTAGTGGGTAGCGCATGCGAGCTTCTTCTGGGCCGTGAAGTCCAGACGGCCTAGCCTGAGGAAGATCATCGTCTTGAAGTAGTCGATGCTCCTGAAGCCCCTGGCAGCGCTGCGGACTGACTGCACGACGGAGTTGAGGCCTTCCAGGAACGAGTTGGTAGAACCTCTCTTCCACCAGTTCAGGATCCCCTCCCGCTCCTTCCTGAGGGTCCTCGCCACGCTCTTCATCTCGGCCACGGCAGAGTGCATCATCCACGAGCAGAGGCGCTCTGGGGCCCTGCCTGCCGATTTTCTGTCTGCGCATGAGTAGACGTCCTGCAGCGCCTCTCCCATCTGGCAGGCGCGTGCCTCCCTGAGATGGGTCTTCGCAGGGTCGAGCTCTTCCCTCTTCGCGAGCTGGCGCTTTGTGAGGCTCTCCCTCCTCTTGAGCCATACGTACTTCGTCCCTGCGAGCTGCCGGCGCTTCTCCGCCGACTCGCGCCTCTCTTGGCACCTCACAGGGTCTGTCGCCCTCATCAGGAGCTGCACCACATGGAAGCTATCCACGCTCTGTGTGGCCTGGGGCATCTTGGCGCCGCCCCCCAGCGAGTATGCCTTAAAGCCATGTCGCGCGTGACCTCTAAGACCTTCGTGCGGTCCCCTCCTGTGCTCCTTAAGCTCGCTGCAGAGCCTGCCTAAGGCGCCCTTGTCCCTGCCTTGCGTGATGGCTATGGCACGCTGACAGTCGAGGTTGGCCATGATGCTGATGTAGCTCTGGCCGCGCCTTTTGGCGGTGTCGGCTATGCCCACACGCACGACATCCGAGTAGTCGGCGGCATCCCTCGCCTCGTCGACGGCCTTGCCCAGCAGCCTCCATATGCGTGTGGGCTGTATCATGCACCAGATGCGCTATTGCCGTCACGGTCATTCCCGAGAGCGCCATCACTTATCACCTGCGCCTCAAAGAGCGCTGTGAAGTGCGTCTTCGGCCGCACCTTTCAGGGTATCCTTGTGGCATGCACGCCGTCTTTGGGGCAGTCGGCCCTAGGCAGCGCGCAGTGCACGATGGTCTCGTATTGCCAGATGTCGAGGTGTCTCCAGGTCCTCTCGCGCGTGTCGTAGGTGCCGCACTTCCTGTGGCAGACGGGGCACTCGAGCGCCTGGCCCCTCCTGTGCGCGACCCTCACATGGAGCTCGTCTTGCGCTTCCTCGCGCTCCTTAAACCAGATGCCCGTGACCTCCCACTCGTCGCTGAGTCCCATCGACCTCTTAAAGAGCCTTGCTAGCATCCCTGCCTGAATATCCATATCGCACCTTAAGAACGCAGCCTCCTGTCGGGGAAAATCCTACCGTTCAAAGACCACGTCCTCAAGGGGATGCAGATATGCTACCCACCATAAGTAGCGAAGAGCCTTTTTTAGGAATTCGTTTTCGCTCTCGAGCTCGTGTATGCGCCTGTTGGCCCTGTCGAGCTCCTTGTGCTCCTCGGTCCTTGCCTGGGTCACCCTTTTGGTCTTTGAGTGCTTGATGATCCAGTCGTTTAAGGTCTTGTCGTTGACCTCAAGCTTCGCGGCGCATCCTCTGATGCCTCTTCTTAGGGTTGGCCTTACGTGCCTTCCTGTAGTACTCGATGGCCTCAAGGCAATACTTCTTCAGTGTAGTGCCTGGGTGTTTCCGGCTTCGTGCGGGACTTTGCCTTCTCTATCTCGCTTGCGCTTACCGACATCTCATCTCTCCAATCTGCTGGTGTTGGTAGGTGGACATCTAGGGAAACGATGATTAATGCCCCATAACGTGTTAAAGGGGACCGACCACACGGCTTTTCTAGGCCGGAATGTAGGAAAAGCAGGGAAGGATGCTCATCCAGCACGTGCAGGAGCCGCTATCCTTACATTTGTCCTGCCCCATGCACCGCAAGAAGGCTCCAAGATAGATCAAGCGACGCTGGGAGCCGGGAGGTGCAGCCTGCCGGCAAAAGATGCACATGGTAAGGTTTGCAAGGGCGAGAAAGACTTGAGTGTGCAGGCATCTTCTCTATCCTTCTGTAGCGCTTCCTTAAGGGGTCGAAGCGCCGCTTCACGATAAGGAAGGGATGCTTCTGCCTTTGAGCGGCCGGATGCCTTCCTGGACTCGATACCCTTCTCGGACAAGAGTGCACAGGCAAGGCCCTCTGTAGTCGAAGGCTTCCTTGCGACACTTTAGCGCATAGATGAGAGGTGTGGGTCTTTATGCGTCCTTAAGGGCGCTTCGCTATACCTATATAGCCTAAAGTCTGCGCAGCAGAACCTGTCATCTTCCCTTACGAGTGCATGTGCCACAGGATATGTCAGATACATTCTAAGCGATCGTCTCCACACCATGCACAAGGACACCTGCGGCATCCACGCCGATATGCGCCTTGTATCAGATACGCCAGGATCCCCCTTTCTTGGACTGGTGCGCTTTAAGGGTCGCGCGTGTGATCCTTGTTCTTCGTTAAGCTTTAAGGCCCAGGTGAAGGTCACATCCACCATGGAGCCGCCCCGCACCGTGATCCCTGCCTTTTCAAGCTTCTAAGTCCGGGTCGTGAAGCACAAGCTTTGCCGAACTCCTCTCGCTTTAAGGCTATGGCGCCTCTTCGCAAGTGTCGTCGCATCTGGTACCTGCTCAGACATGAGGTCTGCGTGCACAGAAGCGCCACCAGGAGTGACAATCCAGGATAGCATCCTTAGGTTTCCTCATCTTAAGAGAGCAAACATTACCTAAAGCAGGATAATCCTAAGCATCGTCTTTGCAGCGCGCACATGCCTGCCACGCGCCTGTCAGTGGTAGCTGGTATCTACCAGTGCAATCCAGCTATCCCACACAACGATTGCATCCATTTGCTCCAGGTGTGCCTCTCGCCTGGTCTTTCTCCTCAGACCTTAGGATGTAAGGTCCTAAAAGCTCATCTATCTGTCCATATCTGCCTTTTGGATATGCTGGAATGTGTGGATGTAGCTATACCATATCCAGAAGACAGATAGGCATCTATGTGGGTATGGGCACTGCGTGGTTCGAGACATTTTGAGCCGATGTCATACAGTGTGTGGTCCCACTGACCTCATCGAGGCGAATTAATCATCGTTTCCCTAGAATGACGCGACAACTTCCTGAGACATTACGATGATTAGGGTCTTCCCAATCACCAGTTCGATAGCTCAAGTATGCGTTTAGATAGCTCCTGAACTGTGAAGAACGGTCTCTTTGTTGAGCGGCTCCGAATGTCAGAGTTTGTGATTGCGGTCTTGACAATCTTTGGAGTGTTATCGATCGCTTTTGCCATCCAGGTGAGGTCCGACTTCGTTTCGTCGCAGTAGTCCCCCTCGCCTCCGTATTGATTTCGATAGTGGGTAAGCTGGCGGAACACGTCCGCTCTGTCAACGGAGCCGGACTGCACGAAATGCTGAAGCAGGTACATCTCGAACTGGGGGGCGGAGAAGGCCAGCCGGACTTCAAGCGATTCCGCGTAGTGCTCTAGCTTAGAATAGCTGCAGGACATTTGGTCTTCATCACATACGGCCCAGCACTCCACCTCCTCCTCTGGTCGCTCCAACTCCTTACACAGTTCGCCCCGCTGGGTGACGGCATTGTCGATGAGAGCCAGATGCTGTCCCTGCTGACCATAGACAACGACTTTGACGAATCGTGGGGATCGAAAAATGTCGCTGAGAATGTCGAAGTACGCCTTCTCGGTCTTTCCCTCACAGACAATTAGTAGGATGCGCGGCAACCTCCGCCGCTTCTTCGGCGTCATCTACCTGGTCCTGACTCGCGGAACTGAACCGTACAACCCCCGGAGGTATCGGTCTTCCAATGGTTCTGTCGTGCGTGCCCCCCGGTCCTTGAGCGAGGCGACGCGCGACTCCTCCGCCATGTTCTTGTCAACGAGGAGAATGTCGTCACGTTTGGCGACGTCCCCCATGAGCGATGTATCTTGCGTGTTCACGATGAGGCAGGCGCCCCTCTTGTTCTCCGTGCTCTTGAAAAGGGCGACAAGCGCTTTCGCGAGGCTGGGATGGAGATAGCTGCCGTATTCGTCGAGATACAGCGTGTATCCATTGTCGAGTGCGTCAACGATGGGGACGGCCATCTCGAAGAATTTCCTCGTGCCGTTTGACTCGAGCGACCAGAAGTCCATCGCTCCCATCCCCACGATGCTCAGCTCGTCATCGCGAACCGCATGGAGCGTGCTGAAGGTCGTGTACCCCTTAACGGCAAGCGCCTGCCGGATTTCTGCTGGGAGAGGAAGCGCCGACAAGTCGTCTTCGGAGAACCTTGTCTCGCCAATCGCGATGTCGCGTATTGTGAAGTCGCAATCCCTAAGGAGCTTGAGAATCTTTCCGCGAAGGTCCTCGTTTCCCTTGAGCATGTCGACGAATTGTGGCGTGCGATCTAGACCCCGATCTAGCATTATTGGGGTGGATTCGACAAGGGAGAAGACAGCAGCTGAGAAGGGGTTATTGTCTTCGTGGGCCTTTGTGACAAGGAGCGTCTCGGGCCTTGTCCTCTCCTGCAGTGCCTTTCCAAAGCCGTTCTTGCTTGCCGACTTCGAGTCAACGCCCCTGTCTCCACGATGGAACACGAGGTTCATGCGGCCTGTCTTGAGGGACTCTGCTCTCAGGGTCTCTTCGGTTATGCGCTTGGAAACGTATGCAAAGGAGTAGCTGTAGCGTCTCCCTTCGAAAGTGAATATTGCCTCGAACTCGGTCGGCTTGCCCGTTGCCCCCTGACGCAGCATGAACGGGATGTATGGGGGATGCCAGTTGGCGCTTGATGAGTTCACTATGCACGCCCTAAAGTCTTGCAGGGCATACGCGCTGTTCGATTTCCCGCTGGAGTTTGGGCCATAGATCACGGTCAGTGGTCTTGGCCGACCGTCCCTATCTGCGAAGTTGAAGGATTGCGGCGTGTAGAAAGACCGATAGTTGGCAATCCTGAACGATAACAGCTTTGCGTTTCCCATTATCGCTCCCTCCTTCTAGTTGCACGGACCTAGGTCAATAGTGTTCTCAGATATGACCATTTTAGTCTAATTTCGTTGTCTTTCTACGAAATCGTCAAAAAAATGGGTTCTGTCAACGAACAATTTGACAGCGCTGAGCAATCGGTGGCGAATACGGGAGACCTGTGACTTAGACCCAGAACAGTACTACCCTGCAGAGCCAGCGGAAGAACGAGAAGACGAGCCTAAGCAGTCTCCTTGCCATGTTTGCCCCCTCTTCTCGGGCGGCTACCTCACCTCATCTGGGACGATAGCATCGTAGCGGGACGGGAATCCGCAGCTCGCGCGCATCATGCCCATGAGAGCAAGCGCACCATCCATGTCGCATGACCTCACGCGGGCGAGTTCATCCTCCGAGAGCAAGTGCGTCCTACAGTCGGCACGCCTGGGGGCGAGCTGATCGTCCGCGCTGCCGCTGCACGCGGAGTCGTACCAGCTGAGTTTCGCCCATATGCCGTCGCCCTCCACGAGGCGGACGGCCACGTCAGTCATCGCGTCGGGAGCCCCGAGTGCCCTGGCGGTGATGAGCGCCGTCGTGTCGAACTCCTCGAGGCCGCTGTCCTCGTACCAGACCGTGATCCTCATCTCGCATCGCCCCTCTCCCTGCGGTCGACCCTCCGGACTTCCTGTTGTCTCTGCCCCGTGCCGTCCTTGTTACGGGTGCTACGGGTGCCGCCTGTGCCGGCGGACCTGCGCTTGGTCGCGTGGTGCTTCGAGGCCCTCATGTTTCCGCTGGCGCGTGGCATCGTCTTGGGTAGGAGCCCGTACTCCTCGCAGCATTCCTGCACGTCCGAGAGGGTCCTGGCGTCCTGGGTGCGCCCCTCGGCTTCCGCCCGCGCGATCGCTGCGTCGACGCCGTGCAGGCTCCTGAGGCCTCTCGACCTCGACGGCGGAGGCTTGACCTGTGTCAATATTTCGGACGGAGGATTAGCATTCTGAGTGCAACAGGATGGACCGCTGTTAAAGTCAACCCCAGACTTACCGATTTGGGCAATATATCTACACCAGATGGGGGTGGTATTGAAAATCCATACCGAACAGATGTATGGAAGGATTCTGCAGATGTTCAGCTACGAAGACAATAAAAGTGCGATCGAGCTCTACTACAAGTGTGGCAGGAGGGTCACCCCACTGATCAACGAGCTCGGCTATCCCGACAGGCACACCTCTGTACAATTGGGTCAAAGACTATAAGGCGTCAGGTGCCATCCCAAAGGACGGCTACAGCAAGGGCATATACACCGAAGAGCAGAAGCGCACTGCGGTGGAGCACTACCTCGGCTACGGCAGATGGCAGGCCTTCACGCGCCGCGAGCTGGGCTACCCCTTAAAGGGGCTGCTGTCCTAATGGATCGACGAGCTCGCCTTCGGCGAGTGCAGGCCGGCAAGCCTGCAGCCATGCTGCCCCATGGAGGTAAAGCAGGAGGCACTGGTGAGGCTCGCTGCAGGAAAGGGCTGCGCCAAGGAAGTGGCGCAGGAGCTCAAGGGTCAGCCGTAAGGCACTCTGCTCGTGGAAGCACAAGCTGCCCGGAGAAGAGCCGATCGCAATGAGCGGATCAGAAATGGAGGGTGCCAAAGCCGCCCGCGGTAGCATGGCGCCCGGAGAAGCCTTATCAGCTGCAGAGGCGACACACGAGGAGGTCAGAAGGTCAGCCTGATGCGGGAACCCGACATGCTCGAGCTGATGTGCAAACTCATGCAGGGCGCGATTGAGCTTCCAGGAAAAGGGACGGAAGGCGACTTGGCAGGAGGCCTCACCAATAGGAACAAGACGATTGTGGGTGACGCTCTCAGGGAGGGATACTCACTCACCAGCCTGCTGTGCGCTGTCGACATGAGGAAGTCCAGTTACTTCTACTAGCTTGGTGCCATGAAGGCCGACAGGGATCCGGTATTTGGCATATTCGACGACAACGAGGGAGCCTATAGAAGGCGGTGCATCCACGACGAGATCGGAATGGTCGTCAGTAAGCGCAGGATTGCCTTTGGCAGCAAGAGCCGCAAGAAGAACAAGCGCTACGATTCCTATAAGAAAGAGCTCTTTGAGCATCCGAACAACAAGGTCAAGCAGGCCTTCCCAACTTCCTTGTGGCTCTTAGGCGTCACGCACTTTGAGATACCCACAGGCAAGCTCTACCTGAGCCCTATCCTCGGCTGCTTCGACAGCGCGATCGTGAGCTGGACGGTATCGAAGACGCCAAAATGGCGAGCTCAATGCTGCGTGTTGCGATCTTAACCATCACCGAAAAGCAGCGCAGCCATCCTATGATCCACTCAGATTGTAGCTGCCACTGCTGCTGGCCAGAAGTGGATATCGATCTGTAAAGAGGCCGGCATCGAAAGGTCGATGTCGCGCAAGGGCTGCTCTTCCGACCACCAGCGCATCAGAAGGCTTTCTTCGGAGCTTCTGGAGACGGAGGTGTTCAGGAAGCACAAGTGGGGTGGCGTGACCCTTAAGGAGCTGAAAAACGCATCGACCACTACATTGTCTGGTACAACACGACAAGGCGCAAGCGCTCGCTTAAAGGAGTGAGCCTAATGGAGTTCAGGCAGAGCCTCGGCCTCGCGCTGGCAACTTAGGTTTGTAGGTGGAATGGTACGGAAAACCGTTACCACCCTCATCTGGCGCATTCCTTTGCCTTGATTGGCAGCTTCTAGATTGCTATTAAGATGCGCCAACTCAATGCTACGATCGTCGAGTGCAATACCGCCTACGGCGGTCAGCGCAGCACAACCGAAAGCATCCGCGTATCACGGCGGATCATAGCGTCACTTCGATCGCCGATGTTGATATGATGGACGCGGACGACTCGATGAACCTGCCCGTCACCAGAGGCCCCCACCTCACAGAGGGCCTGGTGGGATTGCATCTGGCCAACTATGACTATGTGGTATCGCTTGCGCACTTTAAGGGCCACACGATGGACGACTTTGGCGGAGCGGTCAAGAACTGCTCAATCGAGATCGCCTCCCGTGTAGGGGAGATGCTGATCCACTCAGCGGGTGCCTCGAGCACAAGCTGGGGCAACCCTTCACAGGACGATTTTCTGGAATCGATGGCGGAAGTGGCCAAGGCGGTGAGCGAACACTTTGGGGCGGCGGCTCCATGTCCTATGCCAACGTAGCGAATCAGGGTTATGTTTCAAAAAGTGTGTCCGGATTGATTATTCACCGCCTGCAATTCGTGGGCATGTGAAACTCGCTCCAGACTATCCCCGTGTCGTATTCTTCGGGCGCGCCGTCGTTGTGTCTCTTGTCCGATGATACTGTCGCGAACAGGCCGTAGGCCGTCGACCTCGTCGTCGGTCGGCATGACGCGGATGATATCTGCCGGCGGAAGCGGGCTTTCCGTGTGCATGTAGCACCACCAAAAGATCGCCTTGACGCGGTGCAGGAGCAAAAAGCCCGCGGTGGTGCCTGAACACGTCTTGGAGCCTGGCGTTCACGCTCTCGACCGCGTTGTTGGTCGAAGGCCACTCGCCGCCGTATTCCTGCTGCATCTCGACGAACGTGAACAGCGTCTCGTCCTTGACGAGCTTGTTCAGGATCCTCCTCGCCTCGCACAGGCGCTCGTGGGTGTAGACCCTCCTGCCGTCCTTGACGGTGAACTCCTTCAGAAACGTCGCCCATTTAGTGCACCATGCGCTGTACTCCAAGAGCCACGCCGTGGCGAAGCCGACGTCCTTGAGACTGTTGGCGGACCCCCGCCTCGAGCTTGGGTTTCAGGGTCGTGCAGTGCTTGACCTGGTTGGCCACATGGAAGGTGCATCGCTGCACGTTCGTGCCGGGCCACACCTCCCTTACCGCCGCGAAGAGCGGCGAGATGCCACAGATCGCCATCCTGGGAGCGGAGATGCACAGCATCAGCGCCGCCCAGGCGGACCCGCACACGCTTTGCGCCAGGTGCCAGCCGACGATATGGCCGCCCGCCACGGTGACCAGCACGACGGCCTTCCTGCGAAGCCATATGCCGTCCAGGAACACAACGTTGTGAATCTCGCCGCTGCCAGACACTATCGGCCATATCCTCCAGGCCCACACTGTCTTGTGCCAAAACGTCGATCTGCTGGTCTTCAGATCCACTATCGCGTCCTTTGAGAGCAGCCACCTCAAGAAGGCCGCGAGCTACTTTGCGGCCTTATCGTGCCTGCGCACGAACGAGGCACCGTAGCCGCTGCAGCGCCATCTCTGCGTGCCCGCCTTTGTCGCCTTGTTCTTCTTCATCTTGGCTTTGCACGAGGGGCATTTTGGATTGCTCACGGCCCGCTCCTGTCTCTAGGCATTTTTCCCGCATAGGAACAGCCTGTCTGAGCAGGCGTGTCAAGGGCAAGCCGGACACACTTTTTGAAACATAACCCGCGAATCAGCTCTCCGTTGACTGCGACTCAAATCCCGCAGAGCCCGAGATGGCCGATATCGGGATCCTCGCTTCGCTTGATCCGGTGACTGGGTTTGCGTCGATCTGGTCTATCAGGCTCTGGACGGCTCGGCGCTTCAGCAGCGTATTGAAAGCCGTGACGGTACCCACACGCTCGGCCACGCAGAGGAGATCGGGCTGGGACCCAGCACTACAACTTGGTGGAGCTCGACTAACTTTCAGGGTATCGGTACTGTCTCAGTAGTATCGGTATCCATACGATCTCGGGAAATGCAGATAGTTGAAGAACAAGCACGTCAGATACCTAGATTTTAGAGATCGTGAGAAGAATGCGCCCTGAGGGTGCACGGGTGAGCTGTGCCGGTTTATCCTTATATAGCTGTAAACGTCAATCGATACGTATTTATATGTACGCGTATCTGTCACAAAGGACGGGCATGACAGGAAGACACTATCCGCGCTCCTCAAGCACGACCGCCCCCCGCCATTCTGCGCATTCTCAGAAGCTGGCAGGTGGAAGCCATTTTCCTTCTCAAGAACATCAGGCAGCCGGGCGTGGGAGGCACATGTCAGTGCCCGAGCCTGAGCCCAAGCACAAAACCGGGCTCTATATGCTCCTGTTGATCCTGGGCCTTATCGTCTGTCTTGTCCTCTGCGCCGCGGTGATCCCTGCGGCAGTTCAGAAGGCACGCGACCATGAGGCGATGACCCTTGTTGCTCCGGGCACGACCGTCGACGTTGAGATCCCTGAAGGGGCTGACGGCCAGTCGATCTTCGGTGCGCTCGTGGATGCCGGCTTGCTCACCAATGATCAGTCGAGCGACTTTATGCACGCGGCGCTCGCGCAGGGCAACAACGCCCAGAATATGCAGGCGGGCACCTATACCTTTACCGGCGGCATGACACCGGAGGAGTTGGCCCAAGCCCTCGTAGCGGGTCCTCAGTACAATGCGGCCTATACGTTAACGATCCCGGAGGGATACACCGTCCAAGCGATCGCCAACGCGATCGAGAAGAACATCCCCACGATCTCTGCGGATGACTTCATGGCACAGGCGAAAGCCTCCAACTATGTGAGCGACTATCCGTTCTTAGCCGATGCGGCGGACAACTCCCTGGAAGGGTTCCTCTTCCCGAGGACCTACAACTTCCACAAGGACGTCGATGCGGATACGGTCATCCGCGCGATGCTCGACCAGTACCAAAGCGAGATCGGCGCACTTGATTTTGAGACTGCGCGGCAGAATATCGCCACCACCTACGGGCTCGACTTCAGTGACTATGACTTCCTGAAGCTCGCTTCCATCATCGAGCGTGAGGCGGCAAGCGACGATGACAGACCGACGATTGCTTCAGTTTTCTACAACCGCATGCGTGACGGTATGCCGCTGCAGTCAGACGCCACGAGCGAATATTACAAGGGTGACGCGGTGACACCGGATGATCTGCAGCAGAACAATCCGTACAACACCTATCTGAACGAAGGATTGCCCCTCACTCCGATCTGCTCTCCCGGTGAAGCTTCCTTGCAAGCTGCACTCAATCCCGCCCAGACCGACTACTACTTCTTCTACATCATCAAAGATGGTGACGATTCCCACAGCTGGTATGCTGAGGACTACGATCAGCACCTGGCCAACATTGCGGCTGCGCAGGAGCAGTACCCGGATGCCCAGACGCAGGACGAAGAACAGGGCCAGTAGTCTCTATGTCGCTGCTGACAGCCTCTGCTTATATTGAGTGCGTGGATCTGATCGATCTCGACGCGCTCAAAGCATATGGGTATCGGTTCCTCTTGATGGACCGTGACAATACCTGCATGCCGCTGAATACCTTTACAGTCCCTCCCGATATCGAGCGCTGGTTTGCCAAAGCACAAGCCATGGGCTTTGAGACCTGCCTTGTCTCCAACAACATCTTCGGGGATTCTGTGAAAGCTTCCGCAGACAAGCTTAACTCGTCTGCGATCTATGCGGCGATGAAACCCTCACCTTTTGCGCTCCTCAATGCGATGCGTGAGCGGGACTATACCAAAGACGAGACAGTGCTCGTGGGGGATCAAGTTTACACCGATGTGGTGGCGGGAAATTTAGCCGGAATAGCGACGATCTTGGTCAAACCGCAGTCAGATACGGATCTGTTCTACACTAAGGTGTTAAGAAAGCTTGAGGTGCCGGTACTGAAAGATCACCGGTACCGGAAAGGCCCGCATCGGTGATTTGCCTTCTCGCGATAGCCATCGGCGTGAGCGTGCGCGATGCCCGAACGAGAATCATTGATAACGCATCTTGCATTTTTATAACCGTGATCGGGCTGGCGTTTCAAAGCCTGAGAGCTCTCCATCCTGAAGCGGTACTGTCCGTTCCCGGATGGGGTCGGTTTGCTGAGCGGCTCAACACTCCCGCGTTCTGCATCCTGTTTTCGATGCTCTTTTTAACATGCGCAGTTGCGATCGAGTTCCTCTATCGCCGGTTCACTCAGCAGGCCGGCTTTGGTTTGGGCGATGTGAAGTATGCAAGCGCCTGGGCGCCTCTTCTGGGAGAGTGGATCCTGCCAGCGCTGTGCACTGCACTGCTTGCCGGAGCGCTCGTCGCCTGGTTGCGGCATCAGGAGACCTTTGCTGCAGGTCCCTGGCTTTCAGTTGGATTTTATAGTGTCCTGCTTGCTTTAATGCTCGCTCCCTGATGTGGAGTACCAAAGCCGCTCCGTGAGCCTTGTGTGTAACGTGGTAAACTTATCATTTGGATATTTGTGTACATGGAGGTTGCACGTTGGGTTCGCTCGGGGAAGGATATGTTCATCACCAGGGATGTGACCATATCTTTTTTATCGGTTTTCTTGGAGCAGGGAAGTCGACACTCGCGCGCAACTTAGGCAGGCTCTTCTGTCGCGGCTATGTCGATACCGACCGTCTGGTCGAACGCAACTTCGGCAAGTGTGTCTGCGATATCTTCGAACAGGACGGCGAAGAGGCTTTCCGCGATGCGGAGACCGAAGTCCTGCGCAGCCTGAAGGGCCGCAAGTCCCTGCTCGTGAGCTGTGGGGGAGGCATCGTGGAGCGCCCCGGCAACGCACAGCTGATGCACGAGATGGGGAAAGTGGTCTATCTGGATGGGGATCTTGAGGATTCCCTGAAAAAGATCCGCCACACCGAAGGCAGACCCGATCTAGGCTGCTGTATGAAAGACACAAAGGCGTGCTACGAACGGCGCCGCCCGCTGTATGAGAAGACCGCGGATTATACGTTGGATATCCATAACAAGAGTTTTCAAGAGGTGGCCGATGCGGCCGTGCAGCTCCTCTGGGAGAAAGGTTTGCTATGAGTGACAAAGAACACAACCCCACCGCTCCCGAAGAGCCAGTACAGCCAAAGGATGCCGACCCGAAGCTGGAAGCGACCCGCCAGTGGGTTTCGATCCCCCAGAATTCCTGCAATGTCCGTATCGGGCATGGGAATCTGCAACGGTTCGGCTCAGACCTGATCACCTTTGTGGGCAAGCCCCACAAAGCGATGCTCCTGAGCGGTGAGAATGCTTCCGCTGAGTTAGTTGAACATATCTTTACAGAGATGACGAGCGAGGGTTTCTCGGTGAAGCGGGGCTCAATCCCGGATGGGGAGGAAGCCCTCAAGATTGAGAGCGCGCCTGCTATCTACCGTAAGCTCGATGAGGCGGGGATCACAAGCGACGATGCGATCGTGGTTGTCGGTGACGCCGCTCAGCTTGACCTGGTCTCTTTTGTGGCAGGCGGCTGGTGCGGAGGTACTCCGGTTGCAGCGATCCCGCTCGATGTGGAAGCGCTCATGTGTGCGACGGTTACGCCGGCAGGACTCACGGTAGGGGGCCATCCGGGTATGGTTCAGGGGCGCAACAGCATTAGGAATGTGTTTGCGGACTTCGCGGTGATGAGCCTGGAGGAGTCAGAGCAGCGCAGTCGAGCGCTTGTGACGATGGTGGCTACGGCGGTTTCAGATACCCAGAATGCCTTCGAACTGCTCTACAACAGACGGCAGGATCTGGCAGACAACAATGAGATCGTGTGGCGTGACCAGTTCAACGAGAGCCTCAGGAGCCGCGGACGGATCGTCTCCTCAACTTCGATTGCAGTGAGACAGTCGCTGGAGTATGGGCAGACCTTCGCGCGGGCCCTCAAGGAACTCACCGGCGATGAGTTCCCTAACTCAACCCTCTTTGCGGAAGGGCTGCGGTTCATGGCACGGCTCGCCTGTGTCGAGGAGGGGTTCTCGATCGACGATATGCTCGCCCAGGATGAGGTGCTTGAGACCTTTGGATTGGGTACCGTTCAGGCAACGATCGATCCGGACGACCTCTTCCGCGTGATGCACCGTATTGCCTTCATGCGGTCAGATCGCTTTATGGTGGCGCTGCCGAGGGGCTTTGGCCGCGTGAGGCTCGCTACGCTCGATCCGGAGAGCCTGAAAGAAAACCTTGCGGCCTGGTGTGCCCAGCATGCCAAACTGCAGACTGATAGCGAACAACAGACAGATACAATTAGATGAGGAGTGAGTGATCACAGTGGTTGATGCAAAAGCGTGCGCTCAGCGTGTGGAGCGACTGAGAGGGGTCATGGCGGCAAAGGGCTACGATGCGGTAGTTCTGCGCAACAACGCTGACCTGCGCTGGCTCACTGGCGCGCAGCGTACCTTCGACGACGAAGTGGCGCACACTGCATTCGTTGCAAAAGATGGGCAGTGGCTCCATACGGATTCCCGCTACTACGGTACCTTCATCGACCGCCTGGGGAAGGATACTCCTTGGGTGATCGACCAGAAATATATCGGCGCCGCTGACTGGGTGGCGCAGCGCGTACTGGAGACCCACGCCCGCGTGGTCGCGCTTGAGGACACCCAGGATCTAGCCTTCGCTGAGGCGCTCACCGAGGCGCTTAACCATGCTTCACTCGGGTGCTTGCTGCCTCACATGCACGGGGATGTCTCAGCCCTGCGTATTGTCAAGGACGCCGAAGAAGTCTCCCTGATCAAGCACGCGCAGTCCATCACCGATGCGGCCTTCGAACATATCTGTGGCTTCATCAAGCCGGGCATGACTGAGCTCCAGGTACGCACCGAGCTTGAGGGCTACATGTTCAGCCACGGTGCAGATGCGCTTTCCTTTGACTCGCTCATCGCTTCCGGTCCGAATGGTGCCAACCCGCACGCCCAGCCGGGCAGCCGCGTGATTCAGGAGGGTGACATGATCGTTATGGACTACGGCGCCGGCTACCACGACTATCACTCCGATATGACCCGCACGGTCTGCGTGGGTGAGGCTTCCGAGGAGCAGAAGAAGGTCTATGCGGTTGTCCGTAAGGCCAACGAGACCTGTGAAGCTGCAATCCACGAGGGTGTCACCGGCAACGAAATCCACAACCTCGCCGTCAAGGTGATCACAGACGCTGGCTACGGTAAGTACTTCAACCACGGCCTGGGCCACGGTGTCGGCCTTCAGATCCACGAGCTCCCACTCTTCACCCGTGCCGCCGTTGGCGCAAAGAAGACCTCCGCTGGTGCGGTCGTCACGGTCGAGCCGGGCATCTATCTGCCGGACAAGTTCGGAATCCGCCTCGAGGACTTCGGACAGGTCACCAAAGATGGGTATGAAGTCTTTACGCAGTCTCCGCACGAGCTGCAGGAGCTTCCGGTGAAATAAGTTTTCTATACCTTGTGTGCTGAATGGGATACAGCGCCTCCAAGCGCCAAGGGAGCGTCGTATACTATCGTTCACACAACAGTTTTTTGGTGAAGGAGAGTTATTTGTGGCAACGCAGACTATCAGCACCGCTGATTTTAAGAATGGCATGGGTCTCAAGATCGGCAACAAGTACTACACGATCGTTGAGTTTCAGCACGTCAAGCCCGGCAAAGGTGGCGCCTTTGTCCGCTATAAGATCAAGAACCTGAAGGACGGCCGCACGATCGAACAAACCTGCAACGCAGGCACCAAGTTCGAGAGCGTCCAGCTTATTACCCGTGAGATGCAGTATCTCTACAACGACGGTGACTCCTATTACTTTATGGACAACGACACCTACGAGCAGATCCCAGTCTCCAAAGACTTTATCGGCGACAATGCCAAGTGGTTGGTGGAGAACGACAACTGCTCGCTGCTCTACGCCGACGACGAGCTTTTAGGCGTGACACCTCCGATGTTCATCACCGTTGAGATCACGCAGACCGATCCCGGCTTCAAGGGTGATACAGTCCAGGGCGGCACCAAGCCCGCGACGATTTCCACCGGTGCGCAGATCCAGGTCCCGCTCTATCTGAACCAGGGCGACAAGATCAAGGTCGACACCCGTGACGGCAAGTTCGTCCAGCGTGTCTAGGTTTTACTGCATGCGGTGAATGTTTCAGTGTCTTATCGTTTCGGTGAGGCGCTTTCGTTGTGTTGAGTACACAGCACATCAGTTTTGCGTATACTTAAGTACATACAGTGTGCTTTTGTTTTAGTTTTAATGGAAGGACTGTCCATGGACGAGCTCTCAATCGCGGGCATCGGCATCTCACGCCAGGTTGTCGCAAGTGTCGTGGCACTGGCAGCGGAAAAAGTAGAGGGGGTTGCCTCTGTGGGAGGTAACGGGAACATCACCTCGAGCCTGATCCGCATCTTTACGCAGAAACAGTTGAACACCACCGACGCGGTCGAGGCTGAGGTCGAAGGCGGTAAGCTCAAACTCACCGTCCATCTGGCTGCGTTCTATGGGTATCCGTTCCGTGAGCTTGCCGATGCGGTACGCAATGAAGTTGCCCGTGCGGTCAGCGAGCAGATCGGTGTCGAGGTTGCTTCGATCGATATCGCAATCGACAGCCTTGTGTTTCCCAAGGAGTAAGTGTTTTGGCTCATCATCGTTTTGGTGGAAGAACTTTGGCGCGCAGCCAGGCCCTTCAGCTCGTCTTTCAGGCTGAGGCAACCGGCCGCAGCGTCGATGAGGTGCTGGCGGGTGACTATGTGATCTCCGACGGACCGCTCGACCCCTTTGGCGAGAGGCTCTCCCGCGGGTGCTGGGACTACATCCCCGAACTCGACCGCATCATCGAGGCGGTCTCCACAAACTGGTCCCTGAGCCGGATGCCGGCGGTGGACCGCAACCTACTCCGCTTGGCGCTCTATGAGATCCTGGAGGTCGACGACGTCGCGTTGCCGGTCACGATCGACGAGTGCGTGGAGCTCGCAAAGGCCTTCGGCACCGACGAGTCCTCCCGCTTTATCAACGGCGTCTTAGGGCACATCGCCCGTGAGCTTGACCAAGGCAAGGACCTGGAAGGTCAAGTTGAGCGCGAACGCGCCGCGCGTCTCAACGCTACACCGGCCACGCAAGCATCTCAGGGTGGCGGGCATGGCGAAGATTGATGCCGCAGACTATACCTCATTTCAGGCGATCTCGGATCGGCTGGATGAACTGGTCGCAGAGGTAAAAAATAAAGATACGTCACTTGAGCGTTCTCTCGATATCTACGACGAAGCGATTGCACTAGGGTCAAAGGCGATCAATCTGGTGGATACGCCGGACCCCCCTTCAATGGCAGGCAGTACCAACAATGCAAAGTCAGGCGAATAGGCGTGGCAAAACGCAGGCGCCTCGACGAAGAACTGGTCGCACAAGGCTATTTTTCTACGAAGGATAAGGCCTACCGCGCAGTTCTGGCGGGGGAGGTCTCCGCTTCAGGTGAACGCCTCGACCATCCGGGTGAGGCGGTCAAACCGGGCTTAGCGTTGCACGTCAGAGGAACAAGACCCTATGTGAGCCGCGGTGGGCTGAAGCTCGCCGGGGCTCTCGATGCATTTAAGGTAGACCCGAAAGGATTGCGCTGCCTCGATGTGGGCTGCTCCACCGGGGGCTTTACCGATGTGCTGCTGCGACGCGGAGCGAAGAGCGTACTGGCGGTCGACGTGGGCTACGCCCAGTTTGCCTGGGAGTTGAGGAATGATTGCCGCGTCGAACTCTTGGAGCGCACCAACATGGTGGATGTGCCGACCCCGGAGCGGCAAGGCACGATCGATCTGGCGGTGTGTGACGTCTCTTTTACCTCAGTACTCACCGTATTGCCTGCGGTTCTGGAATTGTTGACCGATACAGGTAGCCTTCTTACCTTAGTCAAACCGCAGTTTGAAGCGCCCCGCGATCAGGTGGGCGAAGGCGGTGTCGTTCGCGATCCAAACGTGCGCCTGCAAGCGCTCAAGAGAGTGGCCTTTGCGTTTCAGGAGGCGGGGCTCACACCGGTCGGTGCCTGTCCGAGCCCCATCAAGGGGACCAAAGGAAATCAGGAATATCTGTTGTTGGGTGACCGGAAGACGGCTGTCACAGGCACGTTGGATCTGGAGTCGGTGGTGAGGTCTTCAACGTCGATTTTACCCAAAACAGAACACATGTACTAGTAATCGATCCCGGTGGCTGATATACTGCCTGAATGGTTGCAAGAAAGGCTGTGAGGTGCGCGGCATGAAAGTGCTTATAGTTCCCAATTATTCCCGTCCGGGAGCGGTAAAGGGGGCAAACACACTCGATGCCTGGCTCAAGAGCCAAGGCCACGAAGCAGTGTGGACACCGGATATGACAAGCAAAGAATATAACCATGTCACCGCGCAGGGGTGCAATCTGGTGGTATCCCTGGGCGGTGATGGCACCTTGTTGCGTGCCGCACGTATCGTGGGCTACGCAGAGATCCCGCTGATCGGCTTCTCCTATGGGCACCTGGGCTTTTTGACGACTGGGAGGCCCTCCAATTTAATCCGGACCGTCAGTGAAGCGCTCGAAGGTGAGATGCACGCTTCACACCGAGCGACCCTCTCCATTGAAGCCGACTATTACTTCCCCGATGGGACGAGCTACACGGAGCGCAGATTCGCTCTCAATGATATGGCCCTCACCCGAGGGAGCTTGGGCGATGTGATCTCGTTTGACGTTGGAGTTTCCGGGAACCACATCGACCAAATCCAGGGTGACGGATTCGTCGTGTCGACTGCGACCGGTTCGACCGGCTATGCGCTGGCTGCCGGCGGCCCAATTGTGACCCCTGAGTTCAACGGAATGGTCTGCGTCCCGATTGCTCCACACACGATTCTGGCGCGGGCGTTTTTGACCTCTGAGTCGGAAATCGTTGAGATCGATATGTCTCAGGAGCGCCCTGTGGAGCGGACCGTGCTGGCGGATGGTCAGCCGATGGGTCAGCGCGGTGGACGAGCGATGCACATCAGAGTGCGCCGCGGCCCCGGTGACATTATCCTGCTCGACCGCTCCTCACAGAGCTTCTATGAATCGGTTTCCAGAGTCTTCTACGGGAAAGTGGCTACCGATGATCGATGAGATTAAAGCGGACAATGTCGCTTTGATCAGAGAGGCAACGCTTGAATTTTCTCCGAAGCTGACCGTGTTGACCGGTGAGACCGGTACCGGCAAATCCGCGTTGCTCTCCTCACTGAAGCTGTTGATCGGAGACCGTGCGAACACTTCTTCGATCCGGGAAGGCTCATCCGAGCTGGAAGTTGAAGGCCGCTTCTTTTTGGGAGATAAGGAAGAGGACGGACATATCGTCCGCAGAAGGCTCTCCCAAGACGGGCACGGTCGGGTTGAGATCGACGGCCATCTCGCTACGGTCCATGAATTGGCAGACACGCTCGGAGCGAGCGTTGATCTGTGTGGACAGCACGAACACCAGCGGCTGATGGACACTTCGACCCATGCGGAGCTCCTCGATGCCTACGCGGGTGAGGCGACCCTGAGCGCACTTGAGCACTATAGAAGCGCTTTCAAAGAGGCTCAGGCGGCACACCGTGCCTTGAAGCGGATCCAGAAGGCTCGCGCCGACAGCCAGGAGAATGCCGAGCAGGCCGCCTTTGTCTTGAATCAGATTGAGCAGGTCGATCCCTCTCAGGAAGATTACGAGGAGCTTCAAGAGGAGCTGCCGCGTGCAGAGCACGCAGAGATGCTGATGAGCGCCGCGGATGCCGCACACCGGGCAGTGACCGAGGACGGTGGCGTCTCCGATATTTTAAGCGGTGTGATCCAACAGCTGCAGGATGCTGCGCGCTACGATGAGAAGCTCAAAACCTATGCGGACAATCTGGAAAGCTCCCTGATCGAGGCGGAGGACGCCGCCTCAGAACTGCGTGACTACCGCGATTCGGTGGAGCTTGATCCGGAGGAGCTGCAGCAGCTTGAAGAGCGCAACTCTCAGTATCAGGGTCTGCTGCGCAGCTACGGCCCTGACCTAGAACATGTCCTGAAGCGTCGGGATGAGGCCGAAGAGTTGGTCGCTGTAATCCAGGACGGCGATGAGCGTGAGCGGGAAGCACAGAAAAAGATCGCTGAGGCAGAGGATAAGCTCAAAGCTGCTGCCGCAGCTTTACAGAAGCTGCGCCATGCCGCAGCACCGAAGCTCACCAAGGCCATCACCGCGGTGATGGGACAGCTCGAGATGGATGGAGCTGCAGTCACCTTCTCGATCGAGGATCTGCCCCGTAAGGAGTGGGCTCAGGAAGGTCCCTCTGCGATCGAGCTCATGTACCGTCCGGGCGCCGGACTCTCCCTGCGTCCGCTGCGCAGGATCGCTTCAGGCGGTGAGCTTTCCCGCGTGATGCTCGCCTCGAAGGTAGTACTTGGCAACGCCGACGCGATCGACACCTTGGTCTTCGACGAGGTGGATGCGGGCGTCGGCGGGGCAACTGCCGTGGCTCTGGCACAGGTGTTGGCGCAACTCGCGCAGACCCATCAGGTGATCGTCGTGACCCACCTGGCGCAGGTCGCCGTCGTCGCGGATACCCAGTACGTGGTCGATAAGACCGAGGGCGATGTTCCGGAAACCAAGATCCATAAGGTGGAAGGGGAGAAGCGCGTGCGCGAAATTGCACGGATGCTCTCCGGCGACCAATCTGAAGCCTCGCTCAACCATGCACGGGAGATGCTCGAGCATGCACATGTTAACAATTAAATAAGTAGGGTGATGAAGGTAGGAAATCGGCCTTTTAGACCGGTTTTAGGATTAGAATATAATCCCGTGTAGAAGATCGCGTTTTTATTTGGAAGGGTCTACATGACCAAGCATATCTTTGTAACGGGCGGCGTTGTGTCTTCGCTGGGTAAAGGAATCACGGCAGCATCGCTGGGGCGTCTTTTAAAATCACGGGGCTATAAGGTGATGATGCAGAAGGCAGACCCCTATCTGAATGTCGATCCGGGTACGATGTCACCCTTCCAGCACGGTGAAGTCTTTGTGACCGAAGACGGCTATGAGTCCGATCTGGACCTGGGCCACTATGAGCGCTTCATCGATGAGAACCTTACGCGCAATTCCAACTTCACGACCGGTGCGATCTACTCTTCGCTGATCAAGCGCGAGCGCCGCGGTGATTTTCTCGGCGGTACCGTACAGGTCATTCCCCATGTCACCAACGCAATCAAAGAGCGCTTCCGCCGTATCGAGGAGCAATCGGGTGCCGATGTCGTGATCACCGAGCTCGGCGGTACGATCGGCGATATTGAGGGGCAGCCTTTCGTTGAGGCTATCCGTCAGTTCAGACGTGAAGATGGCCCAGGCAACACCCTCGTGATCCATGTGAGCCTGGTGCCTTATATCGCAGCGGCCCACGAGGTCAAGACAAAGCCGACGCAGCATTCCGTAAAGGAGCTGCGCTCGATGGGCATTCAGCCGGACTTCATTGTGTGCCGCTCCGACCACGAGGTAGAGGCTCCGATCCGCGCCAAGATTGCGCACTTCTGCGACGTCGATGAGGATTGCGTCTTCGAGAACTCCGATTGCCCGTCCATCTACGACGTGCCGGTGCACCTCGCGGCGCAGGGCTTCGACGCAAAGGTCTGCGAGAAGCTCGGGCTCGATCCACGTACCTCGGATATGTCTGACTGGAACGACTACACGACCGCGATGCATGCCGCAAAGGCAAAGCCGGACAAGACGAAGATCCGCATCGTCGGCAAGTACACACAGCTGCCGGATGCCTACCTCTCCGTGATTGAGGCTTGCGGACATGCAGGTGTCTACTTCGGCCGCAATCTCGATGTCAAGCTGATCGACGGTGAGGAACTCACCAAGGACAACGTCGAGGATGTGCTCTCCGACGCTGACGGTATCCTCGTTCCGGGTGGCTTCGGTCAGCGAGGCGTTGAGGGCAAGATCCTGGCAGCGCACTTCGCACGTACCAAGAAGATCCCGTATCTCGGCATCTGCTTAGGCCTGCAGGTTGCAGTCAGTGAATTTGCACGCTTTGTCGCCGGTATGCCGGGCGCCAACTCCACCGAGTTCGCGCCGGATTGCTCCTACCCAGTGATCGATATCATGCCCGACCAGCAGGACATCACCGAGAAAGGCGGTACGATGCGCCTCGGTGCCTACCCGTGCAAGATCGTGCCAGGTACGCTTGCGGATGAGGCCTACGGTGAGCCTTTGATCTACGAGCGTCATCGCCATCGCTATGAGGTCAACAACGCCTACCGCAACAAGTTGCAGGAGGCCGGTCTTGTGATCGGTGGTCTCTCCCCGGACGAGCGTTTAGTCGAGATGATCGAGCTGCCGCCAGACGTGCACCCTTGGTTTGTCGCCTCACAGGCACACCCTGAGTTCAAGAGCCGTCCGACCAAGCCGGCGCCGCTGTTCCGTGAGTTTGTCCGCGCCGCGATCGGCCAGCACGAGGGTGTTGATCGCCACGACGTTACGCCGGATTAGAACCGAATCGCTGTGAACCTACAACAAGCGCTTGAAGAGTATCTGGGCTACCTTGCGATTGAGCGGGGTAGCTCTCCTCATACCCAGGAAGCGTATCGCCACGATCTTCAGGGCTATCTCGCTTTCTTGAAGAAGCGCGACATCGAGGAGCCCGACCAGATCAAGCGTGAGGACATCGAAGCCTATGAGAGGCACTTGGAAGGGGAGGGGCTTGCCACCACATCGGTCAAGCGGGCCTTGAGCGCGATCAAGAGCTTCCATCGGTTTATGGTGGCCGAGCAGATCGCTGCGACCCATCCCGCCGCGGGGGTTCCACTCCCAAAGAAGGAACAGAGACTGCCGGAAGTCTTAAGCGTCGAGCAGATGCTCAAGATCCTCGACCAACCCTATCCCCAAACTCCTATCGGGCAGCGGGACCGTACGATCATTGAGGTGCTCTATGGGTGCGGACTTCGGGTCTCAGAACTCTGTGGACTCGATCTCTCCGCAGTGCTGCTCGACGACGAGCTGCTTCGGGTCTTTGGAAAGGGGTCCAAGGAGCGCATGGTGCCCCTTTTGGGGACCGCGCAGGAGGCGATGCAGGACTATCTCACGCACTGGCGCGCTGAGCTCGTATCGAGCCACTCACACGATGCGGTCTTCTTAAATGTCCGCGGGGGCAGGCTCACTCGGCAGAGCGTCTATACGATCGTGGAGCGCGCCGGTCGCACTGTCGGTATCAGCGGGCTCCATCCCCACACCCTGCGGCACTCCTTCGCGACTCACCTTCTGGAGGGTGGAGCAGACGTCAGGGTTGTCCAAGAGCTTTTGGGCCACGCCTCCATCACTACCACGCAGCTCTATACACACCTTGACCGCGGCCACATCCGGATGACCTACCTTTCGGCCCACCCCCGAGCCAACAGCCGTCCAATGCGTCACAAATCCAACAAATGAGTGGGTGCACGTTGAGAATCAATCTCCCACATTGAACAGAATATTTGTGGTCGAGTTGGATCTCTACCCCTATATATAGTGGTCAAACAATATTCTGTGTCACACCCCACTTGAGCTGGGTGGATATAAAAAGGTGGGAGAAAGTGTAGGAAAGTGTTGGAAAATGGGTTCGTGTGAAGGTATAGTTGAATACACGCTCTAGGAGGCATCACAAACGTCGGGAGGTGGCAGATGTACCTGACTGGCGAAAAGCAACAGAGGTTGGACGCAAAACTGCGTTTGACCTTGCCAGCAGACTTTCGTCACCAATTTGGCGAGCGCGTTTGTTTGGTGCCTCTGAAGGACGCTGTGTGGGGCTTTACCCCCGAAGGCCATCAGGCTTGGACAGCATCCTATTTCCCCAACGGGTTTAATCCCCGCGATCGGGAACAGGATACGTTGCAAAGAACACTCATGAGAAGAACCGTAACGGTCGAGATCGACTCGGCGGGACGCGTTGCGCTGAGCAAGCTTCCCAAGGATAAGCTTGAGCGTCTCGGTATTTCCCGCGATGTGGAGGTCCTCGGTAACAGGGATCATTTTGAGGTGTGGGACCTCGATCACTTCAATGAACTCAACACCGAAGACGACGACGAACTCGACAACCTGATGTTTGATTAAGCTGACGGAGGAATGTTTCTTTGAAAGTCGAATATCGGCATACCCCTGTGATGCTCAAGATGGTGCTCTCTCACCTGGATCCCCAACCGGGGGAGACAGTGTGTGACTGCACGCTCGGAGGAGCGGGCCACTCGGTCGAGCTCGCCAAACGGATTGCCCCGACGGGGCTGTCTCTTGGGATCGACCAGGACGATATGGCTCTCACTGCTGCGCGCGAGCGCTTTGCGCGTGAGGTGCCTGAGGCCCGGCACAAGTTTTTGAAGGGCAACTTCGGTCAACTCGATAAGCTGCTCGTTGAAGCCCAAGTGCCTGGTGTGGACTGCTTTCTCTTCGATTTGGGTGTCTCATCGCCGCAACTTGATATACCAGCGCGGGGGTTCTCATACCATGAGGACGCACCGTTGGATATGCGAATGGATCCGAGGAACAATACCTTAACCGCATGCGAGGTCGTAAACACCTACAACGAAGCAGACCTCACTCGGATTCTTCACACGTATGGGGACGAGAAGTTCGCCTCCTCCATCGCGAGACAGATGGTCCGTCGTCGTGCCAAGAGTCCAATCAATACGACGCTCGAGCTTGTCGATGTGATCAAGGCAGGCATCCCTGCCAAGGCACGTCGAGCAGGTCAGCATCCCGCGCGCAAAACATTCCAAGCTTTGCGCATCGAAGTCAACGGTGAACTCGACGCTCTGAACGACGGGCTACGTCAAGCCATGCACTGGTTGAATCCGGGCGGCAGGCTCTGCGCGATCTCGTACCACTCGCTTGAGGACCGACTCGTGAAGCACATCTTCCACGAGTTTTCGCAGGGGTGCATCTGTCCACCGGACTTTCCGGTCTGTGTGTGCGGACACGTGCCGATAATCGAAGTGGTCACCAGAAAGCCTCTGGTGGCAACCGAAGAAGAAGTGGAGGCAAACCCACGTGCACGAAGCGCTTTGATGCGGGTCGCTCGTAGGCTTGATACGACCGGTGCACCGAAGATGCGCAATTGATGTGATCAACTCGACAGAGTTGTTTGCATATGACGCACTACCTATGTACTACCAACGCACGTTAAACACACTACATTTGCATCTGCAACGCAGCTTAAAAAATGAGGGGAAATAAGGTATGAGGTACGATTTCTCTGAGGCGTACAGCCTCGATGATTTTGGTGACAGCTCCCAGAGGTACGCTACCTCTACCTCTCCCTCCTTCGACGTAATCGAGGGCGCAGGCTTGGACCAGCAGGCCCGCCAAGGCGTCTCCGCACAATTTCTGCAACACGTGAGGCTTGCAATCGCGATCGCCTGCGCTGTTCTTACAATCGGCTTTGCCCGCATCACGCTCTCTGCCGCGACGGTCTCTTCACTTCAGGCGAACTATGCCTTGGAAGACCAAGTCACCACGGCGCAGGATCTGAACAATGACCTTCGGGTCTGTCGCTCAGTGCTTTCAAACGGCAGCCGGATCGAGCGTCTGGCGACCCAGCAGTACGGCATGTACCTTGCCGCCCCTGAGGTGCTGATCGCCTCTACGGATACGGATGATACAGATATGAGCGCGATTGTGAATGCTGGCCCATCCGCAGGTACTACGGATTGTGCCAACACCCAAAACTGATCACCTACGTAAGGTGTAAGCTTTTCCCATGAGACATTCGGGAAGAAGACATCACACACGGGCACAGCGCCCCCCATACGATAGAGGGCGCAGTGATCCATACCGCTCCTCGTTTGACGAGAAGCGCTCCTGTGCGTCTCGATCATATCGTTCTTCTTACAGTGAGAGGAGCACCGATACCCCCCACAGGCACCGCTTGGCCTATGGCAATAAACGCACAGATACGCGCCGCTCTTCATACGATGAGGGGCGTACCCATTCCTCACGTCCAAAGCGCAAGCAGGGTGGCTCTCCCATGGCGCTATGGGCAAAGCGCTTGGGGGTGGATCGACGTTTAGTCGTCCTCTTTACCGTCTTGATCGTTTTGTGCCTCTGTGTCGTGGGGAGACTAGTCTATCTGCAGATCTTACGAGGGCCGGCGCTCGCTGAAGAAGCCTCAAACAACCGGACCAACGAGATCGTGCTGCCCGCCAAGCGCGGGACAATCTACGATCGCAACGGGAATGTGCTCGCGATGAGCCAAGCAGCCACGACGATCTATGCCAATCCCAACCAGGTCTCCGATAAAAACCAGGCTGCACAGATTCTGTATGACGTACTGGGTGGCAACAAGCAGGACTATCTCGATATCCTGAACCAGGATACGACCTTTGCCTATGTGAAGCGCAAGGTGGATCCTGACCAGGCTGACCAGGTACGTGAAAAGCTGTCAGACAGCGACATCGCGGGTATCTACTACCTGGACGACTCCAAGCGGGTCTACCCGTATGGCGCTCTCGCGGGGCAGATCTTAGGCATGCTCGGCACAGACAATGAGGGGCTTACGGGTCTCGAGCTCTACTACAACGATGTGCTCTCAGGCACGGATGGGTCAATGACGCTGGAAACCGGTGCGGACGGAACCCCGATTGCCGGTGGAATCTCCGAGACCAACAAGGCCACTGACGGGTCGGATATCGTCCTGTCACTCGATATCGACGTGCAGACTGTGATGGAGAATACCCTGCGCAATGCCCCGAAGACCTACGACTCCGACTCCGCTTCGGCGATGGTGACCAACCCCAAGACCGGGGAGATCCTGGCGACCTGCTCGACGCCCTTTGCAGACCTCACCGATCCGGATAGTCTCACCAACGACGAACTGAAGCTGAGGATGGTTTCGGATATCTATGAGCCGGGCTCAATCTTCAAGATCATTACCGCCGCCTCAGGCTTTATGAACAATACCTTCACTGCGGACACTACCTACGATGTCCCGGTGCAGATCAAGGTCGGCGACGACTACGTGACCGACTCCGTGAAGCGCAATGCGATGCGGATGAGCGTCAGGACCGTGATGGAGCGCTCCTCAAACGTCGGTGCCATCCTGATGGCGCGCGATGTGGGGGCCGAGCAGTTCTCCTCGACGGTCAAATCCTTAGGCCTCGGGCAGCGCACCGGCATCGACTACCCAGGTGAACTTGCGGGCGATGTGGCTGACTACGACGACTATACGTCGATGACGCTGTCGGACATGGCATTCGGGCAGGGCCTCGCAGTCCCGCAGGTGCAGATGGTGCAGGCGGTCGGCGCGATCGCCAACGGCGGTACGCTCGCGACCCCGCACTTCCTAATCCAAAAAGATGGGCAGGATGTGACCTGGGCAGCCAAGGGGCAGGTGTGTACCCCGGAGGTGTCGCAGCAGATCTCAGATCTGTTGCAGGACGTCGTGGCGAAGGGCACCGCCAAGCAGGCGAGCGTGGCAGGCTACAAGGTAGCCGCCAAGACCGGTACCGCACAGATGTCTTCGCAGGATTCTGGGTATGCGAAAGGAATCTATATGAGTTCACTGATCGGCTACGCGAACGCCGATGATCCGGATATATTGGTTTATGTGGGCCTCAACGGGACGCCACATTTTGCGGAAAGTTCATCGTCCTATATGTTCTCGAGTATCATGAGTGAGGCATTAAAAGATGAGGGAGTTCCGCGAGCATCCTAGGAGTAGGAACCATGTTGCATATATCAGTCAATGAACTTTTACAGGTGACCGGAGCGCAGCTGATCGCCGGCTCCCCGGAGCACGCCGTGACCGGCTGTGTGATCGATTCGCGTGAGGTCAAGCCGGGCGCGCTCTTTGTCGCCTTCCCAGGTGAGCATGTGGACGGAAACACCTATGTGGCCAAGGCGCTTCAGGCCGGCGCCGCCTGTGCGGTTGTCACACGCAAGCCGAATCAGGATGCGCTCGATATCGCCCGTCGGGGCGGCTGTGCGATTGTCCACGCTGCGAACGGCGACCCCGAAGAGTTCATGCTGCGTCTCGCAACCTGGTGGAGAAACCAGCACCCCGATTGGTTGGTGTGCGGTGTGACCGGGTCGGTGGGGAAGACCACGACCAAGAACATGACTGCTGCCGCGCTCGGGGCGAAGTTCCATACCCACGCTACCAAAGGTAACTTCAATAACCTGATCGGCGTGCCGCTGACGCTCTTTGCGGCGCCCGATGACGCCCAGGCGCTTGTCGTCGAGATGGGGATGAACCACAAGGGCGAGATCAGACGGCTCGCTGCCGCAGTCCGCCCGACCGTTGCGATCATCACTAATATCGGGACGAGCCACATCGGCAATCTGGGGTCACGTGAGAATATCGCGTGCGCCAAGGGGGAGATTCTTTCGGGTATGCGCCCGACAGCGCAGGCATTCCACAAGATTGCACCCTGTCTGGTCCTCAACGCGACCGATGACTACGCTGACTTCATCGCAAAGACCTTTGCGCGTCCCGCTGGCGTTGAGGTGGTCTACGTCGATGGAGACAAGGGCTGCGTGCAGGCTCACGATATCACCCTCAATAACCAAGGCTACGCGCGGTTCACGCTTGAGTTTGCTGACGGCTGGAAGCGGCAGGTCTCCCTGCACATCCCCGGACGCCATGCGGTAGCCGACGCGCTCTGCGTGCTCGCGATCTCTGAGCGCTGTCACGTCGACCGTGAGGAAGCGGTCCTGGCGATCACACAGCTCCAAGGAGAGCAGATGCGCCTGCAGGTCAAGACCGCACCCGGCAAGGCGCAGGTGATCGACGATACCTATAATGCCTCGCCGGCTTCCGAGGCGGAAGCGCTCGATGTGCTGAACCACATGAGCTGCTCAGGCAGAAAGATCGTTGTCCTGGGTGAGATGGGGGAGTTGGGTTCCGAAGCCCGGAAACTTCACGGCTACGTAGGCGCCTATGCCGCCGCGATCCACCCCGCCATGCTCGTGACGATCGGCCACGATCTGGCGCACTGCATCGCTGAGGCGGCCGAGACGATGGGACTCTCCGAAGACAGCATCGTCTCGTTTGACGA
Source organism: Atopobium sp. oral taxon 416 (assembly GCF_018128285.1). Lineage (NCBI taxonomy): Bacteria > Bacillati > Actinomycetota > Coriobacteriia > Coriobacteriales > Atopobiaceae > Atopobium > Atopobium sp. oral taxon 416. The sequence continues at coordinate 1,246,842 of NZ_CP072380.1, forward strand.
TGTAGACTCCGCACTCAAAGTGATCAAACCGATCCTCAAACCTGAGGATCTCGTCCTGGTGAAGGCGTCGAGGGCAGAGCGTCTCGACCGATTCGTAGAAGGGGTGCTCCAGCAATGCCGCTGATTGGAAGTACGTCCTACCCGAGCGCGTTGGTATTGGTTGCCGCGGCGATCGCGGCGGTCGTCACCGGTATTGCGCTCGTGCCCTATATCCGCTTCATGCGGCGTGAGCACGTGGGACAGCAGGTCCGTGCGGACGGCCCGAAGCGCCACCTTCAGAAGCAGGGTACCCCGACCATGGGCGGCATCGTGATCCTCGCCGTTGCTCTCGTCGTGACACTGATCATGGCGCCCAAGACCCCCTACTTAGGTCTCGCGATCTTCGGCATGCTCACCACTGGCGCGTTAGGTTCGCTCGATGATATCGAATCCGTCGCACATGGCAGATCCCTAGGGCTTACCCCTTCGCAGAAGATGGTGGGGCTGACGCTCATCTGCGTAATCTTTACCCTCGTAGCGGTCAACGTCTGCGGCATCGCGCCGACGATTCGCTTCCCGGGTGGCGCCGTCGTCAATCTTGGAGTTCTCACCACCGCGATCGGTGGGGTTCAGATCCCCTGGCTCTACATGCTCTTTGACTTCCTGTTGCTCGCCGGCTTCTCCAATGCAGTGAACCTAACCGACGGGCTCGATGGCTTGGCAGCCGGGACCGTGACGGTCGCGCTGTCCGCTTTCTCACTCATCGCGGCTACCCAGAGCAAGGCAGATCTCGCGGTTCTGTGCGCCGCACTCGTCGGCGCCTGCATCGGCTTTCTGTGGCACAACTGCAACCCTGCAGCGGTCTTTATGGGCGACACGGGCTCGCTCGCGTTAGGCGGTGCCTTCGCGTCGGTCGCGATCCTCACTAAGACTGAGATCTTTTCCCTCATTATGGGTGGCCTCTTCATTATCGAAGCCGTTTCCGTCATTATCCAAGTCGTCAGCTACAAGACCACGGGCAAGCGCGTCTTTCTGATGGCGCCGTTGCACCATCACTTCGAGAAGAAGGGCTGGCCTGAGCAGAAGGTCGTCGTCCGCTTCTGGATCGTCTCTGCGGCCTTTGTCGTCCTGGGAGCTGCCCTGTACTTTTAGCACCTGAAGGGTCTTCTTATGCCTGTACAGAAATCAATTGTCATACTAGGATTAGGCTTGACCGGAGGGGCAGTGGCGAAGTACTGCGCCGAACGGCTCGGCACCACTGTTTCATCTGTCACGGTGATCGGCGGGGCGGCCTCAAAGCCGGGGAAGCTCTCTTGTGAGCTTGAGAACCTAGGCTGCACCGTGAAGCTCGGCACCGAGCAGATCGAGGGGCACTTTGATCTGGCAGTGGTCTCGCCGGGCATCTCTGAGTTCTCTGGTTTCTTTGCTGAGGCAGAGGCGCACGCCGATGAGGTGATCGGGGAGCCTGAGTTTGCCTACCGGCAGAGCCCGGAGCACTGGGTCGCAATCACCGGCACCAACGGCAAGACGACTACGACGAGCCTCTCTACTGCGTTGCTGCACGCTGCCGGCATGAAGGCTGAAGCGGTTGGCAACATTGGCACGATCATTACAGGCAGACTCGACGAGCGTCCGGCAGACTCCTGGTTTGTGGCAGAGCTCTCGAGCTTCCAGTTGGCTACGACCAAGAAGCTGCACCCCCATGTGGCGGTGCTGCTCAACATCACCCCCGACCACCTCGAGTGGCACAAGACACTCGAGAACTACGCGGCAGCCAAAGAGAAGATCTTCCAGAACCTGACGAAAGATGATCTGGCGATCATCTCGGTCGACGACGACTACTCCCGGGCCATCTGTGAGCGCGTTGCGGCGCGTGGTATCCGGGTATGTGAGCTCACGGTCCAGACCGAGCCTGATACCCCCTACGCGGCCTTTTTGAGAGGCTCTGAGCTGATCGTGCGGCGTGCCGGGGAAGAGCAACACATCTGCACGCAGGATGAGCTTTCGATCAGAGGTCTCCACAACGTAGAGAATGCGTTAGCGGCTTCTGCGCTCGCACTTGAGCTGCACGTGGGCTTAGATGCAATCAGATCCGGTCTTTCCACCTTCAAGCCGCTCGAACACCGTATCGAACCCTGCGGCGAGGTTAACGGGGTCCACTTTGTGAATGACTCAAAAGCTACCAACACCGATTCGGTCCAGAAGGCGCTGACCGCCTTCAAGCCGGGCCACATCATTTTGCTGTTAGGTGGGCACGATAAGGAGACGCCCTTGACCGATCTAGCCTGCGACGTCGCGAAGGACGTCCGCGTGGCGGTGTGCTATGGCGCAGCGGGGCCCCGTATCGCTGAGGCGCTGCAAAACGAGCATTCAGATACGCTTACGGTGGTGGAGAAGCCCCACATGCACGAGGCGTTCGATAAGGCAGTAGCCGTAGCCAAAAGCGGTGACACGGTACTGCTGTCCCCTGCCTGCTCCTCCTTTGATGAGTTCCACAACATGGCAGAGCGCGGACGGGCCTTTAAGTCCTATGTAGCTGACCTTATTGCAAAGACGAGGGAATAGAAGGAATGGCGTACGCGAGCCAACAGGCACACTCACAGACACAAGCCAGATCAAGAATACGGAGCAGAAGAGAGAGGCGTGAGCGTACCATCATGGGTAGGCCCGCGCGTTTTATGCGGCCGATGATCCTTGTGATCCTGGTCGCGGGAATTCTTGCAGCCTTCGGGCTCATGATGATCTATTCGTCCTCCTCGATCGTGGCGATGTCGTCGGCGGACTACAACAACGATCCGGCGTTCTTCCTGAAGAGCCAGGCGCGCAACTTGGTGCTCGGCGTCCTGATCGCGTCTGTGATTGCACGGATCGAATACCACGACTTGGCCCGGCGGTTTACGTTCTGGTTCTGGCTGCTGATGATGGTCCTGCTTGTTATCATACAGACCCCGATTGCCGGCAGCGATATGTACGGCGCAACCCGCTGGATCTCGATCGGCGGCTTCTCGCTGCAGCCTTCTGAGTTCGTGAAGCCGCTTCTGATCGTGACCTCCGGCATGATCTTTGAGCAGTACTTTGAGGAGCGCTCGACCAACTCAAAGGAGTTTTTGATCCAGCTCGCGATCTTTGTCGCCCTGCCGCTCTTCTTCGTCGTGATCCAGCCGGATAAGGGCACGACCCTGATTATTATCATGACGATCATCTGTATGCTCTATCTGGCAGGGGTGCGCGGTAAAACGATCGGCGTCCTGATCGCAATTGGCTTTGCGCTCTTCCTGCTCCTGTCGCTGCGTGATTCCTACTCTCTGGCGCGTATCCAGACGCTTCTCAACCCCTGGGGCGACCGCTACCGTTCGAGCTATCAGATGATCGAAGGCTGGTACGCCTTTGGGTCCGGTGGCCTCTTCGGCACTGGCATCGGCTCCTCGCATCAGAAGTACGCGTATCTGCCGATGGCGTACAATGACTTTATCCTCGCAATCGTAGGCGAGGAGTGTGGCTTTGTCGGCTGCGTCGGTGTTCTTGTGGGCTTTGTAATTTTGCTGATCCAAAGCTTCAAGATCGGCAATCAGGCTCCGGATCTGCTGGGACGCCTGATCGCCTGTGGCAGTGCCTCGATGCTTGTGATCCAGCTGCTGGTCAATATCTGCGGTGTGCTGGGCATGATCCCGCTGAGCGGCAAGCCGGTCCCGTTTCTGTCCTACGGCGGATCCTCCATCATCTCCACCTGCATGCTGGTGGGTCTGATCATCTCGGTGTCGCGCTCCTCAATGATTGCGAGAGACGAGCACGACCGTGCCCGGGAGACCTTCCACGTGACTGATGGCCCGGGAGCAGGCCGTGGGGCTGAGGCGCAGAAGGGCTACCGCGTCTCAAGTGCCTCCTTTATGGTGCTCCCCGGCGGAGCCTCTAATCAGCTGCACAGCCGCCGTGCCTCTTCATCTGACGTCCGTAACAGCGCAGGACAGGGGTACTATAGTGGAGGGAGTGGGGTGTCTGCGCCGACAGAAAGGCGTGAGCGCCCTGCGCGACCGAGGCTGAACTCTAAGGTAGATGCTGGGTACAACCGCCGCAGGAGGGACGCGCGCGATCCCCGTCGGCACACAAGGAGGAGATAACATGGCGCTCAAGGTTGCCATCGCTGCTGGAGGTACCGCGGGGCACATCAATCCCGCGCTCGCGCTTGCGGAGGAGCTGAAAGACAGAGGGGACGAGGTCAGCTTCTTCGGCCAGCCGAACCGCCTCGAAGCCACCCTGGTTCCTCAGGCTGGTTTCCCCTTCTTTGAGACCCACATCACCGGCTTTGACCGTGCCCGCCCCTGGACGCTGGTCTTCGCACTCGTACGTATGGAGCATGCGGAGAAGCAGATCGCAGAGTACTTCGAGAAGGTTGGCAAGCCGAACGTCGCGGTCGGTTTCGGGGCTTACGTGGAGATGCCGCTCTTGCGGTGGTGTCACGCGAACAACGTGCCGGTCGTGATCCACGAACAGAACTCCGTGCCAGGCCTTGCGAACAAGAGCTGCGCGCACTTTGCGGCAATCGTATGCCTCTCACTTCCGGCAGCGAAGGACGCCTTTCGAAAGGACATCGGGCCGGAGACGACGGTGATGGTGACGGGGAACCCGGTGAGGAGGTCCGTGATCAATGCCTCCCGTGAAAAGGGACGGGACGACTTCCAGGTACCGCAGGACGCGGAGATGCTCTTGGTCTTTGGAGGCTCGCTCGGGGCGCGCCATCTGAACAGTGCGGTTGCGAATATGAAAGACGAGCTTTTGAGCCGCAAGAACCTCTACGTGATCCACTCCACCGGCAGGCAGGACTTCGACGCGGTGAAGGAGCACCTGAACCTCACTGCGCAGGAGCAGAAGCGCTACCACATTATGCCCTACATCGACTCGATGGGTGAGGCGCTGGCAGCAGCTGATGCGGTGATCTCCCGTGCAGGGGCGTCCTCGATCGCAGAGATCGCGGCGCTCTGCGTCCCGAGCATCCTGGTCCCGTATCCGAAAGCGACTGCAGATCACCAGACGATCAATGCGCGCTACCTTGTGGACCACGGGGCCGCGAAGCTGACCCCCGACAGCGAGATCGACGGCGAGGGATTCAAGCAGGAAGTCCTGCACCTGATCGACCACCAAGAGGAGCGCGAAAAGATGAGAAAAGCGGCCCATGGATTGGGTCAGGCCCATGCTGCCTGCGCACTTGCTGATGCGGTGGAGATGGCGCAAAGCAGCTAAAATGGAGAATCGGCAAAAACGCTGGTTTGAGGGAAGGACGAACGATGGCAGAAAAGATGCCCAAGTTTCATAGTGCTCACTTCATCGGCATTGGCGGCGCAGGTATGAGCGGTATCGCGTTGGTGCTGCATGAGCGTGGCTGTAGGGTAACGGGGTCGGACTTGAAGGCTTCGCGCTACGTGCGAGAGCTTGAGAATGCTGGCATCCATGTCTATGTGGGGCATCACGCCGACACGATCGACAAAGAGAACCCGGATGTGGTCGTTGTGTCCTCCGCAATTCCGGAGACGAACCCGGAGCTGGTCCATGCCAGACAGCTTTCGATTCCGGTGTGGAGGCGCGCGCAGATGCTCTCTGCCCTCTCAGATGGGGCCAAAACCATCGCGGTCGCGGGTACCCACGGCAAGACCACGACCTCCTCGATGATCGCCACGATGCTCGACAAGATCGGGATGGACCCCTCGTTTTTGATCGGCGGAATCGTCGAAGATTACGACACCAACGGTAAGAACGGCAACGGTGGCTACTTCGTCTGTGAGGCGGATGAGTCCGATGGGTCGTTTCTCTATCTGCACCCCAACATCTGTGTGATTACCAACATCGAGGCGGACCACCTCGACCACTATGGTACCTTGGCCAACATCGAGAAGACCTTCTGCGAGTTTATGAACCTCGTGGGCGATGCTGGCACGATCATTATCTTCGGAGACATCCAACACCTGGTTGACCTCGCGCACTCGACCGGTCGCCGCGTGATGACCTACGGCTTCAAGGACACGAACGACTACGTCTGCACCCCGCAGGGCAGCCACCATCAGCTGGAGTCTCACTTCATTGTCAAAGCTCCAGGCGGAAAGAGCGAGCACATCTCGCTACATGCCAACCCAGGTTGCCACAACATGTTGAATGCGACCGCGGCGATGGCAGTAGCGGATGTGATCGGGGCAGACCTCGATAAGGCTGCGACTGCGCTCTCCGCGTTCAAGGGAGTCCGCCGCCGTTTCACCCATGTGGGGGATATTGACGGTGTGACGGTGATCGACGACTACGGCCACCATCCCACTGAGATCAAGGCGACGCTGTCTGCGGCAGCCGATCTCGAGTTTAAGCGGATCATTGTGGTGTTCCAGCCGCACCGCTACAGCAGGACCCAGGCGCTCAAGGATCTCTTCGCGCAGGCCTTTGACAAGGCGGACACCCTGCTTGTGATGGATGTCTTCTCTGCCGGGGAGATGCCAATTCCGGGCATCTCAGGCAAGACGGTAGCGACTGAGGTCCAGGAGCACGGCGACGTCGATCAGGTTGAGTACATCCCCAACCGCAAGAAGCTGATCGCACGGCTCGTCGAGATAGTGAAGCCGGGTGATATGGTGATCACCCAGGGCGCCGGCGACGTCACCGCTATGGGCCCCGCCTTTATCAAGGCGATGAGAGAGCGTGACGAAGCGAAGAACGAGCCAAAGACTGACTGAGCAGTGAGCGTATGAGAAGGAGCTGAGGGAGCGCACAATGACGCAACGGAGAAAATCAGAGAAGCGCAAGCCGACTCCGCGCGGGGTGTCGCCACTCCCTCAGTCTGAACGCGTGGCCAAGCGCAGAGCCCAGGAGGCCGCCCCGGGTCGCACAGCCAGAAAACCGAATACCACAAGTGCAAAAAAGCCGGCTCAGCGACCGGCAGTCCAGTCCCGTAAGGCTCAGGCACAGAAGCCTCAGGCCCCTAAATCTGAAGCGGTTCGTAGAGTTGCTAGCAAGACCAGCGATAGTGATAAGACCACCTATATCCCAAAACATGAGCGTACGCTGCAGCATGCGCGCACAGGGAGCAGGCAGAGTGCCCCCAACCGCAAGGAGACCGCCTCACAGATCGGCCATGGGATCAAGATCGTCATCTCTGTCGCTGTCATTGTCTTCATTGTCTATCTCATCCTCAGAGTGAGCCCTACCTTTACCATTACACAGGTGGTTGCGGATCCTACGGACCATATCTCTCAGGAAGAGATCTCAGACCTTACGCAGGTTCCGTCAGGTTCTACCTTGCTGAATTTCGATGAGGACAAAGTGACCTCGGAGCTAAAACAGAATCCCTGGGTGGATTCTGTCGACTATGAACGGGACTTTCCACATACCTTAACGATTCACATTAATGAACGCCACATCGGAGCACTTGCCGTCCTGAATTCGGGATCTGCAGCCTGGTATATTGCCGATGACGGAACCTGGATTGAACCGGCGCAGCTCGATAAGTCCCAGGGACAGACGAGCGAACAGGCGGCTTTGGCGCTGGCAAGCTCTCAACAGTGTGTCGTGATCAAGAATCTACCGGCCTCGGTACAGCCCCGGTCGGGCTCACAGGCGAATGATGAGACGATCGATGCAGTCTCCACCTTCCAACACGATTTTTCCTCTGATTTCGCCGCACAGGTCGTGAGCTACTCGGCCAATTCGACGGCGAGCCTGTCCTGTGTGCTGTCCAATGGGGTAGAGGTGTCGCTTGGGTCAGCCAACAATATCTCAGAGAAGGAAACCGCGATCGAGACCATCCTGGCTAGTCATGCCGGCAAGGTTACCTATATCAATGTGCGGATCCCGTCCAACCCTTCATATAGAAGTGTGGACTCTGATCAAATCGGACAAGGTAGCGGTACGCTGGGAGGCCAATCGCAGAGCACTACGAATGCGGCAAAGCCCAACAACAGTAGCTCCGATTCCTCTGCTTCAGCGTCACAGAGCTCAGGGGATTCATCGTCCTCCTCATCCGGATCAGGCACGCAGAGTGGTTCCAGCACTGCACGTGGCTCCTCCGATGCCTCTGCATCCCAGGGATCTCAGGCGTAGCAACTGTTGCACTGTTTGGGTGAGGGTAGAGCAAAGCCTCAGGGTACTTGAAGGTTCTTAAACCTTCTATTGACAATGTACAAAACTTTAAGCTTCAAGAAGAGCCTTAAACTTTTTAATGAGCATAAAAATAGACGTTTACCTGGGCGATTCACATTTTTTACAAAAGGGTTGACGAGAGTGGCCGAAATGTGCAAGTATACGTCGCTTTAGATAACACGTTGAGCTGAACTTGAGGTTTAGGGTTGTTGAAGCCTCGAACTTGAGGATTTGCCCTGACGCAGGCATAAGCGATACGGCAAACATGGGCACTACCGGATATGGCGGATACGTCAACCGTCGCCTAGCAAGGAGGAACATTCTATGACCGACAATGACATCTCATCCAACTACCTTGCAGTGATTAAGGTTGTGGGAGTTGGCGGCGGTGGCACCAACGCTGTCAACCGGATGATCGAGGAGGGGATCAGAGGCGTTGAGTTCGTCGCAATCAACACTGACGCACAGGCGCTTGCGATCTCTGACGCAGATATCAAGGTTCACATCGGCACCGATATCACCAAGGGCTTGGGAGCAGGTGCTGACCCAGAGGTTGGTGAGCAGGCTGCCCAGGAGAGCAAAGACGATATCAAGGCCGCACTCGCAGGCGCTGATATGGTCTTCATTACGGCTGGGGAAGGCGGCGGCACCGGCACTGGCGCAGCCCCGGTTGTCGCGGACATCGCAAAGAACGACGTGGGCGCTCTGACTGTCGCAATCGTCACGAAGCCGTTCACCTTCGAGGGACGCCGTCGTGCGACTTCTGCTGCCAGCGGCATCGAGAAGCTCGCTGAGAACGTCGACACCTTGGTTGTCATCCCAAACGACCGTCTGCTCGACCTCTCCGAGAAGAAGACCACGATGCTCGAGGCGTTCAGCATGGCCGATGAGGTCCTGGCTCAAGGCACCCAGGGTATCACTGATCTGATCACGGTCCCGGGTCTCATCAACGTCGACTTTGCAGACGTCACGACTATCATGAAGGACTCCGGCTCCGCAATGATGGGCATCGGTATCGCCTCCGGCGACACTCGCGCAGCAGACGCTGCCGAGGAGGCGATCTCCTCACCGCTGCTTGAGACCTCCATTGATGGCGCGACGAGGGTCCTGCTCTCCATCGCCGGCAACAAGGATCTGGGCATCCAGGAGGTCAACGACGCCGCAGATATCGTCGCTAAGAACGTCGACCCTGACGCCAACATCATCTTCGGCACCGTCGTCGACGAGTCGCTGGGCGATCAGGTCCGCGTCACTGTTATCGCAACCGGCCTCGACGACGCGAAGAACAACCCGGCAGGCTCCCACGATGTGGCACCGGCCTCGACGTCTCGTCGCTCGGGTTCCTCCCGTACCGCAAACCGCGGTGCCGCTGCCCGCTCTACCGGCGCAGCCAACCGCACGCCTGCTCCGAAGAACCAGGGTTTTGATATCCCTGACTTCCTGAAGAACAGCCGCATTTAGGATTGTTCGCAATGGATACGCCTACGCTTGAACAGGTCACACACCGTGGGGTGAGCTACCTCACAGCGCCAACGCTTTCGGGCTCGGTGCGCTTCGGCTTTACCGAACGTACCGGAGGCGTATCCCAAGGCGCCTTCCGTTCCTTGAATCTGGGAGAGCGCTGCGGAGATGCGCAGACTGCGGTCACTGAGAACCGCCGCCGTGCGCTTGCGGCACTGGGCGCCGAGGACCTGCTCCCACGCCTGGTCAATCCGAAGCAGGTGCATGGCTCGAGGATCTTGGTGGTCGATTCAGCTGAGCCTCAACAACTCCGTGCGGTGAGGTCGCAGGCGCGGAAGGGGGCAGACGGAATCGTCTGCACCGCCCCCGAAGTGCCGGTGCTTCTGTGCTACGCGGACTGCGTTCCGGTGGTATTAGTGGCGCCCCACGCGTTTGCAGCCCTCCATTCAGGATGGAGAGGGACGAAGGCCCGCATCTCCCAGGTGGGTCTCACGACGCTCTGCCGTGCGGCGCGCGTAGAGGTCAGCGAGGTCCGCGCCTATATCGGGCCGCACATAGGCGGTGCCGATTACCAGGTTTCCCAGGGGCTGCTCGATGGCTTTGTGGCGGATTTCGGGGAGTCGGTACGTCGCGAAAACCGGTGCTTGGATCTGGGAGCGGCTATTACGGTAACGCTTCTGGAAGCAGGGATGAAACGTGATCAGATCGTCGACGCGGGTATCTCGACCGCAACCAACACTGACCGGTTCTACTCCTATCGGGCCGAGCACGGGACCTGCGGTCGCCATGGTGCGCTTGCCTATATCCAGGCAGGGGGGCACTGTGCGATGGGATAGCAACAAGAACAATTCAGGAAGTTTTCCTGTTCTTGTCCGAACAGTGAAATTTTCTAAAGGATTTTCTAAGAAGGTTCATTCCTTCTTTAAGTTCTAAAGGATTTTCTAAGAAGGTTCATTCCTTCTTTAAGATGGGCACGAAAATATAGTGCCTGTATTTTGGCGAACAACCCTCAGGCATGCTACTAGGAGGACACACAGATGAGCTTTCTCGATAAGTTCCGCAATCGCTTTTCTCATGATGATGACTACTATGAGGACGACGATGCGTACGATGATGACGAATATTTAGACGAGGTCGACGATGAGCCGGAGCCGCGCCGCCACGCTGCACATACCAACAACGCAGGCCGTGAGGGGAGCGGTGTCTTAGGCAACACCCCGCGCCCGGAGGCAGAGTCGGTTTCGGTCTACACGCGATCCGGACGCCCGGTCGGCTCCAACGAGCGTGCCGGCTATACCCCGCGCCAGGCGCAGCAGAGCGCTCCTACCCCAAGCTCATCGAGCTATACGTCGGCGGCCTCTGCCCCTGTCTACAACAACGACACGGCCCCGGCCACCTCGTATGCCAACAACGCGAACTACTCCGCTCAGTCTCAGAGCTATGGGGGACCGGCACAGCAGGAGCCGGTCCCCGAACCACAGGAGCAGCGCGTCAACTCCGGACAGCTTCCGCCTTACGTGCTGAAGCCGCAGGAGTATGAGGACGTACAGATGGTGATCCGCCGCGTCCGTACCAACCAGCCCGTGATCCTGGTGCTGAACGATACCGAGGGTGCGGTTGCACAGCGCATTCTGGACTTCAGCCTTGGCCTTGCCTGTGGCATCAAGGGCAAAGTGCAGGCGCTCTCCAATGAAGTCTTTGCGGTGCTGCCGGCGAGCCTGAGCCTGTCCGATGCGGATATCGAAAAGCTGATTTCCACCGGAGACCTGAAGAGATAGCAGGAGTTCATAGAAGTGCGCATTGCTAACGTTATCGATTCCCTGTTTTATTTCTATGAGATTCTGATCATCGTGTGGTGTCTGATAAGCTGGATCCCGAGAAGGTCGGGCAGCGTCATTGACGATATCGCCTCGGTGCTCGACAGGATCGTAGGACCCTACCTGAGGGTCTTCCAGCGCATCATTCCTCCCGTCGGCGGTATCGATTTTTCGCCGATTATCGCGGTCTTGGTCTTAGGGCTGATCAAAAGGCTTATTGTAAGGGTATTGGTATAGTTGCTAGTGTTGTTAATAACGGCTAAGGTGCGTACACTGACGCACATAGAAAGGTATTGAGATGGCTATCACACCCGCAGACATCGAACAGTTGACATTCTCCCCGTCCAAGCACGGCTATGACACTGAGGAGGTTGACTCTTTCCTAGAGCAGCTTTCCAGCGAAGTTGACGCGATGCTTCAGAAAATCGCCGACCTCAAGAGCAGACTCAACAGCGCAGAGCATGAGCTCTCCGCTACCCAGTCACAGGTCCAGAACCTGGAGCAGCAACATCAGCGGGATCTCAACCAAGCGAAGTCTGCACAGCTGCCGCAGGCGACGGCTTCTGCCGACCAGATCTCCCGCGTCATGATCGTGGCTCAGCAGAGCGCTGACAAGATCGTCGCTGACGCTAAGGAGTACGGCGAGCAGGTTAAGGATGAGGCAGACCAGAAGGCCCGCGACATTATCCGCCAGGCACTTAATGAAAAGCAAAGCGAGATCGACGAGACCGAGCGTCTCAAGAAGTCCCTCGAGGACTTCCGTAAGTCCTACAAAGAGCTGATCCAGCACTTTATGGACGACGCCGACGCAGTCTTCCCGTCTTCAGATGATGATCACGCATCCTCGAGTGCCAGCGTCTCTGAAGCAGCTGACAACAGCTACAGCGCGCCTGCGGCTTCTGCTGATGTAGATAACAGCCAAGACAACGATCAGGCGGACGACAATGTGGGTGCAGACGACAATGCTAACCCCGATGAGACCGTCCTCACTGACCAGCCTGCCTACCATGCAGGCATCAACGTCGACGACCTCGACTAATCGCATCTAACATATATAAGCGATCTAAAGGGCCTTACAAGTGTATGGCCCTTCTGTTGTATGGCCCTTCTGTTTTAGCTTGGCAGTTTCTGTGTGTGCTGGGCGATCATGGTACAATGGATAGGAGCGAAGTGGGCCGGACAATCGCGGAACCTACATGTGAGGTTATGAGGAAAGTCCGGGCTCCACAGGGTGAGAAGCTGGCTAACGGCCAGGCGGGGTGACCCGACGGAGAGCGCCGCAGAAAAGAAGACTCCCACTGCCTCTTTGAGGTCAGAGAAAAGCTGAAACGGTGGTGTAAGAGACCACCAGCGTCGTGGCGACACGGCGGCTTGGTAAGCCCCTTCTGGAGCAAACACAAATAGGGATGCGATCGTGTGACCCGCACGGCATCCGGGTTGTGCGCTTGAGGGCACCGGTAACGGTGCTCCTAGATAGATGATTGTCCTCGACAGAACCCGGCTCATAGGCCCACTTCGTGCAACTCTGAAAATAAGGATTACGAGCCGTGGTAACTCAACAATCTTTTATGACATCGAAGGCCGGTACCAATCCAACCGCAGAGTACCGTGAGAAGAAGTCACGCTTCATCGCAAAGCTCGCGCACGTCGAGACACTCGACGAGGCGAATGCTTTTATTGCGTCAGTAAAAGCGGAGCACCCCGCTGCCCGCCATCACGTGCCTGCCTGGGTCCTCTCCGGCGGGCAGACCCACTCTTCGGACGATGGGGAACCACATGGGACGGCAGGCATGCCGATACTGCAGGTGCTGCATGACAGTGGCCTGCGTGACGTCTGCTGCGTCGTGACGCGGTACTTCGGGGGTATTCTGCTCGGGATCGGAGGCTTGGTTCGGGCGTATGCCACAAGCACTCAGGAAGCGATTGAGCAGGCGCGAGAAGATAACCTGTTGGTCGAAATGACAGAGGTTGTCGACGTGACACTCACCGTTCCGTATGCCAAACATGACATGGTAATTCATCTGCTGGAGATGGGCGGCGGATTGATACAGAACCAGGACTACGCCACTGAGGTGACCGTAGCCGCGCGTTTTCGGGCGGGGACCCAAGACCCAACCCTGCAATCCATCACTGAACTGATGCAGGGAAAGAAGATCTACATAGTAGGAAAGCCACACTTTGCCTTGCTTGGATAAGTGGTAGGGATCAGAACTGCACATCCTGTTGGTGCAGCCAGTCGGTCAAATTCCGGGAATCGGTGTAGCGGTGGGCAGCCATGCCGGCGGCTTTGGCGCCCACGATGTTGTCCTCTTTGTCGTCGATAAAGGCGCACTCTTCCGGTTTCAGATAGAAGCGCTCACAGAAGTAGGTACAGAAGGCCGGATCCGCTTCACCATCTTATTGAACGCGGACGCCATCCACCCATCGATGTTCTTAGAGCAGAAGATCTATGCCATGATCCTAGGGAAACGATGATTAATGCCCTATGACGTGCCAGAGGGGACCGACCACACGACTTTTCGCGGCCGGAATGCGGGAAAGGCAGGGAAGGATGCTCATCCAGCACGTGCAGGAGCCGCTATCCTGGCATTTGTCCTGTCCCATGCACCGCAAGAAAGCTCCAAGACAGATCAAGCGACGCTGAGAGCCGGGATAAGGAAGGGATGCTCTACCTTTGAGCGGATGGATGCCTTCCTGAACTCGATGCCCTTCTCGGACAAGAGTGCACAGTCAAGGCCCTCTCTAGTCGAAGGCTTTCTTAGCAACGCTTTAGCGCATAGATGAGAGGCGTGGGTCTTTATGCGTCCTTAAGGGCGCTTCGCTATACCTATATAGCCTAAAGTCTGCATAGCAGAACCTGTCATCCTCCCTTACGAGTGCATGTGCCACAGGATATGTCGGTTCCGTCAATAGTCTTTCGTACTTTCTCCAGCTGGGGTCCCGTCCCGGTAGTCGAAGCTAGCCTTTTTGTTTCTTGAGCACCTCCCTCTCGTCCCATCCGTTCAACAGGTCGGTGTCGAGGTAGCGCCTGGAGCCCCAGCCGCCCTCGGCCACGTACTTGCACCTCGCCGCCGCCAGCATCACGGCGGCGTCCCCCGCGGGGAAGCTCCCGCATCCTTAAGTTCCCTCGTCTTAAGAGAGCGAACATGACCTAAAGCAGGCTACATCCTAAGCTTTGTCTTTGCACCGCGCACATGCCTGACAAGAGCCTGTCAGTGGTAGCTGGGTTTCACCAGTGCAATCCAGCTATCCCACACAACGATTGCATCCATTTGCTCCAGGTGTGCCTCTCGCCTGGTCTTTCTCCTCAGACCTTAGGATGTAAGGTCCTAAAAGCTCATCTATCTGCCCATATCTTCCTTTTGGATATGCAGGAATGCGTGGATGTAGCTATACCATATCCAGAAGACAGATAGGCATCTATGTGGGTATGGGCACTGCGTGGTTCGAGACATTTTGAGCCGGTGGCATACAGCGTGTGGTCCCACTGACCTCATCGAGGCGAATCAATCATCGTTTCCCTAGCAATGAGAATTCACTAATGAGAGTTGATGGGTTAACAGGCCTTGGGTATCGGTGTTAAGGTGAGGGAAATGGCGCACAAGGCGTAAGGCCTCATGCACATAGAAATATCAGTAGGCATGACTGTGGACAGACCCTGTTCATGGTCATTGTTTGTGTATGTGAGGGTCCTGTGGCATGCGTCCGGAGGTGGATTGATGGAAAGCAATAAGAGAGCCGCTCTCGTGCTTGAGGGCGGAGGTTATAAGAGCATCTTTGAGGCCGGTGTCCTCGATGTCTTTATGGAAAACAACATCTATACCGATTCCTTTGCAAGTATTTGGGGTGTCTCGGCGGGCTCCCTCATGTCCGTGAGCTATCGCTCACGGCAGATCGGCCGCTCGATGCGTATCATGCTTGCGCTGCGCGATGACCCGAGAATGATGTCGATGAAGACCTTCTTTGAGACCGGCAACTATTTTGGTACGGACTTCATGTACAATGTGGTCCAAAACCAGATCGATCCCTGTGATCTGGATACCTTTGTGAAGGACACGACGCCCATGTACTTCGTGGCCACCGATGTGTCATTTGGGACTCCAGCATACTTACGCAGCAAAGCAGAGATGTCGGATACCGATAAAGCACGGGCCTCGGCCTCGATGCCCGTCCTCTCGACGATGGTTGAGGTTGACGGCCATCGCTACCTCGACGGTGGATGCTCAGATGAAATCCCTTTTGCTGCCGCATTGGGACTCGAAGGGGCCTCGAAGGTGCCGAACAGAGTGCCTGCAGAGAAGGCTGTGGTGGTGCTTACCTCAGACAAAACGTATGTCCATGAGGGAACGCTTGAAGATTTTGCCCTGAAGACCCACCAATACGATGGGTATCCCTACTTTGAACAGGATCTTGCTACACGGGCGGATCGTATCAATGCCCAACGGAAACAGCTCAAAGAGCTTGCAGATACAGGCAAGGTGATTGTTCTGATGCCACCCGAGCCGGTGAATGTAAAGACCGCTGAGCATGAGGGGCTGCCGTTGCTGAATCTCTACCTGGAGGGACGTCGAGAGACTGAGAGGCACCTCGAGGAGATCCGTGAAATTCTGTAGCGGTTGCATACAGAAACAGAGGTAGGCTGCACTAACCGGTGCTTCCGGTTATAGAATCTCGACAGAAGGGTGTCTGAGAAGGCAGATTGTCAAGCTGAGTGCAACAGTTCCCTAAAGACCTCGTTGGCCGTCCTGTATTTCAGGACCTTCCTCGGCCTGTCGTTGATCATGCCGAATACGCGCTGTACCTCATCATCGGTGAGCTTGGAGAAGTCCGTGCCCTTAGGGGAAGAACTCACAGATGAGGATATCGGTGTTCTTAGCAGTGGGCTTCTGCGGTGGTGGGGATGGCAGAAGTAGAACTGGACACCGCCGAGCCTGTCGCTCACCTCCGCACAGGGGGCAAACTACTTGCCGCGCTCAGGGGTGATGGTCTTGCGGTCACGGCCTAACAGAGCCGTGAGCTCGACCTCGTGTGCGCGGCGGCCTTGCCACCTACGAGTAGCCGCGACTCAGCGATCCGCGATTGTCACCAGGCAGGGCCCTCCCGGCTTGCCGACGAGCGTGTCGTCTGCCCCGTCACCGAGCCTTAAGCGCTCGTGTGCCTGCTTGGGCCTCTCTGAGATGCCGCAGGAGACCTTGATCTTGCCTCTCCTCTCCTTGTGTTCCCTGTGCGTGCACTTCCCCTTCCTGTACAGATGGCGGCGGAGCTGGTCCTGTGGGGGCGCACCGGGGATATCGAGCTCGCCTGAGCCGACGAAGCGCTAAGATGTGTGTAGTGGCGCATTGCTCCCTGACTTGCGACGTTGATTGAGACAACCAACATCGTAGCCTTCGGAGGTGCGCCATGACCTTTGCCTGGCGCTATTCTGTTGCACTCAGAATGCTAATCTGCCCACGGAAAACCCTCCAGTGCCAACTTCGACCAGGGATCGCTCCTCTCCGCCGCAACGTATAAGGGCCTGCTGGCTTGTTGAAACATCTGCCAGAGCATGGAAGTGGGTCGACAACGCTATCGTAAAAGAGATGATCTAGAAGCCTCAAGAGTGAGTGCGTGAGGATCAACGAGTACAAAACGCTCGGCGAGCTCAAGAAGGCTCATCGCGGGCTACAGTAAGCAGTACAACAACGAGCGGCTCCACCAGCTACTTAGCTACGAGACGCCCCTCAAACTGGTATCGCTTAGGGCTGATGGCGGCTTAAGGCCCCGGATCGAAGGAGGCGAGCACTCTTTCGGGGTTGATTTCAGTGTACAATCAACTGGGCCACTCTATTAGGACTGGATTAGACAGTGTGGTATTTTTTTATTTTCGGAAAAATACCAATGACAATCTTCTTAGATATCACAAAGATAGGTCTAAGCATAACAGGTGTAAATGACTACTGAAGCCGGAGGCGCTTATATGTGCGGAATTGTAGGATGTACCGGAACCGACAAAGCTGTTAACTTTCTTTTGAATGGTCTCGCAACGCTTGAGTATCGTGGCTATGACTCGGCGGGCATTGCGACGATTTCCCCTGACCACAATCTTCATGTGGTCAAGTGTCAGGGCCGTGTAGCAACCCTTCGTGATCGTGTAAAGAACGCAAATCTTGTCGGTACCTGCGGTATCGGCCACACCCGTTGGGCTACCCACGGTGTCCCCTCCGACAGAAACGCACATCCCCATACCGACTGCTCCGGCAAGATCGCAGTCGTCCACAATGGCATTATCGAGAACTATGAGGATCTGCGTGCACAGCTTAAAGAGGCAGGTCACGAGTTCAAGAGCGACACCGACAGTGAGGTCGTAGCACACCTGTTTGAAGATGCCTGGAACGGCCCTGCCAAGGGCAACCTGATCGCGGCTCTGCGCAATGCCGTGGCACGTCTCGAGGGATCCTGGGCCCTGGCGGTTGTGTGCACCGATGAGCCAGACTCTGTTGTCGTAACTCGTCATGGCAGCCCCCTGGTTGTCGCTTCTACCCCGGAGGGTGCCTACGCCGCTTCTGACGTTATGCCCTTAGCTGCGATCACCAAGCACGTAATCCAGCTCGCAGATGACGATATCGCCCTGCTCCAGAAAGACGGTACTATCACGATCTATGACGCTAACGGCGACGAGGTTAAGGATCCTGCAACGCTTGATATCGACTGGGATGCCTCCGCTGCAACCCTGGGTGGCTACCCTGACTTTATGAGCAAGGAGATCAGCGAGCAGCCTGAGGCGATTGAGCGTCTGCTCAAGGGACGCCTTACCGATAAGGGCATCAGGCTCGACGAGCTTGATATGAGTAACGAGGAGCTCGCACAGGTCGACCGTGTCTACATTATTGGCTGCGGCACCTCCTACCACGTAGGACTCATCGCAAGGAATATGATCCAGCACTGGGCAAAGATTCCGGTTGACATCGAATATGCCTCTGAGTTCCTTTACTCTGATGCGCTGGTCACCGACCACACTCTCTGCCTGATCATCACTCAGTCCGGTGAGACCGCCGATACCTTTGCGGCAGCACGCAGACTCAAGAGCATGGGCTGCAGGATCTTTGCCATCACCAACGTGTTAGGCAGCTCTGCCGCGCGTGAATCCGACGGTACGATTTACGTCCAGGCAGGACCTGAGGTCTCCGTCTCTTCAACCAAAGCCTACACGGCACAGATGGTCGCTGCGACGCTTGTAGCGCTGCGCTTGGCACAGGCGAATGGTAATATGACGCTCGACGAGGTCAAGAAGGTCTACTGTGAGCTTCTGACCGTACCTGACGCGATCCGCAAGATCTTTAAGCGAACCTGGCAGGACAAGCAGCTAGTCAAAAAATTGAAGCATGCGCAGAGCATGCTCTACCTCGGCCGTGGCTCCAGTTCTGCGACCGCCTACGAAGGCGCCCTGAAGATGAAGGAGATCTCCTACATTCACGCAGAAGCCTATCCGGCAGGTGAGATGAAGCATGGCCCGATTGCCCTGGTTGAATCCGGGTTTCCGGTGGTCGCGATTGTGCCGCAGGACCACGTACACGACAAGAC
Organism: Atopobium sp. oral taxon 416; assembly: GCF_018128285.1. NCBI lineage: Bacteria > Bacillati > Actinomycetota > Coriobacteriia > Coriobacteriales > Atopobiaceae > Atopobium > Atopobium sp. oral taxon 416. Next base: position 1,265,771 of record NZ_CP072380.1, read on the forward strand.
TCTCTCCAACATTATGGAAGCAAAGTCCCGTGGCGGTTACATTATTGCGGTGGCAACTGACGGTGATGAAGAGGTTGCCAACCTGGCTGACCATGTGCTGTGGGTCCCGCCGATGAGCGAATACATCATTCCTATCGTCTCCATCGTACACCTGCAGATCCTTGCGCTCTATGTAGCACGTGCCAAGGGTCTCGATGTGGATAAGCCGCGTAACCTGGCCAAGTCCGTCACGGTTGAGTAGTCCCGTATATCAGGAGTAGTCCAGCAATACGCTGGCTGCCGAGAGACGGTATGCGGATGATGGCTCGGCGTCGTATGCGCGCTTGTTGAACAGCCACAAGTAAGCCCCGCTCTGTGTTTTCTCACGATTGGATGAGATGACACGGGCGGGAATTTTTGTATCCTGTGAGGTCAATCGAATAGAAACTACATGGAGCGTGGCCAAGGCTGAATCTGTAAACGGCAATAGAGCTGCTCAGGCCGTCTTACCCATAGAAAAAAACTTCTCTCTGTAAGACCACTATTGACCTCGGCCTTCGCCTTCCACCAGTCCCAGGGAGACTGGGTATGTCGACAAGCGCGCCTCGTGTGTATGTAGCTGCCTTCTGCCAGCTGTCCTGAGAGCATCTCTTTGCTGTCCTGCTTCGAATGCTTTGCCTGCTTTGTCCAAAGGAAGCACGAGCGACAGTGGCCGAGCCACTTTGTTGCCACCTTGTAGAAGAAAAGCAAGAACTTGCCTGAGCCTTCGCTGCATCGCATTGACAAGACCGCTTCTCGCTGTCCCTGGACTTCTTTACCACACTTGGTGCGTGCTCAACGACGCTGAGTAAGGAAAGGATGTGCGCCATATCCTGCATGATTGTCTGTTGCGACCCAGGAGCTGTCGGCGATGCCTGAAAGGGCAACTTTTAACTTTGAATTGGTGGGCCTTCCCTTCCCGCGAAGTGTCCTTTACAGAAGGAGTCTACAGATCTACACCTCGGGCATCTTTTGAGCTTACCTGTGAGGGTAGATCCTGCCATCTTTTTAGTGATGAGGGTCTTGAGCCTCTTCAGGAGCTTGCGCTTTTTCTGTGATGCTCATCTTCTCGATCTGCTGCAGTATCATTGAGTCCGGCCCTTCCGTTTCTCGGTGTCTTTGTTTGGCGACATGCATTGTAGGCAAAGGTTCGGACAACATTGGATCCTTCTCAGGTCAATAGTGGTCTAACAGAGAGAAAAACGTTTGACTCTATTAGACCACTGTGGATATGAGACCATGTCGCCTGCTCCCAGTACTGAGGGAACGCAATCGGCATGCCCATATAGCCTCTCTGGGTGGTGTGGTAGACACCGTCTCACTTGTGCTTGTAGATCTGCCTGCGCTTATCGCCGTTCGATCTTCGGAACTGCTCCTTGTAGCAGAACTACTCTGGGTAGTGTTAGAGATGCTTGGTCGAGACCTTGCGGATGCGATCCATGAAGTGCTTAAGCTGCAAGTGCATGGAGTTGACCTGTGACGTGCGCTACACCGAGGTTGACCAGGCCGCTTGCATATTGGCCCTTACCGTCGCGCCGAGCTTGTCTACGCCGTAGACAACGCAGAGCTGTAGGTTAGAGAGCCCCCGCACACAGATGTTGTGGGCACTGCGCTGCTTGGGGGAACACCATCTCGAATGAGCCTGCCCCATGGTTGTCGGCCAGGCTCTTTGCGAAGTGTTTGCCGACGGCGCGCAACAACTTAAGCCTTAACGCTATCGCCTCACATGCGCGCTGGCACATGAACCAGGCGCTGTACAGACACACGCCGCATCTCTTTGCACACCTGCGTAGTGTGAGCCTGCCAGCCAGGCACTGGGTAAGCTTCATCCACTGGGATACTGCTAACTTCGACTGCGCGAGCAGCTTGCCTGTCCCTGCTGTAAGCGAGCACTCATGCTTGGTGGACTCAGGGCATCCGCAGTGCGGACATGTGGCGGACTTGTCGGCCTGCGATGCCAGCTTCTCGGCTATCATCTGCTTGAGATCGGCGGTGAGTGCGACCTTCTCCTCGTAGGTCAGCTACTTTGCTAGTTGTCGTATCATGTCGAGCATGCAGGGCCTTCTTCAGGTCGGTTTCTTGGTCGAACCCGATTGTAGGGTGACCCCGTGACATCTTTTCGCTTCCCTATATCCACAGTGGTCTAACAGAGTCAAACGTTTAGAATGGTGCATGTCTCTGCGAGCATCATCATAGGTCGTGCCTGGACGGTTGGCTCGTATCTCCCTGTTACACTCGAAGTGTGGATTCGCCGCTAAAAAGATCATTCCAGCTTCGGAGTTACGGATGTGTTAGCCGCTGGTAGTGAAGGAGATGCCGTTCGCCCCTGAATCTGACGCCCCTTCACCAACGTATTCATAAATCCATCATAATTTAAGCCGGTTACTCAAGTTTTTTATATCTCGACACCACACAGAGCTGGTGCCGATGGAAAACTGTGTTCATCTGATTCAGAACGAAGGAAAAGGGCGCTATGGGAAAGTACGCGGTGGACGCGAAGAAACTCCTTGACCTTGTAGGTGGTAAGGAGAATATCTCTGCTGTATCGCACTGTATGACGCGCATGCGCTTTGTCTTGGCTGATCCGGATGAAGCTAACGTTGAGGCGATTGAGGATCTGCCTTCTGTGAAAGGTACCTTTACTCAGGCGGGGCAATTCCAGATCATCATCGGTAACGATGTTGCCTCATTCTACGATGACTTCACTGAGATCTCAGGCATTGAAGGTGTCTCGAAATCGGAGGCGAAGGAAGCCGCCGGCGCCAACCAAAACTGGCTACAGCGTGCACTCGGTGTCTTGGGTGAGATTTTTGCGCCAATCATTCCCGCCCTTATCTGCGGCGGCCTTATTCTCGGCTTCCGTAACATTATCGGCGATATCAACTTCTTTGATGCTGCCGGTAACTTCGATGTCGCTAACGGGACACAGTCACTCGCAGACCTCTCACAGTTCTGGGCCGGCACCTATAGCTTCCTATGGTTGATTGGTGAGGCGGTCTTCCATATGCTGCCGGTTGGCATCTGCTGGTCTGTCACTAAGAAGATGGGTACCACCGAGATCCTGGGCATCATCCTCGGCTTGACCATGGTATCAAGTCAGCTGCTCAACGGCTTTCTGGTCCCGACCACCCCGGCCGACCAGATCCCGGTATGGAACTTTGGCTTTGCACAAGTCAGAATGATCGGCTACCAGGGCCAGGTTATTGCAGCGCTGATGGGTGCGTTTGTCCTGGTTGAACTCGAGAAGTTCTTCAAGAAGGTCACGCCTGAAGTCGTATCCATGATTGTCGTGCCGTTCTGCTCGCTGGTGCCTGCGGTTATTATTACCCACGCTTTCGTTGGACCGATCGGCTGGGCTATCGGTACCGCAGTCGCAGATGCGGTCAACTGGGGCCTCTCTTCCGACTTCAGACTGCTCTTCGCAGCAGGCTTTGGCTTAATCTATGCCCCGCTCGTTATGACCGGCTTGCACCACATGACCAACGCAATCGATACCCAGATGGTCGCAGCCCTTGGCTACACCACCCTGTGGCCGATGATCGCACTCTCCAACATCGCTCAGGGCTCCGCTGTCCTCGGTATGAGTGTTCTACAGAAGCACAATGAGCGCGCTCAGCAGGTTAACATCCCAGCTTGCATCTCCTGCTACCTCGGCGTTACTGAGCCGGCGCTCTTCGGTGTCAACGTCAAATACAAGTTCCCGCTGCTCTGCGGTATGATTGGCTCCGCCTGTGCGGCTATGATCTGTACCGGCAACGGCGTCCAGGCGCTCTCCATCGGCGTCGGTGGCTTGCCGGGCATCCTCTCCATCCGCTTTCAGTACTGGGGCATCTTTGCATTGAGTATGCTCGTCGCCGTCGTGATTCCATTCCTGCTTACGCTTGCTGCGGGCAAGAAAAGCCTGACTGAGAGGGATCTTTACGACAAGAAGCCCGCGCTCAAGGCTGAGGCCACTACCGCAGAAGTTGCTCCTGCTGAGGAAACTGTGCCTGCGGCAACTGAGACCGTAGCGTCTGAGACTGTTCCTGAAGCTGCGACCGACGAGACAGGGATTGTCCACGCACTGATTGCTCCAATTGAGGGAACCGTGCATCCGATCTCCGATATGGCTGACCCTGTCTTTGCTAGCAAAACTATGGGCGACGGCGTCATGATCGAGCCAGCTCCGGCTGTTTCCCGTGTAGTTGCTCCGGCTGATGCAACCGTCTCCGCTATCATGCCGAACACCTACCACGCTATAGGCCTCACGCTCGATAACGGTATCGAAGTCCTCATCCATGTCGGTATTGACACCGTCGATATGAACGGCGACGGTTTTACCTGCCCCGTGAAACAGGAGCAGCACGTGAAGGCAGGCGATCTGCTGCTCACCTTCGACCAGGCAAAGATCAAGGCAGCGGGGCACTCCGCACAGACCGCAGTGATCCTGACTGAGCCGGACGACGCCAAAGATATCGCATACTTCTTGGGCGCCCACGCCCTGGCCGGTGAGACTGAGATCGTAACGTATTTGGCACACTAACGAGACGAAAGGGGAGAGCAATGGCGGACTTTGTTCCACGCGACAAGAAACATGCCGTCGTGTATCAGATCTATATCCGCAGCTTCTGCGACTCTAATGGGGACGGTATTGGAGACCTTCCGGGTATTACCTCCAAGCTTGATTACTTGGCTAAGCTCGGGATCGACTACCTCTGGATCACCCCGTTCTATCCTTCACCCATGAGGGATAACGGCTACGATATCTCTGACTACACCGCGGTCGATCCCACCTATGGGACGATGGATGACTTTGATGAACTGGTGGCTGAAGCCAAAAAACGCCATATCGGCATCATGCTCGATATGGTCTTATGCCACACTTCCTGTGATCATCCCTGGTTCCAGAAAGCGATTGCGGGTGACAAGGAGTATCAGCAGTACTACTTCCTGAAAGACGGCTGTAACTCCAAAGGCCCGGGGGATCCGGGAGAGCCGCCCACCAACTGGAAGGCTGCCTTCGGTGGCAGCGCCTGGGAGTGGGAGCCGCACATCGGCAAGTGGTACCTGCACCTGCACGATGTATCACAGCCGGACTTGAACTGGGATAACTCCAAGGTCCGCAAAGAAGTTGAGAATGTCGTGCTGTTCTGGAAGAAGCGCGGCGTCGCCGGCTTCCGTTTCGACGTGATCAACTTCGTTTCCAAACCCGCGAAGTTCGTGGACGACACCGAAGGGGCAGGACGGCCGCTCTTTGCCGATGGCCCGCACATCCACGAGTACCTGCAGGAGCTCGTTTCCACCACCGGTATTGACGGTATGCTCACGGTGGGGGAGATGGCGTCAACGACGCTCGACAACTGCATCAAGTATTCCAATCCTGACAACCATGAGCTGGCTGAGACCTTCAGCTTCCACCATCTGAAGGTGGACTATGCCAACGGGGACAAGTGGGCGTTGAAAGAGGCTGACATCGCAAAGTTGCGCGGGATCCTCTACACCTGGCAGCGGGGTATGCAGGAAGGCGGCGGTTGGAATGCCCTCTTCTGGGACAACCACGACCAGCCACGGGCGGTCACCCGCTTCGGCGGCCGCGCCGGTGAAGGAGAGCCCAACTCTGATTGGGAGCACGTGGGTAAGATGTTGGCTACTACGTCCTTCTTCCTGGAAGGCACGCCCTATATCTATGAGGGCGACGAGTTGGGAATGACGAACGCACACTACGCGAAGATTGACCAATACAACGACGTCGAGTCACTTAACTTCTATCAGATCTTGCTCAAGAAAGGTGAAACTGAGGACGAAGCTCTTCACGTTCTCTCAGAGCGCTCCCGTGATAACGGGCGTACGCCGATGCAGTGGTCAGATGGGCATGCCGCAGGCTTCACTACCGGAAAGCCCTGGCTTGCTTCACCTGCGAACTACACGAGCATCAATGCCGAAGCTGAGGTCGATAAACCTGGCTCAATCTTTGAGTACTACCGTAACCTCGTCCATTTACGTCACGAACTCGAAGTGTTGGCAACCGGTAAGGTTACCTGCTATGAGCCAGGAGATGAGGCTCCGAAGGTGCTGCTCTTTGAGCGTCAAATCGGCGATATACGCGTTGTAGTGACCACTTCATTCGACCAGAAGCCATGCACGGTTGATGCCTCTAAGCTCAACGTAGGTGAGCTGGAGCCGTTAGTCTTCAATTACAAGGAAGCACCGCAGATCCAGGGGGATGGTACAATAGCGTTGAAGCCCTATGAGGCATGTGCCTGGATCACCAAAGGTGCGCTGAACAAATAGGAAAGTTAGTGAAAGAGTCGCTGAGATAGGGGTCATGGGATGCAGTATGTGTCCCATGGCCTTTTCGGCTAGCGCTGCATGAGCAGCGCTATATAAACGGCGACTAAACAGCATGGCCCTCTGGCAGGTCCGAGTTTATATCCTAGGGAAACGATGATTAATTCGCCTCGATGAGGTAGCTGGGGCTGTACGCTGTATGCCGTCGGCTCAAAATGTCTCGAACCACGCAGTGTCCATACCCACATAAATGCCTATCTGCCTGCGGATATGTTATAATTACAGCAACGTATTCCAGCATATCCAGGGGGCAGATATGGGCAGATAGATGAGCTTTTAAGACCTTAAATTCTAAGGTCTTAGGAAGAAGACTCGGCGGGAGGCATTCCTGGAGCGGATGGATGCAATCGTTGTGTGGGATAGCTGGATTGCACTGGTAGATACCAGCTACCACTGACAGGCGCGTGGCAGGCATGTGCGCGGTGCAAAGACGATGCTTTAGGAGATCGTGAAAGCACTCATCCGTAAGAATCATCTGAAAAGCCGGAGACAGATGTACAAGGAAGAACTAGATAAAACAAAGATATAGGACTTGTAGGAGCAAATGACATGGTGGATTATGAGTATATTACAGACACAGAAATATTGTTAGAGAAAGTTGGCTGTTTAGGTATTGAAGAAGTAGACAAGTATAATGAATGCTATTTGAATAGTCAACCAGAGTGCGGATGCTTGTGCTTCCTTGAACTGCGGTAAGGCGCTTCGGTGAGCATCAGATGGCGGAGGACCCCTGCAGTCTTCGGCCACCTCTCGTCGGCCTGCTTGACCCGGAAGAGATATACGTTTCAGTTGAGATACTCCTGGAGGTTCGAGGCTTCATGCCCACATAGCCCTCCACGAAGCACCTTATCCAGGCGCACAGGCTGTTGACCATCTTCATGTCTTCAAGATAGTCCGGATCCTCGGTGTCGGCCTTGTATGCGACGCTGGTCCCCTTCAGCGCCCTGACGAGGGAGCTGTGGGCGCGTTGTTATGTATGATCGTGGTCCTTTCGGCTATGTGACCCTCCAGCGTCTCTCTGACCTGTATTTGATAGCCTCTGAGTTGGGGTTCTGAGCGCCGGAAGGCTACGGCTTTCATCACGAAGATTTTTCGGGTTTGCGCATGGGCACGCTGCCCATCCCCAGGATGCTCCAGAATGTCGCTGCTTCGGTATCGACAGAAAGGGGCAGAAGGAAATGATCGGTGTGGACAAGATTTAAGATATACGAGAGATGTACAGGAACAAAGAGCCAATCGCCAGGATCGCGAAGAAGGTCGGGGTGTGTGAGCCCACTGCGAGGAAGTACGCGAAGATGGAGGACCTCTCGCCAAAGATGCCTAAGGAACAGGGAGGCGAGGCACTCCTCCCTCAAAGGGTTCGGTCGCTTCATCGATAAGATGCTCGGGCAGGAGCGCAGCTGCTGGCGCAAGCAGCGCCACACCGGCGTGCGCATCCTCGACAGGCTGAGGAACGATCACAGCTTTAAGGGCTCCTTGTCCCACCGTGCAGCGCTACGTGAAGGAGAAGCGCTATGAGATGGCGGCTGACAGGGACGCGGAGGGGCCTTGCCGGCTTTTTGCCCTCGAATGGCTACCCGGTAAGTGCCAGGTCGACTTCGGTAAGGCCGACTTCACGGTGAAGGGCGCAACGTCTAAAGGGGGAGGTACCTCACCGTGAGCTTCCCCCCACTCCAACGTGGGCCTGACGCAGGTGTTGTGGGGCGAGACGGTGGAATGCGTGTGCGAGGAGCTTACCGATGTGTTCGAGTTCATAGGCGACCTGCCGGAAGCGCGCGGTCTTTGACAACGCGCTCGGCATAGGAAGGATGGTCGGCGACGAGATCCGCCTGAAGCGAGCTCTTCCGCCTGTTTTGCGCCCGCTATGGCCTCTCGTGCTCCTTCACGAACCCCTATTTAGGCAACGAGAAGGGCAATGTGGAGAACAAGGTAGGCACCCATTGCCGGAACATGTTCGTGCCCATGCCGGCCGTGGGCGACGTGGAGGCCTTCAACAGCAGGCTTCTCGAGCAGAGCCTTAGCCTCTCGTAGGGCAAGCCCCACTGGAAGAAGGGCACACCGCAGCTCGACCTGTTCGGAAAGGACAAGGCAGCCCTCTTAGCGCTCGCGCCGCAGAGGTTCTCCTGCAGGAGGTGGGAGACGAGGAAGTGCAGCAAGCAAGGCACGTTCACGCTCGGCGGCATACAGCGCTACTGCGCAGGCCCCGCCTGGGCGGGAAAGGAGGTGGCGGTCTTCTTCGGCGCCTTCCGTGTGGAGCTCTTCGATCCCAAGACGGGAGATAAGATCGCCAGCTACGAAAGGGAATGGGGGCAGGTCCCGACGGACAGCGCGGATCCCGTGGCGCAGCTGCGTCTGCTGTGCATAAGGCCAGGCGGCTGGAGGGACTGCGTCGTGAGGAAGTCGCTTCCCGAGGAGCTCGTCAGCTTCCTCAACGCTAAGCCGAAGGAGTCGCTCTTTGAATCGCTGAGGACGCTGAGAGACGAGAGCGCCGAGCATGGCTGGGAAGGCTGCCGTCGAGGGCATGCAGCGCGCGCGGGGTGACAGGAGGCCACAGCCGGGCATCGGTGTCGCTGTGCGCGGAGAGCGCCACATCGGGCGACGCGAGGATCGACTACGGGAAGGATGCTTCCGACCTCGGCATGTACGACGTGGCCCAGGGCATCCAGAAGGGAGGCGCTGCAGATGCCGCAGTCGAGCTCTGAGCGCGGGGCGGTACGCTCCCTCTTCATATCGTGCGACACGATAGATACCTTTCTCGCCACGGCCACGCCGGGGCAGCTCTCGGCCTGCACGTCGATGCTGGAGGGCGAGCTCGCCCACAGGCAGCGCCTGCTCAGGCAGGCCCGCTTCCCCGTGCCAAAGTCGGCAGATGGCTTCGACTGGACGAATGTCTCCTTCCTTGACGGCTGGGGCAGAAAGGACATGCTCTTACTCGGCTCCGTCGGCGCGGCGCAGGACCTCGTCCTCTTACGGGCAGACGGGCAGGGGCAAGACCCACATGGCCACGGCGGTCGCCATGATGGCCGTGGCCCAGCTCGTCTGCGAGCTCGGCCGCGCCAAACGCGAGGGCACGCTCGACAGGGTCTTCGCCGACATCTTAAAGGCGCGCCTGCTCATACTCGACGAGTTCGGATCGACGTCGACGGGGCAAGGCTGCTCTTCCAGGTCATATCGGAAAGCTACGAGAGGAGGAGCATCATCTTCACGATAAACATCGAGTTCTCGAGATGAGGCACGCTCTTCGCTAACGACAAGCTCACCGCAGCCATCGTCGAGCGCGTCGTGCACCACGGAAGGCTCGTGGAGTTCGGGGGCCCAGCCACAGGCTTAAGTAGAGCCTCATGCTCGGCAAGTCCGGCAGGTAGAGAGAGATGCGGCGCGCCCGTGACGGAACCTGAAAATATTTCGTGATGAGACCCGAAAGGAGAAGCTGCCTAGGACCCAAACTCAGGCTTGACTAAACACACCAGGTCCTCGTGCTCGACGAATGGCTGCTCAGCAGGCCGGACGACGGCTTTTGCCGCTTCCTGCTCGAGATCTTCGAGCTGCGCTACGACGAGAGGTCGACGATCTTTTTGCACGCAGTAGCGCCAGAAGGACTGGCATGTCCGTCTCGGCACCGATGTCACAGCTGAGGCGATCATGGACCGCATCGTCCACAAGACGGCGTGGGTCGACATGGGAGAGATGAATATGCGTGCCTCCGCCAGGACGGCAGCACCCTCTGGATCGAGGCAGTGATGTAGGAGCCAGGGGCCATGGGGCGGTGCTGCGCGGCGCCGCCCCCGGTGCCGATTCGCGACACAGCCGGTGCCGAGCCGCAATAATCGCTGGTGCCTACACGCGCAAATACTCATTTACAGCTTGTTCCATATGTTACTCTCATTGCATTTCATGGGACAAACTAGGCATTTCCACGGACACTTGCGAACATAGAAAATATAATTTCAGACATAAAATTGAAGTGATACAAAAAATATTACAAAAGTGTCCAGAATTTTTTAACGATAGGATAAAGGAATCTGCAACCGCAGCATTTCAATTAAATCTTATGAATAAAAAACTCGGAACATGAAGGATGAATATGAGACCGTTGAGAAAAATAATATACACACTGATAAGAAATAAACTGGGAAAATTTATTTTGGCGATTTCTTTATATGTTTTCTCTGCGTTTCTTGCAATGGCACCAGCCAAAATATTGCAAATTATTATTGATGACGCCTTCCTGAAATATAGGATAGACAGACTTCTGATATATTTGGCAATATTGTTGCTTGTATATTTCCTAAAAACTATTTGCTCTTACTCATCAAATAAAAGAATGATATCTCTTGGAAATGAATTATTAAAGAATATCAAGAAGGCAATATATAACAAACTGATGTATATGGATCTATCTTTTTATACAAACAATGATTTGGGATATATTAATTCAAGAATAGAAGAGATTGACAAAATTGACGTGTTATTTTCATCACAAACACTTACACTAGGATCTTCAATCTTAGAATTTGTGTTTGCAATAATTATGCTGTCAAGTATTAACTTTAAGATGCTTATTATATTTTCTATCCCAATTCCGGTCTTATGCTGGTATGCGTATTCGTCATCAAAAAGAATAAGTCATCAGATTCAACATACGTTGGAAAGTGCGGCGGAATATTCGGGAAAAATGCAGGACACTCTGCACGGAATGGAAGAGATTAAATCACAAGGAACTGAAGAAAAAGAAAGCAGAAGAATAGACAAATTCAACCGTAAAGCACTAGACACTCAAAAACAGCAATCTCTCTTTGTTAATAAGTTTGGTTCTGGAATAGGGATGATTGGAAATGTTGTAACAGTACTTGTTTACCTAATTGGAGGCTTGTTTTTTATAAATAAAGAGCTATCAATGGGTACTTTCATTTCGATATCTACATACGTAGGGAAACTTTATTCTCCAATCTTAAGTTATGCAAGTATATCAGTTTTAATACAGCCGGCATTTCTATCGTTAAAGAGAGTATCTGAGTTTTTTTTCAAAGAAAATGCAGTAACTGAAGATGGCCAAGAAATCACTGGGATTTATAAGATTGAATTCCAAGGCGTTTCTTTTCAATACAAGAAAGAAAGCGCACTATTGAAGAATATTAATCTAACTATTCATAAAGGTGACAAAATGCAACTTACTGGAGAAAATGGCTCCGGAAAAAGTACCTTGTTGCGACTGATTGTTAAAACAATTAAACCGATAGAGGGAAAAATATTGGTCAATGATATTGACTTAAATAATATAAATAAAGAGTCATTTCTTAAACAGATATCATATATTCCGCAGAAGAAATATTTGTTTAATGAAAGCGTATTTTATAATGTGACATATGGAATTGAAGATGTCGACAAAATCCAATACAACAATATTGTGAATGAGTTAGGATTGCGCCCTATTGTAGATCAATTGGAGCGTTCTGGTAATAATAAAATTGGTGAAAATGGATCAAGACTTTCGGGAGGCGAGATTCAAAAAATTTGCATTGCAAGGGCATTATTGCAAGAACGCTCAGTGGTTATTCTAGATGAAGCAACTACTAGCCTAGATAAAAAAGCGTATGCCTATATTCAGGAGAAAATCAAGAACTCAGCATCAACATGGATAATAATTGATCATCAACATGATTTGTCTAATTATGGATTTAAATGTGTAGATATATTCAGTTTACAAGGAGTATGAAGATCGTGTCGGAACCGACGCTCCTATGCTGTGTCAAGTCATTTTCAGGTTCGCTAACTTGCTCTTCATGAATGCGGAGTACCTATCGCGAATCTCGTAATGCTTGCTGGCCTCGCGCTCGATCTCGCTTATGCGGATGTGGTCGGTGCCGAGTGCGGCGGCGACCTCTTCCTGCGTCATCGCGGCTTCGGCCCTTTTCGCCCTGAGCGACCTTTCGTCCTCGTGGGTTTTAGCTGTTGGGTTCATCAGCGCGCAGCAGACTTCCCGGGCGATGTATCTCTTGAGGCATCTGATTGCCTCGCGCTTCGATGTGCCCTCGGCCATCCGCTTCGCGACATACTCCTGCGTGCGCCCATCGTACTTCATCCGGTTGAGAGCGATGGTGTGCAGGGCCCTGTTGGCCTGCCTGTTACCTCCCCGGTTGAGCCTGCGCCTGACGATCTTGCCGCTCGACGCCTCTATCGGCAAGGCGCCGCAAGGCGAGGCGAGTACTGCTTTTGAGCGGAGCCTTTCGGGGTTGTCGCCCGCGGCGTTGCCGAGCGCCGCAGCCGTCGATCTCCAGCAGGGCCGGCGCGTTGTCGCGCACCAGGTCGGATATGAGCGCCTCGAGCTCGTCGGCCCGTTGCTTGGCGTCGATTCACGTCTTCGCGAGAACATGGAGCGAAGTGTGCAGCGCATCCGTGACGGCACTGCCGGTTGCGAACCTTTTCTTGGCAAGCGACTTCATCATCGCCGAAACGCTTATCTTCCCGTACTTCGACCTTATGGGCTCCGGCGCGATGTTGTCCAGGGACTTCGCGGCGCTGGATGCCGCCGTCGAAGTCCTCACGCATAGCTCTCTTAAGTCCAGCAGCGCCCTGACGGCTTCGGACCACCCGTCCCTCGACTTTAGGGGACACAGGTGCCGTGCCCCGCCGCTGTGTTCCGCGTCTATGGCGTCGTTTTTGCTGGAGCCCCTGCGCCTCTTGTCGCGCTTGGGCCGCAGGATCTCCATGACAGTGTAGCCGCGCTCACGCAGGTAAGAGCAGATCCCAGCGCCGTATAAGGCTGTACCCTCGATACCGACAAGCGCGCAGCGGCCGGCGTCGCTGATGGTGTGGGCAAGCGATCGATATCCGGCGCCGTCGGCGGCGAACCCGCCCTCGTAGACGAGCCTGCCGAGCGCGCCCAGCACACACAGCACGTACGCCTCCTTGTGCGTGTCGATGCCGGCGTAAACGACAGACGTGCCTTCCATGCAGCCTCCCTGTCTTCACCGGGCACTCCGCCGGTGAGCCAGACACAACACTGAAAGGGGCGCTATAATCAGGAGAGTCCGGCCTGCTGGCAGCGCCTATGCTCCTATAAGGTCATGGCGGGCCTTCGGGATGCCCGCGGCAGGGCGCGGCAAGTCATTTCAAGGTCAGTCCTTGCGACGACGGTTGGTGTATGGGCCAGCGCCCTGTCGCAAGCCACTACGATGGGAGCATACGCTCCCACGGTCGACTTTGCGCGAGTGTCGGCGCAATCACAACCGCGATATCATTATCAGTGTTGGTGTAGGTCCGATTCTGCCTGGGGTGAGGAGGCCGTCCTGGATCTGGAATCCCTGGGACTATCCTATGCTGTCTCCATCCCATCTGCAAGCTCAAGGCTGACATCTATCACCTTCCTGGCAAGACCCCTGAGCTCTGTCAGCCTCTCCGGCGTGAGAGGTAGCGTAGGTCTGCGCTTCTCGAAGAGCTCTGCGATGACCTTCTCAGAGAAGTAGCGCTCGCCTGCCTATATCTCGTCCTGCTCTGCGAGGACCGATCCCACGAGCCTCATGAGCGACCTCTGTGAGGGGAACACCTGCACGACCTTCGTGCGTCGCTTGATCTTGTGGTTGGTGCGCTCTTGTAGGTTGTTGGTGCGCAGGCGCTTCCAGTGGGATGCAGGGAAGTCCAGACAGGCAAGGGCATCCGCCTCGGCGTCCTCCCAGATCTCTGCCGCCTTGGGGCAACACTTCTCAAGCATCTTAGCTGCGAGGTGGAAAAGGGCGCACACCTGGTTGGTGTCCTTGGCACGAAAGACTGGCTCCATGATCCTTGCCACCCGCTTCTTCAGGCTCCTGGAGCCTGCGGCGGCTATGCAGTTCCTCATGAGATGGACGACGCACCTCTGCCACGTGAGCTCCCAGGAATACTGACCTGTGTCAATATTTCGGACGGCAGATTGTCAAGCTGAGTGCAACATCTCCCTAAAGACCTCGTTGGCTGTCCTGTATTTCAAGACCTTCCTCGCTCTGTCGCAGATCAGCTCCACTACATGCTACACCTCCTCGTTTGTGACCTTGCTGAAGTCGCTGCCCTTAGGGGAAGAACTTTCGCAGGAGCCCGTTGGTGTTCTTAACTGTTAGCTTTTGCCATAGATGGTGGGGGTCGCAGAAGTAGAACTGCACGCCTCAAAGGGTATCTGTGACATCTGCATGCCCTGCGAACTGCTTGCCCCACTTAGGCGTGAGCGTTTCGAGGGGACGTCCCTGTAGCAGTCCGACCTCGGCCTTAGAGACGCTTCCGCTGTCGTGGTGGCATCTCTTCTGCGAGAAGCAGCCTCACTGCCCTGTCGGCAAGCACGAGCAGGCACATGGGCCCGGCTGCCACGAGCGTGTCGTCTGCCCACTCGCCGAGGCAAGACCTCGCATCGGCCTGCTTTGGCCTCTCCTTTACGGTATGTAAGATCTCGATCTTGCCCCTCGTCTTAGGCCCCTTCCTGCGCAGGTGGTGCCGCACCTGGCCTTCGGGGCCGGATCCCGACAGGTCGAGGGTGGCGGCTACGGACCTCACGGTAGAATAGTCGAGAGGCTCAACGACGTACCTGCCGCCACCCTCGAGCCTGAGATGTCGTCTATCTTATCTGGGGACCAGTGTCTGTCCATGATGAGAGAGTGCACGGTCTGAAAGCCGCCTTTTCGGCCTGCATCTCCTGCGGCGCTCATCCGCCCTCTTTTTGAGCAGTACAGGCCCTAAAGTGTCCGTGGCGTGCGTTCCTCTTGAGCTTGTGGCAGACGCTGGAGCTGTCCCTGCCGATCTCTGCCGCGATATAGGCAATTGACCTTCCCTTGTGCCACACAGCTCGGCTATGCAGTCCCTCTCCTGTAGGCTTACGATACTTGTAGTGGCACATTCCTTTTAGCTTTCGACGTTGATTGAGACAACCAACATCGTAGCCTTCCGGAGTGTGCTACGCTTGCATTCAGCGGGCTATCCTGTTGCACTCAGAATGCTAATCCTCCAGACCTTGCTATTTTGACACATGGAAAAGCGGCACTGGTGAATCCGATGCCGCTTTACCTCAAACTCTAGCGTTTGTTACTTATGCGGCTGCTGCTGCGGTAGCCGGAGCTTTCTCTTTATCCTCATCCTTATAGATTGCAGAGGTGATACCGAAGGCTACGCCGAAGGCGACGGCGAACATAATGATGTATTGGATCGGCTGCGTGATGCAAAGGAGAATGCCGAAGATGCCGGTGACGCCGGTGCCGGAAGCGCCAAGGTGGAAGATGTAGCAGCACAGAGCACCACAAGCAGAACCGATCATACCGGCAACGAACGGCTTGATCTTAGGCAGGTTGACGCCGAAGATTGCAGGCTCGGTGATGCCGAGGAGGCAGGAGACGCCGGAGGGAACAGCCAGGGACTTGGTTTTCTCGGACTTGGTGCGAAGAGCTACAGCCAGGCAGGCGCCGCCCTGGGAAATGTTTGCTGCGGAAGCGATCGGCAGCCAATAAGTCACGCCGTACTGAGCGAGCATGGAGACATCGATTGCGGTGTACATCTGGTGTAGACCGGTGACGACGGACGGGGAGTAGATAAGGCCGATTGCGATATAGCCGATACCGAACGGGACAGAGAGTAGGAACATCAGGAGATTAAGGATTGCGTTCTCAAGCCAGACGAAGATTGGGCCGATGAAGAGGATCGTGATGTAGGCAGCTGCGGACACGGAGACCAACGGAGTGACGAACAGATCAAACATCTCGGGGACGACCTTGTGGAGGCGTTTCTCAAAGAAGCACAGGATCCAGACGCCGACCAGAATAGGAATGACGTGGCCCTGATAGCCGACCCAGTCGATGGAGTAAACACCGGGGATAACGTCGAGCGTGATCATCGTGCCGTTTGCGATTGCCGCGCTTGCATCATAGGAGTTGATGAAGTCAGAGCTGATGAGCAATGCGCCCAGCGATGCACCCAGGTAAGGGTTGCCACCGAAGACCGTTGCGGCGGAGAAGCCTAAGAGGATCTGCAGGTTGCCCAATGCGCAGCCGTTGATCAGGGCAGCGATTCTCCACCATACGGTTGTGGTGTCGAGGTTGAACATCCCCGCGCCGCCGTCTGCAACAGGGGTCCCCATAAACTGAATAGCGGACATGACGCCCATCAGCATGCCGGAAGCGACGATTGCCGGAATGATCGGAACAAAGACGTCTGAAAGGACTTTAATTGCGCGTTGGAAGGCGTTGCCTTTTTGAGCGGCCTCCTGTTTGGCCTCGTCTTTGCTGACTGCGGAGACACCAGACTGCTTGATGAACTCGTCGTACACCTTGTTGACAGTGCCGGTGCCGTAGATGATCTGCAGCTGGCCGGCGTTGTTGAAGTTGCCTTTGGCGCCGACTGCATTGGCCAGTTTGTCCTTGTCCACCTTGGAATCATCGGCAATGACTAGGCGTAGACGCGTCGCGCAGTGTGCTGCGGAAACTACGTTGTCCGCTCCGCCGATAGCCTCAAGGGCCTCTTTGGCAGCTTGTGCGTAATCAAGAGCCATACTTTGCTTCTCTCCTTATCCTGCTGAATAGATCGGTCTGTACATGAGAGTGATTGTGGAATCGATCTCACATCAGAATTAAAGGGCAATAAGGTTATTTACTCCATAGCACCTCCGTCCTTTGGATGTGAGCGGTAGAAATATATTGGTGAACGGTAGATAGTGGTTCAGGGAAATTGCCGAGATGCTCCATTCAGATGCGCGTGGAGGAGCGGATCTGCAGTTCGTATCCCATACAGATCTCCCGGGGGATGTGGGTATTCAACTGCAGGGCATCTGACAAAAGCTCAGCGGCCTGTCTCCCCGCAGTCTTGTAGTGGAAGTGCACGGTCGTGAGTGACGGGGTGACCACCTGTGTGAGTTCAGTGTCTCCGACACCGGTGATCTGGATATCTTCGGGGATACGCCGTCCGTATTCTCGTGCGCAGGTCATTGCCCCAAACGCAATCGTGTCAGACGCGCACATGATGGTGTCTGTTTCTGGATGGGCCTCTAAGATCTCTTCTGCGCAGAGGTATCCTGAATCCAACGTAAAGGCAGATATTCTCTGGGCATCCCTCTTGGGCTTGAGGCCGCAGTCTTTGCAGGCATTAAGAAACGCACGGTGGCGGTCATGACCAGCGCTTTTGTCCTCTTCGATCACGCCGATATAGGCAGGATTTTTCGAATGCTGTAGCACCCGGCAGGCCAGGTCATACATCGAGGAGTAATCGTCGTTAAAGACGGAGTTGTAGCCTTTGAGATCCTGGCCTAATACGACGATCGGACAACGCAGGGCCCGTATCGTTTTGCGATGCTTTGCATCGAGTACCGTAGCGATCAGGATAATTCCATCAACCCGATTTTTCCGGGAAAAGAGGTTAAGGTAGATGATCTCGGCGTTCTTATCATTGGCAGTGTTGCCCAACAGCATCTGGTAGTCGGTCGCGGAGAACCCTTGGGTGATGCCGGAGAGCATACGTGAGACGGAAAATGAGTTCACCTTCGGCAAGATGACGCCGATGAGGCCGGTCTTTCCCGTCCGCAGTGTCTGAGCTTGCTGAGAGGGGGTGTAGCCGGTCTTCGCGACTGCCTGAGCGATTGCCTGGCGCTTTTCATCTGACACATATCCATCATTGAAGTACCGCGAGACGGTAGCCCGTGACACTCCCGCTATCTTTGCAACCGTATTGATGTCCATAATCCGCCCGTAACTTTCCTGTTTCGTCTCTTACAGCGGACACGTTGTATCTACCGATTTCACCGAAGTTCCCACTAGAATGTGAAATCGATACCACTTACTATAAGCATATCACCATATCGCGCTTTCGTGAAAGGAGTCTTACGGTGTCCACTGCACTCACGAACGATCTCGACAGCCTGCGCAAAGAGAAAGAAGCAGGCGCACAACACGGACGGTTTTCCCAAGCTTTCCACCTGATGCCTCCGGTAGGTTGGCTCAACGATCCGAATGGGCTGTCCCAATTCAAGGGGCTCTATCACGTGTACTTCCAATATGCCCCCTTCAATGTCAATGGTGGCGTCAAGATGTGGGGGCTCTATACCTCTGAGAACCTGCTCGACTGGGAGTATCAGGGCGTCCCACTCTTCCCGGACCAGCCCTTTGATGTCAGCGGCGTCTACTCAGGCAGCGCGCTGGTCGAGGGTGACAAGCTCCATATCTTCTATACTGGCAACGTGAAGCGCTTGGACAGCGGACAGTACGACTACATCCATACGGGACGTGAGGCCAATACGGTTCACTGCGTTTCGGCGGATGGTCGCTCCTTCCCGGTCAAACGTTGCGTGATGACGAACGCGGATTATCCTGAAGACGACACCTGCCACGTGCGTGACCCGAAAGTCTGGAAGGACGACAAAGGTTGGTGGATGGTACAAGGTGCCCGCAAGAATAATGACACCGGTGAGATTTTGCTCTTCCATGCGCAGGATCCAGACCATTGGGAACTCCTCCGGCGTCTGACCACCGATGAGCCTTTTGGCTTTATGTGGGAATGTCCGGACTACTTTGTCCTGCAGGAGGGAGATAGTACTAAGCAGGTGCTCTCCTTCAGTCCGCAGGGGCTTCATGGCGGAAAGTGGGATGAGCGTAATGTCTATGCCTCAGGCTTCTGCATGCTGACCGGATCGATCGAAGAGGTATACAGCCCGATTGAGTTCTCTGACTTCTCAATCTGGGATGGCGGTTTTGACTTCTATGCCCCGCAGAGCTTCCTGGCAGATGACGGACGCCGCATCCTGATCGGCTGGATGGGGATTGGTGATACGCCGACGCAGACCAACAAGACGATCGCGGACGGCTGGCAGCACTGCTTTACGTTGCCACGTGAGCTCTATCTGAAGGATGGGGCAGTGTGCCAGTGGCCGGTGCGTGAGCTCGAGCAGAAGCGGGGAGCGTACCATACTTCCGATGCAGGACACCTGAAGCTTCAGGGTATTCCCTGCTTTGACGCACTGATTACCCCTCAGGGAAAACCGTTTACTGTAATGCTCGCCGATCAGTTCACCATCAATTGGGATACGAATACTCTATCTCTGGAGTTCAACAATACGGATAAAGAAGGGGCCGGCGCGGGTCGTACCAAGCGGTCTGAAGTGGTGAGCGACCTCGAAGAGCTCCATATAGTCGCCGATTATTCTTCAGTTGAAATCTTTATTAAGGACAGTTCCCTGAGCTTCACGACCCGCTATTATCCTGATCAATACTGGGTAGACTTTGTAGGCGACCCTACATCAGTCCTTAAACTTTGGGAGCTCAATTGCACACAACCTCAATAATTTGGCTCTTCGCTACTTATGGTGGGTAGCACGTCTGCATCCCCTTGAAGGCGTGGCCTTTGAACGGTAGGATTTTCGGAAAGGAAAGGCTTCGGTCCTAAGGCGCGCGATGGATGCTTAAGGCAGGCATGCTGGCAAGGCTCTTTAAGAGATCCCATGGGGCTTAGGGACGAATGGGAGCTCTTCGATGTCTGGTTTAAGGAGCGCGAGGGGGCGCAAGACGAGCTCCCGAGGTACTCCCGCAGCTTCGGCTCGTCGAATGATACTGTCTCGTGTGGCATGGTCCCGCTTCCTCGTCTCGAGTGGTGCTTGGTCGCTTCCAATCGTAGCGAGACGGGGCCATACCTCTTTATGCGGCTATTCGGTTTTCAAAAGTGCAAAAGAAACTGTACGTCATCAAACCTAAGTTAGAAGAGGACCAGATATCACCATCCACTGCTCCGGCGGATTAGCATTCTGAGTGCAACAGGATAGCCCGCTGAATGCAGGTGTGGCACACTCCGGAAGGCTACGATGTTGGTTGTCTCAATCAACGTCGAAAGCTAAAAGGAATGTGCCACTACAAGCATCGTAAGCCTACAGGAGAGGGACTGCATAGCCGAGCTGCGTGGCACAAGGGAAGGTCAATTGCCTATATCGCGGCAGAGATCGGCAGGGACAGCTCCAGCGTCTGCCACAAGCTCAAGAGAAACGCACGCCACGGACACTTTAGGGCATGTACTGCTCAAAAGGAGGGCGGATGAGCGCCGCAGGAGATGCAGGGCGAAAAGGCGGCTTTCAGACCCTGCGCTTACGCAGAAGGTGCGCTTGCTCATCATGGACAGACACTGGTCCCTGGAGCAGATAGACTATATCTCAGGCTCGAGGGTGGCGGCAGGTGCACCGTTGAGCCTGCCGACTATTCTACCGTGAGGTCCTTAGCCGCCGCCCTCGACCTGCCGGGATCCGGCCCCGAAGGCCAGCTGCGGTGCCACCTGCGTAGGAAGGGAAAGCAAATCCGCAGGAAGAGGCCCGAGACGAGGGGCAAGATCAGGATCTTACACAGCGTAAAGGAGAGGCCCAAGAGGCCGATGAGAGGTCTTGCCTCGAAGACTGGGCAGACGACACACTCGTGGCAGCGGGACCCGTGTGCCTGCTCGTGCTTGCTGACAGGGCATTCAGGCTGCTTGCCGCGAAGAGAGCCAGCACGTCAGCGGGAGCGTCTCCAAAGCCGAGGTCGGGCTGCTACAGGGACGCCCGCTCGAGACGCTCACCCCGGATAGGGGCAAGGAGTTCGCAGGGCATGCAGATGTCACAAAGGCCTTGGGAGGCGTGCAGTTCTACTTCTGCGACCCCCACCATCTATGGCAGAAGCTAACAGTTAAGAACACCAACGGGCTCCTGCGGGAGTTCTTCCCCCAAGGGCAGCGACTTCGGCAAGGTCACAAACGAGGAGGTGCAGCATGCAGTGGAGCTGATCTGCGACAGGGCGAGGAAGGTCCTGAAATACAGGACAGCCAACGAGGTCTTTAGGGAGATGTTGCACTCAGTTTGACAATCTGCCGCCCGAAATATTGACACAGGTCACTCTACAGTGAGGCTTTGTATTATAGCAAGGCTTTGTATCAAACAAGGCAGCATCTCTTCATTGCAGACGGGCTTTTCAGCTGAAAGACCAACTATCATCTGTGCAAAACCAACGATACCTACAAGATGCTGCAAGCCTAAGGGGCCACACACACGATAAAGGTTGTCGCCTATAGCTTGAAAGCTTCCCTTGCAGTATTGAGAAGATGCAAGAGTGGCAACTACAGCTGCTCTCAAGTGTTGATCTCACACTACAGGGCAAAAGGCGGCGTGTTTTTGCTGATACTTCCCACGAACGGGTTGTAGAGACTGCCCAAAAGCAGGTAGCTTCTACAAACCTATCCTAGCCATGTCGAACGTTTGGATGGGCGGTGTATCAAGGGCATCCTCTCTAAACAGCCAGCAGCCCCTTAGCTTGAATGAGTGCTGTGTTATGGGAGTGGATATAGAAGCTGACAATCTCGCCGTGCATGTCACCCCAGAGCATGGGCGCTTGGTTGGCAGGCGACAACTCAAGTCAGCCAACCACTATTGCAACAGGCACTTGGCGTATCTGAAAAGCCGACTAGACACAGACAAGTTCCGACAGGTAGCCGACAAAGGGGGTCGGCGTGTGCAAGACTGCATGCTCAAAGCGGCACGCACCATCACCAACCTGTGCATAGAGAAGAACACAGACACCCTGATTGTTGGATCCACCATGGGATGCAAGCAGGGAGCAGCCACGGCAGAAAGAATGATCAAGCGTTCATACAGATTCCCTGTAGGCTACTCGAACGCTAGCTTACATATCGATACATGCAGCAGAAAGAGACCTACACGTCCAAAGCATCCTGTATGGGTGGGGATCGAATACAAGCCTGCTGACAAGTAAGCACACCTTTTCTTAGACAAGCGCATCTGAGGCGGCCTATAGCGAACCCAAAGGTAGCATCTTGGTGAAGTGCAGACATCAACGCTGCCGCAAACATTACACACAAGCAAAAGCCAGCAGAGCGGCAACTGTGTGTTGTGGCAACACCTCAGCAAATTCACGTCGATTAAGACATGGGTCACGCCAAAATCCCGTAAACTGTAGTTTACGGGAATATCAATTTCCCATTAGCAAGAAAGAGAGGGATATGTATGGCAAGCAAGCCTATACCTGGTACAGATGGTGACAACTACGTACCATATGATCAACGTTCCAGTCAGGAGTCAGCAGTTTACTTTACCCGTGACCTTTCTGCAGAGGGATTGATCAAAGCCTTCAATACAGTCGGTGGCCATCTTACAGGAAAGACTGGTGTCAAGCTTCACACCGGTGAGCCGCACGGACCCAACATTATCCCGCGTCCATGGGTCAAGCAGTTGATCAGCGAGAAGTTGCCTGACGCCAATATCGTCGAGACGAACACCTTCTATGTGGGCGGTCGGCATACCACCGCTCAGCACCGTAAGACCCTTCAGATTAACGGTTGGACGTTCTGTCCCGTTGACATTATGGACGAAGACGGCACCACGGACCTCCCGGTTCGCGGCGGCAAGTGGTTTGACCACATGACTGTGGGTTCTCACATGCTCGACTACGATTCCATGCTGGTACTGACACACTTCAAGGGCCACGTCCAGGGCGGCTTTGGCGGTTCCAACAAGAATATCGGTATCGGCTGCGCAGATGGCCGTATCGGCAAAAAGATGATCCACCAGGGTCGGCATCCGGGTCAGTGGGATATCGCCAAAGAGGAGTTCATGGAGCGCATAGTCGAGTCCTCCAAGGCGACCATCGATTACTTCGGTGACAGAATCGTCTATATCAATGTGATGCGCAACATGTCCGTGTCCTGCGACTGCGAGGGTGTTGCTGCACAGCCGGTCGTAACTCCGAACGTAGGTATCCTGGCCTCCACGGATATCCTGGCAATCGACCAGGCCTGCGTCGATCTGGTTTACGCTATGAAGCCGGAGGAGCATCACGATCTGGTTGAGCGTATGACGTCCCGTCACGGCCTGCGTCAGCTCTCCTACATGAAAGAGATGCACATGGGCAATGACCTGTATAAGCTGATCGATCTGGACCACGATACCAAGCGCATTGTTGCAGCGGATGCGGTACAGGACCTGATCCCATTTGGCGAGGATAATCGATAACCCATAGACATTGATCGATAGTATGAGCGGTGCTCCCGAATAAGACCGAGGGCGCCGCTTTGACTATCTATCGGCTAGAACCTTGGGCATTGCACTGAGTATGAATAACTCACTGGGCATCCGGATCCTTGAGGGTGTGGGTGATTTCACCGATATACACGGTGTGGTAGTTCATGTTAAGCTCACCCTTGCTGTACCACTTCTTTTTTGCCTCAGGATCAGTGAAAGATTGCGGGGATAGGAACTGGACCAAGGCTTTGTCGGCGGTGAAGGCAAGCTTGGCTTCCTTGAGCACTGGAGTTCCGTCCACGAAGAGCGGGGTGAGGCCGGTTGCCTTGAACTTGTCGATATTACGGCCTGACTTGGTGCCGATCAGATTCATCTCTTTGCGGTAGGAAGCCGGGAGTACACTGATACCGAAGGTGTCATTGTTGTCCAGGAACTCTTTGGTGTAGCGGGACTCACGCACATAAATCGTAACGGAAGGCTTTGTCCAGATATTGCCAAAAGCTCCCCAGGCGGCGACCATCATATTGACTTTCTTTGGGGTGCCAGCAGAGACAATGAGCCAATCACTGTAGACTGTGGTGAAAGGGTTCATTGTGGCGTCTTTGATTGAGATTTCCTTAAGTGGCATCAGTGCTCGCATCCTTTATCGTTGAGTTATGATAAACAGTTAAGTCTATACCCGACGTTTGTCTGCTTTAACAATAAGCGTGAGGGTCTCAACAGTTGCGCACATCGAGGGACCACAGCGGTTTGGCATACTGAACTGCATACGCGTCGAGCGAAATCCAACTGACGGCATGGTCGATCACGGCGCTGTCGTTGGAGGCGACATAGGATAGCCCCTTCAGAGCCCTATCGGCACTCGGCACCAATTCAGCGTTGACCGTAAAAGAATATCGATCACCTATCTCGGTGATCAGATGGGCGAGTCGTCCCGAATTCGACACTGGTGCATCGAGATAGAAGTGCATGCCCTTCACGTGTCCTTGGTTTCCGATTCTGAGCAACAGCTCGATCGCGCGTGGCGTCTCCTCGATCGGATGGTAGGTGCCTGAAAGGCCCGCGAGATCCCGGATGGCTCCGTCTTGCGCGAAGATGATAAGGGCACGGTTCAGGGCTACCTCTAGTGGGATAATCTCGTTGAATCCGTCAATTAAGAGCGTTTGTCCGGCGAGCTTTGAGAACTCAATCTTTTTGAAACGCCGTGCGGCAGCCTTACTATGCCCCGAGATCCCTCGGGCCAGGAGCAACCGCTGCCGTTCGGTGAACTGGTAGTGGTTCGACACGAAGGTGATGGAAGAGTCACGAGGATAACCATGATCGAGCAGAAAGCTGAGCTCTGTACCCGCCTTCAGAAGCATCTGAAATCGGGACTTGCTGAAATCGTGTTGGTCGCTGTTTTGAAATCCGCGACATGTATGCCGCAATTCACCGTCATCCATATCCATTCCTGACTCCCACTGTTTAGCCTCTATATACCACACATTCATATGAGAGAGCGGGATGGGGCACAGAACTACTCCTGAGAGGGTGATATAGCCGCTCCCCTCCGTATGCCAGGAATAATGCCAGGTAACAATACAATCGGGTATTTTCTCCCAGTCTTACTGCGCACTGAGTGTGAGTTTGTTGCAGTGGGAATCCTGCGCTGTGGGTTGGGAGACCCCTGATTCTGGTCACATTCCCGCATGTGTGGAGGAACTGCGCTGATCGGATTATCTTCAAGCACATATACCTATGGGGGGTATATTGATGCCGGTAAAGGGATACCCCATCTGGGTATCAAATACAAATAATCCTATGCTAAGGGAGGATAAGCACAGCTGACAATATCTTGGAGGTGCGCAACCTGAAGAAGACCTACCGCACGAGGTTCGGTGGTTTCGAAGTGGTCGAAGGAATCAGCTTCGATGCTCCCCGTGGTGAGGTGTATGGTTTTTGGCCCCAACGGTGCAGACAAATCGATGGCCATTTCAATGCTGACCACACAGCTGGAAGCAACCGGTGGTGAGATCTACCCGGATGGCCACTCAGTGATTGGCGATTCGGTCAGGGCATATGCAGAGATCGGTGTGGTTGCACAGCACAATGTAGGTTGGCTGCCCATGAGAACCTTTCGTCTCACGCTCGTTACTTCGGGATGGACATGAAGGAAATCAGTGAGAAGGCAGACCAGTACCTGGAGAGCTTCGGTCTCGTAGACTGTCAGAATGACTATGTCTCTACCTATTCCGGCGGTATGGCTCAGCGCCTGAAGATCGCGCGCAATGATGCACACACCGAAGATCCTGTTTTGAATGAGCCGACCACCGGCTTTGATCCGACCTACTGTGAGATCCTTTGGAAGGAGATACTCAACCACGAGGCCGGGACCACGATCTTCCTCACGACGCACTACATAGACGAGCCGGAGCGGTTCTGCAAGCACATCACGATCGTCAACCACGGTCAGATCGTGGCGCAGGGGACTGTACCTGCGCTGAAGGCCCTGGTGCCGACGGACACGGTCGTGAATATCCGGATGTCCGGATAGACAAGGATGTGGTATTCTCCGCGGAGAAGCTCTCGGACGTCTCACAAGCGAAGCTGCAGGCAGGGGCGCTCTCGCTCTACATCAACCAGCACCAGTCGAACTTCGATGAGATCTTCCGTTGGGCTGAGCGACTTCGCGAGACGATCTTCGATATCAGCCTCGAACAGACCACACACTCGACGATGTATTCGTGTGCTTGACTGGGGAGGGAATGAATAACAATGACAACTGAGGTAGTGGAACAGCAGAACTACAAGAAGCAGGAGAGTTAGATTACCCGCTCCGCGCTCTGGGCTATGGTACAGCGTGATCTGTTGATCCAGGGGGGGGTAACATCTGGGAGTTCGTCTTCCGTGTCGCGATGCTTCCGTCTGTATTGATTCTGACCTATGGCTATATTCTGCCGACACTGAACATGGTACCGGAGTCTTTCCCATCTCAGATGTTTGCAGGCATGGTTGGTATGTCTATGGTGATCACGGGCATCCACGGGACAGCGGTGCCGATGATGATGGACTTCCACAATCTGCATGAGGTTGAGGGTAGGCTGCTCGCCCTGATTTCGACCCGCATGGTGGCCTTCTCCAAGATGTTTGTCAGCAGTTTGATCGTTCTGTTGATCTCGCTCATCTTCATGGGTGGCAAACTGAATGCGTCGATCATCCTGCGGGACATTCCGCTCTTCATCCTGATCCTCATCTCGCTTGTCTCGGCTTCGCTTGGCTTTCTGGCCGGTACCATCGTCGAGTACTCCCAGATCGCGCAATGTTCCCGGGCTTCCTGGGCGTTATCTTCTTCACCTGGGAGAGCCTTTCCGCGATCCCTGTGCTGCAGGTGATCGTCTCGGTCAACCCGCTGGTCTATGCCAATGGGACCCTGCGTGCGATCATGTTCTCCTGAATCCCCATATGGCTCTGGGCTGGAGCCTGACCGGGCTCATCGCTGCGATCCTCATCGTGGACGGTTTCGGTATGAAGCGCTTCATCCGGATGGCGACTGGCGCTGAGAAGTAGGCTCAATACCGTATAGGTATCAAAGCGTCTTAGGGAGAGGTGCTCCTTAAGGTGCTTTTTGCTTAGTTGTCGGGCCCCTAGTACAATTGCCTGATTTAAGATCCTGCTTTGAGGTGATGCCATCGCAGTGTATCGTTGAAGCTACGCAGATACCGAGGAGAGGGTTTTCATATGGATATCAAGAAGGTCACGGTTGCCGGCGGCGGTGTGTTGGGGAGCCAGATTGCGTTTCAGAGCGCCTACTGCGGCTACGATGCCACGATCTGGTTACGTTCCGAAGCTTCCATCGGGCGGTGCCAGCCGAAGCTGGACCGACTCTGTGAAATCTATCTGCAGACGCTGGAAGCGATGAAGAAGGATCCGGAAGCCTATGCCTACGGCCTGTGCGCAAAGGACGAGGTAGAGGCTGGCCACCTGGACGAACTCAAGCAGCAGGTCCGCCACGCTTATTCTTTAATCAACCTTACGACCTCCTATGAGGAAGCCTTTGGGGATGCCGACTTTGTGATTGAGGCCATCGCAGAGAATGCGGAGCAGAAAACTGCTTTCTATACAACGGTGGTACCGTACCTGTCCCAGAAAGTGATCGTTGTAACAAACTCGAGCACGCTGTTGCCGGGTCAGTTCGCGGACCTGCTGCCGCAGCCAAAGCAGTATCTGGCCCTCCACTTTGCCAACGAGATCTGGAAAAATCCGACCGCCGAGGTGATGCGTCAGGCGAAGACCTCCGATAAGGCCTTTGAGGCTACGGTTGCCTTTGCAAAGTCGATCCGCATGGTGCCGCTGAAAGTCATGAAGGAGCAGCCGGGATATCTACTGAACTCTATGCTCGTCCCGCTCCTCAATGCGGCGCTGAGCCTGTGGGCCGGCGGCGTGGGAAGCGTCGAGGATATTGATGCCGCCTGGACCATGTCGACCGGAGCACCGGCAGGTCCCTTCCGTATGCTCGATATCATCGGTCTCACCACCGCCTATAATATTATGGTGATGAACCCCAAAGCTAAGGATCCTGCTTCACTTGAGGCACTGATTGTGAAGAAGCTCAAAGCGAAGATCGATGCGGGAGAAACCGGCGTGAGCGCCGGTAAGGGCTTCTATACCTATAGCGAGTAAGATTCAGCTCTAATATCTGCAGACCTCCTGACACGCTGTTTCATATGTGTCGGGAGGTCTTATGCTACACAAAAGACAACATATCTTGACCTGATGTCGAGTTTGCGCGGGGTGTCGAGTTACTGTGGAGGTACCTGTGCATCAAAGCGGTAAAAAAGTGCATAAATACGCAGGATACCTGTAGATTTATGAATTGTGTTAGCTGTCGAGTTTATGTCAAATTAAAGAACTTTTTTCCACGAAGTAGCCTAATATAAAATCAGCATGCGTCCAGAAAAAGCGTTGTTTCAAAGCGGGCCGTGCCTGATCAATATTTCAACTACATGGCACACCATGTGTTT
This sequence comes from Atopobium sp. oral taxon 416, assembly GCF_018128285.1. NCBI lineage: Bacteria > Bacillati > Actinomycetota > Coriobacteriia > Coriobacteriales > Atopobiaceae > Atopobium > Atopobium sp. oral taxon 416. Next base: position 1,294,100 of record NZ_CP072380.1, read on the forward strand.
TGTTTATATATGGAGCGAAAACATATGCCTAGTCGTAAAGACAGCGGTAAACATTTCAGGGATGCCAAAGCGCACAAACAAGCGCGGCACTCCTCAAGGCAAGAGCAGAGACAGAAACGGAATAGTAAAAGGCAGCAACAGCAGTATGCAGACGATGGGGAAGACTTCGACGACAGTGGCAAAACCAAGGATGAGAATTTAGATGGCCTCGATGTGATGGCCTCCTATGTGGATTCCGAATCCGCGCATGAAGGGGATGACCCCTACGATCTGATGCCGGATCTTTCGATGGATGCCTACGAGCAGACCGAAAAGGACGAAGAGCGGGCTTGGGAACATAAGCGGCAGAACCATCCGCACCATCGCGTCCGCAATACCTTCCTGGTTATCTTTATTGTCTTCGTTGTCGTACTCGGCGGTTTTACAGCCGTGTTTTATGTCAGTGCGCGCAATGTCTATAACTCGAGCCTGAACGCAGTGTCGCTTTCAAAAGACATTGCAACGAGCTTCGGGGAAGGCAACACCAAGAACATCGTCTCAGATGCGCAGTCCTTCTCCCGGTGCCTACAATCCATGAAGGATGAGACGGACAAACCGATCTGGAAAATTGCCCAGCACGTGCCCTTTATCTCAGGGGATGTGCAGAAGGCGATCGATCTGGTCGATATCGGGCAGCAGGTCTCGGTCAATGTGGTGACGCCGGTGGCGCAGGATATGGACGGCGTGTCCGTGCAGTCGATCCTATCCAACCAGAAGATTGACCTGGACTCCCTCAATCAGCTGTGCAAGGTCTTCAGCGATGTGCAGCCTGCGATCGGCGATGCAGATCAACAGATCAACGCCTTAGGCGATGCGCAGTTCGAATATCTCAACGATCCTCTGCAGGCCTCGAAGGCGCGCCTCAATGAGCTCAATACCGCCGCAGTGAATCTGAGCAACATTGCTCCGCAGCTGCCGGCGATGCTTGGAAGCGAGGGGACAAGGACCTACCTGGTCGTCGCCCAAAACAACGCACAGCTGCGCTCAACGGGCGGATCTCCCGCGGCGCAGATGTTGATAAGCATCAACCAGGGAAAGTTTACCCTGAGCACCTTCAAGATTGCGGATGAGGACTATCGGGAAGGCCAGATCCCGCTGACCGATGAGGAGCGGCAGATTGTCGTCGATCTGATGGGTACCGACGCGGATACCGAGCAACAGGATGTCAATGTCGTACCGAGCTTTCCGAGAGCAGCCCAGCTCCTCGAGTGGTGCTCAGAGAAGAACACCGGAGAGAGTGTCGATGGTGTGATCGCGATCGACCCGATCTTCCTGCAGGACCTACTCGATCTGATCGGCGGTGTCAGGGCCTCAAATGGCACGCAGATCGACGGTGAGAATGCGGCGCAGCTCATGATGAACGGCGTATACCTCAACCAAAGTAGCGAGAGCAAGCATGGTAACAGCGACTTCGCACAGCTCGCAGGGCTGTCCTTGAGCTCTGTCGTGAATAACATGGGGCGCGTCAGTATCACGGACTTCGTGCGCTGCGTCTGGGATGCGACGCAGACAAATCACTTCACCATCTATATGGATAAGGAAGATGAGGAAGCCGCAATCGAGAGGATCAATGCGGCGGGCGAAGTCAATCAGGACGGTACCCAGCCGGTGGCAGCGCTGTACTTGAACGATGCCTGCGACTCCAAGCTCGATTGGTACCTGAAGGCACAGCAGCGGATCACCGGCGTGCAGTACAACGACGACAGCAGCGTGACTTATACGGTCGATGCGACGCTGGAGAATACCGCTACGGCCACCGCGATGCAGAACAATGCGCCGGAAGAGTTAGTGGGCGATAATCCGGAGGGCCGTAACTATGGGATCGTGCTCAGTTGCCTGATCATGGCTCCGACCGGCGGATCCATCAGCGATGTGGATGCCCGCCTGACGACGGATAAGGATCAGAGCAATGTAAGCCTCTACGGCAACAACGTCGTCACGGGTTCCCTGGAGATCGACCCGGGGGAGACGATCGATGTGTCGTATAAGATAACGACACAAAGGGGGGCAACGGCGCCGCTGCAGCTGTACATGACGCCGGTCGCACAGAGCTGAGCGTCCTGCCTCTCATACATACAGGAGGGCCATCGTGCGGTAACAAGAGCGGTGGTGGCTTTTTCTTTGCCGATAGGCTGCACCACAGGGTTTGTATGGGAGCATGCTGAGGGGAGTGTTGGTATTCCACTATAGAAGTTTGGACTCACCGAGGGGGCCTGTCCCGGAAAAGTCAGTGCGGAATGCTGTGAGATACCGTAAGCTTTACTACCGTAAAACGATAGTACTGATTGTTAAGCTCGAAGCCTCTTGAGGGGTATGAGCATGAAACGTCGCGCGTGCTTCGTTGAGCGATATCCAATATCGGGGGCTTTGAGTGCAACAAACTACGGTCGGTCACAGAAGGGAACACACATGGCAGGGTCTGACTTAAAGAACCGTGTATTAGATGCCTGGACGATGGTTGAGCATCTGTCCGAAGGAGATTTTAATCCGAGGGATACCGCAAATCACAAACTGACGCTCAACGCTCAGGACTTCTATGGCCTTTTCGGTGAGGCAATGAGGAAGAAGGGATCAGGCAAGAAAGGCGGTATCGTTTTATTCCTCAACACCTTTCCCTTTGAGCGCGTCATCAGAATGCTGCATGAAAAGTTCCAGCTTGAGGATACCGATGAGGATATCTCGTACGGGACTAAGTTCTCGCTGTCACTGAGTTTTGATCGGGAATTGAATCTGCTGCCTGACAATACCTTCCTGACCGAGAGTGCCTATTTCCTAGAGGTCAATAGCATTCTGGATGAGGATAAGTTCCAGCAATACGAGGAAGAGCAAAAAGAAACGATTGAAAAGCTGTTCCATGCTGAAGAAGAGGATAGACAAGAAGAGGATGAACACAGGGACACCCATACTTCGAAAGCAACCCCACGGAAATTCTTCAACAGGGCTATGCATAAGTTCATCACACACTATAACCTGCAGGGCGGCCAATGCTATTACCGGGCCGTGAAGAACCTTGATTCGGATGTCACGAATCTGCATTCATTTTTCGTGGACGACCTTCAGAGGGCCAAAGAGACCAGCACCAAAAACCTCGATGCGTACCTCTACCAACAGGTACACAATGACCGTGTGGACCTTGATGCAAACCAAAAGTCTCCGAATTTCAACCCCTTACCGTTTTACGATATCCTCCAGCCGAAATACTATCAGTTGGGACGCTTCCCGAGCCATCCAGAGTATGCGCTCTCCCTGATGCAGCAGGTTGCGGTAAACCTTTCGACGCATTGCGGTGACGAACAGATCCGCAGTGTCAATGGGCCTCCGGGAACCGGTAAAACAACGTTACTGAAGGATATATTCGCTGAGCTGATCGTGCAGCAGTCCTATGAGATAGCATTACTGCAGGGTAAGAATTTCGATGTTCCGGGGAGCAATGGCCCTGACGGCATTGGCGAACTTCCTGATTCCATTGCGGACAAGGGCATTGTGGTAGCTAGCTCCAACAATGGCGCGGTACAGAATATCGTCAATGAATTACCGCTCACCAAGGAGGTCGATCATTCTTTTCAAGAGGCCCTAATCAAAGCCGATTACTTTACTGAGATTGCCAACTCCGATGCCAAAGAGGAGTGGGTACAAGGCGAGGAAAGCAAAAAGCATAAGAGCTTCGTTGTGAAGCCCACTAACAGCGAGGACCCGAATAAATTCTGGGGCTTATTCTCACTTGAAGGCGGCAGAAAAGCCAACGTCGAAAAGATTACGACCGATATCGACCGGATCGTCAAGTACTTTGACGAGCACGTGCCGAATGACGGAGTGTATGCCGAGTTCTTAGATGCGTATAAGAAGCAGGAACAAGAACGGGACAAACGCCAGAGCGCGGTCGATACCCTGAACCAGGTGTCCGTTCTGGAATCCCAACTAAACAGCCACAAGACAGACTTTACCCGTGAGTACCAGGAGCGGGAAGCTAATCTTAAACAGCTGCCGGCACAGGTTGAGAGGACCATTCGGCAGATTCAGAGTAGGATCGGTCTACTCCAGGCACAGAAGCAACAGATCCATCAGTCCCGGGTGGAGAATGCCGATCGGGAAGCGACACTCAACCAACAGATTGATGCCCTAAAGCTGCAAAAACCGGGAGTGCTCCAGCTCTCTAAGAAACGGGAGTATGACCAAAAAATGGCTGGCTATTCAACTGCGCTGCAAGACGTGATCGGGAAAAAGCAGGAACTCAAGGAAGCTGAGGTAAAGCAAGATCGGCTCATTGCGCAGAAGCAGGCAGCCGGACAACAGGCACAAACTCAGCTGAAACAGGAACAGGCTGACTTTGAGGCTTGGAAATACGAGCAGCTCTACAACATGCAGCAAGAGGAACAGCAGCTTGCCCAGCGGAAGCAGGAGAACGCCGAATTCTCCTATCCGCGCCTCAATCTCAATGAGGACTACGACAAGCTTGAGATCTCAAATCCTTGGTTTGATAAGGAGTACCGGATACAGCAGTCAAAGCTCTTCATCTTGGCCCTTCGAGTCCGAAAGCAGTTCCTGTATGACAACAGAAAGAGTTTGTCCAAAGCCACCTGGATCTGGGGTGATCAACAGAAATTCATGAATGAAAATCCTGACCTTATCGTGAAAGCATGGCATTGGATCAACCTGGCGATCCCGGTCATCAGCACCACCTTTGCTAGTTCCAGCAGGATGTTCAAGAATCTGCCGCCGGAGACGATTGGGAGGCTCTTTGTCGATGAGGCAGGGCAGGCACTGCCTCAGGCGAGTGTCGGTGCGATCATGCGGAGTCGTAACGTAATGGTGGTCGGTGACCCGGCACAGATTAAACCGGTCCTGACGCTTGATTCAAAGGTGTTGGGATTGCTTGGACGGCACTACTTTGAAGGCCTGAGAAATCCGGATGATCTTGCAGAGACCTATATCTCGGAAAATTCCTCAACGCAGACCTTGATTGATGCAATTGGAAAATACGGGTTCTATAAGGATAAGGAAAAGACAGACTGGATCGGCATCCCGCTTTGGGTACACAGGCGGTGCCAGTACCCTATGTTCGATATCTCCAACGACGTTTCCTACAATGGCAACATGGTTCAGGGTAACAAGGGGGATGGCGCAGCAAAGTGGTTCGATATCGGAGGCTCTGCCAACAATAAATATGTGTCAGAGCAAGGGCAGCTTCTGCACTATCTGATCAAGAAGATGGCCCAGAAGAATCACGATATTCTCGACCCGAACAAGAAGGATGTCGCTTACGTTATCTCACCCTTCAAGAATGTCGCAGATCGGCTGAAGAAGGAACTCAACAGTCCTGACCTGAAGTTCACGCGAAGAGATCATGGCAAAGTGACCAACATTGGCACAGTCCATACGTTCTAGGGGAAGGAAGCGCCGATTGTCTTCTTGGTGCTTGGCGCTGATGAAAAAAGCAAGGGTGCCGCTAATTGGGCCATGGGTTCGAGCAATCCGAACATCATGAACGTTGCGGCAACCCGTGCCAAAAAGCAGTTCTATGTGATTGGCGACCTGAAGCTTTACCGTGGCTTAGGCAGTGACGCTATTAAGAAGACACTTGAAGCGATCGATCAATTCAATCAACGGATACAGAAATCCAATACCAATGCGGATCAGAAAGAAGACTTCACAGCGCAGTACGAAGAAGGGGAGCCGGGTGTCGTCGATGGAAAGGCTTTGCTTGATACTCTGGAGAAGGAATTCTCGTCTGCATTACCGAATGCACCGCAGAACGCTGAGGCTGGGACACCGAATAAACCACAAGAACAGCGGCAACAACAAAGGAACGTGCTCCCTGTTACACAGAACCAACAGCGTCAACCGCAGCAGGATTTGCGACCTGTACGGAATTATCAACGGCAGCCGCAACAGAATACACGCCCTGCGCAGAATTACTGGGGAAACCATCGGGGACAGTCGCGGCAGAATGCATATCTGGCACAGAATCGACAGCAGCGACCTCAATATCAGCAGTCGCAGCGAAACTCACATCCGACGCCGCAGATAATCAAGAGGCGGGTGGATCTGAATGTCCCCTATGAGGAAAAAGACGAAGCTAAGAAGTTAGGCGCCAGGTGGGACTATAAACGCAAAACATGGTATGTGCGGCCAGGCTCTGACCTGAACGAGTTTAGAAGATGGCTGAAGTAAGGCGCGTCGATCGGAGGAGTGGCTGTATATCTAAGGTGCATTCACTTCACCTTTCATTCGTTATGGAACTAACTTAAGGAGTGACGGATATCAATATATTTCTCGCTGTTAGACCAGGATTGACCTGAGAAGGGCCCAAAAGTGTCCGGGCCTTTGCCTACAATGTATGTCGTCAAACAAAGACATCGAGGATCAAAGGACCCGGATGGGTCCAATGATACTGCAGCAGATCAAAAAGATGGGGATCGCCGAGAAGCGCGAGCTCTTAGAGAGACTGGAGGCGCTCATAGCCAAGAAGATGGCAGGCTCTGCACTTGCGGGAACACCCAAGAGGTGCCCGAGGTGCAAATCGCTCAGCTTCTATTGCAAGGGCCACGACGCGTGTGGCCTTAAGAGATGGAAGTGTTGCTCGTGAGGCAAGACCTTCTTTGTAAAGACAAGATCTGTCCTGGCTATGTCAAAGCCCACGGCCGCCACATGGGCCGCATATGCAAAGGGCACGCTTGCAGGCATGACGCTTGAAGGAGCTTGCCGAAAGCTGCCATGTGAGCCTTAAGGACATTGTGGTTTTATGCACATGAGGCTCTTCGAGGTGATGCAGGCAGCGCTTGGCGCCTTCAGGTATGGACCCACCGTCTCCTGCCAAAAGATTGGGATCTACATCGGCGAGTCGCTTACAGGCAACAGGGCAAGGCCCAACATCCAGATGCTGAGAAAGGCGCACACGCACGGCCATGTTGTGCATTGCTGTGGCATATCGAACGAGAAGGTCTGCGTGGAGTGCTGCGCAAATGACCTAGGAGACGAATATGCCATCCTCTGCGGCAGGGGCAGGCCCGAGGACGGGAAGCTGACAGATGCCCTTTCAGGTATCGTCGACAGCTTATGGGTCGCCACCGGCGACCATACAGGATATGCGCGCGTGGCTCTCCTCGCTTGGGGTCTTCAAGCACACAGCGAGCGTGGCGAAGAAGGCCGTGCACGGCGAGCTCGGGCTCGTCAATGCGATGCATCAGAGGCTGTACGAGTTCCTGCTTTTCTTCCATGGGGTCTTCTGCGAAGTGGCTGGGGCACTTGTCTTGCCTGCTTTTTGTGGATAGAGCAGGTAAGGCATTCTGAGCGGGAGAAGAAGGATATACTCTCAGGCAAGCTTGCAGGAGGCAGGTATGTCTATACCAGGCGTGCGCTCATAGACATCGAGCAGCCCTTCTGGAGCTATTGGAAGGACAGGGGCGACAGGTCAATCATGGTCTAACAGCGAGATAGTAAAATGGCTGAGGACTTTAAGCACAAGCCCAACAATTCCTGTCGGTCTCGAGCTGCATACTATAGATGAAGGGTTGATGCATCTAAAAGATCGGGAAAAGACATGGCCAAGGGGCATGAAGGCGGACTTAAGCATGAAGGAATGTGAGAGCAGGGGGACCTTTGATGGAGCTTCTGGAGAGGTTCTCAGACGAGCAAGCAAAGGCTTATCGAGGAGAAGTTCCCGCAAGGGTTCGTATGCCCTATCTGCGGCCCCACGAGCTGCTCGCACCAGTTCAGCGTGAGCGCGAAGACGATGATGGAGGGCACCCATCTTGCCCTGAGGGAGTAGTTCGTCGCGATGTGGTTCATAGGATGCGGCACAAAGCAGCAGCCTATGCTCGCTGCGATGGACAGGGCTGCTGCGTCCTGTGCTGCGTAGATTCCTGGTAACAGTTCGAACACGACCACCTCTGTCATATGTCCAAGATCTGTGCCGATGCCTGGAAGCGGGATATCGGCAGGGTTGGATTGCTTCTGCGGGCTCGTCCAGAAAAAGTACGACAGCTCAGACGATGACGCCTCGCTTCCCCATGGCCCACAGGATCCTCTCGAATATCAAGGCATATGTCGAAGGAGCGTTCCACGACCTTCCGAAGGCCCATATACAAGTCGTATGCCGACTCGTTCAGCTAAAGATACAGCCACAGGGATTCTTTTGATGCTTGGTGCCGATCTCCTCCACGGGATGTGCCTCACACGCATCCCGCTTGCAGGCATCGCAACCACATCCACGGTGCAGCCAAAGCAGCTTACAGTTCATGGAGCCTAACTGTGCCGCAAGTCCTTAGCCATTATCTATGATTCAAGTCCGAGCAGGGCGGCGCCGATCGCTCCGCACAGCTGCGAATCCTTATGGGTGGTGACCTCGGATTTCAGAGCGTCGGAGAGCGCGTGGACGGCACCGATATTGTGTGCCACTCCTCCGGTCATCACATAGGGTGGCTCTGCATGGACGCGGCGGGCGAGCATCACGGTTTTCCGGGCGACTGAATTATTGAGTCCGTGGATAATATCAGGGATCGGAGTGTCCTTGGCCACAAGAGAGACAACTTCAGACTCTGCAAAGACCGTACACATGGAGCTGATACGGACGGGGTGTTTCCACTCAAGCCCAGCCTTGCAGAAGTCAGACAAGGGCATCTCCAAGGTGCGCGCCATCATCTCCAGGAATCTGCCGGTTCCGGCGGCGCATTTGTCATTCATAACGAAGGATAAGACCTCACCGTTGTCCCCGATATGGATGACTTTGGAGTCCTGTCCTCCGATATCGATAATGGTATGGGCCTTCGGGAAGAGGTAGTGCGCGCCTTTAGCGTGGCAGGTGATCTCGGTGATCGTGCTGTCTACGCCCTCGACCATATCTCTGCCATAGCCGGTAGCGACGGTGCAGCTGATCTGGCCAGGAGTGAGTTTGGCTTGCTCCAGTACACTCTGGATAGCCTTGGCTGATGCCGTTCCGGCTTTCGCGCCGGTCGGGATAATCACCGAGGAGAGGAGGTGCTTGTCTGAGTCCATCACCACAGCATCGGTCGAGGTGGACCCACAGTCGATGCCGATCACGTAGCGCTTTCCAGGGGAGCCTGGCTGTGACGGGGTCTGAACTTTAGGCTCTGTTCTCGGTTCAGTCTTCACAGTTTGAACATCTAGGGTCTCTCCGAAGGCTTCGAGGCGGGTGCGCAGCTGTCCGGTGCTCTGCGTCGTGGGGTCTGTCTCAATTTTCACGAGCGGGAAGCTCTGGTGAGCGGCGATGCGCGCATACTCGAAGCCGTAGTAGTCGCAGAACTTCATCGTGTGATAGACTACGCCTTTTTGGTGGGGATCTGCGAAGAGTTCCTTGCGCCTTGAGACATCCTCCATACGCATGCAGGGCATCTGTTTAAGGAGTGCCGGTGCATACCAATCGAGGAAGGTATCGAGCGGATCCTGCCCACCAGTATCTGCCTGATCACACCCTACGCAGTCGTAGGGCGACTTGAGGCGTGCCAGATCATTGGGGACCGGTGTATCGATGTGGCGGGCGGTGCAGGTCTCATTGGCCACCGGAAGTGGGAGGCTCGCCTGCACTTCCTCGAGCAGTTCAGGATAACCATGGGCTCCGATCAGGGAGACATGGTCAGCTGTGGTCGGAACTGAAGGAGAAAGCGCGCCGATCGCACGGGTGATATCGAAGGTGGCGCTGGAATAGGCGGCATATGCCTGTGCGAGATCCTTCAGCTGCTTCTTGAAGAACTCAACTTCCTTTGGTCCCGTCTTATGCGGAATATCCAATAAGAACAGAAACATGTCAGGGTCTGCACGGTCCTGCACGATATCGAATACTCTTCTCACTGTATCGCAGCAGGTGGTGAGGACTGCGGCATGGACATCCGGTTTGAGGAGCCGCTCCAGCAGCCCCTTACCGAAGCCGCAGATATTCTTAGAGGCAAGCAGGTTGGTTGCCTCAGCGTTGTTTGAGGGATGGACCTCACACAGCTTAGGGTTTACCCCGTAGCCTGCCAAGAGCTCGAGGGGCGTATACTTGCACGCGTAGAAGACTGTATTGTCAGTGGTTGACACGTTTCGCCTCCAATTGCTCCAGGAAGGCATCGAATCTTGTTTTCATCTGACCCGCCATGCAGTTTGCGCGGTCACAGCCGTCACCGGCCAGGATCAGGGTGGGGAATCCCGCTTCCTCTGCCCGTGCCTGGATGATCCCTGAGGCGCCTTCAGTCTGCCGGCAGCCCCAGTGGGTGAAGACTACGACGCCGTCGGCGTGGGTTGCCTTGGCCAGTCTCACGACGGTGTCGGCGCGGCGCTCAGAGGAGCCGTTGAAGCAGTTACGCACGACCCTTTCCGCCATGAACTCATAGGGTTTGCCCGGATCGAAGAGCCAGCCGTTCTCATGGGCTCCGGGAAGCTTCGCTTCGGCGCCCGTCGGAGGCAGGCAATCATACATCATATCTGAGGCGATGATCTGTGCGCGCTGAGAGAAGTTGATCTGCTCACCTAAGACCGACAGGAAGAAAGGCTGTACATGGACCCAGACTAAATTGAGGCCATGGTACGGCTCTGCCTGGGCAAAATCACGGTCCATCGTCTGAGCGAGGTGGAGGGCACCTTTGGTGCCGAGCAGCAAGTGAAAGTTGAGCATCTCCATCTGGTCTACGGTCATTTCATTGTGCAGGTTGTGCCCTGCTCTGTGCCTCAGGGCTTTGAGGAGCGTCTCTTGCGTCTGTTTGGAGAGGGCACAGGACTCTTTTAGCTTTTGCTCATACAGTTTGGCGTGGAAGGCATCCTCTGCCATATCCCTCATGCCGCGCAGCTCGTCGGCTACGTATTCAATTGAGTCCCGTGAGACTTCAAAGGGGACCTCAACATAGTAGAAGGGGATTCGCCACTTGTCGGCCAAGGTCTTGAAGGTCAGATTGTTTGCATCGCAGGCTACTGAGGTTGCCGCAAGCATGCGGGGCGGGTCGGCTACGCCTGAGAGGCTTAGGCCCAACAGTGTCTTGTGATAGCTACAGTAGGTCTCCGGAATGCCCATGCCCTCTGCGGCGTTGATTGTCCAATGCTCCGCCTGGGCGCCGCTCACGAAGGCGGCAACCGCTTCAGCAGTGAGCGGAAGAACACCCATGTTGTGGAAGATCTCGTTGGGCGTAAAGATAGAGGTGATGACCGAACGGTTAGGATGGGCCTGTCCCTTTACGATTTGGTCCATAAAGAGGGCATAGCCTTCATTGCCGGAGGGGAGGTAGCGTTTGTCGGCGTTGATCTGGGTCTTTTTTGCCATGAGCTCATAGCCCATCATCAACCAGTTATGGGTAAAGCGCGGATGCGCGACGAGATTGGTTCCTGCCACGCGTCCGTACCAAGCAACAATGTCGTCAGGACTCAAGTTTATTTCTTCTCTTCCATAAGTTCGTGGATCTCGAAGTCATGCTTCGAGGCTTTGATAGCCTCAGCAGAGCCGAATACGCAGGTTACATGGTGCTTATTCGCGTAGTCCAGAAAAGGCGCCAGAGCGCGGATGTCTTCCTCGGTGGTATTGAGCACTTGGCGGCGCAGCTTTTGGATATAGTCTGCGGGGCGTCCCTGGAAACGCAACGCATCCTGGAGACGGGCTTTGGCTTTCGGTTTCTTCGGGGCATCGAGACCGGCGACGGTGGAGACAATATAGCCATCCAACTCATTGGGTCTCGCCTTCCAGTTTGCAAGCCAAGTCCCCTCTTGTTCATAGCGTCGCATCGTGGCATCGATGGAAGGGTCGCGGAAGGAGGTATTTTCCGTCATGCCGTTTGCCTGGTGCCTGATGTCTACGCCGTAGGCTCCACCCTTCACACGCACTTCATTCCATAGGTAACTATAGGTAAGTGGACGGGTGGCTACCTGCCAGGTTCCCGGCACAGTTGAATCATGGGGAGCAGGAAGAGAAACCTCGGCGACGTAGTTGACCTTGGAGGGGATAATGAAAGCCTGATCCTTGGGGGCGACCTCAGGGATCTTAAGGCGTGTGGCAGAGATGTAGTCGGTGCCTTTCTCTTTCAGGTTGAGGTCGCCGGCGGCCTTCCAGAAGCGGCTGCAGTCCTCTTTGGAGCCGGTGAAGCTCACGATCGTGCCTTCCTTCGTAAAGATGCGGGATGCGAGGTTGTAGAGGACTTCGGTGGTCGGCTGCTTGCGGTACCGCCAGCGGTCGAGGAGCTTCTTCAGGAATTCGTAGAACTCTACGCCGCTCAGTTTGGCGTTGAGACGGGCGCCTGGGGTGAGCTGCGCCACGGCTGCGTTCACCGCAGCCGTGTGTCCGGAGTTCACGAAGCCCCGCTCCAGCGAGATGCGGCGCTGCTGCAGGATCTCATAGATTCTATCGAGGTTTGCGTCGAAGAGGGTCTCTCTCCAGATCTCCTCGGGGATTGAAGCTAAGGACTCGACGTTGTCGCTCAAAGCTGAGGCGGCGACCACAAGCTTCGGATTGACGACCGTGAGATCGTTGTCCTGGCCGTAGTTGTCGTAGAACACGTCGAAGCTGCCGAGCTTGGTCTCGGTCAGGGTGTCGAGTTCAGAGGCGGTGTGGTGCTGGGTTCTGAGGTTGCCCAACAGATCGGTCAAGAGCGAGACGTACGGCATCTCCTCGAAGCCGATACGCTTCAGATCGAAATAGTAATAGACGTAGCCGATCCCGTGGGTATCCATCTCATGGAACCAGCAGGGGATCGGGGTTGAAAGATCCGTGGTGGTCGGCTCTGCCGGAGCATCGGTGATATCGGAGACATGGAGCTGCGGCAGTTTTGCGAGGTCTTCCGGGGAATCGGGGGTTGCTTGCTCCTGGTGAAGCGCCTGCGCCTCCTGGATCACCTTGTTGATCTCCTCGTCGCTCAGCTGGGCTTTACGCTCTGCGAGTACTTTGGTCTCCTCGGACTGCGTACCGGCCTCAGTCGGAATCAGCTCGACGGCGGCGGTGTGTTTGGAATCCAGGATCAGCTCCCGGAGCAGATCCTCAAAGTAACCGTTGTCGAGGCCTTCACGCATATGCTTCAGGGCGTCGGCATAGTGCAGATAGAGCGTTGCGTCATCCTCGTTGTAAAGCCAGCCGGACAGTGCTTGGATGGAGAGGGCTACGCCGTCGGAGATACTCCAATCACCTTCGCGCAGGTTGAACTCTGCCTGTGCGAGGGAGGCCTTCAGTTTGTCGTGATCCAGACCTTGCTCAACGAGCTTTGTGCACTGCTCCTCCAGGAACGGACGGAACTTCGCTGCGGCGCCCTCCTGCAAGCCTTTGAGCTCAAAGAAGGCGAGCGGCTGCTGGATACCGTCAAGGAGCTGTGCCTGGAAGTCATCAGCCAAATCCGCGTCCATCACTGCACGCTTGAGCGGTGCTTCATTGGAGCCCGCAAGGGTGTCGAGCAGTACGTCGACGGCGAGGACCTTCTCACGGTCGCGGGAGCTGCCGATCACATAGCTGAGGGCTGCGGAGGCATTCTTCTGTGCGGTCGCCATCTCTACCTTAACTGGATCCTTCACAACCAAGGGTTTCTGCAGCTTGAGCGGGTTGGGGTCGCCGGCCTTGCGGTCGGTCGCCTCGTCGAAGCGCTTGCCGATGAAGGCGAGCTCACGCTCGATATCGATGGCGCCGTAGAGGATCGTGTAGGAGTTGGAGAGCTGATAGTGACGGGCATGGGTGTTCAGGAACTGCTGGTAGGTGAGGGTCGGGATGACCTTCGGATCGCCGCCGGAGACGTAGGCGTAGCCGTTGTCCGGGAAAAGCGTCGACTGCAGTTTCTGATAGAGCACCTCATCCGGGTCGGAGAGCGCACCCTTCATCTCATTGAAGACCACGCCGTTGTAGGTAAGTGGTGCGTCCTTATCCGCCATCTCATAGTGCCAGCCCTCCTGCTCGAAGATCCTCGGGCGATGGTAGATAGCCGGATGCAGCACGGCGTCCAGGTAGACGTCCATCAGGTTCTCGAGGTCCTTCTCATTGGTGGAGGAGACCGGGTAAACGGTCTTGTCCGGGAAAGTTAGGGCATTCAGGAAGGTCTGCATAGAGGTCTTGAGCAGATTGACGAAGGGCTCTTTGACCGGATACTTGTCGGACCCATCGAGGACAGAGTGCTCCAAGATGTGGAAGACGCCGGTTGAGTCCTTGGGCGGGGTTTTAAAACCGATTGCGAAGGACTTGTTGGTGTCAGCAGTGGCCAACCACATGAGTCGAGCCCCGGTTGCATCGTGCTTGAAGATATATGCCGTCCCGGAGAGCTCCTGGATTGGCTCTATGCTCTGCACGGTGAAGCCGGCATGGGTGCTGCCGACGCTTAAGGTTGGATCGGGCTCAAGATAGCTTTTGGTTGAAGACATGAACTCTAAACTCTCTTTTCTCTACGGGTGCAAAGACAAATTGTTAAGCCTCTGCTTATATTCCCAAATATGTGGGGATCCATAAGGGAAGCATATCGGGAATGGAACCTCACTTCATGGTATCAGGGCTAAGAAGAAAGCCTTTGCATCAACACAAAGGCTTTTCCTCACACTTCTGTAGAGTGGCCGTTACTTCACGACCAAGACGTCGCATTTGGATGCGCGTACCAGGTAGCTTGAGATGGATCCCAGAAGCGCATACTTAATGGAGGACAGGCCGCGGGCGCCGCAGATCACGATATCCGGCTCGATCTTGTCGAGCATCTCTTCCTTTAAGGTCTCACGGATGCGTCCGGCCCGGATGATAACCTTAACCTCTTGGATATCTTTGTTGCCTTCAGCCTGTTTCAGCAGGGCTGCAATGGAATCCCTGAACTGCGCTTCCAGTGTCGGGATCAGCTCCAAAGGATAGTTACCGGCGGTTTCCAGCGCGGTGGAGTCGATTACGTGACCGATATAGAGCCTTGCATAGTTGGTTGCCGCGATGCTTATGGCACGTTTCAGTACTTTATCCTGCTGTTCGGTTCCATCGAGCGAGACGAATACTTTGTCATAGTCGAGAAGATTGTTATCTGCCATACGTGCCTCCCTGATCTGTCCGTGTCCTCACATGAATTGTGGGCACTTTCTACCTGTATATCCTAGCAAACGTGCACTTTACGAGGAAGCCTGCAGGTCCGGCTTTTCCAAGAGCGGTCGGTGAATATCATAGAACGTTAGGTTATTTGAGAGAGTTTCAAAAGATCAATGCGAATGTGGGAGGCATCGTGAATCTAGTAGAGCTCATCATTTCCGCGATCTATGGTGTTGTCGAAGGTATCACCGAATGGCTGCCGATCTCATCAACGGGCCACATGCTCCTGTTGAACGAGTTCCTGCCGCTTCAGGTTTCGGCGGATTTCTGGGATATGTTCCTCGTTGTTATCCAACTCGGGGCAATCCTCGCCGTCGTTGTACTCTTCTTCTATCAGCTGAATCCGTTTTCACCCAGCAAAGGGAAGGCGGGACGCAGACGCACCTGGCGTATGTGGGGGCAGATCATTGTCGCCTGCCTGCCGGCAGCGATTATCGGCGTTCCCTTCAATGACTGGATGACCGATCACCTGTCCAGCCCCTTTGTGATTGCGGCAGCACTTATCGTCTACGGTGTTCTATTCATCATTATCGAAAACGTCCGCGAGAGCAAAGTGAAGAGGATCCTCGAAGGAGGAGGCGCACGCCCCCAACATATGGCAGCGCCTGAGGTGGAAGATACGAACAACCTTTCCGAGCTCGCAGACAGCGAAGCCGCGGTCCAGCGGGTGCAGGATATGCCTTGGAAAACCGCGTTCGGTATCGGCTGCTTCCAGGTCCTGTCCCTCGTCCCGGGCACTTCACGCTCCGGCTCCACCATTATCGGTGGCCTGCTGCTCAACTGCTCCCGCAGCGTCGCGGCTGAGTTCACCTTCTATCTGGCAGTGCCGGTGATGATCGGCGCTTCAGGGCTGAAACTATTCCGCTTCTTCTCTAAGGGCAATGTCTCTACAAGCGAGGAAGCCGCGATTCTGGGTGTTGGCTGCATCGTAGCTTTCCTGGTCTCGCTGATTGCGATCCGCTTCTTGATGAATTTTGTGAAGAAGCACGACTTCAAGCCGTTCGGTTGGTACCGCATCATCCTCGGTATCGTTGTTATCGCTTACTTCGCCCTGACGGCTTAACACGTTCATGACCGAGAGAACCAACACTGCAAAACCTGAATTACTAGCACCAGCGGGTGGCTCCGAGCAATTGCGCGAGGCTATCCATTTTGGTGCGGATGCAGTTTACTTAGCAGGAAAGCGCTGGAGTATGCGTGCCGCAGCGGACAACTTCTTCCCAGAGGAGTTGGAGCGGGCGGTCTCCTATGCACATGCACATAACGTGCAGATACATCTCACACTCAATACCATGATGAGCGACGAGGACATCGCAGAGCTGCCTGGATATCTGCGCTGGATCCAGTCGGTCGGGGTGGATGCGATCATCGTCGCCGACCTCGGCGTAATGCGCCTGTGGAAGAAATATGCCCCGCAGGTTGAACTGCACGTCTCAACGCAGGATTCCGTAATGAATGCAGAGGCCGCACGGGCCTATGCCGCGCTTGGAGCTTCGCGAATTGTCGTGGCACGCGAGTTGAGCATCGAGGCAATCAAACGCATGAAGGCCGCCTTGCCCCCGACGCTCACCTTGGAGACCTTTGTGCACGGCTCGATGTGCATGGCGTACTCGGGAAGATGTCTGCTGTCCGCAGCATTGGTCGGGCCTGAACGCTCTGCAAACAGAGGCGCCTGCACGCAACCCTGCCGTTGGAACTGGAGGATCGCCGAGGGCGACGATCCCCAGCGGGCTCTGCCGGTTGAGGAGGAAGGTGGTAGGTCCTATGTCTTGTCCGCCAGCGATCTGTGCATGCTCGACCATCTCGAAGAGCTGCAGGATGCTGGTATCGATTCCTTCAAGATCGAGGGACGCAACAAGGGCGCCTACTACGTGGGCTGCGTCACGAATGCCTATCGCCATGTTCTTGACGGGGAAGATCCTGAACTGTGGCGTTCTGAATTGGACAAGGTGAGCCATCGACCCTACAGCACCGGCTTCTACTTCGGGCAACCCAAACAGGTGGGAGCGTTTGGAAGAGGGGAAGACTACATCCGCGACCGTCTCTTTATTGGATCGATCACCAAGACGTATGCAGACGATGGGGGAAATCGGTGGACAGAGTTTGTATCGCGCAACAAGGCGGATATGACAGAGCCGTTGGTGGTGCTTTCTCCTCATCATCCAATCAGAGCCATCTCGCTCACTGATCTTGAACAGTGGGACGAGAAAACACAGGGGTGGGTACCGTGTGTGGCAGTTCATGCTACCTCTGCCCGGTACCGTTTCACCAGTGAGCTGTCACTTGAGACACTGGACATGCTGGCGCAGGATGTTGAGTAGGACGCTCAAGGTACTACTTTGATTTGCGTTGTTAACAACAAAGCTACCGCGAAGATGGCTTCGTTTGACTATACCGTCCTGATCGAGACAGAGTCTTTTCACACCGCATGGAGTGCACCATATATAGGGCACGGTGACGTGAAAGCTATGATTCCCTATAGTCAACCAGCAGGCTTGAAAGTATCCAGAATACGACGGAAATTGAGGCAATCGACGAAGAGACGATCGCGAAGAAGAGCGAAACCGTCGCAGCGAACTGTGCCTGTGCTATCGGGGCCGTAAGATTTTGCACTGAGGAAGAGTAGGTTGCCTGTGCTGATGGGGTGACTGACTCAATGCCTCCATATACCAGCATGCAGAGTGCGATGGTTGCGACAATAATACTGATGATCGCAATGACTATGGCTCTCAGTTTGAATGACTGTAATTTTGAGCGCTTGGCGTCGGCCTTGACGATAGATTCCTGTCCGGTTTGATCATCTGTTTGACTCTTCATGGCTCTCTCCATTCTTATTGGTACAGTTCGCCCATTGAGACGATGCAGGTAGTATACCGGACTTTGGTTTTTCGATCCCCGATATGGTGCTATGAGGCCCTTCAGTCGCGCTTCCTGCCGGCAGAGGGGCCTTTCCCTTCGCCGCGCAGCATGGGCGAGCGTGCAGGAGGAGATCGCCTTCACGTCGCCCTCGGTGAGGTTGAAGTGAAGCAGCGGCAGCCCTGTCCTTGACGCCAGCTCCTCGATGATGGGGCTTCTCCTGGATATGTTGGCATACCTCCTCTCCGAGGTGCGGCACACATCGAGGCCGCGACAGAGCCCCATGATGTCTCTGGAGGAGAACTTATCTCCCAGCACCTTCATCTGCAGGAGCCTCATGAGCAGGACCGCGATGTAGCAGACGAGGAAGTGGCCCGATATCGTGCTCTGCCTCTGAAGGTAGACAGGCCTCGCATCGAGCTCGGACTTCATCACCCTGAAGCTCTCCTCGATCCTCCAGAGCCTGTGGTAGGTGCTGTATATGGCCAGGGGCTCCATCCTGGTCTCCGAGGTCACGATCATGCTGTAGCCGGCAAGGGCCCTGGCCTTCCTGATCGCCTCGTGGTTTAAGGTGGCCGCGACCTTCATGTCCTCCCTGAGCTCGCCCTCGGCGTCGACGGGGGAGAACGTGACATACTTCGCGCTGTCGCCGTAGTCGGACCTCTTCGCGGCTGCGGCCTTAAGCGACCTCGCCTTCTCCACCTGCCGGTCTATCTCGTATTTCTGCTTCCTGGCAAGAGATGGGCTGTACGTGACGACGCGCCTCTCGGGGAGGCTGACCTTCCTCTTCCTTCCGTCCTCTCCCTCTACCGTGTACTCGAAGTCGCCGTCCGCCATCTTGTAGCGAAACGATGTCTCGCCCTTCCCGTCGGCGACGTCCGTCCAGCCATCTCCCGAGAGCGCCCACGTGCGCTCCTTGGCAGGGAGCGCCTTCACCGACTTCGAGAATATGTAGCCGTCCCCTGCAAGCACCGCCTCCGCGATGTTGGCTGCGCAGCTGAGCCCCTTGTCGGCGACCCTCACGGTCCTGCCGGATATGGAGCCCCTCTCCTTCATCTGGGCGATGCATCTCCCCAGCTGCGGCCTGTCGCTCTCGTTGCCGGGAAACAGGCTCATCGCCACCGGGATGCAGTTGGCGTCGAGGAGAAGACCCATCGCGACTGTCGGCTTCGGCCTGTGCTCCTTCGAGGGGCCCTTCCTCCTGAAGGAGTCCTTGCGGTCGATCTCGAAGTAGAAGTTCGTGCAATCGAAGTAGGCCAAGGACATGTCGTGGCCGAAGGCCTCCTCCACGTGCGCATTGTAGATCTCGACGACCTTGTCGTACTCATCGCCCAGATAGGCGAGTCCGTCTCAGAGCTGGTCCAGCGTGAACTGCGCATCGATGCCCTCCATCTGGGGCAGCACGCCCTCGAATGTCCTGAGCTTCGAGCAGGGGGCGACGGCCCTCGCATAGACGAGCGAGGAGAGGAGATCGTGCAGCGAGAAGCGCAAGCCCGAGGGGGTTTGGAGCAGCGCCATGTCGCCTGCAGCTACAAGCGCCGTGTCCTCTGCCTTCAGGGCGAAGTGGCCGAGATGCCTCGTCGCCGGGACATCGGAGATCTCCCGCACCCTCTCCCTCTCCATGCCGGCCTTGCGCTCGGCATTCATGCGGGCCACCTCGCGCTTGTAATGGGAGACGGGATCGGCGATGCCCTTCTCCATCAGCGCGTCGGCATAGCCCAGCGCCTTCACGGACCTGTGCGCGGTATGCCTTCGCTCGGGGTCCCAGTGGCTCTCGTAGATCTGGAGATAAAGCCCCTTCTTGTTGCGCGTCTGCTTGAGGAAGTAGGCCATCTGCCACTCCCTGTCAACGTAAAGCACCATAGCACCATGTATATATTCTATCAGGGAGCGATTTCCGGATCAAGCATACAGGCATGAAAAAAGCCAGCTCAGGGCTGGCTTTTGCGGTTCCGGGCCATGTCCCGGGTCCTGAAGAATCGTGGTGCTAAACGCTAAAGACGGGCCCATTGAGACGATGCAGGTAGTATACGATGCAGGTAGTATAGAGTGGAGTGTAGCGGCTACAGTATTGATGCAACTTTCTTGCTTTCACCTGGGCGATGGGTATTTATGCTTGGATGGTCAGCAGGGGTCCTGCATGAGTGATGCTTGGATGTGCGCCTTTTGCTTGAAGCCTGGCCGTTTTCCTTTTTTTCGTCGGTTCTGCCCGCTACACTTAACCTTCGGGAATATGACTTGTTTTTCAGGAGTTAGAGGACATGCTACTGACAGCGCATAATTATTATTCAAGCGACGATGTGAATGAATCCGAAGGTGGACAGAACAAACCAGCCATCGACCTTTCGAGCCTGAACCCACAGCAGCGTGAAGCGGTGCTATGCACCAAGGGGCCGCTGCTGGTTCTTGCCGGGGCAGGCTCAGGTAAGACGCGGGTGCTGACGACTCGCATTGCACACGTGATTGCTGATGAGGGCGTCCGCCCCTGGCAGATCTTGGCCATCACCTTCACCAACAAGGCTGCCAATGAGATGCGGGAACGTCTGCAGGCATTGGTTCCCGGTGGTATCCGTGGCATGTGGGTTTGCACCTTCCATGCAATGTGCGTCCGGATGCTGCGTGAGGACGGGGATCGGCTTGGCTATACGAGTCAGTTCTCTATCTACGATGACAGCGATTCAAAGCGCTTGATTACGGCGATCATGGACCGGATGGATATCGATAAGAAGCGCTATCCGGTCAATGCGATCCGTTCCAGGATCTCCAATGCGAAGAATGCACTGAGAAGCCCTGATGAGCTCTCTGCAAGCGACAATCCGCTCGATCAGAAAGCGGGTCGTGTCTACCGCGCCCTGGATCAGGAGCTTTCCCGCTCCAATGCGATGGACTTCGACGATCTGCTGCTCAACGCTTTGAAGCTGTTGCGGAACAATCCGGATGTCTTACAGCGCTATCAGCGCCGCTTCATCCAGATCAGCGTGGATGAGTATCAGGACACCAACGCGGTGCAGTATGCCCTGACCAATCTGCTTGCCTCGGCGCACTGCAACCTGATGGTCGTGGGCGACGATGACCAGAGCATCTACTCCTGGAGAGGCGCCGATATCAGAAACATCCTCTCCTTCAAGAAGGACTATCCGGATGCCAAGATCGTCAAGCTGGAACAGAACTACCGTTCTACTGGGCATATCCTGCATGCTGCGAATGCGGTGGTGGCCCACAACTCACACCGCACCGCAAAGAAGCTGTTTACCGACCGGGGAGATGGCGAGAAGGTCAGAGTTTACCAGGCTGCCGATGAGCGTGACGAAGGGCGTTGGGTCGGCGCAGAGATCGAGAAGCTCC
Source organism: Atopobium sp. oral taxon 416 (assembly GCF_018128285.1). Classification (NCBI taxonomy): domain Bacteria; kingdom Bacillati; phylum Actinomycetota; class Coriobacteriia; order Coriobacteriales; family Atopobiaceae; genus Atopobium; species Atopobium sp. oral taxon 416. Next base: position 1,315,341 of record NZ_CP072380.1, read on the forward strand.
ATGACAAGGGGACGAGCTACAACGATGTGGCGGTCTTCTACCGCACCAATGCACAGTCCCGTGTACACGAGGATATGCTGCTGCGCGCCGGCGTTCCCTATAAGATCGTCGGAGGCACCCGCTTCTTTGACCGTGCGGAAATTAGAGATGTGATGGCATACCTGAAGCTGGTTGTCAATCCCAACGACGATGTCAGCTGCGGCCGTGTGATCAATACTCCGCGCCGCGGTATCGGCTCCACCTCGATTGCCAAGATTCAGGGGTACGCCACCAAGCAGGGCATCTCCTTCTTCAGCGCCTGTGAGGCCTGTGCGGGTGATGCTGGGGTCTTAGGCGCCCGTGCCCGCAATTCCCTTGCGAGCTTCGTCAATATCATCCACGAAGCACGCACCTATTCAGGCGAACTGGTCCAGGTCGTGCAGATGATCATCGATAAGACCGGACTGATCCAATCTTTGGAGGCAGAGCATACCGACGAGGCGGACAGTCGTATCGAAAACATCAAAGAGTTTTTCAGCGTAGCGAGTGACTTCGACGAGACGCACGATGACGCAGAGGCTACACTTGAGAGCCTGAAGCAATTGGAAGAAGCCGGAGCGATCGACGCAGCGGAGGCAGGTACCCCTGATCAGCAGGAACCTGCAGCGCAGCCTTCGTCGACGAATCCCGCAGCGCAGCCGCCGGCATCCGAACAGCTTCCTGCCTTCATGGAGTGGTTGGCACTTAGAAGCGATCTGGATGCGCTCTCCGGCTCCACAAGCGCGGTGACGCTCATGACCATACACTCGGCAAAAGGTCTGGAGTTCCCGGTCGTCTTTGTCGTGGGTATGGAGGAAGGCATCTTCCCGCACTCCGGCCATGAGCAGGATCCGGCTGGATTGGAAGAGGAGCGCAGACTTGCCTATGTCGCGATCACCCGTGCACAGAAGCGGCTTTACCTTACCTATGCGGTGACGAGACGCCAGTATGGTACGATGACCGCAAATCCGAAGAGTCGCTTTATCGATGAGATCCCGCGTGAGGATGTGGAGAATGTCGGTGTCGGATCACAAGGCTTCGGTGGCGTTGGTTGGGAGAAACGGGGAGACCGGCGTGGCACCTACGGTAGCGGACGAGGCTCCGAGGTCTACGGCGGGCATGTCTTTGGCTCCTATACGCGTTCCACCAATGCCGGCAATGCACAGACGCAAGGCCAGTACCTTGAATCCCAGCGTCTGGCTGACCAAACTAAGCGTAAGCGGGTAGCCTCAGAGCTCAAAAAGGGAGACAAGGTCACACACAAGATCTTTGGGCCCGGGGTGGTCCTCGCGGCTGACCAGGATACGGTGAGCGTGCACTTTGAACGGACCGGCAAGACCAAGAAGTTGATGAAAGGGTTTGCCCCCTTAGTGAAGATTGAGGGTTGAGATGAATTTTAGTGATATTGGTCAATTCTTTGCCCCGGGGAGCATCGGGGGACGATGTTTCTATTTGGCTTGTGCGATTGCGATCGCTTACCTGATCCAGACGATTGTTGTCAAAGCCCTGAACAAGGCATTTGATTCGACGCGTATTCCGGCAGCCTCGATCTTTATCAACATTATCAAAGGCCTGATTTGGATCTTTGCGTTGCTGGCAGTCCTACAGCCGGTCTTCGGCGTTGAACCTACCGCCTTTGTCGCCGCCCTAGGCGTCACCTCTGTGGTAATCTCCTTCGGCCTGCAGGATACGATCTCTAACATCATCAGCGGTCTTGGCCTCATGCTCGGCCAGGTTATCAAGCCGGGTGACCACATCCAAGTAGGGGACCTGGTCGGGGTCGTGCTCGATGTGACGTGGAGGCATACGCAGGTGTGTGACGTCTCAGGGTCAGTACAACTCATCCCTAACTCTGTCTTGAATAAGACGGCAGTGACGATTCTCTCTGACTCTGCGGTGAGCCAGTGTACGGTACCGCTGTCCCTTACGGCGACCGGGGATATCGATCACATCACCCAGGAGATTGTGAAGCGGGGACAGAGAGCCTTAGAGAGCTGGGAAGCCGAAGATGATAAGCCCTCAGTGCTGCTCAAAGGTTCCTCAGCCCTGGGCATAGAAGCGCAGGCAATATTCCATATCAAACAAAATAAGAGCGTCGATCAGGCACGGGATCGCGTCCTGCGCTCCCTGATCGGGGCTCCCTGGCTTATGAATCTCTCTGTTGAGGATACCGGTGCAGCCGCACCATCTAAAATCTAAGGATGCGAGGTCCTATGGAAACCGTTCAAAGCTTTACGATCAATCACCTGTTGCTGGAGCCCGGTGTCTACCTGTCACGCAGAGACAAGGACCCGGACACCGGCTGCATTGTCTCAACCTTTGACTTAAGGATGACTGCCCCGAACCGTGAGCCGGTCATGAATACCGCAGGCGTTCACGCGATCGAGCACTTAGGTGCGACATTTCTGAGAAACGACAATGAGTGGGGCTCCCGCATCATCTACTTCGGGCCGATGGGATGCCGGACCGGCTTCTACCTCGTCGTCTTTGGGGACTATGAGTCCAAGGATATGGTGGACTTAGTGAAACGGCTCTTCGAGTTTATCGTAAACTTTGAAGGGGACATCCCAGGAGCGACGCCGAAGGACTGCGGTAACTGGCATGACTCTGACCTCAATGAGGCCAAATGGTGGTCAAAGCGCTATCTTGAGAAGACGCTTGATACCATTGATAGCAAACACCTCACCTATCCTGCGGCGTAAGGAGAAGGAAGACACACGCATATGGCACAGGCAAAAGTCGGCATCATTGGGGCTATGGGCATTGAGGTCAACTACCTCAAAGGGCAGCTCAAGGATGCGAAAACCACCACGATCTCACAGCGCGATTTCTATGAGGGCAAGCTTGGAAGCACGGACGTCGTAGTTGTCGAGTGCGGCGTCGGTAAGGTAAATGCCGCTATGGTGGCGCAGACGCTCTGCGAGCGCTATAGGGTCACGCATCTGATCAACACCGGTGTCGCGGGCTCCCTCAACAACGCAATCAACATCGGTGATATCGTCGTAGCGAAGGACGCTGTCCATCACGATATGGACGTCACCAACTTAGGCTATAAGCCGGGTGAGGTCCCGGGCATCGGCTCTGTCGCGTTCCCGGCTGATAAGCACCTGCAGGAGTTGGCGCTCGAGGCGGTCAAGAACGTGGCCCCTGACATCGAGGGCTTCTCCGGCAGAGTTGCCTCAGGAGAGTTCTTCGTGAGATCCGATGAGAAGAAGCAGCGCATCATCGATACCTTCCATGCGGACTGCACCGAAATGGAAGGTGCTCCGATCGCGCAGGTTGCCTTCCTCAACAAGGTTCCGTTTGTGATTGTCCGTGCAATCTCCGATAAGGCAGACGGTTCCTCCTCGATGGACTACAGGACCTTTGAGAACAAGGCCGCTGAGCACTGTGCACAGATCGTCGAGTACCTGGTATCCCATCTGACTGACTAACTTTAAAACACCTGGTTCGAAAACAGGGAGTTCAGCTCATATGTGAGCTGAACTCCCTGCGTCTCACTGTTCGTAGTGATCGGGTCGCCGTTGCTGCAAATAGGGCCGCTTGGCGCGGGCAGCATCTGACTGCGCAAGATCGATCGTGGCCACAAAGAGGCTCTCTGCATCCTCCGCTTTGCCGATGATTTCACCGTCGGGGTTAATAACGAGAGATTGGCCTGCAAAGGTCGGCCCCTCGGTGCTTTCCTGCGGGACCTCTTTGCCGCAACGGTTGCACAGCGCGATATAGCAGCCATTCTGGTAGGTGGCAGCACGTAGCTCCGCTTCGAAGATCCCGAGTGGCTCATCGGTCCGGTTGACCGCTGGTATGAGCACTAACTGGGCTCCTTGGAGTGCGACGCTGCGGATACTTTCCGGGAAGTGGCGGTCATAGCAGATTACAACTGCGATTTTTCCCCACGGCAGATCATAGGTGATAAAGCCGGAGGGGGAAGGGGCATAGTAGTCTCCCTCGAAAAAACCTTTATTCTGCGCCACGTGCACCATACGCGCGGGCTCTCCCGCGAGGGTACCGGTGTGATCGACAGTGATTGAGGTGTCGTAGGCGTTGCCATCGGGCCAGCGCATCCACAGGTTAAAGGAAGCAGCGATATCTTGAGAGTGGCATATCCCCAAAAGTTGAGCCACCTGAGGTGACTGAAACTCGAGGCACCATTGGTCAAGGCCGTCTCGATAGGGGGAATCCTCTCTGCGATAGGTCGGAAAAAACGGCGTGAGCTGAACCTCGGGGAACATGATCATGTCCGCGTCTGCGGCTTTTGCCTGGCGGATATAGGCTTCGGTGGTCTCCATGTTGTCGTTGAGTGAGGGGGATATATTCATCTGTGCAAGAGCAAGATGCATGGGTGTTCCTTAACAATATTGGTAGTCGTGTAATTGTGGCCTATGAGAGCTTCTTGGTGATGTCGGCAATCTGATCATTGAGCTCATTGATGCGGTCCTGCTTCTCCTGGATCCAGGTTCGCATGTTGACGAGGTAATCCTCGCTGATCGTGTCGTCGTTCATCTGCGCATTGAGATGATCGATCTGTTGCTGCAAGTGGGCGATCTGGTCTTTACGCCGATCAATCGCGGCTTCGGACCTCTCCTTGCGGATCTTGTTGCGCTCTTCGAAGTATGCCTTCTTCTCAATCCAGAATTTTTCCTTTGCATCGCGGAAGGCTTCCCACAGCTCGTTGTCGGTATGGGCACCTGCGAAGCCGATCTGCTTCCATTGGATATCGAGGTCACGCATGGTCTGCGTATTCTGTGGGCTGAAATCCATCGTGGCGGAGATCGTCTTGGCAGTTTCGATCAGCTTACGCTTTGCCTTCGCATTGTTCTCGTAGACCTGATCGAGTCTCTCAAAGTGGGCGTGCTGAGCCTCAAAAAAGGCCTGGCGGGAAGCATTGAATGCCTCCCACAGCTTATCGTTATCTTTACGATTCGCCTGCCCGGCAGCCCTCCACTGTGTCATCAGGTCATGGATCTTGTTAGACTGCTCTCTCCACTGCTGCGTCTTCCAGCTGTCGTTGGGCACAGGCAGATTCTGGATCTCCTTGATAAGCTCTTCTTTTTTCTCTTTGGCCCGCTCGTGCTCCTGGTTGATCTTCTCAAAGTGGGCGCTGCGTGCGGCAAAGAACTTCTGACGGGAGCCGTTGAAGTCTGCCCAGAGGCGTTCATTTGCCTCACGTCCAACCGTGCCAACCGCTTTCCACTCATCCATCAACTGGTGGAACCGCTCGCTGGTCTCTTTCCAGTTCTGGGAGTTAGCGAGGGTTCGCGCTTCCTGGCAGATCTTCTCCTTGGCAGCCTCAGCAGCCTTGCACTCTTTTCCGCACTCGACATAGATTGTATGTCTAAGCTCCTGGAAAGCGCTCCAGAGCTGATCCTCTTCCGGTATGTGCCAGGTATGGATTGACTTCCATTCGTTCATGGTCGGGTGCAAGAGGGATGAGCCACCGCGCCAATCCTTTGCGTCGACTGCTTGCTTTAGTTTATTAATAAGGTCCTGTTTATGGTTAAGATCCGCATCCTTCAACGGGTTGGGTGCAGGTTGAGCGGCAGCGGTTGGCTGTGAGATAGGTTCTGCAGGTGTTTCCTCTCCGGTCGCCTGATCGGCGGTAGCCTCACTTGCATGTTCGGACGAAAGCATACGATCTCCTGTAGCTTGAAACGCGTACTGATCTTGAGCACAGAATACCACGGAAAGTAGTCTTTATGTGGTCGTGAGCCGTCCGCGTACCGCTTTTCGTAGCAATTATTTAAGTGAAAGGAAGCTGTCTAATCAGGAACTGACAGGTTTATGGCATAAGCGCGGATTGTACAATGTAGGGACTGCAGGTGCTGATAGGTGCTAGGCGATAAGGACATACCGTAAGGTTGTGCGATAAGGAGAGCGACTGAGCACATCACGCGCCCTTAAGCGGTTCAGTTTAATAACAAGCAATTACGAGAGTCTACGAGTTAGGTGATAAAACGTCGAACCATCCGTCTCATGCTACGATATCTGTGCCAAACAGAGCCGCCTGAGAGGCCACCTTCTTCTTTGTTTGGCGACATCCCGGGAGGTGGCCGCCCAGGCGGGAATCCAGGATGTCGGAGGAGCGCATGGAGCGCGGTTCCCTCGACTTGCGCTTTCTCTTCGACGGCCTGGATGCCGATGGGCTCGACGAGCTGAGGGACGCAGTCGCCTCGCGGCTGTGCCGCGAGAAGTACGGCGCGGACACGATAGAGGGCCTGCTGGCCAAATGGGGCCATGAGGTCCGCTGCCCGTCCTGCGGCGCCAGGTTCAGCCTGCTCTCCGGGACCATATTCGCGAACTCGAAGCTGGCGCTGCACAAGATCATGAAGATCGTCGAGATCATGTGCTGCAAGGTCTTCTCCACACTCGGCGGTTGGCAGGACTGTGTCATGCTGTCGGGACGTGTGTGAGTCGACGAGATGTACTTCGAGGACATGCGGGCCGAGCACGAGGATGGAAAGCCCAGGAAAAGGGACTCTCCAAGGACAAGGTTTGCGTCATCGTCGCGATCGACTCATAACAAGCAGGCCCTGGCAATCGTCAGTGAGAACGGGAAGCCTTCCACCAAGCAGATCAACGAGGCACTCAAGGAGCATATCAGGGAGGGCTCGACCATCGTCCACGACTGCGAGAAGGCCCACAATGCGCTCGTCAGAGACCTCAGGCTCGTGGACGAGTGCTACAAGGCCGTCACTACCGACCCCGTCTACCTTCGAGCAGATGGCCCTCGTAAACCACCTGTGCTTATAGATCCACCGGATATGTCGAGCACTTCGCCTGCATGAAGCTCGAGAGCCTGCAGGCATATCTGGACTGGTTTGTCTACCTGCACCGGGTCCACCGGGACGAGGGCAGATAGCCTGTGGAGAAAAGGGTCGTCTGCCATCTGGCGCTGTCGAATGGCACGTACCTGCGCAAATGGTGAGAATCAATCACCTAACTCGTAGACCCTCGTAACAAGTAATAAAACGAGGCCTTCTACCTAGTACTTTACCGTTGGTCGCCAAAAGACGACCGCTGACCTGAGGTGATGATAATACGGTAGGACTTGGGTACGCTATAAGCGAAGACAAAAAGCGTCGCAGACAGAGCCAGCGACAGAAACAAGGAGGTGAGTCCGATGGGCATAGATGATTGCTTTACGGTACGTCTGCCCGAGGATCACTGATTTATTTGGGTGGGCTCGGTTGTTGCCACCACAAGTTGATTGTCCGAGACAGTTAAAGTCTGGTAGACGATCGAGCAGATGTAGATTCTTTAAGCCGGGTAAGCTCCGGTATCTCTCAGAAGTAAAAATCACGTGAAGTGTTTGAGATAGAGCATCGGTGACCCGAAGACGGTTCCAAAGCTTTCAATTGGAGTTCTGAGAGGTAATGTGGGTCGAGAATTTATCTGATATCTGATCTGCTTTGTATTTGCAACGGAGTCGCGTGTTCAGAAATGAGTTGAGTCCGTTGGACAGCTAAACGTTGCAAAGGGTTTTGTTCCAGTTGGGACTTTCACACTTCACGAGAAGGTGGAAGAACTAAAGGAGGAGAGTCCAAAGTATTAGGTAAGGTCTAAGGGAGTGCCCCTAGACGATAGAGATGAGTAAAGGAGAGGCAAGCAGACTTCCGCTGCTTGCCTCTCTTTCTTCTATCCTAACAGTCTAGGGAAACGATGATTAATTCGGCTCGATGAGGTAGCTGGAGCTGCACGCTGTGTGCTGCCTGCTCAAAATGTTTGACTCTGTTAGACCACTGTGGATATGAGGTCATGTCGCCTGCTCCCAGTACTTAAGGAACGCAATCGGCATGCCCACGTAGCCTCTCTGGGTGGTGTGGTAGACACCGTCTCACTTGTGCCTGTAGATCTGCTCGCGCTTATCGCCGTCCGATTTGCGAAACTGCTCCTTGTAGCAGAACTACTCTGGGTAGTGTTAGAGATGCTTGGTCGAGACCTTGCGGATGCGATCCATGAAGTGCTTAAGCTGCAAGTGCATGGAGTTGACCTGTGACGTGCGCTGCGCCGAGGTTGACCAGGCCGCTTGCATAGTGGCTCTTACCGTCGCGCCGAGCTCGTCTACGCCGTAGACAACGCAGAGCTGTAGGTTAGAGAGCCCCCGCACACAGATGTTGTGGGCACTGCGCTGCTTGAGGGAACACCATCTTGAATGAGCCTGCCCCATCGTGGCTGGCTAGGCTCTTTGTGAAGTGTTTGCCGACGGCGCGCAACAACTTAAGCCTTAACGCTATCGCCTCACATGCGTGCTGGCGCATGAACTAGACGCTGTACAGACACCCGCCGCATCTCTTCTCACACCTGTACAGTGTGAGCCTGCCAGCTAGGCATACACTGCAGATCAGAAGTAGGTCACTTCCGACGATTCCTTTGTGATTGTGCCAGGCCATCTGGCAAATGAAGAGGGTACACTGGTGGCGACGCCGGTTGCTCCCGCTTTCCGCCATGCCACACTGATTGAAATAGATACGGCGGATGGATGAGGTGCCTTCGGAACGGTTACACAGCCTCAAGCCAAGGGAGACTGTGCACATTGAACTTCGCTACCCCTACCAGCACCTGTAGAGAATAGAGCTGCACATGGGTATGAGTGGTATCGTTACGACTGAAAGCTGCAAACGATTGAGAGACTGAACCATGGACGACGATAAGAACTACCAAAACGACGATAGCTACGACGAGGACGACGGTATCTACAGCTATCCTGATGAGGTACAGATAGCAGAAGCCCGTGAGGCGGGAAACCAGGCGCTTGCAAGCCTTCAGGTGGCGCGCGAGAGCCTTACAAAGGCGAGCGGCTGGGGAATGGTCGATCTCTTCGGCGGTAACATTATCTCTGGAGCAATGAAGTATGCCCGCATCAACGATGCGAAGAAACAGATTGCGCAGGCCAAGTTGGATGTGCAGGTTCTCTCGGAGAAGCTGGGCAATCTCCCGGGCGTAGATTCAATCCACCTGAATGTGGACGGGTTCCTCACGTTTGCAGATTTCTTCCTGGATGGTGCAGTCGCGGATATCTTGGTCCAGGCTAAGATTGAACGGGCGCGGGGCTCGGTGGATACTGCAATCGCTTCAATTAAAGACGCCTTGAATAACCTACCCGCTTAGGAAGCCTTGGTAATCTGCAGTGCTTTGAGCACTTCCTGCATGGTATCTGATCCGTTGTAGCCGACCAGACGGATATGCGTTGACGCGTCAGGCACGCTGATCAGCGCTTCGTAGATGTCGTCCTCGTGCACCACACACACCTGGTAGTTGTTAATGGTCTGTTCTTCATACGTCTCACTATCCTGGAAGTTAGTCTTGAACTCTTCAAAGGTGGCTTCCGATTGCAGGGTACCCCGTGCCACGGTGTCGTCGCCGCGAGTGACGATAAAGTTGACACCTTGCTGCAGGAGGTTAAGGCCCGAGGAAGAGTCGAGGGTCACAATCAGAGATTCGTTGCATTGAATGTTGAGCGTCAGTGTTTCGAGCGAGGAATCTTCGGTATCGTCCTCCTGCCCGCAGGCAGTCAGTCCGAAGAGGGCAAGGGCACAACTCAAGATGGTTATAAGGCACAGGCGCCAGACGCTCATGGATAATCCTTTCATTCGGTGAGCCTTCATTATCCTCTTGCCGTGGAAGCGAAGCTTAAAGGCCATGAGGATTCAATAATTTTTTACCGTTGCGATATTGGCACGCGGTAGCCTTGTTTGCATGAATCTTATCGGTGCGGAAAGGATATGTGCGATGGATAGCGCTGAGGTCGATAGGTTGGCGCAGCTGCTCTTTGAGTATCAGATCTCCTCTAACAAACTTGAACACTGCGCCGCAATGCTAGTGTTTGGCAGCCACGATGAGCGGGTCGCACACTATGCTGCAAAGCTCTGTCGGCAGGGCTGGTCATCGAAGATCGTCTTCACCGGAGGCTTGGGACGCATCACCAAGCGCCTCTGGCATGAGTCGGAAGCGGATCGGTTTGCCCGAATTGCAGAGCAAGAGCAGGTACCGGCTTCGGCAATACTCAGGGAAAACAAGTCCCGCAATACCGCAGAGAACATCCGAAATACCCAGAAACTTTTAAAGCAGGAGGGCCTCGAGGAGAAGAAACTGCTGGTAATCGAGCGCCCCTATCGCGCATTACGTACCCGCGTCACCCTCACCTGCCAGTGGCCGGAGCTTGACTTTATTATCTCGTCTTTGCCTCTTACCTACGAGGAGTATGCTCACTGGTATGAAAGCGGACGAGCACCGATTTCAAAGCATGAGTTTATCTCGATATTGGTAGGAGACACCCAACGTAACCTCATCTATCCGAGCCGGGGATGGCAGGATCCTGTGGAGATCCCAGAGGTGGTACTTTCCGCAGCCCATGAGCTGGCACGGCAGGGCTATACTGAACAGTTACTGAGCGATGTGAGCTCTTGGTAATGCCTGCGTATTACCGGCTTTGAGCACGGTCTGGGCCCGCGCAGAAAATCTTCTGTGATGGATTTTGTGGCCTGACAGGTGGTCGGAGAGCTCTGGGAAGGCGGCTCCGGAAAGGATCAGCACAGCGCCGAAGGCCTGCAAGAGCGATATCGGCTCATGTAGGGCGATCACGGAGAGGACGACAGCGGAAAGCGGCTCGAGGTAGCCGCAGACCGAAACCGTCTGGACGCTCAGTGCATTCATTGCGGAAAAGTAGAGGTAGCATCCGAGGCCGGTGTTCACGAGGCCGAGGATCAGGATCGGGGCAATATCGTTCAGCTCAAGCTGAGGAGCTGCTTGGCCGGTTGCCAGAGCGTAGAGCAGGGCGGTGAAGAAGGCCCCGAAGAGCTGGATTGCGGCGTTCTCCAATCCTTTGATGTGGGTGACCTTCTTGTCGGCGATCACCATCGTCGCATACATGATGGCACTCATGAAGCTCCTTGCGAGACCGAAGGAATTGAGGGAGCCTGAGGCGTTTTGGCCCATCACCAAGAGGGTGCCGGCGACCACTGCGGCAAACCCTAACAGTTTCTTGGTGCCGAGATGGGAATGGAAGAGCAGCGGGCTGACTAACATGACCAGCACCGGTCCTATGTAGTAGACCAGTGAGGCGATCCCGACGCCGACTAAGGTATAGGCCTGAAAGAGGAAGATCCAACCGCCACCCAGGCCTGCTCCGCCAAGCAGCAGGAAGAGGGCTTCTTTGAGGTGGGCGGGGGAGGCGAACTCAGTGTCGTTGCGGTGCGCCTGTAGAAGCAGAATCAACGCGAGAAGAGAACTGCCGAGGAAGGTGCGGCACAGGACGATCTGTGCGGAAGGCAGGAAAATGTGAGTTGCGACAATACCGTTCGAACCGAATAACAGCAGCGCCAATACGTACCGAATCAGAGGCTTCCGCATCCTGATTGCTCCCTTCCCCTCGCTTGAGCGACCCTATTGTGCACGCCATAGCGCTACTTGAAAAGCGCATATAATGCAAGTGTAGTATGAATATTCCTCATAGATAAAGGACTTGCCGATGGATCCTACGATTCAGAAATATCGGGCCTTGCTCGAGGTCGTTGACCAAGGGAGTTTTTCAAGAGCGGCGGAGGTGTGTCAGTACTCCCAGTCGGGTATCTCGCGCATGATTGCCGATTTGGAGCAGGGGTGGGGCGTGCGGATCGTTGAGCGGAGCCGCCGCGGCGTCAAGCTCACCGCCGAGGGCGAGCGGATCGTACCTTTGGTGCGGGACGTGGTGGAAAAGGACCGGACGCTGCAGGCGAAAGTCCATGAGGTATGCGGACTCAAGGTGGGGACCATCCGGATTGGGTGCTTCTCGAGCGTGGCGACGCACTGGATGCCCTGCATCATCGCGCAATTCAGGGTGCACTATCCGAGCGTCGACTATGAGCTGATGATGGGGGACTTTGAGGAGATTGAGCGCTGGACCCAGGAGGGCAGGGTCGATCTCGGGCTCATCGCTGACAAACCGAAGCACTCTGTGCGCTCGCGCCGCTTGGCCTCTGATGAGATGCTCGCGGTAGTGCCCCAAAACCATCCGCTTGCACAGGTAGATTGCGTTTCACTTAAGGACCTATGTCAGGACCCCTTTATGCTTCTGCAGCAGAGCGGGGACAGTGAGGTCTCTGGCATCTTTGCTGCAGCAGGGCTCAAGCCCAACGTCAAATTCGTCACCTGGGATGACTATGCGATCATGGCAATGGTGGAAACAGGGCTTGGGGTCTCACTCTTACCGTCCCTGATTCTGCAGCGTAATCCCTACCACCTTATAGCGAAACACCTGGTAAAACCGCAGTACCGTGAAATCTACCTGTTGGTTCGGCCACACCTGTCGCGCATGGCAGAAGTCTTTACCACGTTTCTGGAGGAGCAGCTCACTTCACTGCATCGATAATAAGGCGGTCTCCCTCTTGGTGGGTGGTTGCGACGCAGTTGATAATGGAAACGCCGCGACGGTATTCGCTTGCCGTGTAGAGGCAGAAGAGCAGCGGATCGAAGGAGTCCGCATACTCAAATAAGGTGCTGATCGCGATGGGGAGTGCATCCTCCGCCGGATATCCGTAGACTCCGGTGGAGATGGAACAGAAGGCGAGGCTTGTATCGTTTGATTCGAGCGCCATCTCACAGGAATTGCGGTAGCAGGCCTCCAGCAGTTCCGCATTGCGCTTGCGGCTATAGCGTGCATAGATCGGGCCTACAGTGTGGATAATGTGGCGGGCGCCGGTGGCACGCTGCAGGTTGAAGGAAGGGGTGATCACAGCCTCACTGGTGTTGCAGTGGCCGATCGCCCGACAGGCGAGATCGAGTTCGGGGCCTGCAGCATCGTGGATTGCGGCATCTACACCTCCGCCCCCGGCGAGCGCCGCGTTAGCGGCATTGACGATCGCATCGACGGGTTGATCCACAACTGAGGCGTGAATGACGGCAAGCATGTGAGGCTCCCTCCCTGGTATTCCTTCATCTCTCACCTTACTCCAACACTCTTCCGTTAGTGCCGCGCCACACGTCAATGGGGCAGATAGCCGATTGAGCGCAGGGTTTTGTAAGGATCTCCGGTGCTCAGGTGTGTGGCCGCCTACAATGGATAAAGTGCGTACGTATTCGGTCAGGTTTGGGTACGATACGTTGCAGTGACAATACCACCAGGGTAGAAAGCGATAGCATGACTCAGCGTTCTCTCAAAGGTTGGATCGGCGTCTTTGATTCGGGCGTCGGTGGGATATCGGTGCTGAAAGCACTGGTGGCTGAGCTCCCGCATGAGAACTTCTATTTCTTTGGGGACTCTGCGAATGCCCCCTATGGGGAGAAGACGGATGGGGAAGTCTATCAGCTCTCCTCCCGCATCGTGGAGAACTTTCTGGAGCGTGGCTGCAAAGCTATCATTATCGCCTGCAACACCGCCAGCGCGGTCGCAGCGGCGCCCCTGCGCCACCGATTCCCTGATGTGCCGATCATAGCGGTGGAGCCCGCACTCAAACCGGCGACCTTGGCGCCGAAGCACGATCGGATTTTGGTGATGGCGACACCGGTGACGCTGAGGCTTGTGAAGTATCACAAGCTAGCGCAGCGGTGGGGCTCCCGCTCCCACGTAATCTCTCTGCCCTGTCCGGGGCTTGCAGGCAGGATCGAGAAAGGTAACCTCGACGCGCCGGACCTGAAAGCGCTCGTCGAGAAACTCGTGGGGTCCTATGCGGGTACTGTCGATTCCGTAGTGCTTGGGTGCACGCACTATCCCTTTATCAAGGGGACAATCCGTGAGGTTGTGGGGGATGTGCCGTTCTTTGATGGGGGAAAGGGTACTGCCCGGGAGCTCAAGCGGAAGCTCGCCCAGCACGGCCTTCTGTCCTTCTCGTCCGGGCCGGGACAGGTGGTGTTTGACTCCTCAATTAAAACTGATCAAGAGCTGAAACTGTATGGGTGGTTCTTCCGCCAGGAGGTTTAAACGATGATTGGAGCCGTTATCTTTGATATGGATGGGCTGCTCGTCGACTCAGAACGTCTCTATCTGCATTTTTTGCCGGAGGCATTGAAACGATTCGGCCTGCCCTTTCGTGAGGAAGTCGCCGATAGAACCCGTGGGGTTACCAACGAAGAAGGAGGGCCCATCGTTGAGGAGATCTACAGTGACTATCCGGGTACCGACGGCTATGCCGTACTGAGCACGCTACAGAAAATCGTCGATGATTATAGCTTTGAGCATGGGGTACCTGCGAAAGACGGCGCGGTTGAGCTCCTCAACTTCTTGGGTGGAAGACAGGTGCCTCGTGCGCTCGCCTCTTCCTCCGGCATGGACATCATACGCAATAATTTGGATCACCTGCATTTGACGGAGGCATTCAATGTCTTGGTGAGTGGGAGAGACCCCAGTATCAAGAACAGTAAACCCGCTCCTGATATCTTCCTCGCTGCTGCCATGCAGCTGGGAATCGATCCTCAGAACACTCTCGTGTTGGAGGATTCCTATGCGGGTGTCAAAGCCGGAGCTGCCGGTAACTTCAAGACAATCATGATCCCCGACCTTTCTCCGGTAACCGACGAGATGCGCCACCTTGCGTATGGGATCTATCCTTCACTCAACGACGTGACGGATCTCCTTGAGATGACGGATATGGATATTTAACCTGAGCAATACAGACAGAGGTTTGTTGACCTATGGGCAAAAAGAAACTGATGGGAAGCCTGCTTGCGGCAGGGATCGTAAGCGCGGCAAGTATTGTCATGTATTTTGTGTCACAGAGTGTGGGCGCTTCCAATGAGGCGGTGTTGACCGCCTCAAGCCCGCGACTCTACGCTTACATCGTGAGCCTGCCGATGCTTTTGTGGGCCATGGGGTTCGCGGGAGGCATCGTCCTCGACCGCACGCTACACCTGTACACCCTCAACGTGATCAAGCTGATCTGTCTGGTATTCGGATGGGTCGCCGTTGGTCTCGTGGTTGGTTCCGCGTGGATCGCGCCGCTGATTCCGTCAATGGGACAGCTGGTGCTGGGCGCCGGACTCTTTCTCGCAGCCTGCCATCCCCTCATTATGCTGGTCATGGGCTTTGTCTTAGGAATCGGGTTTGCCCCTCCCAAGGAACCCTTCTTGGTCAAGAAATCTGAGTAGCTCAGCTCTATGGTCGGATCATGAAGACGAAGGGCATTCTGTTTTAATCTAAATTCCTACTTGCATGGTGGGAATATAAGTGACATAGTAGTTGACAACGAGCTTGCATTTGCCACACGCTCACCGGTACAGAAGCATGCACTGCATCGGTTGTGGTGACACCCTCGTTTCCAGTCAACGAATGAGAAAGGTCTTACTGATGAAATTTGCGCAACAGATTGAGGGACTTATCGGTACTACCCCGCTGGTGGATCTCTCCGTCCTCGCAGACAACAAAGCGACAATTTACGGTAAGTACGAAGCAACCAACCCCGGTGGATCCATAAAGGACCGTATCGCTCAGGCGATGGTCGATGCCGCTGAGGCAGATGGATCTCTGAAGCCGGGTGGTACGATCATCGAGCCGACCTCCGGCAACACCGGCGTCGGTCTCGCAATGGTCGGAGCGGCGCGCGGCTACCATGTGATTCTGGTTATGCCTGAGACTATGTCCATCGAGCGCCGCAAGCTTGCTGCCGCCTATGGCGCAGAGATTGTTCTGACGTCCGGCGAGGGTGGTATGAAGGGTGCAATCGCGAAGGCAGACGAGCTGAAGGCGCGGACCCCGGGTGCGATCATCGCAGGTCAGTTTACAAATCCTGCCAACCCGAAGGCTCACTATCAGACCACCGGTCCTGAGATCTGGAAAGACACTGAGGGTACCGTCGACGCGGTTGTCGCAGGCGTCGGCACCGGCGGCACCATCTCCGGCACCGCCAAATTCCTGAAAGAGGAGAAGCCTTCCGTCAGGGGCATCGCTGTTGAGCCGTATGAGTCCCGCGTCCTTGAGGGTGAGCCCGCTGGCCCGCACAAGATTCCGGGCATCGGCACAGGCTTCATTCCGAAGACCTATGACGCTTCTGTTGTCGATGAGGTTGTCGCAATCACCTCACAGGATGCTATCGACACGAAGAAGAAGCTCTCCGATGGCTACGGCCTTCTGGTCGGTATCTCCTCCGGTGCGGCGGTCGCGGCAGCCGTTGAGCTTGCCAAGCGTCCTGAGTATGCAGGCAAGGTCATCGTCGCAGTCCTTCCGGATACCGGCGAACGTTACCTGTCCCTTGACCTCTAAGCCAGAGAACCTGTTTATTGAATGCTGAGGCGGTTCCTTTCTGTAAGGGCCGCCTTACTGCATACCGGGATCAATATGTGCTTCTGGAATGCAGAGACATTCCATTTCTAAATACCTACTCATTGGTATGAATTTGATGAACACGGATTCTTTTAGGGCCTGTATGGCATACACTGTGTAGTATGGGATGTACTAAAAAGGGAGAGGCAGTTATGGGTCAAACACAGACGGTACAGCGGGTATGCGAGGTGAAGCAGCCCTCGCAACGTGTCGGTCTTTTCCAAGTGATGCGTGAAGATGCAGAAGCCGTCGTGAACCGCGATCCTTCTGTCTCATCTGTGCATGAAGTGGTATTCTTTGCGGCGGGACTCAGAGCTGTGTGGGCCTACCGTCGCCAGCACTGGCTGTGGACCCACGGGATGCATGGGCTCGCGATGTGGTCGCAGAGCCACACCCGCAAGAAGTATGCGATAGACATCCATCCGGCTGCCCAGATCGGCCGCCGCTTTGTCATCGATCACGGTATCGGTATCGTCGTCGGCGAAACCGCAGTGATCGGGGATGACTGCATGCTCTACCAGGGCGTCACGCTCGGTATGACCGGACACCACGGCGGTAAACGCCACCCAACCCTCGGTAACAACGTTATGGTCGGAGCCCGCGCCACCGTGCTGGGCAACATCCATATCGGTGACGGAGTGAGGATCGGCGCCAATGCAGTGGTACTGCACGATGTGCCGTCCAATGTGACCGTGGCGGGTATTCCGGCCCACATCGTTAAGGACCGTCGCTGTTGGCAGAACCCGAAATTCTCCCTTGTCGACGGCGAGAGCGTGGAACACGCTGATCCGCTGGAAGGTCAGAGAGGGACGC
The DNA here is from genome assembly GCF_018128285.1 of Atopobium sp. oral taxon 416. Lineage (NCBI taxonomy): Bacteria > Bacillati > Actinomycetota > Coriobacteriia > Coriobacteriales > Atopobiaceae > Atopobium > Atopobium sp. oral taxon 416. The sequence continues at coordinate 1,332,400 of NZ_CP072380.1, forward strand.
ACCTCAATGAGGAGGAGAACGAACGGTGGTCCTGCGGCCTCTGAGGTGCGCACTTAGTTTCAAATTGTTTACAAATTTTAATATGTTGTTTCTTGTCCCCCTCTTTACTTTAGGATTGAACCATATATGACACATCTAAACGTTGAGGGGGAGACATATGTCTGCAACGTTTAAACGGCGGTTGCCGATTCCAAAAGAGATCAAAGCCGAGATGCCGCTCTCCGTGGCCTCTGCGGAGCGTAAAAAGGCAGTCGACGAAGAGGTTGCCGCCATTATCAAAGGTGAGAGCCCCAAGAAGCTCCTGATCGTCGGTCCGTGCTCTGCGGACAATGAGGATGCAGTGCTCGAGTACGCGAGCCGTCTCGCAAAAGCGCAGGATGAGGTAAAGGACAAAATCCAGATCGTCATGCGCGTCTACACCAACAAGCCGCGCACCAAGGGTACCGGTTACAAGGGCCTGCTCCACCAGCCGGATCCGGAAGGGGCGCCTGACCTGCTTGCAGGCCTCAAGGCAATCCGTCACATGCACCTGCGCGTGGTTGAGGAGACCGGCCTCTTCACCGCCGATGAGATGCTCTATCCGGAGAATGACCGCTTCCTGAACGATATGCTCGCCTATGTGGCGGTCGGTGCACGCTCGGTAGAGGACCAGCAGCACCGCCTCGTCGCCTCCGGCATTGAAGTACCGGTAGGCATGAAGAACCCGACCGGCGGCAGTATGTCCGTAATGCTCAACTCCGTCTATGCGGCACAGCATCCGCAGACCTTCATTTACCGTAACTGGGAAGTGGAGACCACCGGCAATCCGCTCGCTCACTGCATCCTGCGTGGTTACAAGGGTCTCGACGATATCAACTACCCGAACTACCACTACGAGTACCTGGAGCGTCTGGCAGCAGCCTACGAGGACGATAAGAACTACCAGAACCCTGCTGTGATCATTGACACGAACCACGACAACTCCGGCAAGCGTCCGCTCGAGCAGATCCGTATCTGCAGCGAGGTACTCGATTCCGTTGCGCGCAATAAGGATATCGCAAAGCTGTTCCGTGGCTTCATGATTGAGTCCTACCTCGAGGACGGTAACCAACCGATCGGTGGTGGCGTCTTCGGTAGGTCCATCACCGACCCTTGCCTCGGCTGGGACAAGACGAACAGGCTGATCCACGATATGGCAGATCGTCTCTAAGCTTCAGGACGTTAGACATACAGCTGGCAGACAGTAATGTGAGAAGGCCGAAAGGAATATCCCTTTCGGCCTTCTGTTGTTCTATGGTGAGAACGTATTGGACTGTATAGGGCAGGTTGGTGAGGTTGATTCGGCGTGAAACTGATCGAGCAGCTTCGTGATAAGAATTCTTGGCTTCACAACCTCATTATGTACGCACTGATCGGCATAATCTCCTCAGGGCTCGATTTCACAATCTTCACTCTTGGCAGTACCGTCCTCGGATTTCCCTGGCTGTTCGTGAATATCGTATCGGTGACCTGTGGCATCACGGTCAGCTTCTTCTTGAACCGGCGCTACAACTTCCGGGTGTTTGACCATCCCGCCATCCGTGCAGTTCTGTTCTTCGCGGTCGGGTTTACGGGGCTCATACTCTCAGAGCTCGTCCTTTTCTGGCTCACATCGCTGGCGCTGCCGCTACTTTGGGCCAAATTTCTGTCTTTGATTATGGTCGGATTCGTCCAGTTCTGCCTGAACCGGCTGCTCTCGTTCGGTATTCACTTTGACAGCTGAGGGCCAGCTAGTTAATGAACTGCTCGACGACCTCTTTGAGCACACCGTCGTCGCAGCTTGCCTTTGCGACGTAGTCTGCATCTGCTTTGACATCGTCGTCCGCATTGCTGACGCAGACACCGACGCCGGCTACTTCCATCATCGGCATATCGTTTTGGGCGTCGCCGCAGGCGATGCTGTCCTGCGGGTCGATATGGAGGAGCTCAAGCAGCTGCTTCAAACCGGTGCCTTTGTCAACCCCGAGCGGATTGAACTCAAAGTAACGGTTTGAGCTGAAGGTATAGGTGACCTGGTCTTTGAGGTCTTTCGGCATTATGTCGCACATGTGGCGCAGGTAGGGCATACCGTCAGGCTTCACGACGAGCATCTTGGCCAGTGGCACATCCTTCAGGAAAGAAAGCGAGTCGTCAGTGAAATCAGTGTACGGCATGTGGCCGCGCAGGTAGTCGATCTCGGACTGCTGCAGGTGGCTTCCCCACACTTTGCCTGTGGTCTCATAGATGTGAAAACCCACATCGAACTGCATGGCCCAGTCATAGATCGCTTTGACGAGATCGAAGGGCAGCTGATGCGAGGTAATCGGGGTATCGTCGCTGATCTTATTGATGCAGCCGCCGTTGTAGGAGATCACATAGGAGCCTTCGAGGAGCTCTTTCGGGATCGCCGCGCAGCTCTGCAGCACCGAATGGTAAGCACGTCCAGAGGCGGGGACAAAAAGGACGCCCTTGGAGCGCATCTCAGCGATTGCGTCGATGTTCGCCTGGGGGATCTTGTGTTCCTGATTGAGAAAGGTCTCATCCATGTCTGAAGCAACAAGGCGGTACATACGGTGTTTCAGCCCCCTCTATCTGTAATCTTCACGTCGCCTCTTAGTGTACTCTTATGTTCGCGCTAGGATAAGAACTGCCTGAAAGTGCAGTTTGGGTCCGTATCGAACTGTTAGAGATAAGGAAGTGTTAAAGCATGCCGTGCACAACATTATTGGTCGGTAAAGACGCGAGCTTCGATGGGTCGACCATTATCGCACGCAACGAGGATTCCGGGAACGGGACCTTCAATCCCAAACGGTTTGTCGTCGTGAATCCTGAGGATCAGCCACACACCTACAAGAGCGTTCTGGCCCACCTCACGATTGATCTGCCGGACAACCCACTACGTTATACCGCGGTCCCGAATGCGATCACCAATGAAGGCATCTGGGCTGAGGCCGGCGTCAACGAGGAGAACATCTCGATGAGCGCAACTGAGACCCTGACCACCAACGAGCGCGTCTTGGGTGCCGACCCGTTTGTCACCTATGAGCCGGAGAAAGGAAAACCCGGCGACGATGGGTACGAGCCGGAGCTGATCGGCGGCATCGGCGAGGAGGATATGGTCACGATCGTGCTGCCCTACATCCACTCTGCCCGTGAGGGCGTCCTTCGTTTAGGCAAGCTCTTGGAGCAGTATGGCACCTACGAGATGAACGGAATCGCCTTCAACGACGTCAACGAGATCTGGTGGCTTGAGACCGTGGGCGGCCACCATTGGATCGCCAAGCGCGTGCCGGATAACATGTACGTGACGATGCCCAATCAGCTCGGCATCGATTCCTTTGACTTCGAGGATGCCTTTGGTGAGCGGGAAAACTATATGTGCTCCGTGGACATGAAGCAGTTTGTGGCAGATAATCACCTGGATCTGACGCTTGAGGGCCACGCCTTCAACTCGCGTGAGGCCTTCGGCTCCCATTCCGATTCTGACCACGTCTACAACACCCCGCGCGCCTGGGCGATGCAGCGCTTCCTGAACCCGCATGCGATCCAGTGGGACGCGTCTGACGCGCTGCTCACCCCTGCGTCTGATGATATCCCCTGGGGCAGGGTCCCGGAGCGCAAGGTCACGATCGAGGACGTCAAGTACGCCCTGTCACTGCACTACCAGGGCACCAGGTATGATCCCTACGGCCGTGATGGGGCGGCGACACGCGGCATGTACCGCCCGATCGGTATCAACCGCAACTCACAGCTTTCCGTGGTGGAGATCCGCCCGGATGTAGACGATCGCTACGCCGCGATCCAGTGGCTGGCCTTCGGCAGCAACGTCTTCAACGCGCTCGTACCCTTTTACGCGAATGTGACCACGACGCCGGAGTACCTCTCCAATACGACCGCACAGGTGACCACTGAAAGCTTCTATTGGGCAAATCGCATCATTGCAGGGCTGGCGGATGCGCACTTCCACGAGTGCCAGGCGGGTATCGAGCGCTATCAGGAAAAAATGGGCGGCATCGGTCACCAAATCATCCACGAGACCGATGCGGCGGCCGACCAGCAGGTGGCTGATGTGAAGCCACTCTTGGAAGCCGGGAATCAGAAGGTAGCGGATTACCTCAAGCGTGAGACTGATTCCTTACTTTCAAAGGTGCTCTATGAGGCTTCGATGGGGATGAAAAACGGGTTCTCTAAAGACGATATGTAAGGCATACCGCTCAGATTTTCTCAGGCGGCAGGTACCAGGAAGTAGTATACCTGCCGCTTGTTTATTAAGAGCATGTTTCGTGTTTGTGCAGGTGACAGAGCATAAAATCAAAAAATAAAGTGGTTAGAACCACTTACGACAAAAGACCACACGTTTACAGAGAAATATGCGAAAACCCTCCTGTTCGGGAATAATAACCATCAAACGAGGAGGAGAAGAGAAAAAGAAAGAGGTTCTCGATTTTCAACGATCAGCCGAAGGAGGGAACCACTATGTCATCTGCACAGAAACTATTCAGAGCATTTATCAGAGCACTTGAAAATAACGATTATCGTTACGATGTCGTGCGGCAAGGGACATCGCCGGTTGTGGCTGTTTCGTTTGATCACCGTGCACGTCCGGGACGCTTCAATGCGTTTATGCATGTTGGTACCGAGGAACTGCCGCAAATGTCCGTCTATACAGTTTTTGACGCGAACGGAGAGGAAGCTCATTTCCAGACATCTCCGCTCGTTTCAGTAAACCAGGATATGCGACAACGCGCAATCAACGTCTGCAACGAGATCAATACCCAGCAGCGTTGGGTCAAGTTCGATCTCGATGAGACTGGCGCGATTGTCGGGCACTACGATCTCTTGCTCCCCGATAGTGGGGCAGGGGATATGTACATGCGGGTTATGCGTCGCATCGCAAAGGTCGTCGATGATGCAGTGCCGAAGCTCGTTGAGTGTCTGGCTCCTGAGGCTGTTGAGGGTGAAGATTCCGCAGACGATGATTCGGTAGCGTAGGGTACCTGAGACGTCTCAAAGGCAGCCTGGAGTATATGAGCCTGCCAACCTAGTTGATCATATCGATATGAAAAAAGGATCCAGGGGAGAGTGAACTGCCTCCCATTCCCTGGACATAGGAAATGGGAGGCAGTTCAGAGGGCCATTGGACCCTTTTCTTGTAATTCGGGAATTGCCGACCCAGGAGAGGAAAGAATCAGCTAAAACTCTGTTCTGTATATTCCGAAATCCATACACCTTGCGAACAATCAGCTTGATCTTGTTGTTGGTTGCCTCAACCCTGGCATTGCTCAGCCCTCCAGTCGGATCGTATTCAGGATATGATCCTTATGGCGCCTGATCTTCTCATACAGGTCGTAGAGTGCCGCTATTCTGCTGTAGCTCTCCCACCTGAGCCAGTATTTTCAGACTCGGCTTCAATCTGCGTGATATCGGTTGATTTCAAAAGCAGATGCAAAGATTCTTTCAGACACTATGCCTGCTACAGCTTCAAATCATTTGCCTAAATCATATCCAGACGGATCTTTTTGTTCTGCGTCAGGGGATTTGGCACTTTGCCAGAAAAATAGACTGATCGCTGTGGCTTTCTTGCGAGCTGCCTGTACCCTGGAGAAAGCCTGATCATTTGCCTTGGGGCGAGCGTGCTTCTGCGGGTTTTCTTTGGCTAGCCGTTTTTCCTTGTCATAAAGCAGCACGCCAGCAGTCTTTGCGGACTTCATCCAGCACATCTGTGGCCCACTCAGCGACATGGAATGAATCGACACAGCGCTTGCAGAGTGCGCAGGCTCGTTTGCGCACTCTGTGATCTAGCGTGTAGCGTCGCCGCTGACAGTCCGGATGCTGGCAAGCTGCTCCTTACTGAGACCTTTGTAGAACTGCTCCAGGACAGATTTGTCGTAGCCGTCAGCAACCCAGACAACGATAGTGGTGTCGCGGTTTGCGACAACCGTAATGTATTTTGTGTCCCTTTGCGCTAGTTGGTCTTATCGATACCGATGCAAACAAGGTCGTTCGGGCTTTTTGAATATGCAGTTTAACCGTCTGCCAGCCGATGCGCATGGATGTTGCCACGCCACTTCTGGGCAGCTATTCTGCAAGCCAGCTGACGGTAAGGTCAAACTTCCTTGGTAGAGCATCTTTCTGGGTAAGCCCAGAGGCACGCCAGCAGTTACCACATTGTGTTTCGGACAGAAAAGCCTGTGGGTAGGACATTCAAACTCTGCCAGGATGGCGCCCCAGTCCAGAGCACGTCAGACTTTGGGATTTACCGATGCGCTATCATAGCCAGATCAGTGCCTGTCGCACTACGAACACTCATCCATGCGGATGTGGATTGTGCCCCATTCTGGTCATTGTAGATGTCGTGAGACTCTACAGCAGTATTTTTGATGTCGAGCAGTTTTTTACATGAAGTATCAAAGAAGGCCACCCTGTCTTCTGTTTGTTGCAGTTTTGACGCTGATACTTTACAGGAGCCAGGGTGGCTTTTGCAATATGTAGTTGTAGTCATAGGCGGGGTGTGTTACACACAATCCTGCCCCAAGCCTCAACTATCTGCATTCATTATTTATTATTTGTTGAAGAATCAAAAAGTTCACCGACAGTAATGCCCATCTCTTTCAACTCATCCATAACTTCCTGCTTACCTTCTTTATAGTGTACTCCTTCAGAAGGATCCAGATATTTCAACAGAGTTAAAAGCTCACCCATGTGAGCCCTTTCCTCATCGCGAATATCAGACAGGACTGCCTTCGCTACCGGGTCGTCTGTGGCCTGCACGTGTGCATCGTAGCCGTAAATGGCCTCCAGCTCTCCAGAAAGATCTGCACGGATTGCTTGTACCAGCTCTTCTTTCGTCATTTTTCTTTCCACATTAGCAGAAAAAGGATTTCCGAACATCAAATAATACCTCCTTGATATTTTGTAATTATTTACATTCTTATCATACCAGACAGAAAATGAAATTCCAAATGAAATTGCATGTCTGACTGCTAAGGAAACGATGATTAATGCCCCCTGACATGCAGAGAGGACCGACCACACGGCCTTTCGCAGCCGGCATGTGGGTCACGTCCGTAAGATGGTATAAATGGAGAAACGAGCTAGGGGCTCGAGCTTCAAGTATCATTTGCAATTACCAAAAGCCAACTCTATGTTAGACCACGATTGACCTAGGGAAACGATGATTAATTCGCCTCGATGAGGTAGCTGGGGCTGTACGCTGTATGACATCGGCTTAAAATGTCTCGAACCACGCAGTGCCCATACCCACATAGATGCCTATCTGTCTTCTGGATATGGTATAGCTACATCCACGTATTCCAACATATCCAGAAGACAGATATGGATAGCCTGATGAGCTTTTAGGACCTTAAATTCTAAGGTCTAAGGAGAAAAACTCGGCGGGAGGCACTCCTGGAGCGGATGGATACAATCGTTGTGTGGGATAGCTGGATTGCACTGGTAGATACCAGCTACCACTGACAGGCTCTGGTCAGGCATGTGCGTGCTGCAAAGACAAAGCTTTAGGATGTATCTGTTGCAGGTCATGTTTGCTCTCTTAAGACGAGGGAACTTAAAGATGCTATCCTGGATTGCCGCTCCTGGTAGCGCTTCTGTGCACGTAGACCTCATGCAGGCGCAGGTGCCAGATGCGACGACACTTGCGAAGATGCGCCATAGCCTTAAAGCGAGAGGAGTTCGGCAAAGCTTGTGCTTCACGACCTGAACTTAGAGCTCGAAAAGGCAGGGATCACAGCGCGGGGTGGCTCCATAGTGGATGCGACCTTCATCTGGGCCCTTAAGCTTAACGAAGAACCAAGACCTTGCACGTAACCCTTAAAGCGCACCAGTCCAAGAAGGGGGAGCCTGGCGTATCGGATACAAGGCGCATATTGGCGTGGATGCCGCAGGTGGCCTTGTGCATGGTGTGGAGACGAACCGCTTAGAATGTATCCGACATATCCTGTGGCACACACACTCGTAAGGGAAGATGACAGGTTCTGCTGCGCAGACTTTAGGCTATATAGGTATAGCGAAGCGCCCTTAAGGACGCATAAAGACCCACACCTCTCATCTATGCGCTAAAGCGTTGCTAAGAAAGCCTTCGACTAGAGAGGGCCTTGCCTGTGCGCTCTTGTCCGAGAAGGGCATCGAGTCCAGGAAGGCATGCGTTCGCTCAAAGGCAGAAGCACCCTTCCTTATCGTGAAGCGGCGCTTCGACCCCTTAAGGAAGCGCTACTAGGGGATAGAGAAGACCTCCTGTATGCTCAAGTCTTTCTTGCCCTTGCAAACCTTACCCATGTGCATCTTTTGCCGGCAGGCTGCACCTCCCGGCTCCCAGAGTCGCTTGATCCGTCTTGGAGCCTTATTGCGGTGCATGGGGCAGAACGGATGTAAGGATGGCGGCTCCTGTACGTGCTGGATGAGCAACCTTTCCCGCCTTTCCCGCATACCGGCTTAGAAAGGCCGTGTGGCCGGTCCTCTCTGACACGTTATGGGGCATTAATCATCGTTTCCCTAGGTCCTCCTTGCTTTCCATCAGTCCCAGAGAGGGCTGGGACCTGTCGACAAGCGCGCCTCGTGTGTACATAGCTGCCTTCCGCAAGCTGGCCGGAAAGGATCGCCTTGCTGTCCTGTGCAGCATGCCTCGCCTGCTTTGTCCACAGGAAGCAGGCGAGGCATGCTGCAGCCACTTTGTCGACACCCCATGGAATGGGAGCAAGAACTTGTCTGAGCCTTCGCTGCATGGCATTGGTAAGGCTGCTCTCACCGTCTCTGGACGTGGCCGCAGGCTGCGTGATCCCGAGTGAGGAAAGGATACGCACATATTCTGCATGGTTGTCGGCTACGACCTAGGAGCTGTCAGTGATGCCTGAAAGGGCAACCTTTAGCTTTACGCATCGGGTGGGCCTTCCCCTCCCGTGAAGCGTTGTATATTCGTCTCTAAGGTCATCTGCGGCACACGCTGCGCAGACCTTCTCGCTCGATGTCGCGCACGAATACACAACATGGCCGTGGCCTGTGTGCCTTTAGGGTATCTGCACATGCGACCTTTCCCTGTTGCCCGCAAGCGACTCGCCGAGATAGAGCCTGCCTGGCAACAGCAGATGGCATGGGCGCTCCTGGGTGACTGAAGCGGCGCCTGCATCACCTCAAAGAGCCTGATGCACATGGAACCTACGAGGTCCTTAAGGCTCACATGGCAGACAAAGGAAAGCTCCTTAAGTGTCATGCCTGCAAGGGTGCCTTTTGCATACGTTGTCCCTGTGGTGGCGAAGGGCTTCGACGCCGAGATGGCGGATTCTGTCTTGGCTAAGAAGGTCCTTCCGCACGACCTGCACTTCTATCTTTGGAGGCTATATCAAACGTACCTCTTGCAGCAGAAGTCAGCCGATTCGCATCTTAGGCACCCCTTGGGTTTACCTGCAAGCGCAGACCCCGCCCATCTCCTTAGCGATGAGGGCCTTGAGCTTCTCTGAGAGTTCGCGCTTCTTTGCGATGCCTATCTCTTCTACGCGCTGCAGTATCATTGAGTCCGGCCCTTTCGCTTCTCGATGCCCTTGTTTGGCGACATGCATTGTAGGCAAAGGTCCGGACACTTTTGGGCCCTTCTCAGGTCAATCGTGGTCTAACGGAGTGTAAGAAAAATATGGGCGTTTAACCTGCGCGTGTTTCAGAGTTGAAAATATATCGCCCATCTGATGTTGTATAGAATTTTGTGTACTAAAGTAATCGAATATACAAAATAAAAAGCTGGGACCGATCAGGCCCCACACAGCGTCTGAGAGGGGACGAACATGAACTACGTACATGCATGCATAGACCCGGTCCTCGACGTTGTAGTGCTACGAATTATTTAGGCCAAAGCGGCCCTTTTTCGGTTCGGCATTACTGCCGATTCATAGTCTTTTGTGTTTTTTCCAGTACAATTAGTTGAGCAATTTATTGAATGTGCAGCAGGGCAGACGCTCTGTTACATAGCTAGGGACAAAGGAGAAGGTATGACTAGCGTTACACGTCGTTCATTTATTAAAGCATCAGGCGTCTCTGCCCTCGCAGTCGGGATGGCCTCTGCACTGGCAGCCTGCGGCAATGGTGGCGGCTCGGGTGACTCGAGTACCATCAGCCTCGGCGTCTTAGGGCCGTATTCCGGCAACGTCGCGCAGTACGGCTTAGCGGTCCGCAACGGCGTCGAGCTCTACTTCGACCAGAATCCTCAGATCAACGGTAAGGATGTCCACTTAGACGAGATGGACGAGAAGGGCGACGCCACTGAGGCCGTCAACGCCTACAACAAGATGGTGGAGAATGGGGATGTCGCAATCCTCGGCGACGTCACGTCAACCCCGTCGGTGGCTGTGGCGCAAGCTTCCGTCAACGACAACATGCCGCTTGTTTCCGCGTCTGCAACGGTCTCCAACTTTATCGATTACGGCAAGAACGCCTTCCGTGCTTGCATCACTGACCCGTATCAGGGCAAGCTGATGGCGGACTTCGCGGCAGATCAGGGCTACAGCAACATCGGCACCATCTTCAACTCTGGCGGCGATTACGAGAAGGGCGTCAACGACGCTTTCGTCGAGGAGGCCGGCAACCGTGGCCTTACGATCACTACACAGCAGGGCTATGCCGACGGCGACGTCGACTTCAACAGCCAGCTGACCACGATCATCGCCACCAACCCTGACGCGATCTTCTGTCCGAACTACTACCAAGACGACGGCAAGATCGTCACCCAGGCCCGTCAGCAGGGCTACACGGGCGTTTTCCTGGGTGCTGACGGTTGGTCCAACATTGTGGGTGGCGACGAGGAGTACGCCTCCATGGAGGATCTGGAAGGCTGCTACTACGACTGCTCCTTTGTGACTGAGAATACAGATCCGAAGGTCCAGCAGTTCATCACCGATTACCAAAACAAGTTCAACGATTCACCGTCTAACTTCTGCGCCCTGGGCTACGATGCCGCAATGGTGCTCGCCCACGCAATCGACACTGTCGAGAAGGATGGTCAGGCACAGCCTGGAACCCCGGACTACAGCCAGGCGATCATCGACGCGATCGCTTCCGGCCAGGTCGACGGTGTGACCGGTTCGATCAGCTACGCGGGCACCGGTGACCCAGTGAAGCCGACTCTGGTCATCACCTTCCATAATGGCGCACAGGAAGTCTTCGACACGATCGAGGCGTAACAAGCTGTTATTTCGGTATACGCCCATGCGGCGTATACCGGTGCTTTTGCACATTTGGTTTAAAGGAGTTGATGGGAATGACGTTTCTCACGCAAGTCGTCAACGGCTTGCAGTTGGGCAGTATTTATGCCCTCGTCGCCCTGGGTTACACGATGGTGTACGGCATCATTCTACTGCTCAACTTCGCACACGGTGACATCATTATGGTCGGCTGCTACATCTCCTGGATTGTGATGGCGCAACTCGGGTGGCCACCGTTTGCGGCAGTGATTCTGTCGATCGCAGGCTGCACCCTTCTGGGTGTCCTGATCGATAAGGTAGCTTACCAGCCGTTGCGTGACGCGCCGCGTATGTCGCTGCTGATCACCGCAATCGGCGTATCCTACTTCCTCGAGAACGGCGCGCAGCTGGTCTTCGGCGCGGATGCAAAGGTCGTCCCTCCTTTTATTGATGCAACGCAGATCAATGTCGGTGCAGCGCAGATCTCCTCGGTGGCACTGCTTACGATCGGCGTGACGCTCATCGCGACGATCGGTACGACGCTTTTGGTCAACAAGACCAAGCTGGGCAAGGCTATGCGTGCGGTGTCTGAGGACATGGGCGCAGCGCGCCTCATGGGCATCAACGTGAACCACACCATTTCCTTCACCTTCGCTCTGGGCTCCGGTTTGGCCGGCATCGGCGCGGTGCTGTACTCGATGGCGTACTCACAGGCTACCCCGACTATGGGCATCATGTTGGGCACCAAGGCCTTCGTCGCCGCGGTCTTAGGCGGTATTGGATCGCTTCCGGGCGCCGTGCTCGGCGGCTTTTTGGTCGGCTTTGCAGAGGTCTTTGTCTCCGCAATCGGCCTCTCCGTGTGGCGTGACGCAATCGTGTTCTTGTTGATGATTATCGTGCTGGTCGTGCGGCCGACGGGTATCCTTGGCCGTCCGGTGATTGAGAAAGTGTAAGGAGGGCTCAAACATATGGCTGACGCAATAAGTAGCACCTATCGCAAGCTCTCCACCAAGCAGCGCTACATCATCAACTCAATCCTGGTTGTGGCGTTTCTGGCGATCGGCGAAGCGATGATTTCCGGCGGAGTCATCTCCCGCTACCAGACGACCGTCCTCGAACAGGTCGGCATCTACATCATTATGGCCGTGTCCCTGAACATCGCGACCGGCTACCTGGGTCAGCTGCCCTTAGGCCATGCAGGCTTCATGTCCGTAGGCGGCTATGCGTGCGCAATCTTTATCATGCGCATGAGCTCTGTCATGGGTGTCGGCGCCCGTGACTTTGTGACGGGGTCTCCGGCGGCAGCGCTCCTGTTCGTGCTTGGCTTGATCTTCGGCGGTCTCTGTGCAGGCCTCGCTGGCCTTATCATCGGTATCCCAGCCCTGCGCCTCAAAGGCGACTACCTCGCAATCGTGACCTTGGGCTTCGCTGAGATCATCCGCGTCATTATGCAGAACATCGACGGCGTCCTGGGCTTTGAGCTCACCGGTGGCGCGAAGGGCCTGACAGGCATTCCGGCCTATACGAACTTCCTCAATACCTTTATCGTCGTCGCGATCTCGCTCTTCTTGATCCATACGATGATGAAGAGCCATCACGGACGCTGCATCCTCTCCATTCGTGACAATGAGATCGCGAGCGAGTCCGTGGGCATCAACGTGACCTATTACAAGACGCTCGCCTTCGTGGTGTCCGCTTTCTTTGCCGGCGTCGGCGGCGGCCTCTACGCAGGCTGCATCGGCGTTATGATGCCGGCACGCTTTGGCTTCATGCGTTCGATCGAGATTCTGGTCATGGTCGTCCTCGGCGGCATGGGCTCCATGCTCGGTTCCGTGATCTCTGCAACCGTCCTCACGATCCTGCCTGAGGTGCTGCGTGCCTTCGCAGACTACCGTATGGTCGTCTACGCGGTCGTCCTGATCGTCGTTATGATCTTCCGTCCGCAAGGACTACTCGGTACCTACGACTTCTCGATGGGTGATACGATCGAGAACATCATGAACCACCGTCCTCCGTTCATGAAGCACACCGATGTGGAGCTTGAGGAAGAGGATGCACAGGATACCACCGCTGCGGGTACTTCGGTAGCAGCAGCAACGAGTGAGCAGGAAGGAGCGAGCGATGCCAAAGAAGAATGAGACAGCGGCTGACATCAACCGTAAGCGCAAGCGTGAAGTGCTGTTGCCGGTGCCCTCACCCAACTTGGTGACCGAGCGTGACTTCGGCAAGCCCCTTGTCCTGGAAGTGCAGCACTTAGGCATTGACTTCGGCGGCCTTAAGGCAGTCGATGACTTCAATATCGCAATGGGCCCCACTGAGATCGCCGGTATCATCGGCCCGAACGGCGCAGGCAAGACCACAGTCTTCAACCTGCTCACAAAGGTCTATGAGCCAACGCGCGGCACGATCATGCTCAACGGGATTGACACCGCCGGCATGAACACGATGCAGGTCGCCCGTTTGGGTATCGCCCGTACTTTTCAGAACATCCGTCTGTTCGACCAGATGTCCGTGATCGACAATATCTTGGTGGGCATGACGAATCACATGAGCACTTCACTGGCCACAGATATGCTCCGTCTGCCCAAGCACTGGAAGCAGGAGAAAGGGTTTCATGACCAGGCGATGGACCTCCTGAAGTTCTTCAATATGGAGCGCTTTGCCGAGGAGAAGGCTAGCAACCTGCCCTACGGCGGACAGAGAAGGCTTGAGATCCTGCGTGCCCTGGGCACCCATCCGAAGCTGCTGTTGCTCGATGAGCCGGCAGCAGGCATGAATCCGAACGAGACCGATGAGCTGATGGAAAACATCCAGAAGATCCGCGATGAGTTCCATATCGCGATTCTGCTGATTGAGCACGATATGTCACTGGTTATGCGCATCTGCGAGATTGTGGGCGTTCTCGACTATGGCAAGATCATCTGCAAGGGCACTCCGGAGGAGGTCCAGCAGGATCCGCGTGTTATCGAGGCGTACCTGGGCAAGCAGGGCGCGCGTGCCGCAAAGGAGGCGCTGAAGAAATGAGCATGCTGAGTGTTTCGAACCTTCAGGTCTACTACGGTGCGATCCATGCGGTGAAGGGTATTTCGTTTGAGGTCAACGAAGCGGAGATCGTTTCGCTGATCGGCGCCAACGGCGCGGGCAAGTCCACGACGATGAACACGATCGCAGGATTGATCAAGCCGAAGTCCGGCACCATCAAGTACAAGGGTGAGGATATCACCGGCGTTCCAGCGCACAAGATCGTCGTCAAAGGCTTGGCACTCTGCCCGGAGGGCCGCCGTGTCTTTACTCACCTGACGGTCGAAGAGAACCTGGAGATGGGCGGCTATCTCAGGAGCAACGCTGAGAACGACGAGACCATCGAGCGGGTCTTCAAGGACTTCCCACGTCTGAAGGAGCGCCGCAGCCAGGTGGCAGGCACGCTTTCCGGCGGCGAGCAGCAGATGCTGGCTATGGGCAGAGCACTGATGTCACACCCTTCGCTGCTGATGCTCGATGAGCCCTCTATGGGTCTGGCCCCGATTCTGGTCGACGAGATTTTCGAGATCATCCAGAACCTCAACAAGCAGGGCACTACAATCCTGCTGGTTGAGCAGAACGCACAGATGGCCCTCTCGATTGCAGACCGAGGCTATGTGCTTGAAGTTGGCAACATCGTCCTGGAAGGCACCGGCAAAGAGCTGCTCAACAATAATGCTGTGAAGAGCGCGTACTTGGGCGGCTGATAAAGCCGACTTTATATAGTAGATAGGAAAATGGGTGGTCTCGCATCGGTGTGAGGTCACCCGTTTTTACTAGTCACAACAATTCGGCTTCTTAGGTAACCGAATACAGCATGCCCAGCCGCACCGAGGGAGGAATGCCCCATCTATCAGGCATTCCTCCCTCTTCCTGTCTTGGTTTCCTGCCTTTCCGCCGCTGTGGTATAGGTATGCTGTAAGGCTCCATGGGAAGGTATTCCGTGCCAGCAAAGATCCGCGCGATGAAGCCGAAGGGCACGATGGTCAAGGCGATATCGAGCCACTACTGTGTCTGCGAGTACTGAAGCATACGAGAGGGCGCGGAAGGCGCAGGACAAAGATGGGCCGCTGCATCGGCAGGATCACCGAGGCGGAGGGCTACCTCAGCAATGCGGGGACGAAGGTCGCAAACAGCGAGCTTGCCTGCGTCGAGTTCGGCCAGTATGCAATCGCGCTTGCCTGCTTACAGGGGACCCTTACCCTGCTCAGGAAGCATTTTACACGTGCCGATGCCGACAGGATATATGCCTGCGCGCTCATCCACTTCGTCGAAGGCTTCCAGCGCATGGGGGCGCTCGCGAGGCTCTACGAGATGAGCGTGCTCTCGCTTTAGGATGCCCAGGCTGAAGATGGGATACGATGCGCTCTCGGGCCTCTACGGGGGCCTCAGCAGGAGGCAGGGGCTGCTCATCTCCTTCGAGCAGGACCTTGTCGAGCCGTGCTCGGGCGAGGTGGCCACAGACGGTCACGTGATAGGCTCGCGCTCCTGCGCCAACTCGCTTACCGAGAAGGGGTACAGGCTCTAAAAGCTCGGGGAGCCACAGGCCAGCATGCTCATGGCCTACGACGTGCGCACCGGCATGCCGTTGCTGTCGCGCATGTATAAGGGAGGGGATACAGACGCCGTCTTTGTGAGGGAACTCTTTTGGCAGGCACATCTTGCGGGCATACTCTTCCTCGCGGATAAGGGCTTTCTCAGCGAGGAGAACATAGCCCTCTTCACGTCGGACAGCCAACCAGTACGTGATCCCGCTCCCCAAGAGCGACAGGCGCTGCAGGGCATCCGTCGCCCTCGAGGCGAAGGAGGGCTCCCAGGGGCGCTTCGTCTGGACGCGCTACAGGAAGGCATGCGTCGTCGAGTGGCGCGACGACATGCTCGCAGGCAGGCGCGCTCTGCACTTTTGCGACCTCTTACAGCAGGCGCAGATCCAGGAGAGCTACCTGAGACACATGGAGATGGGCACGTCCGGATACACACAAGGAGGGGCTCGATGCGATGCTTCCCTACATGGGTGTGACGCTGCTGCAGGCAAGCCTCGGCGCCGGCCGCCCCGCCCAGGACATATGGGCGCTCTACAAGAGGCGCTGGTCCATCGAGACTCTCTTCGACTACTGCCACAAGCAGGGACTGACGTTCGTCCTGCTCGTGAGCGCCCTCATCATGCGGGAGGTCTCTGACGCCGCTCAGGCATCGGGGCAGGAGATGTCTGTCGGGGACATCCTGCTCGATGCCAGGATGGTCAAGGCATGCAGGCGCTTCGGGCAGTGGGAGGCGCTCAACTGCAAGAAGAAGCGGCTCGAGCTCTTCTCGAAGATGAAGACGGGCCTGGAGGTCGTCCCCAGGCCCGAGCAGCATACCTAGCAATCCGGATTGTTGTGGCTAACGATGATTTGAATCCATCGATGTGAGCTTGTGCTTACAGCTGGTCCGTGTCGATCCAGATCGTGCAAGGGCCTTCGTTAGCGAGCTCTACGCTCATATCCGCCCCAAAGACACCGGTGCCGACGTTCCCAGCTCCGAGATCTTTACGGGCCAATTCGCACACATAGTCGTAGAGCTCGGTTGCCTGCGTGTGTCCGGCTGCCTCAGTAAAGGAAGGTCGGTTGCCGTGTTTGACCGAGGCATAGAGTGTAAATTGGCTGATGATCAGCACTTGGCCCTCAATATCGTGGAGGGAGCGGTTCAACTTGCCTGTCTCATCGGGGAAGACTCGAAGGTTACTGATCTTATGCCAGAGCTTGTCTGCGGTTGCTTTGGTATCAGCGGGTTCGACGCCGAGAAAGATACAGAAGCCACACGAACAAGCGCCGACCACCCGGTGATTGACGCTAACCTGTGCCTTGCTGACTACTTGAAGAAGTGCACGCATGGCTGCCTATTTCAGATCGTAGAGATCGGTGAACTTGTCAGTCAGGTAATTGGTGTAGTAAGTGGCCGAGAAACCCTCACCGCAGGCATTCTCGATCAGGTCCTGCGGGGAGTAGATGTGGCCCCACTGCCAGATGTTCTTGCGCAACCACTCACAGATTGGGGTAATGTCTCCGGTCGCGAGGACGCCGTCGAAGTCCATCCCGTCCTTGATCATCTGGTTATGTAGCTGCGCGCCGTAGGCGCCGCCCAAGGCATAGGTGGGGAAGTAACCGATCATACCGTTGGCCCAGTGCATATCCTGCAGGGCTCCGTGGGTGTAGTCCTTGACAGTGACGCCGAGATACTTCTTGTATCGGTCGGCCCACTCTCTTGGTACGTCGTGCGCTCTGATCTCACCGGCCATCAGCAGCTGCTCGATCTCGTAACGAATGATAATGTGGAGGGGATAGGTAAGCTCGTCGGCCTCCGTGCGCAGCAATCTCGGCTCGACGCGGTTTGCCGCCTGATAGAACTGACGTGCGGAAACCCTCACAAACTGTCCCGGGAAGTTCTTACGGAGCAGCTCCAACAGCGTCGGGGCGAAGGCCTCTGCTCTGCCGACATGGTTCTCGAAGAAGCGGGATTGCCCCTCGTGCATGCCCATGGAAACCCCACCCTTAAGGGAAGTGTAGTTGAGTTTCGGATCGACACCGGTCTCGTAGAGGCAGTGGCCTCCCTCGTGTAGCATCGTGTAGAGGTTGGAGAGCACATTGTCCTCATAGACATGCGCGGCGATGATCGCATAGTTGGTCGTAAGACCGTCGGAGAAGGGATGCTCGGTGCTGGTTAAGACCATAGCATCGGGATCGAGCCCCTCGAGAACCATCAGGTCACGGGCAAGGTGCCACTGGCGGTTCGCCTCAAAGTGACCCTCCACACAGGCGCGTGAAAGCTGGGGGCGCTGCTTGATCTCATCCAAGAGTGGGACAACGGTCTCCTTGACCTGTGAGAAGAACGAATCGTAGAACGTGCGGTCCGTACCTTCCTCGAAATAGTCGAGCCACATATCGTAGGGGTCGTTGCCGGAATCGATTTCCTGCGCGATCGAGCGCATTGCTTCCACGATCTGGTCGAGGTAGGGCTCAAAGCTTTCCCAGTCGTTAGCATGCTTCGCTGCTCGCCAAACGGCGTCAGCCTTGGTGAGCAGCCGTGTGAAGGCTGCCTGATCTTTGATCGGGATCGGAAGCTGTTGGGCGCGCTTGCGCTTCAGGACTCTGACCTGTGCCTTTTGGACCTGATCGAGTGAGTCGGCATCCGCATCGAGGCGGTTGAACAGTCTGCCCGTGCTTCTCCTGCAGAGTAATTCCTGGTCCTCCCGCTCGAGCATCGACAGAGCTTCGCCGCGGTCCTCCGTCGCATTCTTTGGGTCGATAGAGGGGCCGTAGCAACTCATCATCGTCTCACTGTAGCGGTGGGCATAGAGGCGCATCTCAAGCGCATTGAGCGAAGCGATGTCCCGCTTCGGGTCAGGCCTCCGCTCTTTGGGATACTCGGCGCCGTTCTTGACCTCTTTGATGCCTTCTGGCTCGTCTAAGGGGATATCGTCCAAGCCGGCATACTCGCGCTCAAATGCTAGACTCTTGACATCAAGGTTAACTTGCTCCTCTGGAGTGGAAGCAGTCTCCTTGGTTTCGTTGTCCCCAACAGTAGTATTCTTCTCGCTCGCGGTACTTTCTTTCATTGATTTGAGCCTTTCTTAAATCTACATGTTCTTCAATATTATACAGTTTGGGTTTCTGAAATCCTGCTGCATGGGGGACATGAGATAAGGGATTGCTGACAAATATCCGCACATCAGACGAAAAGATTGGAACATCTGATGTATACGGAAGAGATAAAGAGACGTTTCGGTGAAGGACATGAACACAATGTTCACTTCATCACGAGAGTAATGAGAATGCTTGGTTAGTCTCTCAGTAGATCTATAACACTTTCATTTTGACTCTGTTAGACCACTGTGGATATAGGGAAGCGAAAAGATGTCACGGGGTCACCCTACAATCGGGTTCGACCAAGAAACCGACCTGAAGAAGGCCCCGCATGCTCGACATGATACGACAGCTAGCAACGTAGCTGACCCGCAAGGAGAAGGTGTCGCACTTACCGCCGACCTCAAGCAGATGATAGCCGAGAAGCTAACATTGCAGGCCGACAAGTCCGCCACATGCCCGCACTGCGGATGCCCTGAGTTCACCAGGTGTGACGCTAGGGGTTCGCAGCGCTATCTCTGCAAGGGATGTTGTTAATGGCAATCTAGGGAAACGATGATTAATGCCCCATAACGTGTTAGAGGGGACCGGCCACACGACTTTTCTAGGCCGGAATGCGGGAAAGGCAGGGAAGGATGCCTATCCAGCACGTGCAGGAGCCGCCATCCTTACATTTGTCCTGCCCCATGCACCGCAAGAAGGCTCCAAGATGGATCAAGCGACTCTGGGAGCCGGGAGGTGCAGCCTGCCGGCAAAGATGCACATGGGTAAGGTTTGCAAGGGCGAGAAAGACTTGAGTGTGCAGGCATCTTCTCTATCCTCCTGTAGCGCTTCCTTAAGGGGTCGAAGCGCCGCTTCACGATAAGGAAGGGTGCTTCTGCCTTTGAGCGGATAGATGCCTTCCTGGACTCGATACCCTTCTCGGACAAGAGCGCACAGGCAAGGCCCTCTCTAGTCGAAGGCTTCCTTAGCAACGCTTTAGCGCATAGATGAGAGGTGTGGGTCTTTATGCGTCCTTAAGGGCGCTTCGCTATACCTATATAGCCTAAAGTCTGCGCAGCAGAACCTGTCATCTTCCCTTACGAGTGCATGTGCCACAGGATATGTCGGATACATTCTAGGCGCTTGGTCTTTACACCGTGCACAAGGCCGCTACCGGCGTCTACGCCGATATGCGCCTTGTATCCGATACGCCAGGCTCCCCCTTTCTTGGACTGGTGCGCCTTAAGGGTCGCGTGCATGGTCCTTGTTCTTCGTGGAGCTTTAAGGCCCAGGTGAAGGTCGCATCCACAATGGAGCCACCCCGCGCCGTGATCCCTGCCTTTTTGAGCTCTAAGTTCAGGCGCAAAGCACAAGCTTTGCCGAGTCCCTGCCGCTTTAAGGCTATGGCGCATCTTCGCGCTCGTCGTTGCATCTGGCACCTGCGCCCGCATGAGGTCTGCGTGCACAGAAGCGCTGCCAGGACCGGGAATCCAGGATAGCATCTTTAAGTTCCCTCGTCTTAAGAGAGCAAACATAACCTAAAGCAGGATACAGCCTTATGCTTCGTCTTTACAGCGCGCACATGCCTGACAAGAGCCTGTCTGTGGTAGCTGGTATCTACCAGTGCAATCCAGCGATCCCACACAACGATCGCACCCATCTGCTCCAGGAATGCCTCTCGCCGGGTCTTTCTCCTCAGACCTTAGGATTTAAGGTCTTGAAAGCTCATCTGGCTGTCCATATCTGTCTTTTGGATATGCTGGAATGTGTGGATGTAGCTATACCATATCCAGAAGACAGATAGGCATCTATGTGGGTATGGGCAACTGCGTGGTTCGAGACATTTTGAGTCGATGTCATACAGCGTGCAGCCCCATTGGCCTCATCGAGGCGAATTAATCATCGTTTCCTTAGGGAGATGTTGCACTCAGTTTGACAATCTGCCGTCCGAAATATTGACACAGGTCACTCGAGGGACACTCCAAGCTCGAGGCGATCTGATGCATCAAGCGATACATTGCACGCGAGCTCTATTACGACATTATCACTCAGAATCGCATGCTGAAAACAACTTGACAATTAGAAGGGCATCACAGGGGTACTTCCCGAAGGGTGCCGACCTGTCGGGTGTCAGTGGCGCGGAGGTCCAGGTGGCGTATGATGGACTCAATCACAGGCCACGCAAGTGGCTCGGGTGGAAGTGCCCCCTGGGAAGTCTATCATAACCAGTCGTTGTACTTGCTCTGAACAAAGTCATAAACGAATAAGAACTAGGCAGGCTGGCCTCCTAATTGTTCTGCTCTACTTTTCTCTTTACTCACTGGGATTCTCCTGGAACCATGTATATTCCAAACGTACAGATGAAGATTTAATTACTTAATATTCATCCCATTATGACATCCTTATAAGGTACCTTGAATGAGCTGTCGGATCACTTCGATGTTTTTGTTACCAGGAAGTCAGTCAAGCGGGTGAGAGGCCAGGACAGTGGTTCCCCGTCCATAGCATCGGCGATAAGCTGACTGAGTGCAAGCTCCTTTGCGGCATGATCGAAATAGCGCTGCAAGGTCTCTTCATCGCCCCTCATGCTGATCTTTGGCAAGGCACTGACATAGTTGACGTTTCGGACAACTTCGTTCGTCCAGGTTTTGTCAAAACTCAAGATAATCTGGAACCCTTCAGGATGCTTCCTTGTTGGAATTCGCATGGTCATGCCATTCTGGCCCGTAGTCATGTTCGAGGAAACGCTGTCAAACAGGAAGAAGCGCTCTGGGCATTGGAAGTGGAGAAGCTTGCTGCTGAAGGAGATGCAGATGGATTGTTTCCCTTCCTGGATCGTGTCCCTCCAGTCGTTGAGGACCTCTTTCCAATTAGTGAGATCAGCTGATATCTGGGCTCTCTGAATAGGGTCTTTCAGGATGATCGAGGATTCTTTGAGAATCGCGGCATCTCGCAGGAGCCGGGCGCTCATAATCAGCTGGGTGAACTGGGCAATCAGCTTTGTTGTCTGTGCCGTTGCGTCGATCAGTGACTTTTGAGACGTAACCCATGGGTTCTCACCATAGAGCTTATAAAACCGCAAGAAGAAAGATTTCCGATATTCCTTCCTCAATAGGTAGCAGGCATTCCTGACCGACTGCATACGCAGATAGTCGAAAAAATCCCCGTCATATAGCACATCTCTGTCCTCAGTGAGCGGTACCGCACAATCTCTGAGGTACCCCACGGGAATACTTCCGTCCTTTTCTGGGCCCCTCATTAACAAGAGTGCGATGTCACCATAGAACGAGCCATGCTCCTTGTCTGGAAGATATTGTTCTGTCGGTCTCACAAAGGAATTCCGATAGTGATAGCGCTGCACTGGAGGTGGGCATCTTCTTCCGATGAGCCACAACTGATCTGCGAGGGTGACCTCTTGGCTTGTCGGTCTGACACGGGAAATGTGCTGCTCCGCCTGCTCATAGGGAGACGTAGACTCACTCTCGAATGCAGGGTTGTCGAGGTCTTCGGGCTGGGGAAACGCATACCTTTCGTATGCGTCATAGAGCGCCTGATAGCCGGGATCATAGCTGCTGACGGAGGTCTCGATATACGATCTGATAGCCTTCAGCGCCAAGCGGTATTCTCCATCGGTCATGAAGGGATACGATTTAGACAATGTGATTCTCCTCAGCTGCTCTAACCCACTGTCGTATTATATTTCTTGTGTTCTAGTTTAGTCCGTTTCTCTATGGGATCGGCTTGGGGATTGACACCAATAGAAGCGTCAGGAGCATCGCCGTCAGCTCGTTTGTCTCAGGGATTGGCGTGCAGTAGAGGTCCCAGTCGGCTAGCGCGGTGTTGGCTGCCTTCCACAGTCGCTTGAGGAGATGGGCGTGAGCGATCACCAGGGCGCCGTGCTCGGTAAGTGTACCGGTGTCCATGAACTGCAAGTTGACGTGGTGGAAGAGAATCTGATCGATCGCATGGGCATCCCTCTCATTGCCGGTCAGCATTCGGCACAATTCCATCGCGTCGAGCTTCATCAGTACGTCGCCCACATCGAACACGATAGTTTTGATTATTCCCGCTTCCTGGTTTTCCCTTATCTCGGTTATAGGCTTTCTGGTATGCGAAAGCCCGACTAAATGTTGTCTGTACAACATATCTTGGACGTGATATTGCTAGCCTAATAAAGGAGCACGGCGAGAGGGGCACAATGGATACTTTGACATGGATGGCGACTGAGGACGGTATCAAAGTGATCGATGAAACGGGCACAACGGTCGCGCGCCTCGATATGAAGCGTGTTGACTCAACCACCGTGGCAATCACGCACACATATGTGTGCGAACAACGGCGGGGCCAAGGCATTGCTGGAAAGCTCATGAGCCGTGCGGTGGATCTGATCCATACAAGTGGCTCGCGCGTGAGACCTGACTGCTTGTACGCGAAGCACTGGCTCGAGAAACACGGATGTTGATTGGAGAGATCTAATGTTTTGTTTTCAATGTGAACAGACACTCGCCTGCAAAGGATGCATGGGTAAGGCTGGCGTCTGCGGAAAAAGTGCACAGGTAGCGCAGGACCAGGATGAGCTAGTTGGAGCGCTTGTCGCCTTTGCGCAGATGGTGCCGCAAGACGCACAGCTTAAGCCTGCAGCCTGGGATTCGCTGATCGATTCGCTGTTCATGACGCTGACGAATGTGAACTTCGACGACGAGTCGATCAAGAACGAGTTGAACGCGATTCATGCTCTCAAGGATTGCCTCATCAAGGAGCGCATCACTGACAAGCTACTCGACGACTTCGATATGAATACAGTCTGGAATGCGGATGAGGATACCCGTTCACTCAAGTCCCTCATCCTCTTCGGTATGAAAGGCATCGCCGCCTATGCGCACCATGCCGCGCTGCTCGGCTACCGTGACCGCGAAGTGGATAACTTCTTTCTAGAGGGCCTGCGCGCCCTGGCAAGCGATATGAGTACCGATGAGCTGCTGCAGACCGCACTCAACGCAGGCAAGGCAAACCTCGCCTGCATGAAGCTGCTTGACCAGGCCAATACCGAGACTTACGGCGATCCTGAGCCGACGCAGGTGCCGCTCGATATCGAGCCTGGCCCCTTCATCGTCGTCTCCGGTCATGACCTAAGCGATCTGAAGCTGTTGCTTGAGCAGACCAAAGGCACCGGCGTCAACGTCTACACTCATGGCGAGATGCTGCCGGCGCACGCTTATCCAGAGCTCAAGAAATACCCGCAGCTCAAGGGCAACTTCGGCACTGCGTGGCAGAACCAGCAGAAGGAGTTTGCAGATATCCCGGCTCCGGTGCTCTTTACCACCAACTGTCTGATGCCGCCCCGTCCCTCTTATGCGGATCGCGTCTATACGACTGATGTAGTGAGCTTCCCGGGTCTGGTCCATATCGGAAAGGATAAGGACTTCACGCCGATTATCGAGAAGGCAAAAGTGCTTGGCGGCTATCCGAAGAAGCACGAAATGACCGGCATCAACGGTGGTCACCAGGTAACGACTGGCTTCGGTCGCGCGGCTGTTCTCTCCCACGCAGGAGATATTGTACAGGCAGTCAAAGACGGCAAGATCTCTCACTTCTTCCTGGTTGGTGGCTGCGACGGTGCACGTCCGGGCAGAAACTACTACACCGAGTTCGTGAAGCAGACTCCGAAGGATTCCATCGTCCTGACGCTGGCCTGTGGCAAATACCGCTTCAATGATCTTGACCTGGGTACGGTTGCAGGCTTCCCACGTATCCTCGACGTAGGTCAGTGCAACGACGCCTACGGTGCGGTTCAGATCGCCCTTGCGCTTGCTCAGGCCTTTAACTGCAGTGTCAATGAGCTGCCGCTCTCCTTCAACATCTCCTGGTACGAGCAGAAGGCCGTCGCGATTCTCCTGACACTTCTGTATCTGGGTATCGAGAATATCCATCTGGGACCCACGCTTCCGGCTTTCATCTCACCAAATGTCCTCAAGATCTTGGTCGACAAGTATCACATCGCCCCGATTTCTACGCCTGAGAAGGATCTTCAGGAGATGCTCGCATAGGAGTAGCTTCACCGATCAATCAACTGATACGCGTACATCTTCCCTCTGTGTGGAGCCAGATCAGCACACTACAAGCGCTGGTCTGGCTCCTTTTTGTACTTCTTTTTGGCTGGAGGGTTGCATGCCTGTATTTCAGGCTTACAGAATGTGCAATACACTCGGTAGAGGAAGCTAATGTTGTACAGCAGGGGTGGTAACGGGAATTCGTACCTGTATCTCCTAAGCCGCAAGCCCCAAGCTGTGCCTGTATTGGAGCGGGCTTATGCTTGCGAGTGACATTTTCTGGCACTTCTCGTTGCATCAGACGATATATTTGTCTATCTTTGCCTCCAGCTCATCCAGCGTGGCGGCTGACCAGCCCCTTCCATAGAGCATCTCGCTCTTCATGGTCCCAAAGAACCCATTACAGTGGGAGAGCCAGCCCCTGGGGGACTTCTTAAAGCTTTAGGGTTTTCGACAATGAAGTACCTGCGGATTCCCTAACCTTATAGATGGCCCTGAAAGGGGCTGCTGGCTAACCTTCCCCGGATAGCCGTGTACCCCTGCCTCTTACGAAGGCCCGGGGAGTGTTGCTGCTAAGGGATGGTGGTCTGTCTGAGAACGGCTGATAGGGATGTGCCTCACGATAAGCAGGGTAGTGTGGATGCTGCCCCTCAGACACGCTGGCCTGCCGGCAAAAGAGGAGATGACCACCATGGAGCGCAAGCAGAAAGACTGGTTCGGGCCGCAGCGCTTCTATCTCGGAATAGATGTGGGAAGGCCATTTCACTGGGCAGTGGGCCTGAAACTGGGTGGCACCATCGCGATCAGCCGCAGGCAGGACAGGTGCCAGGAGAACATCGAGGCTCTGCTCGACGAGGCGGGAGAGGGTGCCCTGGTCAATTGTGGACCAGAAGAACAACATCGGCTCGCTTATCGTGTACAGGTGGTGCGCGAAAAGGATCGATGTTAGATACCTTCCGAGGAAGGCGATGAAGTACGCCTGGGAGATGTTTCCCGGGACGGCCAAGAGTGACCGAACAGATACCGAGGCCATCGCGCAGATGGGCATAGGCGGCAGGACGGCCATCAGGCCCATAGCCGAGACCGACGACCTCAGCACCTGCGTATCGCTGCTGTCCTTACAGCTCTTATATGCCACGAGGCGCTCCGGCCTGCAACAGGCTCCATGCGGTGCTGCTTAAGTCCGAGCCGCCGTGCAGCTCTCGAGCGCATGGCAGCTCGCGGCCATAGCCGACGGAGGGGCGACAGGGCTTGCCGCTGCAGGCAGGAGACACTACTGCACGCTGTGCGCGAGGCATGGCGTCTCCGCCCGGGCAAGGGATGCCTTCTGGAAGCTGTCCCACGCTCCCCCCACGTCCTTCCATCCCGATGCGAAGGACATGCTGGCAAGCAGCCTTGCCAGGGAGATCCTTGCGGCCGATTCCGAGAGGGCGGAGTTCTCCGCCGAGCTGGGCCGCCTGCTCCAGGACGATAAGACCTACCGCTGCCTGCTCACCATCCCGGGGATAGGCCCCAAGAGTGCCTCGGCGCTCGCCACTTCGATCGCCACCTCGCTCTTTCCTAAGAGACAGCAAGCTCGCCGCATACTGCGGCCTTACTCCCGCAGACCATGACTGCAGGTCCTCCATCAGGTCGCAGAAGAGCGCCCATAAAGGCAACAAGGCCCTCAAGAACCTCTTTATACTCAGCTGCAACTCCCTTGTGGGGACGAAGAACCGCTTCGGGAAGCACTACGATGCTTGGCATCGCAAGGGGCATGAGGCACAGCAAGGCGCTCAAGGCAGTGGCCCGCAAGAGGCTTTGCGTGATCTATGCGGTGATGCGCGATGGGGTGCTGTATGTGGATCCGCCGGCAGGCGATGTAGAAAAGTCACCTGCTACGGCTTGACAGAACTATAGGGACACCCCCCCCAGCAAACCATAATGTCCTCGCGCTTCTCGATGCTAAGATGGCTGTAGCGGTCCCTGCCTGCCTCCAAGATGGTATCTTCGCAAGTACCATCTTAGGTCGTGCATGGGTCGCTACCTCGTAATTAGTTGTTGCACTTAGAATGTGGATTCGCCCTGTAAAGAGATATGGTTAGCAGAAGGCCTCCCGCGCTCAGCGTGGGAGGCCTTTGTAATAGCTCGGTTCTACGTCTGGGTGGAACTACTGGCGGTTGCGACCATAGGCTTGGGCCATGCCGCTCCAGGGAGTGACGTCCTCAACAGGGGTCTCATCCCAGGCTTTGAGGATCTCAGGATCTACGAACTCGCGGCGTACGATAACCTCGCCGCCGTAAAGGTGGAACCAGTCGGCGGAGGCGATCAGATAACCGTCTTTTCCCTGATCCTTGCCCCAGGAGTTTTCGATCCTCCAGGCTTTCGGAGCGCCGTTCTCGTTGAGTTCAACGCCCTCAAATGTCATTGCATGTGTGAGAGAGGTCTCACGCATATCGATCATTGAGGCGCGGTCCATCTTGAACTCGACGTTGAAGAGGCCATCGAGGTCTATACCGTCAGTGGAGAGGATGTACTTGTAGTCCTCGATGTGGCGCGGGAACTGCTGCATTACGTCGCAGGAGAAGCTGACCGGCACACCGGCCTTGAGCGATGCGATGGCTGTCTTGTCGAGCTCCTCTGACTTCACATTGAGCAGGTGGTTCGGCTTGCCGTCGACGACGGAGTCGGTAAGCGTCAGGTGGTAGGCGTGGCCGTAGGGGCGGGCGTCTCCCGGCATGGAGACCAGGTCGACATAGTCGTTTGGGTCAAACGGGGCGTAGTGGCTCGCGAACTCGAGTGGGGTGATATCGAAATCACGCAGGATGCGCTTGGGCTTGCTATCTTTGGCGTCCTCGTGCTCAGGCTTTGGGGTGACCTCCTGGATCTTGGATTCTTCAGCCTTGCAGTTGGGTCCTACCTCGACCTCGAGGTCGAATTTCGCAGGGGGCTCGCCTAAGCAGATAGCGAGGACACGGTAGACCTCGTCCAGCATGTCGCCCTTTTGGGACTCGAGGAGCTCTTCGCTGGCACCGTCTTTGTAAGCTTTGCGCAGGATCCCGGCGTCACGGTGAAGTAGACGGTTGAGCTGTGCGTCCATCTCAGAGGAGTTCTTGGAGGCTGCAGTCTCGGGCATTGCGGATTTTGGGACCAAGCCCCACTTGGAGATTAAGTTCATCGCGAAGCTGTAGTAGCCGCCATCGGACATCCCATTGTCTAAGATCTCGCAGACGCTGCGGTCGTCGTAGGGGAGGTCTTTGGTCTCAATGATGCGTTCGAGCATCGCGTTGGCTTTCTCAAGCTTGTCATAGAACATGCCATAGGCCTGGCTGAACTCGAAGGTGTCGACGTCTAGATAGTCCATCGCGGCGTGGCGGGCGACGTTGAAGGCGCTGAACATCCAGCAGCGGCCACTCTGGCGCTGGTTGGTGATGTCGCCGGTCTTAGAGATGGAAATCCCGTAAGTGTCGTGGTAGGTGCGCATCACGGAGGTGTCACGGGCGGCCTGCATAACGTTGGTGGCGGTCACCGCGTTGCGGGCGATGTGGTTGGCACGGCTCTCCTGAAACTCTTGGTTCTGTTGCGCCGCCCAGTCGGGATCAAGTGCTTTCCCCATAGTTCTTCGCTCAAATCCTTTCGTATGCCGAATGTTTTGTTGTTGTGCTTAATCTGAAAGCGCCAGTGAGCCCATCGGATCCCACGGCTGTAGCACTGTCGGTTTCTCAGTCTCAAAAATATGGCGCTCTTCCTCGGTCAGGTATTTCTTATCGATGACGACCTGATAAACGTACTCGTCAAACCAGGGGTTGGTCAGGGTATCGAAGCCGTTGCGGCCGTGGTCCTTGCCCCAGGAGTTCTCGATCTTCCACAGAGTCGGCTGACCGTCCGAATCGAATCTCACGCCTTCGATCACCATCGCGTGGGTCATCAGACTCTCGCCGTAGTCAAGGCGCGCGGCCTTGTCGAGGCAGGTCTCCACCGGGAAGCCGAAGAGGGAATCAACGTCCACCGCGGCGGTGTCCATGATACCGTCAGTGGTAAGATAGCTCTGCATAACGTCAGAGCCGAACCAGACCGGCAGGTTGTCCTTGAGCTGGGCGATCGCGACGCGCTTGAGCTCTTCGGCCTCGAGGTTCAGATACTTGACGCCGCCGGCTTCCACGACGTTGCCGAGTCTGCTCACCGTATAGGTGTGCATGAAAGGCTTGTCTTTGGTAGGGGCAGAGATGAGCGAGATATAGTCGTCGAGGTTCATGCCGACGGCCTTGTCAAAGAACTCCTGCGGGGTGAAGGTACCACTCAGGACAAGCTTGTCGTCCTTGTCGTGCAGGCGCACCTCAAAGGACGCAGGAGGCTCACCTAAACAGGTGACGAGAATGTGGTAGACATCCTCGAGCATGGCCTTCTTCTGAGCGCGGAGATCGTCCGCTGATTTGCCCTGCTCGGCTGCGTCGCGTAGCTGCTTGGCGGTGCCGCGCAGGTAGCGGGTGAGGTACATGTCGAGCTCACGGGTGTTCTTGGAGCAGGCAGTCTCAGGCATAGCCTCTTTGGGGACGACGCCGTACTTCTTTACCAAAGCCTTGAACATGTCCCACTGGCCACCGTCGCCGATCGGGTCGGTAAGGAGGTAGGAGACTAAGCGACCGTTGAGGGGCTCCTTAACGGTGTCGATAATGTTCTCTAAGAACCAATTGCTCTTCTCGAGCTTGTCCCAGAAGAGAGGATAGGCCTGTGAGAGCTCAAAGGTCTTGAGGTTGAACTTCTTGATGGAGCGATAGCGCATGGTGTTTAGTGATGCGAACATCCAACAGCGGCCGGAGTGCATCTGGTCGGTGCGCTCGCCCTGGGTGAGGTCGATATCGAAGTCAAGGGAGTTCTTTGCCACAGCCTCCGGGACGCGTGCGGCGGAACGGATACCTTGTGAGGTTACGGCATTCTTCGCCACGATATCGGCGCGCTCGGAGAAGAAGCTGTCTTTCGACCTCTCCAGATCCTGCGCGCTGATTGACGTATCAGGTGTCATAGTGATCCTTTCTATAATTGACCTCTACAAGCATATCAGACAAGAGCCTTAAAATACCGGTGAGTCAACAAGCCCACAGCTTGCGGTATGCTTAAGAGTCCGCTTTGATTGTTGCTGTAAGGATCTGTCCTATGACTATGCCGAAAACGCTTTCCCCTGGCCTGTTGCCTGCCTATGCCATGCGGGTGCTCTCCGCTCTTGAAGATGCAGGCTGGGAAGCCTGGATTGTCGGTGGTTGGGTCAGGGATGCCCTGCGAGGGGACCCGGCGCACGATGTGGACATGGCATCAAACGCACCCTGGAAGAAAAGCGAACAAGCACTACGTGAAGCAGGCATCGACGTGCATGAAACCGGGACTGCCCACGGAACCATCACCGCGGTGGTCGACGATAAACCGATCGAGATCACGACCTACCGCACTGAAAGCACCTACTCAGACTTCCGGCATCCGGATTCGGTCACTTTTGTCGACACGATCGAGCAAGACCTCTCAAGGCGTGATTTTACGATTAACGCGATGGCCTGGCATCCGATACGGGGACTCAAAGACCCCTTTGGGGGGAGAAAAGACCTTGCAGCGGGGATTATCCGTGCCGTGGGGGATCCACAGAAGCGGTTCCACGAGGATGCCCTCAGAATCCTTAGGGCGGTACGGTTTGCCGCTCGCTACAGCTTTGTGATCGATCCGGAGACGCAGCAAGCCCTTGAGAAATGCTCCGGTGAGCTTGCCCTCATCGCCTCAGAACGTATCGGACAGGAACTGAACAGGATCCTTGAGAGCAAACGGTTGGGATGGGCCCTGAAGTACGAGCGCATCGTGCTGCGTGCGGCAGTGTCTGAGCTTGCCAAACTCTCGAAACAGCAGTGGGAGGAGCTCTGTGAAGAGGCCTCCCTCATAGAAGCTCTCGCAGGAGGGCTCTGCCCTCAGACGCTTCGTTGGGCTGCCCTGTTCTCTCAGAATACGGTCAAGGAGGCGCAGAATGCGCTCAAGCGGATGGCACAGCGGACTGAAGTGGTGGCGGGTGTCGAGGCACTCCTCATGGAGAATGAAGCTGCTGCAGACCTGCTTGAAAGAAAATCAGTGACGCGTGAGAAGGTGCTCAACCTGGTCAGTGAGCTTGAACGGATGTCAAAGGGATCCGGCTTCCCGCTGAGTTTTCAACTGGTTGAGCTGTGGCAGGCGCGCTCGATTGTGGAGCGCTGGACGGATGAACGCCGAAGAAATATTGCCACCATAAAGACACTGCTCACTGAGCTGTGTGCAGAGAAGCTTCCGCTGAAGCCGGCTGAGCTTGTCCTCTCTGGGTGTGAAGCGATGGAGCTCCTGAAGCTTGAACCCGGACCTAAGGTCGGTAATGTTATGAATGAGATTCTCCATCAGGTGACGGCCGGAGCTGTTTCGAACAATCACGACGAACTGGTCAGCTTCGTTCGCAATCATGCTGCAGAGCTGACAGATTAGTTGAGATACTTGATCAGCAGGTAGTCGATCTGAGGGTCGTCTCCCACCTGGTAAATATGCTGGCTGATGCGCTTAAAGCCTTTTTTGCGATAGAAGTGTTGGGCAGGGATATTGTGCTCGTAGACGCCGAGCCACATGGCGGATTTGTATTTTGCGCGGGCAATGGACTCGGCTTTATCGTAGAGCAGGTTCCCCAAGCCCTGGTGTTGATAGGGGGCATCCAGATAGATACGTTCCAACTCTAGTGCATTCCTGGCGATGTGCTCTGTTTGGGCCGATCCCACATTCACTTTGAGGTAGCCGGCAACGGCACTATTGACGAGCAGAAAGAAAAATTTGCTCTCCGGATTTTCAATTTCCTTACGCAAGACGTTGGTATCGTATTTGGTATCGAGGAAGCGGGCCATATCATCCGGAGCGATCACCGCATCGAAGGTCCTCTTGAAGGTGACGCGGGAGATCCTCCGAAGCGGTGCAATATCGTCAGCCGTGACCGCTCTGATCTCCGTCTTCGTGACTTAAGCCCCCTAAGTCTCAAGGTTTAAAAGAAACCCCGCTTTGAGCGGGGTTGTACGTTTGGTAGCCCGTAGCAGGTTCGAACTGCTGATCTCCGCCTTGAGAGGGCGGCGTCCTAGACCGCTAGACGAACGGGCCATATGGCTGAGATAGAGAGAGTCGAACTCCCATTGACGGAACCAGAATCCGCTGTCCTACCATTAGACGATATCTCAATGCACTACTCATGCGCCTTTTCAGGTGCGGCTTAGTAATATAACTGAGGGGGGAGATTTGTGCAAGCGACGATTTGTATAATATCGAAAATTCTGCGCAAGAGCCGTCCTTCATCACATTCTCCCCATAGTCTCACCCGAAGTTTTCGGTCTTTTCTGATTTTTATCCGATGGAAACCCCTACGGGTCATAATTTAAGACACTTACAGTGTGCTTGATAGCAAGAGCACCACGATATGAGAGGAGTCGTGACCGATGCCGAACGCGCGCAAGCGGGCACACGTCAATCAAAGGCCGAGAGGAAATACGTACAGATCCCCATCCCCTCAGAAGATCGGTGCGGATGAGAACAAGAGCCGTGCCGCCAAAGGCATGCTCTTTATCATTGCAGTCGTGGGCATCTATGTCCTCTACCTTGTGATTAGCGGGCAGATGGGCACGTTTCTCGATTCGATGCACCACGTCTCAACCCCGTGGATCATTGGGGCAATCATCTGCTACTGCCTCTACTACGTGGCAGGCGTCTCTTCCTATGCGGTGGCGGTATGGCTCGACCATGACTCTCCGGTTGGCATCCGTGACCTGATGAGCGTGGAGGCCTCCGGTGCTTTCTTCGGCAACCTGACCCCAGCGCAGATCGGATCGGCTCCTGCACAGATCCTGCGTCTCACCAATGCGGGCTTGGATGCAGGTGAGGCGACGGGTACCCAGCTGACCCGTGCGCTTATGCTCCAAATAGCTTCAGTTACCTACAGCCTCATCGTCCTGCTGATCGGATTCATTTCATTCCGCGCCATCTACGGCAATCTGATCTTCCTGGCGCTCGTCGCCTGGGTGATCGGCTTCCTGATGATCTTTGCTCAGATCGCAGTGTGCGTCTTTCCGAACCAAGTGATGAAATTCGGTAACGCTGCAGTGAAGACCTTAAGCAAGCGGGGTTGGCTCAAGAACTACTCGACTGCCTACAACTTCGTGAACAATGAGGTAGGGGAGCTCTCTGCAGCCTTCCAGCGCGCGACGCAGTCCCACCAGGGTCTCTTCGTTACACTCGTTATCGACTTCATTCAGCTGACTCTGCTCTACATGATTCCTTGGTTCATCGCGAATGCTTTTGGATGTGACATCAATCCGATCGTCTCCCTCGAGCTCTGTGCCCTGGTCCAGATGGTCGGTGCGGCAGTGCCCCTGCCGGGCGGTACCGGCGGCGTCGACTTGGCCTGGAACATCTTCTTTGGTCCTACCTTTGGGAGCCTGACGATGGCAGGATTCATCATGTGGCGTTTCATAGCCTACATCGGTCCGATCTTCTTGGCGATCCCGTTTCTCAACCTGCATTCCCACTCAACCCAGTCGCTCTATCAGCGCTGGAACGACATCACACACGGCGTGAAGTCAAAGGAATCCCCATTTAAGTAGTCTGAGTGGTGCAGACTAGGGAAACGATGATTAATTCGGCTCGATGAGATCGCTGGGGCCACACGCTGTATGCCATCGGCTTAAAATGTCTTGAACCACACAGTGCCCATACCCACATAGATACCTATCTGTCTTCTGGATATGGTATAGCTACATCCACGTATTCCTGCATATCCAAAAGGAAGATATGAGCAGCCAGATGAGCTGTTAAGACCTTAAATCCTAAGGTCTAAGGAGAAAGACCAGACGAGAGGCACACCTGGAGCGGATGGATGCGATCGTTGTGTGGGATAGCTGGATTGCACTGGTAGATACCAGCTACCATAGACAGGCTCTTGTCAGGCATGTGCGCGCTGCAAAGACGATGCTTTAGGATGTATCTGCTGCAGGCTATGTTTGCTCTCTTAAGACGAGGGAACTTAAAGATGCTATCCTGGATTGCCACTCCTGGCAGCGCTTCTGTGCACGTAGACCTCATGCAGGCGCAGGTGCCAGATGCGACGACACTTGCGAAGATGCGCCATAGCCTTAAAGCGGCAGGGATCACGGCGCGGGGTGGCTCCATGGTGGATGTGACCTTCACCTGGGCCCTAAAGCTCCACGAAGAACAAGGACCACACACGTAACCCTTAAAGCGCACCAGTCCAAGAAAAGGGGAGCCTGGCGTATCGGATACAAGGCACATATTGGCGTAGACGCTGGCAGCGGCCTTGTGCATGCTGTAGAGACGACCGCTTAGAATGTATCCGACATATCCTGTGGCACATGCACTCGTTAAGGGAAGATGACAGGTTCTGCTGCGCAGACTTTAGGCTATAGAGGTATAGCGAAGCGCCCTTAAGGTCACAGCAGACCCACACCTCTCATCTATGCGCTAAAGTGTTGCAAGGAAGCCTTCGACTAGAGAGGGCCTTGCCTGTGCACTCTTGTCCAAGAAGGGTATCGAGTCCAGGAAGGCATCCGGCCGCTCAAAGGCAGAAGCACCCTTCCTTATCGTGAAGCGGCGCTTCGACCCCTTAAGGAAGCGCTACAGGAGGATAGAGAAGATGCCTGCACACTCAAGTCTGCCTCGCCCGTACAAACCTTACCCATGTGCATCTTTTGCCGGCAGGCTGCACCTCCCGGCTCCCAGCGTCGCTTGATCTGTCTTGGAGCCTTATTGCGGTGCATGGGGCAGGACAAATGCCAGGATAGCGGCTCTTGCACGTGCTGGATGAGCATTCTTCCCTGCCTTCCCCGCATACCGGCCTAGAAAAGTCGTGTGGTCGGTCCCCTCTAACACGTTATGGGGCATTAATCATCGTTTCCCTAGAAATGCAGTCTGTATTTGTGGCAGAGCTGACAGGCGGTGGGGGTGGCGGCGAGGCCACCCCGGGCGGTTTCCCTCAGGGATTCCGGTAAGGATTGTCCTGTCTCACGCATTGCGTCGACTACCTCGTCGAAGGGGATAGGGCCACACACGTTTGCCTGAGCGAGCTGCGCGGCATTGAAGGCGATTGCGATGCCGGCGGCATTACGCTGCTGGCAGGGATATTCCACTAGGCCCATCACGGGGTCACAGACTAACCCCTCCAAATTCGTGATCGCGATCGAGGCGGCGTTCAAAGCTTGCTGAGGGGTTCCACCTTGGAGCTCAATGAGTCCCGCAGCTGCCATTGCGGCAGCGGTACCCACCTCAGCCTGACAGCCTCCTTCGGCACCTGCGATCGAGGCATTCTGAGCGATCAGAAGGCCGATAGCAGCGGCACACCAGAGCGCACGGGCAAGTGCTCCGTCATCAACTTCAAGCGTCTCCTGAGCCGCAAGCAGGACGCCGGGGACGACCCCGGCGGCACCCGCAGTCGGAGCCGCAACAATCACGCCCATCGAGGCAGAGCGTTCAATCGTTGCCATGCGTATGCCATCGAGCGCCTCTGTGTCGCGCTGATGAACGGCGTAGGGGTTTCCGCGACGCGCTTGGCTTCCCCGTAGAGAAAGCCTCCCAGGGAATGCTCAGGCTGCTCAAGGGCCTCATGGGTTTCGGCGCGCATCGTATCGATGATGTTCTTCATCAGCTGATCGGGGATTTTCTTGCTAGAGCGCAGCTTCTGTTCCCGCAGCCGCATCATTCCGGCGATGCTCATCTGTTTGTTGCGGCAAAGCTCCATAAGCCGATCGGCGCTTGCAAAGTCATATTTGAGGTTGACCCTAAGCTTGAGGGGCATTGCGCCAGGAATATTGACGAGGCTTGCGAACTGTACATGAAGCACCTCTTCACAGGCAGCCACCACCTCCTGCGAAGCCGGTTCATCGGTCTCAAAGATGGTATACGCCTCACCTCCGGGCTGCTTTCTGAAGGTGCGCATTGTCGCGATGTTGAGGTGCTCCTTTGCCAAGATTGCCGTCAAAGCAGAGAGTACGCCTGGGGTATCGGTGTGCGCCACGAAGAGGGTCGGGTAGTCCCCGGTGATCTTCACGACGACCCCATTGATTTCAGAGATCGAGATGCGGCCCCCGCCTAGGGATTCGCCGCACACTTCCAGGTTCCTGCCGGTAGTAGTATGCATCGCGAGGGACACCGTGTTGGGGTGGGGTTTGGCCCCGTCTCGTCCTTCGTGGATCTTAAAGGTGAGGCCTGCTCGTATCGCCAAGTCCAGCGAATCCTTCACCCGGGTATCGTCCGGTGCAAGACCCAACAGCCCTGCAATGAGCGCTCTTACGGTGCCGTGCCCGAGATGCGTTCTGGCGAAGGAGTTGTAGAGGATGATATCGACTGACTGTAAGTAAGGGAGCACCTGCCAGTGAGCGGGCGGTTAGGGCGATACGCACCGCCCCTGCGGTATGGGAAGAGGAGGGGCCGACCATAGTGGGGCCGACGATCTCAAATGCAGAGGTGTGCATAACTCAGTGTCCTTTCATGTGTGTTGAATTCCTTCCAAGCCTATGGGACAGTGTGTGCCTTGTCTAGGATTGTTCGGCCAACATAAGATCGCTATGAAAAAGCCCGGTACACCGAGGTATACCAGGCTTTAAAACAATGCTGTAGTCGTTGCTTATTGGGCAAGCGGCATCGCATTGTCGATGCGGGCAAGGGCACAGGGCTTGCCGAGCAGCTCCAGGGACTCACCCATCGGAGGGGAGACCTGGTTGCCGCAGACCGCGACACGAAGTGCTCCGTAGAACTTGCGCTTGGAGGTGTCGAGTTGGTCAGGGAGCGGCGCCAATGCAGCGTTGATCTGCTCTGCGTGCCAGTTCTCCTCGCTTACGCTCTCGAGCGCCCGCTTTGCGGCGGTCAGATAGGACTTGGTGTTGGGCTTCACGATGTTTCTCTTGACGGACTTTTCGTCCAACTCAATAACGTTGCCGACATAGAGGAAGCGGCTCTTGTCGATTACATCGGGCATCACGACAGTGCGGGGCTTAAGGACGCTCGCTAAGATCTCATACCACGTGTGCTCGTGCAGGGTGGAATTCTCAGGCTCGAGCTTGGCGCTCCTGAGCTCCGGAATCAGGATCTTGTCGGCGAATTCACTATCGCTCATTGCCATAATATAGGTCTGGTTGATCGAGTTGAGCTTCTTGATATCGAACGTGGCAGGATTCTTGCTCACGTGGTCAAGCGAGAACTCTGAGGCTAAGGTCTTGCGTGGCACGATCGTGGTCGAGCCGTCCGGGGACCAACCGAGCAGTGCCAGGTAGTTCACGAAGGCGTCGGAGAGGTAGCCCGCATCGCGGTACTCCTCTACCGAGGTAGCGCCGTGGCGCTTGGAGAGCTTCTTGCCGTCCGGGCCTAAGATCATCGAGATGTGCGCAAAGGTGGGCACCGGCCTGTCGAGCGCCTCGTACACCATCATCTGTCTGGGGGTATTGGAGAGGTGGTCGTCGCCGCGGATCACATGGGTGATCCCCATCATCGAGTCGTCCACCACCGTAGCGAAGTTGTAGGTTGGGGTCCCGTCAGAGCGAAAGATGATAAAGTCGTCGAGCTCATTGGCCTTGAAGACCACGTCGCCGTGGATTACGTCGTGGGCCACAACGTCCCCGCGGTCCAGCGGTACCTTGATGCGGATCGTGTGTGACTCTCCGTTATCGACGCGCGCCTGGGCAACCTCAGGCGGAATGTTCCGGCAGGTTCTGGGATAGCCCTGGAAGGGGTCGTGGCGCTCCTGGGCAGCTTTTTTATCAGCTGCCAATTTCTCAGGAGAGCAGAAGCAGTAGTAGGCTTTGCCCTCTTTTACAAGCTGATGGGCGGCCTTCTTATAGATCTCGAGCCGGTCGGTCTGCTTGTAGGGGCCAAAGTCGCCGCCGACCTCGGGTCCCTCGTCCCAGTCGAGCCCGAGCCACCTCATCGCGCGCAGAATGACCCGCGTATTCTCTTCAGTGGAGCGAGTGGGGTCAGTGTCGTCGATTCTCAGGATGAAGGTGCCGTGGTTGGCACGGGCAAAAGCCCAGTTGAAAATCGCGGTACGGGCGCCGCCCACATGGAGTTTTCCCGTTGGGGACGGGGCAAAGCGGACGCGTACCAAACGCTTGTCATCACTCACGAACGAGGCTGCCTTTCTTACAAGGGTGATGCACACAGGATCTGTGCATCAGTGTGGACAATGAATTCATTGTGCCAGTATAGATAAACGCGGAGGCACTGCCCAATCGGTAGCTACAGTTTGTTCACATAAGAAGGCCTGAGATCATGCGTGCCCTGAGCAGTTTTCCCGGCCTACAGAGCATGGACTGACCTGCAGATATGTATGTAAGTTACTTACAATATTTGGGAAAATTGACTTCGGTTCAAAAGATAAATGCCGGTTAAATATGCAAACAACTGCATAGATGTAAATTTCGATATTTTCAGTCAAAATTATAGTTCAGCATGCTATAGTGGAAAACACAGCTGGTGCCTCCTGGCACCATATATCTTTAAGGGGTCTTTCACATATGGCAGAATTGGCGCACAGTGCGACCGGAGACGTGGCCGTCGGCGTGATGATGGAGATGCACAACGCATTGCAGGCCAGAATAAAACAGAGAAAAGAGTCAAATACGGCCGGCTCCCGCATGAAAACGCGCAAAAGTACCCGGACCCGGCAGCGGATCATTGAGGCAGCTCGTGAGATCATCTACGAGCGCGGCAGCATCGATTTCCAGATGAGCGAGGTGGCGGAGCGCTGCAACATGTCAAAGGGCGCCCTCTACTACTACTTCAAGGACCGCTCTCAGATCGTGAGCGTAATCGATGATTCGA
Source organism: Atopobium sp. oral taxon 416 (assembly GCF_018128285.1). Classification (NCBI taxonomy): domain Bacteria; kingdom Bacillati; phylum Actinomycetota; class Coriobacteriia; order Coriobacteriales; family Atopobiaceae; genus Atopobium; species Atopobium sp. oral taxon 416. The sequence continues at coordinate 1,371,088 of NZ_CP072380.1, forward strand.
TCGGCGATGATATAATTAACTGTCTCGAGGAGGCCGTGGTCCACAATGATACAACGATCAAAGCCTTAAAAGAGCTCTGTGACGCCTTCTCCGATGCCCTAACCAAGAATACGACCGGGTTCTCGGCGCTGCTCTCTGAGTTCTTCCACAAGGGCTATCAGATGATTGACGATGTCGACTCCCGCTACAGCCAGATGATCTTCTTCACGAACTACCTGATCGAGCAAGGCAAGGATCAGGGTGTGATCGAGAAGAGCCTCGACTCATCGCTCATCGCCAACTCCGTGATCGGCGTCTTCATGTTCGCCGCTATGTCATACTTGAACGACCGCGGCAAGATGGACCGTGAGGAATTCTCCCGACAGCTGATGCACATCATCTTGCAAGGGGTCTCCCTGAAAGATGTGGATGTCGACAGGGAACTCCAACAGAATTCCTGATTCTGTCGTGGGGAAGCCCTCTATTGTCGTGATGCTGTGAAGACTGAGTAAAAGCCTTCACAGCTTATTTTTTTGAACTACATTTAAAAAAGTGTCTGCGCGGTGGTGTAATGTATTACCGCACAAATCGCTCGTCGAGAGGCACCGCATGCAAAGGTGCAGTGCTTAAGAGCCGAGGGACCGAGCCCGATGACGCTCCGGCAACCCGCCTCATACGCGTAGAGGAAGGGTGCCAATTCTCGGCAGGCTTAGAGCCTGGAAGACGGGGACAATATGTGTGTCGCTCATAAAGTCCCCTGGAAAGAAGGGGGCTTTTTTCATGAAGCTCCGAACATAGGATCGAGGGAAAGCGAGGAGTGTAATGTCGCACAAGAATTACCTATTCACCTCTGAGTCCGTGACTGAGGGCCATCCTGACAAGATGTGCGACCAGATCTCGGATGCAATCGTCGACGCGATTTTCGCAAAAGAGGCTGAGCTGCAGAAGCAGGGCTATGTGGATGCTCAGGGCCACAGGGCTGACGTGAACAACGTCCGCTGCGCTATTGAGACCTTCACCACGACCGGTACCATTGTCGTTATGGGCGAAGTCAGAACCGAGGCCTACGTCGACGTACAGCAGATCGTCCGTGACACGGTAGCCAAGATCGGCTACACCCGCGCCAAGTACGGCTTCGACGCTGAGACCTGCGGTGTGATGAACCTGATCCACTCCCAGTCCCCGGATATCGCCCAGGGCGTTGATGGTACTTTTGCTCGCGCCAATGAGGACGAGATCGACAAGATTGGCGCCGGCGATCAGGGCATGATGTTCGGCTACGCTTCCGACGAGACTGACGTGCTGATGCCAATGCCGATCTACTTGGCACATCGTCTGGCAGAGCGCCTGGCCTTCATGAGAAAGAGCGGCTCCCTCACATACCTACGTCCGGATGGCAAGACCCAGGTCACCGTCCGCTACGAGGATGACAAGCCGGTTGAGGTAACCGCAATCGTCGTCTCCACGCAGCATGCGGCAGATGTCGCGCTCTCACAGGTGCGTGAGGATATGATCGAGCACGTGATCCGTCCGGTCTTGGACGAGGTTGGCATCAAGTGGGATGACGCTACCATCTACGTGAACCCGACCGGCCGCTTTGTTGTCGGCGGACCTATGGGCGATACCGGCCTGACCGGCCGCAAGATCATCGTCGACACCTACGGCGGCATGGGCCGTCACGGCGGTGGCTGCTTCTCCGGCAAGGATCCTACCAAGGTTGATCGCTCCGCTGCCTATGCAGCACGTTGGGTCGCTAAGAACGTCGTGGCTGCCGGCTTGGCACACCGCTGCGAGATCGAGCTTGCCTACGCAATCGGCATTCCGCAGCCGCTGTCCATCATGGCTGACACCTTCGGTACCGCTGAGGTGGACGACGATATCATCGAGAAGGCCGTCGAGAAGGTCTTCGACCTGCGTCCGGGTGCGATCATCCGCGACCTCAAGCTGCGCCGCCCGATCTACCAGAAGACCGCGGCCTATGGCCACTTCGGTCGTAAGGATCCGGACTTCACCTGGGAGAACACTGACAGAGTCGATGAGCTCAAGAAGGCTGTCGCTGAGCTTCAGTAAGCCTGTTTGCTCGAATAGAGTGGTACTGTAATAAAGCCAGTGGGGATACGATGTCCTCACTGGCTTTGATTGTGTTGAGAGGGGAGCGTATATGATCTTTGTGAGTGTCGTCGTCGATATCCCCACCCGTGCGCTCTTAGCCCCCTTTGACTATGCAGTGGAGGATCGGCTGCTCACGACCGAGAAGGTGCGGCAGGATCCTGCGCGCTATCTGATTGGCATGACAGTTCTCGTACCGTTCTCAAGGCGGCGTGCCGTGGGCTATGTGATGGACGTACACAGAGAACCTCCTGAGGGGCTTGCCCTCAACAAGATCAAATCGATCGACGCAATCTTGGCGCCCTCCGCCTTCGATGAAAGGTCCGCTCAATTAGCGTTCTGGATTGCGGAAAAGTATGCCTGTCCGGTGTGTGAGGCGGTTCGCCTCTTTTTGGCTCCGGGGCAGACCGTAAAAGTGAAGAAGGTGGAGGATGGTTCGTGGGAGTTGGTCCAGCGCTCTGCGGGGCCGCTCGATGTCCGTTGGGTCGGGCTCACCGATCAGGCTGTCTCTTTCAAGCCCCGTCCGCAGGCTTCCAAGCAGCGTGGGGTGCTGTGGGCACTCTCTGACGGCGCGGTGCGCCTCGTGGAGCTCAATGCTCTTCTGCCGGGGGCTTCACAGGCCGTGAAGACCTTGGAAAAATATGGGGTGGTACGGGTTTGGAACCGGCGTGAGTTCAGAAGCCTCGAGACCACGACCTTAAGCTCTGCACGCTCGGTTAGACCTGAGCATTTGACTCAGGGACAGCAGCAGGCACTGAAGGCGATTCAGGAAGCTTGCGCTGCAGCCCAGGGAGATGTCGTGCTGCTCGACGGAGTCACCAGCTCCGGCAAGACTGAGGTATATCTTGAGGCGATCGAACAGGCCCTCAGGGAAGGCAAAGGGGCGATTGTACTCGTCCCGGAGATCGCGCTGACCGCGCAGACGGTGGGGCGGTTCCGCTCCCGTTTTGGGGAGCAGGTGGCACTGTTGCATTCGCGCCTCTCGGTCGGTGAGCGCTTCGACCAGTGGGACCTCGTGAGACAGGGGAAGGCTCGGGTCGTCGTGGGCGCCCGCTCTGCGCTCTTTGCTCCGGTTCACAACCTCGGGCTTGTAATCATCGACGAGGAGCATGAGACTTCCTACAAACAGGATTCAGCGCCTCGCTACCACGCGCGTGAGGTGGCGGCGCAGTTGGTCAAGCTCAACCATGCCGCACTTGTCTTAGGTTCGGCGACGCCTTCGCTGGAGAGCCTCACCCGCTGTGAGCAAGGTACGTTCAATGGCGTCCGCTGGACGCGTGTTCCGATGCCCGAGCGTCCGGGCAGGGCTACCTTGCCCGAGGTTCATATTGTCGATATGCGCCAGGAATTCACCAGTGGCCATCGCTCAATCTTTTCGAAGCGTCTGCAGGATGCGCTGCTCTCAACGGTGGAGCACCACCACAAGGCAGTGCTGCTGTTGAACCGCCGCGGCTTTGCGAACTTCCTGATGTGTCGGGAGTGCGGCTGCGTCCCACAGTGCCCACACTGCAATACTGCGCTGACCTATCATGAGCGCACCCATTCACTTGTGTGCCACAGCTGTGGAAGAAGCTGGCCTATCAGGGCCTATCCGGATCCTACGACGCGATGTCCCAACTGTGGGAGCAGGTATCTGGCGCAGTTCGGTGTAGGAACCCAACGGGTGGAGGATGAGCTCAAGAACCTGCTGCCTGATACCTTGATCATCCGCATGGATGCGGATACTACCAAAGGCAAGGGAGACCACCGGCGGCTCCTGGAGGAATTCGATGCAGCCCCTACCGCAGTGCTGATCGGTACCCAGATGATTGCAAAGGGGCTCGACTTCCCGGAAGTGACGCTCGTCGGTGTAATCAATGCGGACACGACACTGAAGCTGCCGGATTTCCGGGCCTCTGAGCGGACCTACGATCTGCTGGAACAGGTGGCGGGCCGGGCAGGCCGTGGAGAGGAAGCCGGTCAAGTCATTATCCAAACCTACTGGGCCACGGATCCGGCGATCCAGGCGGTCAAGACCCACGACCGCAGGTCCTATGTCGCCTCAGAGCTCGAGGAGCGCAGAGAGGCCAACTATCCGCCCTATACTCGTCTCACCAACGTCCTTGTGTGGGGGAAGTATAAGAATCAGATCACGCAGGTGATCAACGCGATTGCCTCAGAAGTCAGAAAGAAACTCTCTGGCCGATCCGGATGGTATGTCCTGGGACCCGCGGGCTGTGTGAAGTCAAAGATCCAGGACCGCTACCGCATGCATATCATTGTCAAATCCCCGCTCGATGCGGAGGTGGGACAATTGATCGCCCCGATTGTGAACGACCTGAAGAAACCCCGTGGGGTTAACGTGGCGATCGATGTGGACGCCTATGACCTGATGTAGCGGTTTGGGTACGATATAGAGGATACCCCTGAAGGATCTATGAATGAGAGGTTCTATGCCCTGCAAGGAAAAACTCTTGAACGATATTGTCGTATCTCCCGATGAGCGCCTGCAGCAGGAGTGCAGCCTGATCGATGTCGCTAACATCGGCAGGGAGACAAAAAAAGTTGCCAAGCGCATGCTGGACGATATGTATGCGGCGGACGGCTGTGGCCTGGCAGGCCCACAGGTTGGCGTAATGAAGCAGATTGTCGTTATCGACGTCACGCTCGAGCAGAACAAGCCCTACGTGTTGATCAACCCGAAGGTTATCACTGCGGACGGCCCGGTGCGCACCACCGGAGAAGGCTGCCTCTCTTTCCCAGGCATCACGGTCGATGTGGAGCGGCCGAGCCACGTGATCGTACATGCCTACGACCTCAAGGGGAACCTGATGCAGTATGAGGCTACGGAGGATCTCATGGCGGTATGCCTGCAGCATGAGATCGATCATCTGCACGGGATTACGATGCTCGACCATCTGACCCCTGCCAACAAGATTAAGGCGCTACAGGAGTACCAGATCGCTCTGGCAAACGGCGCCCGTCCGGGAGAGATTGGGGAATAGATGCGTGTTGTCTTTATGGGAACCCCAGATTTCGCGGTTCCCTCACTAGTGGCGCTCAGCCATGCTTTCGATGTAGTGCTGACATTAACCAGACCGGACACGGTGCGTTCCCGCGGCAAGAAGCTGGAGCCCTCACCGGTTAAAGCAGAGGCCCTCAAAGAGAACATTCCGGTGCTCGAGACCAGAAGGATTACGCCGCAGGTACTGGATCAGTTCAAAGGTGCGAAACCAGATGTGATCTGCGTCGCAGCGTTCGGCGCGATCCTGCCGGACGCAATCTTCCCGATCGCACGGTTGGGTTGCCTCAACGTGCATGCCTCCCTGTTGCCGCGCTGGCGTGGGGCTGCCCCGATTCAGCGGGCCATCCTCGCGGGGGATGAACGTGCGGGCGTCTCCATCATGCGCATCGCTCATGACCTGGATGCCGGAGCCTACTGCAGGCAGGTGTCCACGGTGATCGGAGAGAAATCCGACGCGGTGCTCACCCAGGAGTTGGCATGCCTCGGTGCCTGTGAGTTAGTCAGCGCAATCAACGATCTCGACGAGGGGAAGGCGACCTGGACTGAGCAGGATGCCTCAAAGGTGACGCTTGCCACGAAGATCAAGAAGCAGGAGATGCACCTCAACCCTAAGGACAATGCAATAACCAATGCACGGAAGGTGCAGGCTTCCAGCGATGCGGCTCCCGCCCGGATGTTGCTTGCCGGAAAAGGTACCCGTATCACGAAAGTTCATGTCTCTGACAAAACGATTGCTGCAGGCACGGTGCGTGTGGAAGACGACCAACTCTATCTCGGCTGTAGGAATGAAACCAGCCTTGAAGTCTTGAACCTGAAGAGCGATGGAAAAAAGGAACTGGAGACGAAGGTTTGGCTGCAGGGGCAGCATCAGCTTCCGACTGAATGGGCAAGTCTTTCGTGAGCGGTAAGAAGAGATCCTCTGCGATAGCACCGGCACGTAGGGCCGCACTTGAGGCAATCCGTGAGCAACGGCTCAGGTCCGCACATATGCGCGATCTGTTGCGGTCTTCCAAGGCCTTTGCGGCACTGTCTGCACGGGATAGAGCGCTTGCTACACGGCTTGCACTCGGCGTTGTCGCTACCAAAGGGGAACTGCAGCGGGTCCTGAAGTCCCATCTCAGATCCAAATCCCATATAGAGCCTAAGGTGGGCGATGCGCTTGAACTCGCAACCTATGAACTGTTGTTTCTCGATACTCCGGTGCCGGTTGCGGTGAGTCAGGGCGTCGAGCTGGTGGGCAGTGTGAGCCCCCGTGCACGGGGGCTGGCTAATGCTGTGTTGTACAAGGTTACCCAGATCGATAGGCCACAGCATAAAGAGCTCCAAGAGAAGCTCCTGAACACGCAGAGTACCCTGAGCGATCAAGAGCTCGGTTGGGCGATCGGTTGCCCCACCTGGCTTGTCGCGCGTATCAGAAGTGCTCATGGAGATCAGGCTGTGAGGAACTTTATGCAGGCACAGATGGAACCTGCGCCGGTCTTTGTGGCAGGCAATCTGGGGCTCCATACAGTACAGGAGACAGAAAATCTTCTTTCTCAAGCTAAGCTGATGCCTCACGTGTGCGAACTACCCAACTGCTATGCTCTTGGGCGCCCTCAGAGACTCTCTACAAGCGGTTTAGTGCAGACAGGAGAGATCATCCCATGCGACGCCTCAGCACAGTGTGTAGCGCTCCTCTGCGCCCCTCAGTCCGGAGTATCCTTTCTCGAAGTCGGACAGGGGAGAGGCACCAAGACGGAGCTCTTCCTCAATGATCGGCTGATGCTACAGACGAACCAATCCCTGGCATCAGAATCAGATATCCCATTCATCGGAATTGATTCCGAAGCATTCAAAGTCAAGGTTTCCCGAGAGCGCTTAAAGTACGGCTGGGAGGGGCAGACGAAGAGCTTTGCCGTCGATGGACTGAAGCTTGTAGATACAGAAGACTGCCCTAAAGAGCTGCAGGGGAAGTTCGACGAAGTGTTCGTGGATGCCCCTTGCTCAGGAACCGGAACTTTGCGCAGACACCCTGAAATCGTGTGGGGGCTTGATCCTAAGTCGCTTGATCGCAAACAGACAGATTCTCTGCCACAGTTACAGATTGCTTTATTGAATGTGGCTGCTACACGTGTCAAGTGCGGTGGGCTCCTGTGTTACGCCACGTGCTCGGTATTCAAGGAAGAAGACGAAGCGATTGTCAAAGAGTTCCTTGCAAGCGATGTGGGAAAGCACTTTGAAGTCGAGTCAGTGCTGAAGGCGCCGGGCGTGGTACTGCTCGATGAGGCAGGGAAGCAAGAGCTGAATAAATGGGTCACACCGGAAGGTTGCTTTGCCTGCTTGCCGTCGTTCAATGGTCCCGACGGGCATTTCTGCATACGCCTGAGGAACGTGCAGAACTAATAATCAATCTAACAGTCAACAATTCTGTTGATGCTGAAATCGATTAATGCTGAGCTTCTCGCTTGTATTGAATGTCACTCAGCACTAAATGTCGCAAAATCCGGTTCATCTTAGGCCATCTATCTACATTTCCTTTCACCCGGCGGATTAGCATTCTAAGTGCAACAGGATGACCCGCTGGATGCAGGTGTGGCACACTCCGGAAGGCTACGATGTTGGTTGTCTCGTCAACGTCGCAAGCTAGAAGGAATGTGCCACTACAAGCATCTCAAGCCTACAGGAGAGGGACTGCATAGCCAAGCTGTGTGGCACAAGGGAAGGTCAATTGCCTATATCGCGGCAGAGATCGGCAGGGACAGCTCCAGCATCTGCCACAAGCTCAAGAGGAACGGCCGCTACGGACGCTTTAGGGCATGTACTGCCCAAAAGGAGGGCGGATGAGCGCCACAGGAAATGCAGGGCGAAAAGGCGGCTTTCAGACCCTGCGCTTACGCAGAAGGTGCGCTTACTCATCATGGACAGACACTGGTCCCTGGAGGAGATAGACGACATCTCAGGCTCGAGGGTGGCGGCAGGTGCACCGTTGAGCCTGCCGACTATTCTTACCGGCAGGTCCATAGCCGCCCTCGACCTGTCGGGATCCGGCCCGCAAGGCAAGATGCGGCGCCACCTGCGCAGGAAGGGGCCTAAGATCAGGGGCAAGATCGAGATCTTACACACCGTAAAGGAAAGGCCCAAGAGGCCGATGCGAGGTCTCGCCTCGGAGAGGGGGCAGACGACACGCTCGTGGCAGCGGACCCGTGTGCCTGCTCGTGCTTGCCGACAGGGCAGTGAGGCTGCTTGCCGCGAGAAGATGCCATCACGACAGCGGAAGCGTCTCTAAGGCCGCCTTCGGGCTTTTGCAGGGACGTCCCCTTAAGACGCTCACTTCCGGATAGGGGCAAGCAGTTCGCAGGGCATGCAGGGTTCACAAAGGCCTTGGGAGGTGTACAGTTCTACTTCTGCGACCCTCACCATCTATGGCAGAAGCTAACAGTTAAGAACACCAACGGGCTCCTGCGCAAGTTCTTCCCCTAAGAGCACAGACTTCAGCAAGGTCACAAACGAGGAGGTCCGGTATGCGGTGGAGCTGATCTGCGACAGGACGAGGAAGGTCCTGAAATATAGGACAGCCAACGAGGTCTTTAGGGAGATGGTGCACTCAGCTTGACAATCTGCCCCCTGAAAAGATACACGAGCCAATTTAGATATGACTGCAGGTTGTCCATTCTCATGCCGATGAAACGATAGATGTATCTCTTAAGCCAGGAACACATGTTATTGATCAGTGCCATATTCTCCAGATAGTTCTTATCCTTCTCATTAGCAATGTATGATTCGCTATGAAGATGGAGCTTCTCAATGAGAAGATTATGGGCATTTTCACCATCATGAACTAACACTGATCCAGGAGCAATATGGTCCTTGAGCGCATGATAGATTCTTGTGCTTGAGGGCTTTCCATGACGTGTGGCTCTATCAACAGAATTGTTTACTGTTAGAACTAATAAAAAAGGCTCAATCCCAAAACCTGTTGATATGACGCCATGTGGGACGGAGATATAGTACGAATATAAAAATGGATCTCGTATAGTTGTGTGTGAGCAAACATACAAAATAGGAGATCCATATCAATGTTAACACACAGCCGCTTATTCAGGGAGAATTGCTTGATACAAGATCAGAAGATCTTCGTGCTGATACCTATGATCTGACTGATTCAATTTCTGATATACAGCTCCTGAGTGGCATCTTAACATTCTCATCAGGTCTGCCCTCCTTTACCCAGGTTGGTATGACGCAAACGGCCGTTAAAGAGATCTCTGTGGGCACATCATCTAGACCTGCCAAGCGCAAAGTCACTGAATACTTCTTTAAGGGAAAGCTGAATCGTCTGAACGGACAGCCGATCTAGTGCAGCTTGTGTGGCCAGGAGACGGTGTATAACGGCACAGTCGAGGTTGACTTGAAACACATTGCTATGGGAGGTATCTATACTCACATCGTTGTATCCAAGCAGCGAGCACTCTGCCAGAATAAGAACTGTGCGGCTAGCACTTATACAGAACCTGTAGATTTCAAGGCTCAGGGACATCTGATTAGAGCTGCTCTTGAGAACTATACATGCGATCTGCTTTACTTTTAACTGACAGTGAAGGAAATATCCATCATTGTCGGTTTTAAGCAAGAATAGCGTCAAGGGAATCGATAAGAAGCGTCTTTGGGAACTGTATACCGTTAACGGTAAAGGTAAGCAACTGAAGAAGCCTACAGAATACTCAAAGTATCTTGGCATTGATGAATTCCTTCTTCATAAAGGCCATAGATGCGCTTACGTTGATCATGGACATGAAGAGCGGAGATGTGCTGTGGCTTGCCTGTGGCAAGAAGAAACAGACTGTATATGACTTTATTGACTGGATCGGCATCGACTGGATGAAAAACGTCAAGGCTGTGGCCTGTGATATGAACAGTGACTTTGAAGAAGCTTTCAAGAAACGCTGTGGGTGGCTAGATATTGTCTATGACCATTTCCATCTGATCAAAAACTTCAATGACAAGGTGGTATCAAAAGGTCCGTAAAGAGGAACAGAGATGCCTGATAGAAGAAGGCAATACAGAAGCTGCCAAAGCTCTCAAAGGCTCCAAATATGTCCTGATGACAAATACTGAGACCAGCAAGCAGAAACAGAAAGCTGCCAAAGCGGGCAAAATCATTGCCAAAGGAAGCGATCTGTTCAAAAAGCCAAAGGTGAAGCAAAAAAGCAGGAATTGAAGAAGAATACAAGAAGCTGTTGGATGAAAACAAGCTGTTCTTCACCATGGATCTGGTAGAAGAACAGCTTAGTAAAGCATACAAAGCAAATACCGAAAGAGGCATGAAGATTCATAGTAGCCGGATCATACGCACCTGCAAAGCAACCAAGAACAAGCATTTCATGTGGTTTGCCAAGCTGCTTAAGAACCACATGAAAGGAATTATCTCTCATGCACGAGTTCATATCTCATCTGGCAAAGTTGAAGGAACCAACCAGATGATCAAGACACTGAGACGCAAAGGATACGGCTATCCGGATGATGAATATTTCTTCCTGAAGATCATTGATGCCAGCAGGAAATTCTCATGACCTCTGAGGTTATCTATCAACAGGAATTATGACTGAACCATAAAAAAGGCTCTTCGCTACTTATGGTGGGTAGCACTCCTGCATCCCCTTGAGCACGTAGTACCTGGACAGCCAAGATTTTGGCGACGGATGTGGTCCTAAGGTGCGATATGGATGTTCAAGGTAGGTATGCTGGCAAGGCTTTTTAAGAGGTCCCAGGGGGCTTAGAGACGAATGGAGCTCTTCGATGTCTGGTTTAAGGAGCGCAGATGAATGCAGGAAATCCTCCCTGTGAGGGTGGCACACGTCAGGGACAGGTAAGTGGTGAGCCCTGCCTGCCACAGGCGCTGCGGCACCTACGACGCGCGAGAAGACCTTGTGGCATCTCGACATCTGGCAATACGAGACGACCGTACACGGCGCAGTATTGAGGGCCCCAAGGACGGCGTGCATGCCGCAAGGATACCCTGAAAGATCCGTCCAAAGACGCATCACGGCGCTGTTTGAGGCCCAGCTGATACGTGATAGCGCTCTTCGACATGAGCGTTGTAGCGATAACCTCTGCACGAGACAGCCCACGCGCATATGGAGACTGCTTGGGAAGGCGACATCGAAGGTGAGGGATGCAGCAGACTATTCCAGAGTCGTGCGTGTGGGTACAGGCGACACCGCCAAAAGGTGCGACCAAAGCTGTATCAGCATCATGGCCGACCTCGACCGCCAGCGTGCCCACGCCATCACGGAAGGCAAAGGACAAGGGAGCAGTGTGAAGGCTTTGAGATGAGCTTAAGGAGCACACAGGGACCAGACGAAGGGCTTAGAGGTCATACGCGACATAGCAAAGGCATACTCGCTCGGCGTAGCGGCAGCGATGCCCCAGGCCGCCCAGATCCTGGACAGCGTCCATGTGGTGGCAGCTTTTCACAAAGACGACAGACCCTGTGAGGGGTATGGAGAGGCGCGTGCCTGTCAGATGGCAGAGGCGATGTGCGACGTGTACTCGTGCACCGACAGGGAATCGGCTGCTGCAGCCCCAGATTGCCTCTGCTTGTAGATGATGCACTCTGTCGTGGCTAAGGTGAAGAGGGTAGCAGGTACCCTTAGGAAGGAGCGGGAGGGGATCTTGAACTAGTGGAAGAGGAGTTTGACCAATTCGTTCCTCGAAGGGCTCAACTCCCTCGTCCAGTCAGCAGAAAGTGCTGCCAGGGGCTTCAGGAACATGTCCTACTTCAAGACGATGATCTTGCTCAGACTGGGAAACTCAACTTCTCGGCCCAGAGACAGCTGGCCTGTGCTACCCACTAGAGATGTCGAAGAGCCATAAAAAAGGTGCGGCATGCTGCACCTTTTCAACTCTTCATTTGTCTTTCATATCGGTGTTGTAGAAACCGGAGCCTTTCAGCTCGATACCGTAGGGTTCAAATACCTGATTGGCAGTGTGGCCACATTTTGGGCATTTGACGACTGGAGTTTCTCCCATCGGGTGCTTCACCTCAAAGACGTTGCCACATGAGGCGCACTTGTAGTCGTAACGTGCCATATCGTTTTGCCTCCGAATACTATGTGTACAGAATTGATTTTATTGACCTTAATTCCGAAAGTACTCTACCCAGAAATGGGGCCTTTCACCCGCGCAATATCGAAAAGCTCAAAGTTCGGATACCGTTTAGTAACCTTTTGCAATGATCCTTCAGTTCCTACCTTGCAGGAGTACCTTGAACACTCCTAATCAGGCTGTCTGATAGAGGCAATCTAGCTCTGATTCGGAATAGTTCACCCGGTATGTGGTAGTCCAACATCTCTCTTGGCAACGAGCTACACCAGGCTTCGACATGATGTCTTGAAAAGAGCAGGTGACACTGTGGTCCCCTTAAGGGATGAGCCTGTAGGCTACGCAGTTGTGCCGCTCAGTAGTTCCCTTGTTACAGGAAGTGTAGGAGGTGGACACAGCAGATGAGTATCTCTGAGATGTCCTTTAGCTGTAAGAGCCTACAAACTCAGGAGCCCCTGTCAGCCGTGATGGTTTTGAAAGATAGCGTAGCGGTGCTTGCTGCAGTGGCCCTGTAGCTTTCTGAAAGCCTGTATGGTGCTTGGCAGCTGTTGTATCCAGGACAGGGATGGATGAGACACTCACGGCTCAAACACTCAGACAAGGTTAGGTGTGCCTTATCGCCTTTGGTCTTGTGGCTTAAGACCAAATCACTCCCTGTGCCTAACCTCAGACGTGCGCATTGTGTCTTTAGGGGCGCTTTTCAAGCTTGTGGCGAGCTCTTCTTTGTTCTGGCGGACAGGCAGGCCTGAGCTTTTAAGCTTTTCAGGCAGGCTATAGTTGTGGATACCCAGCAAGCTTTGGTCAGTGTAGGTATAAAGTGTCCTTCTACACAAACTCCCCTGCAGCTCCTGAGCGGTTGCAGCACGCCTCAGGTGGCCAGCCACCTTCGAAGAGGTAGCCCTCTACACAGTGTGTGAGCTAAGGCCTCTTCAGAAGATTCTGTTCTGTGACAACAGCTCTTGCGTCTTTCCTTACAGATGCCCTGCCCTTGTTTGGCTCTTTGGCGCACTGCCTTAACCGTGGCAGAGCTCGACCCTGCCACGTAGCTGATGGAGCATACAGGCTAACTGAGCTCTTAGGCAGATGCTTTTCAGCGAAGCCATCCTTCCAGGCAGCTCTGTAGTGTGACCCACTCTTCAAATGTAGAGCTTCTGATGCGCCTCAATGGTAGAATGTGGGCAGTCCATCTGCTACCTTAGATAGATTGTTGTCGTGTGGTGATCCACATACTATCAGACAGGTTCAGCTGGACTTTTCCCCTTAGGTGTTCAAGTTGATAGTATAGTCGGCAATGATCCTTTAGTTGCTATAGAAGGAAGTGTATTCATGCGTGTTGTAATCGTCGCCGGATCACCGGAACCGAGCAGCCCCCGGTTCGTCGAGAAGCTCTGCAGCACCGCTGATTATCTGATTGCGGCAGACTCAGGGGCGAATATGCTCTTCAAGCTCGATCGAGTACCGGATTTGCTGTGTGGGGACGAGGACTCACTCAATGCGGAGACGCTTGTCTGGTTGGATGAAAACAATGTGGCTGTAGAGAAGGTTTCGTGGTACAAGGACGACACCGACCTGGGTTTGGCGCTCAAAATGGGTATGAAGCATGCCGCTGAGCAAAACCGGCAGGCCAACTTCACCGTTACCTGTGCGAGCGGCGGCCGGGTAGACCACATGCTCGGGGTCTTTGGGGTTCTGGCACAGCTGGCTCGAACGACTACGGAGCAACAGTGCACGCTGCATCTGCAGGAAGACAATTTCCTCTGCAGGCTTCTGCGCCCTGGAGAGCGTTGGGTATTGCCTTTAGACGCATCGGGCCATGTTCTTTCGGCGATCTCGCTTGACACAAAGACCGTTTTAACCGAACAGGGGATGCTATGGTGCCCCACACATTCCGAGTTTGGGGTACTCGATGATCGGGGAGTATCCAATCAGGTACAGAACAAGGATGCTTCCATTGTCTGTGAGCAGGGACTTGTCGCAGCAATCCTGCTCAGGCAGAAGGCAGAGGCTATGAAGCAGCAGTGAGTGTCACCACAACACAATTGCTTTAGATAGTGAGAAGGTCACCACCTCTTGGGGGTGGTGACCTTCCGACGATTCAGTAAAAGTGCGTAGTTACGAACGGGCAACCTTGCCGGACTTCAGGCAGGTTGAACAAACGTTCATCTTACGTTTCTTGCCGTCTACCACAACGGTGACACGCTGAATATTGGGCTTAAACTTGCGGTTGACGGTACGGTGTGAGTGGCTGACAGAACGGCCGGCCACAGCATGTTTACCACAGATCTCACAGACTTTAGACATTCTAGAAACCTCCCATGAGTGGGTATCTCACTTGAGTTCGTATAGCTGTACAACTATAGCATAGGTATACAAAAATACCCACATACAGACGAATTCTTGGTGTATCTATGAAGAGAACCCTCGTTTTGCGGAGCAGGGCAGCCATAGGGCGACTCTCTTACACGCTAAGCTATTATAGCGAATTTATCTGATTTTTCTAAAGGCACGCGCACGTTTTCAGACATCTCATAAACTGAAAGCTGTGTTTGGGCGCTGCACATGGCACCTATTTCGATAGTTGGGACACACAATTGTGCTGAATATAAGATAAGCGACAAGTGTTGATGCGGATCAGATAGACCACATCTATGCTCATCCGCGTCACTATATGTGTGAGATGGGAAATCTTGATCAGTGGAAGGATGGGTATACTGACCGAGTACAGATTGAGCATGACATAGAGGCAGGGGTGCTCTATGTGTGAAGACTCAGAGCAGCACTTTGCAGGCTGTTTGGTATTGACCCAAGGTCCGGACCAGAGCTATACCACGATCTATCAGGGAGAGTAGAAGGATTCCGGTCTCTACTGCGTGATCCATCAGTTCGCAGTGCTCACCCCGCGACGCGGTGTCGGATCGTTTATGCTCCAATGGTCCTGCAGGCGTGCACAGACTGAGGGCCGAGGCGTGCGGATTGATACCTGATTGGTACCTATAAGAAGCATGCGCATGCTTCTTTCCCGTAATGGATTTGTCTTTTGCGGAACTATCCGGCTTGAGCGCTCCCACGATAGACGCTGTGCTTATCGTCTTGCGCAAGAGCACCGAAATGATGGAGATCCTATACGCTCAGAGCCTGAGGTATCCGGTTCTCCCATTTCAAGTGTGAAGCACCGATAGGTCTTTAAGAAATTCAGGCAAAAGTTATATACTTACAAAGATACGTTACGGATTACGCATTCCCTGTCGAATGCGTGAGGGGAGTGAAGATGGCAAAGTCTGTACCAGGAGGCTTAAGAGTTTCGAACGACTGTATAGCCGACCTCGCTGGCTATGCTGCGTTGGAGTGTTACGGCGTTGTAGGGATGGCGCAGACGAGTAAAGAGAATGGTGCCATTCAGCTTCTCTCGATTGACAGGCTGAGAAAAGGCATCGGCGTCTCAGCGAAAAACGGCCGTGTCGTAATCGATCTGCACGTAATCGTCGAACAGGGCGTGAATATGGGCTCTGTCTCCCAGAATCTGATCAGCTCGGTCAAGTTCCTGCTGAAGAAGATCGCCGAATTGGACGATGTGGATGTGCACGTACATATTGACGGTATGCGCATACACTAGCATCCACGAGGTCTTTGTCTGTCATACAAATCTGATCGAGAAGGAATATAAGGGATTCAACCATGATTTCCACCGCTGTACGCACATGCTTCCCTGTCGCCGCCCAGGCGTTAGCCGCCAAGGCAGAGGAGATCAACAAGCTTAATGTCTTTCCGGTACCCGATGGGGACACCGGAACGAATATGTCGCTGACGCTCAACACCGTCGTAAAAGAAGTTGAGGCGCTGCCCGCTGACGCTTCCATGCGGGATATCACTAAAGCGATCACGCATGGCTCGCTGATGGGGGCACGTGGCAACTCCGGCGTTATCACCTCACAGATCCTACATGGTGTCGCGGAGGGGCTGTGCGATGCAAAGGGTGAGAATGCCACGACTGCGGATATCGCACGCGCACTGCGTCGCGGCGTCAAGGTTGCCTTCAAAGCGGTCAGAAAGCCGGTTGAAGGCACAATTCTGACGGTGCTTAAAGATGTCTCCGCAAAGGCAGATCAGTGTGAGTTGAGACGTGCAAGCGTGGGAGACACCCTTGACGCAATCGTGACCGAAGCCTATGAGTCCGTTGCGCGTACCCCGGAGCTTCTGCCGGTTCTGAAAGAGAACGGCGTTGTCGACTCCGGTGCCTTTGGCCTGGCAACTTTTATTGAGGGCTTTGTGAACGCCCTTAAGGGTGAAGGCGGTAAGGTCCGTGATTTTAACGGTGAAGTCGGCACTGGCAAGAAGGAAGAGGCCAGCGCCACTGATCAGGCAAAGGCCCGCGTCGCTGACGAGATGGACTTCGTGGTGAACGATGACTGGGCAGGCTCCCAGTACCGCTACTGCATTGAGTTCCTGTTCAAGGCCGACAGCCCTGACTTCGACGAGGAAGCAAACCTGAAGTTCTTGACCTCCATGGGAGACTGTGAGCTTCTGGTCGGCTCCAATCCTGACTATAAGATCCACGTCCACTCAAACCATCCTGACCAGGTATTCAAGCACATGCTTGAGGAAGGCCAGATCTACAACGTCTTTGTCCACAACATGGATATTGAGGCCCAGGAGCGGACCCAGAAGATCGTTGCAGACAAACAGAGTCAGGCCAAGGAAGCTCCAGAAGAGAAGAGGGAGCTCGGCTTTGTGGCCGTCGCTGCAGGTTCTGGTGAGGAAGACATCTTGAAGTCCCTTGGCGTCGACGTAGTCGTCTCCGGTGGGCAGACGATGAACCCCTCTACCGCAGATATCTTGGCTGCCATTGAGAAAGTCAACGCACGTAACGTCGTCGTGCTGCCGAACAACGGTAACATTCGCATGGCTGCAGAGGCTGCCGCCTCTGCTTGTGATACCGCAAAGGTCTACGTCGTGCCAACCAAGACCGTACTGCAGGCCTTCTCTGCGATGTTCGTAGTCGATTCTGAGGCCTCTGTAGAGGACAACGTGCAGGCGATGACCGCCGCCCTCGACGATATCCGTGACGGCGAGGTCACTACTGCGATCCGAGATTCCTCCACGAAGGACGGCACCCCGATCCACAAGGGCGACATGATAGGCATCGAGAACGGTGACATCGTCGTGGTCGGCAAGTCCGTGCAGCAGGTTACCGTTGACCTTATCAACCGCATGCAGGACGAAGAAGAGGGTGACACCCTCACGATCCTTGCGGGCAAGGATGAGGACGACGAGACCTTCCAGAAACTGCAGGACGCAATCGCTGAGGCTCAGCCGGATCTGGAGCTTGACGCCCACCGTGGAGAGCAACCGCTCTATCCGGTGATCTTCTCGATCGAATAAAACTTCATTTGAATCAGTGATAGTGTGACGAGTCGCATTGGTATACCCTACGCATCCGACCGCATTCTGCGTAGTCTGGCACAAGACGATGGTATAGGTCGGCTCCGGTATGCCAAGGGTACACGCCGGGATGCCCTGGAACACCTGGGCATCTATACGGTGCGCGATATCCTGCTCCATCTGCCGTCCCGCTATCTCGATCTTACGACCTTAACTCCGATCGAGCAGACGGAGATCGGGAACCTCGCTACGGTCAGAGCGACTGTGGACAGGATCAACTTCAAGCAGCCGCGTCCCCGCCTCACGATTGTCGAAGTCTACGTGGTTGACGAGACCGGCGTGATGCGGGTCTCCTTTTTCAGACAACCCTGGATCAAAGACCAATTGAAGAAAGGTGACACCCTTCTCCTGCAGGGGAAAGTCACCTTCAACTATGGCTTCAAACAGATGAATGGCCCCTTCTTTGAGAACCTCGGTGCCGAGGAGGCAGCTGCCCAGCCGACAAAGATTCTGCCGGTCTACCCGGTCGGTGAGGGGGTCACAGTCGCCTGGATGCGCCGCATCATCAGCTCAGCGATCATGGACTACGGAGACGTCGTCGACTTTATGCCCGCCTCCTATGTCGCAAAACACAAACTGATGAGCGAAGGCAGGGCCCTGCGCGAAGTCCATTTCCCTGAGAGCCTCTACAGTGCGCAGCAAGCACGGCGTCGTCTAGCCTACGACGAGCTGCTGCTGTGGCAGCTGACGCTGCTCACGCGGCGCTCGCTGGAGCTTAAAGGCATCAGGCCGACGCAGCATGTAATCGACGGACTCAAACTCAAAGCCTTACGGAAAGCCTTGCCCTTCAAGCTCACCGATGAGCAGGAGGAGGCTGGTAAGGAAATCCTCACTGATATGGCTTCTTCTACGGTGATGAACCGGCTTTTGCTGGGTGATGTCGGCACCGGCAAGACCGCGGTAGCCGCACTCGCACTCGGTGCAGTGGCGGACAGCGGTACCCAGGCGGCGGTCATGGCACCGACGTCGGTATTGGCCCACCAGTATGCGGAGAAGCTCGGTCCTGTTCTGGACAAAGCGAAGATTTCCTGGGTTCTGATCACGGGAGCGACCCCGCAGGCAGAGCGCGCGGAGAGCACACAGGGTATCGCGGAGGGGGCAATCACCGTCGTCTTCGGTACGGCTGCGATCCTCTCGGAGAATCTTGAGTTTGACCATCTGACACTTGAGATAGTCGACGAACAGCACCGCTTCGGCGTGGGACAGCGCGTTCTGCTGCGTTCAAAAGGCGTGGGCGTGGATATGCTGACCATGAGTGCAACGCCGATACCGAGAACCTTAGCGTTGTCGGTGTACGGTGATCTCTCCGTCTCCCGCATCACCAAGCGCCCGGTCAGAGGCGCAGGTATCAAGACGAAAGTGATCACCCCCGAGAATGCCGATATCGCCTTTGGGGCGATCCGCGCCGCGGTGGCCAAAGGACAGCAGGCCTACGTGGTGTGCCCGCTGGTTGATGAGAGCGACGAAGGGGATGCCCTCGACGAGGTGCCGGAGAACGTGAAGTCCAAAGTCACGAAGCCCCACGCTGCGATCCCGACCTATCAGCGTCTGAAGACCGAGGTCTTCCCGAACATGCGCATCGGCCTTCTCTATGGCCGCATGAGCGCGCAGCAAAAGGATGAGGTGATGGAGCAATTCCGCACCAGGCAGTTGGACGTGATCGTCTCCACCACGGTGATCGAAGTCGGCGTCGATGTCCCCAATGCCACGGTGATGCTCGTGCTCGATGCAGATCGCTTCGGTCTGGCAACCCTGCACCAGCTGCGGGGTCGGGTCGGCCGAGGCTCAGTCACAGGAAAAGTCTACCTGGAAGCGGCCGCTAAGAAGGGAACTCTGGCACGCAAGCGCCTGAGCGTCTTGGAGAAAACTTCCGACGGTTATGAGTTGGCGAACATGGACCTGAAACTCAGGCATGAGGGAGATCTCCTGGGTTATCGGCAGTCTGGCGGGGTCACCTTGAAGGTGGCGGATCTGGAAAACGACGAGGATCTGATCAAGTACGCCTACGTGGATGCCCGCGAGATCGCGGCGCACGACCAGGCGTTGAGTGAGCCTCTGCATGCGCTTCTGGGCTTTGAGATGCGCTCACGTTTTGGGGCCTACTTCAAGGAGGTTGAGCATGTGTGAGAGTGATCGGTGGGAAATGGCGGGGACAGCCGCTTGAAGCTCCGGAAGGCAGGGCGGTGACACGCCCGACGACCGGTCGGGTGCGTGAGTCGATCGTCTCAATGGTGAGCTCGGCCTTCAACTTGGATCTTTCCTCCTGCTCAGTGCTGGATGCCTTTGCGGGCTCCGGTGCGGTTGGGATAGAGCTCTTGAGCCGGGGAGCTCGGCACGTGACCTTTATCGATCAGGACCGCGAAGCGGTCAGGCGTATCAGGCGTAACCTGAATAAGGTCCGGGCAGACAAGGAAAACTATACGGTGCTTGCAGGTTCGACGGGGCGGCTGATGGGTACTGAAAGCCCTGCCGGGGCACCCTTTGACGCAGTCTTTCTGGATCCGCCCTACAGAATGGAAGCTGCCCAGGTTGCCCAGATTGTAGATACAGCTCGAAAAAACTATGTACTTACACCGCGCTGCGTTGTAGTGTACGAGCGGGCGGGAAAAGGCGCGCCCTTACCGCTTGAAAACGCTCAATGCGAGAAATCCAAACGATACGGCTCGACCGTGGTTGAGCTGTGGCGTCTTGAGGAGTCGTAGATGCAAGAAGACATGAATTCGATCACACACCTCGTGGTGCCAGGGACCTTTGACCCGATCACCTACGGGCACATCGATGTGATCCGCCACGCGGTGCGTATCTGCCCGCGCGTCACGGTGGGCGTGGCCGCCTCATGTAACAAGCGCGGAGTGGGCACAATGTTTACGCTCGAGGAGCGTGTCAAGCTCACACAAGATGCGCTGGCCTCTGATGAGCGCACCAAGGATGTGGATGTCCTGCCGCTGACCGGGCTTCTGGTCGATTTCTGTCACCAGGTCGGTGCGGAAGGCGTCGTTAAGGGCCTGCGGGCGATGACGGACTTTGAATACGAGCTGCAGCAGGCCAGCTTGAACTCGAAGCTGGCTCCGGACATCGAGTCCATCTACATCATGTCCACACCCGAATACAGCTACCTTTCCTCTTCAATCGTGCGCGAGATCGCCTCGTTCGGTGCAGATGTGCGTCAGCTGGTACCATCCAATGTGGCTGCTGCTCTGGAGGTGCACTTCGGCGGTAAACGTTCATGAACAAACCATGGAGAGCAGGCATGGTTTGCTAGTATGATAGAGATTGTGAACATGATGGGGCATGGTGCCCTTTTGCTTACCACGAAAGGAGCTTTGAATGGAGCCAGGTGCTGAAATCATGGATCTGCTCGATGAACTTGAGCAGACCGTCACCGAGGCTAAGTCTTCCTTTGGAAGTGGCAATAAAGTGATAGATCCGGAAGAGATCTATGCGATTATCGACGATATCCGGCGTATCTTTCCGCAGGAGTTTTCCGATGCCCGCCGCATCGTGAAAGAGCGGGACCAGACCCTGAGGAACGCCCAAAATCAGGCGGATGCGATCATCGCGGATGCCCGACAGCAGGCGGCGATCCTGGCAGGGGATCAGGAGATCGTCAGGCTTGCACAGCAGCAGGCTGATAGTATCCGCCAGAAAGCCGATCAGTATCAGCAGGATACCCGCTACAACGCTGAGGAGTATGCCGATACCGTGCTGCAGCATTTAGAAGACAACTTAAAGTCTCTGACTCAAACCGTTACCCGTACGCGACAGACGCTCAATGAGAATGTCTCTTCGCACGGCGATGATTCAGCCAACAACGGCTCCTGGTAGATGCTATGACCACAGATTTTCAGTTAGTTGTCGAACTCGATGAGCGCCTGGCAAACCCGGGTGACTCGCTGCCGCTCAAGGGGCACATCGCACTTGGGGGCTACTCAGTAGGTGGCCGGGACTTCACCCTTCCCAACGGTATGGATTACGACCTGATCCTCACGAATGCCGGAGAAGGTATCCTGGTGACCGGGTTGGTGCGCGCCCATGTCGAGGGGCTGTGCGACCGCTGCCTCGATAAGGCGGCCTTTGAGATCGCAAGCGAGGTCAACGAGTACTTTCTCTTTGAGGCGCCCCAAGAGGACCCTCAAGAAGAGGACGAGGGCGACGAGGAAGACGTCGACTACGCGCTCGTGTCGGACGACAAGACGATCGATCTGACCGATGCACTGAGCGCGGCGCTCGTAATAGACACCCCTTTTGTCGTGCTCTGCAAGCCCGACTGCAAAGGGTTGTGCCCCTACTGCGGTCACAACCTCAACGAGGGGGACTGCGGCTGCGCCACCAAGTACGCGGAAGGTCGTCTTGAGGATTCGCCCTTCGCGGTGCTCAAGAACCTTCATTTGGACGGCAACAAGCAGTGATGCGTGCATAGATGGAGAAATACTGATCTTCAGTCCAACACTGGTTGTGAGCGTGGTATAATTTCTATCTGTGTGATTCGAGGTAAATCCGTCTCACTGGCAAGTTCGTGGGACTAAAAGCAGGTAAGAGAGGTCAAGATGGCAGTACCTAAGCAGAAAAAAGGCCGCGGTGCTACGCATACACGTCGTTCGGCTAATAGTAAGCTCGCTGCACCGGCACGCTCCGTATGTCCGCATTGTGGCGCGCCTAAGCTTCCACATCATGTATGCCCTAACTGTGGCTACTACAAGGACCGTGAGGTCATTGTCACTGAGTAGTCAGGCGGTTGAATAGATGTGGCCTGGGAGGCCGGCCTTCTGGGTCGGCCTCCCTTCATGTATAAGGAGGAGAAGAACTATGACTACCATTTGCGTCGATGCAATGAGTTCTGACGGTGGTCCTGAAGTAGTGCAGCAGGGCATCGCGCAGGCCCTCGAAGAAGATTCAAATCTCTCGGTCCTCGTGGCAGGGTCAAGCGAGTATGTCACACCCTTCTGTGAGCGGCACGAGGGGGCTATGCCGCTAATTTCCTCCGAAGTCATCCATATGGATGAGCACCCAGCTACTGCGGTACGCAAGAAGAAGGACGCTTCGATCGTCCGCGCGGCCCGCGCGGTGCGCGAAGGCAAAGCGGAGGGGCTTTTCTCTGCCGGCTCGACCGGCGCAGTGCTTACCGCCTCCACATTCATTATCGGCCGCATCAGAGGAATCAAGCGACCCGCAATCGCGCTGCCGATCCCCGGACCGAACGGCAAGCGGACGATCTTTTTGGATATGGGCGCCAATGCGGATGTCAGGCCCGATATGCTCGTGCAGTTCGCGCAGATGGGGCGAGCTTACTCGCGCATCGTTACCGGTACGCAGAACCCCACGGTAGGGCTTTTGAGCAATGGTTCTGAGGGCACGAAGGGCTCCCAGCTGGCGCTTGAGTATCACAAGGCACTGGCAGAGGCTGACTGTAACTTTAAGGGGAACGCGGAGGGTACCGACCTCCTGTCAGGTTCCTTTGACGTTGTAGTTACCGACGGCTTTACCGGCAATGTGGCCTTAAAGAGCGTGGAGGGCACCGCGAAGTTCATCGTGGGGGCGCTCAAGGATTCCATCGAAGGCTCACCACGGCTTGCCCTGGGCGCACTGATGTTGAAGCCCGCCCTCAAGAAGGTGGCTTCAGAGCTCTCCGGTGACAAGTACGGAGGGGCGATCCTCATAGGCCTCAAGGCACCCGTCCTCAAAGGTCATGGTGCAAGCAGCGTGGATGCGGTCACAGCTGGCACACTGCACTGCGCTGAGATCGTGCGGGCCCATTTGGTCGACGAGGTCACCAAGACCATCCAAGCGCATGAGGCACAAGATCAATAGAGTTGAGAGTTTTACACCGTCTCCGTCCCGATGCGTAATCGGGACAGAGACGGCAGAGTTACGAAAAGAAGGATAACGTTGTCGAAAAACGACACACAGGCAAAGATCAAAGAGGCGGAGGAGATGCTCGGCTATCACTTCAAGAACAGGCAGCTGATCACCTCAGCCTTGACCCACCCCTCCGCGGTAGAGAACAAGCCGGTCTACTACTCCTACGAGCGGCTGGAATTTTTGGGGGACTCGATTTTGGGGGCGATGGTCGCCACCGATGTCTTTGAGAAGTTCCCTGAGATGGATGAGGGGCAGCTGACCCGGCTCAAGATCTCGCTCGTCTCGGGGGAGACGCTCTCTGAGGTCTCAGACAAGCTCGGTATCGGCGACATGATCATCTTCGGGGAATCCGAGAAGGGGACCGGTTCTCGTGGATTGCACTCTGCTTTG
This sequence comes from Atopobium sp. oral taxon 416, assembly GCF_018128285.1. Classification (NCBI taxonomy): domain Bacteria; kingdom Bacillati; phylum Actinomycetota; class Coriobacteriia; order Coriobacteriales; family Atopobiaceae; genus Atopobium; species Atopobium sp. oral taxon 416. The sequence continues at coordinate 1,394,948 of NZ_CP072380.1, forward strand.
GAGAACGTCTACGAGTCGATCGTAGGTGCCCTCTATCTGGATGCAGGGGCGGAGGTTACCCACACGTTCATCAAGAAGACCCTGACCCCGTACATGGTGGCGGAGCGCGCAGAGCGTCCGATCTCACCGAAGAGCCGCCTTCAGGAAGTGGCACAGCACGATCTGCACTGCGCCCCAGTCTATAAGTTGACCGACGAGGAAGGGCCTGCCCACCATCCCACCTTCACGAGCGTAGTGGAGTTGCAGGGACGCAGAATCGGGCGCGGGGTCGGCTCCTCAAAGAAGGAAGCCGAGACCGCCGCGGCAAAAAACGCCCTCGAATATCTTAAATCAGAACACTAGCTCCATCTTTTTGTGTGACTGAAAGGTTTCGCGCGTGTATCTCAAGTCATTGACACTCAAAGGATTCAAATCGTTTGCGGATAAGACGCAGATGACGTTCGATCCTGGCCTCAACGTGGTGGTCGGGCTGAACGGCTCCGGCAAGTCAAACATCTCTGACGCAATCCTTTGGGTCTTAGGCGAGCAGTCTGCCAAGATGCTGCGCGGACAGGCGATGCAGGATGTGATCTTCTCCGGGTCCTCGGTGCGTCCCGCGGTGGGACTGGCTGAGGTTACGATGGTGCTCGATAACCATGACCACACATTGCCGATTGACTTCGACGAAGTCGGGATTACCCGCCGCATGTACCGTTCCGGGGAGTCAGAGTATCTGATCAACGGGTCTCCCGCCCGCTTGATGGACATCCAGGACATCCTGCACGATTCCGGCTTGGGCAAGGATACCCACTCCATCATCAGCCAGGGCAAGCTCGACTCAGTGCTCGCGAGCCGTCCGGAAGACCGCCGTGAGCTCATTGAGGAAGCGGCAGGGATCTCCAAGCACCGGAAGCGTAAAGAGCGCTCCGAGCGCAAGATCAAATCGATGGACCAAAGTCTCACGCGCGCTAAGGATGTACAGCGGGAGATCAACCGCCAGCTGCGCCCTTTGGAGCGCCAGGTCGGTAAGGCGCAGAAGAGCCATGCGCTCAATGCAGAGCTGAAAGAGATCACCACAATCTTAGCCACGGACGATCTGCGCCAGTTGCAGCTGCGCTCCGAGCGGCTGGACAAACGCAAACAGGGAGCTTCTGCCGCGATCGATGCTGCCTCCCATAAGCTCGACCAGAAGAGGCAAGAGCTTGAGAAGCTCCAGAGCCTCCTGGGACAGAAGGGGCTCTTGGTGGGGAATCTGGGGGAGCAGCGCTCCCGCATGCGTGAGATCCAGTCCCGCATGAGTGCAGACCTCAGGCTCATCAATGAAAAAGAGGCCCACACCCAATCCCGCGTCGAGGAACTGACGCGCTCCCATGACGCGATGCGTGAGCAGTATGCTCAGACTGATAAAGCCTTGCGAGAGGCCCAGCAGGAGCAGGAGACGGTCGAAGAGAAGAAGGCCGCCCTCACTAAGCAGATCGATGAACTGAGTCCGAGAGCCAACCAGGCTGCCCAGAAGCGCCGAGAGCTCTCACAGCAAATCTCAAAACTGAACAATGAGGTCCGCGCCGTCCAGAAGATCCGTGATCAGGAATCGTTGACTTACGCACAGCTCGAGGAGCGCCTCAAGAACGCGCATATCGAAGCAAAGATGTTCGAAGGCCGCCTTAAAGGCATCAAGGAGACCTTAGGTACTGCTCAGGAAGTGCTGACCGAGCGTAAGGGACGGCAGGAGGGGCTCAACGAGGCGCAGGCTAAAGCGCAGCAGGAAAGCGACGAGGCTGCTCAGAAAATCAAAGATGCTGAGGCTGCCTCTAAGCAGGCGCATGCCGATCGAGACGATGCCCAGAAGAAGCTCAACCAGGCACAGGCTACCCTGCGTGCTTTGCGTTCGGTCGATTCCTCACAGCAGGATGCGAACCTCTTAAGTGTTTCACTTGCCAAAAACGAGGATGTCCGAAGTGCGGTTCAGTGTCGCCTCGCAGATGTTCTGGAGGTTCCACAGGAACTTGACTCGCTCGTTGAACGGCTTCTCGGTGACGATATGCGGGCGCTTGTGGTCACGGATACGGATAAAGCTAAAGACATCGCAAAGACCGCTCTCTCACTCGGCGACACCAAAGGGCAGGCTACGATCCTCTCGGAGGATCTGAAGGCGCAGCCTTTAGAGTTTGATAATGCTCCCGGCGAGGCGCTGCTCGACTCAATATATGCGGTAAAGGGAAGCGAGCAGCTCCTACAGGCACTCTTGGGGGATGTGCGGATTGTCGACAGCGTTGAAGAGGCCCTCACAGCGCACCAAAGTGTGCCTGCGGCGACCTATGCCACCCGTGACGGGGCAGTACTGATGGGTGATGGCCGCCTGATCGTCGGGGCTACCTCCGCCTGTGAACGAGGGCTTCTGGAGCGCAATCGCCGTATCTACGCGCTTGAGGCAAGCATGGACGACTTCGAAGATGCCTTCCACAACGCGAATGAGGCGCTCTCCAAGCGGGACCGTGAACTCGTACATGCCCGTGAGGCACAGACCAAGGCAAAGGGACAGCTTGCCTCCCTGCAGGCAGAGATCAACTCTGTCGGCTCAGAGATCGCCCGACTCGAGGCACAGCAGAGAAGGCTCAACGCTGAGCAGGTGACAGTCGAGAAGCAGCGTAAGGAGTCCGAGGAAGCCCATGCAAAGGATATGAGCGAAGTCTCTGCGCACAAGCGGAGAGCTGATGAGGCGGAGAAGCAGGTTGAGAAGCTCACCCAGGACTTAAATGAAGCCGTACAGCAGGGTGGAGATGCCTCACACGAGGAGAATCAGGTGCAGCGCAATCTGGCAGATGCCAAACTGCAGCTTGCTACAGTGACCGAACACCTGAAGCACGTGCACATCCAGGTACAGGAACAGACCTCGCGCCGCATCAACTTGAAAAAGAATATCGAGAGGGCTGAACACTCACTTAAAGAATCGCAGGGGTGCCTCAAACGGTTTGAACCCCTGAAGCACCACGCGCAGGCTTTGATCGACTCTGCAGAAGAGTGGGCCAAGAAGCTGCGTGACCGTGCAAGCCTCGCAGAGGCAGATACTGCGTCCTTAAAGAAGACGATCACCGATGCGAAGCAGGCAGTGAGCTACGCGACTGATACGCTGGAGAAAGAGAGGAAGACCGCACAGGAACTGGAAGTCGAACAGGGTAAGCTTGAAGTGCAGGTGAGCAACGCGGTGGCCGCAATCACCGACACCGGTGCTGTACTCGAGGAAGCCTTAAAGCTCCCGGAGCCTGAGAACCGTCCTGAGATGGAAGTCAGGGCCCGAGATATCAAACAGCAGCTTGCCGAGATTGGGCCGGTGAACGAAGTCGCAATGGATGAGTACTCAAAGCTCAAGGAACGCGCGGACTACATCCACGATCAGGTGCAGGATCTCCAGAAAGCGCGTGAAGCGCTGAAGAAGATCACTGCGGCGATCGAGCGGAAGATGAAGAACCGGTTCCTCACGATCTTTGAGCAGGTCAACGCGAACTTCCAGCAGATCTTCGGGATGCTCTTCCCGGGTGGGCACGCCTACCTTGAGATGAGCGATCCAGATCATCTTGCGGAGACCGGTATCGAAGTCGTCGCACAGCCGGTGGGCAAGAAGATCACGAAGATGACGCTGATGTCCGGCGGTGAGAAGTCACTGACGGCGCTCGCGCTGCTCTTCGCGGTGTACAAGACGCGCACGGTTCCGTTTTATCTGTTTGATGAGGTGGAAGCTGCACTTGATGAATCAAATTTGGGTAAGTTGTTGATGGCAATAGATATGCTGAAAGAGAATACACAGTTGATCGTGATCTCTCACCAACGCCGGACGATGGAACAGGCGGATGTCCTCTACGGGGTGTCTATGCAGGCTGACGGCGTCAGCCACGTGGTTTCGCAGCGCCTGGACAGAAGAGATGGAAAGGTGGTTGAAGCCTGAGATGGCAAAAAAGAAGAAAAATTTCTTTGGTCGCCTCAAATCCGGCCTTTCACGCTCGCGTGAGGCATTAAACGAGCTCTTCTACATGGGCGGCGAAGTCGATGAGAGCTTCTGGGAGGACCTTGAGGATACCCTCGTGATGGGGGACATGGGCGCCGAAGTCTCGATGCAGGTGAGCGATGACCTGCATGAGCAGGCCGCCAAAGAGAACCTGAAGACTGCCCCACAGCTGAGGGAGGCGCTCGCAAAGCGCCTAGCTGAGGTATTCCCGCAGGTCGAGTACGACCCCTTTGAGGAGAGCCCGTCGGTCGTCCTCTTTGTGGGTATCAACGGCGCGGGCAAGACCACCACGGTGGGCAAACTTGCGGCTGCTGCCAAGCAGGAGGGTAAGTCGGTTTTGATCGGTGGTGCGGATACCTTCAGAGCTGCCGCTATCGAGCAGCTCGATGTGTGGGGCAGACGTGCGGATGTGCCGATCGTGACCCGTGAGCGCGGGGCGGACCCGGCCGCGGTGTGTTACGACATCTGTGACCGTGCGAAGAAAGAGGGCACCGACCTCACGCTGATCGATACCGCCGGGCGTCTGCACACGAGCCCGGAGCTCATGCGTGAGCTGCAGAAGATCGCGCGCGTCACCAGAAAACGGAGCTCAGTGCCGGTGTCAGTCGTGCTCGTGATCGATGCGACAACCGGACAGAACGGCCTGCTTCAGGCGAAGGAGTTTAACGATGCCCTCGATGTCGACGGGCTGATCGTAACGAAGCTGGACGGCACGGCTAAAGGTGGCATCGCTGTCGCTATCGCCCATGAACTGAAACTTCCGATTTACTGTATCGGCGTAGGTGAGGGTATCGACGACTTCCAACCGTTCGATGCACTCGATTTCTGCCGTGCGCTCGTAGGAGAAAACGAAGGGAAAGTGTAAATGTTTGACTCTCTCTCAGACCGCCTGCAAAACACGATTGACAAATTGCGTGGCAAGGGCAGGCTCACCGAAGATGACATCAACGTCGCGATGCGTGAGATCCGCATGGCGCTGCTTGAGGCGGATGTCAACTACAAGGTCGTGAAGGACTTTGTGGCGAAATGCAAGGAGAAGTGCCTGACCTCTGAGGTCTTGGACTCCCTCACACCCTCTCAGAACGTCGTGAGAATCGTTCTGGATCAACTGACCGAGCTCTTAGGTACCACCGAGTCTAAGCTCACCCTGGCGCCCAACAGGACCCCGAATGTGATCATGCTCGTGGGCCTTCAGGGCTCCGGTAAGACGACCGCCGCCTCAAAACTGGCTTATCTCTTAAAGGGCCAGGAGCATAAGCCACTGCTTGCGGCCTGCGATACCCACAGACCGGCGGCAGCTGACCAGTTGGAGACGCTGGGCAAGGAGATCGGCGTGCCGGTCTATCGCGGTGACGGTAAGGACGCCGTGAAAGTCGCCAAGGAGTCGATCCAGTATGCGGTCGACTGTATGAACGATATCGTAATCGTCGATACCGCAGGACGTCTGCAGATCGACGAGGAGATGATGCAGGAGGCCGTCAACATCCGCGACGCGGTCAGGCCGGATCAGATCTTGATGGTCGTCGATGCGATGACCGGCCAGGACATCGTGAACGTTGTACAGACCTTCTCAGAGCGCGTCAACTTCGACGGCGTCATCATGTCCAAGCTTGACGGCGATGCCCGTGGCGGCGGCGCACTGTCCGTACGTGCGGTCACCGGCAAGCCGATTAAGTTCGTCTCGATGGGCGAGAAGCCTGATTCGCTTGAGGTCTTCCATCCGGACCGTATGGCTAAGCGTATCCTCGGTATGGGCGATGTGATTGGTATTATCGAGCAGGCTGAGAAGACTGCTGACGAGCAGTCCCTGGAAGACGCGCAGCGCATGTTACGTGAGGGCTTCACGATGGACGACATGCTCACCGAGATGCAGCAGATCAGGAAGATGGGTGGCGTCAAGAAGATAATCAGTTCACTGCCGGGCGGCGATAAGATGCTCAAGCAGGTGGGCAACATCGAGGATGAGAAGGGACTCAAGAAAGTTGAGTCAATGATTTACTCGATGACAAAAGAGGAGCGCGCTCGGCCTAAGCTCATCAACGGGCAGAGGAGGAAGCGCATTGCGGCAGGCTCCGGTCATACGGTCCAGGAAGTCAATCAGCTTCTGAAACAGTGGAGTGAGATGAACAAGATGATGGGCAAGATGCGCCAGATGTCCCAGAACGTGGGAGGTGGCGGCAAGCGCCATGGCAAAGGCAAGAATCGGAACAACTCCAAAGCCCAGGTGCGTCAATTGCAGGCAATGATGAGACAGGCGCAGATGGGCGGCATGGGTGGAGCCCCGCAAGGCGGCAACCGAGCAGCTCGTAGACATCGCTACTAATCCCTTGAGAATAGCTACCGATTTAAACACTCCGGTACAGTTGATTTATTCCGGTACAGTTGATTTATAGGAATCGGTGGCGTGAACTGTGAACTTTAGTTCGCGGGATGAAACGCCGTCCAATCGCGTTTGCCTTGTTTTTCAATGGCGAATCCTCAGAGCAAGTGCAACAGGGGAATACGAGCTAGTCATCCAGGCGCGACCTATGATGGTGCTTGCAAAGACATGCATCCATTGCAGGCACCATGGACGGCTACAGCCATCTTAGCATCGAGAAGCGCGAGGACATCATGGTTTGCTGGAAGGGCCATGAGGGCATCAGCCAGATACGAGAGAGCTCGGACGGGACAAGTCGACCATATCCCACAAGATCAGGCACAATGGGTGGGAAGGCCCTACCGCGCATCGAGCGCGCAAAGGCGTGCGGACGTAAGGCGGCTGCGCTGCAGGCCCCTGAATCTCATGGACGATCCGCATAGGCGCTTTCTGGTCCGTGAGGCTCATGCGGAACGAGCACTGGTCTTCGAAGGGGATATCAGGGCTGCATCGCGATGCAGTACTCAGACCTTGCCGCAAGCGACGCTAGCATCCTAGCATCTAGTGTGCTGTATGGTCGTGATCGCTTGACTGCGAGCTTTCAGGGCGCAGGCACAGCAAGGGCAGCCAGCAGCGCACAGGCAAGCTGCGCATCACCCACGACATCTCGAAGCAGCTTCCAGCAGGAGCCGGATAGACGACTGGGAGGGCGATACCGTGGTAGGGAGGTACCTGCCTTATCACCCAGGTGGACCAGGTGGATCGCATGAGCGGATATCTTGCCAGTGGCAAGGCGGCCAGGAAGGCCAGGGCCGAGGTCAACGAAGCCACGAAGAAGGCGCTTGCCGGCGAGGTCGTGCTGACCGTCACGCTCGACAGGGGCAAGGAGTTCTTAGATGCAGAAGGGCTGCAGCAGGCGCTGGGGGCTCCCGTATGCTTCTGCCCTCCCCACCATCTTTGGGAGAGGGGGACCAACGAGAACGCCAACGGGCTTCTCAGGGACTGATTTTCGAAGGGCAAGAGCCTAGACGATGTCACCGACGAAGTGCAGAGGGTATACGATTCGCTCAACCAAAGACCGCGCAAGCGCCTGAAATGGAAGTGTCCCTGGGAGGTCTACCATCACCAGTCGTTGCACTTGCTCTGAGGATTCGCCATAAAAAGTCATTGAATGGTATCTGTTTTGAAGATTTCTTGTATGGACACACTGGTCCGCCTCGCTTTAAACAGGGTGGGATGTCAGGCTCCTGCGAAAAAAATGAGATTACCTCTTGTATTAAAGGTATATCTCGTTAATAATAGATAAACGCTGTCTGAAAAGGCAGGATGGATGGTGGGCGTAGCTCAGTTGGTAGAGCGACGGACCGTGGCTCCGTAGGTCGAGGGTTCGAGACCCTTCACCCACCCCATTTCTTTGAATTCTAGGCGCCGTTAGCTCAGCTGGCCAGAGCAGGGGACTCTTAATCCCAAGGTCCAGGGTTCGAATCCCTGACGGCGCACCAATTCAAACTTGAGCGTGTTTCTTCTACACAGTCGCGCCGTTAGCTCAGCTGGCCAGAGCAGGGGACTCTTAATCCCAAGGTCCAGGGTTCGAATCCCTGACGGCGCACCAGATTGAATCTAACCGGGATTTGTCCCGGTTTTTCATAACTTGAAGTATCATAGGGTTTACGAGCCTCCATTCGCTTATGGTGACCTGGCTGTACGCACCGGCCACGATCCATGGAAACCGAATGAGAGGCTCCCTTAATGTGTAGGGGAAGCATTCAGAGCATCTCAGTAGCTCGGAGGTACGGCATATGGGATATACAGCAAAGCATGAAGGAAATCTCGACCATATCCGAGAGTTGCTGAAGCCGGATCCCGTCCTTATCGAACGAGTCACTGCGCATCACCCTCAGTGGAAGGGGAGAATCTTCTCCGTTGATATCCTGGATGTCGCGTTGAGTGACGGTACCACGGGCGAGCGGGAGGTTGCCTATCATCACGGTGGCTGTGGGGTGGCGCTCTATAAGGACAGTAAGCTGTGCCTTGTGAGACAGTATCGGGTGGCAATTCAAGCGATGACACTGGAGATCCCTGCGGGAAAGTTAGAGCTGGACGAAACTTCGGAGGAGTGCGCTGCGCGCGAGCTCAAGGAAGAGACAGGCTATACCGCCGACAGCTTGGAATTTATCGCCTCTGCAGCCGGCTCCATCGGATTTACTGATGAGAAGACCCGGATCTTTCTCGCGCACGGGCCCCATCCCGGCAAGTCTCATCCGGACCAGGGAGAGCTCCTCACCTGCGCCTGGGTTCCCCTCGAGGATGTGCTGGCTGCGGTCCACGCTGGTCTCATCGAGGACAGCAAAACCATCATTGCGGCACAGGCCATTGCACTCAGGCTCTAAGAGAAAAGACGAAAGAGACAGTGAATATCTTTTCCGTCCTTAACGTTTAAGTGGTGCGCCCTATGCGACTCGAACGCATGACCTTGGGATTAGAAGTCCCCTGCTCTATCCAGCTGGGCTAAGGGCGCATAGCTCACTCAGTATAGCCTAAAATTATGGAGCAACCCAGAAAGAGTCCATTTTTCTTATGGTGCCGATCGCCGATGATTGAACGTTTTTCCTAAACAAATATTTGAGATAAGCGTACCGGACTTTGGTTTTTCGATCCCCGATATGGTGCTATGAGGTCCCTCAGCCGCGCTTCCTGCCGGCAGAGGGGCCTTTCCCTTCGCCGCGGAGCATGGAGAGCGTGCAGGAGGAGATCGCCTTCACGTCGCCCTCGGTGAGGTTGAAGTGAAGCAGCGGCAGCCCTGTCCTTGACGCCAGCTCCTCGATGATGGGGCTTCTCCTGGATATGTTGGCATATCTCCTGTCGGAGGTGCGGCACACATCGAGGCCGCGACAGAGCCCCATGATGTCTCTGGAGGAGAACTTATCTCCCAGCACCTTCATCTGCAGGAGCCTCATGAGCAGGACCGCGATGTAGCAGACGAGGAAGTGGCCCGATATCGTGCTCTGCCTCTGAAGGTAGACGGGCCTAGCATCGAGCTTAGACTTCATCACCCTGAAGCTCTCCTCGATCCTCCAGAGCCTGTGGTAGGTGCTGTATATGGCGCGGGGGTCCATCCTGCTCTCCGAGGTCACGATCATGTTGTAGCCGGCAAGGGCCCTGGCCTTCCTGATCGCCTCGTGGTTGAGCATGGCCGCGACCTTCATGTCCTCCCTGACCTCGCCCTCGCCGTCGACGGGGGAGAACGTGACATACTTCGCGCTGTCGCCGTACTCGGACCTTTTCGCGGCTGCGGCCTTAAGCGACCTCGCCTTCTCCACCTGCCGGTCTATCTCGTATTTCTGCTTCCTGGCAAGCGAGGGGCTGTACGTGACGACGCGCCTCTCGGGGAGGCTGACCTTCCTCTTCCTTCCGTCCTCTCCCTCTACCGTGTACTCGAAGTCGCCGTCCGCCATCTTGTAGCGAAACGATGTCTCGCCCTTCCCGTCGGCGACGTCCGTCCAGCCATCTCCCGAGAGCGCCCACGTGCGCTCCTTGGCAGGGAGCGCCTTCACCGACTTCGAGAATATGTAGCCGTCCCCTGCAAGCACCGCCTCCGCGATGTTGGCTGCGCAGCTGAGCCCCTTGTCGGCGACCCTCACGGTCCTGCCGGATATGGAGCCCCTCTCCTTCATCTGGGCGATGCATCTCCCCAGCTGCGGCCTGTCGCTCTCGTTGCCGGGAAACAGGCTCATCGCCACCGGGATGCAGTTGGCGTCGAGAAGAAGGCCCATCGCGACTGTCGGCTCCGGCCTGTGCTCCTTCGAGGGGCCCTTCCTCCTGAAATCGTCCTCCCGGTCGATCTCGAAGTAGAAGTTCGTGCAATCGAAGTAGGCCAAGGACATGTCGTGGCCGAAGGCCTCCTCCACGTGCGCATTGTAGATCTCGACGACCTTGTCGTACTCATCGCCCAGATAGGCGAGTCCGTCTCAGAGCTGGTCCAGCGTGAACTGCGCATCGATGCCCTCCATCTGGGGCAGCACGCCCTCGAATGTCCTGAGCTTCGAGCAGGGGGCGACGGCCCTCGCATAGACGAGCGAGGAGAGGAGATCGTGCAGCGAGAAGCGCAAGCCCGAGGGGGTCTGGAGCAGCGCCATGTCCTCCGCCGTGCCGAGGGCCGTGTCCACCGCCTTGAGCGCGAAGTGGCCGAGATGCCTCGTCGCCGGGACATCGGAGATCTCCCGCACCCTCTCCCTCTCCATGCCGGCCTTGCGCTCGGCATTCATGCGGGCCACCTCGCGCTTGTAATGGGAGACGGGATCGGCGATGCCCTTCTCCATCAGCGCGTCGGCATAGCCCAGCGCCTTCACGGACCTGTGCGCGGTATGGCCGCGCTTGGGGTCCCAGTGGCTCTCGTAGATCTGGAGATAAAGCCCCTTCTTGTTGCGCGTCTGCTTGAGGAAGTAGGCCACCGCAGCCTCCCTGTCAACGTAAAGCACCATAGCACCATGTATATATTCTATCAGGGAGCGATTTCCGGATCAAGCATACAGGCATGAAAAAAGCCAGCTCAGGGCTGGCTTTTGCGGTTCCGGGCCATGTCCCGGGTCCTGAAGAATCGTGGTGCTAAACGCTAAAGACGGGCCTAAAATTATGGAGCAACCCAGAAAGAGTCCATTTTTCTTATGATGCCGATCGCCGATGATTGAACGTTTTTCCTAAACAAATATTTGAGATAAGCGTATAAACAATAGAGGAGCCTGTGGAGTGAGGGGATGGGATGGGATCCGTGTGCCAAGCCGTCATATACTGAGGCCTTTTGTGACACTGCATGTGAACATGGTGGTGTCTTCATGCTCTAAATGTGGTAAAAGGGCTAATTTGACCCGGCATTCGGGAGTTTTAGTAAAGATATTGTTGTATCCTTATTACCAGTAGGTATCCAGCTGATATCCAACACATATCTGTTGCGGAAGAGAAAGGATCTGTCATGAGCCGGTTAATTACTGCCAAGAACGTCTTCTTGCATGTGAAGGCACAGAACGTGGACGAGGTGTTGGCTTTTCTTTCCCAGAAGGCCAAGGAGCTCGGTTATGCTTCAGACGATCAGGAAGTGCTGAGGTCCTTCAAGGAGCGTGAGGCGCTCGACTCAACTGGTATGGCAGATGGTTTTGCTCTACCGCACGCTAAGACCGATGCAATCTCTGAAGAGGCTGTACTCGTCGCAAAGCTCGACAACGATGTTGACTGGAAGACTAGAGACAAGGTACCCATCAGAGTTGCTATCGCTATTCTGACCCCGGGTAAATTCATCGGCACCAAGCATCTGGTTGTTCTCTCCAAGATCGCAAGCATGCTGATGGGCAAGTCTACCCGTGACCAGATCATCAATTCTGGGGACCCTGATGAGATCGCTAAGATTATCTCGAATGTGATTGATGAGAGCTAACGTTTATTAACGCTTTAGGTGGACGGTCTTTGCAAGGCTTAACCCAAGCTGTTATTTCTTCTCGGTGAAAGGAGCCGCGTTGATCTACACAGTTACGCTGAACCCAGCGATTGACTATGTCATGCATCCATTATCTTTGGATATGGGCTATACCAACCGCTCGTCTTCGGAAGAGCTCCATGTCGGTGGCAACGGCCTGAACATCTGCCAGCTGCTGAACGAGCTCGATACGCCCAACGTTGCGTTGGGAATCGTCGCTGGCTTCACTGGCGACTACATTATTAAGCGGCTTCAGGAGAAGGGAGTGAGCTCTAACTTCGTTCGCCTAGATCATGGCAATACGCGTATCAATGTCAAACTCAAGGGTATTGTTATGACCATGGTCAACGGTATGGGCCCGAGAATTCCACAGTCCAAAGTAGACGAGCTCCTGGACCGTATCGACTATCTGGGAAGTGGCGACACGATCGTGCTGACCGGTTCGATTCCTAAGTCACTACCGAGAGACATATATTCGATCATTATGGAGCGGCTCTCTGGCCGTGGCATCCGCTTTGTCGTCGATGCTCCGGGTGAGCTTCTGGTCAATGCGCTGAAGTCAAAGCCGTTCCTGATTAAGCCGAACAACCATGAGATCGGCCGCATCTTCAACATGAAGCCATTACCGGAGATGCCGGAAGATGTGCTGCCGCTTGCGCATAAGACGCGTGAAATGGGCGCCCAGAATGTTCTGGTTTCCTGTGGCGCACGCGGTGCGGCGCTGGTTGACCAAAACGATCAGGAGCACATCGTCCCGAGCGCAAAGATCAAGCTGATCAATGCGACCGGTGCTGGTGACTCGATGGTTGCAGGATTCTTGGCTACCTATGACAAGACTCACGACTTTGATCGCTCTTTGGTTGTCGCTTCTGCCTGTGGTACCGCTACCGCTGCAAGCCGTGGCATCGCTAAGCGTGCCACGATCGAAAAGACGGTTGCCAACCTCGAGCAGATCATCGCAAAGCAAAATAATAAATAGGTAATCAAAGAGACAAGGGACGGAGACTCTATACACGTTGACTTGTCTCTTTTTTGTACAGTGCACAAGGCTTTCGAGCCTTGAATAAAGTAGGAACGGAGGAGCACATGTACAAGGGAGTCAATGCATCAGAGGGCATTGGTATTGGTGTTGCTCGCGTAGCGGTGGAACCGGATCTTTCCTTTGTACCGCACAGCCCGGAGGACACCGATGCTGAGAAGCAGCGCTATGTCAACGCGCGTGAGAAGTTCGTGAAACAGACCCAGGCTCAGATTGAGCGTATGAAGAAGACGGTGGGCGAAGGCACCGCCGCCATCATGCAGGCGCACATCGACTTTGCTCAGGATGATGGCATTATCGATATGGTCAACAACTCCATCACTGACGGTATGTGCGCTGAACAGGCAGTCCAGAACGCCTATGATATGTACTACAACATGTTTGCAAATATGGATGACGAGTTGTTCCGTGAGCGTTCTGCCGACGTCGCAGACGTGAGAAACGGTCTTCTGGCTGACCTTCTAGGCGTCGAGCTCATCAACCTCTCAGCCCTCCCTGAGAACTCTGTTGTGGTTGTGCATGAGCTGACCCCGTCTATGACGGCAGATATTGACAAGTCAGATATTGTCGGCATCATCACCGAGACCGGTGGCAGAACCTCACACTCCGCAATCATCGCGCGTCAGCTTGAGATTCCGGCAGTCCTCTCTGTCGAGAATGCTACCCAAAACATCAAGAACGGCGATATGTGCGTCGTCGATGGTGACAAGGGCGAAGTCCATGTCAACCCGGATGACAAGTCACTGGAGAAGTACCGTGACAAGGCTAAGAAACTGGCTGAGGAGAAGGCGGCACTTGAGGCCTATCGTGGCAAGCCTACGATGACCGCTGACGGCATTAAGATTCAGCTTGTCGCTAACATCGGCAACACAAACGATGCAGCCAATGCAGTCGAGCACGACGCAGAGGGCATCGGCCTGTTCCGCTCTGAGTTCCTGTTCATGGACTCTGACGAGCTTCCGAGCGAGGACGAGCAGTTCGCAGCCTATCAGAAGGTAGCGCTGGCGATGAAGGGTAAGCCTGTCATCATCCGCACGCTCGACGTCGGCGGCGACAAGGACATCCCGTACCTCAATATGCAGAAAGAGGACAACCCGTTCATGGGCTTCCGTGCTGTCCGTTATTGTCTGAACAATCCGGATCAGTACAAGGTACAGCTGCGCGCACTGTTGCGTGCTTCCGCCTTCGGTGATGTTAAGATCATGCTACCGTTGGTCACGGCTCTCGACGAGGTGCGTCAGGCCAAAGAACTGATCGAGACCTGTAAGCATGAGCTGGACGAAGAGGGTGTCGACTACAACAAGGATATCCAGGTCGGCACGATGATCGAGACCCCGTCTGCCTCCCTGATCGCTGATCTTTTGGCTAAGGAGTGCGACTTCTTCTCCATCGGCACGAACGACCTGATTGGCTACACGATGTGCGCTGACCGTGGCAACGAGCGTGTTGCATACCTCTACAATGTCTACCAGCCGTCAGTCCTGCGTTCGCTCAAGCGCATCATCTCTGAGGGCAATAAGGCCGGCATTATGGTCGGTATGTGCGGTGAGGTTGCAGCTGACCCGCTGATGGTACCGGTGCTGATCTCCTTCGGCCTCAATGAATTCTCTGTCTCCGCGGGCTCAATCCTGAGAACGCGTAAGACCATCTCTCAGTGGACTAAGAAAGAGGCTGACGCACTGACTGAGAAGGTTATGCAGCTTGAGACTTCCAACGAAGTCCGTGCAATGCTCCAGTCGGCAGTGAAGTAAACAATCGCTTGCCACAAAGCGGATGAATAGGAGAGCACCTCGCATTAACAGCGGGGCGCTCTCTTTGTATTAAGTAGAGGGAGACAATAGTCGAAGAGAATCCTGTATGCCTATACAATAATTGTGAAGAGGGGTGACCTGTGTCAATATTTCGGACGGCAGATTAGCATTCTGAGTGCAACAGGATGGCTCGCTGCATGCAGGCGTGGTGCACTCTGGAAGGCTACGATGTTGGTTGTCTCAATCAACGTCGAAAGCTGGAAGGAATGTGCCACTACAAGTATCGTAAGCCCACAGGAGAGGGACTGCATAGCCATGCTGCGTGGTACAAGGGAAGCTCCATCGGCTGCATCGCACGCAAGATCGGCAGGGACAGGTCAGGCGAGTCCGAGATCGCCGCAGCCGGCACGCTCTTCTCCTATCTCGCCGAGCGGAAGAGGCAGAAGACGGTGGACACGCTGCTGCGCCTCAGCAGGCTGTCGTCGAAGGAGCCGAAGACGTTCGCAGGCTTTGACTTCACAAGGATACAGAGACGCGATGCGGACATGCTCTACAGGCTCCCTGCGCACAGGAACATCGCCTTCATAGGCCCCGAGGGCATCGGCAAGACACACCTCGCACAGGCATATGAGCGCGAATGCTGCATGAAGGGGCTGAAGACCTACTGTCTCAAGGCAAGCGAGCTGCGCGACAGGCTCTCCAGGGCAGCCGGGCGCGGGTCCGTCCAGCGGGAGGTGGCGGCCCTCGTCAAGTCGTCGTGCCTCATCGTGGATGAGATTGGCAGGTGCACATTCGACAGGGCATGCACCGACATGTTCTTCGCGTCGAGCGCCGCTACGAGAAGAATGGCCCGAGCACGATGATACTCACCAGCAACATGTCCCCGGGCGACTGGAAGGGCTCATTCACGGGCGAGGATGCGCTGCTGTGCGCCTTCGACCGGCTCTTCGACGATGCCTCGGTCTTCATGATGCGGGGCCCCAGCTACAGGGGATACGGGCTCGACACCTATTCTGTGGAGGCAGTGAGGCAGAGGGGCTCCGGTACGACGGGGCTCTAGGGAAATGATGATTAATGCCTATGCCAGCCGCGAAAGGCCACGTGGCTGGCCCTTTCTAGCACATCATTGGGAATTAATCATCGTTTCCCTAGCGCAGAGGCTTCGAGGCCCCTTGCGCAGTCATAGATAGCATTTCCGGTTGCCGGCACATTGGAGAATATCGTCCGGCTGGAAACGGCCAGAATCGCCCGGCGCTAGGTGGCGATCATCGCCCGGCGTTAACAACGCCTATGAGTAGAAGAGAACTCATGGGTTATAGGTGCTACTTCATAAACTTATGTCATGTTTATCAGTAGCTCGTGGATCCGCGTGTCTTCATCGAGTTCCGGATGGAAGGAGACGCCGATTTGATTGCCGTCACGGACCGCTACGATGTGATTGTTGACGCGGACGAGAACCCTTGCTGTTCTATACACTTCAGTGATGAAAGGTGCCCGAATGAACGTCAGCGGTATCTCATCATTCTTTCCATCCTTGGAGGGTAACCCTGCACAGGGTGCTGTGGTGTGGAAGCTTCCCAACTGGCGACCATAGGCGTTGCGCCTGACGGTTACAGGGAGGGTAGCGAGCGCCCCGGGAGCGGTGGCTCCCGATGTCACATGTTCGCTGTCTCCGGGCACCGGTATGCCTTCCTCCACGTTCTCAGCCAACAGGATGAGTCCTGCGCAGGTGCCGAGCACTGGCAGACCTTCCTGTATACGGGAACGCAATGTGTCGAGCATTCCGAGCTCACGCAACAGTTTTGATTGTACGGTGCTTTCACCACCGGGCAGCACCAAAAGGTCGAACGGTTGATTGAGATCGGCAGCCTGACGGAGTTCGATGTAGGTACAGCCGAGGCGCTCTAGCATATGCTCGTGCTCGATAAAGGCTCCCTGCACTGCAAGTACTGCGGCGGTCTTTTGCCGCTGTGCCATGGTTATTTCCCTCGATCTGCCATGAGCAGATCGATCTCATCTGCATTGATACCGACCATAGCTTCTCCCAGATCCTCAGAGAGTTTGGCAATAAGCTTTGCGTCGGCGTAGTTTGCCGTTGCTTTGACGATCGCCTGGGCACGCTTGGCGGGATTGCCTGACTTGAAGATACCTGAGCCTACAAAAACACCCTCGGCTCCCAGCTGCATCATCAGGGCTGCATCAGCCGGGGTAGCGATGCCACCGGCAGCAAAGTTGACCACTGGGAGCCTTCCGTGATCGTGTACGTAGAGCACTAAGTCATAGGGTGCCTGTAATTGTTTGGCAGCTTCAAAGAGCTCATCGGTCCGTAAGCTCTGTACTCTTCTGATCTCTGCGTTCATGGTGCGCATGTGGTGCACCGCCTGCACCACATCACCGGTACCCGGCTCTCCTTTGGTGCGGATCATCGTGGCGCCTTCCGCAATACGGCGTAGGGCTTCTCCTAAGTTTTGTGCTCCACAGACAAAGGGGACGTCGAACTTCGTCTTGTCAATGTGATACACGTCATCGGCCGGGGTCAACACCTCTGACTCGTCGATATAGTCGATATCGATTGACTGCAGTACTTGAGCTTCAACAAAGTGGCCGATACGACACTTAGCCATCACCGGGATACTCACTGCTGCCTGGATGCTCTTGATCATCTTGGGGTCGCTCATACGACTTACGCCGCCTGCAGCACGGATGTCGGCGGGGATCCGTTCCAAGGCCATTACGGCGCAGGCACCGGCATCTTCTGCGATATGAGCCTGTTCGGGAGTGGTAACGTCCATAATGACACCGCCTTTAAGCATCTGTGCCAACTGGCGGTTCAGCTTGGCGCGCTCGGCGTGATTCTCAGTGGTTTGTTTATCTGGCATTTTTAATTCCTTCCTGTTACTAGGAGATGAGCGATAGAATAGGGCAAGTCTGGATATACGCCTATAGTCAAAAAGAGTTTATTTTGTAAGGTCAGATTGAAGAGTTGGCATTCTGAATAATGGTTAGGGGGAGATCAGCATGCTCACCTATGATATGACTCAGCGCGGATCACATAGCCTCTATGAGTACCTGTACCTATGTATCCGCCATGATATTGCCCATGGCACCATTGCTCCCCATGAAAAACTTCCCTCAAAGCGAGCCTTGGCAGATCACTTGGGGATCAGTGTAATCACGGTTGAGGCTGCCTACAGTCAGTTGGTGGCTGAGGGATACGTACTTGCAGAACCGCGGCGTGGGTACTTTGCCTGTGAACTCGCGCCAGCGCTGCAGGCGAAAGAGGTGACACATCAAGAGTCGAGATGTGCTGCAGTGACAAAAAACTATGGTAGAGATGCGGGTGAGAGCCGACAGAGTGGAATACCCCTGCTGGCAGATTTCACTATGCAGGCAACTGAGACCGATCTGTTTCCCTATGATGCGTGGGCCAAGACAATGCGCCGTACCCTTGCGGAAGAATCAGCGGCTTCACTGGTAAGCGAACAAGCACCGGCAGGATCCTGGCGGCTGCGGCGTGCCATTGCCCACTATCTGCAGGGATCACGGGGTATGGAGCTGGCGCCTGAACGCATCGTGGTAGGTGCGAGCACTCAGGCGCTCTATTCCTATATCGTGCGTTTAATAGGACATGATCGAACCTTTGCGGTTGAGGATCCCGGGTATCCATATTTGGTGGGTACGTATCGGGCATTGGGCGTCACAGTGAAGCCTGTTCCACTCGATAAAGAGGGCATGAACATAGAGGCGTTGCGTGTGAGTGGCGCAGATATCGCACAGCTGATGCCAGCGCACCAGTTTCCTACCGGTATAGTCACTTCTGCCCAAAGGAGACGTGATCTTCTGAACTGGGCGCGTGAGGATAGGGCTGATCGCTACCTGATTGAGGATGACTACGACGGAAAGTTTCGCTTTGCTGGATATCCTATATCGACGCTCTATACCATCGATGCGGCAGACCGTACGATCTATATTGGTGCGCTTGAGAAGGGCCTGGCGGCAGCCTTCTGTATCGGGTATATGGTATTACCTGTGAATCTTGCGGACCGCTTTGATCAGGACGCTGAAGTCTATGCCAATACGGTGAGCCCGTTAGACCAAGTGGCGCTTGCATGGTTCCTCGAGACAGGCGCATATGAGCGGTATATCAATCGGCTGAGAGTCCATGCTCGAAAAGCCCAACATGCGTTTGTGAAAGCTCTTCGGAAAAGCAGGGTGGGTTCCCGTCTTTTCTTTGAGGGTCTTGAGGGAGGCATGCATTTTATGATGCGGGTCCATTGCGATAGCGATTGCAGAGTTGCTCCCGATAAAAGAGAGCGTGCTATTGCCAATGAAGCCTGTCGGCACGGCGTTGCCTTGATGCCCTTGAGTGACTGCTATGTGTCTCACACTCATACCGGTGATTCCGCCTTTGTTATGAACTACAGCGCTCTGGACCTCACTCGCCTCGATGAGATCGCTGATGTCATTGCCGATGCGATTGCATGTGTTGTAGGGGAGTCTTGTAGCCAGAAGTGACGCAGCGTTTCCTTATAGTTTTATTGTTAGTCCTCATTGTTGGTAGTGCCTACAGGTATAGTGAAAGTAACTCAAAGGATACTTCCTTGATAAAGGTCTTTGTACGGGGGCCGACGAGCTGTGAGGGGATCGCAGCGAAGATGGAAATAACGATAATCGCATCAGGTATGGTTATGCTCGCGTATTTTCTTCCCCTCTATGGTGGAGCAGGTTTATCCAGGATGATTCTAACGGTCTAGATAACGGGTGAATCTGGCGCTTCACGGGCATGTCCGTGGCCAACATGCAAAAGCTACCTCAACTGGTAGGTCTACTTCTTCCGGGTCAACCAAGCTCGTGATAGGTGACCTGAAACTGCAAGAGTGGTTCGTCATATGATGAAGGCCAACGCAAGTTTCCACAGCTTGACGTAGGTACACTATCACCCGTAATCTAGACTGGTAGATCCAGGATAAGCGGTTTTTCACTTCGACGTCTCAAGCTATTCTTGTGGTAATCCCTGATAAGAAAGAGTGATTTCACGGAGATCACCTTATCGGGTGGGCCATCATCGCTTGTGCCTGTCTGTTATTTGCAGAAACAATCATTTTAAGCATAGCGGATAGCATATGCATGAAGTTTGGCTTTCTTCAATTCTTTGTCCAGTTTATGATCGTGCTGTACAGCATGGAGATCTTTGACATTCAGCGAATCCACACTCTAAGTGCAACAGCTACCTACGAGGTAGCGACCCATGCGCGATCTAGGGAAACGATGATTAATTCGCCTCGATGAGGCCAGTGGAGCCACACGCTGTATGACATCGGCTTAAAATGTCTCGAACCACGCAGTGCCCATACCCACATAGATGCCTATCTGTCTTCTGGATATGGTATAGCTACATCCACACATTCCAGCATATCCAAAAGACAGATATGGACAGCCAGATGAGCTTTTAGGACCGGCAGATTAGCATTCTGAATGCAACAGGATGGCCCGCTGAATGCAAGCGTGGCACACTCCGGAAGGCTACGATGTTGGTTGTCTCAATCAACGTCGAAAGCTGGAAGGAATGTGCCACTACAAGCATCTCAAGCCTACAGGAGAGGGACTGCATAGCCACGCTGCATGCAGAGGGAAGGTCAATTGCCTATATCGCGGCAGAGATCGGCAAGGACAGCTCCAGCGTCTGCCACAAGCTCAAGAGGAACGCACGGCACGGGCGCTTTAGGGCATGTGCTGCCCAAAAGGAGGGCGGATGAGCGCCACAGGAGATGCAGGGCGAAAAGGCGGCTTTCAGACCCTGCGCTTGCGCAGAAGGTGCGCTCTCTCATCATGGACAGACACTGGTCCCTGGAGGAGATAGACGACATCTCAGGCTCGAGGGTGGCGGCAGCGGCGTCGTTGAGCCTGCCGACTATTCTACCGTGAGGTCCAAGCCATCACCCTCAAGCTGCCGGAAACCGGCCCCGAAGGCAAGATGCGGCGCCACCTGCGCAGGAAGGGGAAGCAGGTCCGCAGCAAGAGGCTTAAGACGAGGGGTAAGATCAGGATCTCGCACAGCATGGAGGAGAGGCCAAAGCAGGCCGATGAGAGGTCTCGCCTCGGAGAGGGGGGAGGACGACACGGTCGTGGCAGCGGGGCCCATGTGCCTGCTTGTGCTTGCCGACAGGGCAGTGAGGCTGCTTGCCGCGGAAAGAGCCACCACGACAGCGGGAGCGTCTCTAAGGCCGAGGTCGGGCTTTTGCAGGGACGTCCCCTCGAGACGCTCACTCCGGATAGGGGCAAGCAGTTCGCAGGGCATACAGGGCTCACAGATGCCCTTTGAGGCGTGCAGTTCTACTTCTGCGACCCCCACCATCTCTGCGACCCCCACCATCTATGGCAGAAGCCGACAGTTAAGAACACCAACGGGCTCCTGCGCAAGTTCTTCCCCTAAGAGCAGCGACTTCGGTAAGGTCACAAACGAGGAGGTGCAGCATGCGGTGGAGCTAATCTGCGACAGAGCGAGGAAGGTCCTGAAATACAGGACAGCCAACGAGGTCTTTAGGAAGATGTCGCACTCAGCTTGACAATCTGCCACCTTAAATCCTAAGGTCTGAGGAGAAAGACCCAGCGAGAGGCATTCCTGGAGCAGATGGATGCAATCGTTGTGTAGGACAGCTGGATTGCACTGGTAGATACCAGCTACCACTGACAGGCTCTTGTCAGGCATGTGCGCGCTGCAAAGACGATGCATAAGGATGTATCTGCTACAGGTTATGTTTGCTCTCTTAAGACGAGAGAACCGAAGATGCTATCCTGGATTGCCACTCCTGGCAGCGCTTCTGTGCACGCAGACCTCATGCAGGCGCAGGTGCCAGATGCAACGACACTTGCGAAGATGCGCCATAGCCTTAAAGCGAGAGGGACTCGGCAAAGCTTGTGCTTTGCACCTGGACTCAGAACTTAAGAAGGCAGGGATCACGGCGCGGGGTGGCTCCATTGTGGATGTGACTTTCACCTAAGCCTTAAGTTTCACGAAGAACCACGACCATGCGCGCGACCCTTAAAGCGCACCAGTCCAAGAAAGGGGGAGCCTGGCGTATCGGATACAAGGCGCATATCGGCGTGGATGCCGCAGGCGGCCTTGTGCATGGTGTGGAGACGATCGCCTAGAATGTATCCGACATATCCTGTGGCACACGCACTCGTAAGGGAAGATGATAGGTTCTGCTGCGCAGACTTTAGGCTATATAGGTATAGCGAAGCGCCCTTAAGGTCACAGCTGACCCACACCTCTCATCTATGCGCTAAAGCGTTGCTAAGAAAGCCTTCGACTAGAGAGGGCCTTGCCTGTGCACTCTTGACCGAGAAGGGCATCGAGTCCAGGAAGGCATCCGGCTGCTCAAAGGCAGAAGCACCCTTCCTCATCGTGAAGCGGCGCTTCGACCCCTTAAGGAAGCGCTACTAGGGGATAGAGAAGATGCCTGCACACTCGAGTCTGCCTCGCCCTTGCAAACCTTATCCATGTGCATCTTTTGCCAGCAGGCTGCACCTCCCGGCTCACAGCGTCGTTTGATCTGTCTTGGAGCCTTCTTGCGGTGCATGCGGCAGGACAAATGTAAGGATAGCGGCTCCTGTACATGCTGGATGAGCAACCTTTTCTGCCTTTCCCGCATGCCGGCCGCGAAAAGTCGTGTGGTCGGTCCCCTCTAACACGTTATGGGGCATTAATCATCGTTTCCCTAGCGGGCTGTGGAGTCGGGCTCACTCGGCTGCGAGCTTGCCGACCACCTCAAGACTGCAAGGCTGCTTAAGCACCATGGCAAGCGCAGGTGCAGGAAGGGTTTTGAGGAGAGGCAGGGTAAGGTCAAGATCACCCACGTGCTCGCCGAGCTTTTCCTTATGCTCGACGGCGGAGTTGTGAGAAGTGCCACCCTGGATCGGGGCATCAACGAGAATACTAACGGACTCCTCAGGGACTGGCTCCCCAAGGGCAAAAGCCTCGATGACGCCACAGGTGCCGAGGTCCAGAAGGCCTACGATTCACTCAACCGAAGGCCTCAAGCGTCTGGGTTGGAAGTGCCTTGGGAGGTCCACTACCACAAGACACTGCACTTGCTCTGAGGATTCGTCGTGGAAATGGTAGGGAAAACCGTTACCACCCTCGTAAGAGGGGATTGAAACGCGCCTTTCGGTACCATACGTATATAATGGAATGGAAAAAACCAGCCAATCTTGCGATCGACTGGTTTCATATTCTATGGAGCGGCGAACGGGACTCGAACCCGCAACAATTAGCTTGGAAGGCTAAGGCTCTACCAATTGAACTATCGCCGCATTCCTGGTCGGGGTGACTGGATTCGAACCAGCGACCCACTGCTCCCAAAGCAGTTGCGCTACCAAGCTGCGCTACACCCCGTGACGCGTTGTTTAGTATAGAGAACTACGCGCTTTCTTGCAATTGAAAACTAGAATGAGTAAGTATCTTCAACAATCTGAGCGACTTGGTTAACCGTATCAGATGGGGCCTCAGCGGCAACATAGCGGATCACGCCGTTGTCGTCTTCAAGTACCCAGCAGATCACGCGGGTACCGTCACCGTAGTTGATGGTGAGCTGGGTGGCAGGATGGTTGATGAGCTTGGAGCTCTCCTGGATGATGTTGTCGTCTGTCACATCCAGAGATTTGGCATGTCGGATAACGGCCTTTACTGCATCGTCGACCGTAATCGGTCCTGACTCTTCGGAAGCGTTTCCGTTGTTGTTTTGGTTGGCGTTGTTGTCAGATGAGGAAGAGGAGCTGTTCTGTGTACTGTTACTACTGTTATTGCTGTTGCTATTTGAGTCAGCGTTGGAGTTAGAGGAGCTCTGGCCGTTCTGATCTGATGTAGAAGGAGCATTAGAGGAACTATTTGAAGCAGCGGCATTCTCTGCTGCTTTAGAGCTTCTGACGTCGGAATCGTTTGAATCCATGATCTTCATCGTAATGATCTGGGTTGCAGAGAGATCGCAGAACTCGACATCCCCGCTGCCGCTCTTGGTAGCAAGAGAGATCCAGTCAGAGGGGACGGATACATAGCCGACACCGGCCTTCCCGACGCGCTTCGTCTGAGACTCATTGGAATCGGTCTGATTGGTTGCCTGAGAGTTTTCAGATGGGGAATCATTTGAATTTGACGCTGAACCTGTTTGAGCCTGGCAAGCAGGTAGGGTAGTAACAATGCATGCTGCGACAGCGAGAGGCATAACTAGTTTCGCGATAGATTTACGCATTGCGTCTCCTTGAGCTTCTTGTATAGGTGTCCGGCGTTACAGGTATATATAGTTTATCGCAGCACAGATACTTCTGGGCATTATTACTTATTTTACGGCATATAGAACACAAAAGAATTATCCGAGAGTAAGGAAGCGTGTGGATAGGATCGCTCACCTGTAACCCTGTGGTGCTACCATTGGCGTTGCCAAGCATAGATTTGCTCAAGTGGCCATCTGGCCCTATGTTTGGCGACATTCCTGAGCGGATGGCCACCTGCGTGGATAGGAAATCCACCATGGTTGCTATCAAACCCCTACAAGGACACGGTGTCGTCCTTCGGCGCTGCGGTTGTAGAACGCAGATGTCGCAAGACAGATAGGCGCAGAAACGCTCAGAGAGGCAGCCGAGCTGTGATGACTCCATCCTGTTTGCCACATTTGTAGGTTTGCCGAAAGCTGGAAAGACAAGCAGACACCGCCGGGGCGTCAAAGGTACACAGCCTAGCTCTTAGCGCTGAAATATGCTAAGAAGGAACTTTTGAGCTGGGAGTGCCCCATCACCTGTATGTGCTACACCACATCCTTCGACCTCATCTTTGAGATGTGTGACCTCACCCACACGAGTGCCTTCGTGTGGCACCACAGCGGCGCTGCCACCGCCGACGGCTACTAGAACCGGCTCGTGTTGTGCGGCCACATCTGGACAGACAAGCCCTACCTCACCGACTCCGACATCGTGCAGAAGAGTGGGCCCTCCAAGAACAAGATCTGCACTGCGGCAGGCCTCGACGCACTCAAGAGCGTCGGCGTGATCTTAGGGCATGGAAAGCCTTCTTCCAAGTGAATCGAAGACACACTGCTTTCGCATAGAGCAGAAGGTTCAATAGTTATGCACACCATGGGATAGGTCTCATCTCTCACTTGTGAAGGCAACCAAATGCACTGACGAGGCCTATAGGGCAGACATCGCTGACCTGACATACCTGCACAAGGCCATGGGGCTTGCAAACAAGCTGTGCTGCTCTACCTATTCAGGTTCCCAGACACGAAGAAATCCAGCCTCCAGTCTTGCCTGAATAGGTTTGTGTCGCTGTTCTGTGTTTGTCAGGACGCAAAGAGGTGGCCCAAAGCTGCGAGGGTGCTTCGCCATTTTTATGGATGACGCACATTTCCGCAGCTGGCGGACCTATCTTTATCCACACACTTTTCTATTCTCGGAAAGAACTATCGAAGATTGTCTATTCCGCAATGCGATCTGCCATCTCAAGGGATGTACTGTTGACGTCGGGAGATTTTCAGCTGGCGGATTAGCATTCTGAATGCAACAGGATGGCCCGCTGAATGCAAGCGTGGCACACTCCGGAAGGCTACGATGTTGGTTGTCTCAATCAACGTCGCAAGCTAGAAGGAATGTGCCACTACAAGCATCTCAAGCCTACAGGAGAGGGACTGCATAGCCACGCTGCATGCAGAGGGAAGGTCAATTGCCTATATCGCGGCAGAGATCGGCAGGGACAGCTCCAGCGTCTGCCACAAGCTCAAGAGGAACGGCCGGCACGGACACTATGGGGCACGTGCTGCCCAAAAGGAGGGCGGATGAGCGCCACAGGAGATGCAGGGCGAAAAGGCGGCTTTCAGACCCTGCGCTTGCGCAGAAGGTGCGCTCTCTCATCATGGACAGACACTGGTCCCTGGAGGAGATAGACTATATCTCAGGCTCGAGGGTGGCGGCAGGTGCACCGTTGAGCCTGCCGACTATTCTACCGGCAGGTCCAGGCCGCCACGCTCGAGCTGCCGGGATCCGGCCCGCAAGGCCAGATGCGGCGCCACCTGCGCAGCAAGAGGCCTAAGATCAGGGGTAAGATCGAGATCTTACACAGCGTAAAGGAGAGGCCTAAGAGGCCGATGCGAGGTCTTGCCTCGGAGAGTGGGTAGACGACACGCTCGTGGCAGCGGGACCCGTGTGCCTGCTCGTGCTTGCCGACAGGGCAGTGAGGCTGCTTGCCGCGGAAAGAGCCACCACGACAGCGGGAGCGTCTCTAAGGCCGAGGTCGGACTGCTACAAGGACGTTCCCTTAAGACGCTCACTCCGGATAGGAGCAAGCAGTTCGCAGGGCATACAGATGTCACAGATGCCCTTTGAGGCGTGCAGTTCTACTTCTGCGACCCCCACCATCTCTGCGACCCCCACCATCTCTGCGACCCCCACCATCTATGGCAGAAGCCGACAGTTAAGAACACCAACGGGCTCCTGCTAGAGTTCTTCCCCTAAGGGCAGCGACTTCGGAAAGGTCATAGACGAGGAGGTGCAGCATGCGGTGGAGCTGATCTGCGACAGGCCGAGGAAGGTCCTGAAATACAGGACAGCCAACGAGGTCTTTAAGGAGATGTTGCACTCAGCTTGACAATCTGCCATCACAAATAGTCGAAACACAATAGCCAATCGCAGCTGGAAGAAAATGGCCACCGTACCGCTGCATCTCTCCTATGCTGGATGTGCTAATGTGCCGGCGATAGGAGGAATATAGGGAAAGATGGACAGCAGATACGATGGCCTACAGAAGATTATAGACGAGGCGCTCTCGGCAATGGTGGCCGAGGGCACCGTCTCCAGGATCGCATGCTTCGCGATGGTCTGTCACCACTGTACCACGCTCTACATCGAGTTCTTCCCGAGCGTGCGGCAGGAGAACCTCTTTCTCGGGATGCTCCACAGCTTCATGGAGCTCGGCATCTCGGACGGGGTGCTGACGGACAACATGAAGTGAGATGGACCCAATCTCCGCACAGCTAGGCAATGAGCCTTGGGAGACTTCTCTTCCAGTAGCTACTTTGGCTGATATTACGGGCTATCTGAGGCTTATTTCGGCACTGTGAGACACGAGCTTAACAGGGCTTTCAGTTGACTTATAGAGTATGTAAGCTGAAAAAGAACATTTGTGAACGAAAACGTTACAGCTCGTTTTCTTCTTGTTTGAGGCCTTGTGTATAAGGATACAGTTATTCACGGTTCCAGAAGAAGGAACAAGAGGCTTACAGAGCTTCCTACAAGAAGAAAGGGCTAATGATGAACTATTCACAACGCGTCATTAAACAGCTCCAAGAGCGCTATAAGGATGAGTCCGAATTTATTCAAGCCGCAAGTGAGATTCTAACAACGATTCAACCGGCGCTCGATGCCCACCCAGAGTATGAGAGGGCAGGCTTGGTTGAACGGTTGGTCGAGCCTGAGCGCATCATCATCTTCCGTGTGCCTTGGGTTGACGATGAAGGCAAGGTTCAGGTCAACCGTGGTTACCGTGTTCAGTTCAACTCTGCGCTTGGACCCTACAAGGGCGGCATCCGTCTGCATCCGTCTGTGAACCTCTCAATTTTGAAGTTCTTGGGCCTTGAGCAGACCCTGAAGAACTCTCTTACGACGCTTCCGATGGGCGGCGCGAAGGGTGGCTCTGACTTCGATCCGAAGGGCAAGTCCGACAGCGAGGTCATGCGCTTTTGCCAGTCATTTATGGCTGAGCTCGTCCGCCACATCGGACCGGATACGGATGTTCCTGCCGGTGATATCGGAACCGGTGCCCGTGAGATCGGCTACCTTTTCGGTGCTTATAAGAAGTTCACGAACAAGTGGCAATCAGTACTCACCGGCAAAGGTCTCTCCTATGGTGGTTCTCTTGCCAGAACTGAGGCAACCGGCTTTGGTGCGGTCTACTTCCTGGAGAACATGCTCCACCAGAAGAATGAGGACATCAAGGGCAAGACCATTGCAATCTCCGGTGCCGGCAACGTTGCTCAGTATGCGGTCAAGAAGGCTGAGGAACTCGGTGCTCATGTTGTAACCGTCTCAGACTCAAACGGTTATGTTTATGATCCGAACGGCGTTGACTTTGACGCACTTGTTCAGATCAAGCAGGTTGAGCGTGGCCGCATCAAGGAATATGTCAAGGACCACAGAGATGCTCAGTACCACGAGAACGAGCGTCCTTGGGGTGAGAAGTGCGACATCGCAATGCCGTGCGCAACCCAGAACGAGCTCGATCTCGACGATGCTAGGAAGCTTGTCGCTAACGGCGCCAAGTACGTAGTTGAGGGCGCTAACATGCCGACCACGACCGACGCAACTGAGTATCTGCAGAAGAACGGCGTGTTCTTCGCACCGGGCAAGGCAGCTAACGCCGGCGGTGTTGCAACCTCTGGTCTTGAGATGTCTCAGAACCATGAGCACCTCTCCTGGAGCTTCGAGGAGGTTGATGATAAGCTTCATGACATCATGAATAACATCTACAAGTCCGCTTGGGATGCTGCTAAGCAGTATGGCCATGAGGGTGACCTGGTCTTCGGCGCTAACATCGCAGGTTTCCTCAAGGTTGCTGACGCAATGATGGCTCAAGGCATCTGTTAGAGACTGGCTTTATAGTTTTTATCTTTGTATCGTTATCGACTCCTGCTGGGTGGTTGATCCGCACAGCAGGAGTTTTCTATATAAAAATCTAACAGTTTAGATAACGGGTGAACCCGGCACCTCACAGGCATGTCCAAGGTCAACATACAAAAGCTACCTCAACTGGTAGGTCTACCTCTTCCAGGTCAACCAAACCCTTGATAGGTGACCTGAAGCTGCAAGGGTGGTTCGCCATATGGTGATGGCCGATGTAAGCCTCCGCAGCTCGACGTAGTACACTATCACCCATTATCTAGACTGTTAGATACAGAAGAACGTTCAAATGCTACTTCTTGGATAAAGATTCTCATCATGGGCTCTTCACACTATCTATCAGGACAAAAGGTTTGATTACCTTAATTATTTTCTAGTCACTACACTTATAAAAAGCCTTTAAAACAGCACGGGATGCTGGTAAGGAGAAAATCGGTGAAATCTATAGTTTAAGATGGTAGAAGCATGTCGCGAGACGTGCTTCTTTTTTATAACTATAGGGCAAGCCTAAGACGAAAGGTGTGATTGTGAACCTTCTGGTGGATGATGGCAAACATCCTGAAGCGCTATTAGCTCTCGAGCATGGGATGGTCTTTCGAGGACGATCCTGCGGAGCTGAGGGAGAGATGTTCGGCGAAATCGTCTTCAATACCTCGATGACGGGATATCAAGAGATCGTGACTGATCCTTCCTATGCGGGCCAAATTGTCGCGCTGACCTACCCACAGATCGGAAACTATGGAATCACGAAGATCGATATGCAGGCTGACCGACCGAACCTGCGAGGGCTTGTCGTACACGATATGTGCTATGAACCGAGCAACTGGCAGAGCGTCGAGAGCCTCCCTGATTTCCTGAAGCGCAACAACGTTGTAGCTATCGAGGACGTCGATGTACGTGCTCTGACTCTGAATATCCGTGAGAAGGGTGCGATGCGCGCTGCGATCTCGACAAAGGACTTAGATCCTGAGCACCTTATAGAACGTGTGCAGGCGTCACCCCACATTGCAGAACATAACTTCGTGGCGGATGTGTCCCACGAAGATCGCTTCACCGTGAAGCCTGAAGGACGGAAGGTTCGGCACCAGATCGTCGTGGTTGACTGTGGTATCAAGCAGGGCATCCTCGACTGGTTGGCCAAGGTAGGCTGTGAGGTCACGGTTGTTCCCTGGAATACGCCGTTCTCTGCAATCGATGAGCTATATCCTGACGGAGTCTTCTTCTCCAATGGACCGGGTGACCCTTCGAGCGTCCCTGAGACCGTGGAGACTGTGAAGGCAACGCTCGGCAAATACCCTATCTTCGGTATCTGCCTTGGCAACCAGATGCTGTCAATGGCAGCGGGAGCTGAGATTGAGAAACTGAAATATGGGCATCACGGCGCCAATGAGCCGGTTATGAACCTGCTTACGGGCAAGGTGGAGATCACCGCCCAGAACCACAACTACGGGCCGGTCTTCTCGAGCTTTGGGCCGCTGATCCCGGAGCTCTCCGGTGGGGTGAAAGAGCACCCCACAGATCTTCGCTATTGGTCTCAGCATCACATCGCGCCGGTTGCACAGACAAAAAAATTCGGACGCGTGCGTCTCACGCACGTGAACCTCAATGACGGATCTTGCGAGGGTATTCAGTTCCTGGATATCCCAGCTTTCTCGATGCAGTATCACCCGGAGGGAAAACCAGGACCAAACGATTCTACCTATGCCTTTGAGGCCTTTGTACGGCTGATGGACGGCAACAAGGACTACTTGGATATCGATGTACGCGAGGGGAGAAACCACTAATGCCAAACAGAACAGACATCAAGAGGATCTTGATCATCGGCTCTGGTCCCATCGTAATCGGACAGGCGTGTGAGTTTGATTACTCGGGTACGCAGGCCTGCAAGGCTCTTCGCCAAGAGGGCTACGAGGTAGTGCTTGTAAACTCGAACCCTGCGACGATCATGACGGATCCGGAGACCGCAGACAAAACCTACATTGAGCCGATCACGATATCTTCCGTAACCAAGATCATCGAGAAGGAGCGTCCGGATGCCCTGCTGGCGAACATGGGCGGCCAGACCGGTCTTAACTGTGCTGTTGCACTGGCCGAAGCTGGCGTCCTGGCGAAATACCACGTTGAGGTTATCGGCTGCGACATTGACTCCATCAAAGTCGGCGAGGACCGCGAGCTCTTTGCTAACGCGATGAAGGAGATCGGCCTTGAGGTTGCCAAATCCCAGGTAGCCCACACCCTGAAAGAATGCGAACAGATTGCCGACAGACTCGGATATCCGGTTGTCGTGCGCCCCGCCTTTACGCTCGGTGGCGCTGGCGGCGGCATGGCGTACGACCATGAGAGTCTGATGAGGATCGCGCGCGAAGGCCTGGCCCTTTCGCCTGAGACTGAGGTCCTGATCGAGCAGTCCGTCGAGGGCTGGAAAGAGATTGAGATGGAGGTCATGCGCGACGTCGCCGGCAACGGAATCGTCGTCTGCTCAATTGAGAATATGGACCCGATGGGCGTCCACACCGGCGACTCAATCACGGTGGCCCCGGTACAGACCTTGACCGATAAGGAATACCAGCGCCTGCGTGACTACGCGCTGGCAGTAATGGAGAAAGTCGGCGTCGCCTGCGGTGGCTCCAATGTACAGTTCGCAGTGAACCCCAAGGATGGACGCGTGCTCGTGGTCGAGATGAACCCGCGCGTGAGCCGCTCATCCGCGTTAGCTTCCAAAGCTACCGGCTTCCCGATCGCGAAGATGGCGGCACTGCTCTCGGTGGGCTATACGCTCGATGAGATCACGAACGATATCACCGGCACCACGCCTGCTTCCTTTGAGCCGGCGCTTGACTACTGCGTCGTGAAGATCCCACGTTTTGCCTTTGAGAAGTTTGAAGGCGCCTCAGAGACTCTGACCACCCGTATGAAGTCCGTGGGTGAGGTCATGGCGATCGGCTCCACCTTTGAGGAAGCGCTGCAGAAGGCATTGCGTTCGCTCGAGGAGGGACACTTCGGTCTGGACTTCGATGGCTCTATGGAGTTCGACGAGGAGAATTTTGAGGACAACATTCGCCGGGCGACTCCGAAGCGGATCCTCTATATCGGTGAGGCAATGAGACGGGGCTGGGGCGTGGAGAAGATCCACAAGCTTACTGGCATCGACAACTGGTTCCTCTATCGTATCCAGGACATCGTAGAGGCTGCTAAGGCGATCCAGAAACGCGGACTTTCCGGTTTGGATGCCAAACACCTGCTGGCGGCTAAGCAGCTTGGCTTCAGTGATGCCCAGATCGGCTACCTGACCAACCAGCCTGAGGCGGTCATCAGGGCGCTGCGAGAAGTCCTCCATGTGAAGCCACAACTGAAGACCGTCGATACGTGCGCAGGGGAGTTTGCTTCCCGCACCAACTACCACTACTTCACCTATGAGCAAGGTGGTAAAAGTGAGTTCTGTGAGGCTAAAAAGCCGCGTGTCGTGATCCTCTCTGCCGGCCCCAACAGAATTGGGCAGGGCATTGAGTTTGACTACTGCTGTGTCCATGCGGCGTATGCCTTGGAGAACCGAGGCTTTGAGACCGTAATGGTCAATTGCAACCCGGAGACCGTCTCCACCGACTATGACACCTCAGACAGGCTCTACTTTGAGCCCTTGACCTTTGAAGATGTTATGAATGTCGTCGAGATGGAGAAGCCCCAGGGCGTGATTGTGACCTTGGGCGGCCAGACCCCGATCAACCTCTCGAGCAGGCTCAAGAAGGCTGGCGTGCCGATTATGGGTACGCAGCCGGAGTCAATCGACCTGGCTGAGGATAGAGATAGATTCTCCTCTCTGCTTGACTCTCTCGATATTGCCTATCCGCTCTCGAGTGTGGCGAAGACCTTTGAAGAGGCCAAGAAGGTTGCAAGGCACATCGGCTATCCGCTGATCGTGCGGCCGAGCTACGTGCTTGGTGGCAGAGGTATGGCAATCGTCTACGACGACAACGACCTGAAGAAGTACATGGCTGAGGCGACTCAGGTTTCCCCGGACCACCCGGTGTATCTGGACTCCTTCCTGGAGGATGCAATCGAGCTCGATGTGGATGCGCTGTGTGACGGCAATGAGTGCTATGTGGGCTCAGTGCTTGAACACATCGAGGAGTGCGGTATCCACTCCGGTGACTCTGCCTGCTGCTTCCCGCCCTTCAGCCTCTCTGACACGATTGTGTCGAGGATCCGGTCGATCACGACCAAACTGGCATTAGCCTGCCATATCCATGGCCTCTTAAATGTTCAGTTTGCCGTAAAGGATGAACAGATCTTCGTTATTGAGCTCAACCCGCGTGCGAGCCGCACGGTGCCCTTCAGCTCCAAGGCAAGCGGAATACCTTTGGCCAAGTATGCGGCGCTCATTATGAGCGGGGAGAGCATCGACTCCTTCCATCTGCCGGATCCAGCGCGTGACTTCGGCTACTTTGCGGTGAAGGAGGCGGTGATGCCGTGGAGCAGGTTCCCGGGCGCTGAGGTCATCCTGGGGCCTGAGATGAAATCCACCGGTGAGGTCATGGGTCTTGATACGACCTTTCCGAGGGCCTATGCGAAGACTCGTGAGGCCATCGACTACGATCTGCCGATGTCCGACAACGTGTTTGTGAGTGTCTGTGACCGTGACAAGCGCTCGATTGCACCGGTTGCGATGTCACTGAGGCACTTAGGCTACAACCTGGTTGCGACGAAGGGCACCGCAAAGACGCTGCGTGCGGCGGGCATCGATTGCGCGATCGTGAAACCGATCCGTGAGGGGCATCCGAATGTGTTGGACCTGATGAGAAACGGTGAGGTCGCGTTTTTGATCAACACCCCGCACGGGCACAACTCCCGCGGCGACGGCACCAAGATCAGAAGCGAGGCCGTGGAGCGCGGTATCGATATGGCCACCACGATGTCCGCAGCGACGGCGCTGGTACAGTCGATCGAGACGCTGCGTGAGACTACTCTTGGTGTCTATGCCCTGCAGGATCTGTCGGACCGGTAAGGAACTGATCGTAGACGACGGCTCAGTGTGAACATGATATGGTGGGTGCGTACAAATTCGCGTACAGAGAGGGAAAAATTTAGCTTCAGGTGCACGCAAATCCCTGAAATTTGCTATTATTCTTAGTCTGTGCGTGTATGTTGCGGGCGTGGCGGAACTGGTAGACGCGCTGGATTTAGGTTCCAGTGAGATTTATCTCATGAAGGTTCAAGTCCTTTCGCCCGCACCACTCAATACAGGATAAATGTGAGAAACTGCGTCAGGAAACACAGCTTGCAGAACGAGTTCATGGAGGAACCTTGAAGATTACCGTCACAGCAGATGAGCGTAAAGACAACGAGCTCTCCGCTCAACTCACCATCTCCAAAGAGGATGTCAACAAAGCGATCAAAGATACGTATAGGACCATTGCTAACCGCTACAACTTCAAAGGATTCCGCCGTGGCCATACCCCGCGCCCTGTTATTGACTCTCTTATAGGCAGAGATGCCGTCCTGGCAGACGCCACCAACCAGCTCCTCAACGACGTTGAGCCGCAGATGCTCAACGAGCTGGACATCGTCCCGGTTGAGCAGGTGAGCTTCGGCAAAGATCCGAAGATCGCTAAGGAGGGCGAAGAGTACGACTGCACCGTCGCGATCCCGGTCCGTCCTGAGGTTGAGCTTGACTCCTACGACGCGCCGTCCATCCAGATGCCGCCTGAGGAGGCCACTGAAGCCGAGATCGATCAGCAGCTCGACCAGCTGATGAGCTATCACGAGACCGTTGAGTCCATCAAAGAAGACCGCGGTGTGCAGAAGGGCGACATTATCGCTGCCGACATCACCGACAAAGAGAACGCGTCTGACCTTGTCGGCAAGGGCAAGATCCTGAACACCGACTCTTCCACCTATTCCTCTGACTTCATTGATGGCCTCATGGGCATGAAAAAGGGCGACACCAAGGACATCTCCTGGACCACGACCGAGAAGAAGGAAGACGGTGACGTTGTCACCAAACACACTGCCACGGTCAAGCTCACAGATATCCGTGAGCAGGTTACTCCTGAGCTCACCGATGAGTTCTCTAAGAAGAACTTCGGCTTCGACACGATCAAAGAGCTCCGTGACGCCGTGAAGGACGACATTGAGTCTGACAAAAAGACGTCACTTCCGAGCCTCAAGGAAGACCGTCTGGTCGAGAAGCTCGGTGAGCGCGTCAAGCTCGATCCGATCCCTGAGAACTATGTCAATCAGGTCCTGAACGAGATCGCCCAGCAGTTCCTGACCCAGCTGCAGCGTCAGGGCCTCACGCTGGACATCTACCTGAAGGCCCGTGGCATCTCTTCCGATGAGTTCATGAAGGATCTGCGCGAGCAGGCAGACGAGCGTGCCCGTCAGTCGCTGGCTCTCGATGCCCTCGCAAAGCACCTCAATGAGGATGTCACTGAGGACGATATCGAGGACGAGTTCAAGCGCTCTGGTGCTCAGGACATCAAGGCCCAGATCAAGACCTTCACGGACAATGGACAGATGCCCGCAATCAGAGAGTCCATCCGCCGCGAGAAGGCACTGAAGTGGATGGTGGACAACGCTGAGGTCAATATCGTCGACGAGATCGCTGAGAAGGACAAGAAGGACGATGACGACTCTGACAAGGCTGATGACTCCGACAAGGCCGACGAGAAAGCTGAGGACGCCAAGCCGGCTGACGAGGACGACAACAAGTAGTTTTTAGTTCCACTATTTGGACACATCTTAAAAAATTTGCTATCCCCAGTAATGCGTAGGCATCTGCTGGGGATATTCTTAGAGGCCTATCATATTTGCAAAAGGAGTTTTGTATGCACAATCCGAAGGATATCCCTCTGATTCCATATGTCGTAGAGCAAACCCCACGTGGTGAACGCAGCTACGACATCTATTCACGCCTGTTGAATGACCGTATCGTCTTCTTGGGCGAGGAAGTTACGAAAGAATCTGCAAACCTGGTTATCGCCCAGTTGCTCCATTTGGAGAGCCAGGATTCTGACAAGGACATCTCCCTCTATATTGATTCGCCTGGCGGAGATGTTTATGCTGGATTAGGTATTATCGATACGATGAACTTCATCAAGCCGGATGTTTCCACGATCTGCGTCGGTATGGCAGCTTCGATGGGCGCCGCTATTCTGGCTTCCGGTCAGAAGGGCAAGCGCTATTCGCTGCCGAACTCTATGATCCTGATTCACCAGCCGAGCTCTGGCGTCCAGGGTCAGGAGACCGACATTGAGATTGTCGCGAACGAGACCAAGTGGATCCGCCAGCGTCTCAATGAGATGTTGAGCCAGGCCACCGGTCAGCCGATCGAGAAGATCAACAAGGACACTGAGCGTGACAACTACATGCGTCCTCAGGAAGCACTTGACTATGGCTTGATCGACAAGATCGTCCAGTCGCGTAAGGAATCAGCAAGCGAGGAGTAGTGAATGCCGAACAACGATGAAATACGCTGTTCGTTCTGCGGTAAAACCCGCGATCAAGTGCGTAAGATGATCCAGGGCCCGAACAACATCTTCATCTGTGATGAGTGTGTGAGGACCTGCGCCGACGTTATCCGTGAATCGGATGAGCTCTCCGGTATGAGTATGCCGGATCTGGAAGCAGGGGAGGAGATCTTAAATCCGGGTCTTCCCCTGAAAGAGCTTCCGACGCCGCATGAGATCTACAATGAGCTGTCCCAGTACGTTATGGGGCAGGAAGAGGTCAAGAAAACGATGTCGGTTGCGGTCTACAACCACTACCGGCGCATCATGGCGCCCACTGAGGAAGACGATGCGGACGACAGCGATGTGGAGCTCGCAAAGAGCAACATCCTGCTTCTGGGCCCCACTGGCACCGGTAAGACGCTGCTAGCTCAGACGCTCGCGCGCTTCCTGGAAGTCCCGTTTGCGATTGCGGATGCCACGACACTCACGGAGGCCGGCTACGTGGGTGAGGATGTGGAGAACATCCTCCTCAAGCTTATCAATGCCGCTGACGGGGACGTCAAGCGCGCAGAGGTGGGTATCGTCTACATTGACGAAATCGACAAGATCGCCCGCAAGGCGGAGAATCTCTCGATCACCCGTGACGTCTCGGGTGAAGGTGTGCAGCAGGCGCTGCTCAAGATCCTCGAGGGCACCATTGCCTCGGTTCCTCCCCAGGGAGGCAGAAAGCATCCTCAGCAGCAACTGATCCGCATCGACACCACCAACATCCTCTTTATCTGTGGCGGTGCGTTTGTCGGCCTCGATAAGATCGTGGCGGACCGCATCGGTAAGAAAGGCATCGGCTTCAATGCGGAGCTTACTCAGGATGTGGATGAGGACGAAGATTCGCTGATGTCACAGGTCATGTCTCAGGACTTGGTGAAGTTCGGTATGATCCCGGAATTCATCGGCCGTATCCCAGTCATCACCTCGACCCACGAGCTGAAGGAGAATGACTTAGTCAGGATCCTCACTGAGCCCAAGAATGCCATCATTAAGCAGTATCACCGTATGTTTGAGCTTGAGGGAGTCGACCTTGAGTTTGAACCGGATGCGCTGCAGGAGATCGCTCACTTGGCAATTCAGCGTGGCACGGGCGCCCGTGGCCTCAGGGCGATCTGTGAGTCCACGCTGCAGGATACGATGTTTGATATCCCATCTGATCTGGATATCAAGCGCGTTGTTGTGACGAAAGAAGCGGTTCAGGGCAAAGAGGGCCCGAAGCTGATTCATTCCTCACAATCCAAGAAGGTGCATAAGAGGATGCCGAAGAGCGCATAGCTCTGATTGCATCATTACAATGAACAAGACCCAGGAGATCAAATGTCTTCTGGGCCTTGTATCATATCGGGATAGTGTTAATGCTGTTTGTTGAGCCGTACCTTGAAGAGTTCCCTGAGCTGATCGTAGTCGGTGGAGTCGTTCAACTGAGATCTCCGCCCCAGTCTGAAGAGCCCTGGCAGCAGGTGCTCACAGGAAGTGGCCTCCTCCGGATGCTTTGAGTCCAGGGTAAAGAGGGTGACAAGCGAGATGGTATGGTCGTTTCCCCAGGAGATACCCTTCTTCAGCATCAATACAGAATCAAACGGTTGATGTTTGATGGGACGGATGGGTTTCAGGATCGCCACCCTATTTCAAAGTAATCAGTAAAGAGCTGCCCTCCGTTCTGCTACGAGCTTCGAGAGGATCTCAGTTTTGAGCCAGGCATCTGTTTTTTTGACGACAAGTAATCGATTGCAGCCTCTCTGATATCTGTATCAGAGACATACCAGCGCGTGCGATCAAAGAGCTTAAGCACAGTCTCTGCAGAGATACCAGTGACTCGTGCTGAGTGCTTCTACAGAGTCTATCCATCGGGTGGGTTGGAAGGGTAACCGATACGGGGATCCTCCTCACTGATGCTGTGATCGGTGGTGAACACAATATCGGTATCCGGATTGAGAGCCTGTTGGCCAAGCGACATGAATCTGATGGAGAACGCTACGCCCACAAACTGATCGGCGATCTCTTTGCTGAGGGCTTCCTGATCCGCTTGATCCAAGGTGCTCAGGATTACAATACGCCTGGGTTGCGGCTTTCGGCGCTGCAACGATTCCTGTAGTCAATCTGCTACATGGTTCACTCCACCGGCGGTAAAGGTAAGACTGTACCGGTTGCCTAAAAGATGGGAAAGATAGACTGCCACATCCATCGTGAAGCTGTAGTTGTTGAGACAGACATTGGAGCTTTCATGCGGCTCCAACAGATTTTCTTGAATCCTGATCAGTACTTTGGGCAGATAGGGCGTCAGCTGCTCAACCAGTTTGTAATTACCGGAGAAGTACGGCTTGACACGTGAGCTTTAACGCGGTGTTTTCTGCAGGATTATGCAATGCCCAAAGTCGGGATGACAGGATGGATTGAACTAGACACAAGCCTGTGCAACCCACACAATGCTCTGATGGGATTGCTCCTTGTTCCCATTGGTACGAAAGTAGGGCACCGTGTGGCTGTCCGTTAATTGGTGATCCGCAGCAGCACCGCGATGGGCATAGGCAGAATCTGAATCCACTGTAGGTACTGCTCATAGAGGAGCTGTACATACATGTAAGGGCTTTAACCTCAATTTCCAGGCTCTGTGCGTGCGTGGTATGCTACTCTTTGGCTCTTTTGCAAGAGTCTTCTACACACAAGGTTTCTGTTTAAGGCGCGCGCCCATGACACGAGTGCCTCCACCGTTAAACGGAGCATGTCGAAAGGTTTTGTATCGTGGAAGAAATGCCTAAGACCTATGACCCAAGCACCAATGAGCCACGCTTGATTAAAGCGTGGATGGACGCGGGCTGCTATCAGCGTAACAAGGGCACCGGGGACTGCACCGTGGTGATACCGCCTCCCAATGTTACCGGTATCCTGCACATGGGCCATGCAATGGATGATTCTACTCAGGATACGTTTATCCGCTACAACCGTATGCGCGGCCGTTCGACCCGCTGGATCCTGGGAACGGACCACGCCGGTATCGCGACGCAGACCAAGGTCGATAAAGCGCTGAAGGATCAGGGCAAAAATCGCCTCGAGATGGGTCGCGACAAGTTCATTGACGCCTGCTGGGACTGGACCCGCAAATACGGTGGCACCATTATCAACCAGATCAAGCGTATGGGCTGCTCCATCGACTTCTCCGATCCGCAGTTTACGATGAGCCCACAATTCAGCAAGGCGGTCCGCAAGGTCTTTGTGGACTGGTATCACGCCAGGCTGATCTACCGCGGCAAGCGTATCGTCAACTGGTGCCCCCATTGCCACACCGCTATCTCCGACGATGAGGTGGAGTACAAGGACGAGAAGGGCCATCTGTGGTTCATGAAGTACCCGCTGACTGAGCCGGTTGACGGAATCAAATACATCACGATTGCGACGACTCGTCCGGAGACGATGCTGGGCGATACCGGCATCGCCGTGAGCCCGAAAGACCCCGACAAGCAGAAGTTCGTGGGCAAGACCGTGATACTTCCGATCGTGAACCGTAAGATCCCGATCTTCTCCGATTGGCATGTCGATCCTAAGTTTGGTACCG
The DNA here is from genome assembly GCF_018128285.1 of Atopobium sp. oral taxon 416. Classification (NCBI taxonomy): domain Bacteria; kingdom Bacillati; phylum Actinomycetota; class Coriobacteriia; order Coriobacteriales; family Atopobiaceae; genus Atopobium; species Atopobium sp. oral taxon 416. Next base: position 1,434,260 of record NZ_CP072380.1, read on the forward strand.
GCTTTGTGAAAGTGACGCCGGCCCACGATCCAAACGACTATGTGATGGGCCAGACACACAACCTGCCGCAGATCAATATCTTTGACGAGACTGCACATGTGGTTGACGGCTACGGCGAGTTCTCCGGGATGGACCGCGATGAGGCGCGTGAGGCTATCTGCGACTGGTTTGAGAAGCACGATCTGATGGACCACATCGAAGAGCTCGACCACTCCGTGATGCACTGCTACCGCTGCGGCACCGCGTTGGAGCCTTGGCTCTCCGAGCAGTGGTTCGTGGCCGTCGATAAGCTCAAGGACCGTGCCTACAAGGCCGTTAAGGATGGGGAGGTCAAGTTCCACCCCGCACGCTGGTCTCAGACCTACTTCACCTGGATGGACAACCTGAAGGACTGGTGCATCTCCCGGCAGCTGTGGTGGGGCCACCGCATCCCGGTCTTCTATTGTAAGGACTGCGGCTGGGAAGATGCCCTGATGGAGGATCCGACCGAGTGCCCGAAGTGCCACAGCAGGCATATCCACCAGGATCCGGATGTTCTGGACACCTGGTTCTCCTCGCAGCTGTGGCCTTTTGCCACGCAGGGCTGGCCGGATTGCACCGACCAGATGGAAGGCCACTACCCGACGAAGGTGTTAGTCACCGCCCGTGATATTATCGCCCTCTGGGTCGCCCGCATGATCATGAGCTCACTCTACTTCACCGATCAGGTGCCGTTCTACGACGTCTACATCTACGCGACGATACTCGCAAAAGATGGTAGCCGCATGTCCAAGTCTAAGGGCAACGGCGTTGACCCGATGGATCTGATTCAAAAGTATGGCGCCGACGCGATGCGTTACAACCTGCTAACCTTGATCACCAACAACCAGGACGTGAAGTTCGACGCGCAGATCGACAAGAAGACCAAAAAACTGATCAAGTCTCCGCGCACCGAACAGGCACGCTCCTTTGTGACGAAGATTTGGAACGCCTCCCGCTTCGTGCAGATGAACCTGGACGGCTATACACCGGGAGCCCCGAAGGCAGAGACCGCCGAGGATGCCTGGATGCTCTCCCGCCTGGCCAAGACCGTGAAGAACGCAACCGACCAACTCGAGACCTACAACTTCGGCGACTATGCGCGTGATCTCCAGAACTTCTTCTGGGGTGAGGTCTGTGACTGGTATATCGAGCTGTGCAAGCCGAGGCTGCTCCACGGTACTCCTGAGGAAAAGCTGCAGGTGCAGCGCAACCTGGTCTTCGTACTCGACGTTTCGATGCGCCTTCTGCATCCGGTCATGCCATTCGTGACCGAGAGCGTCTGGGATGCCCTGCCGGCTTCCGGCTTAGATGACCACTCCGCCCAGTTCCTGATGGTGGCACAGTGGCCAGAACCTGAGCGCTTCACCCAGTTCATCAACGAGCAGGCAGAGCACGACTTTGAACTCGCGACCCGTGTCATCTCCGCGGTACGTTCAGTCCGTGCCCGCTATCGCCTCTCCCCGAAAGCACAGCTCGACGTGGCTGTGAAGTCCACGCCGGAAGATGCAGCCGTCCTCGAGTCCCAGCGTGGGTTTATATGCAGCGTCGGCTACATTGATCAGCTGGCGCTGGGCCAGGAGCAGGAGAAGCCGAGGGGCTCCGTCTCTGTCACTGACATCGGTCTCGAGATCTTTGTTGTGGTCGGCGGCCTGGTTGACTTCGAGGCAGAGACTAAGCGTCTGCACAAGGAGCTGGATGCCGCCAAGAAGAACCTTGCCGGTGTTGAACGCATACTCAACAACAAGGGATTCATGGCAAAAGCCGCACCTGCCATCATCGAGAAGAAACAGAACCAGAAGAAGGAATTCGAGACCACGATTGCCCAGTTGCAGGAGCAACTTACGGACTTTGAAGACTAAGCGCGACGGTTACAACCGAATACCGTATGAGCAGAGGGCTGGTTCACAGAACCAGCCCTTCTCACAAGGAAGTTGCCTGTTCTTCTCTTATCTGTACACAGAGATTTCTCATGCTGTTGATTATTTTGGTTCGATCCTAAAAGCTGTGGGCCGGTGCCCGAAGCGTAGTGCCCGCAAAGACAGAAAAGCGGCCATCCTCTAGAATCTTGCATCGCAACATATAGACCCGAACAAGGATGGAGCGCGCTGACAAGTGTAGCATCGCCAGCAGCCCAGCTGCCGCCCGCTTGCCATGCCAAAGAAGCTCCTACCTTCCTTTCAATCCCCTCGCATCTCGAGGGCTTCGTGCAGACGGGAGAGCTCAGAGAAGCTGTCCGCACCGAGGAGGTCGAAACGTCGTCCAAAAGATACCCGACGCCGCCCCGCATACTCTCCGTACCGGGCAGGCTCGAAGTAAAGGACACACCGTCGTGCTCCTGCTGCGGGCAGCCGATGGAGAAAAACGGCAGGACTCCCATCGCGCTTTGGCATCTCCTGCTCGAGATGGAGAGGCAAGGATAGAGGTGTCCCGGCCAAGATGGGCATGCAGGGAGTGCGGGGCCTCCTGCATGGAGGATGTGCCCTTCAGGGCTTCAGGCCAGCGCATCACGCTGTTGCTGCTTGTCTTCGTGTGCGACCTGCTCGCCCTGGGGCAGACCCTCAAGGCGGTGTCGCTCACGGCAGGCTTCAACAGAAACGTCGTGAAAAAGATCGAGCGCACAGGCAAGGCCCTCTCTAGTCGAAGGCTTCCTTAGCAACGCTTTAGCACATAGATGAGAGGTGTGGGTCTTTATGCGTCCTTAAGGGCGCTTCGCTATACCTCTATAGCCTAAAGTCTGCATAGCAGAACCTGTCATCTTCCCTTACGAGTGCATGTGCCACAGGATATGTCAGATACATTCTAAGCGATCGTCTCCACACCATGCACAAGGCCACCTGCGGCATCCACGCCGATATGCGCCTTGTATCAGATACGCCAGGCTCCCCTTTCTTGGGCTGGTGCGCTTTAAGGGTTACGCGTATGGTCCTTGTTCTTCGTGAAGCTTTAGGGCCCAGGTGAAGGTCGCATCCACCATGGAGCCGCCTCGCACCGTGATCCCTGCCTTTTCAAGCTTTTAAGTCCAGGCGCAAAGCACAAGCCTTGCCGAACTCCTCTCGCTTTAAGGCTATGGCGCATCTTCGCGCTCGTCGTCGCGTCTGGCACCTGCGCCTGCATGAGGTCTACGTGCACAGAAGCGCTGCCAGGAGTGGCAATCCAGGATAGCATCCTTAGGTTCTCTCGTCTTAAGAGAGCAAACATGACCTAAAGCAGGCTACATCCTTACGCTTCGTCTTTGCAGCGCGCACATGCCTGACAAGAGCCTGTCTGTGGTAGCTGGTATCTACCAGTGCAATCCAGCTATCCCACACAACGATTACATCCATTTGCTCCAGGCGTGCCTCCCGCCCAGTCTTTCTCCTCAGACCTTAGGATTTAAGGTCTTAAAAGCTCATCTGTCTGTCCATATCTGTCTTTTGGATATGCTGGAATGCGTGGATGTAGCTATACCATATCCAGAAGACAGATAGGCATCTATGTGGATATGGGCACTGCGTGGTTCGAGACATTTTGAGCCGATGTCATACAGCGTGCGGCTCCACTGGCCTCATCGAGGCGAATTAATCATCGTTTCCTTAGGGCTTTTCATCTTGGGTAACGCTCGCGTTACCGTATGCTGTGGCGTTTTCAAGGAATACAGAAAAACGCCTATACTTTACGGTGCTGTGATGTTCATCCACAGTAGATAGTACGTATTGGTCAGATCGCCCCGTGAAACCCGGTAACCATTGGCCACGGCAGCCAAGAAGCGAAAGGAAGCCTTACATGGCAAAATCGGATATTGAAATCGCCCAAGAAATACCCATGCTTCCGATTACGGAAGTCGCTAAAAAAGCTGGTCTATCAGCTGATCAGCTTGAACTCTACGGTAACCACAAAGCCAAAGTCGATATTCGTTCCTTAAAGGATAAGCCACGTAAGGGTAAGGTCATCCTCGTCACCGCAATTAACCCCACGCCTGCCGGCGAGGGCAAGACCACAACTTCAGTCGGTCTGGAAGATGCGCTGTGTAAGCTCGGCAAAAACGCACTCCTGTGTTTGCGTGAGCCCTCCCTGGGCCCAGTCTTCGGTATCAAAGGTGGCGCCGCGGGTGGCGGCTATGCACAGGTCGTGCCGATGGAAGACATCAACCTGCATTTCACCGGGGACTTTCATGCAATCGGGGCTGCAAACAACCTGTGTGCTGCGATGCTCGACAACCACATCAAGCAGGGCAATGAGCTCAATATCGACCCACGTCGGATCGTCTGGAAGCGCTGTGTCGATATGAACGACCGCCAGCTCAGAAATATCGTTGACGGTTTGGGCGGCGCCGCCAACGGCGAGCCACGTGAGGACGGCTTCGATATCACTGTCGCCTCTGAGGTGATGGCAGCATTCTGCCTCGCCACCGATCTGATGGATCTGAAGGCACGCTTGGGCCGCATGGTGATCGCCTATACCTTCGACAGAAAGCCGGTCACGGTCCACGATATCCACGCTGAGGGTGCAATGACTGCACTTCTGAAAGACGCAATCAAGCCGAACCTGGTACAGACGCTCGAGCACAACCCCGCGTTTGTCCATGGCGGTCCGTTTGCCAATATCGCCCACGGCTGTAACTCCGTTGAGGCCACGACGACCGCGATGAAGCTCGCCGACTATGTGGTGACAGAAGCCGGTTTCGGTGCTGACTTGGGAGCAGAGAAATTCTTAGACATCAAGTGCCGCTACACGGGCATCAAACCGTTCGCAGTCGTAATGGTCGCTACGGTGCGGGCGCTTAAGTACAACGGCGGCGTGAAGAAAGAGAACCTCGGCAAAGAGAACATCGAAGCGCTCAAGCAAGGTATCCCGAACCTGATCCGTCACGTCTCCAACATCCGGGACATCTACGACCTGCCATGCGTCGTCGCAATCAACGCCTTCCCGACGGACACCAAAGCTGAGCTCGATGCGGTGGCAGAGGAGTGCCACAAAATCGGCGTCGAGTGTGCGCTCTCTGAGGTGTGGGCAAAAGGCAGCGAGGGTGGCATCGCCCTAGCTAAGGAAGTCCTCAAGCTCTGCGAGCAGCCTTCTGAGCTGCACTATGCCTACGACTTGGATGAGTCCATTGAGCAGAAGATCACCGATATCGCGCAGAAGGTCTACCACGCTGATGGTGTTGAGTTCACCCCGAAGGCTAGAAGACAGATGCAGCAGCTCGACGATCAAGGCTTTGGCGACCTCCCGATCTGCATCGCAAAGACGCAGTACTCCTTCACCGACGACCAGTACAAGCTGGGTGCCCCGACTGGATTCACCATCACCGTCCGCAACCTCAAGGTCTCCGCAGGCGCCGGCTTTATCGTTGCCTTGACAGGGAATATAATGACGATGCCGGGATTGCCGAAGCGGCCTGCAGCAGAGAAGATCGACGTCACCGAAGACGGCAGAATCGTCGGTCTGTTCTAAATTACCTAGGCAAAAATAGCGGATTGACACGCTGAGGGGTAGCATGCTCACGTTTGAGATGAGTGTGCTCTCTAGGTGTGGGTTGTCCGATTGACGAGAAAAAGAAACAATACTGTGTCACACGATTCATTTCAGGAACACTCGGTTACCGAGCTCACGGATGCGTTGGCCTCCCGAGAGCCGACACCGGGCGGTGGTGTTGCGAGCGCCACAGCGGCGGCGGTAGCAGTCGCCTTGGGTGAGATGGTAACAAGGCTCACGGCCAACAAAAAGGGCTATGAAAACGCCCAGGAGGCGCTCAGGGAGTACCTTCCGAAGCTCGAAGCTATCCGTGCCCGTCTCTTAGAGCTGGCGGATGAGGATGGGAAAGCTTTTATCCCGCTTTCCAAAGCGTACAAGCTGCCACGTAAAACCGAAGAGGAAAAAGCCTATCGGAACTCGGTGCTCGAGGAAGCTCTCAGGCGCGCCTGCGAGCCACCGGAGTACATGATGGAGACGATCTGCGAAGCCATAGATATAGTCGATGACCTGACACGGATTGGCTCAACCATGCTCATGAGCGATGTAGGCGCTGCGGCGACACTGCTCTCCTCGGCACTGCGTGCCGCCTGCCTCAATGTTTTTATCAATGCGCGGTCTATGAAAGACACTGACTACGCAACTGGATTGGTTTCACGTACGCAGTCGATGCTCGAAGACGGTTGCAATAAAGCGGATGCTGCATATACACGGGTAGAGAGAGGGATCAGATGGCGGAAAAACTAAAGGGCACGACGGTCAGTCGCAGTCTGATAGAGGATCTCTCTGCACGTATGGGAAAGTTAAGCCAGCAGAGCATTGTCCCAAAGCTTGCCTTTATCCGTGTGGGGGAGCGTCCGGAGGATCTCACCTATCAGAAGATGGTGACCAAACGCTGCGCAAAGCTCGGTATCCAAACCGAACTGCATGCCTTTGCAGAAGATGCCTCCCAGGAAGCCATCGCGCAGGCGATTGAGGAGATCAATCACGATGATACGGTCAGCGGCTGCCTGATGTTTCGGCCGTTGCCGAAACGCTTCGATGAGGAAGCACTGATCAAGCTCCTCGACCCCAAGAAGGATATGGATGGAATCACACCAGCTTCACTCTATGGTGTCGTGACAGGACAGCAGGTGGGCTTTTCGCCTTGCACCGCAGAAGGTATCACCACGCTGCTCGATTATTACCACGTTCCTATCTGTGGTGCCCGCGTTGTGGTTGTAGGCAGATCGTTGGTGATCGGCAAGCCGGTGGCGAATCTGCTCCTGAGCCGTGACGCAACGGTGACCATCTGCCACAGCAGAACACGTGACCTCAATGTATTGACGCGTCAGGCGGATATTTTGATTGTGGCCACGGGGCATCCGAAGATGATTGGGACTGCAGGGCTTGCTGCGGGCCAGGTGGTTATCGATGTCGGAATGAACTGGGACGAACAAACCAAACGGTTCGTCGGGGATGTCGATGAGGAAGCCGCAGAACAGATTGTGAAAGCCTACACGCCGGTCCCCGGTGGGGTCGGTGCAACAACCACGGCGATTCTGATGAAGCATGTGGTCGAGGCAGCAGAGAGAGGGATTGCATAGATACATGAGCGAATCTTCTACAACGAGGCCATCTCCTGAGACGGACAAGCGCGACCGGTACGGCCGTCCGCTAAATGATCAGGGCTTTGCGGCGCTCGATAAACAAGGCGTCGAGAATGCGGTCCATGATTTCCTCTTTGCGATCGGAGAAGACCCCGAGCGTGAGGGATTGAAAGGGACTCCAGAGCGCGTTGCCCGGGCTACCCAGGAACTCATGTCCGGTATGTATGAGGTGCCGCAGGCTCACTTAGAGAGACAGTTTGACGAGGAGGATGACGGACTTGTCGTCGTGAGGGACATTCCCTTCACCTCTTTCTGCGAGCATCACATTCTGCCCTTTGTGGGAGCTGCCAGCATTGTCTATCTGCCCCGCGGTGGGAAGATCGTAGGACTCTCCAAGATGGGGCGCCTGGTCGAAGGCTACGCTCATCGCCTGCAGGTCCAAGAGCGCTTGACCCATCAGATTGCGGATGCAGTGATGGAGGAGCTGAACCCACAGGGTGTCCTCGTAGTACTGCGGGCTACCCACAGCTGCATGGTACTGCGCGGCATCAAATCAACCGGATCGACGACCGTGACCTCTGCTGTCAAAGGCTGCCTTGCCAAGGATCCGGACTTACGGCAGCAGGCCTTGTTACTGATCAGTCTTCCGAAGAGTCACACAATCTAGGGGGTTTGTTCTATGCCATACCGTGTACCATTTGAGGTGCCACATCTTTCCTATACTGAGGCAATCGAAACCCTGAATGCCACGAAGCGCTTTGGGATCCAACCTTTGCTTGAGTCAGTTTCGGACATGCTGATTGAAGCCGGGAATCCTGATCTTGCCTATGACAACGTGCAGATTGCAGGGACCAATGGGAAAACCTCTACAGCTCGCTACACCGCTGCTTTGCTGATGGGGGAAGGGAAGAGGACCGCCCTTTATACTTCACCTGAGCTTGTACACATGCCTGAACGAATGGAGATCCAAGGGAAGCCGATCTCACAAGATCTCTTTGCCTGGGGCATCTCAGTAGCGACGACTGCAGCGCGGCGCGTCAATGCACGGCGCTGCGAGGCACACCAGCACCCTTACGATGTCACCGAGTTTGACCTTCTGACTGTTGGAGCTCTTGCAACCTTCGCCCATGAAGGCGTCGAGGGCGCGGTGCTGGAATGCGGCATGGGTGGCCGCTGGGATGCTACAAGCGCTTCTAAGTCAATCAAGTCAGTTGGAATCACCGGCATCGGGATGGACCACATGGCGATCCTGGGAGATACCCTCGAGAAGATTGCGGGTGAGAAAGCCACAATCATCAAACCTGGGAGAAGCTGTGTTTTAGGTGTCGGTACTGCGACCCCTGACAGCGTTGAGGATGTCTTCTTAAATCAAGCGCGTGCTGCCCACGTGACGCCGCTGCTGTTGCGTCCTGAGAAGCTCTCAGACGCGGCAGGGGAGATGCATCCGGGTACTCCACGCCCCCACAAAGACCTCCCTCATGCAAGTTACCGCATCGTAGATAGGCCTGACCGCTTAGGCGGCCCCCTCATTCTCAACGTCGATACCCCGCGGGCACACTATCAGGAATTGGGTGCGCTCAAACCTGCCTATCAGGCAGCAAATATCGCTGAGGCGATCTGCCTTGCAGAGAACTATCTTGATCGTGCCCTCGACCCCGACAAAGCCTATGACTCAATCGTGAGCTGCCCCACACCGGGCCGGTTAGATCTCGTGAAGTCCACGCCGGTAGTGCTCGTCGATGCCTGCCACAACCCTCAGTCAGTCGATACTTTCCTGACCGCAATGGATGGGATGGAGCCCGATGTGGACAGACGGCCCCAGCTGCTCTGCGCAGTGCTGAAGGATAAGGATGTAGAGGGTATCGTCAGGCGTCTAGCCCCTGCGTTCCCCTCAGTGAGCGTCACCCAGACTTCCTCACCGCGTGCACTGCCAGCAGAAGAGCTTGGTAAGGTCTTCGAGGAGAATGGGATGAAGCCGAAGCATGTCTTTGTCTCGGTGCCTGAAGCCGTGAAAGCACTGAGTAACGAGAGCTATGTCGCCTGTGGATCAATTACGACGGCAGGCGAGGTGGCGGGGCTCGTGTGCCCAAAGCGTTACGAACCCTAAATGGGCTCCTCGCGGTCTCTAGTGGGTAGCGCATGCAAGCTGACTCTGGGCCGTAAAGTTGAGTTTCCCAGTCTGAGGAAGATCATCGTCCTGAAGTAGACCGTGTTCCTGAAGCCCCTGGCAGCGCTTTCCGCTGACTGGATGAGGGAGTTGAGCCCTTCGAGAAACGAGTTGGTGGAGCCCTTCCTCTGCCAGTTGAGGATTCCCTCCTGTTCCTTCCTGAGGGTCTTGGCTACCCTCTTCATCTCGACTGAGCTGTAAGCCTTTGGTGGACAGGAGGACGCCAGCAACTGGTGGCAAGTATCCTTTGCCCAGATGCTCACCCAACACCACCTATAGATTTAAGCCATGAGATGTCAGTGAGTGCAAGTAAGGCAGAAGAAGGCAAAGTCGAAGTCGAAGCTTCCCAGGCAGTATATAGATGAGTAGCGCTTAAAGGCTACCAGTGCTGCGGCAAAGCCAGGCAGGCAGACCTAAAGAGAAGCATCAGGGCGTGCGCCAAGAAGCTTGAGGTCAGTGACAAGACCTTAGATGAGTGGGTTATCAAGTACGAAAAGATCAGGAAAGCTCACCTAAGCCAGGGCCAAAGAGCAAAAGAAGCCAGATGAGGCGTTAAGACGCATCAGGGAGTTTGCAGGCGGCACCGAGCCCCTAAAGAAGCGGCAGGCCTCTTCTCCAGGAGCTTGGGCAAAGGACAGCTTGTGGCTCACGTTAGAAAGAGGCGCCCTACAGTATCTCGGCGATGGCCCACGCGCGTTTGGCGCAGAGCAGCTCTAGGGAAACGATGATTAATGCCCCATAACGTGTTAAAGGGGACCGACCACACAGCCTTTCTAGGCCGGTATGTGGGAAAGGCAGGGAAGGATGCTCATCCAGCATGTACAGGAGCCGCCATCCTGGCATTTATCCTGCCGCATGCACCGCAATAAGGCTCCATGATAGATCAAGCGGCTCTGGGAGCCGGGAGGTGCAGCCTGCCGGCAAAAGATGCACATGGGTAAGGTTTGCAAGGGCGAGAGAGACTCGAGTGTGCAGGTATCTTCTCTATCCCCCTGTAGCGCTTCCTTAAGGGGTCGAAGCGCCGCTTCACGATAAGGAAGGGATGCTCTACCTTTGAGCGGCCGGATGCCTTCCTGGACTCGATACCTTTCTCGGACAAGAGTGCGCAGGCAAGGCCCTCTATGGTCGAAGGCTTCCTTGCAACGCTTTAGGGAAACGAATGCCCATGCCGGCTGCGAAAGGCCACGTGGCTGATCCTCTTTGGCACATTATTGGGAATTAATCATCGTTTCCCTAGACTGTCCCTTAGCCGCCATGTTGGAACACCGATGTTGGGACCGTGCATATGCACGCTATCTAAGGATATGAGAATGGGCAGGGATGCCCGCATGTCTCTCATGTTGCAGGACGCGTCCACAGCAGTATTCGCCGAATATCCTTCATCCCTGCAGTTTAGGGAGCCTTGTGGGCGCCTGTTTCGCGACCGCATTGCCACTTGACAGGGGTTTGGGACATATGAGAATCTTGCTGTCCCTTACATTGATGGGGCTTAGACCTCCCATTCGTCCCTAAGCCCCAGGGGACCTCTTAGAGAGCCTTGCCAGCATACCTGCCTTAAGCATCCATATCGCGCCTTAGAACCGAAGCCTTCCGTCGCCAAAACCCTGCTGTCCGGGCACCACGTGCTCAGGAATGCAGGAGTGCTACCCATCATAAGTAGCGAAGAGCCCTTAAATCGGTGTTCGGGTTTATGAATTTGCCTAGTAAATGTTGCTGCTAACGAAGGGTCAAGGTGTATGACCATACAAAAGTTATATGATTGACTGCAATATTGCCTTTACAGTAATATCTTGTTTTAGGTTATTTAAACATCATTAAAGAAGGAGCACTGTAACATGCAAGAGCTTCTCGATCAGATCATTACCCCTGAGGTACGCATGGTGTTGTACTTAATGGTCGCCTGCGTCGTTATCCTCTACATCCTCTCAATCGTCTATGTTATCCGTGACGCACAGCGGCGTGGCGCTGAGCCCTGGTGGCTCTGGGCCATCATCTCGGTCATCCCGATCGTCGGCTTGCTTGCATACGTAATTCTGCGTCCGAGCTCCTATCTGGTTGACCGTGAGGAGCAGGATCTAGACATCGCCCTTCGTGAGCATCAGCTCTCTCACTACGGTGTGTGTCCGAAGTGTGGAACTCCGATCGACCGTGACTTCGTTGTGTGTCCCGTCTGCAATACGCAGGTCAGAAACGTGTGCCCGACTTGCCACCGTCCTCTGAACGCAGAGTGGAAGGTGTGCCCGTACTGCAGAACCCGTATCCAGTAGGAACAGTTTTTACATATGGTTGTTGAGCCTGTGTCCTTAAGGATGCGGGTTTTTTCTTAGATCAATCGTGCATCTAAATCGTTTCTTCTTACTGGCGTATCCTCACTCCGAGTGCAACAGGGAAATACAAGCTAGCCGCCCAGGCGCGACCTATGATGGTGCTTGCAAAGACATGCATCATTGCAGGCACCATGGACGGCTACAGCCATCTTAGCATCGAGAAGCGCGAGGACATCATGGTTTGCTGGAAGGGCCATGAGGGGGTCAGCCAGATACGAGGGAGCTCGGACGGGACAAGTCGACCATATCCCACAAGATCAGGCGCAACGGATGGCAGGGACTTTCCGGACGGCCCTGCCGCGCATCGAGCGCGCAAAGGCGTGCAGACGTAAAGCGGCTGTGCTGCAGGCGCCCCAGACTCATGGACGATCCAGAAGAGGCGCTTTCTGGTCGTGGGGCTCATGCGGGACGAGCACTGGTCTTCGAAGGAGATAGCGGGCCGCATCGCGATAGAGCGCCCGGACCTTGCCGCAAGCGACGACAGCATCTAGCGTGTCGTGGAGTCGGGACCCCTCGACTGCGAGCTTTCGGGGCGCAGGAAGGCCACAAGGCTGCTCAGCCGTCACGGCAAGCGCAGGCACAGCAAGGGTGGCCAAAAGCGCAGGGGGCAAGCTGCGCATCACCCACGACATCTCGGAGCGGCCGGAAGCAGCTTCCTGACCTGTGTCAATATTTCGGACGGCGGATTAGCATTCTAAGTGCAACAGGATGACCCGCTGGATGCAGGTGTGGCACACTCCGGAAGGCTACGATGTTGGTTATCCAAGTCAACGTCGAAAGCTAAAAGGAATGTGCCACTACACACATCTTAGCCTACAGGAGAGGGACTGCATAGCCACGCTGTGTGGCACAAGGGAAGCTCCATCGGCTATATCGCGGCAGAGATCGGCAGGGACAGCTCCAGCATCTGCCACAAGCTCAAGAAGAACGCACGGCACGGACGCTTTAGGGCATGTGCTGCCCAAAAGGAGGGCGGATGAGCGCCGCAGGAGATGCAGGGCGAAAAGGCGGCTTTCAGACCCTGCGCTTGCACAGAAGGTGCGCTTACTCATCATGGACAGACACTGGTCCCCCGAGCAGATAGACGACATCTCAGGCTCGAGGGTGGCGGCAGGTGCGTCGTGAGCCTCTCGACTATTCTACCGTGAGGCCCAGGCCGCCGCCCTCGACCTGCCGGAAGCCGGCCCACAGGGCCAGGTGCGGCGCCACCTGCGCAGCAAGAGGCCTAAGATGAGGGGCAAGATCGAGATCTTACACAGCATGGAGGAGAGGCCAAAGCAGGCCGATGAGAGGTCTTACCTCGGAGACTGGGCAGACGACACGCTCGTGGCAGCGGGACCCGTGTGCCTGCTTGTGCTTGCCGACAGGGCAGTGAGGCTGCTTCTCGCAAAGAGATGCCACCACGACAGCGGGAGCGTCTCTAAGGCCGAGGTCGGGCTGCTGCAGGGACGTCCCCTCGAGACGCTCACTCCGGATAGGGGCAAGCAGTTCGCAGGGCATACAGGGCTCACAGATGCCCTTTGAGGCGTGCAGTTCTACTTCTGCGACCCTCACCATCTATGGCAGAAGCTAACAGTTAAGAACACCAACGGGCTCCTGCGGGAGTTCGGTCAAGTCCGAATTCGTGTGTAAATGAGCCCTGTCAATATAATGGACAGAGAAATCTCAGATTCTATGCGGTCTGCATCACCTTTGGATCGTATGCAAGGCCTCTCTCGAAGCGTTCGAAGAACTCCTGCATCACTTCTGCCGGCACGCGATCTCCTATGGACTTATGCGGGCGGAAGCGGTTGTAGTACGACTCGATTAAACTCGTGTGCCTTGTGCTTGGTCGTGGATGCATCGAAGAGGCGCTTATGGTAGTACCACACGTTCTTGAGCGTGGCGAAAAACGATTCGGCGAGCGCATTGTCGTGGCAGCTTCCGGTTCTCCCCACGGAGAGCCTCACGTCGTGTGCAGCTGAGCAGGCGGCCAGCTCTGAGCTTATGTACTGGCTGCCTGGGCTGCTTAGAATATGGCCCCTCCAGCCACGTATCCGTGCGAATATGCCATCTTCAGGGCAAAGACGACAAGGCCTGCCCTCATGTTGTCCTGTATGCTTCAGCCCACCACCATGTGTGTGCACAGATCGTGTGCGACGGCGAGATATATAAAGCCTGCCGTGGTCCTGCGATAGGTTGTATCGCCCACGAGCTTGGCTGTCGGCACAAGACACGAAAAGCCGCGCCGGGTGAGGGCGGGGCGCTCGGGGGCGTGCGGGCAGCGTCGTCCTCTTGGAGGTATTGGATCAGATGCCGCAGATGCCCAAGCTTAGCCATGCACCTCCGTACGCGGTAGCGGGTCGTGCCTGTAAATTTTGCGTAACTTCGGATCTCCTGTGAGCTTGGATCAGACCTAGCAAAAGCTAAAGCGCCTGTCGCTTTCCTCCCATATCGCGCAGATGGCTTCCTTGATAGGACCCCATAGGTCCTCACCGCCTTTGGCCTTGAGCCATCTGTAGAAGTGAGCCCTGCTCACCTCCAGTACGCGCTCCATCATCGAGACGCTGTAGGTTGCCCTCTTCTCCAGCATGAGCTAAAACCTGTCCTTCAACAGAGGCTTCCGGCGAAGAAGGCTGCCTCTTTTTAGGAACTTATTCTCGCTTTCGAGCTCGTGCATGCGCCTGTTCACTGCGTCGAGCTGCTTGTGCTCCTCGGTCCTTTCCTGGGTCACCCTTTTGGTCTTTGAGTGCTTGATGATCCAGTCGTTTAAGGTCTTGTCGTTGATCCTTAAGCTTCGCGGCGCATCCTCTGATGCTCTTTTTCGGGTTGGCCTTACGTGCCTTCCTGTAGTACTCGATAGCCTCGAGGCAATACTCCTTCAGTGTAGTGTTTGGGTGTTTCCGGCTTCGTGCGGGACTTTGCCTTCTCTATCTCGCTTGCGCTTAGCGACGTCTCATCTCTTCAATCTGCTGGTGTTGGTAGGTGGGTATCTGGACAGAGCATATCTGTTGTTAGTCCCTGAATCCCACTGTCCACCAAAAGATTACAGCTCACATCTCGGCGAGCTTACTGCGCAGCCCGGCCCTGAGCCCCTTCGGGGCGGCCTCGGCCACGTTAATCTCGCCGTCGGCGAGCTCGACGCCGAGCACCTCCTTGCCGCCCGTCGGCGTCAGCCCGATGGCCACGAGCAGCGCCTTCGGCTTGACGCGGTCGTCCTTGCGCGCCTTGAGGTAGGTCGCGTCGACCATAACGAAGGGGTGGGCGCCCTCTATGGGGCGGTTGCGAAACCTCTCGAGCGCCTCGTCGAGCTCGGAGCAGGCCTGCGAGACGGCCTGCTTGGAGAAGCCCCTGCCGCAGATCTCCTCCATCACGCGGCCGACCTTGGCTATCGAGCGCCACCGACGACCATCTCGGCCATCGCGAGGACCAGGGCAGCCTCGGCGCGCCTGTAGTTGTCGAACACGAGCGTCCTGAATGAGATGTTGCGGTGGCGCGAGACGGCGAGCTCGACCGTGCCGACCCTGGTGACGAGGGACCTCTTGCGGGTGCCGTTGTGGAAGTCAGTCCGCTCCTGCGTTTGCTCGTAGGGCTCGGCGCGCAGCTGCTCGGCGGAGTTTGCCGACAGGATCGCGTTGAGAAACTGCTGCAAGAGGAGCCGAAACGCGTCCCCTCTGGAATCCGCGAGGACCTGCGCTATCTTGTCGCTTTCGAGGGTAATATTGATTCGAGCCATGCTAAGCCTCCGATTCTCTGTGCCTTTTGGTGATTGCAAGTTTACTTGGAAGACGGGCCTCTGGCTCGCTCCCGTTTTTACACCACTTTACGGACGTAACCCAACTATGCCGCGTTCTATTCGGATTATGTCTGTGACCTAAAAGATAGGCGCAGACATCGCGACAGTGTCCTTCAAAGCCCTCAAGAAGTGTGTCCGTCATCCGCTTACCGACCAAGGGCCTCGAGAAGTTCGCGCGGGACTGGGAAAAGGTTACCGGTGAGGCTTAAGGCTTACTCTCATATCTGAATATAACCAGCAGCTATAGAATAGGCAGCAGCCACGTGAAGTGACCGCTGCCTGTCTAGGTTAGCCATGCGTTGAAGTACTGGGGAAGCGCAGGATTAGAATGCGGGGAGTACGTCCTGGTCGTAGGTGTCCTTCAGGTACTGTCGGAAATCATCGGAGGTGAGGACACTCACAAGGGCCTTGATGCGGTCGTCATCCTGCTTGTCCGGCGTCGTGACGATGTAGTTAGCGTACTGCTGGACGGCGGTGCCGTCTGCAGCCTCAACGGCGAGGGCGTCGGAAACGTGCATACCGGCTTCGATTGCGTAGTTGCCGTTAATAACCGCGAAGTCAACGTCCTGAAGTTGACGGGGAACGGCTGCAGCCTCGACCTCTGAGAACCGAATATTGTGCGGATTGGAAGCGATATCGTTCGGGGTGGCATTCAGATTGTTCGAATCCTGCAGCTGAATTAGGTTCTCCTGTTGGAGCAAAAGGAGAGCGCGGCCCTCGTTGGTCGGGTCATTCGGAACTGCGATCTGGGCGCCATCTTGGATGTTATTGAGGTCAGAGGACTGGCCGGCATAAATGCCGAAGGGCTCGTAGTGGATCGCGGCGACGCCGACGAGGTCTGTGCCGTTCTCCTGGTTGTAGTTGTTGAGGTAGTTGATGTGCTGGAAGTAGTTGGCATCGACTTCACCGGAGGAAGTTACTTGGTTCGGAATGATGTAGTCGGTATATTCCTTAACCTGCAGGTCAATGTTTTGGTCCTTCAACCTCGGTGCGGCAAAATCATTCAGAATCTTTGCATGTGGGGAAGGGGAGGCTGCGACCGTTAAGGTCTGAGCCTGTGCCTGGCCGCCATTATTGGAGCTGCAGGCACCAAGGGCGAGTGAGGTGAAGAGAGCGGCAGAACCTGAGAGAAATGCTTTTCTGGTCAACATAGGGATAGTCCTTTCTCTATACGGGTATCGAAGATGCCCGCAATTATTTGTAATGCTGTATTGAAGCTGTGCAAAAAAGATGAGCGATTACGCGCGGTGGTCAATCCGCTTGGCGAGTGCGTCGTCGACGCTCTGGATAACCTGCACCAGGATGATCATGAGGATTACAGTGACGATCATCACGGAGTCTTCGTAACGGTAGTAGCCGTAGCGGATTGCGATATCTCCCAAGCCACCGGCGCCGACCGCACCTGCGATTGCAGTGTAGCCCAGGGCAGTGATCAAGGTGATTGAGATACCGCGGACGATGGAAGGCAGCGCCTCTGGGAGCAACGCAGATTTCACGATACGGGGGACCGTAGCGCCACAAGAGATAGCGGCTTCGATTGACTCATGCGGAACCTCTGCCAAGGATTGCTGCACCATGCGGGCAACGAAGGGAGCTGTTGAGAGGACCAACGGTGGGATGACGCCCCTGACGCCCGTAGTGGTTCCCACAAGTGCACGCGTTGTCGGCATCACGGCAACTAGCAGAATGATGAATGGGATGGAACGTCCCATGTTGATGACCCAACCCAGGACTGCGTTGAGGACGCGGTGGGGGCGCAGGCTTCCCGAAGCGGTGACGTAGAGGACAATACCGAGGAAGAGGCCGATCACGTAGGCGAGTGCCGTAGAGATGAAGAGCATCAGGAGCGTGTCGATGATGCCCTGACCAATCAGACCGCCAAACGAGGCGAAGAACTCAGAAATATTAGTCAACCCATTGCTCCTTTCCAAGCAGGCGGCGTGTTTCGTGATGCTGAGGATTGGCGAAGACGTCCTTCACGCTTCCCTCTTCCACGACTTTGCCCTTAACGAGGACGGCGACGTGCTTACAGATTTTCTCGACGACCTCCATCGAGTGGGTGATTACGAGGATTGTGATTCCATTTTCCTGGTTGATCTCATTTAAGAGCTTCAGAACCGAAGCGGTGCTTGCCGGGTCGAGCGCTGACGTCGCCTCATCGCAGAGGATGTATTTGGGGTGGCAGGCTAAGGCACGTGCGATTGCAACACGCTGCTTCTGGCCGCCGGAGAGCTGTGCAGGATAGGAGTCGACCTTGTCGGCAAGTCCGACCCGCTCGAGGAACCCCTTTGCCTCTTCCCGATCAGCGTCAGTGATCTTGTTGTTGGCCGCAAGGTAGGGGAAGCAGACATTCTGCAGCGTGGTGCGTTGGGACAGCAGGCCGAAGTTCTGAAAGATCATGGCCATATGGTGGCGGTAGTCGCGCAGAGCTTGTCCACTCAGTTCTTCGATGTTCTGACCGTCGACCTCAATGGTGCCTGAGGTGGGATGCTCAAGGAGGTTCACACAGCGGACGAGCGTGGACTTGCCGGCACCGGACATGCCGATGATGCCAAAGATATCTCCATCGGGGATCGTGAGCGACACGCCGTTCAGTGCGTGCTCATCGTCGGTATAGTCTTTCGTAAGATGGCTTAATACAATCACAAAAACTCCGAATCAAAAAACGTTGGTTGATGATTTCCTGCCAGAAATCATCGTGCGGTGGCGCCC
Source organism: Atopobium sp. oral taxon 416 (assembly GCF_018128285.1). Lineage (NCBI taxonomy): Bacteria > Bacillati > Actinomycetota > Coriobacteriia > Coriobacteriales > Atopobiaceae > Atopobium > Atopobium sp. oral taxon 416. The sequence continues at coordinate 1,452,299 of NZ_CP072380.1, forward strand.
GGTTCTAAGCGCATGTTTCAAGACATGCAACACTCAGGTGACCGGGCTTGGGCATCTCCATCATCCTCGCCATCTGTGTCAAACCGTAAGTATTCATACAATTAACCCTATAAGCTGAAAACCGATGGCGCAAGATACTGGATCCTCTCAATTGTTGTCAGTTGGATATCAGAATTAGTGATACCAGCAGTGTACTATAGTGCACGGTCTGTTCTGACCTGCGGTATCTCATCTTTAATCTTTAACGAAAATTGAGCATTATGAGCACAAATAAGTCCGCTCTGAACGCCTGAAGAGGGCATTTGGCACCAGTTTTGTTGCAATATGGTGAACCCGTACACAAAAAGAGGGATGAACCACAGCGTGGCTCATCCCCCAAGGCACGAGGTCTATATATGTGTATTACAGCTTGTCGACAAAGCGGCTGAGCGCAGAGCGTCCTTGCTCGTCCCACTTGAAGACGCCGGCATCCAACAGGACCTGTACGAAGACTTCACTTACTTCCTTGTGGATAATATCGGTCGTAACGTGGTCGTACTTCTGGGTGATCTTTTCGGCCCACTCTGCATGGGAGACCGTCAGCGGGTTGTCATGCAGCTGATGCTTCAGCTCATCTGCATCGTTGTGATAGGCATTGATCGTCTGCTGGACTGCAGCAAGCTCGTTCTTGAGACGGGGCGGCAGGATTGCGAGACCCATGACCTCAATGAGCCCGATGTTCTCTTTCTTAATGTGGTGCAGCTTCTGGTGAGGATGGAAGACCCCGAGCGGATAGTCAAGCGTCGTGATGTTGCATCGCAGCGCCAGATAGAGGGTGTAGGTGTCGCCTTGTTTCCGTGCGACCGGCGTCACTGTATTGTGGCGGGTGCCGTCGGGATCCTGCGCCACAATTGAGACACTCGGATCGCTGTAGGTTTTCCACACCTCGTGGATGTGGGTTGCCGCATCCAGGAGGTGTGCGCGGTTCGTTGAGGTGAGCCGAATGACTGTCATCGGCCACTTCAGGATATCGAACTGAACATCCTTGTATTGGTCGAGTGAGAAGCTCTTACTGACCTCAGCTTTCATCATTGCGAACACATGGGCGCCGCCCTGGAAGTGATCGTGAGAGAGGATGGAGCCGCCGACGATCGGCAGGTCGGCATTAGAGCCGATAAAGTAGTGGGGGAAGAGGTCGACGAAGTCGAGCAGCTTTCCCATGTTCTCCCTGTCGACATGCATCACCCTGTGGATTGGGCTCATCGCGATGCAGTGCTCGTTGAAGTAGGCATAGGGGCTGTACTGCAGACCCCAGGACTCGCCACCGAGTGGGATGCGGATGATACGGAGGTTCTGACGCTCCGGATGGGGCCCTGCGGGGTCCTGAGCGCTTCTGCCGGCATACCCCTCGTTCGTCATGCACAACTGGCAGGCAGGATAGCTCTCCTGTGTGTGGGGCTTTACAGCCGCGGTGATGTCACGGGGATCTTTCTCAGGCTTGGAGAGGTTGATCGTTATCTCGATCGTGCCCCAGTCAGTGTCAGTCGACCAGGCGATGTTTTTGGCGATTGCGGTGCGCTGCACATAGGCGTTGTCACAGGAGAGCTTGTAGAACCAGTCGGTTGCGGCCTTGGGGCCACCTTCTGTGACGAACTCGTTGAAGTGGCGGTTCATCTCAGAGGGGCGAGGGGTCAGGATTCCCATCAACCCTGCCTGTGCGCGGGCGCGTCCTGCGGTGCTGTCCTCGACGCAGTTGTTTGCGACTGCGGTGTCGATCAGGGGTGTGAGGCTGTCTTGCAGGTCCTCTTCGGGCTTCGGGTCCGCATTTTCCCAGACGGCGCTGCAGCCGGGTTCGGTCAGGTGTAGGTAGGACAGGAGCTGGTTGTAAGCCCAGCGCCGGTCGGTGACCTCGATCAGCCGATGCTTTACCCCATAGTCCACCAGGCGCTGCAGGGAGCGCTGGATCAGGTCGGTATCTGCTGTCTTCTCGTCGCTTACAGCCATTGTGCGTATGCCCCTCTCTGGGTGATTGTGTAGCGTTTGCTGGAGCCAGCTCCGAGCCAGGCGTCCATCTGTGCGCAGAACCGGTCAGTCTCCTCGGTCGGGACGAAGCACTGGATCGTGCCGCCGAAACCGCCGCCGTGGATGCGTGTGGCGCCCTTACCGTTGAGAGTGAGCTCTGCCAGGCCTAAGGCCACCATTGCAGGCTGGTTCTTTACATCGGTATTTGACGGAGAGACATTCTGCAGGAACATGGCGGAGGAGGCGCCGGAGGCGCGGGTGAGTTCGAGGAAGCGATCGATATCGTTAGCTTGCAGGGCTTCCCAACGCTTGTCGACCGAGGCGTTCTCCATGTAGTAGTGGATTGCTCTCAGCACGGCGCGGTCGCCGAGTTTTTTTCTCAAGGCTGGCACCTGCGCTTCGAAGTCAGCCTGTGGGACCTCACAGAGGCGGGTCTTGCCGAACTCATGGGCCACTGCTTGTATCTCTGCGGGCAGTGCCGCATAGTCAGCGGTGAGGTCCGCGTGGCTGCTGCCGACCTTAACGAGGCAGAGGCTGTAGCCGTTGGCTTCAAAGTCATAGTTGAGTTTCTGGAAGTACACGTGCCCTTTGTCATGGAAGTCCATAAAGGAGAGGCTTCCCAAGCACACGGCAGCCTGATCCATCAGTCCGCAGGGCTTGCCGAAGTAATTGTTCTCGGTGCGCTGGCTCATCTGCGCGAGTGCGATCGGTTCGATCGCCTCGCCGGGCCACAGGGTCTCCATCGCGCGGCCGTAGGCGGCTTCCACTGCCGCAGAGCTGGAGAGTCCGCCGCCGGAGGGGATGCTGCAGACACTCGCGAGGTCAAAGCCCTTGGCTTCGCGTCCGGTCTTAACCATCTCGTGTGCCGTGCCACGCACAAGCGCCTGTGAGGTTTCCTTCTCGTCTTCCTGAACCGAGAGGTCATTGAGACTCACCTCGAAGAGGGGGAAGGCGGCATCCTTGATGCGGACCGTGTTGGTGTTGTTGAGGCGCGCGATTGCGTCGATCGATACATCGAGGGAGCCGGCGATAATGTGGCCGCCCTCGTGATCGGTGTGGTTGCCTGCGATCTCACTGCGTCCGGGAGCGTACACATAGACTAAGGAATCTTTATCAGAGACCTCGCCGAATGTCTGTTTAAAGAGGTCGAGCGCTTTAGCGCCTTCCGGAGGGAGCGTGTGTGCCATGGTTGGAATCCTTTCTTGGACACTAGTTAGGCTTGCGTTGTATGGCCAAGTCGCCAGATGATCTGCTCTGAGTAGGGGCAGCCTGGCTTACAGATAGGTTGTGGCCAGTCAGGGTGGTGTGAGCAGTCCGGGTAGTATTCCGCTTCAAAGGCAAAGCCGGACTGTGGATGGTAGTCGACGCCGCCCTTTGCATCCTTATCTCCCAACCAGTTGCCTGTGTAGAGGTGGGCACCGGGTGCGGTAAGGAGCATATCGAGGGTGCGCCCGCTTCGGGTGTCCTTTGCGTGCAGCGCCGGGCGCGGTGCGGCTCCTGCCTTCCAACCGTCGATTACAAAGCAGTGGTCATAGCCGTGGGCGATCTTGAGCTGCGGGTCATCAGCATTGATATCTTTCAGCAATGATTTGGGCTGCGTGAAGTCGAAGGGAGTGCCGGCAACCGGGGCAATATCGCCGCGGGAGACTGAGTCTTCCCGCAGAGGGATATACAAGTGTGCCTTGAGCTGTACGGTAGCCTCGCCACCTCCAGGCTGCGTTGCGCCGCGCAGGTTAAAGTAGGCGTGGTTGGACATATTGACGAAAGTGGGGGTATCGGTGGTGACCGTGTGGGTGCACTTCAGCTCTGCACCATCCTCGATCTCTGTGAGGGTATAGCGCACAGTGAAGTGTCGGTTTCCCGGCAGCCCGAAGACGCCGTCAGCAAGGTCGAGCGAGAAGATAACGGAGTTGTTCTCCTCGTCGAGCGCGGTGCCCCAGACCCGCTTGTGCAGCCCTGAATTGAGGTCGGTGTGCAAGTTGTTCCGGTTGTTGGGTCCCTCGTTTTTAGGAAGCTGGTAGGTCTTCCCATCCACCACGACCTCAGCTTTATTGGATCTGTTGGCACTTGGGCCGATCGTTGCGCCGAAGCAGGCCGGGTTGTCGAAGTAATCTTCGGTACGGTCGAAACCTAAGACGATGTCAGCAGGGATGCCGTGGGCATCGGGGGCAATGATCTTTAAAATAGTGGCACCGAAGTTCATTACGCGGACGGCGTAGTCGTCGCATTTGAGCTCGTAGGCATCGATCTGTTCGTGGGTGGGGGAGGTTCCGATCGGGAACTGGGTAACCATAGGCACCCTTTCTGTCGTGAGTGAGCGCGATAAGGTACACGAAAGCGTGGTGATTCGTTACATATATAGTATATGTTAACGTACTCATAGAGTATATCAACCTGTCCTATACGGTACAACTGGTATGATTTATTCCGCTAACGGTAATTGCTTAAAGAGGAGAGCTATGGCGGACGAGTCCGATTCTCAGACAGCGAGACATATGAACGTTGTACAAAATCCCAAACGGACTGTCTCGATGTCTGATGTGGCGCAAGCCGCCGGCGTCTCACAGCAGACGGTCTCCAGGGTAGCCAATGGAAAGACCAATGTGAGCCCTGATACCCGTAAGCGGGTCCTGAAAGCGATGCATACACTGGGGTTTCGCCCCAACTATGCGGGCAGATCGCTGCGTCAGGGAAGCTACCATGCAGTCGGCCTCTACGTGTATGACATCACCGAGATCGGCAATTTCAATATGCTGAAAGGCATCCTGGAGGCTACCCGGGAACCGGGGTACGCGGTCACAATGCTCGAGCGGCCGGAGGGTTCCGCCTTTTCGCTCTCTGAGGTTTCACAGCGGATGGCGGCGCTGCCGGTAGACGGTATGGTCATCGGTATGAGCCGGATGGCAACGGACTTCAATGAGTTTGTGCCGCAGCCTGGGATGAATACCGTGATCGTCACGATGTATTCCCACCCACGCTGCACCACCGTGGATTCAGATCAATACGGCTGCTCTTACCTGGTTATGAATCACCTCTATGGGTATGGACATCGCCAAATTCGCTTTGTAGCGGGACCTGTACACTCCATCGACAGCCAGTTCAGAGAGCGGGGGTGGAGGGACTTTATGCGTGACCACAACCTGGAGCTGCATGAGCCTATCCACGGAGATTGGACCGCAAATGGGGGCTATGAGATCGGAGCTAAGTTAGCGCAGGATAAGCAGATGACCGCTATCTATGTGGCGAATGACCAGATGGCTATGGGTGTCATAGCGGCACTGCGCGATGCAGGTCTGAGGGTCCCCGAAGACATCAGTGTGGTCGGAGTCGATGACGCACTGGAGAAGACGGTTCCCAATGTCGGGCTCACCACGGTCCGCTTTGACCTAGTGGAGCGCGGCCGGGTTGTGTTTGAGAATGTGGTGAACGGCCCCACTGGGCATCCGCTTGCGATCCGCATTCCTGGCAAGCTGATCAAGCGACGTTCAGTAGCTCCGGCACATCCGCGGACGTAAGACTGTTCATAGCTGCTAGCGTTGACATTTAAATGAGTACGTTGCATCGTTCATTGAGGCATTTCCTCACCTAAGGGATGTGTTCTTTCCCGCTGTTATCTACCGTTCAGCGTCAAAATATAACCATTTGCTAGAAAGAGAATAACAGTAGATTTCACTCTGCGGTCTATATGTTAACGTAACCATCAAGAACCAAAGTTGAGATCCACCGTATCCTCTGATGGCTCACTTGGCATGAGGTAAGGCTTTGCGATCGCATACGACGAAGGATTTCAGACTATGCACAATGGGAGGAAAGGGGCCGATCTTATGGCAGTGTCACGTCGTCAGTTTCTGCAGCTCTGCGGGCTGTGTGCTGCAGGAGTCGTAGGAACAAATCTTGCGGGCTGCGGCGGGGAATCCGCCTCGAGCGTGGTCCCGAATACTGAAAAGCCGGTCGTCTTCTTTAATCGCCAACCGTCCAATGGTTCTACCGGCGAGATCGATATGACAACGCTCACATTCAACAAGGACACCTATTACGTCGGCTTCGATGCGCAGCAAGGTGGCGAGCTTGAGGGCCAGATGGTCGTCGACTACATCAAGAACCATATCGACACGGTCGACCGCAACGGAGACGGAACCATCGGTTACATTCTGGCAATCGGCGACGTGGGCCACAACGACTCCATCGCCCGTACTCGCGGCGTCCGTAAAGCACTCGGCACTGCCGTTGAGGAGAATGGTGTAATCAACACCGGTGCTACCGGCACCAACGCTGACGGTTCTTCAGACATCGTGCAGGACGGCGAGATCGAGGTCGCCGGCAAGACCTTCAAGATCCGTGAACTGGCAAGCCAGGAGATGAAGACCACTGCAGGCGCTACCTGGGATGCCCCGACCGCAGGTAACGCAATCGGCACCTGGGCAGCCTCCTTCGGCGATCAGATCGACCTGGTTGTCTCCAACAATGACGGTATGGGAATGGCGATGTTCAATTCCTGGTCCTACTCAAACCACGTTCCGACTTTCGGCTACGACGCAAACGCCGACGCGGTCGCCGCAATCCCGAATGGCTACGGCGGGACGATCTCTCAGAACCCGGCCGTGCAGGCCTACATCAATCTCCGCCTGTCCCGAAATTCCCTTGACGGGGTGGACTTCCAGACCGGCATCTCTACGCCGGATGACAAGGGCAACATCATCTCCCCGGATGACTACCGCTACAGCGAGGACGAGCGTTCCTTCTATGCGATGAACCTGATGGTCAACGCCGATACCTACGAGAACTTCCTGGATTCGACCAAGCTCTATGAGACCGCACAGACCGCGCTCGATGAGTCTACCAGCCCCACAAAGAAAGTTTGGGCTTCCATCTACAACGCGGCGGATAACTTCCTGTCCTCCACCTATCGGCCGCTGCTCCAGAAGTATCAGGAACTCATGAACTTCAAGATCGACTTCGTCGCCGGTGACGGACAGAGTGAGTCTTCGGTCTCCAACAGACTGGCGAACCCGAGCGACTACGACGCCTTTGCAATCAACATGGTCAAGACCGATAACGGGGCTTCCTACACTGGAATCTTAAGGCAGTAACCACTATACATCAGCGTTTCTTCTGAACGTAGTCCTCTGTTTTTCGAGCGGGGGAGGAGTGAGTGTTCTCCGCGCTCTCAGCGCATACCGATCGAGTTTTTACAGGATGGGAATAGAGGGGTGGACATATGACGGAATCGACACCAGACGGCATCGTCCTTTCGATCAGAGGGATGAGCAAGACGTTCGGCCGCAACCGCGTGCTTGACCACATCGATCTCGACGTACGCCGCGGTACCGTGATGGGGCTGATGGGTGAGAACGGCGCCGGTAAGTCAACGATGATGAACTGCCTGTTCGGCACCTATCAGAAGGATGAGGGCACGATCATCCTCGACGGCAAAGAGGTCAACTTTTCAGGTCCGAAAGATGCCCTGGAAAACGGCGTCTCTATGGTGCACCAGGAGCTCAACCAGTGCCTGGACAGAAGCGTGGTGGATAACCTCTACCTGGGGCGCTATCCGACTAACGGCGCGGGTGTTGTGGATGAGGGCCGCATGAAACGTGGGGCAAGCGACCTCTTCCGCAGGCTGGACATGATGGTGAACCTGACGCAACCGATGCGGAACATGTCCGTCTCACAGCGCCAGATGTGCGAGATCGCCAAAGCCATCTCCTACAATGCGAAGGTCATCGTGCTCGACGAGCCTACCTCGTCGCTTATGGACAACGAAGTGGACAAGCTCTTCGATATGATGCGCAAGCTGCGCGACTCCGGGATCTCGCTCATCTACATCTCCCACAGGATGGATGAGATCTTTGAGATCTGCGACGACGTGTCAGTCCTTCGTGACGGCAAGCTCGTTATGACCAAGCCGACCAACGAGACCAACATGAACGAGCTTATTTCCGCAATGGTCGGCCGTTCGCTCTCCCAGCGCTTCCCACCGGTAGACAACCATCCGGGCGAGCCGATCCTCAAGATCCAGCACCTCTCCACCAAGTACGCGCCGCATCTGCGTGACATCTCCTTCGAGGTGCGCAAAGGCGAGATCTTCGGGCTCTACGGCCTGGTCGGTGCGGGCAGAACCGAGCTTTTGGAGACGGTCTTCGGGATCCGTACCCGTGCGGCAGGGCGTGTGTACTTCAGAGACAAGCTGATGAACTTCCACAGCGCCCGCGACGCAATGAACAGCGGTTTCGCGATGATCACCGAGGAGCGCAAGGCCAACGGCCTCTTCCTTAAAGGGGACCTCACCTTCAACACCACGATCGCCAACCTCGACCACTACAAGAACGGGCCTGCTCTCTCCAACCAGAAGATGCTCGACGCCACCAACAAGGAGATCAAAACGATGCGCATCAAGTGCATGGGGCCAAACGATCTGATCCCAAGCCTTTCCGGTGGCAACCAGCAGAAGGTCATCTTCGGCAAGTGGCTCGAGCGTCACCCCCAGGTCTTCATGATGGATGAGCCGACCCGCGGCATCGACGTCGGTGCCAAGTACGAGATCTATCAACTCATTATTGAGATGGCCAAACACGGCACCACGATCGTCGTCGTCTCCTCGGAGATGCCGGAGATCTTGGGCATCACGAACCGCATCGGGGTTATGTCAAACGGGCGCCTGTCCAGCATTGTCAATACGAAAGATACCAGCCAAGAAGAACTTCTACGTTTGAGCACCAAATACCTGTAGATGAGGAGGAGGACCATGGCATCAAATAGTATCCTTACGGCGAAACAGCAAAAACAGCTGCTTCAGCCCATACAAGACTACGTCGGCGGCATCCAGAAACAAGTCGATGCGCTGCGCGCCGACGGCACCACCAAAATCGTGTCCTTGCAGTCAGATATCGACGCGACGAAGCGGGACAACGTGCTCACCGGCGAAGAGCGTGAGCGTGTCCTTTCCGGCCTCCAGAGCGAGATGGACAAGGCCAAGCAAGTCGAGGCAGCCAACAGAGATAAGGTTGCAAGCCTGATCGGCGACGCCGAGGACTACCTGAAAGAGCACTACGACACCGAGTACTTAAATCCGGTCAAAGCAAGCTGCGCCCAACAGCGTGAGATCGAGGACTCCAAATATAAGCAACAGTTGGAGAAGCTCGCGCAGGAGCACGAGAACAACCTCTCCGGGCTCTCCGACAAGCAGGAGATTAAGGAAGAGAACTACGTCTACAAGAACAAACAGTTTGACGCAAAGGCAACCTACCAGCAGCGCCTGCAGCAGATCAAAGACTGTGAGCACGAGGCGTTCACCTATTGCTACCACCTGATCGATATGCTACGCATGGGCCGTTTCACCGCCTCTGAGAGATTCTCCCAGCGCTGGGAAAACTACAAGTACAACTTCAACCTGCGCACCTTCCTGCTCAACAACGGCCTCTATATCGCAATCATCATCGTCTTCGCGATCCTCTGTGCGATCACCCCGGCAATCAAGGGTACCTACCTGCTCACCTGGCAGAACGTCCTCAATATTCTGCAGCAGGCGGCACCGCGAATGTTTCTGGCTCTCGGCGTCGCAGGCCTGATCCTGCAGACCGGCACTGACCTTTCAATCGGACGTATGGTCGGCATGTCCATGGTTGCCGCGACCATCATTATGCACCAAGGTCCCAACACCGGCACCGTTTTCGGCTATGTCTTTGACTTCTCCGGTATGCCGATCCCTGCACGCATCTTCCTCGCGCTGGTTGTCTGCGTAGCACTCTGCACCCTCTTCTCCGCAATCGCCGGCTTCTTTACCGCGCGCTTCAAGATGCACTGGTTCGTGTCCACAATGGCCAACATGCTGATCATCTTCGGCCTCACGACCTATGCAACTAAGGGTGTTTCCTTCGGCGCTATCGATCCGATCATTCCTGAAATTGTCACCCCGAAATGGGGACCTTTCCCGACGATCATCCTCTGGACTGTCGGCGCAATTGCAGTCGTGTGGTTCATCTGGAACAAGACCACCTTCGGTAAGGATATGTACGCAGTCGGTGGCAACCCTGACGCCGCAGCAGTCTCCGGCATCAACGTTTTTGCTGTCTCCATCGGTGCCTTCATCCTCGCAGGGATCCTCTACGGCTTCGGCTCCTGGCTCGAGTGCATCCGTATGTTCGGCTCCGGCTCCGCAGCTTACGGTCAAGGTTGGGAAATGGACGCAATCGCAGCCTGTGTGGTCGGTGGCATCTCCTTCACCGGCGGCATCGGTAAGATCTCCGGCGTGGTTGTCGGCGTCCTGATCTTCACCGCCCTGACCTATTCCCTGACGATCCTGGGCATCGATACCAATCTGCAGTTCGTCTTCTCCGGCATCATCATCCTGATCGCGGTCACGCTTGACTGCCTGAAGTACGTTCAGAAGAAGTGACTTCCTCTCCCTCTTAGCGTAGGTATTGTACTCCTCTCATCGTCCCCCCGGCGTCTCAAACAGATGCTGGGGGTTTGTTCTGAATGAATGGGTCCCTGAATGCTCCGTAGCTGCTCTGATCAGACGTATAACCTGCAGGAGGGAGGCAAAGCAGCCCTATCAGTAGCAACTCGTGCGTGGACTTTTAGAAATTATCGGGATATTGGGGTTCTCAGCTGCCCCGAATTTACCAAGGAGCGGTGTTTGTGGTAGAACTAACTCACGACAAGACAAAGCAAGCAGAAGGTTGCCGCGTGAGTGTTTCAAGTGTTTCGACGCAAACTAAATAGGCGTCTGTCCCGTACCAGGCGAGAGACTATGTCAAGTTGACAGGCGCCATGTAGATGCTCGCTCCTAGCAAACAAGCTAGCTAGGAGCAATTTTTATGGTTCGATGTTGTTGTTTTGTATACCTACAGGAGAGAATAGATGAAGATTCTGTACAACGACGGCCATGTAGCAGACTGCCCCAAAGACCAAGAGCTGCAGGTAATCCGTCACTCGGCGGCACACATTATGGCTCAGGCTATCAGCCACCTCTATCCGGGGACTGACTTCGCCTTCGGTCCCGCGACCGACAACGGTTTCTACTACGATATCGAGCTTCCTAAGGGGGAGAAGATCACCGAGGAGGACTTCCCCAAGATCGAAGACGAGATGAAGAAGATCACGAAGGAGAATCTCAAATTTGAGGTCTTTGAGCTCCCGCGTGAAGAAGCCATCAAGTATATGCAGGACCGCCACGAGAAGTACAAGGTCGAGCACATCCACGACCTGCCCGAGGATGCCCGTATCACCTTCTACAAGCAGGGCGACTACGTCGATATGTGCGTTGGTCCTCACATCACCTATACCAAGGCACTCAAGGCCTTTAAGCTCACCGGCGTCTCCGGCGCCTACTGGGGGGGTGACAAGAACAACAAGATGCTCACCCGTATCAACGGGATCGCCTTCCCGACCAAGGAGGAGCTTGAGGACTACCTGGAGCTGCGCCGCCAGGCAGCGCTTCGCGACCACCGCAAGATCGGTCAGGAGATGGGGATCTTCATGATGTCAGAGGCGGGCCCTGGCTTTCCGTTCTGGCTGCCCAACGGCATGAGGATCAAGAATGCCCTGACGCAGTATTGGCAGGACATGCAGGACAAGTACGGCTATGAGCAGGTACAGACCCCGCTGATCCTCTCCCGTAAGCTCTGGGAGACCTCCGGTCACTGGGAGCACTATAAAGAGAATATGTATACGATCAAGATCGATGGTGAGGACTTTGCAATCAAGCCGATGAACTGTCCGGGTGCCTGCCTCATCTATAAGAGCCGTCCGCGCTCTTACCGCGATCTACCGCTGAAGCTCGCTGAGGCCGGCCTCGATCACCGCCATGAGCTCAAAGGCACCCTGCACGGCCTCTTCCGTGTCCGTGAGTTCACGCAGGATGACGCACACCTCTTTATCCGTCCTGACCAGATCACTGAGCAGGTGATCGACGTCACACACCTGATCACTGCGTACTACGCGCAGTTTGGCTTCCCATACCGTGTTGAGCTCTCCACCCGTCCGGAGAACTCTATGGGTTCCGATGAGGATTGGGAGGGTGCAGAGAAAGGCCTGCGCGACGCTCTTGAGGCCATGCACCTCGACTACAAGGTCAACCCGGGCGACGGCGCCTTCTATGGCCCCAAGATCGATTTCCACCTGCAGGATTGCCTTGGCCGTGAGTGGCAGTGCGGCACCATTCAGCTTGACTTCCAGCTTCCGCATAACTTCCATCTTGAGTACACCGACAAGGATGGCTCCAAGAAGCAGCCGATCATGATCCACCGCGCTGGCTTCGGCTCCTTTGAGCGCTTCATCGGTATGCTGATCGAGCAGTACGCCGGCAAGTTCCCGACCTGGCTCTCACCGCTGCAGGTCAAGATCCTCCCGGTTTCCGAGAAGTACCGTGATTACGCACACGAGGTGGAGGAGAAGCTGCGTGAGTACAAGATCCGCGTCAAGGTCGACGACCGTGATGAGAAGATCGGCTACAAGATCCGTGAGGCCCGCTCCATCGACCGTGTCCCGTATATGCTGATCCTAGGCGAGAAGGAGGAGCAGGCGCACAACATCTCCGTGCGTGACCGCTCTAACAAGACCGTCGCTCGTGAGCTCGATGACTTTATTGCTGACATCACTGAGGAGATCAAAGAGCGCCGCGGATAGCTCTAAAGCCCAAAGCGACTAACAAAATGGGGAATGGTGCATAAGCGCCATTTCCCCTACTTTTAGGATTTGATTGACTGTTCCCAGTCACTTGAGCCAGGCGGGAAGCTCTGGGTTGACGATGCGGCCCAGGCAGGCTGCTTCAGGAAGGCTGACGATACCCGTTGCCTGATAGGTGGTGCTGCCCTTCTTCTCGATGTGGACACAGGTGGCAACTTTCGTGTTGTCTTCCAAAGATACCGGCAGGAGCATCTCAACCGTGTTGGCGATCGGGTCGTAGACCGGAAGTACGAGACGGTAGTTCCGCTTTGCACGGTGCCAGCTCTTCTTCATCGGGTCTGCCAATGCATCACGGAGCTGGTTGAAGACATCCGGCGTGTCACAGATATACTCTCTGACTGTCTGAACATCCTGGGCACGCTGTTGTCCTGAGATACCTGCGGCGCAGGATTCCTCAAGCGCCAGACTTACTTTTTCATCCCTGAGGAAGGGTGCGACAAAGTCCTGAGGGAGTCTGTCAAGCTCTGCTAACAGCAACGTGCGGTAGTTGACCGTGAGATGTGCATCCGAACGAGGCTGGACCTCCTCAATGGCTCTGAGGTAGGAAGCCTGCTCGGGGAGGGGATTGAGGGTACGTACGAACTTCTTGCCGAGCTCGCCTTCATCTGCCGTGCAGAAGCCGCTCAGCTGGTAAGGGTCGGGCCCTGCGCCGCCTGCCGTGAAGCAGGCATAGATCGGCTCTTCCTGATCAGTCACCAAGCCGGTATTGAAGGCGGCAAAGTCGTGGTCAGGGTTCTCCAAGACCTTGTGCTCTGCCATCAGGCGGACAAAGGTTGTGGTGAGGTATTCCCGGAGCATCGGATAAACCGTGTCAGGCGTTTTGAGCGCAGTGGCATACCAGCTCTCATCCTCTGCCATATCTGAGAGGTTGCTGAGCATCGTGTCCCAGCCTTCAAAGGAGGCAAACTCAGTGAATCGCTGTTGTGGGCTCTTCGCGTGGGGATTGGGGGTGGTCTGCAAGGCTGTCCAGGCTCCCTGGTTGGACTCAGGCATCCCTTCGAGGCCGAAGTCCTGCTTGAGCGGATGAGTTCCGTCGTTTCCGTCCACCAAAGCCAGGTACCAATGCTTTCCGGAGATTGGCTGCACGCTCCTCTGGATCGTGAGGCGGATCTGGGTTGTCCCGTCCTCGTGGAGGAAGCGGAGCGGGAAGCTAACGCGGCTCCGGGTTCCCTCTATTGTCCCTGCGGCGCGTGCCGCCTGCCAGTCCTCCTCGAGGACCTGCAACAGATTGCAGTCGATCGGCATCAGCTGGCTCACCATGTTCAGTAATTCGTCCTTGCAGTGGACGCCCCGCAGAAATGACGTGGGGAGACTGGAAGATACCCGAGGCTCAGCCGTGGTGGGGGCTTTCTCAATACGTTTCTGTTCCTTCAGATCCTGCTCTTTGAGGGAATGAGAAGTCGGCGCTTTGTGCACTATATAGTCAGGTACCTCAGCGGGCAGCGCGTCCTTGCCTTCCTCTGATGCTTCCTCCTGGCTCTCAGCAGGTCCTTCCTCCGGTTTCTTCTGAGATTCCGAAGGCATAGCAAGGATCTCGTCGAGGGTAAAGACACGATCCTTGCCGAGCTTCTGCGTCTGGGAAGTCTCCTCCTCTTTTTCCTTGTCGGCGGCCTCAGCCTTAACCGGCTCAGATTTAGCCTCTGGTTCCGGTTTGGGTTCAGGTTCTTGCTCCGATTGCTCGCTTGCTTCAGTGGCAGGCTCTGACTGAGGTTTCGTTATCTCAGCGGTTACCTGTACACCCTCAACCTCAGCAGTCTCTGCAGCAGGAGCCTCCGGGGCTTCTGACTTCGGCTCAGTTTCTTGGGGTTCTGGTTCGGTCGGCTGGGATTCTTCTGACTGCTGGGGGATTTCGGCTTTTGTCTCTGGCTGCTTTGACGCTTCAGCCTTAGCTGGTTTTGGCTGCTCCTCAAGTTTTGCTTCGGATTTCTTCTCAGCCGTCTTCTTCTGACGGGCTTGCTTCGGCTTCTGCGGTTTGAGGATGGCGGCCTTCCGGTGTTTCCAGGGCTTGCCCCCGCCCTTAGCTGGGGTGGAGTCAGACTGAGCCTGTGCCAAGGCGTCGTCGAAGCGTTGGTCTTGCACCAACGTCGCATAGGAGCGGTTCCCCTTGAAATCGGTGAGGTTGATAATGTCGGAACAGGCTTCGAGGAGCGCTCTGAAATCATCGAAGCCTAAGTCTTCCGGGAAGATATTGTCCTCTTTGAAGAGCTCTTCTATCTTGGGTAGGAATACCTGTTTCCCTATCCCGTAGTGGGTGGCAATAAGCTGGTAGAAGTACAGCTTATTTTCCTCGCTGAGTTTACGTGCCATAGATATCATCCTTCAAGATACGTATCTAGCTGCTATATGTATTTCTTGTATACCTATCAATAAACAAACTACCCAATCACACCCCTAAATGTGGTGGGATCCATAAAAGACTTTGTGAAAAGAAAACAAGCTGTAATGCCTGCACATTGTGTTATAGGGCACAGGTCAGCAGCTCGGAGTACTTCGGATAGTTATTTAATGATCTAGAGCTATGGCGCGTACGGTGCCTGGCGCGTATTTGCGTCTCGCCGTAGGTGCCCTCCCTATTGTTTCATGGCACCTGATCCGTATCTCAGAGCACTTTCACTACACCGCTGTTTCTCCACAATTGCTGCGTTGATCGCTTGACCCCACAGTTACTGAAGGCTTTACCGTTTTCACCTGAAGGGAAAAGAAAACCGCATGTCTGGAGGGGTATCCATGAACCTTGAGAAGATGCTAGAGCTGCTGTCCATCGGCTCCTACACCTTGAAGAATCGCTTTGTCGTCGCTGCAATGGTCACCAGTATGTGCGATGAGCAAGGGTATGCGACAGATCGCTACATCGCCTACCGCGAGGCAAAGGCCAAGGGCAGCTATGGTCCCAGTATCGCTGAGGACTATGTGGTCAATGCCCATGCAGGCGGCTACCAGAACGTGGCGCGCATCTACGATGAGTCCATGATCCCCGGCCACCATCGTCTGACCGATGCGGTACACAAGTACGGCGCCAGGATCTTTGCACAGATTTACCATGCTGGCCGTCAGACCAACAGCAAGGTCAACGGTGGGGTGCCGGTCAAGAGTGCCTCCCATTTTGCTTACACCTGGAACCGCCAGATGCTTGAGGAGCCCACCAAGGAGGCGATCAAGGGCATCGTGCACGAACGTCGACGTCACTGCGAAGAACGTGAAGACCGACAGCTTCGACGGCGTGGAGATCCACGTTAGCAACGGCTACCTGATCGCAGGCTTCCTTCTTCCAGAACAAGCGCACCGACGAGTACAGTGGCTGCTTTCAGAACCGCTGCCGCTTTTTGAAGGAAGTCTACGACAAGGTCTGCAAGAACATCGGTCCGGATTTCCCAATCATAGCCGCTTCTCCGCGGTTGTGGACAGCGTGGACGGCGGAGGCATTGCAGAGTCTTGTATGCTTGCTAAAACCTTAGAGGGGTGGGTCATCGACGCAATCAACTGCTCCAACGGCGTGTATGGCTCCTACAACCGGGCGCAGGTGTCCACCCTTTATGCCGGCATGCCTGGACCTCCAAGTTTGCCGCAGAGCTCAAGTAGGTCGTCCACATCCCGGCCATATCTTCCAATAGTATCGATGACCCGCTGATGGCAGAGTCTCTGGTTGAGTGCGGTATGTGCGACTCTGCCGGTATGACCCACTGTTCTTTGGCTGCCCTGAATATGCCACGTAAGGGTATGGAAGGCCGCTTCGATGAGATTCGTCCGTGCGCTGCGTGCAGGGTTGCACCGGCCCCATCATCAAGCAGATCCCGATGTACTGCGCCATCAACCCAGAATTCGGTCACGAGCATGAGTACACCTTCGCAGATAAGCCTCAAAAGAAGCGTGTCCTCATTATCGGCGGTGGCTCGGACGGCATGGAGGCTGCGGTGGTAGCTGTGCGCCGCGGCCACGATGTGACGCTGTGGGACAAGAACCAAAAACTCGGCGGTGAACTCTTGGCTGCTATCTCCCTCCCGGGCAAGGGTGAGTTCGCGACTTTTGCCGCCTGCCTTACGACCAGATGGATCTCTTAGGGGTCCACGCTGAGCTCGGCCATGAGGCAACGGCGGAGGAAATCCGCAACTTCGGCGCCGACAAAGTCATTATCGCGACCGGGTCGATGCTGAACTGTCTGAAGAGCGTCTTGGGTATCAATCGTCCGAACCTCGTCTTCGCGCGTGATGCTCTTATGGGCAACACCTAGGGCGAAGGCAATATCGTCGTCGCCTGCGCGCAGGGCGCCTTTTGCGAGCACGCCGCGCCCCCCATAATGAACTCCGATCAGGGGTCGGCCTTTGGCTCCAACGCCTACGTCTCGCTTCTCGTCTCCAACCACGTGACACAGAGCATGGACGGTCGCGCCTCACCAGTCGCTGAGCTGCGACACGCCGTAAAGCTGGTACTACACGGAAATCAACTAGAGGGTGGCGCAGGAGGATGCAGGAGGGCTAGGATGGGGACACCATCGGACGCGAGCTCGGCAGCAAGAGCCAATCCGTATCGAACAGACTCAGCCAGTTCATTGCAAAGGCAACCGATGGCTTCTTCGCGCAAGTTCCCCGTTTGATGCGGATACATGCATTGCCATCCTCGGCTCCATGCACTTGAGGGACGCTTGGATTGATGTCTTCGGTTCTGAAAAGGAACGATTATTTGAGTGTGGTGACGGAATCACTGTGATGATGCCCTTTATGGTTGGATCAGGACAATACGATCTGTTCGAATAGGATGGAGCCATCACGCTGGGGAAGCGACTGACCTCAAGGGCACAGATGGCGACTGCAATGCCAAAGGAACACTGTCGCTTGAAGACTACATCACAAGTGGACAAGCCTGGGCTGATCTTACAGCGTATGTATCGGGCACCTTCTCTGTTCAACGGGGCAGATGCAAAGTCTATATGCCGCCTATGAGCATCACTACGGAAGGTGTTGATCTCAACGAACTCCTGCAGCATCTGGGAATCGAGAACGTCTTTGAGAACTCACAGGACTGTGATCCGTTAGTAAAGGATGCAGTTGGTATCTCACAGGTGATTCAGAGTATTCGGCTCGATGTAGGAAAGAAGGGGATTGAGGGTGCTTCGTATATGGCGATGACGTAGGTTGCGGGATTCCTTCATGGTTTATGAATCCATCTCGAGAAATCGTGTTCGATAGACCGTTTATCGTTTCGATCTTCTCGTCTAACAGGCTTCCGCTCTTTGTCGGTTACTATGTGAAGCAGAAAAGGTCCAATCATGTAACAATGGCTAATGAGTATACCTACCGA
Organism: Atopobium sp. oral taxon 416; assembly: GCF_018128285.1. Lineage (NCBI taxonomy): Bacteria > Bacillati > Actinomycetota > Coriobacteriia > Coriobacteriales > Atopobiaceae > Atopobium > Atopobium sp. oral taxon 416. Next base: position 1,470,284 of record NZ_CP072380.1, read on the forward strand.
AGCTCTCCTATCAGTTCCACATGAGAGGACACCCATATGAGCAAGAAACAGGACATCGATAAACCGACTGGCGAAGACATGGTCGACCTCCTCGTCGCGGCGGGGATTGACCCTGATGAAATTGCCGATGCCTTCGGAGAAGAAGGGATTGGGGATTGGGACGAGGAAGAAGAGGATGAGGATTATCTGGATGAGATCGATACCGATAAAATGATCCGGGCGATCAGCACGACAGCCCTGAGGGAAGGCCCAGATGATTTCTGTGAGTTCGTGTCCGCAAACTTCGATGAAATTGTCGAAGGCAATAAGATGGATGAGCGTGTCGGCGACATCCTCCTCATCGGGTACAAAATTGGGTTAGCCCAGGAAAACGGACGCTCTGCCAACGATCTAGGCGTTCTGTTTTACATGGGTCAAATCTTTAAGCAGGATTACAAACAGGCGACCAGGCTCTACAAGAAAGCCTACAGGTGGGGACACTATCAGGGGCTCATCAATCTGGGCTACGTCTATGAATACGGTCGAACCGGCGAGAAAGACTATGCAAAAGCCTATCAGTGTTACTCGGTTGCTGCGGCGCTGACCGAAAACTATGAGGCCATCTATAAGCTCGGTGACGTCTATGCCCGAGGCTATCTCGGCAAACCGGATATGGATACGGCCATGGAGCTCTGGGAGAAGAGCTATGACATTGCACAGAGGCCACCCCAGACCGCACAGCCTGCGTTCCGTATAGCGCAGCAGTATTTGAAACCGGGCAAGTACTTTGACCCAGAATTCGATCCGCTCCACGCGCTGCGGCTCTTCCAGGAAGCTGAGACCGGTCTGCGCATCAGTGTCGCTCTTGGGCACCCGTACTATAAGGAACGTCTGCAAGAGGCTATCGAGGGACAACGGCAGGCACGCAAGGTGCTCGACAGCACGTCAAAATAGTTGTGATACTGGCATCAAACATGTGGCAATGATGAGTGTCATGAGGAAACAGGAGCTAAACGTTACTTGAAGAGAAGATAGGACCGTTCGGCACAGCATATGGATGAGCAGAACAGTGAGCTGAATGACATAGCGCAGGCATGGTCAAAACGCATCGGGGCACGGGCTACCTGGTTTGTGGGCGCCGGCGCAATTCAGCAGCTCCATGAGATGTTAGGCGATAAGGGGATCTATATCGAAAGCCTCGGCGGCGTGCCGATCACGGTGACAGACATCAAGGCCGCGGCCCAGGAGAAGGATCCTGACGCCTGTCTCGTATGCGACAACACGCTCGCGACCTCATTTGGGTGCCCTGCTGCACAGCTGGGTGCCACCCTCACCATCGAGCCGCTCGATGCGGTTGTGAGTTGGCCGGGATGTGGCTTCTTTGCTGTCAGCATGGGGCGTGCACTCCCTGAGATTGTAAAGTCGTATCTTGCGTTTCTCGATCGTGAGGCGGCGCTACCCAAGCGGGTTGTGACAGATCTGAGCGCAGGGATAGATCGTTTTGATGAGCGGAGACAGGCGTGTTGGGACAACACCCAAGCGCTCGCCGCCTATCTGGTCTGCCATCCTAAAGTCCGAGAAGTCAGGTATCCGGGGATAAAGACGGATCCCAGTTTCCAGGTGGCCGCAACAACCTTGCAGCATGGATTCGGTCCATGTGTAGACTTTGTGATGGAACCGCCTGCGGTGCATAGCATCCACCGCATTCTGGCCAGCCCATCAAATAGTTGGTCTCCTTTAGGAATCGGTTTCAGAATCGACACTGTTCATGGGGATAAAACTTGGTTTCGACTCACCTGTGGACACGGAAAAATCGATGCGTTAATCGAGGTGCTCGAGCTGTTGAATTGACCATAGTTTTCTATACAATCGCAGGTCATCGGCCTACTTTCGCAAAATTATCTCCTGTTCCATATAGGTTTTTAGACATGTATCAGGTATGATAAACACGTCATGTGTACGTAAGTTCTAGCGGAAGCAGGAGGTAATACATGGCCGATAAACTTGAGCCTATCGACAGTGTCGATAGCCTAAAGGAACACATTGCTGTGATGCGGAAGGCACAAGCAGAGTTTGCAACCTTCTCTCAGGAGCAAGTGGACAAGATCTTTTATCAGGCTGCGTTGGCTGCGAATAAAGCCCGTATTCCACTGGCGAAACTCGCAGTCGAAGAGACGGGAATGGGTCTTGTTGAGGACAAGGTGATCAAGAACCACTTTGCCGCAGAGTACATCTATAACGCCTATCGTCACACCAAGACCTGTGGCGTCATAGAGGAGGACAAGGCCGGCGGTATGAAGAAGATCGTCGAGCCGTTGGGCATCATCACGGCGGTCATTCCGACCACGAACCCGACCTCGACTGCAATCTTCAAGTCCCTGATCTGCCTGAAGACCAGAAACGCAATCATCATCTCCCCGCATCCGCGTGCGCGTAAGTGCACGATCGAGGCGGCACGCATTGTCCGTGATGCTGCGGAGAAGGCAGGACTCCCTAAGCACATTATCGACTGGGTCCCGAGCCCGACCATCGACCTCACTAACGAGCTGATGCACTCCGCAGACTGCATCCTCGCAACCGGCGGTCCTGGTATGGTTACCGCAGCCTACAGCTCCGGCAAACCGGCTCTGGGCGTCGGCCCGGGCAACAACCCCGCTATCATCGACGACACCGCAGATATCAATGTGGCTGTCAACTCGATCATCCACTCAAAGATCTTTGACTACGGTATGATCTGTGCCACTGAGAACAACGTAATCGTCCTCGATAAGGTCTATGACAGGGTCAAAGAGGAGTTCATCCGCCGTGGATGCTACTTCCTCGAGGGCGACGATAAGGAGAAGGTCGGCCACACTGTCATCGTCAGTGGCTCCGTCAACGCAAAGGTCGTCGGTAAGCCGGCTGCCACCATCGCAAAGATGGCTGGCGTCACGGTTCCCGCTAACACCAAGGTTCTCTTGGCTGAGGTTGAGTCTGTTGATCCTTCCGAGCCGTGGGCTCACGAGAAACTGTGCCCGATCCTCGGTATGTATCGCGCCAGGGACTTTGAGGATGCCCTTGCAAAGGCTGAGCGCCTGATCCACGATGGCGGCTATGGCCACACGAGCTCGATCTTCATCGACACCCGTGAGACCAAGAAGCTCGACGAGTACGAGAACCGTATGAAGACCTGCCGTATCCTGATCAACACTCCTTCTTCACAAGGTGGCATCGGCGACCTCTATAACTTCAGGCTCACGCCGTCACTGACGTTGGGTTGCGGCTCCTGGGGCGGAAACTCCTTCAGTGGCAACTTAACCATTGACAAACTGCTGAACATCAAGTTGGTTGCTGAAAGGCGTGAAAATATGCTGTGGCTTCGTACTCCTGAGAAGATCTACTTCAAGAAGGGCTGCATGCCGACAGCCCTCGACGAGCTTGGCACGGTCATGCACAAGAAGCGCGCTTTCATCGTCACCGATAAGTTCCTGTATGAGTCCGGCTTCACCAGAAGGATTGAGGATAAGCTCGATCAAATGGGTATCGTCCACTCCAGCTTCTGGAATATCTCACCTGACCCGAAGCTGCAGGATGCTGAGAAGGGCCTTGAGCAGCTCAATGCCTTCAAGCCTGACGTGGTCATCGCAATCGGTGGCGGCTCCGCAATGGACGCCGGCAAGATCATGTGGTTCATGTATGAGAACCCGGACGAGGACTTCTCCGATATGTCCATGGACTTCATGGATATCAGAAAGCGTATTTATCGCTTCCCGAAGATGGGCAAGAAGGCCTACTTCGTCGCAATCCCGACCTCTTCTGGCACCGGCTCCGAGGTTACCCCGTTTGCAATCATCACCGATGTGGAGACTGGCATCAAGTGGCCTGTCACTGACTATCAGCTGATGCCGAACATGGCAATCGTGGATACCGACAACATGATGACACAGCCGAAGGGCCTGACCTCCGCATCCGGCGTCGATGTGCTGACCCACTGCCTGGAAGCCTATGTCTCCATGTACCAGTCCGACTTCACTGATTCCTTCGCACTCGAGGGTATGAAGCTCGTCTTCAAGTATCTGCCGCGTGCATACGATGACGGAACTGATGTTGAGGCACGTGACCACATGGCCAATGCTTCCACCCTGGGCGGTCTCGCCTTCGCAAATGCATTCCTGGGCCTCAACCACTCAATGGCGCACAAGCTCGGCGCGTTCCACCACATCCCGCACGGCCTTGCAAACGCAGCCATCCTGACGCGTGTCATGCGTTACAACGCTGCTGAGAAGCCGACCCGTATGGGCACCTTCCCGCAGTACTCATATCCTCACACCAAGGCCCGCTATGCTCAGGCAGCCCGCTTCTGCGGCGTCACTGGCAAGGACGACGATGAGGTATTCGAGAACTTCCTGGCGAAGATCACCAAGCTCTTTGATTACGTGGGCGTCAAGCACACGATCGCTGAGTACGGAGTCGACGAGAAGTACTTCCTCGATACGCTGGATGATATGACTGAGCAGGCATTCGACGACCAGTGCACCGGTACCAATCCGCGTTATCCGCTCATGAGCGAGATCAAGAACCTGTACCTGGATGCCTACTATGGCCGTCCAGCTAGTGCCTATGAGGCTGAGTAGCGCGTATCGCTTGAAACAATAGGGAATGGGGGAGCAACATCCTCCTTCCTTCACAAGTAAGGACGTTCGTACATGACCTATATTAAGGAGTGGTTGTATGAAGCTATCCGATAGTAAGGTTGAGATCGTTCGCCGGCACAATAAGGTTGTCTATCAAGATGGAAATAGTCTCGTCAAGGTCTTCAACTCTGAGAAGCCGGGCTCTGATGTCTTCAATGAGGCACTCAACGTAGCTCGTGTCGAGGAAACTGGCGTTCGCGTCCCCGGCATCAAGGAAGTCTCACAGGTTGAGGACGGAGAGTGGAAGGGCAGTTGGGCGCTCGCCACTGCGTTCATTCCGGGTACCGATCTTGCAACGATCATGAAGAATGATCCTGGTAACAACAAGGAGTATCTCTCTGAGTTCGTAGACCTGCAGATCAAGGTTCAACACGTTAAGGCTCCGGCACTTAACCGCCAGAAGGATAAACTGCAGCGCATGGTCAGAGCCGCGAAGGACATCGATCCGTCTGCCCGTTATGACCTCGAGATGCGTATTCATGGTATGAGACCGGGCTTCATGATCTGCCACGGCGACTTCAACCCGTCTAACGTTATTCTTCCGGATGACGGCTCTGATCCGGCTATCTGCGACTGGGCACATGTCACCGCAGGTCTGCCAGAGGTTGATGCTGCAACGACCTATCTGTTGATGTCAATCGACAATCGGGACATGGCAAAGCAGTATCTGGATGTTTTCTCCAAGAAGGCAGATATCGCCAAGCAGGTCATCATGTACTGGGTGCCGGTTGTCGCAGCTGCTGAGCTCTCCCGTAACCGTAAGGAGAACCAGGACTTCCTGCGCAACACGATCAATACGACGACTGACTTCGAGTAATCACGAAGTACTAATGCTACATTGATAGAGAGAGGGGCGTGGTTCACTATGAACTGCGCCCCTCAAATTGTCTCGACGGGAAAATATGCTAGGGAAATGATGATTAATGCCTATGCCAGCCGCGAAAGGCCACGTGACTGGCCCTTTCTGGCACATCATTGGGAATTAATCATCGTTTCCCTAGAGGGTTTTGATCTGCAGGTTTCTGTACGTAGCGAATGAGAATGCGATATCTTCGGGAGTCATGCCGCCCGGTTCACACTGTATGAGGATCCAGCCTGGATCCTCATCGAGATTCAGAAAGTACGTATCTGCTGGACGGACACATTCGTCCTTGGTAACTACGGCTTCGCTGCAGTAGGGGAGCAGCTCCTGATAGACTGAGGCTCCACCGATGACCCAGACATGCTCCGGATCGTCCCCCTGTACAGCTTGAAGCGCTTCTTTCACGGAGTGGACGATCTCAATGCCGCTTTGCAGATCTGCTCTGTCTCCATGGGTCAGCACAATGTTGCGGCGGCCCTTTAGAGGACGTCCACCTGGGAAGGTGAGGAGCGTCTTTCTTCCCATAATGACGGTACCCGGTTTGGTGCACTGCACAAAGTGGTGCATGTCCTCACGGTTTTTGACGAGGAGTTTTCCCTGATAGCCGATACCCCAGTCCTGACATACTGCAACGATTGCTTTCATGGGTGATCCTAAATCGCGATCGGGATGTGTGTGACTTTCGGGCCGTACTGATAGTCTTCGACGATCAGGTCATCGGTCGTGAAGTCATAGAAATTGTGGATATCCGGGTTGAGATGGACCTTCGGCGCCGGATAGGTCGGGCGAGAGATGAGCTCTTTGATGATGGGGACATGCCGATCGTAGATATGAGCATCCGCGATCACATGGACTAACTCGCCTACATACATGTCGCTGACCTGTGCCACCATCATGAGTAGTATCGCGTACTGGCACACATTCCAATTGTTAGCAGCAAGCATATCCTGGCTGCGCTGTACAAGCATTATGTTGAGAGTTGGCTTATCTCTGTTAGGATCCTGCGTCACGTTGTAGATCGCATTGTAGGCGCAGGGGTAGAGGTGCATCTCATTGAGATCGTGTACGTTGTACAGTTGTGTCATGATCCTTCTGGAATAGGGGTTGTGCTTTAAGTCGTAGAGCACCTTATCCATCTGGTCGAAGTCACCCTCGGGGTAGTGGGAGACCTGTGCGACCTGGTAGCCGTAGGCTTTGCCGATGGAGCCGGTTGCATCCGCCCAGGAATCCCAGATGTGAGAGTGCAGATCGTGGACGTTGTTCGACTTTCTCTGGTAGATCCACAGGACCTCGTCCATGCAGGACTTCAGTGCAGTGCGTCGCAGGGTGATCGCCGGAAACTCTTTGGAGAGATCGTAGCGGTCACAGACACCGAAGGTCTTGATCGTATAAGCGGGGGTACCGTCCTCCCAGTGGGGACGGACCTTCTGCCCTTCGGTCGTGGTGCCATGCTCTAGGATGCGCTTGCAGAGCGCGATAAACAGCTCATCAGCTTTGCTCATGAAATTCCTCTCATAGAATCTGATTTAGTGGATCGGCGTCCAGTACTCATAGTCCTGTCCTGAATTACTGCCTGGCAGTCCCTGGTTATGTTGATCAAAGGGGTTCTGCTGGCCGTAATAGTCATCGTAGGGGCTATTGAGCGAGGGCGGCATCACCGGGGAGTAAGGTGAGGAATAGCTCATCGCTGTCGCCAGTGCGAGTACTCCTGTTATGATCGCCCCCGCCAGCGCCATGAGTGCCGCCAGTGAGACGACCGTGATTACGATTGCAGCCGGCCCTGATTTTTCATTGTGGGGATCGTTGGTCGAGGCAAACCCCTCTATATAGTGAGGGGTCGGTGCCAGTTCCTGCTTTGTGGTCTCTTCCATCTGAACTCCTAAAATTCATCCTGAATCATAAATAAGTCGCTCCAATATTGCCCGAGGTTTTGGGCAAGCGTGATATCGGCAGGCAGCCAATCGACGGACATCAGGTCTGCTCTGCCCAGCCATTTGCTGTCAGAGCAGATGTGAACATTGAGCGTCGGCGTCTGTCCTTTGGGCAGGGGCGCCACAAAGCAGTCCATCGAGAGCGTGAAGTCTTCGTAGTCGTAGGTCACAGTGTCCATAAACCACATGGTCTGCAGATCGATGCCGAGCTCTTCCTTGATCTCCCTACGGCAGGCCTGCTCAGCGGTTTCGCCCTCTTCGACTTTGCCGCCGGGGAACTCCCACCTGCCTGTCATGGAGCCTTCGGCGCGCTGTACCACAAATATTTTATCGTTGTTGTAGATGATCGCTGCTGCAACATGCACGGTATTTGCCATAGTTAGAGCGCTTCCTCTCGTTCGAAATGGATAACGGCGTAGGTAGTCCCATACGGATCTCTGAGATCGACGATGTGGCCTCCCTGCGGGGTGTTATAGATATCCGGCACCATCGTATCGTCGAGCGTGGCGGCCCGTCGATACTGCACCTCAATCACATGGGGGAGGCGGTTCGGCAGCGCAGCCTGTGCCAAGCTGATGTAGTAGGCATTGTTCATATGGTCATTCGTGTCGAGCAGCGCCTCGCTCACGACGATCGGTCTGCCCTGGGTTGGGATGCCCTTTGGCTTGATGGTGCGGGGTAGGGGCGGCAGATCGAGGCGGGGCGTCTCAGGGTCTAGGTAGGCGAGATCCGACTTGGGGACATGGATGACCTTCTGAGCCTTCAGATCGAAGGGGAACCATAGGGAATCCGCTTTGAGGAAGGCGTGCCCGTCCTTGTCTTTAATCGTGAAGTTACGCTTACCGGAGAAGCCTTTGACCTCATAGGCCCACGTGGAGATCGTGATCGGTTCCCCGAAGAGCGGGGTCTGGTCAATCTCGATGTGCCAGGTCCCGACGATCCAGCCGTAGTGGAACTTGTGCATATGGTCGAGGCCGATGCCTAGGTGTTCCGCCTGAAAGGTCCCACAGTCCTGCAGATAGTTCATGCAGCCCAACAAAGAGAGATGGGCGTCCTTATCGATCTCACTGTATCGGATACGGCTTGTAAATGAATACATTCCAGTGCTTTCTTGGTTGCTATTCCGGATAGGCGATCTCATCGGTGCCGGAGAAGCGCGGGGTTTTATCGCCGTCCTTGTGGTAGCGCGACATTTCGTCGACGATCATCAGGTTTGCCTTGGGGAAGACTTGCGCCGCATAGGACATAATCGTCCCCTCCGTTGTCTCCCCGTCGATCTCGAGCGGGATCGCCTCTGAGGAGGTGATGTGGATGTGCTTGCCCTTGAAGGTCTCAATCTGGGGGCGGCCGATATTTTTGCCTGTCTTATCGAATATGCCCGCAAAGAGCGGCCGTAACGCCTCAATCGGCTGATTCACTGCAAGCACAATCACGTTGAGCAACCCGTCATCCATCCGGCAGTCCGGGACAACTTCAATGTCCCCCTGCATCATTGCGTTATTCGCAACCATACAGGTGATTCCATCACACTCGTGAATCTCACCGTCCACATCGATCGTGAAGTGGGAGACGATGGGGTTGGGGTTCTGCAGCACCGCGGTGAAGTACGCCATCTCTCCCATTGACCGTTTGTTGGGCAGCGCCGTGATCATGAGCTGCGCATCGAAACCCATGCCGCACATGAGGCCGAAGCCGCGGACATGTTTTTCTCCCTGCTCGTTGGTCCAGGTGACGTTTCCGATATCGGTGGCGGCGGTATGGCCGACTCTGCAGGCACGCGCGAGCCCTGCAGGCTCATTCGCGTTGCCGATATTGGCAAAGAGGAGGTTGGCAGTGCCGGACGGGAAGATGCAGGTCGGGATATTGCGGTAGCGCAGCGCATAGAGCAGGCTTGTCGCGGTGCCGTCGCCGCCTGAGATCACTACCACGTCGTAGTGGTCGGCATTCTTGACCAGCGATTCTGCCGTATCATCCTCGGACATTACGTGCATCGTGCACTCATCCCCTTCACGGACGAGGTTCCGCTCGAATTCAAAAATAGAGTCCGAGCCGAATCCCGATTTCAGGTTATGGATGATAAGACTCCGCATTTTACCTCCAGACCGGCTGACATTTTCGGATTGCAGCTATGATAGATGGGAATCAGGTCGTCTATACAATCGCTCTTTCATATATTATTAACTACTATATCTGAGCGCTGAAGGGATTCCGTGTACATAACAGATACCGACCAACTCAAAACATTTCTTGGCTCGATTGCCGATACCTCGCTTTTGGCGGTCGACACCGAATTTTTACGGGAACGCAGCTACTATCCCAAGCTCTGTCTGATCCAATTAGCCACCGATAGTGTCTCTGCGGTGGTGGACCCGATCTTGATTGAGGACCTCTCACCTTTAGCGGGCATACTCGGCGACCCCGATGTCACGAAGATCCTCCACGCCTGTGGGCAAGATCTGGAAGTGCTCTACCATGCCTTGGGTGGGGTCGTCGTGACCCCAATCTTCGACACGCAGATCGGTGCCGCCTTTTTGGGACAAAAGATGCAGATTGGCTACGGGAATCTCGTGGAAGCCTACACCGGTGTGCATCTGGCGAAGGTGGAGTCACTCACTGACTGGTCAAAGCGCCCGCTGCGCGAAGAGCAGCTGCGCTACGCCGAGGAGGACGTGGCATATCTGCCCGGAATTTATAGAACGATGATGAAAAAGTTCACAGAGCAAAACAGGCTCATGTGGGTGAAACCGGAGATGGACAAGCTGAGCGATCCTTCACGCTTCAAGGATTCCCCGGAGTCAGCCTACCTGCACCTTAGACGCTCTAACTCCCTAAGCCGACGGCAGTTGGCGGTAGCGCGCAACGTCTGTGCCTGGAGGGAGACAATCGCCTCAAAGCGAGATATCCCGAAGCGCTGGGTCCTTGCCGACGAGGTGATTGTTGAGTGCTGCAAGCGCGCTCCCACGACTGTGGAGAAGCTGCTGCAGATCCGGGGGACCGAGCACTTAAAGCAGCCGATGCTCGAAGGGCTCCTTACCGCAATCAAAGAGGGTAAGGATTGTCCACCTGCGCAGTATCCGGAGATCCACCACCACTCCCACCCTTCGCCTGAGGCGGAAAGCGTTGTGGACCTGATGAATGCGCTGCTGCGTGTACAGGCGGAGAAAGTTAACGTTGCCCCACAGATGATTGCGACGCATAATGACCTGTCGCAGTTTTTGAACCACGAGAAGGGGTCACCCCTGCACGCCACCTGGCGGGAGGATGTGATCGGTTCCTACCTGCACCGTTTGCTGGTCGGAGAGATCGGTCTCACGGTCAAAGATGGGCATATTGAGATTCTCTAAAGGTCTTTTAAACTGTCAGACTTAGGGTAGAAATAATCACTATTGAAACCGTACAAAGGAGGATTCTATGTCCTTTTGGTTTTACTACGGCTATGGGGCCGATATGAACTATTGGCTCTTAGTTTTGATCTCCCTTGTGTTGGGTTTGGCCACACAGGGCTATATCAGACACACTTACAGAAAATGGTCGAAAGTTGATTCCCGTACTGGCAAGACCGGGGCAGACGTTGCGGAAGAGATGCTGCGAGCCGGTGGTGCCGGCGATGTAGGGATCACCCGCGTTGACGGTACGCTTACCGACTACTATGATCCCCGTGACAATATGTTGCACCTCTCCAACGAGAATTTTACGCAAGGCTCCGTGGCGTCAGTAGCGGTCGCCTGCCACGAGGCAGGCCACGCGGTCCAGCGCGCCCAGGGTTATGCGCCGATGAAGGTGAGAAGCGCACTCACGCCGGTGGTGAACTTCGCGTCCAACGCCTGGATGGTGCTTTTCTTCCTCGGTGTCTTCATGGACGTCACCGGCCTAGTCCAATTTGCTATCCTTTTGTTCGCGATTTCGGTTATCTTTGAGTTGGTAACCTTGCCCGTTGAGATCAACGCTTCTCAACGTGCGGTAATCTATCTTTCCCAGAATGGCGGGGCCATCGACGAGCGGGGAGCTCGTCAGGTCTTGACTGCAGCGGCGCTCACCTACGTGGCAGCGGCGCTCGTCTCGATCTTGCAGTTGCTCTACCTTACCGGAACGACGAATGATGAGAGGTAAGTCATGCCAATGGAAGCAACCCCTATAAGCGTATCCGATGCAGTGCTGCTGGCGAAGAATGCCGCAGCCGGCATCGGCAACCTGGTGGTGACAGGGGAGGTCTCAGGCTTCCGTGGTCCCAATGCTAGGTCTGGTCACTGCTATTTTCAGGTGAAGGACGAGCAATCCTCGATGTCCGTGATCGTGTGGAGATCGATCTATGCTTCCTCCGGCATCCAGCTCAAAGACGGCCTGAAGCTCATTATGCAGGGCAAGTTCGACGTCTATCAGGGCTCAGGACGGCTCTCTTTTATCGCCTGTAAGGTCTGTGTCTCAGGCGAGGGTCTGCTGCGCCAACAGGTGGCTCAGTTAGCCAAAAAGCTGGAGCGGGAAGGCCTCATGGCCCCGGAACGTAAGCGGGAGATCCCGCGGTTCTGCACTCGTGTGGCCGTGGTGACTTCACTTTCCGGTTCGGTCATCGAGGACGTGAAGCGGACCTTGAGACGCCGCAATCCCTTGGTTGCGATCCAGGAAGTGGGTGCCTCGGTGCAGGGCACTGAGGCACCCACTTCGATGATCAGGGCCCTCAAAGTCGCCGCAGCAGCAAAGCCGGACGCGATCCTGCTGGTGCGTGGCGGCGGATCCTTTGAGGATCTGATGGCATTCAACGATGAGGCACTCGCCCGTGCTGTAGCCGCCTGCTCGGTTCCGGTGATCACCGGAATTGGCCATGAGCCCGATACCTCAATCTGCGATATGGTGGCGGACCGCCGCTGCTCGACCCCGACCGCTGCGGCAGAGTCAGTCGCCCCGGCGCTCGATGAGATCGTGCAGACGATCAACGGCCGGCAGGTGCGCTTGGGACAAGCCTTCTCCGCAATCCTTAAGCGCAACGCGCAGCAGGTTGAGGATGCGGGGAAGATCATAACACGCTCGCTGGAAAATCAGATCCAGCGTGAGTCAGTGCTTGTGGAGAGCTTAGCGAACCATCGCTGCATGCAGGAGCCACGCTCGATGATTGAGGACCGCAAGAGTCAGTTGGCAATGACGGAACAGCGACTGCAGGATGCGATTCCGCGCTCGATCGATACGCGCAAGCGGAATTTGGAAAACGATTCCGAGCGGTTGGTCAGTATCGGGGGCAGGCTATTGAATCCCTACACACAGTTGACTGACAGGCTTGGGCAGGCGCTCACTGCGCTGTCTCCGCTTAATGTTGTCAAGCGCGGCTATGCGATTGTGCAGGACAGCAAGGGTCATGTGGTGAGCCAGGCAAGCGATGTCAGTGTCAACGACCAGATCAAGATACGATTAGGCCACGGTGGCCTGACGGCTCAGGTTGAGAGCGTCCAGACGGAAGAGAATGAGGAGTAAAAGACCATGGCAGAAGAATCAGAGCAGAAAAAGATTGAAGACATGAGCTTCAAAGAGGCTTCTATCGAGCTGGAGAAGATTGTCCGTTCCCTGGAGAGTGGAGATCTGGAGCTCGAGGATTCCCTCAAGTGCTACGAGCGCGGAGTCGCGCTGATTAAGAGCCTTCGCGAGCGCCTGGCGCACGCAGAGCAGAAGGTACAGGTGCTCCTCGACGATACGAAGGATGAGCAGGCGCCAGATACCACCTCGGCACCCTCTACCGCCTATCTGGACGAGTAAAATTAGGGGTATCCACACATCGTTGCGCTCAAGGAGGTCACACATGAGTGAGAATTGTATTTTCTGCAAGATCGCTGCCGGCAAGGTTCCGAGCAAGATGGTCTACCAGGACGACCTGGTTGCCGCCTTTCAAGATGCCAATCCACTGACGCCGGTCCATATTTTGGTGGTACCGAAGAAGCACTACGAGAACATTCTCGACGATATCCCGTCTGAGGTACTTGAGGCCATGGTCCACGCTGTGAGCGTCATCGTAAAGCAGACCGGCATTGACAAGACCGGATTCAGGCTCATCACCAATACCGGTGACGATGCGGGGCAGACAGTCCACCACTTCCACATCCATATTATGGGTGGTCGCAAGCTCGATCCGAGCGCAGGCGAGAAGCGCGACTAGTACGTCACAATAACAGCTGAGCATTAATCTGAAGAGCCGAACCGATGGGTCCGACTCTTGTTTTTAAGCTCTTCGACGTTTCTAGTGGGTAGCACAGGCCAGCTGCCTCTGGGCCGAGAAGTCCATCTTCCCCAGTCTGAGGGAGACCATCGCCTCGAAGTAGGATATGTTCCTGAAGCCCCTGGCAGTGTTCCGGACAGACTGAGCGGGGGAGTTAAGCCCTTCGAGAAATGAATTGGTTAAACTCCTCTTCCACCAGTTCAAGATCCCTTCCCGCTCCTTCCTAAGGGTACCTGCCACCCTCTTCATCTTAGCCACAGCAGAGTGCATCATCTACAAGTAAAGGCGGTCTGGGGCTGCAGCAGCCGATTCCCTGTCGGTGCACGAGTACACGTCGCACATCGCCTCTGCTATCTGACAGACACGCGCTTCCTGAGACGTGTCTTCGCAGGATCGAGCTCCTCTCTCTTCGCAAGCTGACACTCTGTGAGGCTCTCCCTCATATATTCTTTCTGCCACTTCTCGCACAGTGGCCGCGCTCTTTTCCTGTAGACGCGAATATGGGATAAAGGGCGTGCATGGGGCGCAGGGCGCTGGCGGTCCAGGTCGGCCATGATGCTGATACAGCTTTGGTTGCACCTTTTGGCGGTGTCACCTGTACCCACACGCACGACTCCGGAATAGTCTGCTGCATCCCTCGCCTTCGATGTCGCCTTCCCAAGCAGCCTCCATATGCACGTGGGCTGTCTCGTGCAGAGGCTTATGACCACAACGCTCATGACAAACGATCAGCTGGGCCTCAAAGAGCGCCGTGATGCGTCTTCGGCTGGACCCCCAGGGTATCCTTGCAGCATGCACGCTGTCCTTAGGGGCACTCAACACTGCGCCGCGTACAATCGTCTCGTATTGCCAGATGTCGAGATGCCACAAGGTCCTCCCGCGTCTGTCGTAGGTGCTACAGCGCCTGTGGAAGGCAGGACTCACCACTGCCTGGCCCTGACGTGTACCACCTCACATGCAGGATGTCCTGCACCCATCTGAGTTCCTCAAACCAGACACCGAAGAGCTCCATTCGCCCCTAAGCCCCCTGGGGCTTCTTAAAGAGCCTTGCCAGCATACCTGCCTTAAGCATCCATATCGCACCTTAGAACCGAAGCCTTCCACCGGCGAAACCCTGCTGTCCAGGCGTCCCACGCTCAAGGGGATGCAGGAGTGCTACCCACCATAAGTAGCGAAGAGCCTTTTCTAGGGGTAATACGTAACCTTTGCGTTAACAGGTTGTACGCATTTGAGAATTGCTATGATAGGTATATGTGGTGTATTAGGGGAGAGGCCCCTCGTATTTAAGGAGACCAGCTATATGAAGTCAAGTAAAAAACCATGATCTTTTGGAGAGATGTCTGAAGATTGTTTTTGTAAGTGTTGGATTAGTTGCACTTTGACAGTCGAATATCGAATGCTTTTAGGCGCAATAGATGAAGCAGCTGTGAAACATAAGTACAGCAGCAAACAAAAGTATGCAGTTTTTTGATTGATACAAATCAGTTCGGGTTGTAGGCTACCTTGTCTCTCATCACAGCAAAGATGATGAGACAGAGCTTTCTTGCCATGGCAGCTACAGCCACCCTATAGGGTTTGCCTCAGTAATCGCTTCTTTCTACAGAACTCTTTGAGCTTAGGAATATAGCTGCTGCAGCAAGCCACAGAGCGCGTCTCAGATAGGAAGACCCTGCTTTGGTGATAGGCAACCCTTTAGCCTCAAGCTTGCCGGATCGATTCGCTCTGTGGTTCAGCCCGGCGTAGTTTACGATCTGAGAGCTGCCCTTAGGCCGAGACACATCACCTGTCTTTGTAGCTGTGTGAACCCTACCTGTGACAAGACTCCAAGGATAGTGATGATGAGGGCTCCACCTTACATAGCAGCTCTTCTATCATTGCTTTGTCGGTGTCTTTGATGTCGCCTTCCAAATATTCGATCTCAAAGATACAGTGCTTGATCTCAAAACCCACAGCCTTCTTCCCAAGGTGCGCCCCACAGGAGTTTTTGGCGGCCTCGCTGTTATTGCTTTATGCTTTAGCCTCACCAAGGCGCCCCGTTCTTTGTGGGCAGCGGGCCATCTGTGAGAAGTGCCAAGGAAGGGACGCTGAAGATGTTAGTGAAAAGCGGCTCGCACTTCGGGAAATGAGAACCCAAAAGGCAGATAGCCCGCGCCTCTTTTAGGGACTGACAAAAACGCATTAAGAATCGCAGAGCCTATAGAGTATCATCTGCAAGCTTCGTTGGCTTTACCTCACCTACACGGCAGGGTCTTTGCGATGAGAGAGCTGTCGGCTGTATCATTTTTGACCCTGCGAAGCCCTTGAGTTTGCGTAGAGCCTCTACATGCACAGGATCAAGGACACACACTGCCTATCCCTTTTCCACAAGATACGAGTGGCAGGCCATCCAATTCTGGTTCTGCCAGACTTTCTAGCCCACGAGGAGCACCTATCCAAACCTTCGCTGGTACTTCTGAAAGAGATTAGGCACCTATCTTTCCCTTTGTTGTCGATGGTTCCGATTAGGTGGTCTACCTTTGCGATATCCACACCTGCAAAGAGCATAGGTGTATCTCCTTACAAAGCCAGTCTGGCGGACTCCCCGCTATAGCCATTTAGATCTGCACGCTTCTAAAAGAGATGCGAAGCCCAAGCCAAAAGCTTGCCTTCACCCAGCTTATCTGCGATCTACTCCAGATGGGACAGGATACCAATCTCCTTTACGAGCCGCATAGCTCTTCAGGCAGTATGAAGACATTCCTGCCACCGGAGATTCTCTATTGCATCTAAAAGCATCCGATATGAGGCCAATAAATGCAACGCAGTGAATATAGGAGGCAGTATGGCTGACTTAAATCCGTTCGACGCAGCAGAGAAGATGTTTTTGGCAAGCGTCGGGGCAATGGCAACGGTGGGCGACAAGAGCTCGGAGGCGTTTGACAACCTTGTCAAGCGTGGCCAGACAGCAGTGCAGCAGGGCCAGAATCTGAATGAGGAGCTCAAGCACACGACCTCAAACGCGGCGCACAACTTCTCTGAGAGCGCCCTCAAGACCTGGATGCAGACCATGAAGGACGATGAGCTCAAGGACTTCGTTAAAAAGGTCGAGACGATGGCAAGCGAGATCGAGGCAAACCGCGTCACCGTAGACGTCGAAGACGTAGAAGATGCTTCCGATAAGGATCAGGACAAAGCGGAGTAGGCGTGGAACGAAGCGAACCTTCGGACAACACAGATACGACATCACGGGCGTCCGTTGACTCTCAGGAGGAGACGGACGCCTATGACAACATGTTTCAGGCGATCGAGAACGAGGAGTACGACCAGACGATCGGCCTGAGGGGTGGCCGCTATACCACCTATCGGACCGGTGCCTGGCAGGGCCGCCTGAAACGTATGCATGAGATCTTCTCGGTGGTGCGTAAGTACGACATTATGCACGGGATGACGCCGGTGACGCTGCGTCGGATGCTCGAGGAGCTGGGCCCTACCTTTGTGAAGGCCGGACAGATCCTCTCGATGCGCTCAGAGATCCTGCCGGAACCTTTCTGTCAAGAGCTCTCGAAGCTGCAAGCGAATGTGATCCCGATGGATCGCGAGACCGTCCTCTCAAGCCTCAGGGCAGAGTATGCGATCCCGATTGAGGACCTCTTCGACGCAATCGACGACGTGCCCCTGGGATCGGCTTCCATCGCCCAGGTACACCGGGCGCGCCTGATCACCGGCGAGGATGTCGCAATCAAGATCCAACGCCCTCATGTGCAGGAAACGATGGCGCAGGATATCGATATTATGCGCCGGCTTGCCCGCTACGCTGACCGCTTCTTCCCGGATACTCAGGTACTTGATCTCGGCTCCGTTATCGAGGAGCTCTGGCACTCCTTTCGTGAGGAAACCGATTTTCTCGTCGAGGCAAGGAATCTGGCGGAGTTTCGACGCGACAATGCCAATATCAGATACGTCGGCTGTCCTAAGCCGTATTTGAAACTTTGTACCCTCCACGTGGTCGTGATGGACTACATCGAGGGGATCCCCATCTCACACACCGCTCAGCTCATCGCCGAGGGCTATGACCTGAATGAAATCGGGACGAAGCTCGTCGACAACTACACTCAACAGATGCTCGACAGCGGGTTCTTCCATGCGGATCCGCACCCCGGCAACCTCATTATCAAGGGTGGGAAGATCTACTTTATCGACCTCGGAATGATGGGAAGGCTGTCCTCAACGGACCGGGCAGCGCTTCGGGACATGGTCACAGCAGTGGCACTCAGGGACTCCGCAGACCTTAAAGACGGATTGCTCGAATTTGCAGTGTCCGGGGCCGATGAGGTGGACCACGCGCAGCTTTTAAGCTCACTTGATGAGATTATCGAGAAGTTCGGCAACGCCGACCTCAAAGATTTCGATATGGGCGCCTTCGTCAATGCACTGTTCACGATGGCACGAAGGTGCGGTATCGAGCTGCCGAGCAATGTCACGATGCTCGCACGCTCACTGGTGACCCTTGAAGGCACTGTCAATGATTTTCTGTCGGATACCTCGATCATCCAGATCATCCGAACCCATATTCGGACGCAAGGATCGCTTGGAGACTTAACCAAGCAGGAAGCGAAGACCTATGCGCAGGAGCTCGAGCGTGCGTCACATGGATTGCTTCAAGCAGCCGGGGATGCCGGCCTTGCTTCCAAGATGCTGACCCGCGGACAGCTGCGCATGATCCTGGACCTCTCAGGAACCAAGAGCCCGATTGCGGATCTTTCCCATGCAGCGGACCGGCTAACTATGGGTATCGTCGCGGCAGGCCTCTTCATCGGCTCCTCGATTATCTACTATGCGCGCATTCAACCTGTTATCTTCGGCATCCCTATCATCGGCTTTGTAGGGTTCTTCATCGCCCTCTTCTTGGGGCTCTGGATCGTCTTTAATATTATCAAAGAGCACAAACGGGACCATCATTCCTAAGGCGTGTTCCAACAAAGTAGTGGTACACAAGAAACCAGCGGGCACGTACGTGTCCACTGGTTTCCCTTTAAGCTTAGAATGATGGACTGTTAGCTCACGACACGGTAGCCAACGGTACCGACGCCACTGAAGCCCAACGCAGAGGCGACTGCGGGCTGAAGGTCGATCTGACGGTTTCCTGCATAGGGACCACGGTCATTCACGATTGCACGGCAGGTTCTGCCACTGTAGGTGAGCTCCACGATGGTGCCAAGTGGCATGGTTTTCATTGCGATGCCCATGGAGGTCGGGGTCAAGGTATCACCGTTTGCGGTGCGGTTGCCCATGAGGCCATCGCCGCTGCCGTACATAGAGGCCTCGACGTACGTAAAGCCCCCGGAGGCAGAGCCGGAATTCATTGCGCTGTTGTCTGCGTTGTTGCCTGCACTGTTGCCTGTGCTGTTGCCAGAGGACTGCTGATTTGAGTTGTTGGGATTCGAGTCGTTGGAATTTTTGGTAGCCTGATCAATCTGCGTGATGGTCTGATCCTGCTGGCCGGCAGCCTGTGCCGCCTCATAGGCAGCCTCGCGCTCAGCCTTGCCCTCTGCGGCTTTCTGGAGAGCCGCATCAACGGCGGCCTGTGCCTGATCTGAAGCATCCTTAGCGACTTTGACCTGCTGCTCCTCGTCGGTCTTTTCCTGTGTAAGCTCCGCCTGTTTGGTCTGCAGTTCCTGCTCAACATTGACTAGATTGTTGATGTCCTGGGTGCTACTTGCCATAACGCGGTTGAGGCTGTTGATCAAGTTTAGGACCTCATTGAAGTCTTTCGATGAGAAGATCATCGAAAGCAGGGAGTTTGAGTTCTGATGGAGCTTGTAGGACGTGGAAATTGCGGAAGCAGCGTTCTGACGCAACTGCGGCAGCTTGTCCTCGATCTCCTGCACCTGCTGGTTATTTTCATCGATCTGAGATTGCAGGGCATCCAACTTCTGTTGCTCCTCGTCGAGTTTCTCATTCGCTTCAATAGCGGTGTTCTGAAGTGATTCCAGATCGCTTGTATCATCAGCGAGCGCGGCAGTAGGAACTCCCGATCCGATGAGTGCAGCTGAGATCAATGCAACGGCGGCATAACGAAAGTAATGTGAAGGTGTTCGCATCTCTCCTAACCCATAATCGTCGATGACAGCATAGGGCTGTCGTGTACAGATTTGGAATTGGCTGATTGCGGTTAAGCTTCTTTTATCGTCAATTCGACTATTAATATTAATCCCTGCGTATCAGGGGCACAAAATATACACTTCTATGCCATAACTGAATTGGCTAAAGCAGTGAGACACAGAAGCCCTATTCCTTCCGAATCCCTGGCTTTTACAGCGCCACCTCTGTAGGCCTATTCAGCCTCGGCTATACCGCTCATGTACCATTCT
Source organism: Atopobium sp. oral taxon 416 (assembly GCF_018128285.1). Classification (NCBI taxonomy): domain Bacteria; kingdom Bacillati; phylum Actinomycetota; class Coriobacteriia; order Coriobacteriales; family Atopobiaceae; genus Atopobium; species Atopobium sp. oral taxon 416. The sequence goes on from NZ_CP072380.1 coordinate 1,490,278, forward strand.
TCCGGCGTGTCGCAGCTAAGCGTATGATGGATCCGCCTGCTGTTGTAGAACTCAACGAACTTTGCGATGGTGTCCTTGAGCTCTGGCAGGCGTGCTGTATTTTGTCTGCCTTTAGGCATTCGCTCTTGAGGGTCTGAAACCATCTCTCTACCAAAGCGTTGTCCTTCTATCTCACCCTTTCGTCCATGCTCTGGGATATCCCTTTGGATGCGAGCAGAAAGACGTACTCCTTAGAGCCGAAGAACGCTCCCCTGCTCGAAGTTCATGGTAAAGGGCATCCCCATGCTCCCTGAAAGTCTGCTTGGCGCGTGTAGCGATCTCCTGTGCTCTGCATGGTGTCAAAGAGCCTTCCAGCAGACGATACAGCGGCTAAACCAGTCGATGAGCGAGCTTAAGATACAAGGTGCTTCCCTTCGATCTGGACACAGGTGGATGTCGGTGGACCACACCTGGTTGGGGAACAGGATGCCTTGCCCTTCAAGAGATAGGGGGACCTTCTGGATGCCCAGGAGGGTACCGGAGGAGACGGCAGCGTACAGCATGGGCTGGATGCCTGCAAGCTCCATCAGCCTTAAGACACCCTGTAGCGGGTGGCATGTGCCTCTCCTTGCTTTTGCAGCATCTTCTATATCTTCCTTGCCTCATAGGGCGTGGCAGGTTGTGTCCTGTCGAGTACAGATAGTGCGCTATTCAGTCCATTGTTGAGCGCGTGTATGCACGCGGTGTGGCTGAACCTCGAGGATTTGCCCTTTACCGAAGACGTTTCTTCATCTATGGGGCAAGTGGATACAAACGGTTTTGGTTGGCTCATAATGTGAAGAAACATGTATGAAATATTCCATGCACTAGGAGAGGAGTCGACGTGGATGATACATACGAGCAGGAGTGGCGGGAGGGCTATACCCCTGCTACCGCTATGGAGGAGGCAAGCCGTTGCCTGCTGTGCCAAGACGCGCCGTGCAGCCAGGATTGCCCCACCTCGACCGATCCGGCTAAGTTCATCCGCAGCATTCGTTTCTTAAACGAAGAGGGGGCTGTAGAGACGATCTTTGAGAACAATGCGCTGGGCGATATCTGCGCACGCGTATGCCCCACAGAGCGTTACTGTCAGAAAGGCTGCAGCCGTACCGATATCGATCACCCGATCGATATCAAAGGCCTACAGCGCTATGCGACCGACTATGCCTACGACATCTCGATGAAGGTGCTGGAAGCCGGCCCAGATACCGGGCACTCTATCGCAATCGTCGGCTCCGGTCCGGCAGCGCTTCAGGCTGCGGCATCTCTGCGCTGTTTCGGCCACGCAGTCGATATCTATGAGCGCCAACCGACCCCGGGCGGCATGCTGGTACACGGCATCCCGGCCTACCGTCTGCCGGACGATATCGTGAACCGTGCGATCTCCCGCGTCAAAGAGCTCGGCGCAACGATCCACTGCGATGTATCCATCGGTACGGGTCCCAACGACGATATCACGATCGGACAGCTCTTAGGTAAGCACGATGCGGTACTTCTGGATCCGGGCCTATCAGAGGGCAAGATGCTGCCGATCTTTAAGGACAACGACAACGTCAAACTCGCGGTGGACTTCCTCGACGAGGTACGCTCCTCAAAGGGCACGATGAAAGTTTCGGACAATGTCCTCGTAATCGGTGGTGGCGACGTTGCAATGGACGTCTCAACGACGCTCAAGAAGCTCGGAGTTCCTACGGTTACCGATGTGATCTGGGAGCGCTCCTGCGAATTCCTGGCTTCTAAAGAGGAGCTCGATGGCGCCCGTGAGATGGGCGTAACCCTGATCGACGGGTATGAACCGAAAGAGGCTTCCGGCCATCAGGTAACCTTTAAGCATCGTGTGATAGACTCGACCCTCACGATCTCTGCAGATCTGATTATTCTGGCAGTTGGCCAGCGTCCTGATCTCGATCACCTCGGCGTTGATCTCGATCTCAAGGGCGTAGAGATGGCACAGGAAGGCCCGGCAACCTCTGACCCGCACATCTTTGTGACCGGCGATATCGCCCAGGGCGATAAGACCGTCGTGTGGGCAGTGCGGCGCGGTAAGGAAGCCGCTGGAGCAATCGATGCTTCCCTGAAAGGAGGCGAGTGAGATGAAACAGATGGATCTCTCCATTGATTTTTTGGGTGTCCACTTTGAAAACCCCTTCTGCCTGTCATCCTCGCCAGTAGGCAACTGCTATGAGATGTGCGCCAAAGCCTTCGATACCGGCTGGGGTGGTATCGTATACAAGACCCTGCACACCGATGACTTTGTCGTCGATGAGGTATCTCCGCGCTTTGATGAGCTCACCAAGGAGGCCACGCCTTTTGTAGCCTTCAAGAACATGGAGCAGATCGCTGAGCATCCGCTCGCGCAGGACCTCGCTGATATCACGCGGATCAAGAAGGAACATCCGAACAAGATCATCATCGCTTCCATCATGGGACAGAATGAGAGCAACTGGACTGAACTCGCTAAAAAGGTTGAAGAGGCCGGTGCGGATATGATCGAGATGAACCTCTCCTGCCCCCAGATGACAAGCCATACGATGGGCTCCGACGTCGGTGAGAACCCAGACCTCTGCTGCACCTGCTGCACCGCTGTAAAACGCGGCTCAAAGCTGCCGGTGCTCGCAAAGATGACACCGAACATCACCGATATGACTGAGGTCGCCAAGGCCTGTATGGAAGGCGGCGCTGACGGTATCTCTGCGATCAATACGGTCAAATCCATCGCAAATGTCGACCTTGATCGCCATATCGGAATGCCGATCGTCAATGGCAAGAGTGCAGTCTCCGGACTTTCCGGCAAAGCCGTAAAGCCGATCTCCCTGCGGTTCATCCAGCAGATGCGCGCGGATCCAGATCTGAAAGATCTCCCGATCTCTGGTATCGGTGGCATTGAGACCTGGCGTGATGCCGCTGAGTACATCCTGATGGGTGCAACGACCCTGCAGGTCACTACGGCGGTCATGCAGTATGGCTACCGCATCGTCGAGGATATGAAGGATGGGCTTTCCCACTATATGCGCTCCCAGGGTGTCAAGTCGCTCTTCGAGCTCGTCGGCCTTGCGGTGCCGAATACCCTGCCGGCTGATAGCCTCGACCGTGACTTTAAGGTCTATCCGGTGATCGATACGGATAAGTGCATCCACTGTGGACGCTGCTATATCTCCTGCTATGACGGTGCCCACCAGGCAATCCAGTGGGATCCTGAGGAGCGTAAGGTCTCCATCGATAAGGACAAGTGCGTCGGTTGCCATCTGTGCCGTCTCGTCTGCCCGGTCCACGCAATCAGTATGGACAAGCCGGAAATGAAGCCTGGCCGCAAGGGCGATCCGGATAAGATCGTGATCGAGCCGAAAGACGTCATGTACAACCTGAAGTAGCATTTGGCTCATAAGCGTCAACATTCAGTCCCTGGCTTTTTAAGAAGCTGGGGCTGTTTGTGTTTGGCATCAACGATTATTGGATTACTGAGGACCAGCAGAAGGCTGAATCAGACCGAATCTATAAATTGTGCCGCTTCAAAATCTCATAAAGTTCTTCGCCGAACCCCTCTTTCTGCTGGGAGCCCCGATCGAAGACAAAGGTCGCATGGTGGTCGGTGGCATAGGGATCTCACTGGATTGCGTCATATGAGGGGTCATTGGTGCGTGCAAAAGTGGTAAGCGAGTCGGACATGGTCTGCACGACAGTGTGGGTCATATCGTCGTCATCAGCAAAAAGGTATGGCACACAGTCAGGCGAGGCGAACCAGTAGGGTAGATCTTCGCAGTGCGCCATCGTTACACTCCCGAAAACCCGACGGCTGTAGTAGCCACATAGTTGTATACGGGAAGTCCCTGCCGGCTGAAGTAGGGATCATCCCGGTGTCAGGCTCGGTGAGCGTCGTATGGGAGACAAAGCTCGTAGTCTTCGCCAGCCAGAGTGACTCCACGGGCGGATGGGTGAGATAGGCGTTGCGGAAGGCCTGCTCAAACACGCTAGCATCATCGCCGTACCGACTGTGTAGTCCGTCCCGTACCTGAGAATCGGTGATGTTCTGAAAGTCGACGAAGGCGGGAGCGTCGGGCATCGAGTGCATCGCCAGGGGAGAGGCAGTGCCATCAAGTTCTGAAAACGTTGTCTCCCTTATCCAGGTGCGTTGGGCCGCGAGGTTGTTGACGGTACCGGTATCGGGGTCAATAAACGGTGTGGGGAAGAGGTCTGCACCATAGGAAGCGTCTGCGAAGAAGTTCACGGTGGCCGGGACCCGGAACAGATCCTCGCGATCGGGTTGTCTGCGACCGAATAGTGTTGCAGTAAATAGTCAACGATCTGGTGGGTCGCCTGTTGCGATTGCTGCTGCGTCGTGTCGAAGATATAGCCGCTCTGGATGACCCCTTTGGAGAAGAGTCCCTGTGTGCGCTCCATGCAGGCCAGGGTCATGATCTTCGTTCTGCCGTCGGACTGCCCGACGATTGTGACATTGACGGGATCGCCACCGAAGCGGCTGATATTGTCACGGTCTAGCAAAGACGCGGCCCTGGGTCTTGGCAAAGTCGGCCTCCTCGTAGAGCCCTATCTCGCCGGAAGCACCAGCAATAAGGCCTCCACCGTGGAAGAAGACCACAGGCAGCGCTCCGTTACCGGCCAGATCGCTGCGGGAAGGGGTGCTGAAGCCGTTGCGGTCCGGCTCTACGATAGAACTAAACGTGCGGGGCTGTTGGGCATACCGCACTGAAGCTCATCGCGGTGCAGAAGCCCTGACCGTAGCTCGTGATTGGCTGCGGATCTTGAAAGCGGTTTGCGGTCGCATAGGGAATCCCCAAGAAAGTGTACACTCCATCGGCACAGTATCCCATAAGCCTACTTGAAACGATATCGACAAAGGCGCGGGTGGTGACTTGAGAGAAATTTGGAGCGCTCTGTGACTGTACTCGCTGTTCTGTCGGTGCTGCTTTCGCAGATGAGCTGCACGCAGCAAGATCGAGTGCAGCTGCCCCGAGCCCGATGCCTTTGATACCGTGAAAAAACTGCGTCTGTTGATCGAATTGTTGTCTATGGAATACCTGTCTTTCGATTTTTTTCTCACCATAGTTCCCAACGCAGAGGGTAGCTGCAACCTGAAAGATACGGGATGACCTGAAGACAAAAAAGTCCGCCTCTTGGTGAGACGGACCGTACACAAAGTCGTAAAGGCTCTGGATAACTATTCGAGCTCGAAGGCTCCGGTGTAGAGCTGGTAGTAGGTACCTTTCTTAGCGATCAGCTCATCGTGGGTGCCTTGCTCGATGATACGGCCATGATCGAGAACAATAATCACGTCGGAGTTTCTAACTGTAGAGAGGCGGTGGGCGATAACGAAGGTGGTACGGCCTTCCATCAATGCGTCCATACCTTTCTGGACGATCTGCTCGGTACGGGTATCGATGGAGGAGGTTGCCTCATCGAGGATCATGACCGGTGGGTCTGCGACCGCGGCGCGGGCGATCGAGAGCAGCTGACGCTGGCCCTGTGAGATCGTCTCTGCGTTGTCGTGCAGCATCGTGTTGTAGCCGTCAGGCAGACGTCCGATGAAGGAGTCCGCACCCGCGAGCTTTGCCGCGGCGATGCATTCCTCATCGGTTGCGTTCAGGCGGCCGTAGCGGATGTTGTCCATAACGGTACCGGTGAAGAGGTTGGTGTCCTGCAAGACCATACCCAGTGAGCGGCGCAGGTCCGCCTTCTTGATCTTGTTGATGTTGATATAGTCGTAGCGAATCTTGCCGTCATCGATATCGTAGAATCGGTTGATCAGGTTGGTGATCGTCGTCTTGCCTGCACCGGTGGAGCCGACGAAAGCGACCTTTTGGCCTGGCTTCGCGTGGATCGTGATGTTGTGCAGGACTAAGTGATTCGGCTCATAACCAAAGTCCACATCGTAGAGGTCCACTTTGCCCTTCAGGGCGCGGTAGTCGATCGTGCCGTTGTCATGGGGGTGCTTCCAGGCCCAGGAGTCGGTGTGCTCTTTGCTCTCGACGAGCTTGTCGTCCTTGCCCTTCTTGGTGTTAACCAAGGTGACGTAACCGTTATCCTGCTCAGGCTCTTCGTCCTCAAGGGCAAAGATACGCTCGGCGCCCGCAAGGCCCATAACCACGAAGTTGATCTGGTGGGAGATCTGGCCCAGGGAGCCGGAGAAGCGCCTCGTGAGGTTCAAGAAGGAGACGACGATCGAGATGTTGAGCGCCATGCCGGAAATGGAGGGGTTCGCGATGCCAGCCTCCAGGAACATGGAGCCGAAGATCGCGACGACCACGTAGGCGAGGTTGCCGACGTTCATGAGAACCGGGCCTAAGGTGTTGCCGTACATGTTTGCGGTCTTTGCAGCTTGGAAGAGCTGCTCGTTAACCTTATCGAAATCCTTTTCGATAGCGTCCTCATGGGTGAAGACCTTGACGACCTTCTGGCCGTTCATGGACTCTTCGGCGAAGCCCTCGACGTCTGCGATTGAGCGCTGCTGCTCCAGATAGTAGCGGGCAGAACGGCTGCCGAGCACATCGGTGAGCCACATCATGAGCCCCACGAGGACCAACACGACGATGGTCAGGGGCACAGAGTACCAGAGCATGATGAAGAGGACCGATATCATCGCTACGACCGTCATCAATATACTCGGCAGCGCTTGGCCGATGAACTGGCGCAGCGTATCGACGTCGTTGGTGTAGTGGGACATGATGTCGCCGTGCTTGTTCGTGTCGAAATAGCGGATCGGCAGGGACTCCATGTGGCTGAACATCTGTTGCCTCACTTTATCCAAGGTGCCCTGGTTAACGATAGCGCCGAGCTGGGTGTAGGTGATGTTGCAGACCAAAGCCACCAGGTAGCACAAGATGAGCGTGATTACGACACGGGCGATCTGCGGCTGCGCCGTGCTCCAATCACCGGTTTTGACAAACTGCTCGATGATGTTGATGGCCTGCTGCAGAAAGACCGAGGGCAGCGAGGAGATCAGCGAGGTTGCAATGATGCAGATAACGATGATGGTCGTATAAGCAGGGTAGTAGTGGAAGATCATGCTGAGCACTCTTCTCAGGGTGTGGTGACGTTTTGTGTGTTTGGCGGTATCTTTTGCATTTTGTGTCTCAGCCATGTCCTAGTCCTCCTCTCCTGTGTGTTGTTCGGTCTGTTTGGTATGGGCGACTGCTTCTTTGAGCGCCGCGCGGTTCTGATCGTGGGACTGCTTGTTCTGCGTCAGATAGACCTCGCGGTAGATCTTGTTCCGTCTCAACAGCTGCTCGTGGGTCCCGATGTCGTTGATGTGCCCCTCGTCCATCACCACGATGCGGTCCGCATCCTCGATGGAGGAGGTGCGCTGGGCGATGATGATCTTGGTCGTTGAGGGGATGTAATGCTTGAAGCCCTCACGGATCAAACGGTCGGTCTTGGTGTCGACGGCGCTCGTGGAATCATCCATGATCAGGATCTTGGGGTTCTTCAGGAGTGTGCGGGCGATACAGAGGCGCTGCTTCTGACCGCCGGAGACGTTGGTGCCGCCCTGCTCGATGTAGGTGTCATACTTATCCGGGAAGCGCCGGATGAACTCGTCTGCCTGTGCTGTCTTGCAGGCTTGAAGCATCTGCTCGTCGGTCGCGTTCGGATTGCCCCATCTGAGATTGTCCTTGATGGTACCTGAGAAGAGGACATTCCTCTGCAGCACGACTGCCACTTGGTTACGAAGGGATTTGATATCGTAGTCCTTCACGTTGTGGCCGCCGACGAAGACGGAGCCTTCGGTCGCATCGTAGAGGCGGCTGATCAGCTGGATTAGCGTGGACTTTGAGGAGCCGGTACCGCCGATGATGCCGATGAACTCACCGCTGTTGATGTGCAGATCGATATCCTTTAAGGCCATGCGGTCCGCCTTCTTGGAATAGGCGAAGCTGACATGGTTGAAGTCGACAGAGCCGTTGGGCACCTCATAGATCGCCTTCTTAGGGTTAGCCAGATCAGGCTGCTCCTTCAGGACCTCGCAGAGGCGCCGTGAGCTCTCTTCTGCCATCACGATCATCACGAAGACCATCGAGAGCATCATGAGGGATATGAGCATCGAGAAGCCGTAGGTGATCAGCGATGAAAGCTGCCCCACGCCCATCGCCTGTGCCTGGCTGGAGACGATCGCCTGGGAGCCGAAGTAGACGACGAAGCAGTAGATCACATCGATAGAGATAGTCATAATCGGGCTGGTCCACGCCATGATCCGCTCGACATGGACGAAGTCGTTGTACAGGTTGTGCGAAGCGGTACCGAATTTCTTGCGCTCGTAGTCCTCACGGACGTAGGACTTGACGACGCGGATGCCGGAGACATTCTCTTCGACGGAATCATTCAGCGCATCGTATTTTCTGAACAGGCGCCTGAAGATAGGCGTGGTGATGAGGATCAGCCTGAAGAGGACGTAGCCCAGAAAGATTGCGACAAAGACATAGATGACCGCCACGGGGCCACCGGTCAGAAATGCCATCACGATCGAAAAGATCGCGAGGAGCGGGCAACGCACGGCGGTCCTGATGATTGTCATGAACGCAAACTGCACGTTGGTGATATCGGTTGTGAGACGCGTCACTAAGGAACTCGTCGAGAACTTATCGATGTTTGAGAATGAGAATGTCTGAATCTTGTGAAAGATATCGTGGCGCAAGTTCCTGGCGAAACCCGTTGAGGCAATGGAGCAGGTGATGCCGGCTCCGGTGCCGAAGGCCAGCGACGCCAGTGCCATAATCACCAGGATCAGCCCATAGTGGGCGATGGTCGACATAGGCGCCCCCGCCTCAATCCGGTCGATCAGGGTAGCGGTGACAAAAGGGATAGCACACTCCATCGCAACCTCGCCTGTGACGATGATGGGGGTCGCAAGTGAGGTCTTCTTGAATTCCCGCAGTGATTTGCCCAGCGTGGAGAAAATATCTCTATAGGAGTATTCAGGCACACTCGAGTCAGTGCCGGCACTGACCGCTTCGTGAATCCTGTCTTTTACTTTCACGTCTGTTTACACCTTCTCTCGTTTCTGTGCCTGTGCTAAATCCATCCAATGAAGTCTCACCCGTGTGAGGAGTGCAAGCAACACTTTCTTTTCCTGGTCGCTCAAAACCGAAAATGCTTCTCTTTCGAACGCTGTTTTACGCTTGACCCACCGTTTTGCCTCTTCCCGTCCGCTTTCTGTCAGTGACACGTTGATCTGGCGTCGGTCTTTCTCAGAGCGCTCCCTCTTGACAAGCCCGCACGCTTCCAGCTTTGAGAGGGTTTCAGAGAGCGCTGCGGAGCTGATGGGAACCTCTCCGCTCTGCAGATCTTTCTGAGTCATCGTTCCGCCGTTAGCAAGCAGCCTGAGGAGCGCATGGGGCTGTCCAGACCTGCTTGTGAACGATGCGTGCATTATCGCGTTAATCAAACCGAATGTATCAAGCAACTGACGTTCAACGGGGCCTGTATTAAAGAAGTCCCGAGCCGTTTTCTCATACTGTGAATCCTGCATATTCCGCCTCATATGACTCTCGCCGTTTATTGTACGGAGAAAACTATAGGTACCTAATAATCAGATGTCTAGGTACCTAACGAATTATTCAAATATCCTAGAAAAAGTGAAGTTCAATACTAGAGGAAGTGCCGGATTACAGCATCCGTTTGACCGTTTTGAGGACAACTTCAATCACGTCGTCCGGTGCCTCTTTGGGCAGCGTGTGGCCATGACCCTCCGAGATGAAGAGCTGCGCTTGGGAGATTGCCCCGACAATGCGTTTCGTCTCTTCAGGCTTGATAACGTCATACTGCCCGGCCATCACCGTTGTAGGGCAGGAGATTGACTTCAAGCTCTCCGGATCAATGTGCGGCTCGATCTCCATCAGGTTCAAAAGCTCTGCCTGTTGGCGTGCCTCCTGCGCAGTGGGGGACATCAAGGTGGGGTCAATTGCGCCATCTTTCGGAAGGTTCTCGACCCACTCAGCCCAATCGAGCAGACGTTGGATGGTGGCTTGAGGATCCCATCCCTCGTTGTTGACACCTTCAGGGGTAAGGTTTGCTCCGATCGAGGTGAGGGAGGCGACAAGCTCCGGATGCTTTGAGACGATGAGGAGCGCCTCGATCGCTCCGTCGGAGAAGCCGACCAAGTGGCAGCGTTTGAGGTCGAGTGCCTCCATCACCCCTATAGCATCGTTCGCCATCACCTCATACGTCAATTTCGCGGTACCGCGCGTCGACTGACCCTGAGCACGTGAATCCGGCGCGTAGACCGGATAGCCCACTTCCACGCAGGCGTCGATGATGGGACCGAAGATCTCATGGTCCTCCCCATTGCCATGCAGGAACAGGATCGGGGTTTGAGCAGCGCTTTCAGTGTTGTAGCCGAACGTTGCAATAAAAGCTCCGTCTGGACGCTCGATACGTTGCGCGAAGGAGAGCGGCGTGTGCGGGCGCTCATAGGGGGAGGGGAAATGGATTTGGGGAGGTTCCGGAATCTGCATCGGTACTCCTTTTGCTGATAAATATGGCCTCAGCTCAAAGCCCAACTGAGACCAGAGGATTTTCAGGATATAAGTGAGCTAGCGTTGGCTTTCGTGGCGCTCGAAGAAGTCAAAACGTGGCGGCAGTGGGGTGATCTCGTGCTGCTCCACATTCTCACCGGTGTACTGAACGAGCTCCGGTAGACCTTCCTCGGCGTGCTTCCAGCTGAAGAAGACCTCTGTGGGGATGTTGAGGTGCTCTGCGATAGCTTCGCAGCCCTTCGGGACTACCGGATGCATAAGAAGGGTCACAGTTCTGAGTGCTCTGAAGGCGTTGGAGAGGGCCTGTTCATACCCTTTCGGGTCTTCCTTGGCGGTTTTTGATTCCTTCGTCCAGCGCTTGTTGGCCTCACGGCAGAAGTCTTCCGCTATGGTCAGCGCCTTCGTGGAATTGAAGTAATAGCAGGCTTTCTCAAAGTCTTCAGTGACTTTATTGCAGCGCTTGACGACTTCAGGCTCAGGATCCACGGACGGGAGATGGTTGTCCAACGCTCTCGTTGCGCCGTAGAAGCAGCTGCGGGCCAGCCGGTTGAAGATGTTTGTGAGGAAAGCGCTTTCTTTGAGCACCGGATCCGCGACGCGTGGGTCATCTTTGGTCAGGATCTGCTCGCCGGTCTTCTTGTCCGTGTGGCTCACGGAGGTGTCGTAGGGCTTCGGGCTGAAACTCACGGCCTTTTGGTCGAGCGCGAGGCTCAACCAGTGAGTGCGAAGCTGCTCCGCGGTGTAGTGGTTGAGCAGATCATCTGCCATCGGCGGCTTGATCTTGCCAGAGCTTGAGGCTTTCTTATTCATAAATAAGATGTGGTAGTCCGCAATCGGAGTGTCTTGAATGAGACCCCAGTCGAGCGCCTCCCACAGAGCCGGCTGTGTAACACAGTAGAAGTTGATGTTGTCCTGTCCCATAAACTGGAAGACCTTGGTGTCCTTGGAGCACCACCAGTCGTGCCAGTCAGTTGAGCTGTAGCGCCCGGTCGCTGCGGTTGCCAACAGCGTCTGCGTGAAGGAGATTGGGGCCCACAGGCTTTCCGGCCAGCACCACAGGGTCAGCCCTCTCAGATCTTCCAGATCGGGTGCGGGGACACCCCAGGAGATGTTGCCTGTGAGACGGAAAGGGAGCAAGGTTTTACCAGTACGGAAGCGGATATCGGCATCCTCCAGGATGGTGCGCGCGTCGTCACGCTCCTGCCAGGAGTTGAACACGATCGAGAAGGACTTCTGATTCCCTTCAGGGGCAAAGTACTTGAAGGGTGGCAGCTTGTCCTTGATTGTGTCAAAAGTCTCCTGGTAGTGCTCCTGGATATAGATGCGGGGTGGCTCGAGGCTCTCGCGCACGGTCTTCGTGACGAGCGGACGGATCTGCGGGTCACTATCCCACTTATCGACCAATTTCTTCAGATCGTCGGCAAAGGCAGGCAGATTAAAGTACCAGTTCTCGACCGGCCTCAGTTCAGGAGTGGTGCCAGTGAGTTGACTCACCGGCGTGATAAGCTCCTCCGGGTCAAACTGGTGACCCAAATCGCACTCATCCGCATAGGCCTTCTCAGACTTGCAGCCTTTGACCGGGCAGCGTCCTACGACCTGACGGCCATTCAGGAACTGGTGGGCTTTCGTATCGTAGAACTGCTTGGTGGAGCACTTCATGAGGTAGCCGCGTTGGTAAAGGCGCTCGATCACTTCACGGGAGAGCTTTGCGTGGAAGGGCTTTGCAGGCTCCAGCCCTGAGCCGGAGAAGAGGTCGAGGGAGATCCCGTAGTCCTTTAAGGTCTGCGCCTGTGACCTGTGGTTTTCCTCTACATAGTCCTCGATGCTGCCGGTATAGCCTGCCTCTTTGCGCCCGCGATAGCCCTCCATAATGGGGGAGCCGTAGCAATCGGTGCCAGAGACAAAGATCACATTCTCATCGCCGATGCGGTCACGGTAGAACCGGGCAAAGAAATCCGCTTCGACGAACATTCCGCCGACATGGCCAAAGTGCAGATGCTTGTTGCCGTAGGGCATGCCGCCGGTGATCACAACACGCTTGGGGAAGGAAACCTGCGTGTCATTTGAATTGTTTGCCATGTATGGATCCTCAACGCATAATCTGTAACTGATACAACATGCCCATTGTAAGGCATAACAAAGTTTGATTATAACGGCGGATAGACAAAGCGGGAGCCGGCGATATTTGTGAGTGAACTACAGGGCTACAGTGTGGTCGAGAAGTTTGACCTCTTGCATGACCGGCATATTCTCGAGCGGCTTTCACGTGCCTCGCAGTTCCTGTTGGTCGCCTCTGTTCTAGCCGCGATTCTGATCTGTGCGATCACCCACACCGCCCTGATACAGGGATGGATCGGCTTTATCTGGTTCGCGGTGGTGATGTGCGTGAGCCTGACTGCCCACGAGGGAATCCACGCGCTGGGCTTCCTGATCGCCTCACAAGGGCATGCGCACATCTCCTTTGGAATCACCTGGGCCTTCCTCTACACCAAAACCGACGATGCAATCCTGCCCAAAGGAGCTTTCTCTGCAGTCCTGATGGCCCCGACGATCGTTTTGGCCATTGCGTTGCCTACACTTGGCGCTTCCTTCGGCTTTCTGGGAGAGAGCCTGCTCGTCGATGCGCTGCACCTCACCGGATGCGTAGGGGATTGGATGATGGTGGAAGCGATTGCGAAACACAACGAGTGCACGCACGTGCGGGATACCTCCTATGGGTGCTGCCTGCTTAAGAAAAACGATGCGGCGTAGGGTGTGCTACGGTTGTTATAGAAACGAAGTGTTGAAAGGTTTCGATGAGAACGTCTATTCTTCTCCATGCCTGCTGCGGGCCCTGCTCGATCGAGCCGGTGAAATACCTATGCAAAGAGGGCTTTGAGCCGACGATCTGCTGGACCAACCCGAATATCCAGCCTGTGGCAGAACACGACAAACGACTTGCTGTGCTTCAGAAGTGGGCCCGTGAGGTAGCGCATGTCGAGGTGATCGTCGCGGGTGATGATCGTGAGGCCTGGGAAAAGTTTGTGGCGCCGAACCTGATGAACCGGCCTCAGCGCTGCCGCGCCTGCTACGCGCTGCGCTTGAGTGAAGCCTGCCGGGTTGCCAAAGAGCGGGGTTTTCGCTACATCTCTACCACGCTAGCGGTCTCACCCTACCAACTCTTCGATACCTGCCATGAAGTGCTTGATGCGACCGCAAAGAAGGCGGGGCTCATCAGCGTCTGGAGGGACTTCCGTCCCTACTATTCTGATTCGGTTACGGATTCACGGGCACTCGGCATGTATCGACAGAACTACTGCGGCTGCCGCTTTTCCGTGGTGGAGGCCTGCGTTTCTCGCCACGAGCTCAGGGATACGCGGAAAACCAAAAAGCACGTGCACGTGTGATGCACGTGAGTTCTTAAGCAGAATCTGGCACGATCGCTGCACCATTGTAGGATAGATGGGCACTTATTGCTGAAGGAGCACAACTATATGAGAACTGACGATTTTGATTACGATCTGCCACAGGGGCTGATCGCACAGGAACCCACGGACCAACGCGATTCCTGCCGCCTCTTTGTGCTGCACCGCGATACAGGCAAGCATGACTATAAAGTCTTCACTGACATTATCGACTACCTCAACCCCGGCGATCTGCTGGTAGCCAACAAGACCCGCGTCATGCCCGCACGACTGGTCGGCCACAAACAGAAGACCGGTGGCGTCTCTGAGACGTTGCTCTTGAAGCGCCGTGAGGACAAGGATCCGATGGGCCATGTGTGGGAGTGCCTGGTCAATCCGGGTAAACGTCTCAAGCCCGGTACTGTAATCGAGTATCGCGCCGGCGAGACTCAGGCACCGATGAGCGCCCCGGTCGTCCTGACTGCAGAGATCATCGATTACGTCGAGGATAGCCGCGGAGGACGTCTAGTCAGGTTTGATCCGGCTGGGGGGCTGACCCTCGATGAGGCGATGCACAAAGCCGGCCATGTGCCTCTGCCGCCCTATATCACCCAGTACGACGGGGATCCGGAAAAATATCAGACCGTCTACGCGATGCACGAGGAGCACTCCGCTGCTGCTCCGACCGCGGGCCTGCATTTCACCCCTGAGCTGATCAAGCGTATTGAGGACAAAGGCGTCCAGTGGAAGACAGTAGAGCTCGAGGTCGGCATCGATACCTTTCGCCTGGTTGAGGAGGACGACCCGACCAAGCACATGATGCACACTGAGCGCTACCACGTGAACCAGGATGTGGTGGATGCCGTGCATGCGACGAAGGAAGCCGGCCACCGCGTGATTGCGGTTGGTACCACCTCGGTGCGCTCGCTCGAGTCAGCCTTCGATCCGGAGGTTCCGGTCTCCGATCCGCCGGTGGTCGCCCGCTACTTTGAGGATGCCAAGGACTCCGCCAAGGTCACCGGCAAGGGTGACATCGTGGTCCGCAAGAATGCCACCACATCGCTCTACCTGATGCCGGGTTCCACCTACCACGTAGTGGATGGGCTTATCACTAACTTCCATGTGCCGAGATCGACCCTCATGATGTTGGTAAGCGCCTTTGCGAGCAGAGACCAGATCATGGACGCATACCAGGACGCGATCCAACGTAAGTTCAGAATGCTGAGCTTCGGTGACGCGATGTTTATCGAGTAGCGTCTCTGTACATATGAAGTGACGAAGTGGCCCTCGGGATGCTGATGCATTCGGAGGGTTTCGTTATATAGAGCCTCTTGCGAAATTACGAAAGCATGGTTGTTGCATACATGTAAGGAGTATGAAGTTGCTAACTTTATATCAATTCGGAGGGAATATCCATAGAGTAGGAAGAAAGTTAGATATAAGTGACTATTCACTATGTTCTGCGAGGAACGATAGTCGGATAGGGACACGCCCACATGCCCGAACGTTGTATCACAGGCGCTCAGAGCAGTAACCATACGTTCGTTGTAGTGCTATGTGCGATCACCCTCCAGAGTATCGGCGCATAGGTACCACAGGGAGAAAGAGAGACGCATGAAGCATAAGCTGCCCCCAGGCACAAAAGATGGCTCTTCGCTACTTATGGCGGGTAGCACTCCTGCATCCCCTTGAGCACGTGGTGTTCGGACAGCAGGATTTTGGCGACGGAAGGCTTCGGTTCTAAGGCGCAAGATGGATGCTTAAGGCAGGTATGCTGGCGGCAAGGCTCTTTAAATAAAAGATCCCATGGAGCTTAAGGACGAATGGGAGCTCTTCAATGTCTGGTACAAGAAGTGCAGATGAGCGTAGGACAAGCTCCCTGTAAGGGTGGCACACGTCAGGGCTAGGCGGTGGAATGCTCCGTCTGCTACAGGAAGTGCGGCACCTGTGACACGCGTGAGAGGACCTAAAAACATCCCAACATCTGGCAGTACGATGCCATCGTGCACTGCGTGGTGTTGAGGACCGAGTGCCCCAATGAGCTGTAATCTTTTGATGAACAGCTGGACACCAGCAACTGGAGCAGTGCACCTACAGCTGAAAATAATAAGCAAGACACAACGGCTGAGCAAAAAATACAGAAGACCTGGCGACTGCTATGAACCGGATAGACAACGGCACTGAGACTCCAGTCTCTGATACTGTCGATTCCTGGATAGTAGAAGGCATCCCTGTGACGCTGACCGCGACCGTATCCCGTAGCGTGAATGGAACCAAACAGATCCGCTTTGTCCAGTCCCTTTCCGGACGGCACGGTGACACTTCTGACCGATCGGACCGATGCAGGCGAGCAAGGGAATGTGGCTTATAGCTGGACCCTAGCTCAAACGCCTTGACTCCGTGCGCTGAGGCTAGGGATGTTACCTTGCTCACCGCGGTGGGTACCTTGGGCTTTAACTCACTGCCTGAGATCAACTTCAACCTGGGTGAGAGTCATATCACCGTGGACTAAAACACAGACGGCCTGACCTTTACCGTCAACACAGCAGCTTCTGAAGGCATAACCGTTCCCTATCAGTGGTACCAAGACGATACGGTGATTGAGGGAGCAACAAGCTCTAGCTTCACGGCTCTGACAGGCGATGCCGGAACGCATAGCTACCATGTGGCTGTGCCCTATACCAAAGGTTCCGTTGCTACGATGGTCTCAAGCAGCAGTGTGACCGTCGAGGTCAAAGCTCCGGGGCCTACAATTGATACTGGTGCGCTTGATAGTGCAATTGCCTCAGCTGAAACGCTCAACGAACCTGATTGCACCCACGCAAGCTGGGCAGTATCTCCGATGCGCTTGCAAGTGCGAAACAGGTGCGCATATCCCACCACGTAGACAGCGGTCGATATCGCAGCCGCAGCGTTGACGAGTGCACAACAGGCGCTTGTCAAACAACCTGAGGTACCGGCAGTACCTGATACGGCACAGCTTGGAGAGGTTATCAGCATAGCTGAGAGCCTCGTTGAGACTGATTACACCCCTGCAAGCGGTCACGTCCGTAAAGTGGTGTAAATAGAGGAACGAGCCAGAGGCTCGGGTTACAAGTATCATTTGTAATCACCAGAGAACAAGAAGACTTGGAGGCCCGAACATGGCTCAGATCAATAGTACACTTAACCAGGACGAGATAATGCGGCTGCTCGAAGATTCCAGCGGGGAGGAGTTCAAGCTCATGCTGCAAAAGTCGCTCAACGCCGATCTGAGGGCGGAGTCGACCGAGCAGATCGGTGCGGGGCGCTTGCGAGCGCGCCGACAGCCGCAACGGCACGAGGGCGGCGCAGTGTGCCCTTCAAGACCAGGGTGTTCGACAACTACAAGCGCAGCGAGGCCGCCCTTGTGACCACCATGGCGAAGATGGTCTTGGGCGGCGTATCGACGGCGAAGGTGGGCAAGCTCATGGAGACGATCTGCGACAGGGGCTTGCCCGACTCGACGGTCGCCGAGGCCTGCGCCACGCTCGACGGGGCCGTCGAGGAGTTCCGCATACGGCACATCGAGGGCGACTAGCTGTTCGTCATGGTGGACGCGACCCACCTCAAGGTCAGGGTCGACCACAGGATCTGCCCGATGGCGCTCATGATCGCGATGGGGATGACCAGGGACAAGATGAAGGAGCTCATAGGGTTTAGGCTTAAGGCCTGCGAGTCGCGTAAGACCTGGGGGGAGGTTCCTCTCCTCGCTGCGCGCCCGAGGGCTTTCGGGCTCAAGCATGTCCACCTCCGACGCCTACGAGGGGCTCGTGTTCTGAGCTGCAGGAGGTCTACCCCGACGTGCCCTGGCAGCGCTTTCAGGCGCACTTCTCGCGCAACGTCTCCGACGCGGCCCCCAAGCGGCTGCGGGCGTGCCTTTGCTTAGAGCTCGTGGAGATGTTCAACTGCGCCACGCTTAAGGAGGCCAGGGCACACCGCGACGAGATCACCGCAGACTGAGCCGAGGAGGCGCCCGAGGCGCTGGCGCGCCTGGACGCCGGGTTTAAGGACGCGATGACGCTCATGGCCCTCCCGCAGGCGACACGCAGCTGCACCAGGACGTCGAACTACCTCGAGAGGCTCAACGCAGAGGGGATACGTCGGGCGAAGGCTTCGGCGTGTTCTTGAGTAAGGGCTCGCTAATAAGGCTCGTCGGGACCTACCTCATCGAGGGAAACGACAGGTGGGCCGCCAAGAGCAAACAGTATTACCTGCCGGCGGTCAAGGAGCTATGAGAGGAGGAAGGGGGATCTCGAGGAGATAGCCCGCACGCAGCGGCGGATGAGGCTCGCTTCGTGACGGCTCGCAGGGGCGTTTGCTTATGAGGCAATTTACACACGATTTCGGATTTGACTCTGCAAGCTGGAAGGTGTTCTCAGTCGTCCTCAATCGGGCACGCTCTGTCGCCGAAAGCCCTGCCTCCCAGGAGGTTGTGGATACGCAGCTCAGATGGTGCAGGTAGCGCAGAAAACACTTGTCCGTGCAGACAGCCCCGATGAAACAATCAACACCTCGGTGCTCTCCCCGGTCATTGAACTTGCAGAGAAGCTTGATGCGGACAAGTACACTGCTGAGAGATGGTCTGAGTTTGGGGTGGCGCTGAACGCCGCTCAGGCTTAGCTTGCAAATCCTTCAAGAGATAACCACGGTGGTTCTAACAGCGGGGAGACCCTGCTGACGAACACAGCAATGGTGACACTATGAATGACACAGATACCACCAATGACTCAACTCATGCCTCCGACACAACGGGCAACCATGGTTAAGCTACGGGTAACAACGGTACGGCCGCTCAGGCTACCGGTTCCGCTCAAGCCCCTGTGGCCTCGTAGTTTCAAGGCTCTCAGAGTGTCAGGTCCGCCTCAGGCGTACCTACGACCAGTGACACCTCTGCGCCCGCGCAAGCGCTCCTCGTGATCGCGCTTGTCGGCGCCGTAGCTGTGGTAGAAGCCCTCAGAGTCCATGGACAAGCGTGTAATGGCAGCCCAAGAGTAATACAAAACATGAGCGACAGGAGGCCATGAGAGTCGATCGAGCAACCAGCAAAGGAGGAAGACAGCGTCTGAAAACTATGTAGCGAATATGTTTTGTTCTGTCCGCAGATACGGTGCTTATAAGCACTGAGCATGAGGGGGACTGAGAATATAATCTCAGTCCCCCTCAATACTTCGATCTCAATGCTCCACGTTAGTGGGTGAAGAACCAGACAACTAGGAGAATGATTGCGATGATAATGATTATGAGGGCGATAAAGACAAAGCGCTGCTTTCTTGTGCTCGTACGCAGCTGACGCTCGGTGCGGGACAGCTGTCCTACTTCGGCTTTCTGTGCCTTGATCGCTGCGCGTTGCTGCGCGATGGACTCAGCCAACGCCTGCGTCTGCTCCGGAGTGTTGTGGATGTCGGTGGCCTCGTCGATCAGTCCCTGAGCTGTTTTGATGCGCTTCTCGGCTTCCCCTTTGTCCTTCTTCGCGTTACGCACCTGCATTTCCTGCTCCACGACTGCGTTGTCGAGAGTAGCCTCTTCGGTTTGGAACTTCTGGTAGTGTTTATCGTATTCCTGTTTGCGCAGCCGGGCTTCTTGCTTCGCGTTGTCAGCGTTCTTTTGTGCAGTGTCATAGATCTGCTGCAGGCTCCAGACATGCTTCTCCGCCTCGTCGACGCTCTTCTGCGCCTCATCCGTCACGCGAGAGATGTCATCCTTGGCATTCTTCACATGGGTACGCTCGGCCTCGAGCTCCTGTGACATTTTGGCGATGGCGCCTTTTTCGGCGTCAGGTCTGCCCTTAAGCGTCTCTAAGTCGGATTCAAGCTTTCTCACGCGTGCTTGTGCGTTGTCCAGCGCTTCATCGGCGGTCTGGATGCGCTGCGACCGCCGATTCTGAGCGTCTTTGGAGGCGTCCTGGGCCGCCTTGAGATTCTTCTTCGCTTCGTTGAAGGTACGGGCGGCGTCATCCGCGCGGCTCTTGGTCGTATCCATCATATTTTTGTACGGCTCAAGGGCCTTCGCATGCTCCTGCTTCATCTCATCGAGCTGCTGTGCCAGCTTGTCGTGCTCTTTGGTGATGTCTTCCATCTTCTTGTCGAGCGCTTTGGTGATCTTCTCCGCTTCCTCACGCTCATCGGTCTGCTCGTCGATGATAGCGTCGAAGTTCTTGTCGATATTCTGGCGGTGATCGAGTACCTTCTGGTCTTTCTCAAGCGCCTCCTGGGCCTTCTTGAGCTCGCTTCTGGCATTGGCGTGGGCCTTGGAAGCCTCCCGCACTTTGAGCATGGCAGAGTAGCCACCGAAGATCGAAGACTTCCTCTTCGGTTTCTTGGCCTTCTTGCTGTTCTTCTCGCCTCTGTCCTTGGTATGGTTGTTGGCAGGAGCCTGGTGCTTCTGGGTGTTTTGTGGTGTGTCTGAAGTATGGTTAGTTGTATGGTCAGCATTTTTATGCTTGTTTGAAGCAGTGAACATGCGTGTGCTCCTCGGGTGTATCTATACACTAGCATTCTCTATTCTTGCACAGAAAATCTGTTGTAGGGGCGCTCAGATCCCCATCTCACACGCAAAAGCAAGAATTAGACAAAATAATTACGCATCTTCTTTAAACCTTCTTGAAATGCCAGCCATATTTGCTGCACAATTTGCTACAGTAATAGAAAATTCATATTGCAGTCACGCGTCTGCAATATAGAGGAATCGTTACCAAAGGAGAGATTATGGTTTCCAAGAGTACGACCATCGTCAATGCAACCGGTTTGCATGCTCGTCCGGCTTCTCAGTTTGTGGCAGCTGCGAAAAAGTTCCCTTGCAATGTGACGATTAAGGATCTCACGAAGGACTCCGCTCCAGTCAACGCGAAATCAATCATGATGATCTTGGCTGCAGGCCTTCAGTCTGGCACAAAGGTAGAGGTTTCTTGTGACGGTGAACAGGAGCAGGAGGCACTCGATACCCTCGTCACTTTGATCGACGATGGCTTCGGCGAGAAGTAATCGAGACTTCTGCAGCACTCTTAGGGCAGTCAGTACAAACAACTCGGTGCTTGTAGGAGCATCGAGCTGTTTCTTTTTGCCGTGTTTTTGCCTTACCGTCTCGAAACTGTGGGAGATACGAATGTTTTAGGAATTGGTTGGGATGCGGTGGCACAATGGATGGGATACAGCGAATTCTACACATCCTAATCTAAGGGGCCTTTGAACCATCGTGGCGAGCAACAAGAATTTTACCTTTACGATTCAAGCCGAAGATCCCAACACCTATGCCCGAGCTGGCCTTATCCATACCGAGCACGGAGATATCCCCACACCGATCTTTATGCCGGTGGGGACCAAAGCCACGGTCAAGGGGGTCTTACCCTCCACCCTCGAGCACCTGGGTGCCAAGATCATCCTGGCCAACACCTACCACCTGGCAAACCGGCCGGGGGCGGATCTGATCGAGGAGATGGGCGGACTCCATGAATTCATGCACTGGAGACGTCCCACACTCACCGACTCCGGTGGCTTTCAGGTCTTCTCCCACGGCCAGTTCACGAAGCTCTCCGATAACGGAGTGAGGTTCCGCGCGGTCGACTACGATGGACGCTACATCGAGTGGACGCCGGAGGAGAACATGCACATCGCCGAGCAGCTCGGCGCGGACATCGTGATGCAGCTCGATCAGTGCACGCCCTATCCCGCGGAGCGCTCCTTTGTCGAGCGCGCGGTGGAGCTCTCGAGCAGCTGGGCGGAGCGTTGTTACAGGGCGCACACCCGTCCGGATCAGGCTCTCTTCGGAATTGTCCAGGGCGGCATGGACATGGACCTGCGCCTGCGTTCCCTCAAACATCTGGAGGAGTGCGGCGACTTTGGCGGCTACGGGATCGGGGGCTACTCGGTTGGGGAGAGCCACGAAGTGATGTATGAGAGCCTGGATCCGCTTGTTTCTGAGTACATGCCGAAGGATAAGCCCCGTTATCTGATGGGGGTCGGCAACCCTACGACGCTTGTACACGAGGTAGGCTGCGGTGTCGATATGTTTGACTGCGTGCTGCCGACTAGGATTGCCCGTATGGGTACGGCTTTTAACCATGAGGGGCGCATGAACATGAAGAACGCCAAGTTCACGCACGATAAGAGCCCGCTGGACCCCTTATGTGAGTGTCCGGTCTGCATCCAAGGTTTCACCCGTGCCTATATCCACCACTTGGTGAAGCAGCAGGAGATGCTCGGGTCAATCCTTCTATCTATGCATAATCTGTACTTTTTGCTGCAGCTGATGCGACAGGCACGGACGGCTATCTTTGCAGGTAGATACAAAGAATTTGAAGACGAGTGGATGTCGTGCACGGCAGCGAAGGACTACTAGACACAATTGGGTTTTCGTCTAAAAACGCAGTTTTCCTATAATAGAGTGTTGGAAAAAAGACTTAAGGCTGTATACACCCAGCCACACAAGAGAAACTTACTATATGAGCAACAAAGGATCCAACAGCGCTCATTTTGGTATTGACCGCTGGAACCAGAGAGAAGCGGGATCGGCCGGAAGCGCAAAGCACGCGCGATCTTCTAACCGTCCGAAAAAGCACCATGAAAAAATGCCGGCGCAGGTCCGTCGGTGGGTCTCCACCTTAGTTGTCTTGGCGGCGGTCTGTGTCGCCTGCATTATCGGCTTTACGCCTTTAAGTGAAACGATCACCCAGGGCCTCGATATCAAAGGTGGCGTCTCGATCATCTTAAGCGCCTCCAAAAGCGACGGCTCGCAGCCTTCCTCCGACGAGATGCAGGCGGCGACCACGATCGTGCAGAACCGTGTGAATTCACTCGGGGCCTCTGAGGCGACGGTGCAGCAGCAGGGTTCCAACTCCATCCTGGTGCAGATCCCAGGCGCGACGGACGCAGAGTCCGCGGCCCACACGATCGGGCAGGCCGGACACCTGGAATTTGTCCGCCTCGACGATATCGGCGATGCGGATGCGCTGTTAAAGCTGCGCTCCGGACAGCGGGAGGTTGCGCTGCAGCCGGGGAGCTATACCCCCTTTATGGACGGTTCCTACATTGGCAGCACCTCGGTACAACAGACCCAAAATGGTCAATATGTGGTCAATATCTCTTTCAACTCCAACGGTGCTCAGATCTTCGGGGACGTTACCCGTGAGCTCGCTCCGACCCATGGCCAGATCGCAATCGTGCTCGATGGCACGATTGAGTCCGCCCCGGTGGTCCAGTCTGAGATCACCGACGGAAATGTCTCCATCTCCGGCAATTTCTCCCTCGACGATGCACGCAACTTAAAGACCGTATTGGACTCCGGCTCACTGCCGGTGAATCTCACCTTCTCCGAGAGCCGTGTGGTCGGCCCGACCCTAGGCCAGGATTCGCTTACGCAGGGCATTGTGGCGCTCGTCGTCGGCGTGGCCCTCGTGGTGGTCTATCTCTTTATCTTCTACCGCGGCTTAGGCCTCCTGACGCTGGGCTCCCTGGCCTGCTTTGCAGTGCTCTACTTAGGGTTGCTTGCAATCCTTTCACGCAACGGAATGTTCTCACTCACGCTGCCTGGCCTTGCCGGCATGGTCCTCACAACCGGCTCTGCGGCTGACTCCTCGATCTTGGTCTTAGAGCGTTTCCACGAAGAGATCCGCATGGGAAGGACCGTACGGAATGCATCCATCTCCGGCGCTAAGCACGGCATCCGCACCTCGCTAGACGCGGACATCGTGACGCTCGTGTCTGCGATATCCCTGTTTGCCCTTGCAATCGGCACGGTCAAAGGTTTCGGCTTGACCCTGGCTTTGGGCGTCGCCTGCGACATCGTGACGATGTTCTGCTTCAAGGCACCGGCCTTGAGGCTGCTCGCGCGCGGTACGATCCAGAAGAATCCGAAGTTCTGGGGTATCGCGGAGGACCTCGAAGAGGCTGAAATGAAAGCACACGCACGGGGTGTGAAGGGAGGTGTCGCCCATGCGTAGCCATTTCAAGCATGAGATCCGATTTATGGCACACCGGAAGGCCTTCTTCATTATCTCCGGCGTACTGATTGCGCTGGCAATCGTCGGGATGATCGTCCGGGGTCTTGTCTTCGGTATCGAATTCATAGGCGGTACCGAGATTGACTTCAGAGATACCGGTTCCATCACGATCGAGCAGATGCGCGACGCTCTGTCACAGTCCGATGAGGGGGAGGCGACCGTACAGACCACGGTCACCGACGGCAGCGCCGGCTTCCTCGTGCGTTCCGGCACCACCGATCCCGAGACCGCCGCAGGCCATGCTTCAAAGGCAGCGCAGATCCTCAATCTGAGCGACAATTCCTACCAGGTCACGACGATCGGCCCGGACTGGGGCGCGGATGTGACCCGTTCGAGCACCTTAGCCTTCGGCGTCGCGATTGCCGCCATTATCGTCTATGTCTCGATCCGCTATGAGTTCAAGATGTCCATTGCAGCCGTCATTGCCCTGTTGCATGACCTGGTGATCACGCTGGGGGTCTACGCCTGGACACAGCTTCCGATCACCCCGAACGTGGTGGCAGCCCTCCTTACGATCATGGGTTACTCGCTCTACGATACGGTGGTTGAGTTCAACCGAATCGACGAGAACGCTAAACGACTGAACGACGGCGTGCACCACACCTATGCTCAAATTGCGAACTTTTCGATCAATGAGGTCATTGTCCGTACGATCAACACGACGATCACTTCGATTGTCCCGGTCGTTGCGATGCTGATCCTCGGTGGTGCAACGCTGCGCGACTTCGCCTTCGCAATGCTGATCGGTGAGCTCACGGGTACCTATTCGAGCTTCGCAATCGCCTCACAGATCCTGGTGGTGTGGAAGGCCAAGGAGCCCAAGTGGCACAAGCTTGAGGAGCGCTACGGGCACCAAAAGCCTGCCGGTGTGGGAGCCTAACGACCCATGGCAGGATTAAACGGCAGCAAACACTGGGAGGTCCTCTCCCAGGATCAAAAAAGTCAACAGAAGCTTACACAGGAGCTCAAGCTTCCGTCGCTCGTAACCCGCACGCTTGTGGCGCGCGGGTACACCACTCCTGAGGCCGCAAAGCGGTTTCTGACCCCCTCACTGGAACGGGACTGGGAGGATCCTGCCCTGATCCCGGGACTCGAGGAGGTCGCAGACCTGGTGGAGCAGGCACTTAAAAATAACGAACACATCGCGATCTTTGGCGACTTCGACGTCGATGGGATGAGTGCCACCTGCCTTCTAACGCTAGGGCTGCGTGCGCTTGGCGCCGAGGTCTACCCCTTCATCCCAAACCGGTTCGGAGAGGGGTATGGGCTTTCCCATGAGGCGCTGCAGCGGCTGATGAAAGCCACAACGCCGGATCTGATCATCACGGTCGATAACGGGATCGCCGCCGCGCAGAAGGTAGAAGCCCTGAAAGCTGAGGGGATCGATGTCGCAATCACCGATCACCATGAGCCGGGTGATGAGGTACCGAACGGTGTGCCCGTCGCAGATCCCAAACTCTCAGAGGGCTGCCCTTCACGGGATCTGGCGGGAGCCGGCGTAGCCCTGAAACTCGTACAGATGCTGGGGGAGCGTGTCGGGAAACCGGAGCTGTGGCGTCACTACACGATGCTTGCGACCTTAGGTACTATCTCCGATATGATGGACCTCTCGCCTGAAAACCGGGCATTGGTCGCAGATGGAATCAAGCGTCTTCCTGAGACCGACCGTCCGGGCATTGTCGCACTCGCAGAGCAGTGCAAAGTGCCGCTCACGGAGCTCACCGCAGACGACCTGCCCTTCACCCTGATCCCGCGCCTCAACGCGGCGGGACGTATGGGGGCACCGGATACCGCCTTCCAGCTGTTGCTCACCGATGATCCGGCGGAAGCCACCAAACTGGCGGAGCAGATTGAGCAGATCAACCAGGACCGGCGGCAGATCGAGGCACAGCTGACCGACGAGGCGCTCGAAAAGGTCAAGGAGACCTACCACGGGGAGCGCATTATCGTCGTCGGGGGAGAAGGCTGGCACGAAGGTGTCAAAGGCATCGTGGCTTCCCGTTTGACCGCCCGCTACCATGTGCCTACGATCCTCTTCACGATCCAGGATGGGGTAGCCCTGGGCTCAGGCCGTTCGGTCGGCAGCGTGGACCTGTTTCACGCGGTTGAACAGTGCGCGGACATGCTGATCCGCTTCGGCGGGCATGCCGGCGCGGTCGGCGTAACGCTGGATGCCTCACGGTTCGACGAATTCCGCAGTCGCATGCAAAAGATCATGGACGCCCTGCCTGAAGACCAATTTGAAGACGAGGGCGAAATCACTGCCGTCATTCGCCTCTCTGAGGCGAACCAGGCCGGCATCGAAGCCTTGGAGATGCTCCAGCCGTTCGGTATGGGAAACAAGCGGCCCCTCTTCGCGGCGCGGGGCGTGACAATGAAGGCGAGAGCCCGCGTCGGCAACAATGGGGACCACCTGAGGTTTGTAGCGACCGACGGGACCAACTCGATACCTGCCATCATGTTCCACGCGCCCCACGTCGAAGAGTTGGCGTGCTATGAGGGAGCGGTGGATCTGGTCTTCGACGCGATCAACGAGACCTGGCAGGGCCGGACGAAGCCGAAACTGATGGTGAAAGACATTGTCGTCCGCATCCCGAAAGCGCCTGTAGGGCTCACTGAAGCGCAGCAGAAACTGCAGGGGATCCAGAAACATGCTGGTATGATTCTCGTGCGTCCGACAGTCGCGGTATCGGGCGCCGAAACCTTTGTGACGAAGCTCTATACCAGAAATATTCAGGCGGCCTCGGTAGCCTTGGACTCAGGCGAGCTCTTGCAGGTCGTCGACAACCACAGCAAGAAGTTGGAGGTTGTCACCGACGACGGGCAAGTCGCCGGGCACCTCCATGAATCGATTACCTCGATGCTCGTATCCCGGATGCATAAGGGAGCACAGTTCCAGGCGCAGGTGAAGGGGATCAGCCACGACGAAAAGAAGACTGTCCGCGTGCAGATTGCACCGCGCGTCCGGACACAGGCTGTGGATATACGCAAACAGCTTGAAGCCCTCTCAGAGGAGAAGTTGACTCAAGCGCTCGTCCACACCGCAATCGGGGATAACGAACTGCTGCCGGCCCAGAAGCAGGCGCTTGAGATGCTCTCGCGAGGGCAGTCCGCGCTGTGCGTGATAGCTACCGGCAGAGGTAAGAGCCTGATTTTTACTGTGCATGCTGCACGGCTCGCGCTCAAGCAGCACAGAGCTTCAGTCTTTGTATATCCGCTGCGGGCGCTCGTCAACGATCAGTTCTACCACCTCGACGAGGAACTGGGAAAGCTCGGGATCGGCATTGCAGTCCTGAGTGGCGCGACCCCCACAAAGCAGCGCAGACATATCTTTGAGCAGCTGCAGGCTGGCTCCCTCGATATCATCCTCACGACCCCAGAGTTCTTAGCCCTACACAGTAAGGGCTTCTGCCGCTCACACCGCATCGGCTTTGTCGTGGTGGATGAGGCGCACCATATGCAGGAGGCCAAATCAGGCCAGCGCAGCGCCTATGGGGACTTCCCGAAGATCCTCACGAGCTTTGGGCATCCGACCTGCCTGGCGACGACCGCTACAGCGCCTGACCCGGTGGCCAAGGAGATCGCGAAGCTGCTTTCACTCGAACGCAAACAGATTCTGATCGACAAGACCGCCCGCACCAACTTCACCATTCAAGATCTCAGGGAGACCCGGGAGAAGAAAGCGGCTCTCGTCAATATCGTGGCAAGCGGCCAGAAGAGCGTTGTCTATGTGAACTCGCGCGACCAGACTGTCCAATTGGTCCGCTATCTGCGTCACGCTATTTCTGACCTCGCCGGTCAGATTGCCTACTACAACGCAGGTCTGCTGCGTGGGGAGCGCACGCAGGTGGAACAGGCCTTCCGTAAGGGGGATCTCACCTGCATCGTGGCGACCTCTGCCTTCGGTGAGGGTGTCAATATCCCGGATATCCGCCACGTGGTGCTCTACCACCTGCCCTTCTCTGAGGTGGAATTCAACCAGATGTGCGGGCGTGCCGGCCGCGACGGGAAACCTGCGGAGATCGACCTGCTGTTCTCGACCCGCGATGCGCGCCTGAACGATCAGATCATCG
This sequence comes from Atopobium sp. oral taxon 416, assembly GCF_018128285.1. Classification (NCBI taxonomy): domain Bacteria; kingdom Bacillati; phylum Actinomycetota; class Coriobacteriia; order Coriobacteriales; family Atopobiaceae; genus Atopobium; species Atopobium sp. oral taxon 416. The sequence goes on from NZ_CP072380.1 coordinate 1,518,251, forward strand.
CTGCAGAGACCCCGGAACGCTCTGATCTCGTCGACCTTTACAAGGTCCTGTTGGGCCAGTGGCGCGCCACCGGTGGAGAGCCGATTGAGGCAAGCGATGAAGAGCTCCTGTATCAGGTACGCCTCATCAACCAAAAAACACGCCTTACCAGTCAGGGAATTGCCGCCGGGTTGGGTATATTTCAAGAGTTCGGATTCTTGGATGTGAGGGGTTTTGTCGAGAATCGTCATATACTCATGACAGAGGCCCCCAGACACACCGATCTTTCCTGCTCGGTCCGTCTGCAGGAGGGGATGCGTGCGCGGGAAGACTTTGTCTCATTCAGGGACAGAATACTGACGGCTCCTGCACAGGAGCTGCTCTATAAGCTCTGTCGCCCCATTGTTCCGCATATGGGATGCGTGGTCGACGGATAAGGAGTTGACGATGGCTCAAGAGACGATACCGGACGCTGACAACTGGCGCCTTCTGGAAGTAACGTGTTCAAGGTACCTGAGCAAAGAGGCTGTTGTCAAGATCCACCAGGCCTACCGCTTCGCCCGTGCCTACCACAAAGATCAGCGCAGACGCTCCGGTGAACCCTACATCAACCACCCGGTTGAGGTGGCGTTGATCTTAGCGGACAAACTCCACATGGATGAGGACTCTATCTGCGCGGCGCTCCTGCACGACACCGTGGAGGATACGCCTGCCACGCTGGAGGATATCTCAAACAGATTCGGCCCCAGCGTGGCTGAGCTTGTCGACGGCGTCACGAAATTGACCAACATCAATGCTGACTCCCGCGATGAAAAGCAGGCCCTGAATCTGCGTAAGATGTTTCTTGCGATGTCCAAGGACATCCGTGTCATCATCATCAAACTCGCCGACCGCCTGCACAATATGAGGACGCTCGCGGCGCTGCCGCCGGACCGCCGCCTTGTGAAGGCTCACGAGACGATGGATGTTTACGCGCCTCTGGCGGACCGTCTCGGTATCAGCTCCATCAAGTGGGAGCTTGAGGATTTGGCCTTCTACTACCTGGAGCCCGAAGAGTACCAGCGGGTCGCCCGCATGGTGCAGGACTCCCGTGCCCAGCGTGAGCAGAATACCGATGAGGCGATCAAGATCCTAAACGACGAGCTCAAACGCGCCGGAATCCAGGATTTCATCATCACCGGACGTCCCAAGCACCTCTGGAGTATCTACCAGAAGATGCAGCGCAAGGACCTCGAGTTCTCCGATATCTACGATCTGATCGCGCTGCGTGTGATCGTGAATACAGTTGGGGAGTGCTATTCGGTCTTAGGCGCGGTACACTCGCTCTGGCACCCACTGCCAGGACGCTTTAAGGACTACATCGCTACTCCGAAGCCCAACATGTACCGATCTTTGCATACGACAGTGATTGGCCCAAATGCACGCCCTATCGAAATTCAGATCCGTACGAAGAAAATGCACGAACAGGCTGAGTACGGCATCGCCGCCCACTGGCTCTACAAGCGCTCAGGTAACTCCAACGGGCAGATGTCCGCCGACGACAAGTCCATCAACTCCACGATCAACTACATCCGGAAGAACCTGGAGTGGACAACTGAGGGGGATATCGACGACGCACACGAGTTCCTGAACAACCTGCGCGTGGACCTCTTCGAGGACGAGATCTTTGTCTTTACCCCCAAGAGTGAGGTTATGAGCTTGCGTAGGGACTCCACCCCACTCGACTTTGCCTATGCGATCCACACCGAGGTGGGCAACCACTGCGTGGGCGCCAAGGTGAACGGCAACGTCGTCCCCTTGACGTATCACCTGAAGATGGGGGACCGTGTTGAGATCCTCACGAACAACAACGCAAAGCCCTCCCGTGATTGGGTCAACATTGTGGTGACCCCGTCGGCTAGGGCCAAGATCAGAAAGTACTTCTCGTCGGTCACTAAAGCTGACGATATGGAGTCCGGCCGCACAGAATTGGCCCGCGAGCTGAGAAAGCGCGACTTGGGGATCAACAGTCAGCGGGTCGCGAAAGCCGCCGAAAAGATCCTACCGACCTTCGACGTGCACTCAACGGATGATCTGCTGGCCTCTATCGGCTCAGGTAAGATCACCGCAAAGATCGTCGTGAACCGCATCAAGGACGAGCTCGGAGACAAGACCACCGAGCACGCCGCGCAGATGGCGGCCCACGAGGAGCGTCAGGAGGAGATGCAGCGAGCGATCGCCGAAGACAAGCCGCTCATGCGGGCAAAGCCTACCCGGGAACAGCGCAAGCGGCGTAATAACACTGGCGTCGTCGTAGAGGGCGGCCCGAACCTGATGGTCCATTTAGCGCACTGCTGCAACCCGGTTGCTGGTGACAAGATCGTCGGCTTTGTGACGCGCGGACGCGGGGTCTCAGTCCACCGTGCCAACTGCCCCAACGTGAAGAACCTGATGAAGCATCCGGAGCGTATGATCGACGTGAAGTGGGACACCTCAGGCGCCACAGAGTTTCAGGTGGAGATCGTGGTCGAAGGCGGGGACCGCATGGGCCTTCTGAAGGATGTCACTGAGGCAATCGGATCCTCCGGTGCCAACATCCTCTCGGCCGCGACGCAAACTACCACTGAGGGCGCCGCACGGCTGCGCTTCCTGATTACGATCTCGGACGCCAGCCTGCTGATGCCACTGTTAGCGAATGTCAGTCGCGTGCCTTCAGTTTACGATGCCCGCAGAATTCTGCCGGGCGAAGGTTCCTCTCAGATGAAACGGAGGGTTTAGATAGATGGCTGAATTGAGACGCTTTATAGTCAGTCCGTTTCAGACAAACTGCTATGCGCTGATCTCCGGTGGTCAGTGCATGGTGATCGACCCAGGTGATCGGGGTAAGGATATCGCCGATCAGCTGCTGAATACCAACGTGACGCTGATTGCTGCTACGCACGGGCACAACGACCATGTGTCAGGGGTAGCCGCACTCAAAGCCGCTACCGGGGCACAATTTGTGATGAGCAAAGCGGACTATCCCTGGGCAAAGGAGCATGCCGGCAAGGCGGACAGCTCCGGCCAAGCCTACGGGGATCCGATTCCTGAGCCGGACCGGCTTGTAGAAGACGGGGATACCGTACAGTTCGACGGGATCGCCTTTAAGGTAATCGCCACGCCGGGGCACACACCCGGCGGCGTGGTCTACGTGGGGCCCGGCTTTGCCTTTGTAGGGGATACTCTCTTCAAGGGCTCCTGCGGCAGGACTGACCTGCCCAATGGGAATGCGCAGGATCTGGCGAAATCGCTTCAGAAGCTCAAACAGGTGGTCCCTCCGGACACCACGATCTTTTGCGGTCACGGTCCCGAGACGACGATGGAATACGAGCTGCAGCACAATCCCTATCTGAAGGATCAGCCGACTGATTAAACGTGCGGTATCTGGCCAGAGCTAATCATTCGGTGGTACATTTTGTGCTATCTGAGGCTGGATGCTCCGAACTGTTTTCTGTAATCTGACATTGTTTCGATAATCTGCGTTCAGTCAGGCACGAAGTATGGTACAGTACCGTGTGCACAAACTGCGTCGGAGTGGCGGAATTGGCAGACGCGCTAGCTTGAGGTGCTAGTGATTAACTAAACGGTCATGCGGGTTCAAGTCCCGCCTCCGACACCATTGCCCGAGTGGTGGAATTGGTAGACGCGATGGACTCAAAATCCATTGCTGGCGACAGCGTGTGAGTTCGAGTCTCACCTCGGGCACCATTCAGATACTAAAAAGGGGAAGCCGGCTGATGCCGGTTTCCCCTTTGCCATACGCTGCGATTCAGCTGTTCCCGTTATGCTTCTTCAGCCTAAGCCGGCTTTCTAACCATCAGGTGATTGATACCGGATTGCTCAAGCGTGACTGCCGGATTGAGGCGGTTTGAAAGCACCCTTCTGATATTCGGCTCATACTTGTCCGTATAGTTGATCTCTGCTTGGGATTTGGCGATACCGTGCTGGGATTCATACTTGAGGACACGGCTCTTGAGCTCTGAGGGCGTGACATCCAGGAACACTGAGTCGTTGCAGTAGGCGGAGAGCCCACGCCAACCCGGCTCATCCAGCAGCAGATAGCTGCCTTCGACGAGGACGATGTGATCTTTGAGCACCTTGCCGGACATGTTCACCTCATGGTCTCTCTCAGAGTAGACTGGGATCTGGACCTGGCGCTTGTTTCTGAGCTCGATCAACTTTGAACGCAGGCGGTTGAGGTCGTAGGTCTCAGGCGCCCCTTTGATTTGGGAAAGTCTGAGCTCTTCGACGCCCCGGATGAGGGCGTGATGTTTAAGGTAGTCGTTGGAGTAGAAGAAGCCATCCAGGCTCATCGCGATGAGGGAGACCAGCCCGCTCTCTTCGTGGCTCAGCTCCTGCAGGGATAGTGCGAGGTTGGATTTGCCGACGCATGGGGGTCCTGCCAAGAAGATCACCATCTTGCGGTGGAGGCCACGGGCGAGCTCTGACCAACGTCTAAGGAGTGGGATTAAGACTTCATTGATTGTCTGAGAATCATAGGTAGCCGTCTCCTCAACGCCGTTCACCTCGTGCGTAAATTCTCTCATGCCGCATAACTCCTTTAACATGTGCATTACTGTTCATTGAGTTAGTGTAGCAATTACTAGGGTCTCCGTGTCCGATTTATTTTTCTATCTCTTTGTAGGAAGCTTCCTTTATGCGGGTAACTCCTGTGGGGAGTTCGCCGGAACTCAACTCTCACGGCATGCTCCACCGTAAGTATGTTTCCTCAGCCGGGATGCGGCCTCATGTCACCCATCCTGGGGTGTAGCATGGAGTGGACAGCCTGTGTGCCGGGACATATCTGTTATCCCTGGACGCTTGCAATATACAGAGTGTCTTGGTACTATAAACAATTGTGTTTCAAAGCGGGAGCTCTCAAGTTCCCCACCTTGCGGCGCTTATCTGTTGCTGTCTGGTTAGACAATCTGGATGGGTGATCCTGAAGAGGTCCAGGATCTGTGTCTGTCGGACGCAACAAGTAGTGCGTCCGGTATTTTTATGTACGCAGGCAAGGTTTCATATCAGAGAGGAAGGTGTCCAGTCATAGCTAAGTCCGAAGGACCCCATGTGAATGAAGAGATCAATGCTCGTACCTGCCGCCTTATCGGCGTCGATGGTTCTCAGCTTGGCCTGTTTGGCGTGCGTGACGCACTGCGTATCGCCCAGGAGCAGCATCTCGATCTGGTCGAGATCGCTCCGAATGCGAAGCCACCTGTGTGCCGTGTGATGAACTACAGCAAGTACAAGTATGATCAGGCACGTAAAGCGAAACAGGCCCGTAAGAAGCAGGCAAAGATTGAGGTCAAGGAAATGAAGTTCCGCCCCAAAATCGATGTCGGTGACTACGAGACCAAGAAGAACCACGTCCTGCGTTTCTTGAAAAAGGGTGCCCGTGTCAAAGTCACGATCATGTTCCGTGGCCGTGAGATGGCACATCCGGAGCAGGGGCTCAATGTACTTGAGCGTCTTGCCGCCGATCTGAAACCCTATGCGACTGTCGACCAACCGCCGAAGATGGAAGGCCGCAATATGCATATGCAGCTCTCTCCGATCAAGGGTGCGTTCGATGAGAAGAAGCCCGCGAAGAACGAGAAGAAGAGCTCAAGCAAACCAGAGAAGGAGAATTAAGATGCCAAAGATGAAGACACATAAGGGTACGGCGAAGCGCTTCCGTCGCACCGGTACCGGCAAAATTATGCGTGCCAAGGCGTTCAAGAGCCATATCCTGTCCAAGAAGTCCCAGAAGCGTATCCGTGGCTTCCGTAAAGAGACTGAGGTCAATCCTGCAGACGTAAAGGTTGTTTCCTCACGGATGGGCAGCAAGTAACTGATTTACGATTGCAGAATTCAAGGAGTTGATAGCATATGGCACGTGTAAAGCGCGCAGTTTCCGGTCGCAAAAAGCGCCAGACACTCAAGAAACTTTCCAAAGGATACTACGGCACCTCCTCTCGCACCTTCCGCGGTATGAAGGAGCAGGTCTCCCATTCCTTCGAGTACCAGTATCGTGATCGCCGCAACAAGAAACGTGATATGCGCGCACTGTGGATCCAGCGTATCAACGCAGCGGCTCGTCAGAACGATATGAGCTACTCCACCTTTATCCACGGCCTAAAGCTCGCCGGCGTTGAGCTCGACCGTAAGACCCTCTCTCAGATCGCCTATGAGGATCCTGAGGGCTTTAAGGGCCTCGCGCAGGTCGCGAAGAAAGCTTTGACAGCCTAAACGCTCTCTTTCTTTAAAGCGTACGAAACCAATGCCCGTTTCGGTCAGGGAGCCGAAGTGGGCATTGTCGTATATCGGTCGTGTGTAGTGGGCGGTATTTACCGTTTTAGTATCGCTTATTTTAGTGGTGCAGCGGGGTCTCGTGCTCAATCTTTTCCTCTTCCTCCTTGAAAGCGGGGTCGTCCGGCGTGATCAGCTTGTCGGTGCCGGTCTTGGGGTCCTGGTGGTGGAGGAGCACCGGCTCAAAGAGGCGCAGGTGTTTCCCGAAGAAGAAAGAGACGATGATCAGGACGATAAAGATCACGATACGGGGTCTCATCTCCACTTGTGTCATCACGTACGCTCCGATGCACAAGACGATCGTCCAGGCGTACATCACAAGGACCGCCTGCCGCTGATCGTAGCCTTCCGCGATGAGGCGGTGGTGGATATGCCCACGATCCGCTTGTGAGATACTCACGTGGCCTCTGAGGCGGCGGATGATCGCAGAGAAGGTGTCCATGATCGGGATCCCCGCCACCACAAGCGGGATAATGATCGTCGTGAGGCCCGCGATACGCGTGACGTTCAGAAGCGAGATGGTGCCCAGCATAAAGCCGATGAGCATCGAGCCCGAATCACCTAAGAAAATCGAGGCCGGATGGAAATTGTAGCGCAGGAAGCCCAGGCAGGCACCCGCTAGCGAGATTGCCAAAGCCGCCGCATCGAAGCGCCGCGCGCCAAAGGCGAGGATGAACATTGTGAGGGACGAGATCATGCCGATGCCGGAGGCGAGACCGTCTAAACCGTCGATGAGGTTGATGATGTTAGTGTAGGCGACCAAATAGAGCACCGTGATCGGATAGGTCCAGAGCCCCAAACTCATGATCTTACCCGTGAAGGGGTTGATGATGGAACCGAGGACGAGGCCGGAGGCGGCAGCGATGATGCCGGCCAGAATCTGGCCGATCAGCTTCTGGTGGGGTTTCAAGGTAAATTTGTCGTCGAGGAGGCCCGTTACGAAGATCACCACGACCGCAAGCCCCAAGATCTGATAGTCGACGGAGAATTGCCGTGGCGGCATCAGCGTTAAGGGGAGCTGAAAAGACTTCAGGCCCGAGAAAAGCATGATGTAGGTGACGAGGAGCGCCACGAAGATCGCGATACCACCCATGCGGGGGATCGGCTTGGTGTTGATTCGACGCGCTTCAGGGCGATCAACCGCATCGACTTTCCAGGCGATTTTGCTTGCGAGCGGGGTAACCAGAAGTGCGGTGATACATGCGGCAGCAAAGAGGATAAAGTACGGTAGCCAATGTTGAATGTGCACGTATATCCTCCAGCGTTTTTATCTACAATTCATCACACACAGTCAGATTAAATAATAACGAAAAGTAAGGCAAAAGAAAAATAAGGTGGAAAGGCGGTGTAGAGTGTACACATACATACTCCCACCTGTCCAAAAACAGCCTCTAACATTCAATTGTGCGGCATCTTTACAGCAAGTCAAGACTGTATTTTGTGGGCAGTACTTCCTATATTGGAGGTGCCGACCTCCTGCGACACAAACTGGGTGAACCGACAAGCATTTATAGGGAGTCCATATCTCGTACCTAGTACAGGTATCCTTCGGTGTTAAGGAAGCTGGAACAGGCGTCGAGGACACCCACCTTAGGAAGGTGGGTTCATGAACGTCTCGTAGGGGGCGGCATTCTAGGGAAACGATGATTAATGTCCCATAACGTGTTAGAGGGGACCGACCACACGATTTTTCGCAGCCGGTATGCGGGAAAGGCAGGGAAGGATGCTCATCCAGCACGTGCAGGAGTCGCCATCCTTACATCTGTCCTGCCCCATGCACCGCATTCGGCAAAAAGGCTCCAAGACAGATCAAGCGACGCTGGGAGCCGGGAGGTGCAGCCTGCCGGCAGAGATGCACATGGGTAAGGTTTGCAAGGGCGAGGCAGACATTGAGCATACAGGAGGTCTTCTCTATCCCCCTGTAGCGTTTCCTTAAGGGGTCGAAGCGCCGCTTCACGATGAGGAAGGGATGCTCTACCTTTGAGCGGCCGCATGCCTTCCTGGACTCGATGCCCTTATCGGAGAAGAGTGCACAGGCAAGGCCCTCTCTAGTCGAAGGTTTCCTTAGCAATGCTTTAGCGCATAGATGGGAGGTGTGGGTCTTTATGCGTCCTTAAGGGCGCTTCGCTATACCTATATAGCCTAAAGTCTGCGCAGAAAAACCTGTCATCTTCCCTTACGAGTGCATGTGCCACAGGATATGTCAGATACATTCTAAGCGATCGTCTCCACACCATGCACAAGGCTACCTCCGACGTCTACGCCGATATGCGCCTTGTATCCGATACGCCAGGCTCCCCCTTTCTTGGACTGGTGCGCTTTAAGGGTTACGTGCGTGGTCCTTGTTCTTCGTTAAGCTTAAGGCCCAGGTGAAGGTCGCATCCACCATGGAGCCGCCCCGCGCCGTGGTCCCTGCCTTCTCGAGCTTCTGAGTCCAGGTGCAAAGCACAAGCTTTGCCGAACTCCTCTCGCTTTAAGGCTATGACGGAATTTCGCAAGTGTCGTTGCATCTGGCACCTGCGCCTGCATGAGGTCTACGTGCACAGAAGTGCTACCAGGAGTGGCAATCCAGGATAGCATCTTTAAGTTCCCTCATCTTAAGAGAGCAAACATAACCTAAAGCAGGATACATCCTAAAGCATCGTCTTTACAGCGCGCACATGCCTGACAAGAGCCTGTCTGTGGTAGCTGGTATCTACCAGAACAATCCAGCTGTCCCACACAACGATTACATCCATCTGCTCCAGGTGTGCCTCTCGCCGGGTCTTTCTCCTCAGACCTTAGGATTTAAGGTCTTCAAAGCTCATCTGGCTGTCCATATCTGCCTTTTGGATATGCAGGAATGTGTGGATGTAGCTATACCATATCCAGAAGACAGATAGGCATCTATGTGGGTATGGGAACTGTATGGTTCGAGACATTTTGAGCCGATGTCATACAGCGTGTGGCTCCAGCTACCTCATCGAGGCGAATTAATCATCGTTTCCCTAGCGTTCAAAAAAAGCGAACATACGTTTGCATTAGTGTATCCCTATTGCTAAGATTGGTCCTCGTACAACCCCACAACACAAAGACGAAAATGCACGACATCTGGAACCCTGACATGGCTACACTAAGATTAGCGAGGGCTGCGCGCGATGCTACATGTTCTCCATGGACAAGGCCCGCGGTCTGGATGGCGGCGTGGTGCGGCGCAACAAGACTACGTTCGACTATCCACTGCAGCGCGACCGCTCGGGCGCGTACAAGGTGCGCAACGGTGAACTCATCCGCGTGTGCATGAGCTCCGACTTCTTCGTCCCGGAGGCCGACCCATGGCGAGAGGAAGCGTGGAACGTCATCCACGCGCACGCCGACGTGAAGTTCTTCCTGCTGACCAAGCGGCCTGAGTGCATGGTGGAGTGTCTGCTCGCCGACTGGGACCAAGGCTGGGACAACGTGATGCTCAACGTCACCTGCAAGAACCCGCGTCGTGCCGACAAGCGCATCCCGCTGCTCCTGGCTACACCGGCCGCCCACAAGGGCATCATGTGTGCACCGTTCATCGGGTCGGTAGACATCGAGCGCTACCTTTACGCTGGCAACCAGGCCAGAGACACAAGCGCAGCTGGCTGTTCATACAAGACTCTCGACGGGCTTACGGTGCGCCGCTGTGGTATCGAGGGGGTCAAGTGCGGGGGCGAGAACTACGATGACTCGCGCCCGTGCCACTTCTCCTGGGTGCAGTGGCTTTCCGCGCAGTGCCGCACGCACGACGTCACATTCGCCTTCATCGAGACAGGCGCTCGCCTTGTCGTTGGAGAGCGCGAGTACCGCATCCCCAGGAAATCCGTGCAGGCCCAGCAGGCGTATCGCTCAGGTGTCGAGCGCACGGGCGCACCCCTGAGGTGGCACCTAACCGATCCTCTGGGTCTTTCGATCTCAGCTGAGTATCTGTATCAGCCACGCTATAGAAGCAGGTGCATGTCCTGTGGGAGCCATCTCATCTGCAATGGCTGCTGCAACTGCGGACTCTGCGGTGAGCTACCTCAGGCGCTACGTCCCCGGAGCGGTGCCTCAGGAGGATGCCGCTGTTCCGTCATGGGGCAGCGGCGTTGAACTGGCAAGCCGTTTTTATAGGTGCAGCGTGGCATCTCTGCCTTGGAGCGAAAGGTTGCGCGGCCTGTACGCGCATACAGGGGCCAGCCGGAAAGTCCTGTGGAATGCAGTGAGAAGGTTTCATGCCTGGGCCACCGCAGAGTCCGCGTACCTTCCTGCTCGTCCTTCTGCTTGACGCTCGGGAGACTTCTTCATATTTCAGGTGCATTTCATTTAGACTGAGGGCGCAGGAATTCATGGGGGTGAGGATGCATGAGCAGTATTCGTTTGCGCCACCTTCTCGGACTGCTCAAGACAGATGAGTGGTCAACAGCGCAGCAGCTTGCTGTCCAGATAGGCCGCTCGGAGAAGACGGTGCGCACGTATATCCATGAGCTGAACGGCATGCTTGAAGGGCATGGAGCCCGCATAGTGTCGCAGCCGCGCTGCGGCTACCGGCTGCATGTGGACGACAAAGATGCTTTCGATGCCTATCTGGCAAAGTCTGCCCTTGCAGGTGACAGCGCCCCGCAGAGCGCACGTGAACGCACGGACTATCTGATTGTGGGCATGCTCTATCTCATGGACTACGTGAAGGCCCAGGACCTCTGCAATGTCTTCTATATCTCGGGTTCCACGCTTTCCTCGTGTCTCAGGGCGGCGGAGGAGATATACGCCCAGTATGACTTGAAGCTCGGCCGCAGGCCCAATCACGGCATGCGCGTGATAGGCGACGAGACGAACATGCGCCGGCTTATTGCCGAACGCTATGTGCGTGAGCAGATCTATCCAGCCGAGCTGGGGCATGATGTCCGGACGTTTCTGGCACGCCTGGTACGGACGGCGAGGGGTCTTCTTGCTGAGTACGATCTGCCGCTCACGGAGTTCTCTTTCGAGAGCCTGATGGACTACTGTGTCGTTGCCAGGAGCCGGGTGCTCGCAGGCTTCACGCTCAAGCTGGAGAACGACGATATTCCGGAAGTCGATGGACGTGTGCACGAAGTCGCAGGACGGCTCCTGGATGCGATGGACCTCACAGACGCCCTCTGCGGAGAGCGGGTCCTCTCAGACGAGAGGCGCTATCTCGAGCTTTATCTCGAAGGCTCCCGCATTGCCAGCTTCGGCGGCAGGAACGGCTCGAACTTCGTTATCAACGAGCGTTGCGACCGGCTCACCGTGGAGATACTCCGCCTGCTCACGGATGAGTGCGGCATCAACCTGCTCGACAACTTCGACCTGAGGATGCAGCTGAATCAGCATCTGGCACCAATGGCGATAAGGCTGAGGTATGGCATACGTGCCCACAACCCGCTCCTGGGCGAGATCAAGCGGAACTATCCGCTAGCGTGCCAGATGGCAATCATTGCCGGCGAGGTGCTGCGCCGCCACTTCGGAGGCGAGTCCATTCCCGAGGACGAGCTGGGCTACATTGCCATCATCCTACAACTGGGACTGGAGCGTGGCAGGCTTATTAAGAAGCATGATGTCCTCATCGTATCTGATCTGGGAAGAAGTTCGTCAGCGCTGCTCAGGAGCCGCCTCGAGCAATGCCTTGGCAGCCATATCGGCAAGATCTATCTCTGCGATCGGTTCGGCCTCGAGACGTATGACTTCAGCAAGGTCGACTTCGTCTTCACGACGTTTCCCATCATGGTCCCCGTGCCCAAGCCGGTTCTGCAGATAGGGCCGTTTCTCGACGATGTCGATGCCCATCGCGTGGAGGATATGCTGAGAGGCGATGTCACGCTCGATGTCGTGGATGCATTCGTCGGGCCAGAGCGCTTCCTGACGGACGTCTTTGCCACCACACGGGAGGGCGTTCTCGAGGAGATGTGCCGCCGTATCTGCGCCCATGAGAGTGTTGATGAGGACTTCACCGAGCTTGTCTTTGCCCGCGAGAAGGTTATTCAGGTATCTCTTGGCACAGGAGTTGCCCTGCCGCACCCCTATGGCATTGCGAGCGACGCGACCTTTGCCTATGTGGCAGTGTTGCCCTGTCCTGTCGAGTGGCACAATGATAGTATCAGAGTTGCCATTCTGGTATCGATGGGACGTACTGACGAAGGGGATGACCGCCGCCGCGTACTAAACGAGACGCTTGCCCGCTTTGCCTTCGACGCAAAGGCCATAGGGCACCTTGCCCAGAATCCGACATACGAGATGTTCCGCACACTTCTGGGTTCCTGAGGCTATCAAATCTGGCTATCATCCAAATCCGGTAACTTACAGCGTTGCGACCGCCTAGCGGCAGTGCAGAAACCGCGAGCGGCGGGTTCTGCCTGCCGCATTTCCGTCTATTTCCGGAAGTTGCCGGAAATAGACGCGATGGAGTTCACGACTCTCTCTTCCTAATCTTAAGACAGTGACGGAAAGGTGCCGCAGGTGCAGGGCCTACGGACAAGGAAAGGAGATTGCTGTGCTTCGTATTCGTCTCTTCTGTAACCAGGGAATGTCAACAAGCCTTCTCGTGAACAAAATGCGCGAGGCGGCCGTGTCGCAGGGAATCGGCGTCGATATCGTGGCCTATCCGGTCAGCGAATTCGACCAGAGGATCAAGGGCGTCGATGTCGCGCTCCTCGGACCCCAGGTGGCATACATGAAGGCTCAGCTTGCGAAGGTCGCACAGGCCGAAGGCGTTCCCATGGATGTCGTGCCCATGCATGACTACGGTATCTGCAACGGCGAAGGGGTCCTAAAGTTCGCACGCAGGCTCGCGAAGAAATAGCTGTAAGAACGTGCGGATTGGGTCCAACAATAGGGGAGATCGGACAATGGGAGAGTTTCTCAACGAAAAGGTAGTGCCAGGCATCATGCGCTTCGTCAATACGAAGGCGATGCGGGCACTCAAAGACGGCATCATGTACGCGATGCCCATGATCATGGTCGGCGCTCTGTTTATGCTCATCGGCAACTTCCCAGTCGCATCTGTGACAGACTGGCTCAAGGCCACAGGCATTGCAGCGGTCTGCTCCCAGCTGAGCGATTCCACGTTCGGCGTCATCGGCATCATCGCTGCTGTCGGCATTGCCTATACCTACGTCAAGAATGAGGGATATGCCGGCCTTCCTGCAGGCATCATCTCTGCCTGCACCTTCTTCGTCCTGCAGCCCGGCTCGGTCGATTCTGCGCTGCTTGTCAACCCCACCAAGTCGGTCGGTGTGATCCTCAAAGGCTGGACAGGCGGCAAAGGCATGATCGGTGCCATCGTTGCCGGCCTACTCGTCGGCTGGATCTATTCCTTCTTCATGAAGAAGGACATCACCATCAAGATGCCCGCAGGCGTCCCTGAAGGCGTTGCCAATGCCTTCACCTCCCTCATCCCCGGCTTCGTCATCATCACCGGTGCCGGCGTCATCTATGCCCTGTGCGTGGGTCTGCTCGGCGGCACTCCTATCCAGATGATCTATACGTATCTCTCCATGCCGCTTCAGGGCATGACCGATTCGCTGGGCGGCGTCATCACGATGGGCGTCATGATTCCGTTCTTCTGGCTCTTCGGCATCCATGGCGCCACTATCATCGGCGACGGCATCATGGGTCCCATGCTTCTTGCAAACTCTGCAGAGAACCAGGCCATCATCGATTCCGGCATGGCGCTCACCATTGCAAATGGCGGCCATATCGTGACAAAGCAGTTCCTCGACCAGTTCATGACCGTCACCGGCTCTGGCATCACCATCGGACTTGTAGTTTTCATGCTCGTCTTTGCCAAGTCCAAGCAGATGAAGGACCTCGGAAGGCTTGCTATCGTCCCTGGCATCTTCAACGTGAACGAGCCTGTCCTCTTCGGTCTGCCCATAGTTCTTAACCCGCTCATGGCAGTGCCCTTCATCGTGACTCCGGTCCTGTCCGGCCTCATCGAGTATGCTGCTCTCGCTTCCGGACTGTGCCCGCTCTATAGTGGCGTCATCGTTCCGTGGACAACACCTGCCATCATCTCGGGCTTCCTCGTAGGCGGCTGGAGGACAGCGCTGCTTCAAACTGCAGTCCTCGTGATGAGCTTCTTCACTTACCTTCCCTTCGCGAAGCTCATGGACAAGCAGTGCCTTGCACAGGAGCAGGCAGGCGAGGAGGAGCAGGCTGCAGAATAGCGAGGCAGCTGGCATGAACGCCGCGGGGCTGCCTGGTGTGCTGGCAGCCCCGCCTTCGACACGCAACACGGAACAAGACGGGAATCTCGCATATGACAGACGAGGAAATGGAGCTCACGTGCTTCTCGCTCATCACAGCTGCAGGAGCCGCGAAATCCCTATACATGCAGGCAGTACAGGAGGCAAGTAACGGCAACTTCGACGCTGCGGAGAAGTGCATCAAGGATGCAGACGAGGCTCTCATCAAAGGCCATGCACCCCACACGGAGATGATCCAGAAGGAGGCAGCTGGCGAGCATACCCCTATCTCGATCCTTCTGGTGCATGCTGAGGATCAGATGGTTTCCACTGAGACGTTTAAGGTCATGGCCCAGCAAGCCATAGCCCTGTACCGCCGCATCCATGCCCTGGAGGCAAAGCTGGGGGAGGACGGCAGCCCATGCTGAGGGATGGCTTCCTGTAGGAAGGCGCCGTCGCCGTCCACCAACTCGAGGGTGCCTAGCGCGAGGGTGGCAAGGGCCCGAGCATCATGGATGCAGAGACGGCAGGGGATGCGCATACGCTTTACTGGCACGGTCCTGGAAGGGGAGAGCTATCCCAACCACGATGGTATAGATCTCTATCATCGCTACCGTGAGGACATCGAGCTCTTTGCCGAGATGGGCTTCAAGTGTTTCCACACATCGATTGCATGGTCGAGAATCTTTCCTGCAGGAGACGATGCTGTTCCCAATGAGGAGGGCCTTACATTCTACAACGACCTGTTTGACTGCTGCTAGGCTTATGGCATACAACCCGTCGTGACGTTCTCGCACTTCGGGATGCCGCTTGCCCTTGTCGAAAGATATGGGGGGTAGCGTAGTCGCAAGCTCATAGACCTCTTCGTGCGCTTTGCCACGGTATGCTTTGAGCGCTACCGCGACAAGGTCACCTACCGGATCGACCTTCAACGAGATCAACAACCAGGCAAACTACCATGATGAGTTTGCGCTGCTCACCGATTCGGGCATCGTGGCGAAGGATGGGGAGGACTCTGAGCGCCTGATGTACCAGGCTGCCCACTACGAGCTCGTCGCCTCTGCGAAGGCCGTGGCGATAGGCCACGCCATCAATCCGCGCTTCCAGATCGGCTGCATGATCGCAATGGTTCCCATCTATCCTGCCAGCTGCCGTCCGCAGGACATCCTTCTTGCCCACAAGGCGATGGAGAAGCGTTTCTATTACGCCGATGTCCATGCGCTGGGCGCCTATCCGTCCAATATCCGCGCTCTGTGGCAGCGCCGTGGCTGGGAGATGGATGTGACCGATGACGACCTGAAGCATCTGACAGAGGGAACCGTAGACTACATCGGCCTGTCCTACCACATGAGCAAGGCAATCAAGTGGGATGAGGACAACTCGCACTACGACTTCCGCGAGTGGAAGGACGTGGTCCGCAATCCCTATCTCAGCGCTTCCGACCGGGGCTGGGAGGTCGATCCCGTGGGGCTTCGCTACTCGCTCAGCTGGCTCACGGACCGCTATGGCCTTCCGCTCTTCGTGGTCGAGAATGGATTGGGTGCCTACGACAAAGTCGAGGCTGACGGCGAAATTCACGAACAGTACCGAATTGACTACCTACGCGAGCACATCGAACAGCTGAAGCTTGCTGTGGACGAGGACGGTGTGGACGTGCTCGGCTACACGCCCTGGGGCTGCATCGACCTTGTCTCCGCGAGAACGGGCGAGATGGACAAGCGCTATGGCTTTGTGTACGCCAACAAGAACAACAGGGGCGAGGGGAACCTCCACCGCTCGTGCAAGGACAGCTTCTTTTGGTACAAGCACGTAATCGAGACGAATGGGGAGGAACTCTAGAGATCCTGCGACGGGACTGCCTCCTCTGGCGGGCGATGTCGGGGCGCAGGGGCACGCATCCCCGCGCTCGCGCGTTGCGCCAGTGCGGGTAAAGGCGGGTACGCCTAAGATAGGGTCGGACAGGCGACCGACGTCGCCACGGGGAAACGGAGGAGGGCCCGATGGACACCGCAGATAGGCGATACAGGCACGTCGTGTTCGACGTGGACGGGACGCTCGTGGACACGGAGCGTGCGAACCTCGTGTCACTGCAGCGCCTGATGCTCGAGCTCACGGGCAGGCGTTACGACCTGGATGACCTGCGCTTCTCCCTTGGCATACCGGGGGTCGACGCGCTGCGGCGGCTTGGGGCGGACCACTCAGACGCCGTCTGCAGGCGCTGGGAGCAGCTCGAGACGATGGAGTCTGGCTCGAGCAGGCCGTTTCCCGGCATGGTCGACACCATAAGGGAGCTGCGGCGCCGTGGCGTGCACGCCGGTGTAGTGAGCTCGCGCGCCCGCGGGGAGTACGCCCAGCAGATATCGCCGTTCGGCATGGACGCCCTGTTTGACCAGATCATCCTGGTGGAGGATACGCGGCGCCACAAGCCCGACCCCGACCCGCTGCTCGAGTACCTGCGCCGCACCGGCGCCGCGCGCGGCGAGGCCCTGTACGTTGGCGACTCTGAGTACGACCTGCGATGCGCCACGGCTGCCGGTGTCGACTTTGCCTTGGCGAGTTGGGGTGCCCAGCATCCCTACGGGGGCGAGAAGTACGTGCTCAGCCAGCCATCGGACCTCCTGGGCATTGCTCCATTGCCGACTCGATGAGGCTATGGGCGTCCGCAAAGCGTCCCGGCTTTCCGGACGCCAGGAACGCGTTGCCCTCCGCGATGGCGGTGGCACTTTCGGCGTTCGGCTCGTCGTTGGCCTGCGACGGCCTCTGCAGCCGCATGCGGAGCAGCGGGAACGGCTCACCGGCACCGTCGGTCCGGCTGCGACCGAACGTCACGAACCCCACGTGCTCGTAGAATCTCACGGCCTGCGGGTTCTACTCGTTCACCGTGAGCTCGCGCACGCCCCAGGCGCCCGTCGCGTGGCGCAGCAGCGCCGAGCCGATGCCGATGCCGGTGCCGCGCGCGTCGGCATCCACAAACAGCATTGAGCCCTGTCAATATAATGGACAGAGGAATCCCAGATTTTTTATGCGGTCTGCATCACCTTTGGATCGTACGCAAGGCCTCTCTCGAAACGCTCGAAGAACTCCTGCATCACCTCTGCGGGCACGCGATCTCCTATGGACTTATGCGGGCGGAAGCGGTTGTAGTATGACTCGATTAAACTCGTGTGCCTTGTGCTTGGTCGTGGATGCATCTAAGAGGCGCTTATGGTAGTACCACTCGTTTTTGAGCGTGGCGAAAAGCGATTCGGCGACCGTATTGTCGTGGCAGCTTCCGGTTCTTCCCACGAAGAGCCTCACGTCGTGTGCGGCTGAGCAGGCGGTCAGCTTTGAGCTTATGTACTGGCTGCCTGGGCTGCTTAGAATATGGCCCCTCCGGCCACGTATCCGCGCGAATATGCCATCTTCAGGGCAAAGACGACAAGCCCTGCTCTCATGTTGTCCTGTATGCTTCAGCCCACCACCATGTGTGTGCACAGATCGTGTGCGACGGCGAGATATATAAAGCCTGCCGTGGTCCTGCGATAGGTTATATCGCCCACGAGCTTGGCTGTCGGAACAGGACACGAAAAGCCGCGCCGGGTGAGGTCGGGGCGCTCGGGGGTATGCGGGTCGGGCAGCGTCGTTCTCTTGGAGGCATTGGATCAGATGCCGCAGATGCCCAAGCTTAGCCATGCACCTTCGCACGCGGTAGCGGGTCGTGCCTGTAAATTTTGCGTAACTTTGGATCTCCTGTGAGCTTGGATCAGACCTAGCAAAAGCTAAAGCGCCTGTCGCTTTCCTCCCATATCGCGCAGATGGCTTCCTTGATAGGACCCCATAGGTCCTCACCGCCTTTGGCCTTGAGCCATCTGTAGAAGTGAGCCCTGCTCACCTCCAGTACGCGCTCCATCATCGAGACGCTGTAGGTTGCCCTCTTCTCCAGCATGAGCTAAAACCTGTCCTTCAACAGAGGCTTCCGGCGAAGAAGGCTGCCTCTTTTTAGGAACTTATTTTCGCTTTCGAGCTCGTGCATGCGCCTGTTCACTGCGTCGAGCTGCTTGTGCTCCTCGGTCCTTTCCTGGGTCACCCTTTTGGTCTTTGAGTGCTTGATGATCCAGTCGTTTAGGGTCTTGTCGTTGATCCTTAAGCTTCGCGGTGCATCCTCTGATGCTCTTTTTCGGGTTGGCCTTACGTGCCTTCCTGTAGTAGTCGATAGCCTCGAGGCAATACTCCTTCAGTGTAGTGCCTGGGTGTTTCCGGCTTCGTGCGGGACTTTGCCTTCTCTATCTCGCTTGCGCTTAGCGACATCTCATCTCTTCAATCTGCTGGTGTTGGTAGGTGGGTATCTGGACAGAGCATATCTGTTGTTAGTCCCTGAATCCCACTGTCCACCAAAAGATTACAGCTCATCGATCCTGGACGCCATCGCGGCTGGGGCGAACAAGCCGCAGGAGATTGCCAACCGCATAGGCGAGAAGCGCACATCCCTCGCCAAGTACCTGCGGACGCTCGTCTCGATGCGCCTCGTGGAGAAGCGCGTGCCGTTTGGGGAGGACCTCTCGAGGTCAAGGCGGGGTATCTACCGCATCTGCGAGCCGGCATTCGCGTTCTGGTATCGCTTCGTACAGCCCGAGGTCGCGTCCGTCGAGATGGACGCCGGCGAGCTTGTGGCTCGCGAGCTGCCCCAGAGCGACGACATTCCCACCTACGTGGGCCACTGGTTCGAGGACATCTGCCTCAAGTGGGTCGTGTGGCAGGCAAAGCACGGCGCGCTACCGCTGCGGCCCGTCCGCTTTGGCTCGTGGTGGGGCACGGACCCGTCCGCGCGGGAGCAGACCGACATAGACGTCGTGGCGTCGAGCGATCGCCGCAGCGAGCTGCTGGTGGGGGAGTGCAAGTGGCGCAGGAAGTTCGACGAGGCGCGCGCCGCGCAGAACCTCGTGCACCGGGCAGGCCTGCTGGGGGATTACGATTCCACCACGTACTGCCTCTTCTCGCGCAACCCTGTGGACGCCGGGCTTCGCGACGGCCTTGGCGCGGGCTGGCTCTTCGTGGACGCCGACGATCTGTACCGGTAGCATTCCAACCACGGCGCGCTGCTCTTCTCGCCTGGACAGGCAGGCCCCGCGGAGAAGAGCCGCATACCGGTCTGCATCGCTGGCGGGAAGGCAGTTTTCCGCAACCCTTCTGGGAGGTTGGTTGCCTAACCCACTCTTGCGGGAACACCGACCATTTCCGGCTGGTCCGGTCCCGTCTATACTTAAGTCACGAAAGGCAACGCGAGTTGCTTAAGAACACGATGGGCGATTTTCAGGAGGGGTAGATCGTGGCACAGACATTCGTGACGTGGAGTGCTACCTGTACTGGCAGCAGACGGAGCTGAGGCAGCGCATCGCGCCCTACGGCACGGTGACCGAGTCGTGGTATCCGCTCGGCCACGGCGCAAGCGACCTGATAGGCGAGGACACTTTCACAAAGCTGGGGGAGAAGTACGGCAAGACCAACGTGCAGGTCATCCTGCGCTGGCACATCCATGCCTATCTGCCTGCGGATATGTTATAATTACAGCAACGTATTCCAGCATATCCAAAAGACAGATATGAGCGGCCAGATGAGCTTTGAAGACCTTACATCCTAAGGTCTTAGGAGAAAGACCCGGCGAGAGGCACACCTGGAGCAGATGGATACAATCGTTGTGTGGGATAGCTGGATTGCACTGGTAGATACCAGCTACCACAGACAGGCTCTTGTCAGGCATGTGCGCGCTGCAAAGACGATGCTTTAGGATGTATCCTGCTTTAGGTTATGTTTGCTCTCTTAAGATGAGGGAACTTAAAGATGCTATCCTGGATTGTCACTCCTGGTAGCACTTCTGTGCACGCAGATCTCATGCAGGCGCAGGTGCCAGATGCAACGACACTTGCGAAATTCCGTCATAGCCTTAAAGCGAGAGGAGTTCGGCAAAGCTTGTGCTTTGCACCTGGACTCAGAAGCTCGAGAAGGCAGGGACCACGGCGCGGGGCGGCTCCATGGTGGATGCGACCTTCACCTGGGCCTTAAGCTTAACGAAGAACAAGGACCACGCACGTAACCCTTAAAGCGCACCAGTCCAAGAAAGGGGGAGCCTGGCGTATCGGATACAAGGCGCATATCGGCGTAGACGTCGGAGGTAGCCTTGTGCATGGTGTGGAGACGATCGCTTAGAATGTATCTGACATATCCTGTGGCACACACACTCGTAAGGGAAGATGATAGGTTTTGCTGCGCAGACTTTAGGCTATATAGGTATAGCGAAGCGCCCTTAAGGACGCATAAAGACCCACACCTCTCATCTATGCGCTAAAGCGTTGCTAAGGAAGCCTTCGACTAGAGAGGGCCTTGCCTGTGCACTCTTTACCGAGAAGGGCATAGAGTCCAGGAAGGCATGCGGCCGCTCAAAGGTAGAGCATCCCTTCCTTATCGTGAAGCGGCGCTTCTACCCCTTAAGGAAGCGCTACTAGGGGATAGAGAAGACCTCCTGTATGCTCGAGTCTTTCTCGCCCTTGCAAACCTCGCCATGTGCATCTCTGCCGGCAGGCTGCACCTCCCGGCTCTCAGCGTCGTTTGATCTGTCTTGGAGCCTTCTTGCGGTGCATGGGGCAGGACGGTGGCTTCTGCACGTGCTGGATGAGCATCCTTCCCTGCCTTTCCCACATGCCGGCCGCGAAAAGTCGTGTGGTCAGTCCCCTCTGACACGTTATGGGGCATTAATCATCGTTTCCCTAGATAAATGGTGCAATGGATATCAGGAGTTGACAGCTTCCGCCATTCTTGCAAAAATATATGCTGTTGTTCCAACGGGGATGTAGCTCAGCTGGGAGAGCGCTGCCTTCGCAAGGCAGAGGCCGAGGGTTCGAATCCCTTCATCTCCACCATAGAAT
Organism: Atopobium sp. oral taxon 416; assembly: GCF_018128285.1. NCBI lineage: Bacteria > Bacillati > Actinomycetota > Coriobacteriia > Coriobacteriales > Atopobiaceae > Atopobium > Atopobium sp. oral taxon 416. The sequence goes on from NZ_CP072380.1 coordinate 1,539,621, forward strand.
CTTTGATGCCCGAATGCTTGTATTTGAGCGTTCGGGCATTGATATATAGACGGATATGAGGCAAGTGAGCGTGAAGATCAGCGAGAAACTCTATCGAGCCTGTGAGCTATGCCCAAGACGATGCAAGGCAGATCGGCTCTCAGGGCAGCGGGGCTTCTGTGGGGAGACCGGTCAGCTCTATGTAGCCCGCGCCGCGCTGCACTTTTGGGAGGAACCTCCGCTTTCTGGGACCAAAGGCTCCGGGGCGATCTTTTTCAGTGGCTGCCCGCTGCGCTGCGTCTTCTGCCAAAACGACAACATTTCCCACGGGAACTTAGGCCATCCGATCACGGTCAGACGCCTGGCCAAGATCATGCTCGAGCTCAAGGACCAAGGGGCGCTCAATATCAATCTGGTGACGCCCTTCCACTTTGCTCCGCAGGTACATGAAGCGCTTATGTTAGCCAAAGAAGCCGGACTCAAGCTGCCAATCGTTGCCAATACCTCAGGCTACGAGCTGCCGGAGCTCGTCGATGCGATGGCCCCGGATATCGATATCTGGCTCACCGATTTCAAATACGCTTCCCCAGAGCTGGCACAGAAGCTCTCCGGTGCGCGTAACTATCCTGCAGTTGCGCTTGAGGCGTTGAAGCACATGTATGCGGCAACCGAGGCCAAAGGCGTCAGAAAGCTCGAGGACTCGGGCCGGATGCTCCGAGGCATCATCGTGCGCCACCTCGTGTTACCCACACACATCGATGACTCTATGAGAGTCCTCGATACCGTCTTTCAGGTGTGTGGCAACAAAGTTGACTATTCCATTATGAACCAATACACCCCCAATGAGCGCTGCAGAAAGCGCGGCGGCGCTCTGAGCCATGCACTGGGTTCGGAAGAGTATGAAAAAGTACTCGATCACGCCGACGATTTAGGGATTGACCGTATGTGGTGGCAGCAAGGGGGTACCGTGTCAGAGAGCTTCATTCCAGCTTTTGACGCTACCGGCGTCGACGGGCCGGAACTGAAGATCAAATAAGATAAACTCAGCGATACCACGAGAGGCTAGGGATGCAATCTATGGCTGACAACAAAGATCAAGGGGGTCTGAGCCCCGACGAACGCGCCGAGCTTGAAGAGCTGAGGCGTGAGAAGGCACAGGCACAGCAGAAGCAGCAAGCTCAGCAAGAGCGCGCGGAGCTCAACCGGCTGCGTGAAGAGAAAGTCGACGCCGAGCGCAATGTGGAGCTCGACAAGCGTATCGCAGAGGAGAAAGAGCGCGGACGTAAGCTGATGGAGCCTGACGAGGACGACCTCAAGATGCCGCCCGGTCAGAAAATGGTCATTGCCGCGGTCATCATTATCGCAGTCGTCTTTATTCTCTCGACTATTTTCAGCTAAGACGTATAAATAGAGCAAATCCTTTCAGGTTTAACGTTTTACATGTTATTATGGTCTAAGTGTGTAGATTTTGCACACCCACCTACCAGAAAAGAGGTAGCTCACATGGCACTGACGGACAGGACAGATCCGCAGGACGTAGCACTCAACACCGATCTTTACGAATTGACGATGGCACAGGGATTCTGGGAATCCGGACTCAAGGATACCTGGGCCTGCTTCAATGTCTTCTTCAGAAAGAACCCATTTAACGGTGGTTATGCGATCGCCTGCGGTATGGGTCAGATCGCTGATCTGGTAAAGAATTTCCGTTTCAGCAAGGATTCTATCGCGTATCTGCGCTCCATTAAGGCGCCGGGCGGGGGTTCGATGTTTAAAAAGGAGTTTATCGACTACCTTGAGGACTTCTCACTGGATGTCGATATCTGGGCAGTGCCTGAAGGCGATATCATCTTTCCGCGTGAGCCGATGGTGAGGGTTGAGGGCCCGATTATCGACTGTCAGCTGCTTGAGACGGCGCTTTTGAACCTCGTGAACTTCCAGACGTTGGTCGCTACCAAGACCGCCCGCGTCGTACAGGCAGCAGAGGGTCACACGATTTCTGACTTCGGCTTGCGTCGCGCACAGGGCCCGGATGGTGGCCTTGCGGTAGCGCGTGCCTCCTATATTGCCGGCGTGGCTTCAACCTCCAATGTTTTGGCCGGTAAGATCTACGGGATCCCGGTCTTCGGCACCCATGCCCATTCGTGGGTCATGGCATTCCCGTCTGAGCTTGAGGCGTTCCGCGCCTTCGCAAAGTCGAGCCCGAAGAACTGTGTACTGCTTGTCGACACCTACGACGTAAAGAAGGGTGTTGCTAATGCAGTCACCGTCGCCAAAGAGATGGAGGCGCGCGGCGAGAAGCTCGCCGCAATCCGCATCGACTCCGGCGACTTGGCAAAGCTCTCCAAGTATGCCCGCAAGCAGTTTGACAACGCAGGACTTCCATATGTGAAGATCTCCGCCTCCAACGACCTCGACGAGTACACGATCCAGTCGCTCTTTGCCCAGGGTGCTCCGCTCGATTCCTTCGGCGTTGGCACCAAGCTCGCGACCTGCGATCCGCAGCCCTCACTCGGCGGCGTCTACAAGCTTTCCGCGACAAAGGCGAAGGGTGATGCTGCCTGGACGCCGGTCATTAAGCTGTCTGAGATGACGTACAAGCGCACGATCCCGGGCATCCAGCACATTCTGCGCTTCACGAATACAGAAGGCGTACCCTATGGTGACATGATCCTGGACGACTCCGTGGACACTGGCGACCGGACCACCCTTGTCGATATCCTCGATCACGATATCACGTATGATGTATCCGGCTTGCAGTCCCACGAGCTGATGCAGCAGATTATTGCGGATGGTGAGGAAGTCCCGGAGGGACAGACCACGATCGAGCAGTCTAAGCAGCACTGCCATGAGGCACTGATGCACCTCGATCCGTCCATCAAGCGTTTCTTGAATCCGCAGCTCTATCCGGTGGGCATGGAGCGTGGGCTTGCGACCCTGCGCAGCAACCTCGCGAAGAGGGAGAAGCGGGATTCTGGACGCTAAGATGATTCGGTGAGTTCGTGTTAAATCCATCTGATATCACCCCATGTGCATATGGGGTGATATTTTTGTAGAGCTGCTACAGTAGTACAGATATGAAATATGAGACAGGAGCTTTAAAGGAGCTACGTGTATGAGTGAGTCTCTATCGGAAATCGTATTGAATGCCCTGAAAGCGGCACAGACAGTGGGGGAGCTTCCGGCGTTTGAAGCGTCTGACGCCTGCTTAGAGCGTCCGAATGAGACTGCTCACGGCGATTGGACCTCCACGATTGCGCTGAAGTCCGCCCGCTCAGCGCATATGAACCCCCGCGCGATCGCCCAAGCGATCGTAAATCACCTCGAGAACGATACCTCAGTTAAGAAAGTCGAAATTGCGGGCCCGGGCTTCATCAACTTCTACCTATCCACCGGAGCCCAAAACGAGGTCTTCCGCCAGGTGCTTGAGCAGGGGAATGACTTCGGAAAGAGCGATGTGGGCCACGGTCAGAAAGTGCAGGTGGAGTTTGTATCCGCCAACCCGGTAGGACCTTTGCATGTGGGACACGGCCGCTGGGTCGCCCTGGGGGATTCCCTGTGCCGGGTGTTGGAACACGCCAACTACCAGGTGGAGCGTGAGTACTACATTAACGACCACGGTTCCCAGATGGACGTGTTCGGGCGCTCGCTTTCCAAGCGTTATCTGCAGCTCTTCCAGATTGAGAAAGATCACAACACTGATCTGGACGGGACTTACACAATCCTCTGTGCTGACCGCGACAAATTCGTTGAGGACGAAGAGGATGAGCACCCTGAGACCCATCCCTACATGGATGACTTCAATAAAACCTTAGGCGAGAACGCCTATGGCGGCACGTACATCATTGATATCGCTCGCGAATTCGCGCAGGAAGACGGCGATAAGTGGGTGAATGCCCCGAGCGACAAGCGTGTCGTGGAATTCCGTGAGCGCGGCTACAAGAAGATGCTCGCAATCATCAAGCACACCTGCGAGGAAGCCCACTGCACCTTCGATGTGTGGTTCTCTGAGCGTAGCCTCTACAAAAAGGATGCAAACGGTACCAATGCGGTTGAGCGTGCTTTTGCCGCGCTCGATAAGATGGGCTGCCTCTATAGGACCGACGACGGGGCACTGTGGTTCCGTTCCACCAAGTATGGAGACGATAAGGACCGCGTCCTGATTAAGTCAAACGGAGACTATACCTACTTCGCTTCTGATATTGCCTACCACTACAACAAGTTCCAGCGTGTGGACCATGTGATCGATGTCTGGGGCGCTGATCACCACGGCTATATCGCACGTGTCAACGCTGTCTGTGAGGCCCTGGGATATTCTGGTGAGTTCGAGGTGCTCCTGGGCCAGCTCGTAAACCTGCTGCGTGATGGAATACCGGTCAGGATGTCAAAGCGCAAAGGCGTGATGATCACCCTGCAGGAGCTCTTGGACGAGGTAGGCCCGGATGCAGTGCGCTACACTTTGATCTCAAAGAGCTCAAATCAGACCATCGACTTTGATATTGAAGCCGTCAAACGGCACAGCAATGACAATCCAGTGTACTACGTACAGTATGCGCATGCCCGCATCTGCTCCATCCTGCGCCGTGCGTGCAACCTCTCACTTGAAGAGGCACAGAAGCCGGGCATGGATGAAGTGGGAAAGCGTGCTATCGGCAGCGATTACGACCTGTCGCTTCTGACTGACCCCGCTGAACTGGCCTTGTCGCGTAAGGTCTCCGAGTTTCCCGGCCTTGTGGCTTCCTGTGCACGTGAGCGTGCCCCATTCAAGCTCACACACTACGCTGAAGAGCTAGCTGCTGCCTTCCACGCCTTCTACAACGTGTGCCAGGTGCTGCCGAGCCCGGGACGCCCGGTAGATTCGGAGCTCTCCCGTGCACGTCTCGCAGCCTGCGATGCGGTGCGTCATGTCTTGGCACTGACCCTGCATCTGATCGGCGTTTCAGCCCCTGAGCATATGTAATTGCAAAATGATTTTTACAGATGAGGGTGGTGACGGAAATCCGTACCATTTCCATCGATAATCCTAAGCTGCCAGGGCCAAGCCCAAAGCCTTCCTGAACTCCATTGGGCTCACGCCTTTAAGCGAGCACTTGTGCCTTGGCGTGTTGTGCCTGACGATACAGCGATCGATGTACTCCTTCAAACCTGTCTAAGTGGTGCCGTTCCACTTGCGCTTGCAAAACATCTTTGTCCTTGTCGGCTGGCGTGGCGCCAATCTGACAAAAAGTAGCTGAACTTCTTCAGGCAGGCAGCGCGCAGCAGGCTGGCGGAAAAGCGCCCTTCTTCTTCTCCGAGCACGCCTTGCCGTCACCCAGCTTCAAGAAAGGGTCTTATCAGGCGGTGAACAACCTTAGAGCGTAAACAGGACGTCGTGGGGAGCCGCAAAAAGGTACAGCGCATCATGCACAAGTTCGGCATCGTGTGGGGCAAGAAGTGCAAGAGGTCCTGCAAGCCGCATGTCACAGACGGCAAGCCCAAGGTGGCGAAGAACGTGGTGGAGTGCAGCTTCAGGTGCAGCGCACCCTTGAAGGTAATCTCCACGGTCAAACACCTACCTGCCCTGCAAAGACGAAGGTTTCGTTTATCTCTCGGGCATTATTGACTGCAAGACCAACGTCATGCTCGCTCACTGAAGCTCAACCTCGATGGAGGAGATGTTCGTGCTCGACACTTGAGACCAGTTCAAGGGGCTCGATCTACCGGATGACATATGAGTCTGCTCAGATTAAGGCACCCCCTACACAGCACGCGCCTATCGGGACAACCTCAAGGAAGTATAAGATCAACTGATCCATGTCAAGAAGGGCACGGCGTTGGGACAACACCTGCATCGAGAGCTTCTGGAGACACATAAAGAACAGATGGGACCGACATCGAGCCTCACTACAGATGGGCTCATAGCAAGAGTTGATGACAACATCTACTGCTACAACAATCTCATGGGCCAGCAGCACCTAGACAGGAACGGATAGAACCCCAAGGCGTGAGGCAACAGGAGAGCTTCCGGAAGGCCTCTTTAAGCAGCTCTCCTGCAAGCTATCCGGTGTGAGCAGGGTAAGTGCCTAGCGCGACATAGCAGGGAAAGAAGGCAGCGGCGCAAATGCCTGGTCTGCAAAGGACGAACAGCTCGCGGCCGAGATAGACCGTATCCATATCGTGAGCCCCACATTCGGCACGAGGATGCTAAAGAGGCAGGGTGAGGCATGTGCCACCTGCTTACAGGCTGAGAAAGCTCATAGGTATCTGCCCCTGCTGCCCGCTCTCGGCACCCAGCAGGGAGTCGAGGTGGGTCTCGTACCTGCTGAAGAGCAAGAAGGTCCTCCTCTCCAACCAGGTCTGTTCCACAGACATCACCTATATCCAGACAGGGGAAAGGCACACCTACCTTGGCGACCGTCATCGATCGGTTCAGCCGCTACATCGTCTGCTGGAAGCCCTTTGACACCATGTGTGACAAGGAGGTCGCCACCTGCGCCGGGCAGGCTTTCGCAAAACACGGGTTGCTCTTCCATCATGAACTTTGAGCAGAGAGGTGTGTTTGGCTTCTATAAGTACGTAGTCGCTGCTCGCCTCCATGCATGTGGAGCAGAGCCTGAACAGGAAGGGTAAGATGAAGGGACGACGCCCTCATGAAAAGATGGCTCAAGACGCTCAAGAGCAAATGTCTGCGGCAGGAGGAGTACAGTACACCCGCCAGAGCTTAAGGGTGACCGCCGAGAAGTTCGTCGCGTGGTACAGCGAGGAGCAGACCCCCGGTCGCTTAGCTGCGGCACGCCGGTACAATGGTACAGGAGTATCGTCTGCGAGGCTGCATGCCCTACAATGGTACTGTCTGTATGGGAAGGGGTTCAGAAAGGATCAGGCTTTCCCTATCTTACAGGTTCGGACACTTCAATCAGATGCTCCGATCTGTATGCCTGATGTACAGATATTTTTCGGCAGCCCCTTTTTTCGCCGTTTAATGCATAAGAAGGAAATAGTGTGTTATAGTCCTTTGTAAGGAAATACATTGGATCCTGAAGAAAACCCATTGATGAAATAGGTACATCTTGTGAAAGAAACAGACGTCCTTTCACAATGTTATATTTCTACAGTCAGATATGCTGCTTAAATACACTTGTGTTCTGCCTGTAGAAAGTGTTTGTTTGATACAAAGTATAAGAAAGTAGGATTACTTTGTCGGAAAATCCAACGACAAGTGACACAACGCTGTCACTGATTTCTTCGCCAACTGCACAAACGCCGGAAACTGCTGAGACTAAAAAGCCACGGCGCAGACGGGTATCACGCAAGAAGGCTGAAGCTAGCAGTGATGAAGCTACCGTCGAAACAGGTGTCGAGGCTAAAAAGCCCGCACGGCGTGGACGTCCCCGTAAGGTAAAAGCGCAGGCCGAAGAGGCTGAGGGCACGTCTCAAAGTGAAGACACGCCTACAGAGGGAAAAGCCCCGGTCCGTCGCCGCCGTGCCCGTAAAGCTACTGCTGAGAAAGAGCCCCAGGGGCAGGAAAACGGTGAGAATACCGAGGGAAAAGGCGCTCCAGCTGCCCATAAGGGCGAAAAAGAGCCACAGGAGTCTGTGCAGGATACAAAAGCAGCCCACGAAAAGGAATCAGGCTCAAAGGCTAAGGAACCTGCTCATAATGCTCCGGAGCGTGCGCATCGCACCCACAATCAGAGCAGGCGTTTTGAACACAACGAACGGAATAACCGTTTCAATAACCAACACAATCAGAACAATAATCACAACAGAAGCAATCGCCGGCGCAATAGCCGCCATAATCAGCCGGACACGAACACTGAGCCTTCGCTCACGCGTGACATGTTGAAATCGATGAAAGTAGCAGAACTCAGAAGCAGGGCGGCTGAGCTGGGCGTCAACTATGTAGGTGTCCGTAAAGCAGAACTGATCGAGCCAATTTACCAGGCTGCCGCAAAAGCGGAAGGGTTCCATCCCATTTCCGGTATTTTGGACGTCCAACCTGAAGGGTACGGGTTTATCCGTACCGGCAATTACATGCAGGGGGACAACGACGGGTTTGTTTACCAGCAGGTCATCAGACAAAATGGCCTGCGCTCCGGCGATAAGATCGAAGGGGTCGTCGGCCCCAACCACAGCAATTCTAAATTCCCGCCTTTAATCTCAATCAAGAGCGTGAACGGCAAGAGCCTCGAAGAGACAAAACACCGTCCACGGTTCCGCGATCTGACCCCGATCTATCCTAATGAACGCCTGAAGATGGAGCACGGTAAGGACTCAATCACTGGCCGCGCCATTGATATAGTTGCTCCGATCGGCAAAGGCCAGCGTGGTCTGATTGTTTCGCCTCCTAAGGCCGGCAAAACGACTGTACTTAAAAAGGTCTGTGAATCGATCGCCGCAAATAACCCCGAAGTCCATCTGATCTGCTTGCTTGTGGATGAGCGCCCTGAGGAAGTTACCGATATGCAGCGCTCCATCAAGGGCGAAGTTGTGGCTTCCACCTTTGATATGCCTGCCTCCAACCACACCGAGGTCTCTGAACTCGTAATCGAGCACGCCAAACGCCTGGTTGAGATGGGGGAGGACGTTGTCGTAGTCCTGGATTCAATCACCCGTCTGGCGCGTGCCTACAACCTGGCTATGCCGGCCTCGGGCCGTATCCTTTCCGGCGGCGTTGACTCCGCGGCATTGTATCCGCCCAAGAAGTTCTTAGGTGCTGCCCGTAACATCGAGAACGGTGGGTCGCTCACCATCCTGGCATCGGCCCTCGTTGATACAGGCTCTAAAATGGATGAAGTGATCTTTGAGGAGTTCAAAGGTACCGGTAATATGGAGCTCAAGCTCGACCGTGACCTGGCGGATAAGCGTATCTTCCCGGCAATCGACCCGGTTGCTTCCGGTACCCGTAACGAAGAACTGCTGCTTGATCCGGAGGAGCGGCCCTTTATCTGGGGCATCCGCCGCGTGCTCGCAAACATGAATAACACTGAGCGCGCCGAAACTGCCTTGGTGAAGAGCCTTAAAGCGACCGATTCCAATGAAGAGTTCCTGATCCGCTCAGCTAAAAAAGCGGCGCAGCAATCAAACTACATTGAAGCGCTCTGATAAATTAGTTAGAAGACTAATATATTCACAATGGTCCCCTCCGGGGCCATTGTGCGTTTACACTTTCAGGTATGTAGAAAGGGCTCGCTGCTGCGTTGTATAGAGATCAGTGGTGGTAACGGGAATCCATACCTGTCTCCCCTAAGCCACAAGCCCCAGGCTGCACCTGTATTGTGGAGCGAGCTCATGCTCCCGAGTGACCTCTTCTGGCGCTTCTCGTTGTGCCAGACGATATATTCGTCCATCTTTGCCTCCAGCTCATCCAGCGTGGCGTTCGTATAGTCCCTTCCATAGAACATCTCGTTTTTCATCGTCCCGAAGATATCCTCTAATGCGCCGGATGCGGTTATGTGCCGAGCGGGCGCCGCACAGCAGGCAGAGGAACACGTTCATGCTCCGATGAGCGTATAACGCTGTAGTGTCTTCCCTGTCGGGACTGCATCCTGCAGAGAGGAGACAAAATGGACAGGATACAGCAGCTTGAAGGCTTCCACAGGCATCTGCTTGACAGCGGCTACTCAAAGACCGCATCGCAGAACTACCTCTTTTGGGTCAACACGTTCCTGAAGAGCAGGCCGGAAGCGCTCGGAGCTGACCGAGGGCGAGGCAAAGGAGATCGTCGAGGACTACATCTCGCAGCTGCCGTGCAACACGGCGCCGACCATCCCTGCAGCAGCCGTGAGCAGATGGTGGACCTACAGGTTCGAAAAGCCCTACCGCGAGTACATCGTCCCTTCAAAGCTCCAGCCGGATGCGACGATCGATGCAAAGCTTGCGGAATTCAGGGAGTATCTCTCCGTCCACGGCAACATAAAGCCCGTGACCATCCGCAGCAGGATCGCCTCGGTAAAGCTGTTCCTGCACGCCGTCTTCCCCGGTGGCACCTTCGCGCGCAGGACAATCACCCTGCATGACTTCGTCGACTACCATACGGCTGCAGCCACGGACGAAGGCGCGTGCGTGCGTGCCCTTAAGGGATACGACCTGAGATCCTAACATCCGCTCCCTGAGATGGAAGGGCACAAGAGTGCGTGCCGCTCGATGCGGTGTCCCCGTACGGCTGTCCGAAGGGGAACGGGAGGCGCTGCTAGCATCCTGCGATTCCAACACGCTGCGCGGGGCAAGGGACGCAGCGATGGCCCTGTGCATGGGTGTCTTCAGGCTCAGGGCGGCGTGCGATGTCGCGAACCTTTCGCTGGATGACATCTCGTGGGCGCACGGCACACTTGCCGTGCACGGATCGAAGAGCCGGACAGGGAGGGTGCTGCCCCTGGACGGCCGCACGAAAGCGGCGCTGAAGCGCTATACCACGATGCACAGGAAGGCCGAAGGCACCTGCTCCCTCTTCCTGAGCACAGCCGGAACACCCATGCGGCCACACCAGGTCCACACGGCGATGTCGCTGGCTGGTGGCCGTGCAAGGATCGAGGCATACCACAAGACGCATGGGCTGCGCAGGATGGTGGCCACGAACATGGCCAATGCGGGGATCGACGCGAAGACCATCGCGGACGTGCTGGGGCACGAGCGCGTGGATACGACGATGGGATACGTGAAGGTCAGCATGGAGAACCTGTGCAGGGTCGCGTCGCCGTGGCCCAAAGAGGGGCTGCTGTGAGCGGGAGTGAGGAGATGGCCGACAGATGCATAGCATACAAGCGAGCGCTCGGGTTCGACTTTGCCGGCGAGGCCCGAGGGCTGTGCTCCTTTGCAGCCTTCCTGCGTAGCTGCGACACCACGAAGGAGGCGGCACTTGCCTGGGCATGCAGCAGAGCGGGCCACCCAAGAGCGTATCAGGCACAAAGATACGAGACGGTCAGGCGCTTCTCAAGATTCGCCCATGCGCTCGACCCTGCCTTCCCCACGATGCACCCTGGGCTCCTCAAAAGCACGTCCGAGCGGATCGTCCCATACATCTACAGCGAGGAGGATACCTGCCTGCTCATGCGTAAAGCGCTCTCGGCAGGCTCGTCTGACAGCCTTAAGGGCGAGGGCCTCGCGTTTCTGATAGGGCTCATGGGATCATGCGGGCTGCGCGCAGGCGGTCGCTCGGCCTTAAGGATGCCGACTTCGATGCGCATGCTAAGACCCTTGGCGACAAGGGATTCGAAGTTCGACGCACCCAGGACGATTCCGGTCTCGCCGATCACCGCAGAGCGCATCGCAGGGCGGAGCAGGAAGAAAGGCAGCGGGGCGCCGGATAGCATGATCGTGTCGGGCGGTGAGGCCCCTCAGCAGGGACTCTGCGGAAGGCATGTTCTCAAAGAGACGCTGGACGCTTCTGGGCAGAGGTGAGGCCTTCGCAGGAAGCAGGCCGCACCCGTACGACCTGCGCCACTCGTTCTGCGTGGTGGCGCTGCTGCACTGGCATGCGAAAGGCGAGGACGTGAGTGCGATGATGCCCTACCTTTCGGCCTATATCGGCACAGGAAGCTCTTCGATACCTACTGGTAGCTGACAGGCATCCCGAATCTTATGGCAGTGGCGGCGGACTCGTTTTGCCGCGCGATGCGGATGGAGACACAGCAGCCATGATAGACAGCTTCTTCCAACTCCTGAAAGGATTCTTCCTCCAGCGGATGGCTGCCGGAAGGAAGCTGTCACCGCAGAGCGTCTCTTCGTATCGCGATGTGTTCTCGCTTATGCTCAGATGGTTGTGCGACGAGAGGGGCACCGATGCATCGGAGGTGGGCATGGGCGAGCTCACGGCAGAGAACATCGAGGAATTCCTGCTGTTCCTGGCCGAGAGGCGCAACAATTCGGCGCAGACCGTAGACTGCAGGCTCGCGGCCATAAAGGCATTCTGCTCCTAGGCGGCATACAGGGTCCCGAAGCGGCTTAGCGAGATGAAGCGAACATCGGACATTCCCTAGTGCATAGAGAAGAGATGCGAGGTTAACTATCTGACACGCGAAGAGATCGGCTGGCTCCTGTATGCATGGCGACGCTTCTTCCGCATGCCAGCTCCCGCCTCCACCTGTACAGTAAGGCACGGGCCCGATCCGGCCGCTTCGGCTGCCTCTTCCCGACGCTGAACGATCTTGCCGCTGTCGTCTTGCGCTCCACAGGCGCGAGCTCGTCAATCCAGCCGACAAGGACCTGCGAACATCCTGGGTAGCCAAGCTCACGGTGGGTGAAGGATTGTATCTGCCATGGGAGAGATAGTGCTTTACAGCGGAGCGCTTCTGCCAAGCTGCCTTTGCCTGCCTCCCATTCCTTATACCATGCCACAAGTTGGACGCGACTCGGATATCCCAGCTCGCGTGGTGCGGCACCCACCTTCTCGCGTACCTGACATAGAACTCTTTAGCTCTCGTCCTCTCCTGGAGGTGTATATCTGTCCTCCAGACCAGCTGCTCGGTACGGATTTCCGCTACCACCCCCGATCCGTCCGAAGTGTTTGAGATTATGCAGGTTAATGAATTTGAATGGCATTTGCTTGCAATGCTTCGCTATATCAGTAAAGTAAGAAAGTAGTTTCTGTGAGCGTGGTTCCAGATTCCATAAATGCAGTATTAAAACGAAGTATTCATTGCAACGAACGGGCTTCAGACGCAGGACACCGCTGCTGAGACAGAACGGTATCCGAGGGGCACGTTCGCTGTTTGCTTATATTTCATATTCTTAAAGGCCATGGAGGTCGATACATGAAGGCAAAGAGAGTCAATCCAGCAGTGTATGCAGGCTTATTGACTACCGCGATGGGCGTACTTCCTTTGCCTGCACAGGCGCTCACTGAGTCTGATGGCTCGATCAATTGGGGACCGTTTGCCATGGGTGTGGGCACCGGTGTCGCAATCACCGGCATCGTCAGCGCGATCGCCTGGCACAACGCCAAACGTAACCTGGTCAATGAGCTGAAGGCCTCTGAAGAAAATGAAGAGCTCAATCAGACCGACGCCTATATGCCGCAGCACCTTTGTGAACCCGGAGATAGGCCGAAGACCTATGTCTACGACGCGGATGATCCGGAGCTTGAGGTGGACGACGGGCCCCAAAGCGAGAGCGTGCATGGTGCACATCATAAGACGCCTGAAAGCGATCCGGACGGCCAGGATGCGACTGTCCTGGAGACGACTCCAGAGCAGAAGAGCGTTTCCGCTGACTATCACGGCGCCCACTTCAATGCCGAGGCTGTCGCTAGCTCTGAGGCCGAGTCTTCTAGGGAAGAAGAACCTCAGAGCCAGCAGGACAGCACTGGAAACAAATCACAGGTGGATGTGCTCAATGACAGGATCCCGCAAATGGAGCAGGTGGATGACTGGGTGAAAAGCGCCAGCACGGATGAAACCACCGATTTCCTGCGTGCCGCACAGATGCGTTCTTCCTATGTAAAGCAGCATCCAAAACCGAAATCGGCTGGTCATGGTGCTCACTCCTCCGATGACTACGGCGATATCGCCACGAACTATGTCAAACGGCGTACCTGGTCACAGCGTATGCAGGAGCGCGCCCACGGCGTCGCGGAAGTTCTAGCGGATCGATTAGGCCATGACCCGATGGAGGATGTGCCGGTTATCACCCGTGCAGATGGCACGGTCGGCGATATCGGAACTGGATGGTGGCATAAGGCCATGGGCAACGATATTTCAGGCCCCATGGACATAGATATCGACGACAACTATTCCGTGATCCAGCAGAAAGTCGACGATATCCCATTCCAGGATTCTGTAGCTTCTGCCCAACAGACATTTGCGCAGGCAGATACAGAAGCGGCAGAGCCTTCACCACAGCACTTCCAGCATCAGGAGCCTGAGGAAGGGGTTCCCAACGAAGAGACCGTTGTGGAGCCAGGAGGCGCCCATACTGTCGCTACGCCTGAGGTGACTCCAATTAAAACTGAGAAGGTTGAGACGACAGAAACAGCTAGCGTTGAAACTTCTGAGCCTGAGTCGATAACGGAGATTGGAACCTCTGAGGTTGAAACAAAAACCGAAGCGGAGCCTGCTGAGGCTGGGGAGACCCTGGAGCAAACGCCGGAGGTAGCCGCTGAGGCAAATGTCGAGGAAGAGGAGCCAAGCGGAGTAACGCCGGAGCAAGAGGCAGGACCCACTGCTGAAGAGCACGTCAAAGAAGAAACTGAAGAGACTTCTGAGCCGGTTGCCGAAGCAGAGGTAGAACCTGCTGGAGAAGAGGTTCAGAGCGAGGTGGAAGCCGCTGAAGAGATGCCTGAGGTAGCTGCTGAAGAACAAGCGGAGCCTATCGAAGAAGCGAGCAGCGGCGAGAAGCAGCCCAGAGACGAGCAGGAAGAGGACGAGAAAGAGTTCGACGAGGATATGTGGCAGTCTGCTCTGGATTCCATCGACAAGCGCGATCGCCAAGAGCAGCAGGATATCCTGGATAGCCAAATCTTCCCGTATGTTGTCACCTCATCCAACTCCCTGGATGACACCGAAGGTGATCTGTTCAACGCCGGAGCTTTATCGCCCGTAGGCAATAACCTCGATCAGGCCAAACCGATCGATACTGAGGAGCATGCAGCAAAACACTTCAAGCAGAGTGCCAAACATGCCCAGCATACGGATCAGAACGATGGAACCTCTGAAAGCGAAAAGCCTGAGAAGAAGGTCTCTCAGGATACCCGCGACCTCCTGACGGTGATTGATGGTGGAAGCCAGCGTATCCAACCGGTCGATACCCACCGTGTGCACAAGAAGACCCACCGCCCGACGCGCCTCAAGCATCTGACTTCACGCTATGAGCATGAACGCGAGCAGCATGAATCGCAGGAGGCTTAAGAGGCTTCGGTGACGGAACAGCATCGGCGATACATAGATTCCTTAATCTGGGTCATACTGTGGATCTGTATGATCTGGGGCCATTCCTTTATGAATGGTTTTGTCTCGGGCAATGAATCCGGCGCGATCGTCAGGCTTGTGACGCCACTGGCCCAGTCGTTGCAGGTCTACGACACCGACCTTGTGACCTTTATTGTGCGCAAGTGCGCCCACTTTACCGAGTATCTGATTTTAGGCTTGTTTGTCAGCCATGCTGCACGGCTTAGGTGGCACCAGGTGAAAGCAGCCGTGTTCAAGACGGCCCTCACGATCGTTGCGGTGTCGCTCGTGGATGAATTTGTGATACAGGCAAATACAGTCGGGAGATCCCCCTCGTTTCGCGATGTCCTGATTGACTGTGCAGGCGCCTGTGCCGGTCTGCTCATACTATATCTGCGTGCACGCCACCGTCGACGTACACGCAGCAAAGATACAGCGTAAAGATCATTTATTCCAAATAGTAGGCCCCAGTTGCAGAGGCAGCACAGATGCGCACCTGCAGCCCCTCAACCATGCCCTTTACGGCGCTCACCACATCCTGGGCGACATCCTCATTGCCGCAGATCGCAAGCATCGTGGATCCGGAGCCGGAGATAATGAAGGAACAGGCGCCGGCTTCCAGCGAGCGTTCCCGCAGTTGTTCATAGTCAGGAATCAGCTTCGAACGGTACGGCTCATGGAGGCGATCCTGGTTGACTTCTTCCAGAAGACCTTCGTCGCCGGTCTCCAACGCTCTAATCGTGGCGACGATGCGACCCATCTGCCAAACTGCAAGCTCCGTCGGAACCGACATGGGTACTACCTGTCGGGCATCAGCGGTCCTCACCTCATAGTGCGGCGATAAGGCCACAAAACGCCAGGAATCTGCGATATCGAAGCGCAGTGAGGTTGTCGTGGTGCCGTTTACAAAGCTGGAGACCAAACCGCCGAGGATTGCGGGGGCGACATTGTCCGGATGTCCCTCCATAGTGGTGGCGATATCCAGGCAGAGCTGTTTATTGTGAGGACGCCCTGCCAGGCGCTCTGCACCCATGATGCCCGCAACGACGCAGGCGGAGCTCGATCCCAATCCTCCGGAGAGGGGAATCGAGGAGTCGATATTGATGTGCACGGGTACCGGTTTAACGTCCATACGCCGACAGGCGCCCCTATAGCTGGTGAGGACTAAGTTATCCTCACCCCGAAAACGCTCTTCGCAGCCCGTGATCTCAGAGTGATCCGCGGGTGTGAACGAGAAAACTGCTTCCCAATTCAGCGCAATGCCCAACGTGTCGAAGCCGACACCCACATTGGCGCTCGTGGCTGGGACCGCTACTGTGACGGTTTTCTCCATGCTTCCCATTTCTATCTGAAGATACGCGTGCAGGAGTTCTCCACGAACGCTGGCATCTGGTCGAGATCTTCCACATCCTTGTGCAGTTGCGGAGCGCTTCTGAGCTCTGAGAGCTGCTTGGGTGCGGCAAGGCCGGCAAGCTTTGCCAGCTCATCCATGCATTCAAAGCCGTCTTTGCCTGCGGTGTCTTTGCCGAGCGCGGAGAGTACGTCGGCAGAGAACTTGAAGGGGCTCGCCGTTGAGAGACAGACGCGCTGCACGCCGTCGGACTCGATACTGTCAAGGACGGTCTTCGCGACAGCGGTATGCGGATCGACCAGGCGACCTTCATTTTCAAAGGTCTCTTTGATCGTTTTCTTGGTGACAGCATCGTCCGCATAGCCTGCCAGGAAGGTCTTCTGGATCCGCTCTTTGACAGATTTGGTGACCTCGTAGTAGCCCTCGTCGTTGAGCTGCTGCATGAGGGAAGCGACGTAGTCTGCATCCCCATCGGATTCGTAGTAGAGCAGGCGCTCCAGGTTGGAGGAGACCAGGATATCCATCGAGGGGGAGATCGTCTTGATAAACGGACGGCGGCGGTCATAGCGGCCGGTGGTGATAAAATTAGTCAGAACGTTGTTCGCATTGGAGGCGACGATCAAATGGCGGATGGGGAGGTCGAGCTTCTTAGCCAGATAGCCCGCCAACACATCGCCGAAATTGCCCGTCGGGACACAGAAGTCCACCTTGTCGCCTGCCTTGATCGCTTCACGCTCCACGAGCTTGGAGTAGACGAAGAAGTAGTAGGTGACCTGCGGGACCAGGCGGCCGATATTGATTGAGTTAGCGCTGGACAGTTTGATATGGCGTTGAGCCAACCGTGCGTTGAGCTCAGGGTCGGAGAAGATCTCCTTGACGCCGGTTTGGGTGTCATCGAAGGTACCACGCACACCGCAGACCGCGACGTTGCTGCCCTTCTGGCACACCATCTGTAGGTGCTGGATATCCGAGACCTTGCCAGCGGGGTAGAAGACCGTAACGCCGCAGCCTGGCACGTCCGCAAAGCCTTCCAACGCAGCCTTGCCGGTGTCGCCGGAAGTTGCGGTTACGATCATCACGGAGTCTTCGCTCTCACCGCGTGCCACACTCATCAGCTGCGGCAGCATCTGCAGCGCGATGTCTTTGAAGGCACAGGTGGGACCGTGGAAGAGCTCGAGCAGCCAGTCATCGCCGATTTTTGTGACCGGCGTGATGTCAGGATTGTCGAACTGGTTGGAGTAGGCTTTTTTGACGCAGCGGCCGATTTCCTCGTCGGTATAATCACCGAGGAGCGTCGAGAGCACGACGCATGCCTGATCCTGATAGTTTTTGGAGAGTAGAGATTTATAGTCAAGCTCCATCTGATCGACGGCATCGGTGACAAAAAGCCCTCCATCTGGAGCTAAACCTTGCAGTATAGCTTGCTTACTTGTTACAGTTGTCGCAGACGAACGCGTACTGTGGTAGAACGTTCTCATTATCGTGTTTCCTCACTTGGTAGGCATCAGTACCTGTGAGGTACATGATAGCGGGAATACACAAGAGCTGTGAGTCACGTCACACAAATGAAAAAGATTGGATGGACATGATGAACATCGCTTTGCTGGGACACGGCACCGTAGGCCGTGGCGTTGAAGAGATCATCGAAAAACATGTGCCGTCGTTGACGGTTAAGAGAATCCTCGAGCTACCGGGCCGTTTGACGGATGAGCGGATGACCTCCAACTTCGACGATATCGTAAGTGACAGCTCCATCGAGGTCGTCGTCGAGGCGATGGGTGGCCTCGAACCGGCGCACACCTATATTGAGGCGGCGCTTGATGCAGGCAAAGCTGTCGTCACGTCCAACAAGGCTGTGGTGGCCGCCTATTTTGCAGAATTTGTGGAGCACGCGAAGGCACACCAAGCACAGCTCTTTATTGAAGCGACCTCCGGTGGCGGCATGCCTTGGATCGCCGGGATCCAGAAGGCGAAGCGTATCGACACGATCGACTCCTTCTCCGGCATCCTGAACGGCACCACAAACTTTATTATTGACAACATGCGCAAAGATGCCGTTGATTTTGACGTGGCCCTCAAAGAGGCCCAGAAGCTGGGATACGCGGAGCGCGATCCCACTGCGGATATCGACGGCATCGACGTTAAGAACAAAGTCATCATCTCCGCCTCCGTGGCCTTCGATGTGGCCTGCACCAAGGATCTCCCGGTTATGGGCATCCGCAACGTTCACATCGCGGACCTTACCTTCCTGGAGAGCCGTGGTCTCGTCGTGAAGCTCTTGGGCCGCGGCGTGCAAAAAGACGGACGCTACGCGGTCTCCGTCGAGCCGACCGTCGTGCCACTGCACTCGCTTGAGGCGGATGTACCCTCCAACTTCAACTTGGCGACGTTGCACGGTGAGACGATCGACACCCTAAAGTTCTATGGCCAGGGCGCCGGCAGCCTGCCGACTGGCAATGCGATGGTGCAAGACCTGTTGGACTACCAGGCAGGCGTCAAGCCGGAGTACAAACTTTCAGATGATAAGACCTATGACTCGAGCCTGCTGACGCAGGACTATCTGGTCAGGACCACGAGCAAGCTCCCGAAAGAGGCCAAGCCCTACCTCGAGGGATACCACGTCCTTAAGAACCTGACGTCCGTCCAGGCGCGTGAGGTGCTCGACCAGCTGCTTGTCGGCGATCCCAAAGCGCTTATGGTGGCGGTATCCAAGGAGGTTTCGGTCAGTGATTAAAGTCGCTAAGTTCGGTGGCTCAAGCGTTGCAGATGCCGAGCAATTCAAGAAAGTCAAGCAGATCGTCCAGTCCGACCCGGCACGCAAGTTTATCGTGGTCTCTGCGGCCGGCAGGCGTAACCCTGCAGACAATAAGATCACAGACCTGCTCTATCTGGTCTGTGCACACCTGCAGTACCACGTGGACGAGATCCCGCTGCTCGAGGATGTGAAGCAGCGCTTCGTCTCGATCGCCCACGAGCTCAACCTTAAGTACCCCATCGAGGAGAAATTCAACGAGTTCGAGAACAATATCAAGAACTATTCCCCCGAATATATCGTCTCGCGTGGTGAGTACTTCACAGGACAGCTCCTCGCGGAGTATTTGGGCCTGTCCTTTGTCGATGCAGCGGAGGTCATCCGCTTTCACCGCTCCGGTACCGTGAGCAAGACTAAAACTTTGCACAATATTCACGAGCTAGCAAAGAAGACCGGCCCCTTCCTGCTTCCGGGCTTCTACGGTGCGACGCCGGACAAGGAGATCCGCCTCTTTGACCGCGGCGGCGGTGACATTACAGGATCCCTGGTGGCTCGTGCCATCGGCGTCGACCTCTATGAGAACTGGACCGACGTCTCCGGCTTCCTCTCTGCGGATCCGCGTATCGTGGACAATCCACGTCCGATCCTGCGCATCACCTTCGACGAGATGCGTGAGCTCTCCTATATGGGAGCCTCCGTGTTGCACGAAGAGTCGATCTTCCCGGTGCGTGAAGTGGGCATCCCGATCGTAATCAAGAATACAAACGATCCCTTTGCCCCGGGCACCATCATCTCCGACGATCCGATGAACGCCTCGATGGAGCACTTGATCACCGGCATTGCCGGCAAGAAGAACTTCCTTTCCGTCAACGTGAAGAAGAACCACATGTCCACCGCGGTGGGCACCGTGCGAAAAGTCCTCTCGATCTTTGAGCTCTACGGCGTCTCGGTCGAGCACATCCCGACCGGCATCGACTCCTTTGGCATCGTGGTCCATGCCTCTGACGTGCATGACTGCCTCTACGATATCGTGGGCGACATCCAGGATGAGGTACAGCCGGACGAGGTCAAAGTTGTCGACAAGTTCGCGCTTGTCTCGATTGTGGGCCGTAACATCTCCCGCCATGTCGGTACCTCAGGTAGAATCTTTACCGCCCTCGGCAGAGCGGGGATCAACATCCGTCTGATCATGCAGAACTCCGAGGAGATCTCCATTATCGTCGGTGTGGACGATAGCGACTTCGAGAATGCGATCCGCACGATCTACAACGCATTTGCAAACGAACTGGTGGAAGATGAGGCAAGCGATGAGCGATAAAAAAGTAGCGATTCTAGGGGCCACCGGCGTGGTCGGCACCCAGATGATACAGTGTCTAGAGGAGCGCAACTTCCCGATATCCGAGCTGATTCCGCTCGCCTCGGCGCGTTCAGCAGGCAAGAAACTGACATTCAAGGGTGAGACCGTGACGGTCCAGGAGGCCACCCCTGAGGCGTTCAAGGGCGTAGATATCGTCCTGGGCGCTGCCAGTGACGGTATCGCTAAGGAATTCCTTCCCAAAGCGGCTGAGCAAGGCGCGATCTGTGTCGACAACTCACATGCTTTTAGGCTTGATGAAGATGTCCCGCTTGTGATCCCTGAGATCAATCCGCAGGACATCCAAAATCACCCCCGTAATATTATCGCCAACCCTAACTGCGCTACGATCATCGGCCTGGTGCCGACCTATCCACTGCATCAGGTCGCAGGATTGACGCGCATGATCGTCTCCACCTATCAGTCCGCCTCCGGCGCCGGTATGCCCGGCTTGTGTGAGCTGGAGCGTGAGACGAAGGCGATCGCGAATAATCAGCCGGTCGGGGATACCGCTCCCTTCCAATATCAGCTGGCTGAGAACCTGATCCCACAGATTGGAAGCTTCAAAGAGGAGGACTACACCTCCGAGGAGTGGAAAATGCAGAATGAGGGCAGCAAGATCATGCATCTGCCGAAGGTCCGCATCAACTGCACCTGCGTACGTGTACCGGTGATGCGCTCCCACTCTGAGTCCATCACCTGTGAGTTTGAGCGTCCGATCACCCCGGAACACGCGCGTGAGGCACTGAGCCATGCTCCCGGTGTCAAGGTAGTGGACAGCCCTGCCAAGCTTGAGTACCCGATGCCGCTTGACACTTCCGATCAGGATCTCGTTTATGTGGGCCGTATCCGTAAGGATATCTCCGCCCCGGACGGGGTTAACGCGCTCACCTTCTTCTGCTGCGGCGATCAGATCCGCAAGGGTGCTGCAACCAACGCGGTACAGATCGCAGAGCAACTCGTGTAAGGCGAAAACTTTTCAAATTTATTTCATCAAAACCTGTTGCTTCGTGTGGCAGTTTTTTATGGTGGCGGATTAGCATTTCGAGTGCAACAGGATAGTCTCGCTCTACAGAGACGTGGTGCACTCTGGAAGGCTACGATGTTGGTTGTCTCAATCAACGTCGAAAGCTGGAAGGAATGTGCCACTATAAGCATCTCAAGCCCACAGGAGAGGGACTGCATAGCCAAGCTGTGTGGCAGAAGGGATACTCTATCGGATGCATCGCACACAAGATCGGCGAAGACAGATCCAGCGGCTGCCACAAGATCGCTAGGACCGCACGGCACAAACGCTTTAGCGCCTGCGCGGGCCAGATGTGCCGCCATCTGCGCAGGAAGGGGAAGAGGGTACGCAGCAAGAGGCCTAAGACCAAAGGCAAGGTCGAGATCTCACACAGCGTAAAGGATAGGCCCAAGCAGGCAGATGTAGGCTCGTACCTTGGCGGCTGGGCAGACGATACGCTCGTGGCAGCAGGGCCTGTATGCCTGCTTGCGCTTGCAGGCAGAGCGTCCAGGCTCCTCGCCGCGAGAAGATGCCACCACGACAGCGTCGATGTCTTGAAGCTCGAACTTTCGCTGGGCCGCCCTCTTAAGACAATCACCCCCCCGAGCGGGGCAAGCAGTTCGCAAGGCATGGTGAAGGTCACGAAAGCCTTGGGGGCGTGCAGTTCTTCTTCTGCGAGCCGCACCACCTATGGCAGAAGCTGACCGTGGAGAACACCGACGGCCTCATCCGCGAGTTCCTCTCGAGGGGGACGGACTGTGGCAGGGCAGCAGACGAGGAAGCCCGAGCGGCAGGGAAGGTATCTGGGCGCAGATACGTTCAAACTGCACGGCGGGCACTGCTGCGCCATTGTGATCATCGACCTTAAGATGGGACATGTGCTGTGGCTTGTCCATTCGAAGGGAAAGGAGGTTGTCTATGCCTTCTGCGACCACGCCAGCAAGGAGTGGATGTTTGCATGTGGAGGCCATAACCTGCGACATGAACGCCGACTTCGAGCGCGCCTCCCTTAAGAGATGCCCGCACATCGTCTACGAGTACTTCCACCTCGTGAAGAACTTCAATGAGAAGGTGATCTCGGATGTCAGAAAGGACGAGCAGGCAAGGCTTAAGGGACGAGGGCGACGGCGAGGCTGCCAGGGCCCTCAAGCACTCCAAGTACATCCTCATGTCCTGCGCGGACACCAGGGACAGAGAAGAGCGTGACGCCCTCGAGGGCAGGCTCGTCTCCAGGGGAAGCGCCCCTTCGGCAGGGAGGAGGTTGTGCAGAAGGGCGACTCCCAAGGGCCTCATATCCAAAAAATGAGCTGCCCTCCGCCTGCGACAATCGCCGATGAGATGCTCTTTGAGGCCTACTTGTGCACGCGGGAGCAGGACATGCGTGCAGCGATGGAGCGGATCGTGGAGGTCTGCCTCGACACGCAAGACAGGCACTTCGCTAGAAAGGGATTGCCGCCCCTGCCCGCCGCTATATCAGCAGCGACAGGGTCGAAGGCACCAACCAGATGATCAAGACGCTCCCGGAGGGCAGGCTAGGGATATCCCGACGACGAATACTTCTTCCTCAAGATATCCGATTGTCAGCAGGCGCTATTCGAGGACTGCCGGCAATGCTAGGCTATGAGAGATGGAACTGAGAACAGAGATAAGGGATTTATGGCATTGGTTAGGATGACCGATCTGACGGATCAACGGCTGAATCCCTATCTCAAGCTCACCGACCATCAGCTCCGCAATGCGCTGGAGTCTGAGAGGGGCATCTGCATCTGCGAATCTGAGGTTGCGATCAGGGTAGCGCTCGCAGAGGGTGTACAGCCCTTGTCGTTACTTGTAGAAGAGCAGCGCCTTGAGGGCATTCAGGACCTGCTGGCTGTGTGGCCAAAGGATGTAGATGTTCTGGTGTTGTCAGAAGGTACCTCAGAGCAGGTATGTGGTTATAAGCTCTACCGTGGGGTGCTGAGTGCGATGAGGAGACCGGAACCTTTGAACATCACACAGCTCCTGGATAAAGTTACAGACAAACTGGGGAACATACGCCTCGCTGTGATGGACAACCTGGTTGATGTCTCAAACGTGGGGGCTCTCTTCCGCAGTGCGGCAGCTCTGGGGATCGACGGGATCATTGTAGCGCCGACTTGTGCAGACCCGCTCAACCGACGATCAATCCGTGTGTCAGTAGGTACCGTGTTTCAGGTGCCTTGGGCACGGGCAGGCGATAACTACCCCCAGGGACTGATCAAGGAGCTCAAAACGGATGACGTCACACTGGTGAGCATGGCGCTGAGTGACTCAGCGATCTCACTCAGGGATCCTCAGCTGAAACAGCACAAGCGAGAAGCAATTTTCTTCGGGAACGAGCGCTTCGGGCTCTCACAAGAGATCCTGAAGGCCTCTGACTACCTCGTTGAGATCCCGATGGAGCACGGGGTCGATTCACTCAATGTCGCGGCGAGCAGCGCGGTCACCTTCTGGGAACTGTGCCAATAGATGCAAAACAAGCCCCTTCGTACGAAGGGGCTTGTCAAACGTTCGTAGGTTGTACCTGACTTTATGACTGTGGATTGGCCGCTGCCACGCTCTTCGGAGCGAAGCCATCGTCGCGGGTGAACATAGCCATGAACTCCTTGCCTGTGATGGTCTCCTTCTTCTGTAGGTAGCGCGCAATTTCATGGAGCTTGAAGCGGTTCTCCTGCAGCGTCTTGAGGGCGCTCTGATGGCCCTGCTCGACGATCTTCTGCACGAGCTCGTCGACCTTCTCCTGTGTTCCCTCAGAGCAGACCAACTCTTCGCCGCCGCCAAGGTAGCGGTTGGTCTGACGGCCAAGTTGGACCATGCCGAGATCGTTGGTCATACCGTACTGGGTGACCATGGCGCGAGCGATCTGGGTCGCCTTCTCAATATCGTTGGAGGCGCCGTTGGTCATATCGTGGAAGATGAGCTCCTCCGCCGCACGGCCACCGCAGAGCACTGCGATCTGCTCCTCCATTTCCTTACGGGTCATCAGGTAGTGCTCGCCTTGGTCAACCTGCATCGTGAAGCCCAAGGCACCAGAGGTACGCGGTACGATCGTGATCTTCTCGACCGGAGCGTCCTTACGCTGCACAGCGCCGACGATTGCGTGGCCGACCTCATGGTAGGAAACGACCTGTTTCTCGTGTTCGGAGAGGACGGTGCTCTTCCGCTTTTCGCCGGCGATAACCACATCGACGGACTCTTGGATATCGTCCTGAGAGACGCGGCTGCGACCTATACGAACGGCACGCAGGGCTGCCTCGTTGATGATGTTAGCGAGGTCAGCGCCGGAGGCACCTGGGGTGGAACGAGCGATAACGCCGAGGTCGATGCCCGGCTCCATCTTCACGTCGTTTGCATGGAGCTTGAGGATTGCCTTACGGCCGGCGAGGTCCGGCAGCTCGACGTGGATTCTGCGGTCGAAACGGCCTGGGCGAAGCAGTGCCGGGTCCAGGATCTCCGGGCGGTTGGTGGCGGCCAAAACGACGATGCCCTTTTGGTTATCAAAGCCATCCATCTCGGAAAGCAGCTGGTTCAATGTCTGCTCGCGCTCATCGTTGGAGTTGATGGAGCTGTCACGGCGTTTGCCGATTGCATCGATCTCATCGATAAAGACGATGCAGGGGGCCTTCTTTTTGGCCTCTTTGAAGAGGTCACGCACCCTTGCAGCGCCGCGGCCGACGAACATCTCGACGAACTCAGAGCCGGAGATCTGGAAGAAGGTGACGCCTGCCTCGCCAGCGACAGCGCGGGCGAGCAAGGTTTTACCGGTTCCCGGAGGGCCTACGAGCAGCGCACCACGCGGGCAGCGTGCTCCGATCGCGGCGTACTTCTGTGGGTGGCGCAGGAAGTCGACGATCTCCTGCAGGGATTCCTTCGCCTCATCCTGGCCGGCGACGTCCTTGAAGGTGGTGTGGACCTCTTGGCCTTTGACCTCACGCGCAGAGGAGCGCGAAAGGTTTCCACCGCCGAAGCCCCCCGAGCCGCTAAGGTCCATCGTGTCGCCCATCGATTTGCGCAGCCGTCGATTCAAGAGCCAGCCGAAGAAGAAGATGAGGGCGAGTGGGATGATGTAGCTCAGCAGCATGTACGTCATCAGATTCGAATTCTCATTCGGAATGCTGGCGGACATATCCACGTTGTGGTCCTGCAGGCGCTGCACCAAGGTAGAGTCGTCTGGGAATGCTGTAGCCTGATAGGTGATGTTGTTTTTGCCGACAAACGTGATCTCATTGTTTGAGGTATCGATCTGCGCCTTTGAGACCTGGTTGTCGTCCACCATATTCAGGAACTGTGAATAGCTGACGCTTTGGGTCTCCTGATAGCCTGCCGGGTGAATGTAGGAATTCAGGGCAAACAGGAGCGCAATTGCGATGATCAGATATAAGATCACCGATTGCCGCGGCCTCTTATCGTTGTCTTCCATATTGTTCTCCCTCGTTAACATATGTGGAGATGTAGTTATACTAAAGCCTATGCCTTAAGCCTACCCCATAGGCATACACTACAGACAGGCTATTTTTCAAAACAGCCTGCCAACACTCCATATAGAGTGTACAGAGAATTGTTCGCGTGATCAGGTACCACCGCTAGTTTGTGGGATGCTCCACGATCACGCCGGTCCTATAGGCGTCCAAAAGCGCCCGTAGATCAGCAATCTGTTGTCGCAGCTCTGTTCCGGTATCGGTGTCCTTGATCAGCAGCGGCTTTTCCTCGTATTCGAACTTGTCATTGTCTGAGACGATGTCCTCGTTCAAATCCAAGACGTCTTTAATGCTGGTAAAAGGACGGTGTGCCTTGATGCGCATGCCGGTCGCCTCCGCAATCAGGGTGTAGCCTGCGATGCCGGTCTTGCTGTGGTAAGCGCGGCAGAAGCCACCGTCGATAACGAGGACTTTGCCTCCGGCACGGATCGGGCTTTCCCCGGAGCTTGCGTGGACCGGGGTGTGGCCGTTGATAATGTGGGAGTGGGGATCGGTGAGGCCGAATTCCCTCAGCACTTTGTCGGCGATCTCAGGGTTGTCGATCAGGCTGAAGTAGGGGTCGCGTGGTTCTTTCCAGGTGGACTTGTCAAGCACGTAGGTACGCTCAAAGGTCCTGACCTCACGGCCGGAGAGGGGCGAGAAACGCCCACACCACAGGTACCACATCCAGTCGAGTGAGATCTGGTCGTGGGTGTGCCAAGCGGTGCGCGCAACACGCTCCGCGTAGTCGAAGTACTCTTTGCCCGCCAGGAGCTTGTCCTGGTGGCGCACCGGGTTGAAGCTTCCGTCCTTCTTCATGGGCAGACAGGCGTGGAAGAGCACGTTTCTGTTGTGGACCAGATACATCGAGCCATGGTCGTAGAGGAAGCCGATGTCGCGCTGTAGACGCTCGGAGTTGCGGGCAGCCTCCACGAGGTTGTCCATCACATGAGACTCCTCGTCGGTGAGCTCATAGGGCTGCATGGGGTCCACGGTGGGAAAGTCGGTGGTTCTGAGCTCGTACTCCTTGCCCTGGATTGTCACGGTGCCCTTCTTCAGATCCATCTTATCCAACAGCAGACGACCGTCCATCTGCCAGTTAGGGTGACGCAGGATCGTCTGGCCTTCCAGCTTGAACATGATGACCGAGATGGCTTTCTCAAAGGGTGTAAGCTTCTCACCCTCCTTATAGGTGCGCTCCGCAAAGAGGGCCAGCTCACGCAGGGAGATTCCATAGGAGTTCTCCACAATCTCCAGTGAGTCATAGTGGATGTTATTGCGGATGATCGCCGCTAAGCAGACCGGGGAGCCGCAGGCTGCCCCCATCCAGAGAATATCATGGTTGCCCCATTGGATATCGACACGGTGGTAGTGCATGAGGCGCTCAATGATGCGATCGGCGTGGGGGCCGCGGTCGTAGATGTCGCCTACGACGTGGAGGCGGTCCACTGCCAGACGCTTGATCAGAGCGGAGAGGGAACTGATAAAGTCATCAGCGGAGCCGGTATCGATGATGGATTTGATGATCGACTGGTGATAGGTCTGCCGAGATTTGCGCTCTTCAGGGGTGTAATGCAGAAGCTCGTCGATAATGTAGGCGTAGGCGACAGGTATCGCCTTCCTGACCTTTGAGCGGGTGTAGTTGCCGGAGAGGTAGCGGGCTAAGCGTACCAGGCGGGTCAGGGTGATCGCATACCACTCTGAGGTCGTCTTGCCAGCATCATGGAGGCGGCGCAGCTTTTCGGTCGGATAGTAGATGAGGGTGCAGAGGTCCTGCTGCTCCTCACGGGTGAGCTCCATCGCGAAGGTCTTCCTGACGCGTTCGCGGATGACGCCGGAGCAGTTGTTCAGGATGTGCTCGAAGGCCTCGTATTCGCCGTGGATGTCGCTGACGTAGTGCTCGGTAGCCTTTGGCAGGTTGAGGATCGCTTCGAGGTTGATGATTTCAGTGAAGGCGGTCTGTGCAGTGGGGAACTTCTCTGAGAGCAGCTCCAGGTAGCGCTTGTCCGCTTTTTGGATTTCTTGCATGAGTGGTCTTTTCTTTGCTCATCAGACTTTATAAAAGATGTTGAGTCTATTTTCACACTGCAACTATAGACCCATGCAGGGGCGTTCTGTGAATGGAGGAAATACACACAGAGTCCTTAAGCGGTGGTGTAATGTGGCTGTCGGTTTTGAGATACGGATTTGACCGTCCATCTAAACCTTGCGAAGATGTGTCTGGAAGACACGGATTGTAAGAGTGGCAATGTCAAAGATGACAAGGAAGACCTACAGCCCGCAGTTCAAGATGAAGGTGGCGCTTGAGGTCGAAAAGGAGCAGGAGACGCTCTCCCCGGTAGCAGCGAAGCACGGCGAGAGTCCGTCGCTAGCGGCCAGCTGAAAAGACGAGCTGCTGGCGGGCTCCGACGACATATTCGGCAAGGCAAGAACGGAGTGCGCAAGCAAGGAGCAGGCGAAGGTATGACGATGCCCTCGAGACGATCGGGCAGCTTTAGCGTTAAGTGCGACTTCCTCTAGCAGTTTTGCGACGACAACGCATATAGCTCCAAGGCGTAAGGCAGCTGCAGGTAAGCTTTTGGGCATGAGCAGGGCCATAGCATAGCGGCGACATCGCCAGAGGTCCCGCAGAGGGGTCTATGGAGGATGGGCAGATCTGGTTGGGCGAGGACGAGAGGCTTCCCCGCACTGATCGATGCCATACACATCGACTGCCCCGCCCTATGGGGCAAGGAAGATATAGAGGATGCTGCGAAAGCAAGGAGAGGCACATGCCACCCGCTACAGGGTGTCTTAAGGCTGATGGAGCTTGCAGGCATCCAGCCCATGCTGTACGCTGCCGTCTCCTCCGGTACCCTCCTGGGCATCCAGAAGGTTCCCCTATCTCTTGAAGGGCAAGGCATCCTGTTCCCCAACCAGGTGTGGTCCGCCGACATCCGCCTATGTCCAGATCGAAGGGAAGCACCTTGTATCTTAAGCTCGCTCATCGACTGGTTTAGCCGCTACATCGTCTGCTGGAAGGCTCTTTGACACCATGCAGAGCACAGGAGATCGCTACACGCGCCAAGCAGGCTTTCAGGGAGCATGGGAACACCCTTTACCATGAACTTCGAGCAGGGGAGTGCTTTTGGCTCTAAGGAGTACGTCTTTCTGCTCGCATCCAAAGGGATATCCCAGAGCATGGACGAAAGGGTGAGATAGAAGGACAACGCTTTGGTAGAGAGATGGTTTCAGACCCTCAAGAGCGAATGCCTAAAGGCAGACAAAATACAGCACGCCTGCCAGAGCTTAGGGATACCATCGCAAAGTTCGTTGAGTTCTACAACAGCAGGCGAATCTACCATACGCTTAGCTACGACATGTCGGAAGAATGGTACATGAGCGGCATAGCCGAGGCTGAATAGGCCTACAGAGGTGCCACTGCAAAAGCCAAGGATTCTGTCTCACGACTTCAGCCAATTCACTCACCCACAAGGGTGAGTGAGGAGTCTAAAACTTTTTCTTTTTGGCAGCCATCACAATGATGACTAAAAGAATACTGATGCCGACGCTGACCATGATATATACCCCATTATAAAATGAAAGGTACTGATTTAATAGCAGGGCCAACTTTCCTTCCGTATGCATGGTCTTCAGCCCTTTTAATAAAACTTTTTCAATACAGCAAGGGATGATCAATGCTGAAACGTAGAAGATTCCACTATATCTTTCTGGCGACATAATGAGATATACTGCACATGCAAGATACGGAATAACCGATAAACAAACTCCCAATATAGTGGTGTTCAAAAAGCCAAACGTAATAAAGATCACCCCAATAAGAAGATACATTAAAAGAATGATTATCCAGCCCATAAGCATTTTCTTGAGATGATTCTGTTCTGCGGTTGTTCCTTCCATACACACTCTCCTCTCTGGTAGCATTTTTTGATTTCTGGAAAAGATACAGTGAGCAGTGGAAAGCGCTTGCAGGAGATAGAGATTATCGATAATCATATCGGCTCTTTTGACAAGTCAAATATAACATTATGGCGTGGAAAAGCAGTACAGCCACAGAATAAACTGTACTGCTTACCATTGAATCGGAAGTGTCCTTATAAAAGCCTAGCATTCGTCTCGTTTGTTGTTTGTTAAGACCTGGTTGTGAGTTGTCCTGACCTGGTGCGGCGTGCTAGGATAAGCCACAGCAGCGATGAAGGAGACAAGTACGTCGCGTACCGGACGCACTGAGCGAGCAGGGACGGTGAGAGCCTGTGGCGGATCCGTGCGGCGGAAGATCACTCTAGAGCTTCGGGCTGAACAAACATACAGATTTAAGTAAGCCTCGACGGGATGGCCACCGTGATAGGCCAGCCGAGTAAGGCGGAATTCCGCTCGCTGGGTGGTTGAACAGGGCTTATTGTGTGTGCCTTGTCCCAGCAAGAGGGACGGGGCGCATTTTTTATGGTGCATCCCGGATCGAATGAGTAGGCATTGAGTGTGAAAGCGAGGTCAGGGATGGCAAACAAGTTCGGAAAAACCATGAATTTGCCCCATACCAAATTTCCGATGCGCGCAAGGCTCGCACAGAGAGAGCCAAAGCGCCTCAAAGATTGGGAAGCCAATGACGTCTTTGGTCAGCTCCTCAAGAAAAATGAAGGGCACGACAAGTTCGTGCTGCACGACGGGCCTCCGTACGCGAACGGCCCGATCCATCTGGGTCACGCACAGAACAAGATCTCCAAGGACATCATCAACCGTTACTGGTCAATGAAGGGCAAGCAAACCCCGTACGTCCCGGGTTGGGACTGCCACGGCCAGCCGATCGAGCACAAAGTCGAGGAGCAGCTCGGAACCGACAAGTTCAACTCCCTCTCCACTGAGAAGATCCGTGAGATCTGCCGTGAGATGGCAGTCGAGCAGGTCGACACGCAGCGTCAGGGTTTCAAGCGCCTGGGCGTGTTGGCGATGTGGGACAAACCGTACCTCACCTATACGCACAACTACGACGCAACCGATGTGGAGATCTTCAAGAGGATTTACGACAAGGGCGCTATCTACCGCGGCCGCAAGCCGGTGCACTGGTGCACCCACTGCCATACCGCACTCGCTGAGGCGGAGATCGAATACAGCGACGAGGTTTCACCCGCAATCTTTGTCCGCTTTAAGATGACCACCGTACCAAAGGGGCTGGAAGCCTATAAGGACAACCTGTGGGTCGACATCTGGACCACAACGCCGTGGACCCTGCCGGCAGACGACTGCGTCATCCTACACCCGAAGGCGAACTACGTGGCGGTCGTCGTCGACGGACGTACCGAGATCATGGCGGAGGCGCTCTATCAGAAGTGCACCGAGAAGTTCGGCTACGCCGACTACACGCTCGCGAGGACCCCTGACGGCGAGGTTTGGAGAGCCACCGGCAAGGAGCTCGTCCACAACAAGTACTTACAGCCGATCTTCGCGGATCAGGGTGTCGAGGGCGAGTTCATCTATGCGGATTACGTTACGCTTGAAGACGGCACCGGTATCGTCCACTCCGCGCCTGGTCACGGTGTCGACGACTACAATGCTGGCATGCGCTTCAATATCCCGGTCGTGATGCCGGTCGACGACGACGGTGTGTTCTACAAGGGCACGGCCTTAGGTACCGGCGGCCCTTTCTCCGGTATGGAAGTCAATGCTGCGAACCCGAAGATCATCGAGTGGCTCGACAAGCGCGGTACATTGATCCTGCACGAGGACATCACGCACAGCTATCCACACTGCTGGAGATGCAAGAAGCCGGTCATCTTCCGCGCAACCGATCAGTGGTTTGTCTCGATGGATGACACCGGACTGCGCAAGCAGGCCTTGGAGGCGCTCAAGAACGTCGAGTTCTACCCCACGCACTCCGTCAAACGCATCACCGCAATGGTGCAGGATAGACCGGATTGGTGCATCTCCCGTCAGCGTAAGTGGGGCGTGCCCATCCCGGCCTTCACCTGCCAGGACTGCGGTGAAACTGTAATTAACGACGACACTCTCGACAAGGTAATCGAGCTCTTCAAGAAGAAGGGCTCCGACGCTTGGTTCACCGACGATCCGAAGGAATATCTCGGCGACGTCTGCGTCTGCCCGAAGTGTGGCGGCCACAACCTGAAGGCCAACTCCGACATTTTCGACGTCTGGTGGGACTCCGGCGTCTCGCATACCGCCGTGTGCAAGCATCGCCCATATTTGAAGTTCCCCGCGGATATGTACCTCGAGGGGTCAGATCAGCACCGTGGTTGGTTTATGAGCTCCCTTATGACCTCTGTGGGCGCCTACGGCGTGGCACCGTATAAGTCCGTGGTAACCCAGGGCTTCACGATGGATGGCAAGGGGCGCAAGATGTCTAAGTCCTTAGGGAACGTAATTGACCCGAACGAGGTCTGCAAGAGCCGCGGTGCGGACATCATCCGCCTGTGGGTCGCCTCAGTCGATACCTCGACCGACGTCCCCTGCGACGATCAGATCCTGGACCACGTGGGCGACGCCTACCGCAAGATCAGAAACACCTTCCGCTTCCTGTTGGGTGAGCTCGACGGCCAGTTCGATATGGATATCGATGGCCTCCCGCTCGACCAGCTCACAGCGTATGACAAGCTGACCCTGGCCCACATGTGCGAGGTGCACGATAAGGTGGACGAGGCGTACCAGAACTACCGCTTCAATGTGGTATATCGCTACCTCTACGAGTTTGTGACGGAGCTCTCCAACGGCTATCTGAATGCCACGAAGGACCGTATGTACTGCGGCTCAAAGGATTCTCTAGAGCGCAGAAGCGCGCAGACCACCTGGGCGTACCTCTTGAGTATGCTCGTGCATGACTTCCAACCGATCCTAGTTTATACGACCGACGAGATGACGGCGTACATGCCAGCATGCTGTAGGGACGACCAGGAATATGCTGCGCTATTCGATTGGTTCAACAATCCGATGGCCAAAGAGCAGTACGAGAGCTTGCTACCCACCTACGAGGCACTCAGCGAGGCCCGCAACACCTTCACCAAGGCCTACGAGAAGGCTCAGGAAGCAGGTACGATTCCGGAAAAGACCACCCAGGCTTCCCGTGCAGAGCTGACCGCTCCGAAGGAGCTCTTTGAGCTCTTGAACGGTGAGCACGGCTGCGATCTGGCGGAGCCCTTCGTGTGCTCTGAGGCCACCTTGAAGCAGGGCGACGAGCTTTCCTGCGACGTCCTGCCTGCGCACGGTGAGCGCTGCCCGCGCTGCTGGAACTACCGTGAGCTCGGCGAGGACGGGCTGTGCCCACGCTGCCATGAGGCGGTCGAGAAAGTACAGCAGGGTCAGGCGTAGATGGATTCACGTCTGACACAGCGTTTAAGATGATCAAAGCGGCCGTGTCTGGTGGCATGGCCGCTTATTTTGAGAAAAGGGAGGCAGAAGATGGTGGCAACGCTCAAGCGGGGGAAGCGTGTAGCGCTGTTCTGTGTCATCGCGGTCGCGATTGTGATAGCTGACCAGCTTGCAAAGGTATGGATCCGCGCCCAGCTGCCCCGCGTAGGTGACACCGCTCCGCTAATCCCGGGGATCATCAGGCTCCAGCGCGTCGAGAATACCGGCGCCGCCTTCTCTTTCGGAGAGGGGAGCGGCTGGGTCTTTGTAGCGGTCGCCCTGGCAGTGTGTATCGTGGCGCTCGTGTGGATTGTACGCAGCAACCTCGAAGTCCCCTTGGCCATCTCGCTTGCCGCGGTCACAGGTGGCGGTTTCTCCAACATGCTCGACCGGATCTATCAGGGCTCCGTTACGGACTTCTTTGCGATAGTCTTCATGAAGTTCCCGGTGTTTAATGTTGCGGACATATTTGTTACGGTGGGAGTGATCGCAACATTGATCTGTATATTTGCAGGCGAGGGCGACAATGCAGACTAAGGTAGTTTCATATCTGGTGGGACCTCAAGGCGATCGGCAGCGCCTAGATACTTTCTTAGCCGCCCGGGAGGAGATGCCTTCCCGCAGTGCCTGCGCCTACCTGATTGAGCATGGAAATGTCACGATCAACGACACCTTAGCTGACAGTAAGAGCGAACGCGTCGCCTTGGGAGACCGGATTCAAGCTCGCCTGATTGTGAAGGACGAAGGAGCCGGACCGTTGGCGGCCAATCCGAACATCCCACTCGATATCCGCTTTGAAGACCAGTATCTGATTGTGCTCTCCAAACAGGCGGGGCTCGTCTGCCATCCTGCGCCCGGCCACACCAATGACACCCTCGCCAATGCGCTTGTGGAGCACTGTGGCTATGACCACCTGGGGAAGCTGCAGGGGGAGGACCGGCCCGGCATCGTCCACCGGCTCGATAAAGATACCTCCGGCCTCATGGTCGCTGCCAAAGATGATGCGACACAGAAAGCGCTTCAAGATTTGATACGGCTGCGCGTGCTTGACCGACGCTATGTGACGTTGGTACAGGGCTACGTGGCACCCAACTCCGGGACTATCCAGACCGGCATCACCCGTTCAAAACGTGACCGGCTGAAGATGGCAGTGAGTGAGGCTCCGAGTGCACGGCAGGCGATTACGACCTTCACGACGCTGGAACGCTTTGAGGCAGGGCCACGCGATGAAGGATATTCGCTGCTTGAGTGTCACCTCTACACCGGCAGGACCCATCAGATCAGAGTGCACATGTGCTACATCGGGCATCCGGTCGTGGGAGATCCGCTCTACGGGCACGGGTCTGAGGCGGTCAACCTGGGGCTGACAAGGCAGTTTCTTCACTCCTGGTACATCAAGTTCGACCACCCTGTCACGGGACAAACTATAGAGTTAGCTGATCGGTTGCCCCAAGATCTGTTGGATGTATTAGAATCATTGAAATGCACCTCAATGGGAAGGACCCGACGCGGCGAGGAGATCATTCCGCGATTAAGGGTGCATTGAGCGTTTCACGCAGCCGAAAGGCAGAATCGCGAGAGGGGAAATATCAGTGTATTTCATGAGAGTAGGCTTAACGCCAATCGTCATCTTCAACGTGATCATTTTCCTCTTCTACACCATTTGCTATTTCTATCAGGGAGTCTATCTCTTCTATGGACTGCGGCACGGGAACGTGACACTCCCGAAAGCCAAAAAACAGCACACCTTTGCCTACGTGATCGCGGCGCACAATGAGGAGCCCGTCATCGGAAATCTCGTGCACTCGATTCTTAGTCAAGACTATCCCCAAGATAAAATGGATGTCTACGTGGTGGCGGATGCCTGTACTGACAACACCTACAGAGAAGCAATCGATGCCGGGGCTATCACTTGGGAGCGCAACGACCTGGTCCGTAAAGGCAAGAGCTGGGTCTTGGATTACGCCTTTAACCGCATCCTCAATGAGACCGGGGACAAGTACGACGGCTTTTTCGTATTCGATGCGGACAACATCGTCTCCCCGAACTATACCTCGATCATGAACGATGGGTTTGACCAGGGCTATCTGGTACTCACGAGCTACCGCAACTCGAAGAACTTCGACTCTTCCTGGGTCAGTTCCGCCTATACGACCTGGTTTCTGCGTGAGGCAAAGTTTTTGAATAATGTCCGTATGATGCTCGGTACGAGCGCCGCAATCTCCGGTTCCGGCTGGTTGGTATCCCGCTCGATCGTCGAAGGCATGCACGGCTGGGATTTCCACCTGCTCACCGAGGACATTCAGTTCTCCACCTTCTGCGCGTCGAACAACATCCAGATCGGCTATGCGCCGGCGGAGTTCTTCGACGAGCAGCCGGTGACCTTCAAGGCTTCCTGGATTCAGCGTATGCGCTGGACGAAAGGCTTCTACCAAGTCTTCTTCAGCTATGTGCGCGATCTGATGCACGGCATCCACAGAAAGCAGTTCGCCGCGTATGACATGATGATGACAATCGCGCCGGGCATGATCCTGACGCTTGTCTCCGCCTTCGTGAACCTGACTTATCTCATTGTCGGAGGACTGTCACACGGTTTCTTAGCGACGCAGGGTGAGCTTTTGATGTGCGCCGGGTCGCTGATCATGACGTTCGGATCGATGTATGTGGTCTTCTTTATCCTTGCAATCATCACGACAGTCTCCGAACGCAAGCACATCCACTGCCGTAAGGACCGCCGGTGGAGGATCTTCACGAACTTCTTCACCTTCCCGATCTTTATGATAAGCTACATCCCCATTACCGTGGTAGCCCTCTTCAAGAAGGTCGAGTGGGTGCCGACGAAACATGATATCTCCGTCAGTTTCCAGGATGTTATGAATGAAGGTTAGCTTCGCGAACCGTTTCCTTTGAGGCGTCGGCTCGAGGCGCCACGATCTATTCCAACCGATATAGGCTCAAACAACAAAGATTGGGGACCAAAACTACATGGCGACGTTTTTCCCGGGCGAATCCCATACGTTTTCTGAGTATCTGCTGATACCAAGCTACTCTTCTTCGAAGTGCATTCCCGACAATGTCTCGCTGAAGACACCGCTGGTGAAATTCAAGAGGGGCGAGGAACCTGCGCTCACGCTCAATATCCCCATGGTATCCGCAATTATGCAATCCGTCTCGGGTCCCCGTCTGGCCATTGCATTGGCCCAGCAGGGCGGCATGAGCTTTATCTACGGCTCCCAGAGCGTTGAGGCCGAGGCGGCGATGGTCACTCAGGTCAAGAGTTACAAGGCAGGCTTCGTTGAGTCTGACTCCACGCTCACCCCGGACATGACGCTGCAGCAGGTGATGGATTTGAAAAAGAAGACCGGCCACTCCTGCATGCCGGTGACCGAGGATGGCACCCCGCACGGCAAGCTCCTGGGTATCGTGACCTCCCGTGACTACCGTCCGTCCCGTGACGACCGTTCCAAGAAGGTCCATGAGTTCATGACACCGTTCGATCAGATGATCGTGGCGTCGCAGGACACAACCTTGAAGACCGCCAACGATAGCATCTGGGAGCACAAGCTGAACCAGCTCCCAATCGTCGATGAGAGCCAGCATCTGGTCTCCCTGGTCTTCCGTAAGGACTATGACTCCCACAAATCTAACCCTGACGAGCTCCTTGATCCTCAGAAGCGCTACATGGTCGGTGCTGGCATCAATACCCGTGACTACGCAGAGCGCGTTCCGGTGCTCGTGAATGCCGGGGCAGACTGTCTGTGCATCGACTCCTCTGAGGGCTTCAGTGAGTGGCAAAAGCTCACCCTTGAGTGGATCCGCAAGCACTACGGTGACTCTGTGAAGGTCGGTGCCGGCAACGTCGTCGACGCAGATGGCTTTAGGTTCCTCGCAGACTGCGGCGCGGACTTCGTAAAGGTCGGCATCGGCGGCGGCTCCATCTGCATCACCCGTGAGCAAAAGGGCATCGGTCGTGGCCAGGCATCAGCCTTGATCGATGTATGCGAGGCGCGTGACCAGTACTACAAGGAGACCGGCGTCTACGTGCCGGTGTGCTCCGACGGCGGCATCGTCTACGACTACCACATGGCGTTGGCGCTTGCGATGGGTGCTGACTTCATGATGCTCGGTCGCTACTTTGCCCGCTTCGACGAGTCCCCGACCCGCCGTGTCAACGTGAATGGTTCCTACATGAAGGAGTACTGGGGCGAGGGTTCTGCGCGTGCCCGCAACTGGCAGCGCTACGACCTCGGCGGCGAGAAGAAGCTCTCATTCGTTGAGGGCGTCGACTCCTATGTCCCATATGCAGGACCGTTGAAGGAAAACGTTGAGGCGTCTTTGTTGAAAGTTCGCGCCACGATGTGCAACTGCGGCGCGCTCGATCTCAAAGAGCTACGCGATAAGGCTAAACTAACCTTAGTCAGTGCAACCTCGCTCGTCGAAGGTGGCGCTCACGACGTTGTGCTCAAAGATCAAGACCACGATGTGAACTTCCGCTCATAGAAGTATGTCGCTGACAAGTAAACGAGATCTTTGAAGCAAGCCCCACGGTTTGTGGGGCTGCTTTTATGTCTATAAAAGGAGGAACGAGATGGCCGATACCTCTCACGATACACCCGAGGAAAACATTCCTGTCTACGATGCCCGCAAGATCGAAGAAAAGTGGCAGAAGATCTGGGACAACGAACAGCTCTACAAGACGGACACCGATCCGAACAAACCGAAGAAGTATGTCCTCGAGATGTTCCCATATCCCTCCGGCGACCTGCACATGGGCCATGCCCGCAACTATTCGATCGGCGATGCAATGGCACGCCAGGCCCGTATGCGCGGCTACGATGTCCTGCATCCGATGGGCTTTGATGCCTTCGGCCTGCCAGCGGAGAACGCCGCAATCAAGCACCACACCCAGGCGGCCAAGTGGACCTATGAGAACATCCACAATGCGGTAACAACGATGCATCGCATGGGCTTCAGTTATGACTACAACCGCATGTTCAACACCTGCGACCCTGAGTACTACAAGTGGGGTCAGTGGATGTTCATCGAGATGTGGAAGCGCGGGCTTGCCTACCGTAAGACCTCCCCGGTGAACTGGTGCCCCCACTGCAAGACCGTCCTTGCAAACGAGCAGGTCGTCGACGGCCGGTGCTGGCGCTGCGGCTCCATCCCCGAGAAGCACAATCTGAGCCAGTGGTACCTGAAGATCACTGACTATGCACAGGAGCTCTTGGACGATCTGGACAAGCTCAAAGGTTGGCCTGAGAACGTCAAAGCACAGCAGAGAAACTGGATCGGCCGCTCTGAAGGTGCAGAGATCGATTTCACCCTGATTGACAAAGATGGGAAGACCCCAACTGACCGTAAGATTACGGTTTACACAACCCGTGCGGATACCCTGTTCGGTGTCAGCTTCATGGTACTGCCGCCGGAGAGTGACTTTGCGCTCGAGCTTGTCAAAGGGACCCTGTACGAGGAGGACTATCAGAAGTTGAGAAAGGCGACTGAGCAGGTTTCCTCTGTCGACCGTCAGGGCACCAACCGTGAGAAGCACGGCGTCTTTACCGGCCGCTACACGCAGAACCCGGTCACCGGCACCAATGTCCCCATCTGGGTGGCGGACTACGTCCTGCTCGACTACGGCACCGGCGCGGTTATGGGCGTACCCTGCGGCGACCAGCGTGACTTCGACTTTGCCCGCAAGTACCATCTGCCGATTCCTCCGATCATCCTGCAGAAGAACGATAAGCTCTACGACCAGCTGAAGGATCAGAAGGAGATGAAGGTCACTGACGTCGATTGGGATCAGGCAATGGCGGCAGAGGGCTATCTCGTGCAATCCGGTGAGTTCACCGGCATGAAGGGCGGCAAGCGCTCTGAGGCGGTCAAGGCCGTCACCAAGTGGCTCGAAGATCACCACTGCGGACGCGCAAAGGTCCAATACCGCCTGCGTGACTGGCTGATCAGTCGTCAGCGCTACTGGGGCAACCCGATCCCGATGATCCACTGCGACCACTGCGGTGATGTGCCGGTCCCGGAGGATCAGCTTCCGGTGAAGCTCCCGGAGAACCTGAACCT
The DNA here is from genome assembly GCF_018128285.1 of Atopobium sp. oral taxon 416. Classification (NCBI taxonomy): domain Bacteria; kingdom Bacillati; phylum Actinomycetota; class Coriobacteriia; order Coriobacteriales; family Atopobiaceae; genus Atopobium; species Atopobium sp. oral taxon 416. The sequence goes on from NZ_CP072380.1 coordinate 1,578,830, forward strand.
GGGTGCAGGCGATACCCTGGCTGAGTGCAAGGAATTCTACGAGACGACCTGTCCCAAGTGTGGGCATCCCGCGAAGCGCATCACCGATACGATGGATACCTTCACGGATTCCAGCTGGTATTTCCTGCGCTACTGCGATCCACACAACGACAAGGAGCCATTCGACAAGAAGAAAGTCCAGCGCTGGATGCCGGTCGATAACTATATCGGTGGCATTGAACACGCGATTCTGCACCTGCTCTACTCACGTTTCTGGACCAAGGTTCTGCGCGATATGGGTCTTGTCGATTTCGATGAGCCGTTCACGAATCTGCTGTGCCAAGGCATGGTTAAGGACTCCAATGGCGAGACGATGTCCAAGTCTAAGGGCAATGTCGTACCGCCTTCGAGCGTGGTCGATCCGTACGGTGCTGACACGATGCGCCTCGCAATCCTCTTTATCGCCCCACCTGAGAAGGACTTCAGCTGGGATGAGGATGCCGTGGCAGGCTGCAACCGCTTCCTCAAGCGTGCCTGGAGAATCGTGTGGCTGCTGTGTGACCAGCGCGATACCGCAAACCCAGGTACTGTAAATCCGGATACCTTGGACAAACAGGAGAAGGTCCTCAACCAGGAGCTCAACCGCCTCGGCATCAAGTGCACCAACGAGTTTGACCACACGCAGTTCAACACCGCTATCTCCTCTATCATGGAGCTGGTCAACGCGGCTTCGAGGTACGTGAACGCTACCAAGGCAGCAGAGCGTAACAATGCGCTGTGCCTGACAGTTGCCCGCACGATAGTGCTGATGATGGCACCGATTGCGCCGCACTGGTCAGAGGAGCTTTGGCATGAGGCACTGCAGCAGACCGGTTCTGTGTACAACGAGCCCTGGCCAACCCTCGACGAGAAGCAGGCACAGAGCGACACGATCGAGATCGCGGTTCAGGTTATGGGTAAGCTTCGCGGCCATGCTCAGGTCGCCAAGGATGCTTCCAAAGGTGTGGTTGAGGAGACTGCCAAGAAGGCAGTTGCCCACTATATCGAGGGAAAGACGATCCACAAGGTCATCGTCGTTCCGGGGCGTCTGGTCAACATCGTGGCTAACTAATGCGTTAGGGAAACGCTGATCAATGCCCGTGATTTCTCATATCAAATGCAACTTTTCAGAAGGGGGTGGCAACGGGAATCCATACCTGTCTTCCCTAAGCCGCAAGCCCCAGGCTGCGCCTGTATTGGAGCGAGCCCATGCTCCCAAGCGACCTCTTCTGGAACTTCTCGTTGTGCCAGACGATATGTCCGTCCATCTTTGCCTTCAGCTCATTCAGCGTGGCGTTCGTACAGCCCCTTCCATAGAATATATCGTTCTTCATGGTCCCGAAGATGCCCTCCATGCGTAAGCTGTCCGGGCTGTAGCCCTTACGCGACTAGGAGCGTGTCATGCCCGCCTGTCTGCAGATGGCTCGCCACTTCTGGCCAGCGCTAGTGGCAGCTACAGTCCGAGTGGATCACCAGATGCCCGCGCTCTTGCTTGGTGGTGGTAAGCGCTGCTCTGGGCATGGAGTTGGCTATCTCGGCGCTCGGAGACCTTTAAGGGCCTCCAGCTCACGATCGCGCTGTCGAAGCAGTCGAGGATAGGGCTCAGGCAGAGCTTGCCGGCAGGTATCTCAAACTGCGTGACGCCCGAGAGCCACAAGGAAGTTGGGAAGGCCTGCCGTAAAGTCGCACCCCACGAGATTTCCGGGATGCGCCGATATCTCACCCTCCTACGAGCTGTAGCCGCACTTCTTCTTGGGCATCCTGCGGGGCACCAGGCCTTCCTCGCGCATGGTGCGCGCTACCGTGCGCTCCCTGATACGAGCTCGTCCTTCATGCGTCTTTTGCCATACACGCTATCATTGGTATCGAACACGGCACAGATGCTCTCACGCAGCTTGGCATCCGGATCTCCCATTGCAATGGCGCCGGCTTGGTAGTGGTAGCTCAGCCTTAGGCAGAAAGAGTACGAACAGAAGCTCAAAAGAGCTTCCACTTCGGACGCAGGCTATCGCTTAGCAGCGTCTTCTTCCTGTTCGTCAGCTCGTTTTCCGAGGCGGCGCCCTTCCCTTTTCCCAAAAGCTCGCCTGTGCCCTGCATGGTATCTGAGCCTAAGCTCCGGCGACCGTATCTCGGCCTTAAGCTCGGCCTTGCGGATCTTAAGCTCCCCGATCGTGGTGCCCTCTCCTGCGGATCCGTCCTCCCACGCGACGCTCCTTTTGCATGCCAGCTCCCGCCTTCACCTGTACAGTAAGGCACGGGCCCGATCCGGCCGCTTCGGCTGCCTCTTCCCGACGCTGAACGATCTTGCCGCTGTCGTCTTGCGCTCCACAGGCGCGAGCTCGTCAATCCAGCCGACAAGGACCTGAGAGCATCCTGGGTAGCCAAGCTCACGGTGGGTGAAGGATTGTATCTGCCATGGGAGAGATAGTGCTTTACAGCGGAGCGCTTCTGCCAAGCTGCCTTTGCCTGCCTCCCATTCCTTATACCATGCCACAAGTTGGACGCGACTCGGATATCCCAGCTCGCGTGGTGCGGCACCCACCTTCTCGCGTACCTGACATAGAACTCTTTAGCTCTCGTCCTCTCCTGGAAGGTGTACATCTGTCCTCCAAACGTCACCATCTGGTACGGATTTCCGCTACCACCCCCGTCTGTGCTAATAGAATCGTTCCCCGTATCTGCGGTCATAAACGATTCATTACGATTGTTTGCCGTTGTGCTCTTTTGAGCAGCCTTCGTCTCAGTCTTCTGTGAGTTGTTTGTCATCTTCTATATAGGTGCAGTCACTCGGATTCTCTTTGATGATCTGTCGCAAACGGGTGATGTAGCGCTTGAGGATCTCCGAGGGTTTACGGTCACGGCGGATAATGTAGCCAACCCGCATGGTAGGGGCATCCACCAAAGGAATCGAGACGATGCCTGACTGCATCTCGTTGGAGAGCACGCCGGTTGAGAGGGTATAGCCGTCAAAGTGTGTAAGCAGACTCGTTAAGGTCCCCCGGTCAGAGTAACGAATCGTCTTCTTGTGTGGGAGCTGGGCTAAGGGTTCCTCCGCATAGTAGAAGGAGTTCTGGTTGCCCTGCTCGAAGGAATAGCGGGGATAGCTCTCGAGGTCCCCCGGTTTGATCAGCTTCTTGGAAGCCAAAGGATGCTGCTCACCCACAAAGACGTGCACATCTGCATCGAAGAGCGGGTGGAAATCGCACTGCGCATCCTGGAAGGCTTTGGTGAGCACAAGCTTGTTGAAGTCATCGAGGAAGAGGATGCCGATCTCGGCGCGGAAGTCGCGCACGTCGGAGATGATCTGGCCGGTCGCGGTTTCCCGCATCACCATATCGTAATCGTCCTGCTTGCACTCCTTCACTACGTCCACAAAGGCCTGGACAGAGAAGGCGTAGTGCTGGGCGGAAACTGCGAGATGCACATTGGGGGTAGAGCCTGGGGTAAGGCGGCGGATCAACATGTCTGCTTGCTCGACCACCTGCCGGGCATAGCCCAAAAGCTCAGTCCCTTCAGATGTCAGGTGTACACCGCGGTTAGAACGGGTAAAGATCTGTATAGAGAATTCTTCTTCGAGATCATGGATTGCGGTCGAAACATTGGATTGGACGGTGTAGAGATTGTGAGCGGCAGCGTTGATGGAGCCGCATTCCGCTACTTCAATCAGGTAGCGCAGTTGTTGTATGGTCATCGATTTATAGCTTTCTTCGTGCAGGTTTGACGATACATAGGGTTATGTATTAGACTACTACTGCTAAAGTTTAATCGTAGAAGGAAGTGGGGTGGAGTTGTTTCGCCCCGCTTCCTTTGTTATGTAGTGCAAAAAGGAGGGGAGTATATGCTGACCAGTCCTCAGGAGCAAAGGATCATCGATGCTCTCGAGCCAGAGGCTCACGCCCATGGGATTGATATTGTCGATGTCTCGATCGTAGGTTCCAAAGGGGCTCCGATCGTGGATATCAGGATCGACCACGCCGATGAGGCTACGCCGACGATCACACTCGACGAGATAAGCGCCCAAAGCGATTGGATCAACACTGTGATCGATGCGCTGGACCCCTTCCCAAGCTCCTACACGCTTGAGATCTCTTCGCCTGGCATGGAGCGCCCCCTGCGCACCCCGCATGACTTTGAGCGGTTTGCCGGCGAGCAGGTTGCGATCCAGACCACGAACACCGAAGGTCGCAGGCGTTGGAGCGGCACACTCAAAGGTTTCGTGGATGAGCACGTGGTGATCGTAAGCGACGAGGGTGAGAAGTCATTTACGCTCGAGGAGCTCAAAAGCTGCACCATCAAACCCGACTTCGACGCACACAAAGGCAAAAAGGATTCGAATACCAAGAAGAACAAGAAGAAATAGCTGAAGGGGAGGCAAGCGCTATGGCGTCTGAAATGATGGAAGCGTTGAGCGAGCTGTGCGAAGAGAAGCACCTCGATCAGTTGGAACTATTGGATAATCTGGAAAAATCGTTAGCGAAGAGCTACACGGACATCATGCACCTCGACTGGGGCGCCCGCGTCACGATCGACAAGCAGACGGGTAAGATCTACGTCTACAAGCTTGAGCCGATCGATGACTCCTGGAACGATGAGACGGGTGAGTTCGAGGACTTCGAGGAGATCGACGTCACGCCGAAGGACACGAGCCGCTTTGCGGCGCAGCAGGCCAAGGCGGAGATCAACAACATGGTGAGAAAGCGGGCTCGCGAGGACATCTACGAGGAGTTCTCCGGCCGTATCGGTGACATTATCACCGGCACCGTGATCCAGACCACCCCGAGCTTCACGATCGTCAAGATCCGTGACGGGGTTGAGGCGGAGCTGCCGTACTTCGACACCCGCCGGTTCCCGGGCGAGCGCAACGAGCGCCCGTTTGGGGAGCACTATGCGCACAACCAGCGTATCAAGGCGATCATCGTCGACGTGCGTGACCCGAACTCGACGCAGCCACCCGTTCGCGGTGAGCGTCAGCGTCCACCCATTGTCATCTCCCGTACGCACCCCAATCTGATCGCAAAGCTCTTTGAGCTTGAAGTGCCGGAGGTCTACGAGAAGACCGTTGTCGTGAACTCAGTTGCACGTGACCCGGGCATCCGCTCAAAGGTCGCGGTCTCGAGCAACGATGAATATCTGGACGCTGTGGGCGCCTGCGTGGGACCTCAGGGCAGCCGTGTGCGCGCGGTGGTCTCTGAACTTAGGGGCGAGCGCGTCGATGTGGTCCTGTGGGACGACGATCCAGCCAAGCGCGTCGCCAATGCCCTGTCACCGGCCAAAGTGTCAAAGGCACTTGTTGATCCGAATCCGGACTCCAACTACTGCACGGTGATCGTTCCAGATGACCAGCTTTCGCTCGCTATCGGCAAAGAAGGGCAGAATGCCCGCCTAGCTGCACGGCTCACCGGCTACCACATTGATATCAAGAATGAGACCCTCGCTAAGAACATCATCGCCGAAGCGCACGCAAAGCAGCATGAGGAAGCGCCGACGCTGACAGACGAAGAGGCAGACACCGAGAAGGCCCACCGTTGTGAGTATGTGGGGCCCAATGGTGTCAGATGCCGCAACATGGCGCGCCCCGGCTCTCACTACTGCGGGATTCACGAGAAGTTGATGAACGCCGAGGTATCGGATGACCCTGACTCGCTGATCTAAGGGGTGTGGGCAGCAGATCATTTGGTACCATCTTGAATAGGCTAAGAAAGGTGTTTTAATGGCAAAAACCCGTGTGCACGATTTAGCAAAAGAGTTCGGTATGACCAGCAAGGAGATGCTGGCTTACCTGAAGAAGGAGAAGATTCCCGCCAAGTCTGCTTCCTCCACACTCCAAGATGTCTACGTGAACCTTGTCCGCAAGAAGCTGAAGCCGGTCGCTGAGGCCCATGCGAAGGAGATTGCGGCGGAAAAGAAGGAGGAGAAGCAGGTAGAAGCTGCCAAAGAGGCAGAGGAAAAGAAGAGGGCTGAGGCTGAGCGCATCGCTGCCGAGAAGCGCCGTGCCCACGAGCGCGCGATCGAGAAGAAGCGCAAGGAGCAGGCCGCCAAGAAGAAGGCCGAGGAAGAGCGCGTCGCCGAGGAGAAGGCAAAAGCCGAAGAGGCCAAGAAGAAGGCCGAGGATAATGCTCCGAAGTCTATCCCGTCCTTCACGAGCCTGCTTGACCAGATCGCCCAGCAGGAAAAGGTCCTGGAGAAGAAGCAGGAGGAGAAGAAGGCCAAGGAGTCCCAGGAGCACGAGCGTTCGAACGGTAGGCACCGTTCGACCCGCTCTGAGCGCTCAGAGCGCAATGACCGCGGCAACAACCGCGGCGGGCGCAACAACGAGGAGCGCAATGATCACTCCCACTCAAGAGGTCGTCAGGGCTTCTCGATGGACGAGATCCGCCGCCAGGCCAACGCGACGCCCTACAGCAACGACGAGCGTCCGGGCAGCCGTGGCGAGAGCAGACGTCGCTCCAAGCGCAATAAGCGCCGCAACAACGACGAGAGTGAAGATCGCTACGCACGTATGGCACGCGCTGCGGAGGAGTACAACCGCGAGCACGTCCTCGAGGAGGCCCGTGAGGCCGTGGAGGAAGCTACGCGTGAGTCCACCGGTCGCCGTAAGCGCCGTAAGGAGCGCCGCGTCAAGCAGAAGAAGGAGGCTGAGAAGGAGAAGAAGATCGAAGAGGCCAGGAAGAACGACCAGGACCTCTCTCAGATCGACACGATCAAGGTACCTTCCGGTGCGACCGTCGCTCAGCTTGCCGACCTCCTGAAGGTCCCCGCCAACGATATTATCAAGCGCCTGTTCCTGTTGGGGACGCCGCTGACGATGACGCAAAGTATGACGGACGATCAGATCGAACTGATCGCCGACGACTTGGGCCGCGATGTGAAGGTCATGACGAAAGAGGAGGAGAACTCCTTCACCTTCTACGACGATCCGAAGGATCTGAAACCCAGACCGCCCGTGGTCACCGTGATGGGCCACGTCGACCACGGCAAGACCTCGCTTTTGGATGCGATCCGCCACACCGGCGTCGCTGAGGAGGAGGCTGGCGGCATCACACAGGCGATCGGGGCTTCACAGGTCAAGATTCACGGCCGTACTATCACCTTCATCGATACCCCGGGCCACGCAACCTTTACCGCAATGCGTGCCCGTGGCGCGAAGGTCACCGATATCGTTATTCTGATCGTCGCTGCCGACGACGGCGTGATGCCCCAGACCATTGAGTCCATCCACCACGCACAGGCCGCCAAGGTGCCGATCATCGTCGCAGTCAACAAGATCGATAAGCCGGGCGCAGACCCGCAGCGGGTCCGCCAGCAGCTCACCGAGTATGGTCTCGTACCAGAAGAGTGGGGCGGCGATACGATGTTCTGCGACATCTCTGCAAAGAAGCGCATCGGTATCGACAACCTGCTCGAGTCCATCCTGCTTGAGGCGGATGTCCTCGAGCTCAAAGCCAACCCAGATACCTTCGCCTCCGGCTATGTGCTCGAGGCAAAGCTCGATAAGGGCCGTGGCTCCGTCGCAACCCTCTTGATCAACCGCGGCACCCTGCATGTGGGTGACTACATGGTCGCAGGCTTGGCCTACGGCCGCGTCCGCGCGATGCTCGACCAACACGGCAACCCGGTCAAGGCTGCGATGCCTTCTGACCCAGTTGAGGTATTGGGCCTGCAGCAGGTACCGGACGCCGGTGACGAGTTCCGCATCTTCGACGATGAGCGCGATGCACGCGGCTTGGCTGAGCAACGTCAGCTCAAGGCTCGCATCGAAGAGCAGAACAAGGCAAAGCACGTCACCCTTGAGAACCTCTTCGACACGATGGAGGAGTCCGAGGTGAAAGAACTCAACCTGATCGTGAAGGCTGACGTCCAGGGCTCCATCGAGGCGCTGGTTGACGGCCTCTCTAAGCTCGATCAGTCTGAGGTGCGCATCAACGTGATCCACTCCGCGGTCGGCGCGATCAACGAGACCGATGTGTTGCTGGCTGACGCCTCCAACGCGATCATCATCGGCTTCGGTGTCCGCCCGGATGCGAAGGCGCGCCAGGCAGCTGAGAAGGCCGGCGTCGAGATCCGTACCTACAAGGTCATCTATCAGGCTCTCGAGGATATCGACAAGGCCCGTATCGGTATGCTGAAACCGACCGAGAAGGAAATCCAGACTGCAACGATCGAAGTCCGTCAGACCTATAAGGTTCCGAAGGTCGGTGTCGCTGCAGGCTGCATGGTACAGGAAGGTGAGGTTGCCGCCACTGACCAAGTTCGTTTAGTGAGAGATGGCATCGTGGTGTATGATGGCACGATCGCATCCCTTCGTCGGTATAAGGATGAGGTCAAGAGCGTCAAGGCCGGCTTCGAATGCGGTATCTCGCTCCAGGACTTCCAGGACATCCATATCGGCGATACACTCGAGAGTTACAAGATCGTGGAAGTCAAATGCAGCAAGTAGGTTTGTATGAAGCAGAACAGAAATTCTCGCCGTATCAACGAGCAGGCGCGCGAGAAGTTGGCAAATATTCTGTTGCTTGATATCGTCGACCCTGACCTCGCGCTCGTCACGGTGACGGGCGCTGAGGTCGCGACCGACAAGTCCTTCATGCGCGTGTATGTAAGTTGCGCCGCTGACCGCTATGAGAGGGTTATGGCAGCGCTTAACCGCGCAAAGGGAAGAATCCGTACGCTCTTCAGTCACTCCGTCAACTGGAGACGGACCCCAGAGATCGAATTCGTGATCGATACCTCAGCAGATCAAGCGGAAGAAATTGCTCGTGCCCTCAAGAACATACCCCCGACCCTGAGCGTTGAGAAGGATGAGGATGGGTACCCCATTGAGGAGAGCTCGTCTTCTGACGATGAATAGGGACATTGTGGAAGAAGCACTCGAAGCACAGAAAGTGGCTTTCGCTCAGATAACCTCCGCTATCGAGCAGGCCCAGACCATCGCAATCTGTGCCCATACCAGCCCGGATGGGGATGCAATCGGCTCAGGGTTAGCTTTAGCGGCGATCCTCAGGCAGAAATATCCCCAGAAAGCAGTCACCAACCTGTTGGCTGACCCCGATCCGGTACCCAGGATCTATCAGTTTTTGCCGGGAACGGATCAGATGAAGCATGCGGATGAGTATCAGGAGAACCCTGATCTCTTTATCAGCGTCGATCTACCCTGCGCCAAGCGTCTGGCGCAGGCGGAAGCGGTCTTTGACCGCTCAAAGCACTCGGTGGAGTTTGATCACCATCCTGCAGACGAGGCGTTTGCGGAGTATCACTGCATCCGCCCGGATGCGGCAGCGACCGGCGTGGTGATTGCGGAGTTCGGCCAATATCTGGGCATCACATTTACTTCTGAGGTCGCCAATGATCTCTTTTGCGCGATTATGACCGATACCGGCCGGTTTCAGTACCAAAACACCAACCCTGAGGTCTTTGATATCGCCTCACTCTTGGTCGATAATGGGGCAGACCCCGCCAATGTTTCCCTGCATGTCTACCAGAGCTTCAGGCTTGAGTACCTGCACCTTGAGTCGATCGTCTTAGGCCGTATCGTGACTTTCTTAAACGGGAGGATCGCGTACTCCTATGCCACCGCGGATGATCTGAAGCGCACCGGCGCTCACCTCGATGAGTGTGATGGGCTGATTGATGCGGTGAGGACCGTCGACGGGGCAGAGGTAGCGCTCTTCCTGAAGGAGCTGCCTGACGGCAAAGGGGTACGGGGCAATCTGCGCTCCAAAGGTAGCCTCGATATCTCAGTCGTTGCGCGTGAGCTCGGCGGAGGTGGACACAGAGCTGCTGCGGGCTTCACGGTGGATGGAGACCTCGATGAGGCGCTCTCTGCCTGCCTGCCGCGCCTGAAGGCACTGATGACGAACGATGCCTTCTCCGCTCGTACAGGCGGTGTAAGTGAGTGAAACGGGAACAAAATGGATTGAATCTTCTGCTTGCCGTTGACAAGCCGGGGGGCATATCCTCGCACGATGTGGTGAATGCCGTGCGCAGAAGCCTGGGGGAGCGGCGTGTCGGCCATGCCGGAACGTTGGATCCTTTAGCCTCGGGCCTTATGATCGTGGGCGTCGGACAGGCGACCCGACTGATGGGCCTGATTACCGCAACCACAAAGACCTATATCGCGCAGATCAAGTTTGGCAGCGCTACTTCAACCGATGATCGGGAAGGTGAGGTTATCCGGACTGCTCGGGTACCTGAGGTACTGAATAAAACTGCCTTTGCACGACAGGTGTTAGCAAATCTTAAGGGAACACACGAACAGGTTCCACCGGCGTATTCCGCCATCTCAGTCAACGGGAAGCGCGCCTATGCGTTGGCCCGCGAAGGCAAACAGGTTGAGCTGAGACCCCGCACGATAGAGATCATCGATGCAAAGCTGCTCTCATTGGAGCCCGATGAGAGAGGGCCCTTTTGGGACTGTCTCTTCACAGTCTCAAAAGGGACCTATATCCGCAGCATCGCACGTGATCTGGGGGAGAGCCTCAACACCGCAGCTTGCCTCAGTGGCCTCAGACGCACGTCAGTCGGTCCAATCACGCTGCGGGATGCTCACACTTTGAAAGATATCGAACAGGCAGGTGCCCTCAGAATCGAAAGCTTCGCCCTCGACCCGGTCAGCGCACTACAGATACCTGCCGTGGAGCTTTCAGACCAACAGATCGAGTATCTGTTACAGGGTAAGGCACCTCAGATAGATACTGCTGTTGCTGACGGTAGCCGTATCGCCTTTGCCGGAAAGCATAAGCTGTGGGGCGTGTGGGAATGCAAAGGGACTTCATTGAAGTGTGTAGCAAACTTTATGCAGGGAATCGTAGGTGTGGCATGAACCAAGATACGTTGCCAAAAAGCCTGCTAGGCTACCCCTTGCCGCTGAGTGCTCAGGCACAACACGAGCTCGTGCGAAGCTCCCTGTTTGGCTCGGAGACGCTTCCAACCTGTGAAAAGCACGAGTCAGTTATGCTCTACGCGTCTGACCTTTCAATCTTTAATATTCCTTGTGTATGCACCATCGGGGCCTTTGACGGACTTCATAAAGGACACCGAGCGTTGATTGCGGGTGCCCGTACCGATGCACAGAAACGTAATCTTCCCTGTATCACCGTGATGTTTGATCCGGACCCCTCTGAGGTTCTGGACCCTCAACGTCCCGAACCACGACTTCTCTCAGTTACCGACAGAATCAGGGGCCTCCTTGACCTCGGTGTAGACGGAGTAGTCCTGGTGAGCTTCACTGCTGAACTGGCGGCGCAGACCCCGGCGGCGTTTGTCGATCACCTTCATCAACAGCTCCAGCCGGTAGCGCTCCATGTGGGAGCCAACTTCAGCTTCGGCCAGTATGGCAAAGGCACCGTTGGGACGCTGCGTGAGTTGGAGGCGCCGAAGAATGTCTCAGTGGTGGTCCAACCACTCTTGCAGGAGCAGGGCCACACTGTTAGTGCTACGACGATCCGTACCTTATTGGCACAGGGAGACCTGAGCAGTGCGGAAGGACTGCTCAGTCGCTGCCACTTCATTCGGGGCCATGTGGAGCATGGACGCAGTGAAGGCAGGTCGATGGGTTTCCCGACCGCCAATGTTGTCTGTGAGCCGCTGAGCGCACTGCCAAAAGCAGGGGTGATCGGAGGCTATGTCGTATCCGACGAAGGATGTTGGGCGTCCGCGATCAATGTTGGGGCACCAGTGAGCTTCACGGACAAAGCTATGCCGCTCTTTCTGGAAGCCAACCTTCTCAATTTCTCGGGGGATCTCTACGGAAAAGAGGTGGCAGTTCTCTTCTGCGTGTGGCTGCGCGCGGAGAGGAAATTCCAGGATATCCGGGAACTTAAGCGTACGGTTCAAGGCAATATTTCCTGGGTACAAAATAACTTAGTCTGTTCATAGTGGGGAGGTCTGACGTTGATTACTGATGAAGACAAAGAATGCGTCCGGCAAGCAACGGATTTCCTTTCCCTCGTGAGTGAAACGGTCGTCCTCAAACAGCGAGGGCAGGACTTCTGGGGATGCTGCCCCTTCCACCACGAGAAGACCCCCTCATTTAAGATCAACCCTACGACCGGCCTGTGGCACTGCTTTGGCTGCGGCGCCGGTGGGGATATGTTCACCTACGTAATGAAGCGCGAAAACCTCTCATTTCCCGATGCGATCCGCTATCTGGCAGATCGGGCGGGAATTGAGCTCAAGGAGGAGCAGAACGTCCACCATGGCCCGAAACGCAGCCGCCTGCTGGAGTGCCTCGCGGAAACCGAACGATTCTACGAGATGATGCTCTTCCGCGGCAAAGGGGAAGGACCAGCTGCTGCCCGTAAATACTTTGCGAGCCGTGGCTTCAATTCCCCGGTGTGCAAGCGCTGGAACTTAGGCTACGCCCCGGGACACTCTGCCCTGGTGCGTGACCTCAAAGCAAAGGGCTTCACGACACCGGAGATGGTGAAGGCGGACGTGGCGCGCGAGCGTAACGGACACGTGTATGACCGCTTCTTTGACCGAGTAATGTTCCCGATCCACGACGAGCAGGGGAGAACCATCGCCTTCGGCGGCAGAATCCTGCAGGCGGCAAAACACGACGGGATCGCCAAGTATATCAATACCGGCGATACCCCGGTCTTCAACAAGCGCAAGCACCTCTTTGCGATCGATAAAGCTCGTGACACCATTGTCAAAACCTCTACGGCGATCGTCTGCGAGGGTTACACCGACGTGATTGCAATGCACGAAGCGGGCTTTACTGATGTAGTTGCGGCATTGGGCACCGCTTTCTCCCTCGATCACATCAAGGCACTGGAGCGTCTCCGGGTGCAGAAGATCATCTGCATGTTCGACGGTGACGCTGCAGGGCAGCGGGCCGCAGAGCGTGCGATCCAATACATCGATAAGACCACCGCAGACCTCGTCTGCGTCGTGCTGCCGAACGGGCAGGACCCCAAGGAGTTCCTCTCCTCGCATACCGCTGAGGAGATGCAGCGTGAGCTCGACGGGGCACAGCCGCTCATGAGCTTCGTGTTCCAGAAGCGCCTTCAAGGCTACAACCTGAGCATTCCGGGGCAGCGCGTCAAAGCCCTCGACGATATGGCGACGCTTTTGTCCCCGCTCAAGAACTCTCCGCTCCTCGATGGATACGCCAATGATCTGGCGGACGCCTTGGGAATGGATACGAAGGAAACCAAGCGCCACATTCAGATGAAGCCGGCGCCAAAACAGAATAACTACCAGCAGTGGCAGCAGAGACCGAAACATCCGCCGCTTCCTGCGAATGGGCCGCTCTACGAGGATGCGGACTACTACCAGGAAGATGAGTATGAGGAACCCGCGATTGAGGTGACGCAGACGGTCGAGCAAAACACTATGCGCGCCCTCTCTGCAGATGACCGCCAACAGATCGCTGCAGAGCGGGAATTGCTCGCGATGATCGCGCAGCGGCCTGACCTGGCCCGTGCCTATGCGGACACAATCGGTGATTTCAGCTGGGCGGATGAGCGCAACCAAAAGCTCGCTTGGGCAATGCTTGCGACTCCTGAAGGCTCCACGCCACAGCAGGTGGTGGACGCCGCGGAAGCAGTAGATCCCCAGGCACCAAAGATCCTCTCGGGCGGCTCAATCGCCGCGCAAGAGGGTTGGGACGGTGAAACCAAGATGGGCTTTCTGGTCAATAGCTGCGATCTGTACTCCGTCAAACGGCAGCTCCGGCAGATCCGCTCGCAACTGAGACGGACACAGGATAACCTCACGGACGCGACCAGGAATCTCATGAACCGGGCGCAGCAGCTGTCACAGCGGGAATCGGAGATTTCTCAGCAACTTTTGAAGACTCAACAGTCTCAGTAAGCGATATTCGGGTATAAAATTAAAGTTCTGTCTAAAGGGAAGGAACTACGTGGCTACGAAGAAATCTAAAGAAGATATCCAGTTGTCAGATGAACTTTCTCAGGTTGTCGACAACTTAGTCGCCCAGGCAAATAAGAACGACAACACAATCAGTGAAGACGATATTCAGATTGCAACCCGCGATATCGATGTGGACAGCGATGAGCTGTCTGATCTGTATGACGTATTGCGCTCCAAAGGTGTTGATATTACCGCTGATGAGTCCGAGGTGCCTTCTGATGAGGATACTGATGAGGAGGAGGACGAGGAGGAAGAAGAGGAGGACGAGCTCGAAGATGAGGAGAGCGCGGAGGAAGCCAATCGCCATAAGGAAGCCAAACAGGTAAATGCCGCCCTGCGTGCGACCGCACCGAAAGGCAAGACCAAAAAGAAGCGTTCGACCAGAAGCCGTAACCGCAGGACTGACTCTTCAACCGTGATGCTCACCGGCGATCCGGTCCGTATGTACTTGAAGGAAATCGGTAAGGTTGATCTTTTGACCGCCGACGAAGAGGTCCATCTGGCCATGAAGATCGAGGCGGGCACTGATGCAACCGAGAAGCTCGAGGCTGCAGAGGACGGCGATATCGAGCTGACCCGTACCGAGCAGCGCCGCCTGATGCGCATTGAGCAGGTCGGCCTTGAAGCGAAGCAACAGCTGATCAGCGCAAACCTGCGTCTGGTTGTTTCAATCGCTAAGCGCTACGTCGGCCGTGGCATGCTCTTCTTGGATCTGATTCAGGAAGGCAACTTGGGCTTGATCCGTGCCGTTGAGAAATTCGACTACACCAAGGGCTTCAAGTTCTCTACCTATGCAACCTGGTGGATCCGTCAGGCAATTACGCGTGCTATCGCAGACCAAGCCCGTACGATCCGCATTCCGGTTCACATGGTCGAGACGATCAACAAACTCGTCCGTGTCCAGCGTCAGCTTCTGCAGGAGCTGGGGCGCGATCCTACGCCGGAGGAAATCGGCGAAGAGATGGGCATGACCGCTGACCGTGTCCGCGAGATTCAGAAGATCTCTCAGGAGCCGGTATCCCTTGAAACGCCAATCGGTGAGGAAGAGGACTCCCAGCTCGGTGACTTCATCGAGGATTCCGGAGCAGTCGCACCTCCTGTGGCTGCAAGTGATTCGATGCTGCGTGAGCAGCTCGATCAGGTGCTCGATGGGCTTGCCGACCGTGAGCGCAAAGTCATCAAGCTTCGCTTTGGCCTGGAAGATGGGCACCCGCGTACGCTCGAAGAAGTTGGTCGTGAATTCGGCGTCACCCGTGAGCGTATCCGTCAGATCGAGAGCAAGACGTTGGCAAAGCTTCGTCACCCCTCTCGCTCCGGCCGCCTGAAGGACTATATGGAGGAGTAGTGATTACTCGTTCACTCTACTGGTGACACAGAGTGTGGGGCTGTCGTTGAAAGCAGTCCCACGCTTTTTTTTACGTTATAGGCGCTGCCATCAGTGTGATAAGGGGCAACGCTCTCTAGATCTTGAGATTCACATTGTAGGTGCTCTCGGCCCAGGAAACAAACGTATCAGCGTCCCCATCGTAGTGATAGGACTTCATACCCGCTGCCTCAGCGCCTGCGCAGTTGTCAGCGTTGTCGTCTACGAAGATGCAGCTGACAGGATCAAGCTGGTAGCGCTTGCACAGTGTCGTATAGATCAGGGGATCGGGTTTCATCATATGCTCAAAGGCGGAGACCACAAAGCCGTCCATTACCTTCATGGATGGGATGCGGTCCTTCTGGCGCCACCAGCGTACCCCGGCGTTGGAGAGCAGATAGCAGCCGCAACCTGCATCGTGCAGCGCTACGACTACATCGTTCATGTGTTGCAGGACCGGCTGATGCTGTTCCCACTCCAAGAAGCCCTTGTGCATCGGCTTCCACAGGCGCTCAGGGACCTTGGTGCGCGCCAGAGCCTCCATTGTGTGCTCTGAGATGACTCCGGCATCGAGGAGCGGCCAGGAGGGGGATTTATAGAGGGCGGCTTCAATCAGTCTGGTGTCATCCGGTGAGTCGACGTATAAGTTCGAGAACAGCCTGGTATCGAACTTCATGAGGACGCCACCCATATCGAAGACAAAGTTGAATTTATCTGAAGAGGTTTTTTGAGAATCTGTGGCCATATGCAATCCGCTTTCTCATCGAGAGGTTTATACAATTCATAGTAGTGTTGTCCGCAATGGATACAGTGAAGTGGACCCCACATTTCGCACATCACAACTCAAATCCCAAATAAGCATGATTTGAGTAGGTGAATTAGCATTCTGAGTACAACAGGATAGCGCCAGGCAGAGGTCGTGGCGCACTCCCGAAGGCTGCGATGTTGGTTGTATAAGCCATCATCGAACGTCGAGGAGAAATGCATCACTACACTCATCTTAGCGCCGCTGAGCACAACAAGATCGCAAAGATACACGTCAGGCACTACTCACCCAGCAGCATCGCAAAGGCATCAGACAAAAGACAGCTCCAGTGTGAGCCGCAAGCTTGAAAGGAACAGTCCACAGGAGAGGCTATGGTGCCTGCGCGGCCCCAAAGGAGGGCAAGTGCGCATCGCAATGCCTGCAGGGCGCACAAGAGGCTGGCTGCACAGGTGAGGCCGCTTCTTCGTAGATGAGCATTGGTCGCCCGAGCAGGTGGCAGGCAGGATCTTGGCGTCGTGAGCTTTGTGACCATCTAGCGCGCGACTTTGGCGCTCTGGACTTTCCCGCACCAAGCCAAACGAGCGACTGGAAGGGGAAGCGCCCGCGAAAAGGAGGGGCAAGATCTAGGTCTCCCAGAAGCTCTTAGAAAGGCTAAGGGAGGCCTTCTGAGCGCTTCTGTCTGGGTAAGTGGGCAAACCGACACTGTCATGGGGCCAACCTCTGCGTGCCTGTAGGTCTGCCCGAGTGCTCCTTGTGGCTGCTCGTGGGCAGCAAGGGCGTGTGCGCTACCCAGCTCAGCGTCCTTGAGGGGTCCCCACTCAAGACACTCACGCCTGGTTGCGCCAAGCAGCTCTCCCGGCAGGGCTAAGGTCGCAAAAGCCCTGGGAGGCTACAGGGCGGCCAACGAGGTCTTTAGGGAGATGGTGCACTCAGCTTGACAATTCGCCATGGTTTTGTCATCCATATGGGGAGGCCGCATCAGACCAAACCCAAATTTTAGAGTGCCGTCCCCAAAATAGTGCTCATACCGTAGCAAGCTAGTTTGTTCTAGCTTGCATGTCCCCGTTGCCAGGGACAGCTCCAGGTCTCGCATCGGTCTCCCGAACGCCTGGTTCGCGTTTCATTGGATTGCGCCTAGCGCCCGCGCGGGCGGGCGCCCCGGCGGAGGACCCTCCGCGCGCGTTTAGCGTCTCCGGGGCACTCCCGGCGACGAGTATGTTGATTGCCGCGTTCAAATCCCTGTCGATGGTCAGTCCGCATTCCTCGCATCGGTACGTGCGCTTCTGACAGGGGCAGCTTGGCTTTCACTGCCCCGCATCGCGAGCACGTCTTGCTGCTTGGGAAGAAGCGGTCCACCACCGCCACCTGGACGCCGTTGCGCTCCGCCTTGTATTCGAGCTGCCGGCGGAACTCGCCGAAGGAGGCGTCGGCGACCGCCTGGGCGAGGTAGTGATTGCGCATCATCCCGGACACGTTCAGATCCTCGATCGCCACCAGGCCGTACGTCCGCACGAGCCCGGCGGTGAGCTTGTGCGTCGCATCCGAGCGTGAGTCGGCTATGCGTGCGTTCGCCCGCGCCACCTTGAGGCGCGCGCTCGCGCCTCGCCGATCCCTTGCGCTTGCGCGAGAGCTCCCGCTGGGCTCGCTTGAGCCCGCTGAAGCGGGCTTTGTACGCGTGCGGGTTCGGCACGACCGTGCCGTCGGACAACGTGGCGAGCTTCCTGACGCCGAGGTCGACGCCGACCGACGGTCTGCCCCGAACGGGGGACGGGACGCCACCCGGCCTCTCGACCGAAAGCGAGGCGTACCACCGTCCCGCCCTCCGGGAGATCGTCATGCGCGTGACCTTCGCGTCGCCGACGCGCCGCGCGACGTCCTCGAAGCAGTGGACGCGCCCGACGCGCGGGAGCTTGAGCGCCTTGGGGTCGCCGTCGATCGGGCCGAAGGAGCCTGTGGTGTACGAGTAGGAGGGCGCAGCCCCGTCCTTGGTCTTGAACCTTGGGAAGCCCGCGCGCCGCCCCTTGCGCTCGCCCGCCTTGGACGCGGAGTAGTTCTTGAGGGCGCGGCCGAGTGATTCCAGGCCGGCGTTGTAGGCCTCTTTGCTGTTCTCGCGCCACCAGGGGGCAAGCCCGTCCTTGCCGGCGTTCCACCACCTGCGCAGGGAGCAATAGGACCAATCGGGCCTCTTTCCGGCCTCGATCTGGGATTTCACGTGAGCGAGGGCCGCGTTGTACGCGAACCGCGCAGCGCCGGCGTGGGACAGCAGCGCCCTCTCCTGGCGCGGCGTGGGGTCGAGGGCCACCTTCATGGCCTCAAGCATCGTCGGCCGCCTTCATGGCCGCCTGGGCCTTGTGCTTGGCCACCCGCCTTCCGTAGAGCCGGGCGCAGAAGGACGTGAGCACCTCGGTCATGTCGCGCACCAGGTCGTCGTCGAGCTCGGTGTCGTCCACCACCACGACGCGGCGGCCCTGCGCCGAAAGGGCGCTCTCGATCAGGCCCGCGTTCATCCGCGCCAGGCGGTCGCGGTGCTCGACGATGATCGTCCCCACGGTCGGGTCCGCGAGAAGGCGGTTCAGCTTGCGCCTGCGCTCGTTCATGCCGCTTCCGGTCTCCTTGACGACCTCGGGGTGCTCGACTCCCATGCCGATTGCGAACGCCTTGAGTCGGTCCGCCTGCCTCTGCAGGTCGTCCTTTTGGTCGCCCGACGAGACGCGGGCGTAGCAGACCGTCCTACCCGACGGGGCTTTCGCTTCGTTCCTCTCGTATTTGGGGTCGTGTATGAGGATGATCCCCGTCGAGGTCTTCTCGAAGGGCACGGGCATCCGCCCCTCACGGCACCACTTCCATACTGTCTGGACGTTCAATCCTTCTCTTTTTGCCCATTCGCTTGCTCTCATGGATAAATCATACCATACGATAACAAGCTATTACAAGCATTTACCTATACTGCTGGTAGCGCTCTCCCCAATACGCAGTCGCTCATATACGGGCATTTGTGCCTGTATATACAAAGAACCCGCCTGACGGTGGATTCTTGTATCGCTAAACACGATAAGCAGTGTGTTCAATTCTACTGCACTGTCCGAACAGCAACCTGAATATAACGGCTAATCAATTCTTTTTCGCCTTGAGCGCCTGAATGGTCGCTTTGAGCACCGCGGGTGCCTGTGCAGGATCCCTAAGGTCACGCACCGCTTTGTCCATCGGGCACACGTCGGTGCCGTCACGGTTTCGGATCTCCTCTACGAGTGTGTCATAGGTCGCATCGACCTGGTAGTCAGCCAGGATCTGCTTGCCGCCTTCGCCCATTACATCGCTGTGGATCGCTTTGACCTTGAGGTCGATATAGAGCATCGAGGCCGCCTTGCCGGCGATCTTGTCAGCAGCGGAATATCCCTCATAGCTCTTCCCGCTGTATAAGAGCTGCAGAAGGGGAGCGACGCCCGGTCTATCGGATTTGACGACGTCGTCGCCCTTTACCAGGACACAGCTGACGCCGGCGCTGTGCAGAATCTGGATGGCCTGTTTGAGATCCTGATTGTCAGTGGTACCCATGTGATCTCCTTTGCCAAGGCATAAAAAAGGAACTCAAAGCCTGCTGCTTTAAGTTCCCAGATGTCTAATGGCTCCCCAGGTAGGGTTCGAACCTACGACACACTGATTAACAGTCAGTTGCGCTACCACTGCGCCACTGGGGAATGCAATGCATCACTTAGTATACGAAAAGTCCTGGAGGTTGCAAGGAAAAAGTTGGGGAGAAGTGATTTGAGGGGTATGAATTTATATGTTGGAAACATTCAGGCTTTCCTGTTGAGTCTTTGGACATACGTATCAACCTTTTTGCGCTGTGTTAGCATAAAGCGCAGCCAGTTATAATTTTAAGAATCTGATACATACATGGTACGGAGGTCCCTTTGAGTAAGAGCGCTGGTAAAAGCTCTGGCGAAGCTGCCATTTCTGCGAAAGATGCCTGGTATCCACCACGCAAACGAGATCGTTTTATTATTCAACAGCTGGTCTCCAAAGATTTTAAGCTCCGGTACCGCCGTTCGGTTCTGGGCGTGGCCTGGTCTGTCTTGAACCCGCTGCTGATGATGATCGTTATGTCCGCGGTCTTCTCGACGTTCATGCGCTACGCGGACGACTCCATCAGCTGCTATCCGCTGTACTTGATCATCGGTAACACCGCCTTCCAGCTGATGAGCGATGCCACGAGCACCGGTCTGCGCTCGATTATCGATGCGGCAGGCTTACTCAAGAAGGTAAAGATCAACCGTTATATCTTTCCGATCCAGAAGGTGCTCTCCGCGACGGTGAATTACCTGTTCTCGCTGATCGCCGTCTTCTGCGTTATGCTCTGGTTTCACATCCCGTTCACCCCGCTGCTGCTATTGATGCCGGTGGGCGTCGCGTTTCTGGTGGTCTTCTGCATTGGGATGTCCCTGCTCCTGTGCACCTTAGCGACATTCTTCCGCGATGTCATTCACCTGTGGGGTGTTGTCCTGACTGCCTGGACCTACGCGACCCCGTTGTTCTATCCTGAGTCCATTTTGCCGCCGGGCATGAAGATCTTTGAGGCTGCCAATCCGATGTATTGCTACGTGGAGTGGCTTCGTGACACGATGCTCTGGGCGCGCATGCCGACGCTCAGCCTGTTTCTGCGCTGCCTTATCTTCGCGGTGCTTGCCTGCGTTATCGGCTATGCGGCCTTCCACAAGCACGAGCATAACTTTATTCTCTACATCTAGTGGAGAGAGCCTGGTGTATCTGATTTTGTTTGATTTCTGCTAACGACGGTTGCCTGACGATAAGCAATCAGAAAGCATTGTGGGGCATATGGCTAAAAGAGTGACGTTGCCGGATGATGTGTGTATCCGCGTCGACGATGTATCGATGATCTTCAATGTAGCCAACGAGAAGTTCAATTCCCTGAAGGAGTACTTCATCGCGGCAATGCACCATGAGATCGCCTTCAAGGAATTCAGGGCTTTGGACCACATCTCATTCGATGTCCATAAGGGCGAAGCCTTTGGGCTTGTGGGCACCAACGGCTCCGGCAAATCGACGATGCTCAAGATCATCGCCGGCGTGCTCGAAGCCTCTGAAGGCACCTGCACCGTGCAGGGCACGATCGCCCCACTGATCGAGTTGGGCGCCGGCTTCGATATGGAGCTCACCGCAGAGGAGAACATCTATCTGAACGGAGCGTTGCTCGGCTACTCCAAGGAGTTCATCGATCAGAACTTCCAAAAGATCGTGGACTTCGCAGAGCTCCAGGACTTCATGGAGATGCCGCTTAAGAACTACTCCTCCGGTATGGTCGCGCGTATCGCGTTCGCAATCGCGACGATCACCGAACCTGATATCCTGATCGTCGATGAGACGCTGTCCGTCGGCGACTTCCTCTTCCAGAAGAAGTGTGAGAAGCGTATTCAGGAATTGGTCGAGAACGACAACACGACAGTCCTTTTGGTCTCCCACAGTATCGAGTTGGTAAGGCGGGTCTGCTCGCGCGTTCTGTGGATCGAAAAAGGAAAACAGCGGATGCTGGGACCCTGCGGGGAAGTATGCAAGGCCTACAGTGAGCTCGCTGACAAGTAATAGGTATGGCGTTTTTTAAGGAACTGACTGTATGGTTAATTACAAACTTGCGAATATTCTGATTGCCCCCGACGAGCTTGTAGCTCACTATACAGGACTGTATTGGCACGATAAGGAGGGTTCTGCCCGCTACGATGCCACAGACAATGAATTAGTACTCACCGGAATTGTGGACTTTACGACCTACTTCAATGGCCTTTCAATCGAGAAGTGGCGTCATTACGCGTCCGTCGACGATATCATCCTGGAACTCACGCTTTCAGGAGATGCCTGCCAGATCTATGCGACTTCCCTTTTTGCGGACTCAGAGTATCCGGTTTTCACCAAACAGCCTCTTATGAGCTATGGTAAATCCGATATGCCACAGAAGATCCGCATCCCGCTCCCAAAGAGCACCGCGGAGATCGAAGGTTTTGCGATCATCTCCTCGGGCACCACAAAGCTCTTGGGTGGCGCTTACCACACGATGGTCGACGAGAACCGAATCCGCCCCATCAAGTTGGCGATAGCCACTACGACCTTTAAAAAAGAGGAGTACATCACCCGCAACATTGAGGTGATCCAGGAGCACGTACTGGGCTTAGACGACCCAATTGCCAAAAACTTCCACATGTTTGTGATCGACAACGGCAGAACGCTCGATGTGGAGAAGCTTTCGAGCCCTGGGATCAGCGTGATCCCGAATGCCAACGTAGGAGGCTCTGGCGGCTTTGCACGCGGCATGATGGAGGCGCTCGATTGGAAAGCGACCCACGTCCTTCTGATGGACGACGACGTGCGGGTGCTGCCCGAGAGCTTCAAACGCACCTTTGCACTACTTTCACTTACGAATGATCGCTACAAGGATGCGTTTATCAATGGGGCGATGCTCTCCCGTGAGGAGCCGAACCGCCAGTTTGAGGACGTCGCGGTGGTGCGCAACGGGCACTACAACGGGATCAAGGACAACAACCTTCGGGTCGATACCTATAAGGGTATTGAGGAGAATGAATCGGTCAGTGTGGAGGTGCCACACGCCTATGGTGCCTGGTGGTACTCCTGTATCCCGGTCACGGCGATCCACAAGCACGGCTTGCCGCTGCCCTTCTTTGTGCGGTGTGACGATGTAGAATACGGCATGCGCTGCAAGCCGACCTACATGTGCATGGACGGAATTTGCGTGTGGCACGAGCCCTTCGAGGGGAGATTCCGTGGCACGGTTGACCGCTATCAGTACGTCCGCAATTTCTTGATCATGAATGCGATGGATGACACTGGGGACAATGGGCAGTTCATGCTCTGGCTCGAGCGGACCTTCCACATCTACCTGAGGGCGATGAACTACGACGTCTGCGATCTGATACTCGACGGTCTTGAGGACTACCTCAAGGGTCCGAAGTTCCTGGAGAGCGTCTCCGGTGAGCGCCTGATGAAGGAGAAGGGCAAGGAGAACGAGAAGCTCCTGCCTTTAAATGAGCTCAGTCCGGAAGATCAGGAGATGTGCCGAAAGGCTCCGGCCTCACAGAATCCCTGGGTCCGCACGTCAGGTAAGCGCAGCAGCCTGCCGGCACGGCTCTTTGAAATTGTGCCGTATGACCGGCATCTGATCCCGAATTGGCTCCTCGACCGGCAGCCGGTGGCGGTGAACTATGCACGCGGCGCCTATCCCGCTTCCCTCACCGCAGGCCACTCAGTGTTGGTCGCCTATAACCAGGACGCCACCCAGGCACACGTGCGGCGGATGAACAAACGACGCTGGCAGGCGCTCAATGACCGTTACCACAACTTGGTGAAGGACTTCCAGATCCGTAACGCTGCAGTCGTGCAGTCCTATCTGGATGCCAAGGCCCACCTCACGAGCCGGGTGTTCTGGGAGCACTATCTGGGGCTCGAGGGGCAGGATCAGACAAAATAAACTTACTGAATGAGTCAGGGCTTCAAAACAGTCTCCAAAGCCCTTGGCGCATGTCCTCGATACGACGGAGTTGGGGAACCGGCGAGGGTGCTCTAGCAGCTTCAAATATTATCTGTACACTTACATATTGCCTGTTCACGTCCGCTATCGCTCCGCAGATCCTCCGTCGAAATTTTTCTGAAATAATCGATTCTATCATTGAGATTTTTGACTTCGTGTCGTACAGTTAGGCCAGCCTTTAAAGCGTAGTACGAGATACCCGAAAGGTGAATATGCTCAAGTTTGAGTGAAGTCTCTCACGAAAACCTTCTCGGGTGCCCTGTGCCGCGTTTGCGTGGTTCGGCACCTTATTTTTTAGGAAGGGGAGACCCATGAAGCAACCCAAAGCGGTCATTATGGACGCGCAGGCAATAGAGCGTGCACTCACGCGTATCGCCCATGAGATTATTGAGCACAATGAGGGCGCTCAAAATCTGGTTGTAGTCGGGATCATCCGGCGCGGTGAGATCCTGGCCAAGGAACTGGCACAAAAGATCGATGAGATTGAGGGGGTTAAGCTCCCAATCGGCTCGCTCGATATCAGCTTCTACCGCGATGATTTCGGTATCAACAACTCACCGGTCGTGCACGCGACCAATATCCCATTCTCAATTGAGGGGGTCAATGTGATCCTCGTCGACGACGTGCTCTACACCGGGCGCACGGTCCGTTCCGCGCTCAACGCGCTGATGGACTACGGTCGCCCTAAGACCGTACAGCTCGCCGTAATGGTTGACCGTGGCCACCGTGAGCTTCCGATCCGCGCAGACTATGTCGGAAAGAATGTCCCCTCCTCCCACGAGGAAGACGTACGGATGAGCATCGAGCCGCTCGACGATCACACCGCCGTGGAGATTTGGAACAAGAAGGACGAGTAGGCCGGAGGAGTCACCCATGTTATCAATAAAAAATTTGATTGATACCTACAGCCTCACGGCCGACGATATCACCCAGATCTTGGATACCGCTCAAGCCTTTGAGTCTGTCAACAATGCCCGCATGATCAAGAAGGTCCCTGCGCTGCGCGGCCGCACGATCGTCAACCTCTTCCTGGAGCCCTCTACCAGGACCAAGAGCTCCTTTGAGCTCGCTGAGAAGCGCCTCTCCGCAGACTCGCTGTCTGCCGGTGGATCCACCTCCTCAGTCGTCAAAGGTGAGTCACTTGCGGATACGATTCAGACGATCTCCGCGATGAACGTCGATATGTTCGTCTGCCGTGCCCGCCTAGCCGGCACTCCGCAGCGCATCACTGAGAACACCGACGCTGTCGTAATCAACGCCGGCGATGGCAAGCATCAGCACCCGACGCAGGCGCTGCTCGACCTCTACACGATCAGAAAGCACTTTGGGCATTTGGACGGCCTCAAGGTCGCTATCGTCGGTGACCTAGCGCACTCTCGCGTGTGCGGATCTTTGGCGCCGGCACTCAAGACGATGGGCGCAAAGGTGACACTCGTCGGACCCCCGACCTTCCAGGTCGATGACCCGGACTGGTTCGGCTGCCCCCAGACCGCCCACTTCGACGACGTGATCGAGGACATGGATGTGATCTACATGCTCCGCGTACAGCTGGAGCGTATGGAGGGCGCGGTCATTCCGTCACGGCGTGAATACAACCGCCTCTACGGCCTCGATATGACCCGCGTCAACCGGATGAAGGACAACGCAATCATCTGCCACCCGGGTCCCGTGAACCGCGGTATGGAGATCAATGCGGATGTCGTGGAGTGCAGCCGTTCGCGCATCCTGAACCAGGTCAACGCCGGTGTGCTGACCCGTATGGCCGAGATGTACTTACTTCTAGGAGGAGACAAAGATGGCCTATCTGCTTAAAGGTGCTCATGTGGTCGACCCGCAGGTGGGTCTCGACGATGTTGTGGACGTGCTGATCGACGGCACGACAATCGCGGAGGTGGGGGAGAACCTCGAGCCTCCTGCGGACGCCGAGATCATCGATGCAACCGGCAAGTATCTGGTCCCGGGTCTTGTGGACATGCACGTGCACTTCCGTGATCCGGGCTTCGAGTACAAAGAGACGATCGACACTGGCAGCCGTGCCGCGGCGCACGGTGGCTTCACCGATGTGGCGACGATGCCGAACACGGACCCGGTGACGGACACCGGCGCAGAGATCCGCTATCAGATCGACCGTGGCCGCCACGCTGGCTTGGTCCACATCCGCCCGATCGGCGCACTTACCCGTGACGAGAAAGGCAAAGCCTTGGCAGAGATCGGGGACATGGTGATGGAGGGGGCCTGCGCCTTCTCCGACGATGGACATGGCGTGCAGAGTGCGGGGATAATGAGGACATGCATGGAGTACGTCTCGCAGTTCAACCGCACGGTGCTTGCACACTGCGAGATTGAGTCCTTGACCGCCAACGGCGTCATCAATGAGGGTAAGGCCTCCACCCGCCTTGGCATGTTCGGTATTCCGGCTCTGGGCGAAGAGCTTGAGATCTACCGCGACATCGAGCTCGTCCGCCTCACCAATTGCCGCTACCACGTGTGCCACATCTCCACCCGTAAGGGCCTGAACCTCGTGCGCCACGCGAAGCTGCAGGGGATGCCGGTCACCTGTGAGGTCACGCCGCACCATCTGTTCCTCAACGAGGACGATATCACCGATGCCTACAATACCAACCTCAAAATGAACCCGCCGCTGAGGCCAAAGAGCGATATGCAAGCCATGCAGGAAGGGCTGATCGATGGCTCCATCGACTGCGTCGTCACCGATCACGCCCCGCACGCGCCCCACGAGAAGGACTGCGAGTGGGAGATCGCCTATCCAGGTACTGTGGGTCTCGAAACGAGTCTGCCCTTGATCCTCACGCACCTCGTGCTGCCAGGCAAGATGAGCTGGAATCGGATGGTTGAGGTCATGGCGGTGAACCCGAGAGAGATCCTGACGCTTTCAGAAGTCAAGATCCAGGCAGGCGGCAAAGCCGACCTCACCCTGATCGACCCGAGAAAGGAGATCGAGGCCACCCCGGACTACCTGCAGGGTAAGGCGAAAAATTCCGCCTTCCTGGGCCAGATGCTGACTGGCGCAGCCTCAGATGTCTTCTGTTCAGGCAAACGAACACTGACCGATGGGGTGGTGACAAAATGAGTACCCAGGATATGCCTCACCTTGCCCCCTATACCGTGCGCGAGCGCCACCATGTAGGGGAGCATGTGTGGGAGATCTGGATCAGCACCGACGAGGCGATCCTCGCCGCCTTAAAGCCAGGTATGTTCGTCGATGTCGCGGTGCCGGGCGACCCCCGTCACTTGGTGAGGATCCCCTTGTCCTACTACGATATGGACCTGCACCGCAGCTACCTCAAGCTCTATGTAGTGAATGTGGGTGAAGGTACCAAGCGCTTCTGCCACCAGAAGGTCGGCTCTGGCGCCACCCTGATCGGCCCTCTGGGCCACGGGTGGGAACTGCCAAAGGATACAGAGCATCCCGCGCTTCTTGTCGCCGGTGGCTCCGGCGCGGCTCCGATCTACGCTGCTGCGCGAATGTTTGTAACAGGAGGCATCGACTGCGATGTCGTGATGGGCGCGCAGAGCGGCACCCGCTTCTGGCACGAGGGCGCCGCACAGCTGGCGACACTCGATAGCAGCGCTGATGTACAGGTGTTCCCGGCGACTGATGACGGGAGCTACGGCTTCCACGGGTTCCCGACCCAGTTGATGGAGCGTCTGGTCGAAAAGAAGATCTACGGGTCGGTTCTGTGCTGCGGCCCGAACTCCCTGATGGGGGGCGTCGCGACAATCGCTGCCCGTGAGCACATCCCGTGCCAGGTGTCGCTGGAGAGGGTGATGGCGTGCGGGTTCGGGGCCTGCAATACCTGCTCGGTCGCGATGAAGGACGGCTCGGTGGCCTCCTGCTGCCAGGATGGTCCGGTCTTTGACGCCGAGGAGGTGGAGTGGTGATGCCACGCGTGAATATGGCCGTCAATCTGGGCGGTATAGCTATGCAAAACCCGATCTGCACCGCTTCAGGCACTTTCGGCGCCGGCAAACAGTTCGAGAGCTTCTTCGACGTGAGTACCCTGGGTGCAATCACCTGCAAGGGTGCCTCTGCGAAACCCTGGCGCGGCAATGCTCAGCCGAGGATGACAGAGACGACCTCCGGCATCATGAACTCGGTGGGACTCCAGAACCCTGGCGTCGAAGCCTTTGTGAAGGAGTATGGAGACTACCTCACCGATCTCGATAAGCGCGGCTGCCGCGTGATCTGTCAGGTGGTAGGCCACTCGATTGAGGAGTATGAGGAAGCCCTTGATCTCTTTGAGTCCCTGGCACCCTTTGCCGCGGGCTTTGAGCTCAACATCAGCTGCCCCAACGTCTCAAAGGGTGGCGCCTCGGTGGGGGCGACTCCCGAGAGCGCCGCAGAGGTTGTGAAAGCCTGCCGGCCACGCACAAAGCGTCCGCTGCTCGTGAAGCTTGCCCCGCACAATGTAGCAAAGATCGCGCGCGCCTGTGAGGATGCAGGCGCAGACGCCCTCACCCTGATCAATGCGATCCCGGCAATGGCAATCGACGTCAATACTCATAAGGGCAAACTCTCCCGTGCGACTGCCGGACTTTCCGGCCCGGCGATCCACCCGATCGCAGTGCGTATGGTGTGGGAAGCCGCCCAGGCGGTCGATATTGCGATCAACGGGGTTGGTGGAGTGTCTTCAGGTGCGGATGCCGCGGAGATGATCCTTGCGGGAGCGACCACAGTTTCAGTTGGCTCTGCAAGCCTAGTTGATCCGTTGGCTGCCCAGCGGGTACTTACCGAGCTTACGCAGTGGGCGCAGCGCCAAGGCGTCACCGATATCACAGAATTGATAGGAGCTGTACAGGCATGAACGAAGCGCAAGCTCGAAATTCCATAATTATCGCCCTCGATATGGAGCCGAAAGAGGCGGTTAGACTCACCGAAAAGCTGCGCGGACGTGCCCAGTGGGTCAAGGTGGGTATGACGCTCTACTATTCGGCTGGTCCTTCCATCGTGCACGAGCTGCACCAGATGGGGCTCAAGGTCTTTCTCGACCTCAAGCTCTTCGATATCCCGCACCAGGTACGCCTGGCAGCGCAGGCTGCCTCTGAAGCCGGGGCGGATCTGCTCTCCATCCACGCGTTGGGCGGCACAGAGATGGTGAAGGCAGCACGTGCCGGCGTCGAGGCGGCGGCCCACGGTGGTGAGCGCACCGAGATCCTCGCAATTTCGATCCTCACGAGCATGGATCAGGACACCCTATCCTCAATCGGAATTGACCATGAACTGACCGACGAGGTGCGGCGCTTAGCGAAACTGGCTACTGGTGCCGGCGCCGACGGGATGGTCTGCTCACCCAAGGAAGTCCACATGCTGCGTGAGCTTCTGGGCGAGGATGTGCTGCTCGTCACGCCCGGTGTCAGACCGAAGGGTGCGGCCAAGGGAGACCAGAAGCGTGTCGCGACTCCGCAGCAGGCGATCGCGGACGGTGCCTCGAAGTTGGTGATCGGGCGCCCAATCACCCAGGCCCCTGATCCGGCGCAGGCGTATGAGGATATCGTGGGCAATTTGGCTCGCTAACAGGGAGTATAGCCCAGTTAGACGAATAGGCGCGCCAATTGTGGGCATATCGTATGTATCTTTATGGATTGATTGCGAACGGTCTTGAAAAAACGCAGGTAGATTGCCAAACTTGAACTGTCTACTGTTGGACTTGATAGCTTATAGGTACATTCCTGTATAAGCTCTCTCATGTTTGGAGGATGTATGGCTCTCCCACAACTTACCGATGAGCAACGCAAAGCAGCACTCGAGAAAGCAGCGGCAGCACGGCACGCACGCGCTGAGTTGCGTGAAAAGATTAAAAAGGGCGAGGTTACGCTGCAGGAGGTTCTCGACTCCGATGATCCTATCGCCAATCGCTTAAAGGTGAGCGCGCTCATTGAATCTCTTCCAGGCTACGGCAAAGCAAAGGCGCAGAAGATTATGGATGAGCTCGGCATCTCTTCGACGCGTCGCGTGAAGGGTTTGGGAGCCCGTCAGCGTGAGCAGCTCGTCGAGACGCTATCAAAGTAGTGACGAGACAATCACGACTGTTTGTAATCTCGGGACCGTCAGGTGCAGGCAAAGGAACGCTCGTAGCGCAGCTGCGCAAAGAGCATCCGGAGCTAGGCCTGGCGGTTTCGGCGACTACAAGAAGTCCACGGCCCGGCGAGGTTGACGGAAAAGACTATTATTTCTTAAGCGAGGGTGAATTCAAGCGCAGGGTTGCTGCAGGTGAGTTTGTCGAATGGGCATATGTACATGGGCACATGTACGGCACCCTCGTGAAGGAAGTAGAGCGGCTTCTCGCTCAAGGCAAATCCCTGATTCTTGAAATCGATATACAGGGTGCACTCAATGTCAAAAAGGTCTGGCCGGATGCGGTCCTCATCTTTATCGAGCCGCCGTCGCTTGAGGAGCTGGAACGGCGCCTGTGTGGACGGGGTACTGAGGACGAGCAATCGATTGAGCTTCGGCTCAAGAACGCTAAACACGAGATGACGCTTGCGGATGACTACGATGTCTGCATCGTGAATGACACCGTCGACCGCGCAGTACGGGAACTTTCTGATACCATTGAGCGGTATGAGACTGAGGGAGGCAAGTGATACATGTCAGTTATAAAACCTGAGATTGATAGTCTGCTTGAGAAAACTGAGCACAACCCGTTCCTGTTATGCTCTGTCGCTTCAAAGCGTGCCTGTGACATCAACAATATGATCCACAGCCAGCATGTGCGTGTGAATGAGATCCGTGACTTTGACGATATCACCACCGGCGTGTCCGGTAAGGACACCGTCTCCTGTGCAATGGAGGAGATCGACAACGGTACGCTCAGCTATGTCAAAGAGGACTTCGATAACGCAATCAAGAAGCAAGAGTAAGCCAGGTTTTTAGATACATGGCTACAACAAAACGTGTTTGCTTGGTTCACTACCATGAGATCGGTTTGAAAGGTAAGAACCGCGGTTTCTTTGAAAACCAGCTCGTGATGAACCTGAAGTTTGCGCTGAAGGATACCCCGGTCACAACGGTGCGCCGCATCTCGGGGTATCTTTTGGTTACATTCAGGGGCGATGCAACCAAAGCGGAAGCGAATTTAATCGCTCAGGTGCCCGGCGTCGCCCGGGTATCGGTGGCACACGAGTGCCCACGCGAAGAGGATGCCTACTGCCAGGCGGCAATCGATGCACTCGGCGAGGCGCAGGACTTCAAGACCTTTAAGGTCCACGCTCATAAGTCCTCAACCGATTACGAGATGCACACCCTTGATATCAATCGTCTCGTGGGCAGCAAGCTCTGCGAGGCTTTCCCGGATAAGAAGGTTGACGTCCATCATCCGGATGTGACGGTTCATGTCAACGTCGTTCAGGGCGTCGTCTTTGTTTACGCGCTCTCGGAGCGTGCGGTCGGTGGACTGCCCGTCGGTACTGCCGGTAAAGTCGTGACGCTGCTCTCCTCAGGGTTCGATTCCCCAGTTGCCACCTGGAAGGTCGGGCGCCGCGGTGCAATCTGTGTCCCGATCCATTTTTCGGGGAGACCCCTAACGTCAGATACCTCAGAGTGGCTCACGCAGGACATCGTGAGAGCCCTAGCCCCTGCCGGAATGATCGGAAGACTCTATGTCGTTGCGTTCGGTGCCAGACAGCGCGAGATCTCCCTCAAGGTCGACCAGAAACTGCGCATCATCACCTATCGGCGTGTGATGTTTGCGGTCGCACAGCGCTTAGCCAAGATCGAAGGCGCCAAAGCCCTCGTCACGGGCGAATCGCTCGGGCAGGTCGCTTCCCAGACGCTTGAGAATATCGCGGCTGTCGATGAGATCGCGACAATCCCGGTGCTGCGTCCTCTGATCGGGTCCGACAAGCAGGAGATCATCGAGCGCTCACGTCAGATCAACACCTACGATATCTCCTCAACGACCGTACCGGACTGTTGCACGCTGTTTATGCCGCGCAGACCTGAAACTCATGCAAAGATGGATCAGGTGCATGAGGCCTGGGACTCCTTTGACCACGACGGGATGATCGACGATCTGATCGATAACATCGAATACATCGATGCGGACCAATGCGTCTCCTACCGTCCTCCTAAGCAGTTTCGTGAACATCATGTGGAGCTCGCTCCTGCCAGAGCAATGCCGTCAGATCAAAACGAGTGAGCATCCTCGAGCAAGTTTGAGTGCTGTTTAGATCCTGAGCGAATCCTAATTCTGTCAGATAATCTCCCCGTTCACACTGGTGAGCAGGGAGGTATTTGTATGGAGAGAAGAGATATATCGCACACCTCACCACTGCTGAACAAGCTCAGTCTCAAAGGGCGCCGCTCTCCGGTTCTGGTCCTGATTGCGGTCTGTGCCGTACTGGTAGGCTTTGGGGCCGTTCGGTTCCTTTCGCGGCCGGCGCTCACAGTTGAGCAACCGGTACAAGCCGAACAGAGCGAAAGCGATACAACATCCAAGCAGGATGAGCAGAAAGGGCAGCCACAGACCTCTCGGATCGTAGTGGATGTCGATGGGGCGGTGAACCAGCCAGGGGTCTTCGACGTGGAAGGCTCAGACATCCGAGTGCGAGATGCGATTGAGGCTGCCGGTGGCCTCACTGGGGATGCGGATACCGCGCAGATCAACTTGGCTGCTACCATCACTGACGGGACAAAGATCCATATCCCGACAAAAGGGGAAAACACTGCGACTTCTGCCACTGCACAGACAACTCAGAGCGATACCGCTTCTCCATCATCTGGGAGTAGCGCCTCGCCGTCTGCTCCTGCGGCTTCTTCTGTTTCTTCCCCATCCTCCTCGGGCTCTGTGAACACCGCCGTGGTTAATATAAACACCGCCACTGCTGAAGAATTGGAGACCTTGCCCGGCGTTGGGGCTTCGACAGCACAGAAGATCGTCCAGAACAGGACGGAGCAAGGACCCTTCACCTCAAAAGAGGATCTGATGCGGGTCTCCGGCATCGGCAAAAAGAAGTACGCAAAGCTCGAAAGCCGAATCTGTGTCTGAGGAAGTGCACAAGCCGGCGCGACCCTACATCCCTGAAACCCTCTATGCTCTCATCGTTGTTATCACCACCGAGCGCATCTGTCTTCGGTATCAAAGTGAACTGCTGAGTGTGCCTCGCTGGATCATCGTCTCAGCTACTATAGGGCTAGTACTACTCGCTGCACTGAGCTGGAGGTACCACCAGCATCTGGTCACGCTGCTCTTAGTCTCTGGTATCGCCTCCCTCTCTGCTGCGTACTTGCTCGTTGCTTCAGTGGCTGATTTTTCGAGTGCGCTTGCGGCTAAGGCACCTTCGGCCTGGACCTTCGAAATCACCCGTGACTCGACCAAGGGGACCTATGGGTATCGTTGTCGGGCTCGTGCACGTTCGGAAGGTTCTCCGGATGGGGAAGTTTGGCTCACCTCGGACATGCCCTTTGAAAACGGAGAGACTGTTCATCTGATCGGTCGAACCAAATTCTTTGAGGATGACGACTACGGACGGCGGAGCCGCGCCCAGGGCGTTGCGGCGACAGTCCGCTGCGTGAACGTCACGGATCGAGAGCGACCCCACGGACTCAGAGGGCTCGTCTTTGGATTCCGTAAGCGGGTGGTCTCTGCCTTTGAAAAGTCAGATACCCCTGAGCGTTCACTGGTGATCGGATCGGTCGCGGGCATTGAAATACCGCTTGAACGCAATGGTCTGGACGAGCTCTTTGCGGCCTGCGGCGTCTCTCACCTGGTGGCCGTCTCCGGAGGGCACCTCGTGGTTGTTGCAGGAGTTATCGCGGCATTGCTCGAAGACGCACGGCTCTCGAAGGTCCACAAGATGGTGATCGGCCTGATAGCCAGTGGCCTCTTTGTACTGTTCTGTGGAGCGCCGGTGTCTGCACTCAGGGCATGGTGCATGAGTGCGATAGCCTTGATGGGTGAGATCTTAGGGAGAAGAAGCCACAGCCTCAGCTCGGTGAGTTTTGTCGCACTGTGCTTTGCTTTGGTCGACTCGGGGGTAACCGCTCAGCTAGGTTATCTTCTGAGTGTCTCTGCGGTGGTGGGCTTGTGCCTCTTCAGCAGCTACAGCCTCTATCTGCTCGATAGGTTGGTGCCACGTATCGGGTATATCCGAAGGTTTTCACCCCGGTTTAACCGTTCATTGAGATGGATTGAGAGCGAGGTGCGTGCAACGTTGGCTTCGACGCTGACCGCGCAGGCAGTGACCGTTCCGATCTGTCTCGAGACTTTCGGGACACTTTCGCTGATCGCTCCGGTGGCCAACATCCTGATTACCTTGCCCTTTACGGTCCTGATTGCCTTGGGTATGCTCGCGGCCTGCTTCGTCCCGTTTCCAGCGCTTTCCTCACTGGCACTGAGGGGAGCCGATGGGGCTGCGGGTTTTGCAGTGTGGGTGCTCGATGGCCTCAAACGCGTTCCCTATGCGAGCCTCGAGATCCAAGGTGTAGGTGTATGGATTGAGCTCGTCGCACTTGCAGCCTTTATACTTCTGATTGTGCTGTGGCCGACGATGCATGCGCACGTGTGGCGCAGAGTCGTGCCTGCGCTTTGCCTGATTGTCCTCGCGGTGATGATCCGCTACCGCTGGTTCGCTCCGGCGCGGCTCGTGGTGCTCGATGTGGGACAGGGGGATGCGATCTTGGTGCAGGAAGGTCCCTCGGCAATTCTGATCGATGCGGGTCCGCAGGAATCACTCTTGGCCCCGTTGGAACGGCTGCATGTCGAACATCTCGATGCGGTGATCCTGACGCATCTGCATGAGGACCATACCGGTGGACTGGCAGAGTTGAAAGGAAGCATCGGGGTGGATCAGGTCTATGTGGCCAACGGGGTGAAAAATCACATGAGCCGACAGCTGCAGGAGACCGTCCAGGCGGTGAGCGGCAGAGAGGCACAGGAGCTTACGACAGGAGCAAACCTGACTGAGCAGCACTTTCACCTCAAGATGGTCTGGCCTAAACAACCGGTTGCCGGTGATGAGAATGGAGATTCGATCGAACTGCTGCTGGAATATCAAAACGGCGCTGCCCATTATCGGGGGCTTCTGACCGGGGATGCGGAGGAAGAGCAGCTGGCGCAGATAGAGCAACAGGTAGGTGACATCGACGTGCTGAAAGTCGGGCACCATGGCTCTGAGGTCTCCATCAACGAGGAAGAAGCGCACCGACTCTCTCCGGAACTCGCGCTGGATTCTGCCGGAGAAGGGAACAAGTATGGGCATCCCGCGCAGGAATGTGTTGATACACTCGAGAGCGCCGGGGCGAAGTTTTTGTGCACCAAGGATGTGGGCTCAATTACGGTAAAGGCAAACAAAGACAGTATTGCGGTGTACACCGAGCGCTAAAACAGGGACAATGGATCCCAGAGATTTGAGGAGTGAAGAATGCCGAGAAGCAGCAATCTGTTACGTGCATACATCGTGTTAGGCAATAACGAGATCAAGCGCTCTGATACAGTGAGCCACCTTAAAAAATATGTGAAAGACTCTCTTGCAGCCTTCAACCTGGACGAGATGGATGCCCGTGGCGATTTGGAGCCGCAGACCCTCAAGACGAGCCTCGAAGCGCTGCCGGTGGGTGACAAATATCGGTTGGTGATCGTCCACGACGCGCAGAAGCTCTCCTCACGGGTACAGAAGATGCTCCTTGATTATCTCGATAACCCCAATGAGGGCAGTGTCCTGTTGCTTGACGCCTCAGTTCCCTGTGAGGAGGAGAGCCGTAAGAAGGATGCCTTTGTAAAGTCCAAGCTCTACAGCAAAATCAAGAAGATGGGCCCTGAGGCTACTATCAATTGTCCGACACCGAAGCCTTGGGAGATGCCAAAGGCGGTCCAAACCAAGTTGGCCCGTAAGGCCAAAACAACGATCGATCCCGATGCAGCGCAGGAGCTGGTCAAACGGCTGGGGACCAATATGTCGCTGTTAAGCAGCGAGCTTGAGACGCTTAAGAACCTCGCACAGGAACCGGGCCACATCCGTCTGCAGGACGTCACTGATAATGTCGTGAGAATCGTGGAACCCACGCCGTGGGATCTGGCGGATGCGATGTGTGAGCGCAATCTTAAGAAGTCACTTGAGCTGTTGGCGCAGATGAAGACCTCAGTGGGACCGGGAACCATAGCCTATCTGACGGGACGCGTGAAAGAGCTCATCTGCGCAAAGAGCCTGGAGGAGCGCGGTGAGAGTAGCGCTCTGGCCAGCGAGCTGCATAAGCAGTCCTGGCAGGTGAAAAACTATACGCGGTGGGCACGGAAGTTCTCCCGTGAGGAGCTGGTGGCAGCCCTGAAAGCTTGCGCTCAAACAGACCGCGCAATCAAGAGCGGATCAGATGTCCGCAATACCCTGATCACTTTGCTTGCGAGTATCTGCAGAGAACCGAGCCAGACTACCTACAATTGCTAAAAAGGTGCTCTTCGCTACTTATGGTGGTTAGCACTCCTGCATCCCCTTGAGCACGTGGCACCCGGACAGCCCAGATTCTGCCGACGGGAGGCTTCGGCTCTAAGGTGCGATATGGATGCTTAAAGCAGGTATGCTGGCAAGGCTCTTTAAGAGGTCCCAGGGGGCTTAGAGACGAAAGGGGGCTCTTCGATGTCTGGTTTGAGGGGCGCAGATGAGCGCAGGACGTGCTGCATGTAAGGGTGGCACACAGGAAGGGCCAGGCAAGTGGTGAGCCCGGTCTGCCACAGGCGCTGTAGCACCTGTGGCAGATACGAGAGGACCTCGTGGCATCTCGACATCTGGCAATACGAGACGACCGTACACTGCACAGTGCTAAGTGCCCCTAAGGACAGTGTGCCTGCCGCAAGGATACCCTGAAAGGTCCGTCCAAAGACGCATCACGGCGCTCTTTGAGGCCCAGCTGATAAGGGATGGTACTCTTTGGCATGAGCGTTGTGACCATAAGCCTCTGCACGAGACAGCCCACGCGCATATGGAGGCTGCTTAGCAGAGCCGTCGCCGAGGTAAGGGATGCAGCAGACTACTCCGTAGTCGTGCGTGTGGGTACAGATGACACCGCCAAAAAGTGCGACCAAAGCTGTATCAGCATCATGGCTGACCTGGACCGCCAGCGCGCCATCACGGAAGACAAAGGACAAAGGTGGCACAGGCAGGCTTTGAGATGAGCTTAAAGGAGCACGCAGGGGGACAAGACGGGAGTCTTAGAGGTCATACGCGATATGGCTTAAGGCATGGCCCAGCCAGCAAAAAGCGCTGCCAGGGGCTTCAGGAACACCAGATACTTCAGGACGAGGATCTTCCACTGGAAAACTCAACTTCTCGGCCCAGAGACAGCTGGCCTGTGCTACCCACGAGAGACGTCGAAGAGCCAAAAGAAAGGTACCGCCAGCACGCGATGCCCTCTAACCTGTTCGTCTGAAGCGATATACTTACTTCTGAAGGGTATTCACAAGCTTTTGGACACCAGATTTGCGCTCAGCAGCTTGGTTCTTGTGGATGATGCCCTTGGAAGCTGCCTTGTCGAGCTTGCGGTTTGCAATGCGAGCAACCTTCTGAGCTTCCTCAGCGTCACCGTTCTCGACAGCGACACGGACCTTCTTTACATAGGTCTTGAGCTCGGATCTGACTGCTTGATTGCGGACGCGTGCCTTCTCGGCAGTCTTGATACGCTTCTTCTGAGACTTGATGTTTGCCACGACGAAGTTCCTTTCAGTGCAAAACTATGAGACCTCTTCTGGGCTTGAAGTGGGGTTCAAAACCCGGACACGGCGAGGTCAGACAATCAGTATAGCAGATTCAATTTGGGTATTTTATAGGTACTTTGGTAAGATAGAGGCCATCAAACAAAATTTCATAGGCCGTCCGTATATGGGCGGCCTAACTTTCGGTAGTTCAGAACGACTGAGTAAGATGACGTATGACGAAAAAAATTGACACTTCGCATATCAGAAACTTTTCCATTATCGCCCACATCGACCACGGCAAATCGACGATCTCCGACCGTATCCTGGAGCAGACTCACACGGTAGCCGAGCGGGACATGACAAACCAGATCCTGGACTCAATGGCGATCGAGCAGGAGCGCGGCATCACAATCAAGTCGAATGCCGTGCGCGTCATGTACGATGCGGACGATGGGGAGCAGTACCTCCTCAACCTGATCGACACGCCGGGACACGTGGACTTCAGCTATGAGGTGTCACGCTCCCTTTCTGCCTGTGAAGGGGCGTTGCTGGTCGTTGACGCGACGCAGGGCGTTGAAGCGCAGACTGTCTCCAATGCGAACCTCGCGATGAATGCGAATCTCGATATCATCCCGGTCATCAACAAGATCGACCTGCCTTCCGCACACCCCGAGGAAGTCAAACAGGAGATTGAGGATGAGCTCGCGATTCCGGCGGATGACGCCGTGCTTGTCTCCGGCAAAACCGGGGAGGGTATCCACGACCTGCTGGAGTCAATTGTCTATCTGATTTCACCGCCCAAGGGAGACCCAGATGCTCCGCTCAGGGCCCTCATTCTGGACTCATACTTCGATGAGTACCGCGGCGTGGTGGCGACGGTGCGCGTCTTCGATGGTACGATCAAAAAGGGTGACAAGTTGAAGATGATGGCACTGGGGGACACGTTTCTGTGTGACGGTGTCGGCTGCAAGCGCCCAAAGGAGACCCCACTTGACGAACTCGACGTGGGTGATGTGGGCTACGTGGTGACCGGCCTCAAGGATCCGGAGATGGTCCGTACGGGCGACACGATCACCGACGAGGAGCGCCCGACGGCGAAGGCCTGCCCAGGTTACCGTGAGGCAAAGCCGATGGTGTTTGTCGGCCTCTTCCCGATCGATACGAAGGGCTTTGAGAACCTGCGCGACGCACTGGAGAAGCTCAAGGTCAATGATCCGTCGCTCGTGTGGACTCCGGAGAACTCTGTAGCGTTAGGCTTCGGCTTCCGTGTCGGTTTCCTCGGTATCCTACACATGGAGGTCGTCAAGGAGCGCCTCGAGCGGGAGTTTGGACTCGATCTGATCGCAACGAGCCCCTCAGTGGAATACCACGTATATAAGACCGATAAATCGATGGTTTCGATCACCTCACCGCAGGATCTGCCAGGTCCGACGCAGATCGACCACATCGAGGAGCCGTATCTCCACGCAAAGGTGATTGTTCCGCCTGACTATATGGGCGCAGTGATGCAGCTGATCGTTGATCACCGCGGTGAGACGACCGACATGATCTATCCCTCTTCGAAGACCGTCGAGCTGCACTTCGATATCCCGCTGGCAGAGCTGATCCTCGATTTCTTCGATCAGCTGAAGAGCCGCACCAAAGGCTACGCCTCGCTCGACTACGATATGGGGGAATATACTACCTCTGACCTGGTACGGCTGGATATCCTGCTTGCCGGTGAGCCGGTCGACGCCCTCTCCTTCATCATTCACCGGGATAAGGCGTATACAATGGCGAGAAGCTTGTGCGACAAGTTGAAGGAGATGATCCCACGCCAGCAGTTTGACGTCGCAATCCAAGGTGCCATCGGCAACAAGATCATCGCCCGATCCACTGTGAAGGCAGTCCGTAAAGATGTTCTGGCGAAGTGCTACGGCGGCGATATCACCCGTAAGCGTAAGCTCCTAGAGAAGCAGAAAGAGGGCAAGAAACGCATGAAGGCAATCGGTAAGGTCGATGTGCCGCAGGAGGCCTTTCTGGCTGTGCTAAAGGTGGATGGCCAGTGACAACAAAAGAACTTCTTGCAACCTATGCTGAAGGTGCCGGCCTCTCGCCGCTGCCCCGACCTTTTCCGTGCAAAGGCAGCCTGAAAGAGCGGCTAGCTCAAGCCGGGTACCTGATGGCGCCGATGGCGGGCGTCAGCAACAGCGCTTATCGACTGATAGCGAGATGCGGAGGGGCAGGCCTTGCCTATACAGAGATGGTCTCCGTGGCAGGACTGCACTTCAACAGTCAGAAGACCTGGGATCTGGTGCTGCCCGACGAGGCCGAGCCTGACATTGCAGTGCAGCTCTTCGGCTCCAAGCCCGAACAATTTAGAGAAGCTGCTGCGACGGTCAGCGAACATCTCGGCAACAGGCTTGTCCTGATAGATATCAATATGGCCTGCCCAGCCCCCAAAGTCACCCGCAAAGGGGAGGGCTCTGCGTTGATGGAGAATCCTGAGCTTGCACAGGAGCTTGTACGTGCCTGCCGTGAGGAAACGGATGCACCGGTGACCGCAAAGATCCGCAAAGGGTTTGCCAAAGGTGAAGAGACTGCGCCGGAGTTTGCCCGGGCACTTGAGCAGGCGGGCGTCTCCGCAATCGCAGCCCATGGACGGACCGCACACCAGCTCTATCGAGGTCAAGCCTCCTGGGAGGCAATCAAACATGTCGTCGAGGCGATCTCGGTGCCGGTGATCGGCTCCGGCGATGTGATGAGTGGCGAGACTGCACGCACAATGCGAGAGCAGACCGGCGTCACCGCAGTGATGGTCGCACGGGGCAGCTATGGCGACCCCTGGATCTTCCACGATGCGCAAACAGGTAACAACAGAACCCCCAGCGTGGAGGAGCGACTCAACGCCTTTGCGCTGCAGCTACGCCTGCTGCAGGCGACCGGAGCGCATCTCGCACGGGCTCGGTCCTTAGCAGGTTGGTATATCAAAGGGTTTCCCCATGCCGGAGCTTGGCGGGAGCGTGCGATGCACTGTGAATCGCTCGATGACTATCTGGACTACATCGATCAGCTGAAAGCCTCCTATGGCGCCTATGGCGAAGAGGTTGACTGAGGTGGCCCACAGTTGGGAGGAGCGCTACCACCTGTCGGACGCTCAGGCACTCTACCTCCATATCCCGTTCTGTGCCCGCAGGTGCTTCTACTGCGACTTCTGCTCAGCGGCGAGCCACACTGACAACCCTGCACTTGAGCGCTATATAACTGT
Source organism: Atopobium sp. oral taxon 416 (assembly GCF_018128285.1). Lineage (NCBI taxonomy): Bacteria > Bacillati > Actinomycetota > Coriobacteriia > Coriobacteriales > Atopobiaceae > Atopobium > Atopobium sp. oral taxon 416. The sequence continues at coordinate 1,619,300 of NZ_CP072380.1, forward strand.
CGCGCTGAGTGAGCTGCAAGCCCTTGAGCACGAAGGCCTACTCGATTCATGCGCAACCGCCTATATCGGTGGGGGCACTCCCAGTCTGATGGGGGAAAGACTCATCCCGCTGATTCAGGAAGTCCGGGCATGCTGCACCGGTGAATTCACCAGTGAAGCCAACCCCGATTTTGTGACGCCTGAACTTCTACAGGAATACCGAAAAGCCGGGCTCACCCGCATCTCCTTTGGGGTGCAAAGTACCAGTGACCAGGAATTGCACGATCTGGGACGTATCCACGATGAGCGAACCGCGCTTCAGGCTCTGAAGTGGGGCCAAGAGGTAGGCCTCACTGTTTCAGCAGACCTCATGTGCGCCATTCCGGATCAGACCAGCAAAAGCTGGCAGACGAGCCTTAAGCAGGTCCTCTCAACCGGCATTGAGCACCTGAGTGTCTATCCCCTGATGATCGAGGAGGGGACGGCCTTCGGGCGCCGGTATGGGGTCGAGGATTATCCCTCCTGGAATAACCCGGATGTCCAGGCGATGCGGATGGAGGAGGCTGCCAAGGTGGCAGGCCCTTTCGGCTTTCATCGCTACGAAGTCGCCTCCTACGCCAAGCCAAGATATGAGTGTGCGCACAACAAGATCTATTGGACCGGATTGCCCTATCTTGGAGTGGGATGCGCGGCGTCTGGCATGGTGACAAGAAAGGGGTATGCACGGCTGCGCCGCGTTTACCCGCAGCTGCCTCAGCTGGAAAACGACGCATTCCGTATCCGCCTGACCAATACGACAAAGATCGAGGATTACCTTCACCTCACCCAAGCGTGTGATCTCCACTTCGATATTGAAGCCCTCACGGCGCGTCAGACACTCGCCGAAGATTTGATGCTCGCCTGTCGCATGCAGAAGCCACTCGACCCTATATTGGTCTCATATGCCCGAGACGAGTTGGGCGATACCTTTGATACTGCCGTGCATAGAGAGCAGGCAGAAGGGCTTCTGAATGAGAGGTTGAAGCCGACCCATCAAGGGTGGCTTTTGGGCAATGAGCTCTTCAGCCACATGTGGGATTTGGCCGGAGATAGGCAAACACAGCTCATTTCCGTGTAATTATTTAGGTTTTCTGACGTGAAGCGGTATTGTTAAGAGTAACTGTGGTGAGTCTATCTACTGTAAAGAACAGTAGATTTTCTGATATGTGAACATGAGGCAGGAGACTGTATGCCTTCGATGAACGACAAAGACTACTACAAAATACTCGGAGTCTCGAGCGACGCATCGACGGACGAGATCCGCAAAGCGTTCCAGCAGAAAGCCCGCAAGTATCACCCTGACGTAAACAAGGCGCCTGACGCGGAGCAGAGGTTCAAGGAGATCTCTGAGGCCTATGCAGTGCTCTCGGATCCCGATAAACGTCGCCGCTACGATGCGATGCACTCCGGTAGCGTGTTTGCCTCCCAGGGAGCTTCCGCTCCGGGAGCCGGCTACGGTGGACCTCAAGGCCAGGATCCGTTCTGGGACTTTGAGCAGTCCTACTGGGGTTGGCCCTTCGGTGGTATGGGCCAGCGCAGGCAGCAGAAACGATCGCGCTCCTTTAACCCAAAAGCGGGCTCAGACTTTGTCTATCACATCGATTTGGATGCGGCGACTGCAAAAAAGGGCACCAAGCGGGGCATCACCTACCAACACTACGTGCAGTGCCAGAATTGCCACGGCCACGGCTCAGTAGTTTCCGATCACCCCGAAACTTGCCCGACCTGCGGTGGCACCGGCCATATCAGCGTCGACCTGGACAGCCTCTTTGGGTTCGGTGAGATGGACATGGTGTGCCCGGAGTGCGAAGGCACTGGCAGAGTCGTCGTCGACCCCTGCCCCGCTTGCGGCGGCACCGGCCGTGTGCTTGCGGCTTCCGAGGTCGTTGTGATGATTCCACCGAAGTCCCACGACGGCGACGAAGTGCGGATCAAAGGCATGGGCAATGCGGGAACCAACGGAGAGGCCTCCGGTGACTTCGTCCTGAGAGTCGGAGTCCCGACCGAGCGTCTCGCCCCGCGTCAGGCTGTGGGCTTTCAGTTCCTGGGCTTTGACATACCCTTCCTGATTCTCTCGTTGATCGCAGACGTGTTTGCCGCGCTTGCCCCCTTCATTATTGTGCTTGCTGCAGTCGGCTTCCTGTTGATTCTGACCGGAGGCTCACGTCCGCACAACTCGAAATGGTGGAACAATGCGGGCACTGCCACGATGAACGGAGTGCTGAAGGGACTCTTTGTGGCGATCTTGATTGTGGCGATGGTGTCATGCACCTCGAGCTTCGGTTCAACGGGTTATAGTACAAGAGTGCATATTTAGAGAATTGAGCAGCTCAAAGCTGGGTACATTTGAAAAGGATGTCTCTTTTTCAAAATCATGAGGGGCGCGGGGGTGCGTCCCTTTTCGTTTGTGTGTGGGAGAAGGTTGTTCGTGAGCGCGAAGAAAGATTATTACGAGGTTTTGGGCGTAGACAAAAACGCTGATGCGAAGACCATCAAGCGGGCGTTTCTGAAGAAGGCGCGAACCTTACACCCTGATGTGAACAAGGCCCCCGATGCAGAGGAGCGCTTCAAGGAGGTCAACGAGGCCTATGCGGTGCTCTCCGATGAGCGGAAGCGCGCCAACTATGACCGCTACGGCACTGCGGACGGGCCAAATGGGTTTGGCTCCGACTACGTCGATATGTCCGATATCTTCAACGGTTTCGGTATGGATGATATCTTCTCTTCGTTCTTCGGCGGAAATCCCGGGCACGGTACTACCCGTACGCGCGACATGCGCGGCCGCGATATGAGTGTGACATTGCACATCAGCCTGGCTGAGGCAGCGCGCGGCACCCATAAGACGATCTCCTATGAGCGTATGGCCCCCTGCGATGACTGCCACGGCACCGGCACCGGTCCTGGTGGCAAGGTGGTTGACTGCCCGACATGCCACGGCACCGGCCACGTCACGACGGTTCAGCGTACGATCCTAGGACAGATGCAGTCGACGATGGCCTGCCCTAAGTGCAGTGGCACCGGCAAAATCGTCAGCAATCCCTGCGAGACCTGCAACGGCACTGGCCGTACTCCATCACATGAGTCGGTCCGCATCGATATCCCTGCCGGTGTGCACTCCGGCCAGACTATCACGGCCAAAGACAAGGGCGAAGCCGGTATCAGAGGTGCCGCGTGTGGCAACCTACTGATCCAGATCCAGGTCGATAAGGACGAACGGTTCGAGCGCCAGGGTGATGACCTCTACACGGTCGTGGAGATCGACGCCCTCGATGCAATCCTGGGCTGTGAGAAGACCCTCGACGGTATTCTGCCCGATGAAAAAGTCACCCTTAAGATCCCAGCTGGTACGCAGCACAGCGACCAGATCAGGATCGATCGCTGCGGGATGCCGAGAATGAACTCGAATGCCCGCGGCACTATGGTTGCGGTTGTCCGCATTAAGGTGCCAGACAATCTGAATAAAGAACAGATGGATGCAATCAGAGAGATTGTGAAAGACCGCGAAGGCACAGCTGCCAAGAAGACGGCGAAGAGCAAACGTGGCAGCAAGCATCCGTTTGGTAAGCGGTAATGGCAGCGTCTGTGGTCCCCAAGGTAGCCTTCGTCAATCTCGGTTGCCGCGTCAACCGCGTCGAGATCGACTCAATCGCCGCACACCTGGAGAAAGCCGGGTGCGCGATCACGGCTCCCAAAGCGGCCCAAGCCATCGTCGTCAATACCTGTGCGGTCACCGGAGAAGCGGAAGCCAAGACCAGAAAACAGCTGCGCCGCGCTGCTCGACTCGCGCAGCACCCCCAGGTCTTTGCGACCGGCTGCGTTGCCAACCTCTTCTCTGATGAACTGTCTTCACTTGCGGAAAATATTGAAGTTATACAGCAGAAGGATACGGTGGCGCAGCGCGTCCTCGACTATCTAGGTGTGCCTGATGTCGAAACGCATCGGGTAGCAGATACCTCAGTGACGCCGACGGGCAGAGCCCGCCCCGGCATCAAAGTGCAGGACGGCTGTGACAACCGCTGCAGCTTCTGTATCGTGTGGAAAGCCCGCGGTAAGGGACGCTCGGCCGATGTCCAAAAAGTACTCAATCAGGTGAATGACGAACTGGCACGCGGTGCTCAGGAAATAGTGCTCACCGGCATTAACCTCGGCCGTTACCACAGCGTGGATGGACAGGGACACGAGCTTTTCCTACCGGATCTGATGGAGCTGATCCTTCAAGAGACGCCGATCGCCCGCCTCAGGCTCTCCTCGATTGAGCCACCTGATGTGGACGAGCGGCTCATCTCCGTTATGAGAGAACACCCAAGCCGTATTGCGCCTTTCCTGCATATCTGCCTGCAGTCAGGCTGTGATGCCGTCCTGCGCCGCATGAAGCGCCCATATAGCGCCGGACAGTATCGGGAGCGCGTCGAGATGCTGCGGGCGCAGGTGCCCTCACTCGCACTCGGCTGTGATCTGATCGTGGGATTCCCCGGGGAAACTGACGAGGAATTCGAGGAGTCCTATGAGTTCTGCCGTGAGATGCACTTCGCTAAGATGCACATCTTCCGTTACTCAGAACGCCCCGGCACCATCGCTGCGGAGCTTCCTGACCAGGTACCGCCCCAGGTGATGAGCGCACGGGCAGCGAAGATGAAAGAGCTTGCAAACTCAATGCGGCATGCGGAAGCAGAGAAGCTGGTAGGCACTCAGCAGGACCTTCTGATCGAGGGCGCTGGCCAAGGCATTACTGCTGGCTTGTTCGAGGTGAAGGTCCCAGACAGCTGGGGCGCTGATCGCTTCGTGAGGGCCACGATACAGGCGGTGGAGGATGACGGTGCGCTCGTCGCGGCGAGAGCACCGCACTGAGGTCACCGGTGCTGTATCCAATGAAATGTCAGAGCGGGGTTTGAGGTTGCGGGCACAGCGTAACCCGGTATCCTTAGATATACAAATTTGAAACATCAACCGAGGAGGAGCATGGAGCCGACGTACGTTCGTCTCACAATCCCTGATTCCTGCGATCCCACGTTGGTTATGGGTCCACAAGATTCTCTGCTGCGTTTAATCGAGCAGTCAAGCGATGCAGTCATCACGGTGCGAGGGAATGTGGTGAACCTCGAGGGAACCCCTGAGGAGGTCGACCGCCTGACCGCGATCTTTACGCATCTGATCGAGTTGGTGGAAGCAGGACAGCTACCGGATGAGGCTGATGTCAACTACGCGATGTCGGGCGACCATGCAACCACCACGCTTCCCAAAGTCAATGCCAGCCCACTTCTGGTGACTGCAACCGGCAAGACCATACGGCCGAAGACCAAAGGACAGCAGGCCTACTGCGCCATCGCGGAAAATCACCCGATTATCTTTGCATTGGGTCCCGCCGGTACCGGCAAGACGTATCTGGCGATGGCAATGGCGGTCGCAGCATTGCGGCACCACGAAATCGAGCGTCTTGTGCTGACGCGCCCGGTGGTTGAGGCAGGGGAGTCCCTCGGCTATCTGCCCGGCACCCTGGAGGAGAAGATCGACCCCTACGTGCGCCCGCTCTACGATGCGCTCTTTGAGATGGTGGGCCATGAGACGGCGCTGCGGCTGATCGAAGAGGGCGTTGTCGAAGTCTCACCCTTGGCCTTCATGCGTGGGCGAACCTTCAACGATTCCTTTGTGATCCTCGACGAGGCGCAGAACACAACCCCAGGACAGATGAAGATGTTCCTCACGCGCTTAGGCTTCAACTCCCGCTTAATCATCACCGGCGACCTCTCACAGCGCGATGTTCCCGGCTTCGGCGGCATCGAATCCGCGGAGCACATCCTGAAGGGCATCCCTGAGATTGCCTTTGTCCACCTCAAGACCGAAGATGTAGTGCGGCACTCGTTTGTTGCGAAGATCGTCGCAGCCTACGATAGGGCAGAGGCAAAGGAGCGCGTCCGTGAAGCATGAGTTTGACATAGGCTGCGACGAGGGTACCTCGCTCGCGTTGGATCAACCCGAGATTGAGCGGATCGGCACCGTTGTGCTCGACCAGCAGGGGGTGAAGCGCCCCTGTTTCGTCTCGCTTTCTGTCGTCACCGACAAGCACATGCAGAGGCTGAACCATGAGTGGCGCCAGGTGGATGCCCCCACCGACGTCTTGTCACTCGAGTGCGAGCGCCCCGATGATCCTGATTTAGGTGAAGGGGAACCCTGCGAGCTCGGGGACATCGTGTTGGCGCCCGCCTATATCGAGCGTCAGGCACGCAGATTCTACACCACACCGGCGGATGAGACCCGTCTGCTGTTTGTCCACGGTATGCTTCACCTGTTAGGGTATGACCATATACAGGAGGCAGATGCACACAGGATGCAGGCGTGTGAGGATGTGCTACTTGCACAGCTTCCCACTGACCACACGCTCAGCCATGTTGTGCTCGCGAGGCATCGGGAGGACGCATGATACCCGGTCAGAAGAACAATCATCCAACGTTTCGGAGAAGCTTTCTGTTCGCGATACAGGGGTTTGTATATACCCTCAAGACTGAGCGCAACATCAAGGTAATGCTCGCTGCCGCTATCGCGGTAGTGATCTTAGGGTTTGTGTTCCACCTCGACGTTGCGAGTTGGGCGATTGTCCTTTTGTGCTGCGGCTGCGTGACCTGCGCCGAGCTTATGAACACCTCTATCGAGACCGTCGTCGACCTGGTCTCACCGGAGTACCACCCCCTAGCCGGACACGCGAAGGATATCGCAGCGGCAGGGGTCTACATCATGTCAGTCTTTGCCGCTATCGTCGGCCTCATCGTCTTTATCCACGCTATTTTCTTTGCCTGAGGGGGCTCAATGCCAGAGGAACAAGGACACACCAAACCCTTCAGGAGCGGATTCGTCTCCCTGATCGGGCGTCCCTCAGTAGGGAAGTCCACGCTCGTCAATGCCTGTATGGGTGAAAAGCTCGCAATTACGTCCCCGGTGGCCCAGACCACAAGAAAGCGGTTACGTGCGGTGATCACCCGAAAGGATTTCCAGCTGGTCCTCGTGGATACCCCGGGATTGCATAAACCAAAAGACGCGCTCGGTAAAGAGCTCAACAAGGTTGCCTTGGGTGAGCTTGCCGACATCGACGCGATCGCGTTCCTGATCGACGCCACCAAGCCAGTCGGAAGAGGCGATGCCTGGATCGCCGAGCACATTGAAGCCTCCCACACTCCCTTCAAACTTCTCGTTATCACCAAGGCGGATAAGGCCAGCCAAAAGATCATCGAGAAACAGATCGAGTCTGCCAAAAAGTTGGCGCACTTCGACGATGTGCTTGTCGTGAGCGCCCAGGAAAACTTCAATGTTGACGCTTTCATCGACACGCTTGCGGCGCATCTGCCGGAGGGACCGCACTGGTTCCTTGAGAATATGGATAGCGACGCCTCGGATGAGGATCTCATAGCGGAGTTCATCCGTGAGAAAGTGCTCCTCAATACGCGGCAGGAAGTGCCCCATGCGGTGGCCATCAAGGTCGACGATATCGAATGGCCGAAGAGCAACCGTATGAACATCACAGCGACGATCTTAGTAGAGCGTAAGGGTCAAAAAGCGATTCTGATCGGACGCGGGGGGTCCATGATCAAAAAGATCGGGACCGATGCCCGGTACGATCTGGAGAAGCTCTTCCATGCAAAGGTTTTCCTCTCGCTACGCGTGAAGGTTCAGCCTGACTGGCGGCGCGATCAGACAGAGATCCGGGAACTCGGCCTTGAGGCGGAAGAGTAGCCATGGCCGGCAGGCGCACCCTCCACACGGAGGTGATGGTCTTAAGGAAGACGAAGCTCTCAGAGTCTGATCTGATTCTGACATTGATGGCAGCCGATGGGGAACAGATCCGTGCAGTAGCCAAAGGAGCCCGCAAGCCGGGCAACCGCTTTGCCTCCCGACTCGATATGTTCTGCGACTCTGATGCGCTTATCGCCAAGGGCAGGAACTTGGATATCGTAACGGAAGCCTCGCTCATCGATCCCCACGTGAAGCTGCGTGAGGATCTGGACCTGATGGCCGGTGCCAGTGCCTTGGCAGAGCTCGGGGAATACACCTGCTACGAGAACGTGGAGGATCCCTTCGTCTTTGCGATCCTCAAGGCAGCTTTCTCAACCTTGGAAGGTCTTACAGGCCTATCACAGATCGATCTTTTGGTTGCAGCCTTCACCTTCAAAGTGCTCGCGCACCAAGGCTGGAGGCCGGAGCTTGAGCGCTGCACCTCCTGCGGGGAGCCCGATGTGAGCTTCTTTTCAGCCCGAATGGGCGGGACGCTGTGCGCTTCCTGTGCCCGTGAGATCTCAGGAGCTCATGAGCTTACCCCACAGCAGTTGGGGAGGCTCAAAGCCCTGCTCACCGAAAGATTTTCCACGTTGCTGGTAACACCGATCGACAAGGGGACCGCACGTTTCCTGTTCTCCCTGGCCCATGAATGGGCTACGGCGCACCTCGATACAAGGCTGCGCAGCTTTGAGTTTATGCGCGGGTTATGATGGTCTACAGATTTTGGCTACGTCGCTGCTCGTAGGTCTATCGCATGTGCTAAACTATCTGACTTGTCAGTACCTCGTACTTAGCCAGCCGTTCATGCCAGACGCCGGTCCCAGTTCGAGGCGAATCAAATATTTTGAAAGGTGGTTGTATGGCAGTCAGCAAAGAGCGTAAAGCAGAGCTCATCAAGCAGTACGGCAAGAATGAGCACGACTCCGGTTCTGCAGAGGTGCAGGTAGCGCTTCTCACTGAGCGCATCAAGGGTTTGACCGCTCACATGAAAACCCATCAGAAGGATTACCACACCCGCCGTGGTCTGCTGATGCTCGTAGGTAAGCGTCGTCGCCTTCTAGGTTACATCAAGAACAAGGATGTTGAGAACTATCGTTCCCTCATCAAGAACCTGGGCATCCGCGACAACGTTCAGTAAGGTAAGGTAAGTATCTAGGAGGGCACCTAAGAGTGAGGTGCCCTTTCGTATGTGTGCACGCCTGAAAGCGTGCGGTGTGTTACAAGAAACACACCTCGACGGCCCACCTGCGATGGGGCAGGTGGAGATAAGGGGAACTATGAAAGTAACCCATGAATTCGACCTGTATGGCAAGCACTACGCGCTGGAGACAGGAGAACTGGCGAAACAGGCAACCGGCGCTGTGCTCGTGAAGGCGGGGGATTCGACCGTACTCGTAACCGCGGTCGTCTCAAAGGAGCGCAAAGACTACGACTTCTTCCCGCTGACCGTCGATTTCATAGAGAGAATGTACTCCGTGGGCAGAATCCCCGGAGGCTATCTGAAGCGCGAAGGACGCCCGAGTGAGAAGGCGACGCTCACGGCCCGTATGATCGACCGTCCGCTGCGCCCGTCCTTCCCGGAAGGCTTCAGAAACGAAGTTCAGATCGTGGCAATGCCGCTCGTTGCGGATCAGATCGATCCGGTTGACACGATCTGCGTGATGGCCGCTTCTGCGGCGCTGACCGTCGGTGGCGTGCCCTTCGAGGGACCGCTGGCCTGCGTCAGAATCGGCCGCAATAAGGAGACCGGCGAGTTTATCGTGAACCCGACCTATGCGCAGCGCAAGAACTCCGATCTCGATCTCGAGCTCGGTGGCTCTTCGACCTACATCTCCATGTTGGAGGCCGGCGCCGACGAGATCTCTGAGGACGATATGCTGGCAGCCATGGCCTTCGGCCAGGAAGCCATCGCCGCCTTCTGCGAGCAGGAGAAGATCTTCTTCAAGAAGGTTCAAGACGCTAACGGCCCATTCCCGGAGCACGACTATGAGCTCGACGGGCCGATTCCCGAGGTCCACGACCGCGTCTTTGCCCACTACGACGAGATGAGCGCCGCACTCAGAGATGTCGACAAGGCTTCCCGCCTGGAGAAGGTGGAGGCGCTCAAGGACTCCATCACTGCAGAGTTCACCGAGGACGAGCAGGAAGAGTGGAGCCGGGCAATCCCGGTCGAACTCAAGGGCCTCGAGAAGCACGCAATGCGCCGCATGGTCGTCGAGACCGGCGAGCGTGTCGATGGCCGTACCGCGACTGAGGTCAGACCTCTTATGATCAAGCCGGATTACCTGCCGCGTGTCCACGGCTCCGGCCTCTTTCAACGTGGTCAGACTCAGGTGCTCTCTGTCTGTACCCTGGGCATGCTCAACGAGTGGCAGCGCCTCGACACGATCGAGCCGGTTGAGGGCAAACGCTACATCCACCACTACAACTTCCCGCCGTACTGCACCGGTGAGACCGGCCGTATCGGTTCCCCGAAGCGCCGTGAGATCGGCCATGGCAACTTGGCTGAGCGCGCGCTCAAGCCGGTTATCCCCTCTGCGGAGGAGTTCCCGTATACGATCCGCGTCGTTTCCGACGTAATGGAGTCCAACGGTTCCTCGTCGATGGCATCGGCCTGCGGCTCTACGCTCGCACTGATGGACGCCGGTGTCCCCATTAAGCGCCCGGTCTCCGGTGTCGCTATGGGTCTCATCCAAGAAGAGGGCAAGACCGTCGTTTTGACCGACATCCAGGGTCTCGAAGACTTCCTGGGCGACATGGACTTCAAGGTCACCGGCACCACCAAGGGTATCACTGCGATGCAGATGGACAACAAGGCCACCGGCCTCACACCGGAGATCCTGCGTAAGGCACTGATGCGGGCGCACGAGGGCCGTATGTTCATCCTGGACGCGATGACCGACGCAATCCCGGCACCGCGCGAGCACTTAAAGCCCAGCGCGCCGCAGATCATCAGCCTGCACATCCCAACGGATAAGATCCATGATGTTATCGGCTCCGGCGGCAAAGTCATCCGCAGCATCCAGGAGGATACCGGCGCTACCGTCGACGTCGAGGAGGACGGCACCGTCCTCATCTCTGGCCTCAATGGAGCGGGGGAGGCAGCCGCTGAGCGTGTCGAGCAGATCGTGAAGGTTCCGGAGGTCGGCGAAGAGTACACCGGACGCGTTGTGGGCATCCAGCCCTTCGGCGCTTTCGTTGAGCTGCTCCCGGGCAAAGACGGCCTGCTGCACATCTCCCGCGTTGCTAAGGGTAGAGTCGGTAAGGTTGAGGACGTCCTGAACATCGGCGACGAGGTCAAAGTTAAGGTCATCGACGTTGACGAGCACGGCAAGATCAGCCTGGACCGTCTGGACAAGCCTGGGACTTTGCACCAAGCCCGCTCCGGCCAGAGCTATGATCATCGCGAACATGAGGGACATGAGCGCTGCCGCCACACCCGTCACCCAGGCGACAACGGCCACCGCACCCCTGAAGGCAGGATCCACGGCCATCAGCCCCGCCGTCACCACGAGGCGTAAAGAACAGGACATGCGATAAGCGTGTCTCTAGGTGCGTACTGACAGAAGAGCCAGAAGGCGAACGTTAAGCTTTTCGGCTCTTCTTTATATGCCGCCCTTACGTGTTGTGGTACCGAAACGAGTGCGGGCACACTTTTCGATTGAGTACACTCAAGATCAGTACTTGAACGAAAGCTGTGCCAATACAGCAGTGTTTCGGCGCTACGGTTTTTGAGTGGCACTTTGTCTCAGCGGTACCTCTCGTATGTGATGTGGGTACTATAGAATATATAAGAAATATATTGAGCTGTTTTATCCGTCATCTCTATCTTCTTTTCAGAAGGGTACGTGGCCTGGCAGATAAACCGATGTTGACCACGAAGTTGTATGACCATCACTGGACACGTTGAAAGGAGCTTGTAAGTCTCTATGGCAAAAACGAAAAGCCAGCCCCTCAGGATCATTCCGCTCGGGGGCTTAGATGGTATTGGCAAAAATATGACCGCATTCGAATACGGTGGCGACATGGTCCTGGTGGATGCGGGCATTATGTTCCCGGATGACGATATGCCCGGCGTCGACTTGGTGCTTCCGGACTACACGTATGTGCTGGAGCACGAGGACGAGCTGCGCGGCATTATCGTGACCCATGGCCACGAGGATCACACCGGTGCGTTGCCGTATCTTCTGAAGGACCTGAACCACAAAGCCCCGATCTTCTCGAGCAAGCTGACCCTCAAACTGATCGAAAGCAAGCTCGAAGAGCACAATCTCGCTAAACAAGATTACCGTGAGGTGCACGATGGAACCAAGATCGAGCTCGGAGCCTTTGAGATTCATTTCTTCTCGATGACGCACTCGATCCCGGCAACCTTAGGGTTATACCTGCGTACGCCTGCAGGCTCAGTCCTGCACACCGGTGATTTCAAGCTGGATCAGACCCCGATCGACGGGGTCCGTCCGGACTATGCCGCGATCAACCGTTTCGCGACGCGTGGGGTAGACCTGTTGCTCTCTGACTCCACAAATGCGACCGTTCCGGGCTTCACGCAGTCTGAGGCTGCGGTAGGACCGGCGCTGCGCCATATCATTAAGAATGCCCCCGGTCGTGTCTTTGTGGCGTCCTTCTCAAGCCACATCCACCGGCTGCAGCAGATCTGTGATGCCGCAGTAGCTGTCGGCCGCAAAGTCGTCGTGACCGGCCGCTCGATGGTGCACAATACGCAGATCGCCCGTGACCTCGGCTACCTTAAGATCCCGGATGAGGACATCATCGACGCCTACGATGTGGACGAGATCCCCGACGAGAAGATCGTCGTGATGTGTACGGGCTCACAGGGAGAACCACTCTCCGCACTGTCCCGGATGGCGAACGGGGAGCACAAGTCGCTTTCGATCCACGAGGGCGACACAGTGATCATCTCCGCTAAGCCGGTCCCGGGCAACGAGAAATCCGTCCAGGGTGTCATCAATTCGCTCTCCAAGATCGGCTGCCATATCTTTGATAGAAACAATGCGCTGGTCCACGTCTCCGGCCACGCCTCTCAGGAAGAGCTCAAGCTGATGCTCGCGATGGTGCATCCGCGCTACTTTATGCCGGTCCACGGCGAGGCCGTGCACCTGAGAACGCATGCGAAACTGGCGCGTCAGATGGGCATCCCTGAGGACCACATCTTTATCCTCGATAATGGGGACACGCTCGAGATGCGCCGCCACCGCGTGAAGCGTGGACCTTCGGTCGACTCCGGCGTGATCTACGTCGACGGGGGTTCTGTCTCCGATGCGGACCCAGTGGTCCTGCGCGACCGCAAGCGCCTCGCCTCTGACGGTATCGTCACCTGCGTCATCACAGCCTCGAGCCGGAACCACAAAGTGGAAGATGTTAATCTTTCGAGCCGCGGGTTCTCGGCTGCGAATGACGATAAACTGGTAGAAGGCGCCTTGGATGCGGTACGTACCGCGGTCAATAAAATCTCAGACCATGCCGCGCTCGACGCGATGCGCAAGGCGGCCAGAAATGGTCTTTCTAACTATCTGTGGAACAAGACGCACACGAGACCCATGGTCATCCCGGTAGTGTTGGAGGTATAAATGCCCGCGCGGCGCAAAAGTCAAACTGTAAAGAAAAATGCCGAACGCGCTGCCAAACCGCAAGTCCAACATCTGGAGCCTTCCGTCATCGAGCCTTCGGTCAAAGAGGATATCTTGGCCGTCGTGCTCTGTGTCGTAGCGGTGATGATGGTGGTGTCGCTGGTCTCTCCAACCAGCGCATATCTGACCGCTACCGTGGGGCACGTCCTAGACCTCCTCTTTGGGGTCGGGGCAATACTCTGCCCGGTAGCCCTTGTGGCCTATACCGTGATGCACTTTGTGACGCACGACCAAGTGAAGTCCCGCCGCATTGCCTTAAGCCTTATCCTGGTGGTGCTGGCGGTGCTCTCACTTCTCTCCGTCAATATGGGCGTGCGGGAGACCCAGCCGATGCTCGTCTTTGAGGAGACCTATGCCACCCATGCGGGCGGCTACGTCGGGGGCGCCCTCGCATGGTTTCTCCTGACCTTTGTGGGCCGCATTGTCGCCAATGTGGTGCTGACCGGTCTGCTCGTGACCGCAGCTCTGATCGGTGGCCTCTCCTTCAGAAAGATCGGGAAAGGTGTCGCCACACAGGTGAGCAAGGCAAAGGAGCGCCGCAGCCAATCCACTCCCACCTATGCGGCTGGCGGTGCCTCCGACGATCCGATCGACGAGCTCTTTGCGGATGGGGAGGACCCCGAGTCGGTCGCTCCGACCCAGCTGTTCCCGACAAACGCTGAGGGCAAGACCACCTATCTCGGCAGCCGAAAGACCACAGTCCTCAAGCGTGACAAGAAGATGGATGAGCCTACAATTGAGATGCAAAAGCCTGCCCAGAAGCAGAAGCGCCATCCCCGTCTCTCGTTGCTGCACCGTGAGCCGGCGCATGAGGTAGAGGATACGAATACAGCTGAAGCTCAACCTGACGGGGGCCTCAACGCGACGGTTACGGTTCCCACAGACAAGGACGGCGAGGTGACCGAAACCTACAATGCGGTTCCGGCCTTTCTGCGCAATGCTGCAAGACAGGATACTGATCAGCCTACACCGGCAAAGACGCTCAAGCGGGGCGCCAAAGCCCCCAAGCCGCACAAGCGGGGAGCTGTTGCTGCAGGCGTCGCTCCGATAGAGCCGATTGTGAAGGCTCCCTCGGGAATTCAGCCGGCTTCTGCAGGCTCTAAGGGCATCACGCCTGCGAGCAAGAGCACCGATAAAGAGGAGCTGCCTCCGCTCTCACTTCTGGAATCAAACCCGGATTCTGCAACGTCAATGAGCTCAAGCGAGGAGTTGAGGGAGACAGCGCAGAAGCTGCAGGAGACCTTAGCCGAGTTCAAGCTCAAATCAAAGGTGGTCGGCTGGGTCTCAGGGCCTCTGGTCACAACCTTCAAGATCTCAATGGGCGAAGGCGAGCGCGTCAATAAGATCACGAACCTGGAGGACGATATCGCCCTCGCATTAGCGACGACTTCAGTGCGTATCTTTGCGCCGATCCCGAAGACCTCGCTGGTTGGTATCGAAATCCCGAACAAGAAGCGCCAGAGCGTCTGCTTGGGCGACGTGCTACCCTATGCGAAGGGCAAATCTCCGCTTGAGGTTGCCTTCGGCCGCAATACGGAAGGGCGCCCGATCACCGTCGATATCGCCAAACTGCCGCACCTACTGGTCGCCGGCACCACCGGTTCCGGCAAGTCAGTGCTTCTGAATTCCATCATCGTCTCGATGCTGATGCGCGCGACGCCGCAGCAGGTCCGCATGATCATGATCGACCCCAAGCGCGTGGAGTTCACCGGCTATAACGGATTGCCGCACCTCTATGTCCCAGTCGTGACTGATGCGCACCAGGCCGCAGGGGCACTGCAATGGGCGGTCTCCGAGATGGAGCGGCGCCTTCGGGTCTTCGAGCACTACAAGGTGCGTGACATCAAGAGCTTCAACCGCAACCTCGAGTTGGGCAAATGGGCGGATATGGAGCATCCCCCTGAGCACATGCCCTATTTCGTGATCGTAATCGATGAGCTGTCCGATCTGATGATCATCGCCCGCAAGGAAGTCGAAGCTTCAATCGTTCGTATCGCTCAGTTGGGCCGTGCAGCGGGCATCCACCTGATCGTGGCGACGCAGCGTCCCTCTGCGGATGTCGTAACGGGCCTTATCAAGGCCAACATCGACAACCGTGTGGCACTGGCGGTCGACTCTGCGGTCAACTCCCGCATCATTTTGGATTCCACCGGCGCAGAGCGTCTGCTCGGCGCAGGCGATATGCTCTATAAGCTCAGAGGCCGCTGTGCGAAACGTGCCCTTGGTTGCTACGTCTCCGACGACGAGATCGAGGCGGTCGTGAGCTTCGTGAAAGAGCACTTCGATGCGGATCTGCACTCGGAGATCCTTTCTGCCGTGACCCCGGGCCAGATGACTGACCAGGACGGCGCAGGAGTGCATGAGGACGATGACCCGCTCATGTGGGAAGCCGCACAGCTCGTGGTGGACTCCCAATTGGGCTCCACCTCAGGTCTGCAGCGCCACCTCAAAGTGGGCTATGCCCGTGCCGGCAGAATTATGGATATGCTTGAAGAC
The DNA here is from genome assembly GCF_018128285.1 of Atopobium sp. oral taxon 416. Classification (NCBI taxonomy): domain Bacteria; kingdom Bacillati; phylum Actinomycetota; class Coriobacteriia; order Coriobacteriales; family Atopobiaceae; genus Atopobium; species Atopobium sp. oral taxon 416. Next base: position 1,635,229 of record NZ_CP072380.1, read on the forward strand.
AAGGGGATTGTGGGTCCTCCTGACGGTTCAAAGCCCCGTGAGGTGCTGATGGACCAGGCAGAGCTAGAGGAACTACGTATTGCTGAAGAGAAGTATCAGGAGGTAGAGTAGCATGCCACGTCCGCGTTTCAGCGAAATGCTGTCCCAGCGTCGTCACCAGTTAGGCCTCACCACGGCACAGGCTGCAGATGATCTGAAGTTCAAAGAGCGGGTGCTGGTCGCCCTCGAGGCGGGTGATTTTGACTCGATCCCTAAGGGAGGCTATGCCCAGGGATTGGTGGCGACCTATGCGCGCTACCTCGGCCTCGATGAGCAGGAGGTCGTGTACGAGTTCAACCACGACCAGCGGGTGTACCGCCACAGCCAGCAACTTGCCCGCAGCAGGCGTGCCCACTATCCGCAGGGGAGACTGTATACCTCCCGGGTGCCGCAGCATGCCCGTCGCAGCGCTTCCTCCTATGACCGGCAGCGTCAGGATTCCTTCTATGACCCTTCCGCAACTATCCAGATGCGTCCGGTCTCGCACAGCTATCAGGACGATATGCGCTACGACCAACAGGCACAGCCGTACCGCGCGGCCAGCACCGAGTCTGCCCGTGATTATTCCCGCAATGTCGCAGCCCGTATGCGGCCTGCGATGGACCAGCTGGATCAGGACCGGCGTACACGCCAGAGACGCACCCAACATAGGAAGCGTCCGAAACAGTCCCTGTCGGAGACACTGGCCCAGCAGAATACCTTCTGGATCGTCATTATCGTCGGCTTACTTCTCACCATCCTCATTATTTACAGCGTCAGCTCCTGCGTGAGCCGCACCGCCGGAGGTGATGACAACACAAGGCAGACCGTGCCGGTGACTAAGACCGAGGTTGACAACAGCAACGACCAGTCACAGGACAACAGCGCGCAGGTTGCACAGGATACGTCTTCGAATGACCAGAACAAGGACAACGGCGACGATGCCCACCCGAGCGTCGTAGTAAGCGTCAAAGGCGGCGGAAGGTCCTGGGTCGAGGTTACGGTCGACGGGTCAAGTCAGGTGGCGCAGACCGTCAGTGGTCCTTGGTCTCAGACCTATAACCCGAGCGAGTCGATGACCATCCAGGTGGGGAATGCCTCTGCCGTGACGGTCACGAAGAACGGTCAGACGCAGAACTTTGATGCGAAGGCCTCCGGCGTGGGGACGATGACCATCAAGGCGGAAGTATCAGGCGACAGCAATTCAAGCTCTGACCAAAACAAGCAGAGCAACAACTCATCGAGCAGCGCCGCGAATGCGACATCGCCGACCAAACAACAGTCGGCACAGAACACCCAGAGCAACGCTGCTGTGACGACCACAACCCAGAATGGGACAGCAAACTCTACTGCGAGTACCTCGAACGGACGCAGCCAATAGCAGAGCGATGAGCCGCAACAAAGATAATCAATCGGACCCCGCACGCAGCGCGTGCGGGGTGCTGTGCGATAGGTGATTGAGAGAATAGTTGAGTATGGACAGCAGTGCCACAACGCCAACCACAGTACAGGCACCACAGGGCCGCGTACTGTTTATTACCTTGGGTTGTGCGAAGAATGAGGTGGATACCGACCGCATGCGGTCGCTTTTGGAACGCGCAGGGTTTGAGGAGACCGACGAGGCAGACGACGCCGACGTCGCGCTGATCAATACCTGTTCATTTCTGGCTTCTGCCACCTCAGAGTCGATCGAGACGACCCTGGAGTTGGCACAGGAAGCGACCGATGCCCAAACTCTCAAGCTCCCGATCATCATGTGCGGCTGTGTCCCCTCCCGCTACGGGGCGGATCTGCCCGATCAACTGCCTGAAGTGGCAGCCTTTGTGCGGGCAGAGGATGAGGATTCGATTGTGAGCACCGTTTGCAAGATACTGGATAAGCCGCAGCCGAAGACTGCCAATGTGCTCGATGCGAGTGCGCTGCGTACGGTTGAGGGTACGAGCGCCTATGTGAAGATCTCAGAGGGCTGCGATCGCTACTGCGCCTTCTGCGCGATCCCCTATATCAGAGGGCACTACCACTCCAGACCGGAAGGCGAAATTGTAGGCGAAGTCAAATCCTTACTAGAAGGCGGCGTGCGTGAGATCGTCTTGATCGGACAGGACACTGGTATCTGGGGCAGCGACTTCGATGATCCAAAGAAGACCTTAGCCTGGCTGGTGCGTCAGGTGGCAGAGGTTGTGCGTCCCTATCACGGCTGGGTCAGAGTCCTCTACCTGCAGCCGGAGGGCATAACCGACGAGCTGATCTCTACGATCAGGGATACCCCGGAAGTGTTGCCCTACATCGATATCCCAATCCAGCACTGCTGCGCAACCGTGCTGCATCGCATGGGCAGAAAAGGTTCCGCAGAAGAGTTCAAGAGACTCTTTGCGAGGGTGCGCCGTGAGATCCCAGGCATGGTCTTGAGGACCACCGCACTCACCGGTTTTCCAGGGGAGACGGATGAGGAAGGGGAGGAGATGCTCGACTTCCTGCAAGAGGAGGAGTTTGACTACACCTCGGTCTTCCCATACTCCCGTGAAGAAGGAACCAAAGCCTACGATATGCCCAATCAGGTACCCGAGGAAGTCAAGCAGGAACGTGCGCAGCGTCTGATCGATTTGGCTGAGCAGATGGGATTTTCTGCCACTGCAAGCCATATCGGGGAGACCGCAGACGTTATCATTGACGGTATCGAACAGACCGATAAGGGGCCTGAACTGATCGGCCACACCTGGTTCCAGGCGCCGGACTCCGACGGTGCGGTGCACATCGAATCCGGTGAAGCTACGGTCGGAGACATTGTGAAGGTGAAGCTGACGGACAGCTTTGCCTATGAGATGGTAGGAGAGCTCATTTAAGGAGACTATAGGATGCCCACAGAGCAGCAGAACAAGCAGCAGGACAAAGAGCTTGAACGCAAGGAGCCAAAGCCGCACCGCAGGTGGACCGCGGCAAACATCGTGACGGTGATCAGGATCTTCCTGATCCCAGTGTGGTACGCAGTCGCAATGATGAATCCGATCTCAGTGCAGGGTGAGTTTTCTCCCTCACTTCTGGGGGTCGCTATCTTCTACATCGTGCTTGCCCTGACCGATAAGCTGGACGGCTATCTGGCCCGCAGCCGCAACGAGGTCACGACCTTTGGCAAGTTTTTGGACCCGATCGCGGACAAGCTCGTCGTGGTCTTTGCTCTGGTCTTCCTCTTGCAGATCAATCTGACCGATGCGCTGCTGCTCCTGATCGTCATTGCCCGTGAGTTCTTGGTTGCCGGCCTCAGGATGGTCACCGCCTCCAAAGGCGTCGTGGTCGCTGCAAGTAACCTCGGCAAGGCCAAGACCTTCACGACGATGGCCGGCATCTCGGGCATGCTCTTAGTGCGTTGCCTGCCGCCTGAGGTAGGCCTCACGGTGGTCCTGCCCCTGAGCCTGACCCTTTTGGTTGTGGCAATGATACTCACCCTCTGGTCGGGTATAGATTACTTTGTCAAGTGCTGGAAATACTTAGCGGATTAGGTGAGTGATGATATATGGCTAAATCCTTAGGTGATATGAAACTTCCTTCCTGCCAGGAGCAGTATTCGCTGGCAGAGGAGTTGGTACACACGGCGACTGACAGGCACGTAACCGTGGGCACCGCGGAGTCCTGCACCGGTGGCCTTGTCGCAGGCGCTATCACGGACGTCCCCGGCTCCTCTGAGATGCTGCGCGGTGGCGTCGTGAGTTACGCGATTCCCGTGAAGCATGCGGTTTTGGGCGTCTCGAACGAGATCCTCAACAAACCGGGTGTGGGCGCCATCTCCTCTGAGTGCGCCGAGCAGATGGCGGAAGGCGCCAGAAAGGTGCTGGAACCTACCTATGCGGTCTCCATTACCGGGATCGCGGGCCCGGGTGGCGAAGAGCCGGGCAAGCCGGTGGGCACTGTATGGTTCGGCCTTGCCGGAGACAGGATTGAGACCACAACCGAGCTGCACACCTTCTCGGGTACCCGTCCCGAGGTGCGCAACAAGGCGGTCTATGTAGCCTTGCAGCTGTTGCTTAAGGCCGTCAAAAACGCCTGATAATCACCTCATTTGAGGCACATAGCACCTCCTCTGTCAGATCGGTGACAGAAGGGGTGAGCTCGTTGTCAGTTTCTTGTGCTAGCGTAGCAGGGAGGAATTGACAACGAACGTTTGTTCGTATAGGATAGCTGCGACACAACCATTCAGAGGAGCTTGTTCATGGCAAAGAGGCATGGGAACTACGAGGCCCACGAGAAAACCTATGGCGCAGAGCGCGACAAGATGGTTGAGGCTACGACCGCAGAGATCGAAAAGCGGTTCGGCAAGGGCTCAATCATGCGCTATGGGGATGGCGGACCTGACTTAGAGATCGGAGCGATTCCGACCGGCTCCCTTGCGCTCGATGCAGCCTTGGGCATCGGCGGCGTCCCCCGTGGACGTATCGTCGAGATCTACGGCCCTGAATCCTCCGGCAAAACGACGCTGTCCCTGGAAATCCTCGCTGAGGCCCAGGCGATGGGCGGTGTCGTGGCATTTATCGACGCGGAGCACGCGCTCGATCCAGGCTATGCAGCCCACATCGGTGTAGATATTGACGATATGCTGATCTCTCAGCCGGATACCGGTGAGCAGGCGCTTGAGATCTGCGATATGCTCGTGCGCTCCGGTGCGATCGACGTCGTGGTTATCGACTCCGTCGCTGCGCTGGTCCCGCGTGCAGAGATCGAAGGTGAGATCGGTGACGCCACGGTCGGCGCACAGGCACGGCTTATGAGCCAGGCGCTACGTAAACTTACAGGCTCTCTGGCAAAATCCAAGACCACCTGCATCTTCATCAACCAGTTACGCGAGAAGATCGGTGTGATGTTTGGCAACCCGGAGACGACCCCGGGCGGCAGAGCCCTCAAGTTCTTCGCCTCGGTGCGTATGGACATCCGCCGTATCGACACGATCAAGCAGAACGGTAACATTATCGGCAACCGTGTCCGCGTGAAGGTCGTTAAGAACAAAGTTGCCGCCCCGTTCAAGCAGGCTGAGTTTGACATTATGTACGGCACCGGTATCTCCAAGGAAGGCTCCATTCTGGATATGGGCGTCGACTATGGGATTGTCAACAAATCCGGCGCTTGGTTTACCTATGAGACCGAACGGTTGGGACAGGGCAGGGAAGCTGCCAAGCGTTTCCTGCGCGAGCATCCCGATCTGGCCAAGGAGATCGACCACAAGGTGCGCGTCGCCTGTGGGCTGATCAAGGACGACGATGAACCGGTCGGCGAGCCTGTCGTGGATGAGAAGGAAGACAAGAGCAAGACCACAGAGAGCGCGTAGCTGCTATGCGCAAGCAATCCCATCAGTCCCATACGCATGCAGCGGGCGATTTTACCTGGGAGGTGAGCTACCCCTCTAAACAGGCTTCCGGATTTTCCCAGCGTAAACCGACCGCCACAATCGAGGTGGATGAGCGCAAGCTCTATGTCCCGGTTGAGGTGGCGCGCCGGCTGGAAAAGTATGAGAAGAAAGTCTCATTCCCCATATCTTCACTCGCTGAGCTGGTCGAGGTTATCGATCAAGCTGAGCACACCTGCGCCTGGGAAAAGATCATCTCGCTCGTGAACCGGCGCGACTATACGAGCTTTGAGCTAGAGAAGCGCCTGCACCTCAGAGGGTACACCGAGGCTGTTGTGCATGAGAGCGTGGAGAAGGCTTCGAAGACTCATCTGGTGGATGACAGACGCTTTGGGCGTCTCTTCGTGGAATCCAAAATCCGCCTCGGTTGGGGCAAACGGAAGATCGCCTTAGAGCTCAAGAAGCGCGGATTGGTGCCAGAAGAGATCGAGGGCTGGCCGGAGGCGTTCTTCCCAGAAGACGATCAGTATACACACGCGTGCCAGCTGCTGGAGCACAAAACCCTGCGTCCCCCTCATCGGTATCAGAAGGCGGTGCGTTTCCTGGTAGGGCGTGGTTTTTCCTATGGCACCGCGATGCGGGCCGCAGCCACGGCAGCTGAGAATGATTCCGACAGTGAGCTCTGATTCTGTCGCAGTATTTGTTTCCGTACTGGTGCGGATGTTTTGGGCAATTTTAGGCCCGTATGCCCGTTAGAGTTTGACAGTCAATCGTGCACAACATACGATTAAAAGACCATCTGTGGTTTTTCACGTCTGCGGAAGCGATTCTGTCAGGTGTTTTAATAAATATTTTTATTTGAAAAATTATTGGATTGGCGTCTGGCTCGAAGACGTAGCCGAGTGGTCGTGACATACCTCTTGGATGGTAGCACCTGTGTACCTTTCCTTCATTAAATTGATCATGTGCTATTGAGGAGTCACAATGGGGATTGTTTTACTGATCGTTGGATTGGCGGTGGGAGCTGCCATCTGTTATATTGTCGTCACCAATCAGAGCAATGATCGGGTACAGGACGCAAAGCGACAGATTGAGAGCGCCAAAAGCCAAGCAAAGCAGATAACAGATGAGGCCAAAAAGGCTGCAGACACTTCCAAGAAGGAAGCGATCCTCGAGGCGAAGGAGAAGATTCTCCAGCTTCGGCAGACCTCAGAGGCCCAAGACAAGCAGCGTAAAGACGAGATCCATATGCTCGAAAATCGCCTGGTACAGCGTGAGGAGTCCCTCGACAGGCGCAACGATTCACTCGATCACCGCGAGCATCAGCTTTCTTCCTTCCAGGGACAGTTGGACCGCAGAAAGAACGATCTGGATAAACTTGAATCCAAGAAGACCGCAGAGCTGGAGCGTATCGCCTCTCTCACGAAGGATCAGGCACACGACGAGCTCTTGAACAAGGTGCGTAAGGAGAGCGTCGGCGAAGAAGCCAAGATCCTGCGTGACTCTGAGCAGCGCGTACGCGCCCAGGCTGACAAGACCGCCCGTGAGATTGTCTCCACCGCTATTCAGCGCTGCGCGGCAGACCAGGCCGGTGAGATCACCGTCGCCACGGTTCACATCCCTTCTGATGACCTGAAAGGCCGCATCATCGGCCGTGAAGGCAGAAACATCCGTACCTTCGAGCAAGTCTCCGGGGTCTCCTTGGTTATCGACGACACCCCGGAAACGGTTGTCCTCTCGAGTTTTGACCCGGTCCGCCGTGAGACGGCACGCGTAGCACTCGAGAACCTGATCGCTGACGGCCGTATCCACCCCGCCCGCATCGAGGAGATGTACAAGAAGGCAGAGTCCCTGGTGCAGGAACGCGTCCGCGAGGCAGGCGAGCAGGCGGCCTTCGATACCGGCATTCACGACCTGCACCCGGAGCTGATCAAGACCTTAGGGGCCCTGCGCTACCGTACCTCCTATGGCCAAAATGTCCTGCAGCACTCTATTCAGGTGGCGGCGCTCTGCGGCGTTATGGCATCCGAGCTCGGTATGGATCCGGCCCCTGCAAAGCGTGCCGGTCTCCTGCATGATATCGGCAAGGCCATCGACCACCAGGTTGAGGGGCCGCATGCAGTGATCGGTGCAGACTTAGCGAGACGTTACGGCGAGAAGCCGGAGATCGTCCACGCAATTGAGGCACACCACGCTGACATTGAGCCCAACACAGTGCTCGATGTGCTCGTACAGGCCGCTGACGCGATCTCCGCCGCCCGCCCGGGTGCCCGCCGTGAATCTGCGGAGAACTACATCAAGCGCCTGGAGAAGCTTGAGGAGATCGCCAATGCCCACGAGGGCGTCGAGCGTACCTACGCGATGCAAGCCGGCCGTGAGCTCCACGTGATGGTCGAGCCGGAGAAGATCTCCGACGCGCAGGCTACCGTCCTCGCACACGATATCGCCAAGCAGATCGAGGACGAGATGGAGTATCCGGGGCAGGTCCGCGTCGTGGTGATCCGTGAGTCCCGTGCGATCGATACCGCAAAGTAGACGATGAGCAAAAATACCCATGAAGATTTGGCTGCTTTCCTTGTCCGCAGCGGGCAGGGAGAGCAGTTAAGCGTTGAAGAGAATTTAGGTGAAGGCTTTGTACGCCTGAGGGTCGCCGAAGCGGAGCGTCGGCAGGCAAAGGATGATATCCGCTGCGTTGAGGATGCGGAAATCGAGCTGCTGCGCAACGCCTACGACGCCAGGGCTTCCACAATACTCATCGCCACGAATCTGTCTGACGGCAAGCGCAGTCTCACCGTGGTGGACGACGGGGACGGGATTCCCCAGGACATGTGGGAGCGGGTCTTTGAGGCGCGCGTCACCGGCAAGCTCAAGAGCGTGCACGTGGATACCTATGGGATCCACGGAAGAGGCATGGCGCTCTATTCGATCCGTGAGAATGTGGAGCAAGCCCGGGTAGTTAACTCCGGTACAAGCTTGGGTACTTCAATACAAGTGGTCTTCGACACGCAGAAGATCCCCGAGAAGAAAGACCAATCGAGCTGGCCGGAGCTTGCCCCCAATGAGGGCGGGAAGGTCCACATTGTGCGTGGCCCCCACAACCTGATCCGGTGCGCCTGTGACTTTTGCCTTGCGGCTTCACGGCGCTGCTCGATCTTTATCGGCTCTGCCGCAGAGGTCATTGCCGCAGCGATTCGCTATACGCCCTTGCCCCAAGGCTCTGCCTCTGAGCTCATGGGCGTGAAGCTCAACGAGCTGCCCCTGTTGACCCGATTGAAGCTCGCGAGTAACGCCCACGAGCTCGCCGAGGTCGCAAACTCGCTCGGTCTTACGATCTCCGAACGTAGCGCACAGCGTATCCTTACCGGGCAGATCGAGCCGGCACCGGATGTCTATACGTACTGTACACACGCAAAACCAGCCATTGAGACACCCTCACCACTCAATCCACCTCGCCGGAGCGCCAACCTTGAAAAAGATCGACGTGGACTCAAGCTCAGCCCCGAGGATCGGGAGGCCTTCGAGAAACTGATGGAGAAAGACTTCGCCTATTTGGAGGAGCGCTATTACCTCCATCTGAACGGAACGCCGACGGTTCAGCTCACATCAGGTAAAGTTACGGTCACGTTCCCGTATCGTAAGGAAGATTAGGGGATGCGTGATCCGTATTGAGGGTACTTTGTGGTAAAACCATATAAGGTATGTAGGGGCGCCTGAGTCCACTACATAGTGTTGAAACTCAACAGGAGTTAAAAACATGGATTTTCTTAAAGTCTCTAGCAAGTCGTCTCCGGCATCCGTCGCAGGTGCTATCGCAGGCATGGTTAAAGATGGAGCTTCCGTCACGATGCAGTGTGTCGGTGCCGGCGCGGTGAACCAAGCCGTGAAGGCGGTCGCGATTGCTCGGGGCTTTCTGATCCCCACAGGCGTGGATATCTCCTGCGTGCCAACCTTCTCCGAGATCGAGATCTCGGGTCAAAGCCGCACCGCGATCCGTATCGCGGTCTGTGTGCACAAGTTGGACCCACCCCAGCTTTCTCAAGATATGCCCTCTGATACAAGGAAATAGGTAGTATGCAACAGTATCGAGAACTGGTAGGGAAGACCTATCAGGTGACAACTTTCGGTTGCCAGATGAATTTTGCCGACTCAGAGCGCGTCTCGGGCCTTCTGGACAGCTGTGGCTGCATCCAGGTAGATTCTATCGATCAGGCCGACATCGCAGTGTACATGACGTGCTCAGTGCGTGAGGGGGCCGATACCCGGCTCTATGGGGTCGCCTCCGGAGCCGTGAGCGCTCCGACGCCGCCCTCAGGCAGGCGCGTGATCGCCGTGGGAGGCTGCGTAGCACAGCGCGAAGGAGCCGAGCTGAAAAAGCATATCCACGCAGTCGATGTGGTCTTCGGTACCGCAGCGCTAGCTTCCTTACCCACGTTGCTCTGTGAGGCATTCGATAAGGACGACAACGACAAGCACGTGCTCGTGGATACCGAAGAGGACCCCTCCTACTCTCCAACCGATCTACCCTCACACCGTGCAAGCCGCTTCCACGCCTGGGTGCCGATCATGTCCGGCTGTGACAACTTCTGTACCTACTGCATCGTCCCGTATGTGCGTGGGCGTGAGCGCTCCCGCACCATGGAGTCCATTATCACCGAATGTGAGTTTCTGGTAGCCGACGGGGTCCGTGAGATCACCCTACTGGGCCAGAATGTCAATTCCTACGGTAAAAATATCTACGGGAAGCCCTGCTTTGCGCAGCTGTTGCGTGAAGTCGGGAAGACCGGGGTCGAGCGTATCCGTTTCACCTCCTCAAATCCGAAGGATCTGAGCGACGAGGTGATTGCAGCCATGGCAGAAACGCCGGCAGTGATGCCGCACCTGCACCTGGCGGTGCAGAGCGGTTCCACCCGTATCCTCAAAGCGATGAATAGAAAGTATACGAGAGAGCAGTACCTCGCCCTCGCACGGCGCCTGCGTACGGCGATGCCCGATCTGGCCCTCTCCACTGACATTATCGTCGGCTTCCCCGGAGAGACCGCAGGGGACTTTGAACAGACGCTCTCTCTGGTCAAAGAGGTGGGTTTTGACTCCGCCTTCACCTTCATCTATTCTAGACGTCCGGAAACTCCGGCAGCCAAACTCAAGGATAATACGCCTCACAGCGTGATTCAGGAACGGTTTAACCGGTTGGCGAAGCTGGTCACCGATCTCTCCCATGCATCCAACGAGAAGGACTTTGGGAAGCTCTCAGAGGTGCTTGTGGAGGGTCCCTCCAAGAAGAATCCGAAGGTGCTCGTAGGTCACAGTCAGAAGAACCAGACAGTGCTCTTTGATGGGGTAGCAGGGTGGAGCAGCGCTGATCTGATCGGCAAGATCGTGGATGTACGGGTCAATGAGGTGAAGTCCTGGTACCTCAAGGGCTCTGTCGAAGGTGAGCCTCGGTGAAAGGGGGCAAGGTCCTTGCAATCGTTGGACCGACCGCCTCAGGGAAAAGCGCATTAGCTGACAAAGTCGCTGCCCAGCTTCACACCAGTGAGATCTCTATTGACGCAATGCAGGTCTATCGCGGCATGGACATCGGGACCGCTAAGACCCCAGTCGCTGAGCGGGTCTGCCCACTGCTGATGGTGGATATGGCGGATATCGTCGACAACTATTCGGTGCAGCTCTTTCAGACACAGGCAAGAGAATACATCGACAAATTGCAGGCGGATGATCAGCTGCCGGTACTCTGCGGAGGGACCGGGCTCTATCTCGATGCGGTGATTGACGATATGCGCTTCCCCAAAGGGCAAACCGACTCAGCAGCACGCAAAAAGTATGAGGCCCTCGCAGAAAAAGAGGACGTAGAAGCGCTCTACACACTCTTACAGGAGCGCGATCCGGATTCCGCTGACATAATCCACCCCCACAACATCAGACGCGTTATACGCGCTCTGGAGATGCTCGATGAGGGGAAGAGCTACGCCACCCAACACAAGGGGTTGTACAAACGCGCTTCGTGGTACCAAACGCAGATCTATGGGATCGCAATGGAGCGCGAGCGACTCTACAGAAGAATCGATACGCGCGTCGACGCTATGTTCGATGAAGGTTTAGTTAAAGAGGTTAAAGGCTTAATGGATCAAGGGCTCGCCTCAGCGCTGACGGCGCTCCAGGCGATTGGCTATAAAGAAATCGTAAGCGCACTGAACGGTGAGATTACATTGGATGAGGCACGCAAATTGATTAAAAAGAATACCCGGCATCTGGCGAAACGCCAGCTTTCCTGGTTCCACCGCGATCCCCGCGTGAATTGGCTCGATCTTGACAAAATGACAAGCGATGAGGCAGCTGAGCAAATCATCGCAGCCGTAGGGGAGTGGTGAGCCATGGCTGAGCGCTGCACACCGACCAGCACCAAGCCAGAACCTGAGAAAGCGATCATCGTAGGCGTCGATACCCACACCTCTGAGTGGTCAGTGGATGAATCTCTGGCTGAGCTTGAACGTTTGGTTCAAACCGACGGAGGTGTGGTTGTCGCCCGGATCACGCAGCGTTTGGAGACTCCGAATCCCTGTACGTTTGTCGGCGCCGGAAAAGCGGAGGAAATTACGCAAACGGCCCAGGCACTCCAAGCGCAATTGGTGGTCTTCGACGACGAGTTAACGCCTTCACAGCAATCAAACCTCGAGCATGTGGTCGGTTCCAAGATCAAGGTGATCGACCGTACTGCGCTCATCCTCGATATCTTCGCAGCACACGCTACGACCAAAGAAGGACGCCTCCAGGTGAACCTCGCGCAGGCGGAGTATCTGTTACCGAGACTGCGCGGTATGTGGAGCCACTTGGTGCGTGAGCAGACGCGCGGCGGTATCGGAGGCCGGTTCGGTATGGGCGAATCTCAGCTTGAGGTCGATAGACGTTTAGTCAGAAAACGCATCTCTCACCTTAAACAAGAGCTCAAGACTTTGGATAAGCAACGCAAAACGCAGTCGAAGGCGCGCTGGAAATCCGGTATCTATCGGGTCGCTCTGGTGGGCTATACGAATGCCGGAAAGTCGACATTGCTGAATGCTCTGTGTGGTTCGGACGTCTATGTACGCGATGAGCTCTTTGCGACGCTTGACCCGACGACACGCACGATTGAGTTACAAGAGAGCAGAAAGATCACGATCACTGACACGGTCGGCTTCATTCAGAAGCTGCCGACGCTGTTGGTTGATGCTTTCCGGACGACCTTGCAGGAAGCCATGAATGCGGATCTGCTGCTTGAGGTCGCTGACGCCTCAGATCCCCATGCCCTGAAAGAACTGAATGTCGTTAACCAGACCTTGAAAGAGATCGATGCTGATAAGATCCCACGGCTCGTTGTCCTGAACAAATGTGATCTGGTAAGCGATACAGATCTGCACAATCTGTTGTGCCACTATCCACAGGCTGTCTGCATCTCAGCCCTTCAAAAGAAGGGGTTGCGTGGCTTGCTCTACCACATTGCTCAGGAGGCTTCCAGAGGCGATGTGAGCATGACGGTTGGAGTGCCGTATAACAAGGGAATCCTGATGAGCATGCTGCATGAGCGCTGCCAGGTGATCCATGAGGAATATAAGGATAAGGGCCTACAAGCAACAGCAAAGATCCCGATAAGGCTCAAGAAGGTCTTTGAGCCTTATCAGGTAGACGCAGGTTCAATAGCAAGCGCTGAGCCTTAGAAATCTAAAACAGGAGCTGCTATAAGATCAACGACCGAGCAACCAAGATAATGGGCTGGTGCACGATGTAGAAAAAACAACGTGTACCGGTCCATAAATTGTAACGGTCGACATTTATTAAGCTCAACCTTAAAGTTAGCCGAGATGTTCCTGAGGGGATAGGCCAAACAGGGCGAGAAACACTACCACAAAGATGATTGCGGCGGAATAAACCCTGAAGATGAATGTGAAAGCGCTCTAAGAGGGCGCGGAGCAGCGTACAGGCGCCGATACAGAACATGATCCCGAAGCTAATCGGATATCTAACAGTCTAGATAACGGGTGATAGTGTACCTACGTCGAGCTGCGAAGGCTTGTATCGGCCACCATCGTATGGCGAACCACTCCTGCAGTTCCAGGCCACCTATCACGGGCTTGGTTGACCCAAAAGAGCTAGACCTACCAGTTAAGGTAGCTTTTGCATGTTGACCTTGGATATGTCGGTGAGGTACCAGAGGTAGCATTTGAGCCACAAGCAAAAGATTGTTCAGGAAAGCCCATGTTCTCGAGGCAGATACGCTCTACCGCATCAGCCCTGTAGGGCTTAAGAAGCCACTGTGAGCGCGCGCCTTGCCGTAGAGGATCGTGGCACCCTTCTGAGGGTTCTAAGGGCATCCTTTAGTTCTTTTCGTGGATGGCTTGCCATGGCTACATGCTACAGTGACCGGGTTTTTGTGGGCATCTATCGCTAAAGCGATGCAGAGGAGCTGCGCCGACAAGCTGCGCTTGCTCGCCTGTCTGAAGGTGTGGGGAAGATCGGTGTCAGCGATGTTAGGTCTCATTGAGGCAGGCGCGCTTGCTGAGGATGATTCTGTCTTGGTAGCCATCGACTGCCTAGAAAACCCTCTGCCTTTACTCCCAGGTTGTCTGGTGGGTGATGACTTCCTCGGCTATGAGCCCAAAGGCATGCTGTAGCGCATGAGGTGGATGAAGAAGACCCATCTCGCTAGCTCATAGCAGGTGTGCTTAAAGACAGCTCCCGTAAGCGAGCTGTAGCTGCAACCGCACGCAGGGCAACTTCTCCTCTAGACAGCAGTTCTGTTAGAAAAAGGCTACAAGCAGGTAGTGCAGAGACCGGTGAGAGTTATTGCGTGAACAGGCGCACATCACACCGGCGATAAAGAGGAACGCCCAGAAGATGCTCACATGCCAAATATCGATGAGGGGGGGAACCAGGGGAGCAACAACCCGAAGATGTATCTCAGGTCATAGGTGTCGCGGAAGCACATCATCGATATCACAGAGACACCCCGCAAGGTATTGAACAGGCTGAGACGGTTCTGTCTCTTAGTTTTTGTGTTCATACGGACTAATTATTGAATGAGCGGATCAGCGCGGTAACTTTGCCCAGAATGCGGGGATTGTCAGCATAGACAGGCTCCATGGTGTCGTTTTCTGGCTGCAAACGGATCCGTTCCTTCTCACAGTAGAAGGTTTTGACCGTAGCACTGTCATCGATCAGAGCAACGACGATCTCCCCGTTGTGAGCCTCCTGCTCTTCCTTAACGACAATGTAGTCCCCATCAAAGATCCCGACGTTGATCATCGACTCACCGTGAACCTTCAAGATAAAGGAACTGGAATCCCCGACGATACTTGTCGGCAGTGTCATGTGCTCTTCGACATTCTGCTCTGCGAGGATTGGCCGACCTGCGGCGACGCGTCCCACGACCGGCAGGCTCATCATGTTGCGATCGGGATCCTCGACCACCTGTGCCAGGGGCTGGCTTTCCTGTTGCGCAGCTGATTTCTGTTCGGATTCATCGGGGACAACCTCGATTGCGCGAGGCTTCTTGGACTCACGTTTGATGTAGCCGCGGTCCTGCAACACAGTCAAGTACATGTGGACGGTGGACGGGGAAGCAAGCCCAACCGCTTTCCCGATCTCTCTGACTGAGGGCGGGTAGCCATGGTTCTGGGTGTAGGAGCAAATGAAATCGTATATTTGCTGCTGACGTTTGCTTAGCTTGTCTCTCATAGCTGCTCCTCGCCTACTTTTTCCATATCATACGGGAAAATATGGCTCATTGCAAACAAATGTTCTATTTGAGTTGACACAAACATATGCTCGTCCATACTAAATACAAACATTTGTTCGAATCGACTTTTCGTGTGACAACACTTTGATATAACGATTATCGCGAAACACAAGGGAAGGTGAACACATGATGAGATGTGGCGAGTATGAATTATCCCTAGCAAGCCCAATCTGCATAGCTGTGCTCGACAGGCCCACTGTAGGGCATCCCATTGAGGTATAGCTGACAGCTAAACACATCTGAAAGATCTTCTCCCGGCGAGGCGTTGCGTTCCTTACGTTGTGGTAGTTTCCCGCCGACACGACCTACCGAGGCGATAGTGAACTACCACATGACATATGCCGACAGCTTTATGGCTGCCACCTTGAGGCTAGCAGGGGATACGCGCAGCTTAGCACCTGCCGAGTACCGTCCTTTTCTGTCCCGGGACTTCGCTACGTATCCGCCAAAGGTTTGCCTATGGTGCAGATCTGTGCGCTTCAGGTGTGACGGGTGCAACCGCGACGGCGTCCAAAGATAGCTCTGTCTTGCCTGCGGCAGAATCTTTACCCCTGCAGTCGGGCACTGTCTTCTATTCAAGGCAACTGCCTGTCTTAGAAGGGGCGATGGTTTTGCTGAAGATCCTTAAGCAGTAAGAGCAAGGCGGCATGCACCTGTGACACCAGACTCCTTTGTAGTAGAGGGCACCATGCTCTCACATAAGGTGTGGCTCGACGAGACCTCACTGTCCGCTCGATTCTGCCGAGCGTGTCGGTTCTCCAAAAACAAAGATCTGCATAGGTGCTACCGCAGACGTGCACAGGGTCACAGAAGGAGGGGTGCAACAAGACGAGCTGGAAAAGGACATAGGATACCCTCTGAGGTCATAGCACAAAAGGGTCCGTGCTCGTGTACGACACCCTGGGCCTTAGGGAAGCGATGATTAATTCCCAATAATGTGCCAAAGAGGATCAGCCACGTGGCCTTTCGCAGCCGGCATGGGCATTAATCATCGTTTCCTTAGGAGTAAAGTGCACGGCGCTAAGGCATGCTGCTGAACAGCGACGATCCCTAAGGCATGGTCAGCTAGGAGTGCAACCTACTCAAGAGTCTCCCGAGGTCTCACAGCAAATTTAGGGCTCTTCGCTACTTATGGTGGGTAGCACTCCTGTATCCCCTTGAACACGTGGCGCCCGGACGGAAGGATTTTGCCGGCGGAAGGCTTCGGTCCTAAGGCGCGATATGGATGCTTAAGGCAGGTATGCTGGCAAGGCTCTTTAAGAGGCCCCATGGGGCTTAGGGACGAATGGGAGCTCTTCGATGTCTGGTTTAAGGAGCGCAGATAAGCACAGGGTATCCTGCATGTGGGGGTCGCGTACTGGGAGGGCCAGGTGGTGGTGAGCCCCTGTATGCCATAGGAAGTGCGGCACCTGTGACACGTGCGAGAGGACCTTGTGGCATCTTAGCATCTGGCAATACGATACGATCGTGCACTGCGCGCTGCTAAGGGCCGACTGCCCCAAAGACGGCGTGCATGCTTGCAGGATGTCCTGGGAGGTGCGGCCGAAGACGCACTTCTCGAGGCGCAGCTGATAAGTGATGGCGCTCTTTGGCATGAGCGTGGCGGCAATAGCGTATCTGGTGCACGAGACAGCCCACGCGCATATGGTGCCTGCTGAGCAAGGCGGTATCGCAGGCAAGGGATGCCGCCGACTACTCCGGCATCGTGCGCGTGAGCATAGACGACACCGCCAAAAGGCGCAACCAAAGCTACATCAGCATCATGGCCAACCTCGACCACCAGCGCGCCGTGGCCGTCACGCAGGGCAGGGACAAGGGGGCCTTAGGCAGGCTCTGAGACGAGCTTAAGGAGCACGCAGGGGACAGGGAGAAGGTCCAGAAAGTCACGCGCGACATGGCTTTAAGGCATACTCGCTGGGAGTCTCCGAGATGCCCCAGGCCGCACAGATTGTGGACAGCTTCCATGTGGTGCAGCTCCTGAACGTGAGGTGCGCAGAGAAGCGCGAGTCCGCCAAGAAGCACAAGACAGCTTGCGCAGACGAAATACATATGGCTCAAGAAGAGGGAGGTGCTCGATTCACACAACTCCATATCGGCCAGAAATTGGTGATTCCGGTCACAAATAAGTAAAGTGTATGAACATATTTTTAAGGCAGCGTTAATTTTTCTTGGATAGCGCGCCAAAACGCCTCCATGTGGCCTCCATGTGATATGTTTAATGAGCTGTAAGAGCACAGGGAGGCACTATGCGCTGTCCAAGGTGCGGATGCGAGGACTCTAAAGTTATCGATTCTCGACCTTCGGAAAATGATGCGATTAGGCGTCGGCGTGAATGCGTTCGTTGCCACTATCGCTATACAACCTATGAGCGTCTTGAAGAAACACCGCTGATGGTTGCAAAAAAGGATGGTACTAAAGAGACCTTCGACCGGACGAAACTGCGACGGGGTTTAATTCGCGCAACCGTGAAACGCAATATCCCCGTGGAAAAACTTGATGTGTTGATTGATGATATCGTGTCGGAATTGCGCGACAAAGGAGTATCTGAGGTTCCCTCCAAGGAAATCGGCGAAATGGTCTTAAAGCGGCTTCTGAAGCTTGATAAAGTAGCCTATGTGCGGTTCGCTTCAGTGTACCGAGACTTTAAAGATATCGATGAATTCAGCGAAGAATTGAGGAGTCTTTCTCAATGAACCAAGAGCACATAAAACTGCCGATCGTTCGCCTCGATAGGTCTGTATCGCTTCCACAGTATGCCTATGAGGGAGATGCCGGGCTTGACCTCCACTCTGCGGAGGATGTCACGCTGCGCCCCTTTGAACGCTGCCTTATCTCGACAGGATTAGCGGTTGCGGTCCCGGAGGGCTATGCGGGCTTTGTACAACCAAGAAGCGGCCTTTCCTTAAGAACCGGGCTATCCATGGTGAACACTCCCGGCCTCGTGGATTCACACTACCGCGGCGAGCTCAAGATCTGTGCGATCAATCTTGATCCCAACAATGATATTGAAATTACTAAAGGCGAGCGCATTGCGCAGCTCGTAATCCAGCGCGTTGCCGCTGTTGACCTTATCGAGGTGCAGGAACTCGATGAAACCGACCGCGGCGAAGGTGGCTTCGGATCCTCAGGTACAAATTAATATTCGTTATCTCAACGGCTATATGGTAATGATCGATCATATAGCCGTTGAGTATAGTTAGGCCTTGTTGTCTATTAGAAGAAAGGGAGGGGATTTTTTCGATGGAAGAGTTTTTTAAACTCAAAGAGCGCGACTCTTCAGTTGCTCAAGAAGCACGCGCAGGTCTTACGACATTCCTTGCAATGGCCTATATTATCGTCGTCAACCCAGGACTGATGGTGATTGCAGGCGTTCCAGTTAACGCGGCAGTAACTGCTACGTGCATCGGTGCAGGCATCATGACCATCCTCATGGGCCTCTTTGCGAACCGCCCGGTCGCTTGTGCTTCCGGCATGGGCATCAACGCAGTGGTTGCGTTCACCCTGACCGCTATGACTGACGGTGACTGGCACGCCTCAATGGCTGTCGTCTTCGTCGAGGGCGTCGCAATTCTGCTGCTCGTCCTGTGTGGTCTCAGAGAGGCGATCATGGATGCAATTCCGATTCCGCTTCGTCACGCTATCTCTGTCGGCTTAGGTCTCTTCATCGCAATGATCGGCCTCAAAGACGGTGGCATCATCGTCGCCAATGACTCCACGATGGTGGCGCTCGGTCAGGTCATGAGCCCAACCTTCGTCGTAGGCGTCATCTCCATTGTCGCAACGCTGATCCTCTATGTGGCTGAGGTCCCTGGTTCTCTGCTCCTCGGTATCCTGATTGCCGTTATCGCCGGTATTCCTTTGGGTGTCACCCAGGCCCCAACCGGTGTTGTCTCTCCGCTTGACTTCTCCAGCTTCGGTGCACCGTTCCAGACTGATGCAAACGGCATCGCAGGCATCGTAAAGGTCCTCACCACACCAGTGCTTCTGGTCTTCGCGTTCTCGCTCATGATGTCCGACTTCTTTGACACGATGGGTACTGCAATGGCCGTTGCTAAGCAGGGCGACTTTCTGAATAAGGATGGCTCCGTTGAGAACATCAAGGAGATCCTGATCGTCGACTCTGCAGCAGCAGCTGTGGGTGGTTTCATCGGTGCTTCCTCCATCACGACGTTCGTTGAGTCTTCCTCCGGCGCCGCTGACGGTGGCCGTTCCGGTCTGACTTCTGTCTTCACCGGCATCCTCTTTATCATCGCGGCTTTCTTTGCACCGCTGATCAGCGTTGTAAGTTCTGCGGCAACCTGCGGCGCACTGGTTATGGTTGGCTACCTGATGATGAACGATGTTGTCGACATCAACTGGACCGACATCACCGAGGCATTCCCGGCATTCATGATCATTGCCGGCATCCCAATGACCTACTCCATCTCCAATGGTATTGGCTTTGGCTTCATCACCTATGTGATTGTTTCCCTGATCGCTGGCAAGGCCAAGGACATCAAGCCCCTGATGTGGATCTCCGCCATTGCCTTCCTGATCTACTTCTTGATCGTCTAATGGTGTGGCAACTGATTCCATCGATCGTGAGCAAAGCAGCTTCCTGGTTATATCGGGAAGCCGCTTTTTTTGGGCTCTTCGCTACTTATGGTAGGTAGCATATCTGCATCCCCTTGAGGGCGTGGCCTTTAAACGGCAGTATTTTCCCCAACAGGAGGCTGTGTTCTGGAGGTGCGATATGGATATTCAGGCAGGGATGCTAGCAAGGCTCTTCGAGAGGTCGATGGGACTCAGCGACGAATGGGAGGTCTCCGACGTCTGGTTTAAGAAGCGCGAGGAAGCGCAGAGCGAGCTCCATGTGAGGGTCGCGCACAGGAAGGGCCAGGCAGTGGAATGCCCTGTCTGCCATAGGATGTGCAGCACCTACGACACGCGCGAGAGGACCTTGTGGCATCTCGACATCTGGCAGTACGAGACCATCGTGCACTGCGCCGTGCCCAGGGCCGACTGCCCCAAGGACGGCGTGCATGCCACAAGGATGCCCTGAAAGGTGCGCCCGAAGACGCACTTCACAGCGCTCTTCGAGGCGCAGGTGATAAGTGATGGCGCTCTTTGGCATGAGCGTGACGCCGGTCGCGCAGCAGCTGCACGAGACAGCCCACGCGCATATGGCGGCTGCTGGGCAAGGCCGTCGACGAGGCGAGGGATGCCGCCGACTACTCGGATGTCGTGCGCGTGGGCATAGACGACACCGCCAAAAGGCGCAACCAGAGCTACATCAGCATCATGGCCAACCTCGACGGCCAGCGCGCCGTGGCCGTCACGCAGGGCAGAGACAAGGGCGCCTTAGGCAGGCTCTGCGCCGGGCTCGAGGAGCACGGAGGGGACCGGGCGAAGATCCAGGAGGTCACGCGCGACATGGCCGAGGCATACTCGCTTGGCGTAGCTGCAGAGATGCCCCAGGCCACACAGAGCGTGGACAGGTTCCATGTGGTGCAGCTCCTGATGAGGGCGATCGACCCTGTGAGGTGCCAAGAGCGGCGCGAGTCCGCCTCGAAGCGCCGGCAGCTCGCAGGGACGAAGTACCTGTGGCTGAAGAAGAAGGAGTCGCTCACAAAGCGCCAGCGGAGGCACGCGCCTGCCAGATGGGAGAGGCGCTGCAGGACGTCTACTCATGCGCAGACAGACAATCGGCGGCCAGGGCCCCAGAGCGCCTCTGCTCGTGGATGGCGCACTCTGCCGTGGCCGAGATGAAGAGTGTGGCGAAGACCCTCAGGAAGGAGCGGGAGGGGGTCCTGAACTGGTGGAAGAGGGGATCTATCAACTCCTTCCTGGAAGGGCTCAACTCCGTCGTCCAGTCGGTCCGCAGCATCGCCAGGGGCTTCAGAAGCATCGCCTACTTCAGGACAATGATCTTCCTCAGGCTAGGCCGTCTGGACTTCACGGCCCAGAAGAAGCTGGCATGCGCTACCCACTAGAAACGTCGAAGAGCCTTTTTTGGTACCTATAAAGAGATCATTTGCGCAGGTAAATACCCTTTTTTCTTACGTGTACTGTAGGAGAGAAGGCGCCTCTCTTGAGGGGAATTCCATATCGACACTTTATGGAGACAAAATAATTGTCTGTCGTCTGAAAATAATACCGGTTTACTGGGAAAAAGTTTTACTAATAGAACTTATCAGCAGGGGAGAAGAGATAATGGCAGATACGCAGAAAGTACTCGACACGGTAATCATCGGTGCAGGCCCGGCAGGCTTAACCGCAGGGATCTATGCGCAGCGCGCACTGTTGTCAAATGTAATCCTGGAGCAGGAGGCTGTTGGCGGACAGATCGTTTTGACTGACACGGTCGATAACTATCCGGGCATCCCACACGCCAATGGCTATACGCTTGCAGATTCCATGCGCAAACAGGCGGAGGACTTAGGGGCAAAAATCGTCTCTGAACAGGCCGTTTCCATTACCAGGGATCCTGAGACAAACCTTTTTACCACGAAAACGGCTGAGAAAACCTATGTCTCAAAAATTTTGATTGTAGCTGGGGGAGCCACGCCCCGGAAAGCAGGTTTTGAGGGTGAGGATCAGTTCGCAGGCCATGGTGTATCCTACTGCGCAACCTGTGACGCGATGTTTTACCGCAACAAGCCGGTCTATGTGGTCGGTGGCGGCAACTCAGCGGCTGAGGAAGCCCTGTTCCTAACTAAGTTCGCCTCTAAGGTCATCATAGTCATCAGAAAGGACCATATGCGCGCTCAGGCCTCCGTACAGCGTCAGCTTGAGGAGAACGACAAGGTTGAGATCAGATACCTCACGAGCGTCGTTAAACTCGAGGGTAACCAGTTGGCGACTGAGATCACGCTCAAGCACAACGATACACAGGAGACCTATAGTGAGAGTTATGAGGAAGGTGGATTCGGCGTCTTCGTCTTTGTCGGTAGAGTACCAGCGACCAACCTGATCAAGGATATGGTCGATGTGGATGACCACGGCTATGTGAAGAGTGATGAGGCGATGAGCACGAAGACACCGGGACTGTTTGTCGCCGGAGACATCCGTCAGAAGATGCTGCGTCAGATTGTAACTGCAACCGCAGACGGCGCCATCGCCGCAACATCAGCGGCCGCATACTTGGGACAGCACATCGCATCATGAAATAGTTGTGGGAGGGACTGAATTAACCGGTCTCCCCCGCCGTTTTTATAGATGTACGATAATATATGTTATGTAAAGTAAGACGTTATGAGCGATACTGAGCCCTCTCCTTCTGCTTACCTATTTAGACTTGTCAGAGGGGCTCTCAGAGCCTGAGTCAGGTGATACAGCATCAGTTGTAACAAAGGCTTGCGGCCGACAGAGATCAGTGAGCTCCTGTTCGGCGCTTGCCAGATTGGAACGGTTAATCAACACGGTGATCGTGTCCGTCGGTTCCAGAACCGTGCCGCCCTGTGGAGCGATCTTGGCACCGGCGCGCTCAACCAAAATCACGTGCGTGTTGTTCGGCCATGGAATATCTCTGATAGCCTTACCGGCGGCTAGGCTGTTCAGTGTCACGTTGTAGGTACGCATTGACACGCCGTGCAGCTTCTTCAGCTCTGCATCTCCTGGCAAGGTTCCCAAAAGGTTCTTTAAGAGGTGCTCGTAGAACGGATCCACATCGAGCAGGTTGGCAGTCACGAAGGCCAACATGGAGACGATGCTGACGGACAAGAGCGTATCCAAGCTGCCGGTCAGCTCAAAGACGAGGACAATTGCGGTAACCGGAGCCCGCACCACACCCGCAAACAGGCCTGCGATACCCAGGTAGATGAAGTTCATCATATACATCTCAGAGACCCCGAAGAAGCCTAAAATGCGACAGAACAGGGCTCCTGAGAGCGAACCCATAACAACAAGTGGGAACAGCGTGCCGCCCGGGGCGCCTGAGGCAAAGGAAATCGTCGTAAAGAGGTACTTCCCCACCAGCAGGAAAATAATTGTACCGATTGACAAGGCATAAGGATTCTGGAGGCGCTCGATGATTGCATCGCCGCCGCACATGAGGTCCGGCGCAGTAAACGCGATAATACCGGCCAGTGCGAATGGGATCGCGATTCTGGTATACGGCACATAGCTGTGGATCTTACCGTAGAGTTTCTGGCACCCGAACATCCCCTTGTTGTGCAGGGCTCCCAAGAAGCCACAGTAAATGCCCATGAGAATAACGAGAACATAGTTTGGGGTGTGCGGCAGATTGTTCACGATCAGCTGGAAGTTGAGGGTTGGCCGCATACCCAAGACCTGTGAAACTAAAAAGTCTGACACCACGGCAGATGACATGGCGGTCATAACGAGAGAAGCTGAAAAGACCTTATGGATCTCCTCGACCGCGAAGAGCACACCGGTAAGCGGCGCATGAAAGGCTGCGGCCATACCTGCGGCGGCGCCGCAGGTCACAAAGAGACTTTCGATGTCCCGATCCTTGTGGAAGAGCTTTGAGACCGCTTTACCGGACATACCGCCGAGCATAACCGAGGGACCCTCACGCCCCAAGGAAAGGCCGCCGAAGCAGCACAGGGTCCCCTCCACGAACTTGGTCCACATGACCTTATACCAGGGCATATCGAGGCGTCCGATCGCTTCGGCGTCGGTCTGTGGAATGCCGGAGCCTTGGGTATAGGGCTCGTAGAGCATGAGCTTACCGACGATGAAGACCAAGGCAGCCAACACGACAAACCAGAGGACGATGAAGAAGAGGTTGCTCTGTGCCCACGACGTAATCGCACGCATGGCGCCTTCCGCCCACGAGAGCACCCGACGGTACAGGACAACCGCGGCTCCCCCGGTCAGACCGACCAGGGCGCCTTCAAAAACGAGCTTTGCCTGTGCGCTGCGAGAAAATCGCTCAGTTAAGGGCTGCTGCTTCATGCTCATACCACTTCAATATCTTGTATCGAGTTGGATGTTTTTTGGATCTCTATAGAGCATACGCCTCTAGGCGTCAGGATTTAATGCTGTCGATCAGGTCTAGTCTACCTTGACCAAGGTGTAGACCTCTTTGTTGCCGCAGGCCTTCGCGATAGTCTCACGTGGATGGAGATACGTAAGCTCGAGCATGAAGGAGAAGCCCTCGACGCGTGCGCCGGATTGCTTGACGAGCTCAGAGGTTGCTACTGCGGTGCCGCCGGTTGCCACTAGGTCATCGACGATCAGGACGCGGTCGTCCTTGTTGAGCGCGTCCTTGTGGATCTGCAGCTCATCGGTGCCGTACTCGAGTGCATAGGTCTGAGAGTAGACCTCACGCGGAAGCTTGCCTGGCTTACGAGCCGGCACAAAGCCTGCGCCCAGGCGATATGCGACCGGAGCTCCGACCAAGAAGCCACGTGCCTCAGCGCCGACGACCTTGGTGATACCCTTGCTGATAAAGTGGTCAGTCATATCATCAATGGCGGCAGACATACCCTGCGCATCAGCAAAGAGCGGCGTGATGTCCTTGAAGATGACTCCTCGCTCCGGGTAGTCGGGGATGCTTACGATCAGCTTCTCATAATCGATCTTGGACACAGTGGATCCTTTCTTCTTGGTTAGGACTTGCTCTCATGAGACATGGGTTTTCCGGCATCGTCCACATCCATATCCTTAAACGCAGCTTGAAGCATACGTCTTATCAACGTATCACGAATCGTATCTGTGAGCGCCAACATCTCATTAACAGCATCAGCAAACTCCCGCTGCTGTGAGGCGGAAGGCTCGTTGCCCTTCTTCGCGTAGAGCGTGCCTAAAGACTGCTCGAACATGCCTTCCTCACGGTTGGCGGCAAACGCGTACATACGCAGATTGCGCGGGCCGATGCCATAGTGACGCAGGCGTGACGCACATCTGATTATTTTAAAATCTTTCCCGTCTACCAGGTCACGGCCATGGGGGGATTTTTTCAAAACAATAATACCGGCGTCAGCGAGCTGCCTCACAAAACTTACAGGGGCGCCCGTTAACTCCGGCATCTTATCGATCGGGTGTAATTTATTAATTGTCTCCTGATCATCTTGGGGGATCGCAACCTGCGTGGCTCCCGGCTCCGCAAAGCTTCGCTCGGGGCTCACGCTCTCCCCTCTGTCCTGCCGCTCCAGCTCCTCTTTTATCACACTCAAGGGTAAAAAGCGCGTCTTCTGTAGATAGAGGATCGTCTCAAGCCGCTTGACATCCCGCGGTGAGTAGAGACGGTATCCGCCCGGTGTACGGGCAGGATTCAGGAGTCCTTCGTCCTCAAGGTAACGTACCTTTGAGACCGAGAGATCGGGGTACCGATTTTGTAGGCGTTTCACTACCTTGCCGATAGTAAGATATCCTGCATCGGTCATACAGTGCTTACGCTCCGGTCTCGATACGGGAAGTAATCCGGTTCGTATGGAAGACGAGGCGAAAGGTACCGATCTGTACCGTGGACCCATCCTTCAAGAAGGTTTTGTTGATGATTGCGCCGTCAACCCAGGTGCCGTTGAGTGAGCCCAGGTCAGTGATGATCACGACGTCAGATTTGAGAGCGGTCAAGTCGATCACTGCATGATGGCGCGAGACGGTCATATCGTTCAAACAGATGTCATTTGAGGGATCACGCCCCAGCGTGATCTTGTCCTTATCAAGCTCAAATGTCTCCCCTGTCTGAGGGCCTTTGACTATGGTTAAGGAAGGGTTGGTGTACGGGGATCCGCCCATCAAGTCCGGAATGGTGGCGTCATTGTCTGGCATACGGAAGATTTGAGTCTGATCGGGGGCCTCGTTATTGTTGTGAGGTTGTTGCATACCTATCCCTTCAAAGCAATTTCGTATTATCCCTATTCTAACGCTAACGACACGCAATGCAGGCAATCTCAACGCGCGCATTTAGAGGAAGTTTTTGCACCTCCACCACCGAGCGCGCCGGCGCGGGTCTGCCAAAGCGCTTTGCATAGACTCTGTCCATTGCCTCAAAATCATTCAGATCGGTGAGATATACCGTGGTCTGGGCCACATCGGTGAGAGTCAAATCAATTGTGGAAAGGATGTTGGCAGTGATATCGAGCTCTCGCTCAACCTGCTGCGCCACATCGTCGGACACGAGCTTCTCGTTGTCGTGCTCTTCGACCGGGAGCTGCCCTGAGACGAAGATAAAGCGACCAGCGGTCGTTCCCTGGGAGGAGGATCCGAGGGCTTCCGGGACATGCCGGGCATTGACAGCATATTTCATAGGGAGATCACTTTCTCTTGGGCATCTATTCTTGGACGGTCAGGGCACGGGCCCCGATGTAGTCGTTCTCGTGACGCAACAATCCCTGACGCATCAGATCGTGTTTGGAGGCCTCATGGGGCTTTGCCTCGCTGAGCGGCGCCAGATACTCCAGGTTCTCCGCGGCAACCTGTGCGGCAGCAGTGAGACCCACTGGCGTCAGGGTATTGAAGGAGAGCAGTGAGCAGAACATCACGGGTGCCGACTGTGGGGGTACCAATAGTATCAGACTCGGCCGATCGTTGATGCGCATGTTGATAATGAGGGCCGGGATGTGGTTATCGAGCAAGGCGTCGTGTACCTGGTTCGTCTCCGGTACGGCAGAACCGTCCTTTAGATAGTCTGAGAGGATCTCTGAGGCCGCCTCACCCCACAAGAGGAGCGGCGTCAGGCTCTGACTCACCTCTTCCATCTCAAGCCCCTGATAGGGCGCGAAGCCGTTCTGATTGATGTTTGCAACAAAGTTGAGCCAAGCCGCGAGAATATCCCCGGAAGCGCTGATATCCCACAGCACGTACTCCTGATCCCCGGTGCGAGCAACGAGCGGGATTGAGGCGATCCTGCTGTCCCCCAGAAGAACCGGCTCAAAGGCGCACTCCCCGACTCCGAGCTTCTGACCTGCGCAGGTCGCTTCGATAAAGCTCTGAGCGACCGGTCCGGAGAGACGCACGGAATAGCACCCGGACAGGTCGGTGAGTCCAGTCCCGTGTCTCAGCGCGGTGTATTCTTCACCCTGATTCTTGTAGGCAAGGGCCACTTTGGTGCCCTCTTTCACAAAACCGCCGAGTGTCGCGCCCAGTGCCAGCTCTTCATAAGCCAACACAGAGAGGTTGTCAGACATCTCTGTGTTCTTAGTATCTCCACTCATGGACAACATTCCTTTCGATAGGGAAACAGATGGGGATACCGGTATCAGCAGCGGTTTTGGGGTGCGGGTTGGTCGTAATAAAGAGTATCTCGGCAGCCTGCCGGTCCCCTTGCTTCCACTGTGTTGTTTGATATAAGCTCCCCGGCACCGCGATCGAGACATCGACCGCATGGGATTTTTCGGATGTGATATCCCCGTGGTTGGGCCATACATAGCCTGATGCCGGAGCAACAGCTACAACATCTTGTATCCAACCTACAATATTTGCATCACGAACCGTGGCAATACGGACGCCGGGGACGATGAAGGTTCGCTGGTGATCGGTACTATAGGTCCAATCGATCAGAGTTTTAGTGTCATTGAAGCGGCCTTGGCGGGTCTTGCAGCCCATCACGCAGGTATAGATACGGGTAGAGCCCCGCTGACAGGCCCCCAAGAATGTTGTCTCATCTTCTACCGCGCCGGTTTTGATACCAAGCATACCGGGGACGCTATTTAAGAGCGTATCGCTTGACCTTAACGTCCTGGTCTGTTTTGTCTTTTTGTGCCCGCGTGTGGTGGTCACCGTGACTTTTACGGAGGCCTGTTTCACAGTCTGCGCTATCAGCGGATAGTTTGTGAGCGCGTAGCGTCCCATCGTCACCAGATCGCGAGCAGAGGAATAGTGGTTGTCCTCTTTGAGCCCAGTGGGATTGACGAAGTGGGTGTTGTCCATTCCCAGCTCCTGGGCCTTCTGGTTCATTGCATCGACAAAGGCATCCCGGGAGCCATAGGTGGCCAGCGCGAGCTCTTCGGCGGCATCGTTTGCGGAATAGACGAGCATTGCGGAGAAGAGCTCTCTGAGGGTCGGGGTATCCCCTTCCTGGTATCCCGCAATCGAAGCTCCACTCTCCAACGTAATCTTTTGGCAAGTGAACGTAGAGTCCATGTCGGGATTCGTGTCGAGCACCACCATCGCGGTCATGACCTTCGTAATGGAGGCGGAAGCCAGGTGGTCGTCCTCATTGGTCCCCCAGATCTCCTGTCCTTCTGAATCGACGATGATCGCAGAGCGGGCCTCACTCAGGCTCGGGGCATCCTTCGTCTCTGCCGCCTGCGCCTGAGTGCTACCCGGGAGCGCGAGCAGGGCACACACGAGACAGGCGATGAGACAGATAAGTAAACGTGGTTTGCGGATCACCGATCCCCCCCAGCACGAGACGAGTGGAATAGAGCACCTGTGGTTGTAGATAGTATTGGCGCGACAGGTGCAGAGATGCTGCCTACTGATTCTTCTGGTCCTTCTTTTCGGCTAATACCTCATTGCGGATACCGATACCGATCTTGGTATAGGAGATCGCGGTGATCGTCGAGAAGATGATGCCGATATAGACGCAGTAGATACCCGGCGCCATCGGAGTGCTGTTCAAGCCGGGAAGCCAGGAGACTGTTACCCAGCCCAAGCCCGGGAGGACCGGGAAGTTGACCAGCAGATCGACGAAGCCGAACATCAGAAAGGCCGTTGCGACCTTACCGGAGAAGATAACGTCAACCGGGCGCTTCCTGAAGCGCTGCAGATAGATGATACCAGCAGCGAGGTAGGCATCACGGCCGATAATGAAGACTGCGATCCACACAGGGATGTCGCCGGCGATCACAAGGCCAAGGACACCCGCAAACAACAGTACACGGTCCATCACCGGGTCTGCGATCTTACCGACCCAGCTCACGGTCTGGGTGCGGCGGGCGACTTGTCCATCCAGGAAGTCGGTAACGCAGGCGATTGCATAGCAGACGAGACCGACAACGCGGTTCCCATGGGACGCAAAGATACACAGGAACACGATGGTCAAAATAAGGCGGCACAGAGTGATCAGGTTTGCGACCGTGAATACCTTATCGGAAGGATTGTTAGGGGTTCCGACCGGGTCAGTCGTGGTACCTGCGCTCTGTTTTGCAAAGGTTTCCGGCGCAAGGTGCGCTTTTGCTTTTTCAGCTAGTGTAAGTTTCTTCTTCGACACTTGATCCGCCCTCTTAGAGTTTCCAGATTTATAAGTATCCCTTCCATACTAACGAATGGCCCGATTTTTATAAAAAATTATGCAAAACTCTTCAAGATTATTCGTAACAGTAGATGGGCGGTAGAGGGTAGCGCATAAACGGTAAGGTGTAACCTTCACCGAAGAGTCTCTTGATCCGCCGGTGCAGCTTATATGGCACCCCAGGGGACACCTGTCTAATCATTCGCTCTATCGGATTCTGGGTTCGATGCCCTGAGCTATTCCTGCCGCTCCGCTTGGCTCTAGCGGTTTTCTGAGCCATTCAAACAGCTCATGGCCCTGATACGCTACGATGCTTTTGCCTTCGTCGCCCTTCCCAGTCATAAGAAGCCTTACCCGGTCTCCAAGCCATGCTGGTTGGCATTGACTTTCTTTGCGAGGACAGGTCCTCTTCGGTCGTGTTGGCCAAATCTTGGTAGAGGTACTTAGATAAGGTGTCAAAGAATATCCAAGCCGTCCGGACCGACGCTTGCAATGGGTTCGACGAGCGGCATCAGCTGAGGTGTTGGTGGCTATAGCTACTCCGTCGCCGACGCTTTCCTCAACCTCAGCAAAGATCGCCCTCCTTGCGGCTAGATCCTCTGTGGTAGACTCAAGAACAAAGTCGACACCTTGAAACACTGTGAGATTGTCCCTCGAAGGGGTAATACGGGCTATGATATCCTCTTTGGGCTCACGGAGCATACTGTTGGCCTCAAAGGTCTCCAGATCGTGTGTGAGCGCTTTCACACCAATGTCTAGGCCCAGCGCTTGGGTCCTTCCCAGAAGGTGCACCTCATAGCCACACAGAGCAAACTGCAGGGCTGTTGCATGTCCCATCGTTCCCGCGCCGATTACCTATACATTTTCAACATTCATGTATGTTTGCCTTCCACAATTTGACCGTCAGCTTATAGGTGATACATGTAGGTCCGCTGTACAGACAGCGGAACTGCCTATGCTTGTCTGTTACTATCCTCTCAGGCATACTCAATCAAAATAATATGGAAACTCCTCACGGCAACTGATAGCGAAGATGGGTGGCATAGAGTACCGTACTAGCGAGAGTGTTTAAACCCTTCAATAAGGAGTGTCTATGGGCAGAATTGATGGCGTCGGTGTCGCCTTTTGTGGCGGTGGATTTCGTGCGTTTGCGGAGGTTGCCGCACAGGAAGATATGGAGAAGCACAAGATCCCGATCGGGGCCGTCGCAGGCACCTCGATGGGGGCTTTGGTCGCGGCGCTTGTAGCTGCCGGCCTTCCCTCAGAGCGTGTGGCAGAGCTTCTGATCGAACTCGACAAGATGGTGGTCGATCAGCAGGTCTTGAAGGTCGGCCTTCGCAACGTTGCCTCTATCATCGGTACCCACGGCATGATCGACTCAGACACGTTGGAGCCACTCGCCATGCATATTCTGGATGAGGTGGGAATCCATACCTTTGCGGACTTTAAGCTCCCGATCGCAATCTGCGCGGTGGACGTCGTCGGCGGAGACCTCTTCATCTTTACTAATGACGCAGAGCTGTTCAAGAGCGAAGAGGAAAACTCCTGGCACGTGATCTGCAATGATCAGCTCGATGCCGCCAAGTGCGTGATGTGCTCCGCGTCCTATCCACTCGTGATCTCCCCCACCACCTATGTAGGCCACACCTTTATAGACGGTGGCTGCCGCATGAACCTCCCTACACCGCTCTTTGACCGCTCTCAGGTCGATGCGGTGGTCGGGGTCGGTATGATCCGCAAGAGCCGCTCCATCAAGGACATGCAGCCGCTTACAATCGCACAGCAGACGATCAATATCGGCGC
Organism: Atopobium sp. oral taxon 416; assembly: GCF_018128285.1. Lineage (NCBI taxonomy): Bacteria > Bacillati > Actinomycetota > Coriobacteriia > Coriobacteriales > Atopobiaceae > Atopobium > Atopobium sp. oral taxon 416. The sequence goes on from NZ_CP072380.1 coordinate 1,666,276, forward strand.
CAACCAGCTGGACCGTATCTATGCCCAGATCGCGGATATCTACATCAACCTGCCCGTGCTGGGCGATGACGCTTTCCAGGCAGGCACCGGCAAAGAGGTTATCGAGCAAGCCCGCCAGATGATCGCGGACCACCCGATCGATTGGTCGGTGGCGCAGCCGTCGACCTGGACCGCAATGCGCAGAGCCGCCATCGATACGCTCTCGAAAATCGTGCGTAGAACGCAGGGCTAAGTTCTACAACGCCTCTATAACCTGATGTATGGCGTGGATTACAGCATAAACCATACGGGCCCCGGAGTGTTCGTGCTCCGGGGCCCGTACGTCGTACAGTGGGCTTCAGTTAGAGACAGTGTGTCTTAGAGATGCCAGATATCCTTGTTATACTGGCGGATGGTGCGATCAGAGGAGAAGTCACCGGCCTGTGCGATGTTGACCAGGGATTTCTTGAGCCAGGACTCACGGTCTTCGAAATCTCTCAAGACCAGCTCCTTCTTCTGGATGTACTCTTCGATATCGAGCAGCGCCATGAACCAGTCCTTGTTCGCCATATCGTCGTGCAGGCGCTGCAGGCGTCCCGCATTGCCGAGAGCCATGAAGGACGGGTTGGTGATAAAGTCAACGAGCAGCTTGATGCCCGGCTTCTCGTAGTAGTCATGCGCGTGGTAGGCATTCTCAGCGTATAGGTGCTCGACCTCCTTGGAGGAGGTACCGAAGGTGTAAATGTTGCCATCACCGACAAGGTCCGCGATCTCGACGTTAGCACCGTCAAGGGTGCACAGCGTTACGGCGCCGTTGAGCATGAATTTCATGTTTGAGGTGCCGGAAGCCTCTTTGGAGGCCAGGGAGATCTGCTCGGAAATATCCGCTGCCGGGATCACACGCTCTGCGGCGCTCACGTTGTAGTTCTCGATCATGATGACCTGCAGGTGCGGGGACACGACCGGGTCCGCCGCGATCCAGCGGGAGAGCATGAGGATCAGGTGGATGATGTCCTGAGCGATCGTGTAGGCAGGAGCTGCCTTGCCACCGAAGATGATCGTGATCGGATGGGGCGGAATGTTGCCGTTCTTGATGTCAAGGTACTTCCAGATGATGTAGAGCGCGAGCATCTGCTGACGCTTGTACTCGTGAATACGCTTCACCTGGACGTCGATGATCGCGTCCTCAGGGATGTGGACACCCTGGTTCTTCCAAATGAAGTCACGCATGCTGATCTTGGCCTTGTCCTTTGCATCGTCCAGACGCTGCAGGACGGAGTCATCGTCCTTATAGGCCATAAGCCCGGTGAGGTCGCAGGTGGTGCGCCAGTCGGTGCCGATCACGTCGTCGAGCACGCTTGAGAGCGCAGGGTTGCAATCCATAATCCAGCGGCGGAAGGTGATGCCGTTAGTCTTGTTGGAGAACTTCTCCGGATACATCTCATAGAACGGATGCAGCTCGGTGTCCTCGAGGATCTTGGTGTGCAGTGCGGCAACGCCGTTGATCGAGAAGCCATAGTGGATCGCCATGTGTGCCATGTGGACAGCGCCGTCGCGGATGATTGCGACATCCGGGTTGTCACCGTATTCCTTCTTCTCGAGCTCGTCGAGCTTTTCGATGATCTCAGCGATGCGCGGGGAGACCGTCTGCAGGCTCTTGAGCGGCCATTTCTCCAGGGCTTCGGCCAGAATCGTGTGGTTCGTGTAGGCGACCATATTCTTAACGATGGAGACAGCCTCATCGAAGTCAAAGCTGTGCTCGTCGACGAGCAGGCGGATGAGCTCCGGGATAACCATCGAGGGGTGCGTATCGTTGATGTGGACAACTGCGTAGTCAGGTAGATCGTGCAGGTTGCTGCCGCGCTCTTGCGCCTCATCGATGATGAGCTGCGCAGCGTTGGAGACCATGAAGTACTCCTGATAGACGCGCAGGAGTCTGCCGGCATCATCGGAGTCATCCGGATAGAGGAAGAGTGTGAGGTTCTTCTTGATCGCGGTCTTGTCAAAATCGATTGAGTTGGGCGGAACCAGGGAATCGTCGACGCTCTCCAAATCGAAGAGGCGCAGACGATTCTTGGTGGTGCGCTGATAGCCCAGGACGTCGATATCGTACAGGCAGGACTTCACAGAAAAGCCACCGAACTGGACGGTATAGAATTTCTCGTCCTTCACGAGCCAATCCTGACGATCGAGCCAGGTATCCGGCTCTGCCGCCTGCTGCAGGTCGATGAATTTCTGGTGGAACAGGCCGTAGTGCCAATTGAGGCCGATACCGTCACCCGGAAGACCGAGCGTAGCGATAGAGTCGAGGAAGCAGGCTGCAAGGCGACCGAGGCCACCATTGCCAAGCGAAGGTTCGACTTCACATTCCTCTACGGCGCCCAGGTCGTGGCCCGCTGCAGCGAGTTGTGACTTCACGTCGTCGTAGATACCGAGCTCCAAGAGATTGTTGGTGAGGAGCCGGCCAATCAAAAACTCTGCGGAGAGGTAATACAGACGGCGCTTGCCATCATTTAAAGGCATCACCGCGGCGTGCTCACGAACGAGATCCTCGAGCATCGTACAGATGGTCGGATTGTCAAGTTCGGCGAGCGGACGGCCAAACTTCTCCTGAGAGCGTGCTTCAAGATCGATCTTCATGCGAAACCGAACCTCCAATAGTCGTAGGTGTCAGGAAGACTAAAAGATGGGGACCAATATGCGCGGCTTCCAAAATCTTATTGAGGAAGCTCGGGACCCTTCGCGTCAGGAATCCGGAAGTAGGTGTAAGTCAGATCGGTGAGCTCCTGCTCGATAGCCGGTGTAATTGCACCCGGGAGCATGCGCCAACGCCAGTTGGCACCGACGGTTGAGGGCACATTGATGCGGGCGGAGTTGTCCAGTCCGAGCAGGTCCTGCATGCGGTAAATGCAGGTATCACTGACGGAGGCTGCGACCGCACGGTCGATCGCCTGCGCGATATTCTCGTCCTCGCTCATGTGCAGGTAGTGTGCAGCCGCCTTGCGGACCTTCGGTGTGGCGGAATCCTTGAACCAACCCACCACTGTCTCGTTGTCGTGCGTCCCTGCATAGGCAACGGTGTTCTCGGAGTAGTGATGCGGCAGATCGAAGGAATCGCTGTCAGAATCCAGAGAGTCAAACCCGAACTGCAGGATCTTCATACCCGGGAACCCAGTGTGCTCACGCAGCGCGATAACATCCGGCGTCATAAAGCCCAGGTCCTCTGCAATGATTGGCAGATCACCGAGCTTCTCTTTTGCGGCGTCAAAGATCGCCTCTCCAGGGCCTTTGACCCATTTACCGTAGCTCGAATCAGGTGAGCCAAACGGAACCGCCCAATAGGCGGCAAATCCGCGGAAGTGGTCGATGCGCAGGATGTCATACAGTGACAGGCTTGCTTGCAGGCGCTCAATCCACCAGCTGAAGCCATCCTTCTTCATCTGCTTCCAGTCATAGATGGGGTTGCCCCAGTATTGGCCGGTGTCAGAGAAGACATCGGGCGGGGTGCCTGCAACGCAGGTCGGCGTCCCGTCCTTATCGGTGCAGAACATCTCAGGAGCTGACCACATTTCGACGGAGTCACGGGATACATAGATGGGGATGTCACCGATAATGAGGATACCGTGGTCGTTGGCGTACTTTTTGAGGCGCTTCCAGTCCCGATAGAAGAAGTACTGAGTCATGCGGTGGTACTGCATGTCGTCTTCATGCTTGGCGCAGAGCTTTGCGCTCTTTTTGCCGCGCTTGCGGTACTCTTTAGGCCACTCATAGTACGCGTGGAGCTCAAATTGCTCTTTGATGGTCATGAACTCGCAGTAGGGTTCAAGCCAGGAAGCGTTCTGCTTGCAGAACTCCTCATAGTCCTCAGGCGGATCGGCGATAAAGCGCGGCAGTGCACGCTCGAGGATGGCGCGATGCTTCTGAAACAGCTCACCGTAGTCGACTGTATCCATACCCATGTGGCCGATCGGTAAGGCTTCGAGATCCTTCTTCGTCAGATACCCCGAATCCAGGAGATCCTCAAGATCGATGAAGTATGGGTTACCCGCGAAGGCGGAGAATGATTGATAGGGAGAATCACCAAAGCTCGTTGTGGTCAGTGGCAGGACTTGCCAATAGCGCTGATGGGTACGAGCGAGAAAATCAATGAATTCGTAAGCCTCACGTCCGAACGTGCCGATCCCCACAAAGCCCGGAAGCGACGAGACGGGCATGAGTACGCCACTTGCTCTCACCATAGTGACCTCCCCCTTTTGTGTATTTGCGCATCTACGAGTTGGCATAATTACACGATTCCGTGATGTTACATATAAGAATCCCCTGCCCCATTCGCAAATGCGAATGGGGCTTACATCTTGTTGGTATTACAAAAAAGGGATTAAACTTAGTTGATAAGGCTGTTCGTGGTCGTCTTATCGAAGAAGTGGATGGCATTCGGCTCAAACTTGAAGGAGATCTTTGCACCGTCCGCAAAGGATCTGCCACTGCCGCTTTCGAAGTCGATGGTCGGGATGACTAAAATGAAGTCATAACCCTCGACGCTGGCATGGACATGGACGGTGGAGCCCATCAGCTCGGACACGTCGATGGTAGCGGTAAGGGTACCTGGATCGCCTGCATCAGCAAGCTGCATCTGCTCAGGACGGACACCTGCAGTGACATCCATGGTGTTGATGCCATTTGCAGCAAGCGCCTGGCAGGTCTCAGGAGAGACCTGGATCGTGCTTCCCAAAGCATCAAGCTCATAAGAAGAACCATTCTTTACAAGATGACCGTCGAAGAAGTTCATCTGAGGGACGCCAATGAAACCTGCGACAAAGAGATTCTTCGGCTTATTAAAGACCTCCTGCGGGGTACCGATCTGCTGTACTACGCCGTCCTTCATAATGACGATACGGTCGCCAAGCGTCATAGCTTCAGTCTGGTCGTGCGTGACATAGACGAAGGTTGCATTGATGCGCTTACGAAGCTTGATGATCTCAGCACGCATCTGATTTCTGAGCTTTGCGTCCAGGTTGGAGAGCGGCTCGTCCATCAGCAGGACCTTAGGATCCCGGACAATGGCGCGGCCGATTGCGACACGCTGACGTTGACCACCGGAAAGCGCCTTCGGCTTACGGTCGAGATACTGGGTGATGCCCAGGATCTTTGCAGCATCGCGGACCTTCTTGTCGATCTCGTTCTCAGAAACCTTGCGGAGCTTCAGCGGGAACGCCATATTATCGTAGACAGTCATATGAGGATAAAGAGCATAGCTCTGAAAGACCATAGCGATATCGCGGTCCTTCGGGGCAACCTCATTCATAACCTTGCCGTCGATCTTGAGAGTACCTTTTGAGATGCTCTCGAGGCCAGCGACCATACGCAGAGTCGTGGATTTGCCACAGCCAGATGGGCCGACCAGAACGACAAACTCGCGGTCTTTGATATCGACGTTGAAGTCATCTACTGCGACGACGCCCTCATCGGTAATCTTGAGGTTATTCTTCTTCTCTGGCGCTTCGTCTTTTTTCTTACCGCGATGCTTCTTCTCCTTCTCCGTATTCGGATAAATTTTTGTAATATGCTCCAGGGTGACTTCTGCCATGGTTATTGAATCCTTCCATAAGTGCAGCCGGAATCTTGTTTCATTCGCGGCTGCATATCCTTGGTAAAGTCTCTCCGTAAAGGTTGTAGATCTAAACGGAGAGAGTTGAAGCAAAAACAAGTCGTACCGTTAGTCGTACAGAGTTGATGGCTTAACCCTTAACAGCACCAGCTGCAACACCCTTGATGATGTACTTCTGGCAAGAGAGGTAGAACACAATGACCGGGATGATAGCCATGAGGATGATTGCCATCGTGGCGCCCAGATCGACCGTGCCGTAGCTGCCCTTCAGGTATTGGATCTGAATTGGAATCGTACGGTACTTGTTGATGTCGAGCACCAAGTACGGAAGCAGGTAGTCGTTCCAGACCCACATAATCTCAAGGATACCCACAGAGATCATCGTAGGCTTGAGCATGGGCATTACCACCTGGAAGAAGGTGCGGACCGGACCGCAGCCGTCGATAGAGGCAGCTTCCTCAATCTCCAACGGGATGGAATGTACAAAGCCAACGAACATGAAGATTGCAAGGCCAGCGCCAAAGCCCAGATAGACGATAGGAATCGTCCACGGGGTGTTGAGTCCCAAGGTATCCGCGGTCTTGGAGAGCGTGAACATGACCATCTGGAACGGGACAACCATTGAGAAGATGCAGAGTGCATAGATTATCTTGCAGAATGGGGAGTTAACGCGTGCAATGTACCACGCAGCCATGGAGCAGCAGATCAGGATCAGCGCGACGGAGAGTACCGTGATCAAGGCACTGTAACCGAAGGCCGCCCAGAACGGATAGTTACCGAAGGTCATACCGGTGACAAAGTTCGACCAACCAGCAAAGCTCTCTGCGGTAGGAAGTGCGAAGGTTTCAGTCTTAACATAGGTGTTCAACTTGAAGGAGTTGATGGTTACGCATACGATCGGCAGAACCCAAATGATACAAATAATGGTGAAGACGACCGTAAGGATATTCATGTGACGCTGCTCTGATTGGAGCGTCTCTGGTTGACTCGCTGCCATTATTGCTGCACCTCCCGACTACGGGTGTAACGAAGCTGAGCAAGGCCAAGTGCCGCGACCAGGATGAAGAAGATAACAGCCTTCGCCTGTGCAACGCCACGCAGAGCTCCCGTGCCTGAATAGAACGTGTTGTAAATGTTCAGTGCCATCATCTCAGTGGTGTTGATGGTCGTGCCATCTGCCAGCTGCTCATACGGCAGACCACCGGTCAAAGCAAGGTTTTGATCGAAGAGCTTGAAGCCGTTAGTCAGGGACAGGAACAGACAGATCGTGATGGAAGGCATAACGTTCGGGATGATGACCTTGAAGAGGGTCTGGCTTCTCGTTGCGCCGTCGATCTTTGCTGCCTCGATCATGTCCTCCGGCACTGCCTGAAGACCGGCGATGTAAATAATCATCATGTAGCCGATCTGCTGCCAGCACATCAGGATGATGAGACCCCAGAAACCGTAGGTGGTATTCAGAACGATTGAGGTGCCATACTGCTGCAGGATACCGTCGAAGATCATCGACCAGATGTAGCCCAGAACGATGCCGCCGATCAGGTTCGGTGCGAAGAAGACCGTACGGAAGATGTTTGAGCCCTTGATGCCTTGGGTCAGCGCATACGCAACTGCAAATGCAATCACATTGATAAACACCAACGAGACGATTGCAGTCAGCGCAGTATACCAGAATGAATGCTGAAATGAGATATCCGAAAAAGCCGCCGCATAGTTTCCGAAACCGATGAGCTTTGCGCCCGAAATAGTTCTGAACTGGCAAAAAGAAAGATAGATGCCTTGAATGAACGGCCAGACAAAGCCAATGATAAACGCAATGGTTACCGGTAAAAGAAAGAGCCACCAGAAGTGTCGCGTAGACCTGATCTGGGAACTCGGTTTAAAGGCTACACTTTTACTTTTCATATTCTTCACTCCCTGTGAGAAGGAGAACGGAATCGGGTGCGGGCTGCGCCCGATTCCGCAAATATTCAGAAGCTAACTATTAACCATTCTCAATCTGATAGTTGTTAGCCCAGCCCTCAACGAATGCAGTCCGGAAGTTATCCCAGTTAGCGCCAGACTGATCTGCCGTGTAAGCGTTGAGTGCAGAGACGAGACCATTACGGTATTGGTCAACGTTCGGCTCGAAGTTGGTAACCCAGTCCATGTTGTAGCAACCATTGTCGGTGTACTCGGTTGCCTTGGTCAGGAACTTGTTGGTGCCCTCAGGAGCATCAGTGTACGGTAGCGCGCCGAGTGCATCAACCATCTTCTGGCCGGCGTCAGGATCGGTGACCATCCAGAGCCAGAAGTCCATGGTGGCCTTTTTGTCCTCATCGGAAGCGTTATCGCTGATTGCGAGGCGGTTCTCAGTGCCACAGTTCAGGCCGGCTTTGTCTTCACCTTCGACACCGCCGTAGTACGGAATGACCGTTGCGTTCGGCTGTGCCGCGATGATGTCCTTATAGTCGAAGGAGCCGGAGAAGATGAAGGCAGCTTTGCCGTCAAGGAACTCGTTCTTAGGATCGTGTCCGCCCGTGGAGAGCGTAGACGGATCCTCAGCTGCATTGTTGATAGCAAGGTCAAAGAGGTTCTTGTAGTTCGGCAGATAGGTGCCTTTGATCGTGGCAGGGCACTCTTTCCAGCCACCGTCGTCTCTGGACTCATAGAACAGCGGGAAGTTGGCAAGGTGGCCGGTGACACGCCAAGAAGCGGAGCTGTCAAGGTCGGTTGCAACGAAGGCATCAAAGCCAAGTTCGCTCGCCCTGCTGTGGATGTCCTCTACGACCGTCTTCAGGGAGTCAAAGTCCTTGATGTCGTCCATGTTGTGGCCAGCCCGCTTGATGAGGTCAGCATTTACAACGATGCCGTAGTCCTCGTAGCACAGACCTGCACAGACCATCTTTCCATCATCGTCGTAGTAGGTGTAGTCCTGCGTGGAGAGTGCATTGTCAATCTCAGTGCCCTTAAGATCCATAGCATAGGGGCTCCACTCTTTGACGCCAGCCATGGTACCGATGTTGAAGAGAGTTGGTGCCTCGGACTTATCCATCTCGGAGGTCAAGGTCTGCTCATAGGTGCCGGATGCTGCGGTCTGAACCTTAACCTTGACATCAGGGTACTTGTCCATGTAATCCCGGGCGAGCTGCTGTGCGGTGTCATCGAGCTCAGGCTTGAAGTTCAGCCAATAAACGCTGCCGGAACGATTCTTGTCAGGCTGCTGATTGTTGCTCGAAGAGCCGCCACCTCCGCAGCCGGCCAAACCTAGGCCAAGTGCTGAGACTGCACCCAATTTTAGGAAGTTCTTTCTTGAAATGTTACTCATCGTCGTCCTCCCACTGCCGTCTATTAGGTGGCGCTATTACCACCTAATTTTGTTTGCAGAGACAGCAGACGTGGATCTCTCGCGGGTGCCATCTCAGTTTCTAGCTTAGAAGAATCTACCTTAGAAGAACAGAAAAGAAGGACTTGTTTAAACAACTTTTCACCGAGCGGTGTCCCTTTTCAGGTGAACGGTAAAAATGTAAGAAAGTAATATACTGGTAATCAGGCTCAGTTGCTGTATACATTCCTAAAATCGCTCAAGTTTTTGCCAACACGATTCAGAGGGGTTATGGCATATCCGGGGCCTCAGGCACACGGAGCTTTTGTCATATCTAGAGTAGCGACGAGCTCTAGCAAAAGAAGGCGATCATGCCAAAAAAGATTTTCGAGAGCATCTACCACGACCTGAAGGACAAAATTCAGCAAGGGACGTATTCGTATCAGGAACTGCTCCCTACTGAAGGTGAGCTGACAGAAATGTACGATTGCTCTCGAAACACCATACGTCGTGCGATTTCAGAGCTTGCAGATGATGGCTATGTACAGCCTATGCATGGCCGAGGCGTACGCGTTATATGGCAAAAGGAAAACCATAGGGCACAAGGATTACTTGAGGGCACTGAATCCTTTCAAGAGTATGCGAAGAGAAATGGATTCGTCCCAAGCACAGAGGTCATATCCTTTGATGAGATAACGTGCAGCCCAGGCCTCGCACAGCGCTCCGGTTTTGCTAAAGGCATCAAGCTCATCCGCGTTGTCCGTGTGCGCTCACTGGACGGTATTGCTCGCCAGGTTGATACCGGATATTTTCTCGCTTCCGCTGTGCCGGGCTTAACCCCTGAATATGCCACAGAGTCTGTCTATGGATACCTTGAGCACAACTTGGGAATGCACATTCTTACGAGCAGACGCCGTATCACCGTGCAGCTTGCAACGGATCTTGACCGCCAGAACATGGATCTTGGACCCTATAATTGCGTGGCTGTCGTTGAAAGTCAGTCTTATAACTCAAAAGGCGTCATGTTCGAATACACTCAAGTTCATCATCACCCTGATACATTCAGTTTTATCAGTGTGTCAAGAAGATAAGGCCTCAAGAACCATCAAGTGAACCTATAGTACGCCCTTAGCTTTCCATTTGGATCTTGAAGCAAGAGTGCCGATCTACAGCAGTAATCTGGGTGTAAGCGAGAACAACTATGCCCACGTTTTATAGGCACTCATAATAAAAGATTCTGACAGTTTAGAAGTGTGGTGATAGGAGCATAGGGGCCGGCGTGAGTTGGTATGATTGTCCCGCCAACTTAGATTTGCCCGAGCGTCCATCTGGTCCTAAGTTTGGCGACGTCCCGACTGGATGGGCGCCTGGGCGGTGCGAGGATGCAAAGGAGAAGATCGGGCTTGAGATCTTCGAGGAGGCTGCAACACGCCACAGGTCCGCGCCGTTGTGCCCCTCGTGCGGCGAAAAGTCCTGGATGACGGGAAGAGTACCGCCGGGCACTAGTGCTTCAGATGCCCAAGCTGCACGAAGCACTACGCCGCCTTCTTGAGAGCCATATTCGACGACTCAAAGAAGGACCTGCCCACCTTAGTCTTCTTCATCGAGCTGATGTGCTACAACGTGCCTTTAGGGGGCATCGCAAAGATTTGTGGGCTGAACCACAAGATTGCCTATGAGTGGCGCCAGCGCGTGTTTGCGACCGTGGACGGCTACGGGCAGGCCCGCAAGCGCGGCCTGTCCAAGCAAAAGCTGTGCATCGCCGTGGCCATCGACGCCTGCAAGTACGCGCTCGCCATCGGGTACGGCAAGCCTTCCCGCGTATCAGGGATAGCCTGCGCTCTCACATCGCCAAGGGGGTCAACCGTGGTCGGGGACATGAAGAAGTCGCACAGGTCCCTGGTCAGGGTGGTCGAAGGCGTGCACGAGGCCTACAGGGCACACGTCAGTGACCCGCAATACCTCGAGTGCATGGCTGTCGTGAACAAGCTCTGCTTTTAGCTCAAACGCTACCTGTGGCACTTCAGCGGCATGGACCTGAAGAGACTGCAGAGCTACCTGAACAGGTAGGTGTACCTGTTCGGTGTCAACCAGTTGCGCGACAAATGGCCGAGATTGGAAAGGATGGTGCGCCATCTGATGATGGAGGATGTGACTTACCGCACGTCAGAGCCTTGCTAGGCACACCACACTTCTAAACTGTTAGATAAAAGATAATCTGACAGTCAAGTAAATGGGGGCCGGTTCAGGCTGTCCTGACAGCCCAGGTGATACAATTCCACATGCCAAATGGAGAATGTGTCCTGGAGCCCTGGACTGCATCGCTAAATCCCTGCAGATATCTTACCAGAGCGCCTGGGAATGGAGGCACCGGGTGTTTACCACCGTGGGATAGCTACCAGGACCGCATCGTCCTTAAGAGGCGCATCTGGATCGACGAGACCTACATCGTGGATACGGACCTCACACATGGATATGGCCAGGCAAGGAAGCGGGGGCTCTCCTCCCAGCAGCTCTGCATAGACATCTTCAAGAACCCCTATGCCGTGGTCTGCGGACACGGCAAGCCGTCCACGAGAAGGATCAGGGACGCCTTTGGCGGCCACATAGCCAAAGGCGCGCTCGTTGTGCACGACCGAGAGCGCGCCCACAGCGGGGTCATACGCGATGCCGGAGCAGTCTCCGAATCATACCCGAGACCCGGAATACCTTGAGAGCATGGAGCTCGTGAACAACCTCTGCTCCTGGCTCAAGAGATACCTCTGGCGCTTCATGGGCATGTCCCATGGCCAACATACAAAAGCTACCTCAACTGGTATGTCTATCTGTTCGGTGTCAACCAGGCAAGCGACAGGTGGCCCGAGACTGCAAGGGTGGTCCGCCATATGATGATGGCCGATGCGAGTTTCCACAGCTCGACATAGGTCTGGCGGCCCCCATTTACTTGACTGTTAGATTAAAGATAATGGCTAAGAACTTGCGGCACAGTTAGGCTCCATGAACTGTAAGCTGCTTAGACAACTTTGGCTGCAGTGTGGCCGCGATGCCTGCAAGCGGGATGTACATGAGGCACATCCTGTGGAGGGAATCGGCACCAAGCATCAAAAGAATCCCTGTGGCTGTATCTTTAGCTGAACGAGTTGAACGAGTCGGTATACGACTTGTATATGGGCCTTCGGAAGGCCGTGGAACGCTCCTTCGACATATGCCTTGATATTCGAGATGCGGGCCCTGGGGAAGCGAGGCGTCATCGTATGAGCTGTCGTACTTCTTCTAGACGAGCCCGCAGAAGCAATCCAGCCCTGCCGATATCTCGCTTCCAGGCATCGGCACAGATCTTGGACATATGACAGAGGTGGTCGTGTTCGAACTGTTACCAGGAATCCACGCAGCGCAGGACGCAGCAGCCCTGTCCAGCGCAGTAAGCATAGGCTGCTGCTTTGTGCCGCATCCCCTCGTGCCTTTTGATCTTGCTTCTATGTAGAAGTCGTCGACTGCTGCGCAATCAGCAGAAAGGACGCTGGAGGCACTTCAATCTTGCTATGGCACAGCGGATCCTTACCAGCACGTACCCGGCCGTCTTGTAGCTGTATCCTGCCTGGCGCTGATCCCTGCCTTTCTGGCTGGACATGAACCACATCGCGACGAACCACTCCCTCAGGGCAAGATGGGTACCCTCCATCATCGTTCCTGCGCTCACGCTGAGCTGGTGTGAGCAGCTCGTGGGGCCGCAGATAAGGCATACGAACCCTTGCGGGAACATCTCCTCGATAAGCCTTTACTCGCAGGACTTACTCGTCTGAGAACCTCTCCAGAAGCTCCATCAAGGTCCCTTTACTCTCACATTCCTTCATGCTTAAGTGCGCCTGCATGCCCCTTAGCCATGTCTTTTCCCGATCTTTTGAATGCATCAACCCTTCACCCATAGTATGCAGCTCGAAACCGACAGGAAGTGTTGGGCTTATGCTTAAAGTCGTCAGCCATTTCCAGCTATCCCACACAACGATCGCGTTCATTCGCTCCAGGAATGCCTCTCGCCAGGTCTTCTTCCTCTGACCTTAGGATTTAAGGTCCCCAAAGCTCATCTGGCTGCCCATATCTGCCTTTTGGATATGCTGGAATACGTTGCTGTAATTATAACATATCCGCAGGCAGATAGGCATTTATGTGGGTATGGGCACTGCGTGGTTCGAGACATTTTAAGCCGGCGGCATACAGCGTGCGGCCCCAGCGACCTCATCGAGCCGAATTAATCATCGTTTCCCTAGCTGACGCTTTGCTGGATCGGCGCTCACATTAACTACCGAAGAGCCCTAAAAATTGGACCTAAGAATCAAGGTAAGAGGAAACCTCGCCAACTACAATTCAGCAGTCAGCGAGGTAATCTCACAAAGGATCGTGGTTAGAGAGAACTACCTACTTATTTAGTGGCAAGCTCCTTTACGTCCATCTCATCCTCGATCTCCTCGTCGAGCTCCTTATCCTTCTTCTTTAGCATCTCAGCCTTCTGGTCAACCGGCATCATCGAGATATTATCCTCGTAGATCTTCTTTCCGGTTGGATGCTCCTCTTTCCAGATCTTGTCAGCGACAGGAGCCCACTCTTTCGCGTACCTGGAAGTACGAGCGCAGAGGTAGTCAACATTCTCAGGTGTGACATACTCAGTGGACTCTGCATGAGCCTCGTGAACCATTTCAGGTAAGATCTCAGGATTTTCAAGCATCGGGCACGGACGGAGCATGTTATCATTCCACGGCCAGTGAGCACGGTAAGCTTGGAACATAGGCTGCTGCAGGCACTCGATCAGGGGTTTGTCATGGATGTTGGCGTTTGCATAGTGGATGAAGACGCATGGCTCGACATCGCCACGAGCGGTGATGTGGCAGAAGACACGGCCACCAGCGATGCACCCACCGACAAACTCGCCATCATTCTGGAAGTCCATCGTCATGATCGGCTTACCACCCTCATAGTCACGGACCTTACGGATGCGCTTGATCATGTACTGACGCTGCTCAACGGTTGGCATCAGGTCAGCGTTTGCGCCTTCACCGACGGGCATATAGTGGAAGTACCAAGCCCACAGAGCGCCCTTCTTGATAATCAGATCGTAGTACTCATCAGAGGTGACGGACTCGACATTGTTGCGGGTATAGGCAGTTGAGGTGCCAAATGCGAGGCCATTATCACGCATAAGGTCCATAGCAGCCATAACCTTATCGAAGCAGCCCTCGCCACGACGGCCATCGTTTGCGTCCTTAAAGCCCTCAAGGGAGATGGAGAACACGATGTTGCCGAGTCGCTTGCAGTCGTCGCAGACCTTCTGGTTGACCAAGGTGCCGTTGGTAAAGAGGCTGAAGAGACAGTCATTGTGCTTCTCAGCCAGCATTGCAATGTCCTTCCAACGAACCATCGGCTCACCGCCGGTCATCATGAAGGAGTGGCAACCGAGATTCTTTGCCTGGCTGACGATACTGTCCATATCGTCGAAGCTCAGATTCAGGGACTTGGAGTAGTCGGCGGCCCAGCAACCGATGCAGTGCATGTTGCATGCGCTCGTCGGGTCGAAGATGATGATCCAAGGCACGTTGCACTGATACCTCTCAGCGGACTGAGTAGTCTCACGAAGGCCACGAAATGCTGCCTCATAGGCACCGTTCAAGGTCGCAGTCTTCAGAATATTGGGGTCAACTCTGTTGACGAGGTTGAGCAGGAAGGTCTCCCACTTGGAGCCAGGGTAAAATGCATTACGGAGTGACAGAGCCATGTCAGGTGCGGTGTCAGAAAGAAGCTTCACACCCATATCAAGGAACTTCTCGAGTGCCTCCTCAGGATGATCTCCGTTTCTTACACCGTTAATAGCACGATCCAGAGCGAAGCCGAAAGCTTTACGCTCAGCTGCATGGGCAATCTTTGATTGCATGTAGTATCGTCCTCTCCTTATAACTAGACTGGATGCACTTGAACACCATGCATCATCGTTTCCGTTATCGATTGAATACTATAATTGAATCTGGTTCAAAAATCTTGCGATTTTCAAAAATTTCTACTCAAATTTAAAAATTTTTCACGTTTCATCACAATTGAAGTCACAGTTGATACGATTGTGTCGAGTTTTGTGGTGTAAGAGTAGGGCCGCGCCAGTCTCGATATCGGCAGCCTCCTGCGTTGGCGTAACTTTATACCGCTCTCTCGTACTTATCAATCACCAGCTTCATGATCACCCTCGCTTCGGAGTGCGCCTCCTCGTCCGCCTCCAGCTCCTTGATGCGCATCTTTGCCCTCTTAAGGAAGAAAACGGGCTCTAGTGACTCCTTCGACATGAACAGCCTTCTGCACTCCCACTCGGCGTTGAGCTTGCCGATAATGCCGGCGAGCAGCCGCATGATCGACCCCGTCGACGGGAACACCTGTACGGCCCGGCCCCTGCGCTTGAGCTTGCCGTTCATGCGCTGCATCACGTTGTTGGTGCAGATCTTCAGGCGCTGCTGCCTGGGGAAGGACAGATACGCGAGGGCGGCAAGCTCGGCGTCCTTGACCACCCTGGCCGCCTGCGGGGCGTCCTCCCTTAGCTCGTTGACGGCGCGGTGGTAGAGGGCGCGCCGTCAGAGGCCCTCCCCGGAGTCGATCCTGGCGCGCACGTCGCACTTGATGTACGCGAGGCCGCGCTGCCAGGCCGCCTGCGAGTAGACCTCAAAGACCTTGGCGGCGCCGCCCGCCCAGGGCGTCTGAGGTGACCAGGCGCACGTTGTGCACCCCGCGCTCCTGCAGGAACCCGCGCCAGGAGGCGTAGCTCTTCGAATTCACGCACGTGAACCCCACGAAGTGGCGCTGATCGTCGTCGCCGACGCCGATCGCCACGATGAAGGCCTCCCTCCCACGCGCCAGCTCACGTAGGTGGCGTTAAGGAACAGCTAAGCGAAGCGGAGCGGCGAGCACCCCCTCGCCAGCAACGCGTCCACCTTATCCTCTACCACCGCGCGCAGGCGCAAGAGCTGGTCCTTGGACAGGGAGTCCACCCTCTCGACCTTGCGCGTGAAGGTGGCGGTGATATACATCTCGGCCAGCGCGCACTCAGTGCGCGATGCAGCGCTTAAAGAGGTCGGTCGGGAAGTACGAGCCGCAGCGTCGCTTGGGCACCATCAGCGGGAGCGTCCCGACCGCGGTCTTCAGCTTGCGCTCGCGATAGCCACAGCGGGTGGCGCCCTCGGCCCCGCACGCCTCGTTTGCCTGGATGGACATGATCTCGTTGAGCACGGCAGCCATGATGGTGCTCATCATGTCGCACAGGCTCGAGGCGCTGTCTAAGAAACCGAGCAGGACCTCCTTCAGCTGCGGGTCCCCACGCTGTATATACTGTTTAAGCTGACCATCGTCGTTCCCTTGTGTCGTTATCAATGCAACCGACATTCTAGGGAAACGATGATTAATTCCCAATGATGTGTCAGAGAGGACCAGCCACGTGGCCTTTCGCGGCCAGCATAGGCATTAATCATCGTTTCCCTAGGACCGGCAATGGTCTTCTCGTAGCTTCCCTCTCATACACCACTTTTTTCGACACAGCCCCAGCGATCCCACGGCACGATCGCATCCATCCGCTCCAGAAATGCCTCCCGCCGGGTCTTCTTCCTAAGACCTTAGGATTTAAGGTCCTAAAAGCTCATCAGGCTGCTCATATCTGCCTTTTGGATATGCTGGAATACGTTGCTGTAATTATAACATATCCGCAGGCAGATAGGCATTTATGTGGATATGGGCACTGCATGGTTCGAGACATTTTGAGCAGGCGGCATGCAGCGTGTGGCTCCAGCGACCTCATCGAGCCGAATTAATCATCGTTTCCCTAGAACTATGGGATACAGGTGTATCTCAGAGAATAGCCTAACAACTACATTTTCACAGGCTAATGGAGGGTATGGACTGTCCCTCTAACCGAGATAGGCGTATGCGCCTATTATATAGCGTGTATGCCCAACTATTCGTGCATGAGAAAAACTAACCCGCAATGAGCCCTTAGAGCGTGTCAAGCGCCAGCTGTTTGGTTTCAACTTCGTCGGTTACAGGATTGTGCGCCAGAATATTGAGGTGTGTGAAGCCAGCCTCCAACGCAGATTGGATCGCGTAATCAAATCCGGCATTCAGCTTCTCTTTCTGGTGTGCATCGGTATTGATAAAGATTTCTCCACCGAAATCCTGGAGCACTTTCAAGAGCTCAGGGCGCGGGTACAGATATTTCTTTCGGTTGCGGTTATAGGCACCGCAGTTGATCTCAAAGGGGACACCCTCCCCTACCAAATACTCCATGGCCTCCTTAGCGGGATCGAGATACTGCTTGCTCGTCTCGTCGACGAAGTGCATCTGATCGTTGAAGCGCGTAATCAGATCAAAGTGCCCGATAAAAGTGCAGTGGGTCTTATCGTAGATTTTGGCCTCGAGCTCGTAGTAAGCTCTGCACATGCGTAGGTAGTCCCCACCGTAGAACTCATTGCAAAGCGTCTCGATGTGTTCTGTCGTGCTATCCACGCTCATCGGCGTTGGGGTTTTGACATCCATAAAATGGGTGGAGCCGATAATGTACTCAGCACCCGAGCAGGAAGCCGGATCATTATACATGTTGTCCAGCTCGACGCCCATCAGGATATCGAGCTTATCGGCATATTTTTTCTGCAGTCGTTTGATCTCTTTAGTGTAAGCATCCCAGTCCATATGGATATCGGGGTCCATATGCCCGGAGAACCCTAAGTGCTCAAAGCCTAGGTCGAGAGCCTGTTTAACCATTTCTTCGGGGGTATTGTCCCCGTCGCAGAACTTGGTGTGGGTGTGATAGTTTGCCCTAAGCATGTGCATCTCTTTCCTCACCACTATGGGTTGTGTAATATGGTTGGATCTTCTTGAAATACCCGGTAGAGCTTCTGTTTACCCGGTTCTCGAACCGCATACAGAAATCCTCTGGATCGATATTGTTCCATTTGACCTTAAGGAACTTATCTCTGACGAACTGGATCGAAAGGATATAGACGTCGTTAAGATCCCCCGCTTTGTTTCTGCGTTGTGTATAGCCGCTCAAGACGATCGTGCTACAGGAAGGGATCCGGTTGAACAGCGAGGCACTGAGATAGGTCACCAGGCTAAAGAGCGCTTGCGCATAGTGGGCATAGACTTCCCGGGCAGGGACAGCATGCATCGCCACGTGACCGGTCTCCGTCGTCTCAGCTTCCTCATCTGGTATCTCTTCGATCTCGGGGAGGTCAACATCAAGTAGAAGCATGTTCTGATCTGTCTGATACTCGAAAGAAGCGTTAAAGACGTACGGCAGTTGCTGATCCTTGAGGAATTGCTCAACCGAGACTTCTGTTTCCTCTGTGGACGCTGAAGATTCCGTTGCAGGACAAACACTCGGAGCCCTCGTATGGAGCATTGTATAGGGCTTAAGCATCTCCTCAAGGGACATCTCTATCTGGTCAGGGAACTGTTGCTTGTCAGATGCATCAGCTAGCTTCTTCTCGGAATCTTGCCCTTCTTTCTTCACATGGGCGCCTTTCTTGAAGCTGGTACCGATACCTTTGTCTGAGAGCTTGGTCCGTTTGGAAAGTCCTGTCCCAGGAAGGCCGGTATTGACATAGGTCCCATGGGCACCAGTACTGACGGAGAGCCCTTTGACACCCGGTATATGGGCACTGAAACTGATACCGGACTTGGAGAGGTTCACCTTGAACCCCGGAGCCACCCGAATCGTTCTATGGAACCGAAGACCACGCATAGAGAAAACTCCCTCCTTTGTAAAACACGTTGTAGAAACTATTGTGCACGCTTTCACCATATTCTGTCGAGAACTAACAGACCGGCGACAGGGGTTGCCCACTTGAAATAACCCTAAAAATGGCAAGTTCCCCTTGGGGAACGGCACATCCAAGGGTACCATCGATAGTCTTGTACTCTTTCAGCTAGCTTGTCCCTCACCCGTTAGGTGTGGTTGAGCGTCTCTCTTACGCTTCTTGAAGTGGTGACATATCCATATAGCGCCTATCACTTCAATAGCTCTGCTATGTATCTGAGTCTTGCACAGACTATGAATTGGCTGAAGTAGTGAGACACAGAGGCCCTATTCCTTCCGAATCCTTGGCT
The DNA here is from genome assembly GCF_018128285.1 of Atopobium sp. oral taxon 416. Classification (NCBI taxonomy): domain Bacteria; kingdom Bacillati; phylum Actinomycetota; class Coriobacteriia; order Coriobacteriales; family Atopobiaceae; genus Atopobium; species Atopobium sp. oral taxon 416. Next base: position 1,685,292 of record NZ_CP072380.1, read on the forward strand.
TTTGCAGTGGCACCTCTGTAGGCCTATTCAGCCTCGGCTATGCCGCTCATGTACCATTCTTCCGACATGTCGTAGCTAAGCGTATGGTAGATTCGCCTGCTGTTGTAGAACTCAACGAACTTTGCGATGGTATCCTTGAGCTCTTGTAGCGTGCTGTATTTTGTCTGCCTTTAGGCATTCGCTCTTGAGGGGGCGGATTGTCAAGCTGAGTGCAACAGTTCCCGATAGACCTCGCTGGCCGTCCTGTATCCAAGGACCTTCCTCGACCTGTCGTTGATCATGCCGAATACGCGCTGTACCTCATCATCGGTGAGCTTGGAGAAGTCCGTGCCCTTAGGGGAAGAACTCGGTCAAGTCCGAATCCGTGTGTAAAATCGCTGCCGCGTTCCCTGCCTTACGCCTTCGCCATGTCCTTCTGGTTGCGCGCTATCTTTGCGAGCTCGTCTTCCACCTGCAGGAGCTGTGTGTAAGTCCTATCCGTAGTAGCTCTTCCTCTGCGTCGAGCTGCACTCGTTCTCCTCGGTAAGGACCGACCCGATCAGCCTGATCACCGACACCTTACTCGGGAAGACCCCGACAAAGCAGGCGTGCCTCTCTATCTTCCTGTTCAGCCTCTCCAGGTAGTTAGACGCCCTCATGTACAGGCGCATCGCGGCGATCAGCACCCTCGCCGCCCTTGAGGCGACGTCGCGCAAGTGCGCCAGTATCTCGTCCCGTGTGCGCCTCGCCTCCGGTGCGCTTGGCAGTTGAGCCTCTCGACCAGCTCCCCCCTTAAGGCCGGCGCACACTCCCTTGGGGGCGGCCTTACACACGTTGCGCAAGTGGGCCTGGCAGCGCTGCCAGGCGGCGCCGGGCAGCACCTCCCTTACGGCCGCCACGAGCCCCTCTCTGGCGTCCACGAGGGAGCGCAGGAAGTCCGCCCAGGAGCGTCCCGTGTGCGACTCGGCAAGCGAGACCCCGATGACCTTAGCAGCGCCCTGGACCTCACGCGGTGGTCGACCCTGACCTTGAGGTAGGTGGCGTTTGCCATCACGAACGGCTACTCGCCCTTAAGGGGCCAATCGCAAAACGCCCTGACGGCGCAGTCCAGCTCGGCGCAGGCCTCAAAAGACGGAGCGCTTGGAGAACGACCTTTCGCAGACCTCCTTTATGACCCTGCCCACCTTCATTGTAAAGACGCCCGCGACGGCCATCTCGGCCATCTCGGTCACGAGGGTCTCAAACGGGGCGTTGCGCTGCCTTAACACCTTCAGCTCGATGGTGGCAACCCTGGTCGTGAGGGGCCTTACCTTCGTCTCGTTGCGGCTGTCGGTGCGCTCCTGCGTTTGCTCGTAGGGCTGAGCGCACAGCTGCTCGGCTGACTTCTCCCTCAGTACCCCGTTGAGCGTCTCCTGGAGCAGCAGCCTGAAGGCGTCCCCGCCCCCGTCGGCAAGCAGCCCCAGTACCTCGTCTTGGTCCAGTGTAAGATTGATTCGAGCCATGGCCATCCTCTTGGGTGTCCTCGTTGTTTGGTGACTGCGAGCACACCTTGGCGGCGGGCCTCTGGCTCGCCCGCCTTTTACACCACTTTACGGACGCGACTGATACCATCGCAAAGTTCGTCGAGTTCTACAACAGCAGGCGGATTCACCATACGCTTAGCTACGACATGTCGGAAGAATGGTACATGAGCGGCATAGCCGAGGCTGAATAGGCCCACAGAGGTGCCACTGTAAAAGCCAGGGATTCGGAAGGAATAGGGTTTCTGTGTCTCACTGCTTCAGCCAATTCAAAGTGCGAAAGAAACTGTATGCTACCCATCCGAAAGTTTGAATAATTAAATCAGAAGTTCCTTTATCGCCCATTTATGGTAAGATTTGGAATGTTGCACGAAGCAACTGTTTATATCGCCGGGTGGTGGCGCAGTTTGGTAGCGCACTTGACTGGGGGTCAAGGGGTCGCTGGTTCGAATCCAGTCCACCCGACCAGCTTTTGTTCTTTCTTTTAAGGCTCTTCGGTAGTTTCTATGGGTGAGATTCGCTCAAGGGCCCAGATGAGAGCGCGATATCAAGGACGAATCCTCAGAGCAAGTGCAACGACTGGTGATGGTAGACCTCTCAGAGACACTTCCATTTCAGGCGCTTGCGTGGTCTTTGGTTGAGCGAATCGTACATCCTCTGCACCTCCCTGTCGTCGACATCGTCGAGGCTTTTGCCCTGGCAGATTGTCAAGCTGAGTGCAACATCTCCCTAAAGACCTCGTTGGCTGTCCTGTATTTCAGGACCTTCCTTGGCCTGTCGCAGATCAGCTCCACCGCATGCTGCACCTCCTCGTTTGTGACCTTTCCGAAGTCGCTGCCCTTAGGGGAAGAACTTGCGCAGGAGCCCGTTGGTGTTCTTAACTGTTAGCTTCTGCCATAGATGGTGGGGGTCGCAGAAGTAGAACTGCACGCCTCAAAGGGCATCTGTGACATCTGCATGCCCTGCGAGCTGCTTGCCCCACTTAGGAGCGAGCGTCTCGAGGGGATATCCCTGCAGCAGCCCGACCTCGGCCTTGAAGACACTCCCGCTGTCGTGGTGGCTCTTTCCGCGGCAAGCAGCCTCACTGCCCTGTCGGCAAGCACGAGCAGGCACACGGGTCCCGCTGCCACGAGCGTGTCGTCCTCCCCACTCTCCGAGGCGAGACCTCTCATCGGCCTGCTTGGGCCTCTCCTTTACGCTGTGTGAGATCTCGATCTTACCTTTGGTCTTAGGCCTCTTGCTGCGCAGGTGGTGCTGCATCTGGCCTTGCGGGCCGGATCCCGGCAGCTCGAGCGGGGCGGCTACGGACCTGCCTGTAAGAATAGTCGGCAGGCTCAACGACGCACCTGCCACCACCCTCGAGCCTGAGATGTCGTCTATCTGCTCCAGGGACCAGTGTCTGTCCATGATGAGTAAGCGCACCTTCTGCGTAAGCGCAGGGTCTGAAAGCCGCCTTTTCGCCCTGCATCTCCTGCGGCGCTCATCCGCCCTCCTTTTGAGCAGTACAGGCCCTAAAGTGTCCGTGCCGTGCGTTCCTCTTGAGCTTGTGGCAGACGCTGGAGCTGTCCTTGCCGATCTCTGCCGCGATATAGGCAATTGACCTTCCCTTGTGCCATACAGCTCGGCTATGCAGTCCCTCTCCTGTAGGCTTGAGATGCTTGTAGTGGCACATTCCTTTTAGCTTTCGACGTTGACTTGGACAACCAACATCGTAGCCTTCCGGAGTGTGCCACACTTGCATGCAGCGGGCCATCCTGTTGCATTCAGAATGCTAATCCACCCCTTCGAAAACCAGTCCCTGAGAAGGCCGTTGGCGTTCTTGTTGGTCCCCCTCTCCCAAAGATGGTGGGGATGGCAGAAGTATACGGGAGCTCCCAGCGCCCCCTGCAGCCCCTTCTGCATCTAAGAATGAGTTGTAATCTTTTGGTGGACAGTAGGATTCAGGGACTGGCAACAGATATGCTCTGTCCAGATACCCACCTACCAACACCAGCAGATTGAAGAGATGAGATGTCGCTAAGCGCAAGCGAGATAGAGAAGGCAAAGTCCCGCACGAAGCCGGAAACACCCAAACACTACACTGAAGAAGTATTGCCTTGAGGCCATCGACTACTACAGGAAGGCACGTAAGGCCAACCCGAAAAAGAGCATCAAAGGATGCGCCGCGAAGCTTGAGGTCAACGACAAGACCTTAAACGACTGGATCATCAAGCACTCAAAGACCAAAAGGGTGACCCAGGAAAGGACCGACGAGCACAAGCAGCTCGACGCAGTGAACAGGCGCATACACGAGCTCGAAAGCGAGAATAAGTTCCTAAAAAAGTGGCAGCCTTCTTCGCCGGAAGCCTCTGACCAAGGACAGGTTTTAGCTCATGCTGGAGAAGAGGGCAACCTACAGCGTTTCGATGATGGAGCGCGTACTGGAGCTGAGCAGGGCTCACTTCTACAGATGGCTCAAGGCCAAAGGCGGTGAGGACCTATGGGGTCCTATCAAGGAGGCCATCTGCGCGATATGGGAGGAAAGCGACAGGCGCTTCGGTTTTCGCAAGGTCTGATCCAAGCTCACAGGAGACCCAAAGTTACGCAAAATTTACAGGCACGACCCGCTACCGCGTACGGAGGTGCATGGCTAAACTTGGGCATCTGCGGCATCTGATCCAATGCCTCCAAGAGAACGATACTGCCCGCACCTGATACCCCCGAGTGCCCCGCCCTCACCCGGCGCGACTTCTCGTGTCTTGTGCCGACAGCCAAGCTCGTGGGCGATACAACCTATCGCAGGACCACGGCAGGCTTTATATATCTCGCCGTCGCGCACCATCTGTGCACACACATGGTGGTGGGCTGAAGCATACAGGACAACATGAGGGCAGGGCTTGTCGTCTTTGCCCTGAAGATGGCATATTCGCGCGGATACGTGGCTGGAGGGGCCATATTCTAAGCAGCCCAGGCAGCCAGTACATAAGCTCAAAGTTCGCCGCCTGCTCAGCCGTACCCGACGTGAGGCTCTCCGTGGGGAGAACCGGAAGCTGCCACGACAACGCTGTAGCCAAATCCTTCTTCGCCACGCTCAAGAACGAGTGGTACTACCTTAAGCGCCTCTTAGACGCATCCACGACCAAGCACAAGGCACACGAGTTTATCGAGTCGTACTACAACCGCTTCCGCCCGCATAAGTCCATAGGAGATCGCGTACCCGCAGAGGTGATGCAGGAGTTCTTCGAGCGCCTCGAGAGGGCCCTTGCATACGATCCGGAGGCGATGCAGGCCGCATAAAAAATCTGAGATTCCTCTGTCCATTATATTGACAGGGCTCAGTATTGGGCGTACTGCATGAAGGAGTCTTTGCGGCTTCCTTTAAAATCGGGAAATGTCAAACAGGCAGAAACCGACCTTAAACACAGGCTCAAGTGGACAAGCCACAGCAGGATAGCGGCACTCTACGACCTGTATGAGAAGATCAAGCACCACAAGGATCATATCCTGAATACGATCCGACTGGGGCTGAGCAGTGCGAGGATTGAGGCAACCAACAACAAGATCAAGCTGATTGTTCGCAAGGCATATGGATTTCGGAATATACAGAAACATGATAGATATGGTATATCTCGTATGTTCTGATATCTGTGTTCCACTTCCTAACCGAAAACCTATACCAGAAAAAGCGGCTTAGTTACTGGGGAAATGGGGTTATGTTTCAAAAAGTGTGTCCGGATTGATTATTCACCGCCTGTAATTCGTGGGCATGTGGAACTCGCTCCATACTATCCCCGTGCCGTATTCTTCGGGCGCGCTGTCGTCGTGTTTCTTGTCCGATGATGCTGTCGCGAACAGGCCGTCGACCTCGTCATCAGTTGGCATGACGCGGATGATATCTGCCGGCGGCAGCGGGCTTTCCGTGTGCATGTAGCACCACCAAAAGATCGCCTTGACGCGGCCGTTGCCGGTTCCGAGCTCGACTACCACTGCGATGTCGGCCTTGCGTCTTCGTACCTTCTTCTCGATGGCGACGAGCAGCTTGATCCTGCAATACACCGCATCGCACATCCACGCTTCGAGCAGCGCCGCGGCCGGTCACGAAGAAGGCATCGCGCCGTGTGCTGCCTTCTTTGCAACCTGCCATTCCTTACAGCACACCTCGTCGAGCGTATCGGTTATCCCTTGCACGACATGGAACGGGTCCATGACCCACCGCGCGCCGTCGGCGGTGATGACCTCGATGGCGCGCCTCTGCTCTCAGGTGGGCTCGTCGAAAAACAGATTCAGCACATCCTTGCCGTACTCCTCGTGGGCCCATATCAGCCATCCCCGGTCGTGGTCGACGACGACAATCAGGTACTTGTGGTCCTTCTTGTAGGAGGTCTTATCGATCCCGATGCGCCTTGCACCCTCGAAGGCCTCTGCCGCGTGCGGCCTCAAGATCGGCGCAGATGCGCACATACCTCGCCGAGCGTATACCACTCCACGCGCGAGCGCCGCGACGGTGCTGGCCGGATCCGCGCAGCGCCAGGCACACCACCCACTCCTTAAAGTCGCGCGTGAAGCGCGCTTTGCACCTCGCCCAGGGCATTGACTCTACCAGCACGCCGTACTCCGGCCACCTTACCCTGTGCAGCGCGTATTCCAGATGAGCACATCGACCGAGCCAGGCCCATCGCCCGCCACGAGCTGAGGGCCTCGGCGATCTGTCGTAGTAATCGCATTTCCTGTTGCAGATCGGGCAGCGCAGGCCTCACCCTAATCACGACTCGATCGCCTTCGATGCGTACGTATTCGATCACTGTGTGTGCCAACGTGAGCGCGCAGCATAGTACCCCGTTCATGCGCCAGGGCCTTTCCGCTAGGTTGTTGTAGCAGACGTAGCCCTACCTTGCCCGACGCGGTAACGGCCCCTGATGGGGCCGCTACCCTTTATTTGCCTGGCGGATTAGCATTCTAAGTGCAACAGAATAGTGCCAGACAAAGGTCATGGCGCACCTCCGAAGGCTACGATGTTGGTTGTCTCAATCAACGTCGCAAGTCAGGGAGCAATGCGCCACTACACACATCTTAGCGCTGAGGAGCGCGACAGGATAGCCGAGCTACACGCCGAGGGCAAGGCGGTCAGCGACATCGGCAGGGACAGCTCCACGCTCAGCCGTAAGCTGAAAAGGAACGGCAGGCACACAAGGTGCAAACCGTACAAGAGGCTCTCGGGCCCAGCGTTGGCCGAAAAGGTGAGAGAGCACATCGCAGACGAGCGGTGGTCACCCGAGCGCATAGACAAAAGGCTTTGTCTTGGGCCCGGCGGCTCGTCTATCTAGCGCTTCGTCGGCTCAGGCGAGCTCGATATCCCCGGTGCGCCCCCACAGGACCAGCTCCGCCACCATCTGTGCGGGAAGGGGAAGTGCACGCACAGGGGGCACAAGGAGAGGAGGGGCAAGATCAAGGTCTCCTGCGGCATCTCAGAAAGGCCCAAGCAGGCACACGAGCGCTTAAGGCTCGGTGAGTGGGAGAACGACACGCTCGTCGGCAAGCCGGGAGGGCCCTGCCTGGTGACAATCGCAGATTGCTGAGTCGCGGCTACTCGTAGGTGGCAAGGCAACCGCGCACACGAGGTCGAAATCACGGCTCTGTTAGGCCGTGACCGCAAGACCACCACGCCTGAGCGCGGCAAGTAGTTTGCCCCCTGCGCGAAGGTGAGCGACAGGCTCGGCGGTGTCCAGTTCTACTTCTGCCATCCCCACCACCTATGGCAGAAGCCCACTGCTAAGAACACCGATATCCTCATCTGCGAGTTCTTCCCCTAAGGGCAGCGACTTCTCCAAGGTCCCGATGATGAGGTACAGCGCGTATTCGGCATGATCAACGACAGGCCGAGGAAGGTCTTTAGATACAGGACGGCCAGCGAGGTCTTTAGGGAGATGTTGCACTCAGCTTGACAATCTGCCCCTTGATATCGTGCTCTCATCTGGGCCCTTGAGCGAATCTCGCCCACAGAAACTACCGAAGAGCCTCATATTCTCAGCAGGAGGCGCGCTCCTGCTTGCGATAGCGATCTTTTCCCTTTTCATCGACCGTGCCTTCTGCCGCTACCTCTGGCCACTTGGTGCTGTCTTTGTGATCTCGAAGATCCGCCTCTTCCATATCAGGAAGAAAGACACCCGCTGCGGCCGCTGCCATATCTGTACCGACGCCTGCATTATGGGCATCGACACGGGCGGCTCTAGCGTTGTGACTTCGGGCGAATGCATCGACTGCTTCCGCTGCGCCGATGCCTGCCCAAGCGCCAACCTCATGGCCCCTTCCTGCGAAGCTGCAGCAGCCACGGCAGCTCCTCTTGCCCTTACCGGCATGGTATGTATCGGCACGATTGCAGCAGAGAGACCCGTGCCTGAGACGGCAGCAGAGGCAGCAGCAACCACGAGCGCTGCCTCCTCTCAAGGCCTCTATCAGGATAGTACCTACACGGGAAGCGACCAGGGCTACAAGGACACGACAAGCGTGAGCGTCACGGTCGAGAGCAGCGCCTTCTCCTCCATCGAGGTCCTCTCCTATGCAGATGACCGCCAGTTCTTCGAGAAGGCTTCCTCGACGGTCATCACCGAGATCCTCTCCCCACAAAGCACCGAGGTCGCAGCAGTATCCGGCGCGACATTCTCGAGCGAAGGCATCATGGCGGCAGTCCAGGATGCCCTCGAGAGCGGCGCTATCACCGAAAGAGCAGACACCAGGAGCAACGATGCACAGGAGAGCTCCTCTGTAAGTACCGAGAGCAGCAGTGCAGCAGGTGCCTTCGCAGACGTGGCAGACGGCACCTACACCGGTTCCGGCACGGGGTTGCGCGGCACGACGGCGGTGAGCGGCACGGTCGAAGGCGGCAGGGTCACCTCCATCACGGCCATCTCCTACGAGGATGATGCCCCCTATTTCCAGAAGGCACTCTCAGGCATGGCAGAAGAGATCGTCTCGGCGCAGAGCCTCGACGTCGACACGGTGTCCGGTGCCACGTATTCGAGCAACTCGATCCTCGAGGCCGTAGCCGATGCGACGGGACTCGACTTCACGAATCTGAATTTATCGCGCACGGCAGGCCATGGCGGAAAGCGGGCATAGGACATACGAAAAGGAGGCGCCCCGGGAGCGCCTCCTTTCATATGCAGCTATCGAGCAGATGCTACTTGAGCTCGTTGTCGCGATCGTAGTGCTCGCCGCCCCAGTAGATGCGGTGCGCCTGCTGGCACTTCTCCGGGAGCTCCACATCCTTCAGGGCCCACTTCACGAACTCATCGAAACCCGTACGGTCCACGATGTAGCCGATGTGCTCCTTGCCTTCCGGTGCCTGAGGATTGATGTACTCCTCGATGTAGGCATAGGTGTTCTGGACGATCTTGACGATGGAATCCTCGTCGACCCACCTGAGCCAGTCCTGTGCCATCCTCGGATTCTGCTTGCCGGTGCGGCCGAGGATCTTGAGACGGAAGTAGTGCTCGGGGCTCCTCGTCCAGGCACGCGTCGGGCAGTAGACGACGCAGACACCGCAGCCGATGCAGCGGTCCTCGTTGCGCACGACCTTGCCGTTCACCATCTCGAGAGCCGACACGGACCTGCGCTGGCACCACTTGACGCACTGGCCGCAGCCGATGCAGTGGGCCAGGTCGTACTGCGGCTCGGTCATGCCAATGATGCCGAAGTCGTTCAGAGCGACATGGGCGCAGTCGTTCGAGCAGCCTGTGAAGGCGACCTTCACATGACGGTTGTTCGGGAAGATCGTCTGGTCCATGCGCTGCGCGAAGGCCGTCGTATCATAGCAGCTGAAGGGGCAGAGCCTCTTTCCCGGGCAAGCAACGATATTCCTCGTGCCGGATGCCAGGTAGCCGTCTGCCGTATCTTCCTGGTTAATCTTCGTGTCCTCGATGATGGCCTGGAGCTTCTCGTTCACCTTCGGCATGTCCTCGAGCTTGATGCCGGGAATCTCGACGCCCTGCCTGTTCGTCAGAAAGATCTGGCCGTTGCCGAACTCCTCGGCAATCCCCACGATCCTTGCCATGCTCTTTGCCGAGACGAGACCACCCGGAATGCGGACACGGCTTGCCGTCTCGCCACGGACCTTGCTGTAGCGGAAGGCATTCTTCTTGAGCGCCTTGACATTCACGTCCTGAATCATGCGTTCCCTCCTAATCCAGCATGTCCTTGGACACGGTGTAGTTGAAGACCGGGCCATCGAGGCAGACATAGTGCTCGCCGATGCGGCAATGTCCGCACTTGCCAAGGCCGCAGCACATGCGCCTTTCCTGGCTGACCCAGATGTTCTCCTCGGCAAAGCCGAGCTCCAGGAGTCCCTTGATCGAGAAGCGCATCATCGGAGGAGGACCGACGACGACAGCCTGTGCCGTCTTCGGGTCCTTGAGCGGAAGATCGGGGATGTACTTCGTGACAAGGCCGATGTTGCCCTCATAGCCTTCAGGAGCACCATCGACCGTGAGCGTCAGGTTCAGCGCCTTGTCCCAGCGGGCAAGGTCGTCACGGAAGAGCATGTCGTCCGGGCTCTTAAAGCCGACGATCACATACTTGTTCTCGGAGTCGGGAGACGCGACGAGAGAATCGATGACGCCACGGACTGGAGAGACGCCCGTGCCGCCTGCCACGACGACGACCTCGCCGTTCTGATAGAGGCTCACGTCGAAGCCATTGCCGAACGGCCCACGGAGGAACAGCTTCTGGCCGACATAGTTCTCGAAGACCTCGCTCGTGACCCTGCCGACACGGCGGATCGTGAGGTCGATGGACTTGCCAGGGATGATGCCGGAGACAGAGATCGGTGCCTCGCCGTACTTCGGGACAGAGACCTCGAAGAACTGGCCCGGGCGCACCTCTCCCTCGTACGCCATCCTGAACGTGTATTCCTTCTTCGTGTGTTTAATCACATCGAGGATCTCGGACGAGAACGGAATATAGGGGTTCACGGCCGCGTCGTTCACGGCGTCGAATGTCACGGTCTGGCTAGGCATTCTTCTGCACCTCCTGTTCCTTCTCGTAGGCTTCGCAGGCATCGTTGAGCTTGTTCACGCAGGCAGCGAAGCTGATGTATTCCGGGCAGATATCGTCGCAGCGTCCGCAGCCGACGCACATGTCGTAGCCGAAGCGGCGCCTGAAGTCATAGACCTTGTGGAGCACCTTGAAGCGCATGCGCTCGCCGGCGGTCTTCCTGTACGAGCCGCCGCCTGCGATATCGGAGTAGCCGTCGATCATGCAGCTTGCCTGCACGCGGCGCCTCTCGCCGACACGGCCGTTCTCCGTGTAGAACACGTCCTGCATCGTGTAGCAGGAGCAGGTCGGGCACGCAATCGTGCAGCGGCCGCACTCGATGCAGCGGTCCGTGTACTCGTTCCACATGTCGGAGCGATAGATCGCATTCGGCACGATCTCGGGACGCGTGACGTGCACCTCGTTCTCAGTGACGGAGGCCGGCGTGACGTCTTCCTCCTTAGCTGCGCAGGCAGCGAAGAGCGGCTCGAGGTCCTTCTCTGCCACAGCAGACAGGATCATATCCCCCGCCTCTTCGACAGAGAACATCCAGCCATCAGGTGCCACATTCGTGCCCATATCGACACAGAAGCAGCTGGCGAAGCTCTTCGTGCAGCCGATGAGGGCAAAGTGCACATGGTCACGGATGCGCTTGTAGAAGTAGTCCTTCGAGGGGCCGTTGTCGAGATAGATCTGGTCAAGACGGCGGATGCCGTGGAGGTCGCAGGCACGCAGGAACACGATCACGTCGCGCGGATCGATATCCGCTTCCTTGACGGAATCCTCCGTGAAGTAGAAGAGCGTCTCCGAAAGCGGGCTCAGGATCTCCTTCGCCGGATAGTCGGACTTCTTCTCGAGCTCCATCTCGGAGCCGGACGCCGCGAAGTCATAGCGCACGACATCGACGTCGGTGAAGCGTCCCTCCCCCTTCTTGAGCACCGGAGCATAGATGCGATAGGTCTCGCCGAGCTTCGCTATGAACTCGTCAAACCCGTCCCGCGTGAGCACATATCCCACAGCAGAACCCTTCTCTCGTGGCAGGGATGGCTCCCTGCGTATGGATGGCCAGATGCCTTCCTGGCTATGCATGCAGGTCGAGGCCCCCTCAGAACGCCCTGTCTGCAACCGTCAAAATGATACGGCATGCCTCTCATATTCGCAATGCGGCATGCATATCATGAGACACCTGCCATTCTCGTAGGAAAGAATCTTATCTATGTGCAGCTTTCTGTAAGGCTCCGCGAACGGGCAGAATGGCCCCTGCATGCGGGAAGATCAGGCGCAGCCCTGGGCCAGTGCCGCAAGGCGCGGCATGAGGTCCTCTATACAGGCGATGAAGCGCTTAGCGGCAGGAGATACCTCGGCAAGCGAGGGAACGGCGATACCGAGAGAGAGATATGGCGGGGTTCCTCGAAGGGGACCTCCTTCACCCGCCCTTGCCACTTCCGGTTGATGAGGCACTGGTTGAAGCTCGCGCCGAGGCCCGCTTCGACCATGTTGTACGTCGTGAAGCCATTGCTCGTCCCGTAGCGGTCTTCTATATGGAGCTTCTCCTCGCGGATGAGGCGGTCCTGGTCCGTATCATGGTCGGCAAGGGTATGGATGAACGCTTCATGTTCGAGCTCCCGGATCGGATAGCTCGGAGCATCTGCATAGGGATGCCCCTCCGGCAGCCACATCACGATCTCGTCCTCATAGAGTGCCTTCCAGTCGCAGTACGTGCCCTGGGAAGGCTTCGCGCAGAAGCAGAGATCGACGGCACGGCTGTTGAGCCACTGCCCCATCTCCTGGTTGCCGCCTTCCTTCAGAGCCACATCGATGCCGGGGTAGCTCTTCTCGGATGTGGAGAGGAGGCATCCAGATCGCAGAGATGTTGTAGTAGGAGCCGACCGTGAGCGTGCCGGAAACGACGCCACGGATCTCGGCGCCCGACTCCTCAATCACCTACTCTGCCCTCACGATCTCGCGCAGATGCAGGAGCATGCGCCTGTCATTCTCTGTGAGCGCGACTCCCTGCTTCGTGTGGATGCAGAGCGCGAAGCCGAGCTCCGACTCGAGCGAGGCCACCATGCGCGTGATGCCGGACTGCGTGTAGCCGAGCTGGCGCGCTGCTGCCGTGAAGGAACCAATTTCTGCAGCCGCAATGAGAGCGGCACCCTTCGTTGCATCCATGGGAGCTGCCAATCATGACAAAGTGTCATTCCAAACATGATTATAAGCATCAACAATTATGGATATGCGCGACGTATAGTATCAGCTGAGCTCAGGCGTGGCCACAAGACAGACGATTTCCGCTGGCAGAGATGCCAGTATAATGCCCTCTCAGACAGGGTGAGAAAGGGTGTGGCTACAATGGAGAAGCTTGATTTCTCTTCCGATTGTCTCGAGGGCTGTGCAGACGAGATCATGGATCGCCTCGTGGCAACGAACCACGAGAAGAGCGCAGGCTATGGACTCGATGAGCACAGCATCCATGCACAGCGGCTCATCAAGGACGCGTGCAAGGCGCCTTCCGCCGAGGTCTTCTTCCTCGTCGGCGGCACGCAGACGAACGAGGTCGCGATCTCTGCCCTGCTTGCTCCCTGGGAGGGCGTCATTGCTGCCGCGTCGGGACACATCGCTGTGCACGAAGCTGGCGCTATCGAAGCAGGCGGTCAATCATGACCACCCGCGTAGCGGGTGGTTTGCTCTAAGGGTATAACCCTATAAATGCCGGTCAGGGACTCAAGTCCCCGGCCTTCGCTTCGTTCAGGCCGCATGGCCGCTTGACTCGTGGCCAGCCCGCCAAACGGACATGTGCCGGCCTACTTTCTGCCGAACGGGTCTTCGTACTCCTTGACGCTGAGCCTGCCGGAAGCAGCACATCGCAGGGTGGCAAGGCCGCCGCGCACACGAGGTCGAGGCCACGGCTCTGTTAGGCCGTGACCGCAAGACCCCCACCCCTGATCGCGGCAAGTAGTTTGCCCCCTGCGCGGAGGTGAGCGACAGGCTCGGCGATGTCCAGTTCTACTTCTGCCATCCCCACTTACCTATGACAGAAGCTAACGGTTAAGAACACCGATGTCCTCATCTGTGAGTTCTTCCCCTAAGGGCACGGACTTCTCCAAGCTCACCGATGATGAGGTACAGCGCGTATTCGGCATGATCAACGACAGGCCGAGGAAGGTCTTTGGATACAGGATGGCCAGCGAGGTCTTTAGGGAGATGTTGCACTCAGCTTGACAATCTGCCAGGCGAATTAATCATCGTTTTCCTAGCAAGTATTTGATTTCTATACTTCTGTGCAGCTCTGTCTGCTACACAAAGAAAAAGCGGCGTACCAGATCACTTGAGTACTCTACAGTCTCCTCCATGTTGCCACAGCCCATGATCTCACCGGCGTAATAGGTATTGTTCAGCCTGCCCTGCAGCTCCTCTACCTGGTCGTACCAGCCTGCACGGTAATCTTCAGCTTTGATATAAGGAAAGCAGACCCAGTCACGGACCCGATATGTCTGTGCGACCGGGAAGCCTGACCGCTCCATATCCTGTCTGATGAGACTCTCCGTTTTGTCCGGTGTAACCACCGTTTTCCCGGTATGGTTTCTCAGGGCATAGGCCACGAGTGGCTGTACAGCACAGTCTGGCCAACGCCGTACGAATCCCATCAGGTGTCCCGTGCTTTGGTCATTCATGTGTCCCGGGTAGTAGCAAGAGCTCTCCGGCATCGCGTTCTCAGGTACCCCCACTGCCATGGTCAGACACTTCTTGTAATGGATCTTCGAGAAGAGCCTACGTTCCTCCTCATTCGGATTCCCATAAGTCAAAAACTGGTCGAGCGGTGTAGTGATAATGAGCTTACCGAAGACCTCCACTTTATTGTTATTGAGCGTGAGGAAGACGTGGCCGTCCTGCCGCTTCACGGAGGTCACCTCGTTTCTCACGTGGGCAGAATGTAGGAGGTGCCGGTTGACGGATTCCCAGAGCGCTTGGGTCCCATCCTTCCAGATCCAGACGTTTGCAGGCTTCTTGAGGCGGTGGAGGACCATTGCATTAAGGTATTTCACGACGTGAGCTGCCGGTACTTCGTCGAAATAACCGTAGCCACGTGCGGTAAAGGGCACCATCAGCTCTTTGCCGGCAGCCTCGCAGTGGTTGAGCTCCAGAAATTCGTTAAAGGGCAGCGCAAGATCCTTCAGATGCGGATTGGTACCTTCCACATGGACGAGTTTGAGGTCCTCCGTAACGATATGCCCCTCATAGGCTCCCTTAGCTACGCGCCTATGTCCGTAGGTCTCGTAGCCCTTGTACTTCGTCTGCAGCAAATACTTGAGCTTTGCGATCTCAAGTGATTCTTTAAGATCTACCCAACTGGGTTCGGTGTAGGGCGTGCCATCCGGATTCAGGAGCTGATAGGAGATCTCCTCCCCATGCATATGGTCTACATGAGCAAACTGCTCACAGCGGTGGATCGCGAGGTAGCTGTCATCACCAAAGGTGGCGCCGAGATCGCAGCTGCGTTCCTCAGTCGTGCCGTCGGAAGTGGTAACCACCATCAGTGGTGAGAAACATTTGCCGCCGACCCGTGGGGTCTTCTCGTAGATCTCATAGTTGGTATAACCGTTGCCTTCAAGAAACATAGCGCAGGAGAGCCCGGCAGGCCCTGCCCCGATAATACAAATGCGGGTGTTCTTGTTCATAGCGGTCATACCTCCCGAGGAATCTCCAGATCGTGCTTTTTTATCACCATACTATAGAAGCGCCCACAGGATGCAGACGCTTCAGAATACCAATGATATGCACTGAAGTAGCTTAGCCCTTCAGCAGCTCTCCCAGGGTCTTCATATTCACGATCGTTGAGCCATAGCACTTCTGGGCACGTTCAATCGCCTGATCCTGTGTACCGACCAGGAAAGTCAGGGTCGCATCGCTTACGAGCACGGTCTTGTAGTTGCGGTAAAAGGCATCCGCCAGGGTATGGAGGACACAGATATTCGTATCTGCACCTACGGTGATCAGTGTGTCGATATTGAGCTCACGCAGGGTGAGGTCAAGATCGGTGCTAAAGAAGCCAGAATAGCGGCGCTTGGGGATAATGTAATCGGAGTCCTGTACGTTGATCTCCGGGAAGATATGGCTCTTGCCCGCGATCCCATGGTCCCCCCAGAGCTCGAGTTCGTGATCGATACCAGGGATATGCGCATCATTGCAGAAGAGGACCGGTAGGTGTGCCTCGTGGCATAGGTTAACAACCTCAGCTACATTCTGACGGTAGGTATCCTGAGCAGGATCAGGCTTATATACCGTATCGTCCGCATCAATTGCGTCAATCACCAACAGTGCCGTGCGCTTAGGATCGAATTGCATACAGAGCCTCCTTATTTGGCAATCTGAAAGCGTTGCCCTTATCCTACCTGAACGAGGCTTTCTCCAGTACTATTTCATACAAGAGGCTTCTGATCGGCGATAAACGCTTACATGCTTTCGGGCTTGTGCAGAGAGATGCTGCGTGGGTTTGAATGTGTGATGAAATAACGCTGGAAAAATAACCTGAGGGAAACCATCGATACCCTGATGGGTATTTTATGAATGGGGAAGACACCCTGGTACGCTGATGTGTACCATCTTGGAAGGACATCGCATGGACAAGCTCTCTGTGCCCGCTGATTTAGGCAACCTTCTCCCCTCTTCAAGTACCGTGAGGATGAGGTACGGGGTTCTTGGGAGAACCGTGCCCGCTTTCTAAGAGAGATCTACTATACGATCAGAGATGCAATAGGCCCTCACTTCCTGATGTGGGTCAAGATGAACTCAAGCGACGAGGTGGAGGGTGGCCTTACGGTCGAAGACTTCCTACCTGCAGCAGAGGCGCTCGCCTCAAGGGTTGATACCCCGGTGAACCTGACCGGCGGTCTCAGAAACCTATCTGGCGTGGATACCATTGTAGCCGAGTCGAAGGTCCAGTTCTTCAGCTCCTGCCGTCCCCTTATCAAGGATATCGACTTCATTCAGACGCTCAAACAGAAGCAGAACGACTAGCTGCCTACTGAAAGATGAGACCCTGTAGCGTTATCCGTAAGAAAATATTTTCCTAACAGTCTAGATAACAGGTGAATCTGGCGCTTCACAGGCATGTCGATGACCAACATGCAGAAGCTACCTCAACTGATACGTGTATCTCTTGTACACCAGACAGACCAAGGACAGATGGAATCCCACAGCAAGGGTGGTTTCGCCATATGCGGGCTAAGGCAGGCCTTTCGCCCATTCGGCGAGCTGAGCCGCATCGTAGGGGAAGGCCTTCTGGATTATCTCCCCGGTCTTAGGGATAAATGCTGTGGCGACGATGGAATGTGCGTGTACATCGAGCCCGATGCTGGCACGATAGAGCATGGCCGAGACCTCCTGCGAAATGTGGTAAGCCAATCGGACAACCGAAGCCTAACCCACAATGCCCTACAGAAGGGCCCTTGTTTCTTAAATGAGGTCCCAGCCGTCTTGCTATATATCGTCTAGCTTAGCGTCGCGATCGTGCTGTGAACACCTTATGGCCCTCGGCCAAAGCATGCAGGGACACCTTAAGGCAAGCCTTATCATCTTTGCCCTTAAAGATGGCCTATTCGCGTGTGTGGGATATATCGCCTGTGGGGCCATATCCCACAGCGAGCAGGGCAGCCAATACATAAGCGTCTAAGCTTGTCTCCCAGGTGGCCTTGCACAACGTGAAGCACACCGGGGACTGCCACGACAGTGCGCTAGTAGAATCGCTTCTCGAGGCACTCAAGGACAAGTGGTACCACCGCAAGCGCCTGCACTCACCACAAAGCACAAGGACCATCGGGCTCAATCGAGTCGTAACTACAACCGCTTTTGTCCGCACGACTCCATAGGTAGGTGCGTGTCTGCAAGAAGGTCAGACAGGAGTTCTTCGAGCGCTTCGAGAGGGCCCTTCCATCCGATCTGGCGGCCACGCAGGCCGCATAGAGATCTGGGACCCCACTGTCCTTTATATTGATGGGGCTCAATGCACGACGTCTATGGCTGCCTCGACAGGGAATCTACAGCTAAGGCCCCAGACCAGCTCTGCTCGTGGATAATGTACTCTGCCGTGGCTAAGATGGAGAGGGTGGCAGGTACCCTTAGGAAGGAGCGGGAAGAGATCTTGAACTGGTAGAAGAGAGGCTCCACCGATTCGTTCCTCGAAGGGTTCAACTTAGTTATCCAGTCCGTCCGGTGCGCGGCCAGGGACTTCAGAAGCATCGCCTACTTCAAAACGATGATCTCCCTCAGACTGGAAAAGCTGAACTTCTCGGCCCAGAGACAGCTGGCATGTACTACCCACTAGAAACGTCAAAGAACCCAAAAAGCTTGGATTGGAGAAAGGCACCGCGAACTTCGGCCACGTCCGTAAAGTGGTGTAAAAGGCGGGCGTGCCAGAGGCCCGCCGCTAAGGTGGGATCGCAGTCGGCAAACAACGAGGACACCCAAGAGGACGGACATGGCTCGAATCAATCTTACACTGCACCAGGACGAGGTACTGGGGCCGCTTACCGAGGGGGGCGGGGACGCCTTCAGGCTGCTGCTCCAGGAGATGCTCAACGGGGTACTGAGGGAGAAGTCGGCCGAGCAGCTGTGCGCCCAGCCCTACGAGCGCACCGATAGCCACAACGAGACGAAGACAAGGCCCCTCAACGACCAGGGTCGCCACCATCGAGCTGAAGGTGTTAAGGCAGCGCAATGCCCCGTTTAAAGACCCTCGTGTTCGACAACTACAAGCGCAAGCGAGGCTGCCCTTATGACCGAGATGGCCGAGGTGGTCGTCGCGGGCGTCTTTACAGTGAAGGTGGGCAGGGTCATAGAGGAGGTCTGTGAAAGGTCGTTCTCCAAGCGCTCCGTCTTTTGAGGCCTGCGCCGAGCTGGACTGCGCCGTCAGGGCGTTTTGCGATTGGCCCCTTAAGGGCGAGTAGCCGTTCGTGATGGCAAACGCCACCTACCTCAAGGTCAGGGTCGACCACCGCGTGAGGTCCAAGGCGCTGCTAAGTCATCGGGGTCTCGCTTGCCGAGTCGCACACGGGACGAGATACTGGCGGACTTGCGCGACGTCGCCTCAAGGGCGGCGAGGGTGCTGATCGCCGCGATGCGCCTGTACATGAGGGCGTCTAACTACCTGGAGAGGCTGAACAGGAAGATAGAGAGGCACGCCTGCTCCGTCGGGGTCTTCCCGAGTAAGGTGTCGGTGATCAGGCTGATCGGGTCGGTCCTTACCGAGGAGAACGAGTGCAGCTCGACGCAGAGGAAGAGCTACTACGGATAGGACTTACACACAGCTCCTGCAGGTGGAAGACGAGCTCGCAAAGATAGCGCGCAACCAGAAGGACATGGCGAAGGCGTAAGGCAGGGAACGCGGCAGCGATTTTACACACGGATTCGGACTTGACCCGAACTTCTCGATCGGTACATCGGACAAGACAAGCTGTGAAAACCAGATTGCGAAGAGGGCAAGCCCGGCCCCGAAGACCGCCGATATTAGGGACACCCTTGTTGTCTCGGGAGAAGGGCCAATTATAAAGCCACGGATGATGACTGCAAGCAGAAAGGTAGGTCGGGATGTTGCCCTCGTACATGATCTTGCCCGTCTTGGACATCAAAAAGCCGATCCCTGCAAGGATGAACACCTCGAGTACCTGCAGGGTAAGCGTGATCATCATCCGTATAGCGTGTCTTTAATACCTCACTTTTCGTTCTCGGATGCCCTTCTTTGGGAGTGTGTCCCACTGGCTCTGGTAGAGCTTCGCGTAGAACCCACCCAGCTTCAGCAGCTCGTCGTGCGTGCCGCGCTCAATTATGTGACCGTGGTTGATAACGAGAATGCAATCCGCATTGCGCACGGTGGAGAGCCGATGGGCCACCACGAGCGAGGTCCTCCCTTTCATCATCTCGTCGAAGGCATCCTGGACCTGCAGCTCAGTTCTGGTATCGATGGAGCTCGTGGCCTCATCCAGGAAGAGGATAGCCGGGTCAGTGAGCATCACGCGAGCGATGCAGAGAAGCTGGCGCTGGCCCTGTGAGATGGAGCCGCCGTCCTCAGTGATCAGGGTGTCATACCCCTGTGGGAGTTGCCCGATGAAGCCGTCCGCATGGGCACGCTCCGCGGCCTGCTTGACTTCTTCGAGCGTCGCATCCGGTTTACCGTAGGCGATATTGTCACGGATCGTGCCTTCGAAGAGCCAGGTCTCCTGCAGGACCATGCCCACGGAGCCTCTGAGGGAGGATCGGGTCACGTGCTGGGTGTTGTGCCCATCCAGAGAGATCGTGCCCTCATCCGGGTCATAGAAGCGCAGCAGCAGGTTGATCAGCGTGGTCTTCCCGCAGCCGGTAGGGCCGACAAGCGCCAGGCGCTCACCGGGCTTCACCTCGAAGCTGATGCCCTCAAGGAGTTTGGCGTCCTTACGGTAGCTGAACGTAACCTTATCGAGTTTAATTGCACCCTTCGGATGGTCAAGGACCACCGCATTGGGGGCATCCGGTTTCTCAGGCTCAGCGTCCATCAGTGCGAAGACGCGACGTGCAGAGGCGAAGGCCATCTGGACCTGCGTTACAATCGCGGAGATCTGGTTGAATGGCGTCATGTACTGCGTCGCATAGGAGAGAAAGCTCTGGACCTGCCCCACCGTCAGAGGTGAAGGCTGCCCAGTGATCACGCAGGAGATACCGACCATCGCTACTGTGGCATAGATCAGGTTGTTCACAAGGCGGGTCGAAGGGTTGGAGAGTGAGCTTACGAACTGCGCTCTGACACCTGCGGTATAGAGCTTCTCGTTGATGGCTTCAAAGTTTGCGATGTTGCGCTTCTGGCAGCCAAACGCGTAGACAAGCTTCTGGTTCGTAATCATCTCTTCCGCGTAGCCGGAAAGCTCACCTTGGAGCGCCTGCTGGGCGGCAAAGCTCTTTGCGGAACCGCGGGTGATCAACGTTGCAACCAGAATAGAGAGCGGAGTCAGAACCACGACGACCAGCGCCACCGGCACCGAGAGCGTGAACATGAAGATCAGCGTGCCGACAATCGTGATGATGCCGGTAAAGAGTTGGTTGAAGCCCTGGAGCAGGCCATCGCCGATTGCATCACAGTCGTTAATGATACGGGAGAGCAGGTCGCCGTGGGAGTGCGAATCCATAAAGGAGAGAGGCACCTCGTTGAACTTCTTGTAGGCGTCCAGACGCACATCGCAGACGACCTCGTAGGCTAAGCGGTTGTTCGCATAGCCGCTCGCCCAGGTCGCCACAGCTGAGATCGCCACAGTCACCCCAAGCTGGATCAGGATCGGGACCAAGCCTGCGAAATCGACGAGTCCCTGCCCGATAAGGCGGTCGATGCCGCGCCCGATGTAGATCGGCACGAGGATCTGTGCCAATACCGAGACGAAGGCACAGACAAAAGAGAGCACGAGCAGGCCTATGTGCGGCTTCACGTAGGTCATAAGCCGCTTCAGTACTACCGAGACAGGTGTCGTGGGGGCATCGAAATTGCGGTTCTGCGGATTCTTATCTTTTCCCGCAGCGTTATTTAAGATGTTTGAGGTGGAGACGCCGCCGACATATGGATTAGACATAGTGCACCTCCCCACCCTTGAGCTGTGAGTCACAGATCTCATGGTAAATCGGACAGCTCTCGTAGAGCTCCTGGTGTTTGCCAAGTCCCACAACTTTTCCGTGGTGGAGGACCAGGATCTCGTCAGCTCCCATCACCGCAGAGACGCGCTGTGAGATGATGACTTGGGTCAGGCGAGGACGCAAGCCCGCAAGCGCCCGTCTCAGCTTCGCATCGGTCTCAAAGTCAAGCGCAGAAGCTGCATCGTCCAGTACGATGATGCGGGGATCCCCGACGAGTGCACGCGCGATCGTGAGGCGCTGACGCTGCCCGCCGGAGAAGTTCTTGCCGCCGGATTCGGCCTCTTCGTCCAATCCGTGTTTCTTGCTTTCCACTACATCGGTTGCTTGCGCAAGCTGCACCGCTCGCATCAGTTCCTCATTGGTGGCATCTGATTTTCTCCAGGTCAGGTTGGAACGGATCGTACCACTTACCAAGTGTGCATCCTGCGGAACGCAGGAGACCGCTTGACGTAACTGCTCCTGGGGCCAGGCTTTGATCGGGGTGCCCAAGACATCGATGCTCCCCTCATCTGCGTCATAGAGGCGGGTCAGCAGGTTCACAAAGGTCGATTTGCCGGAGCCGGTGCCGCCAATGATACCCAAGGTCTGCCCTTGGCCAAGGGAAAGGTCGACGTGCGCCAAGGCGGGCTTACCTTTACCATAGGAGAAGGACACATCATGGAAGTTGGTGGCAGGAACGGTAGTCGAAAGCATCTCGAGCTCTACCGGATGGGTGCTCTCGTATTTGACCGCAGGCTCGGTGTGGAGCACTTCCCGAATACGGTGCGCCGAAACGATGCCACGGTTGATCAGGATGATCAGGTTCGCGACATAGGCGATACTCGTTAAGGTCAAGGCCATGTAGTTGACAAACGCGACGATCTCGCCCTGTTGGAGCACACCAACATCTACTTTGAAGCCGCCGGCCCAGAGTACTGCCACGACACCCAGATTCATGATCAGGTATGAGGCGGGGTTCAGAATTGATGAAAGCTTGCCGACGGTGATTGCGGTGTCCCGCTGATCCTGCGCGGCATCCTTGAAGCGGTCGTACTCGGTGTCTTCCCGCCTGAAGACACGGATCACGCGGACGCCCGAGAGCGCCTCACGGGTGACGAGTGAGATGTGGTCGAGCTTCTCCTGCATCTGAGTGTAGTACGGAATTGACTTACGCATCACGAGATAGAAGACCAATGCAACGATCAGGGTGCAGCACAGAAAAATCAATCCCAGCTGCCAGTCAATCAGGAAGGAAGCGATGATAGAGCCGATTGCCAAAAGCGGCCAGCGGACAAACTGCCTGATGCTCATCGCGATCGCCAGCTGAACTTGATTGACATCGTTGGTGATACGGGTCACAAGCGTCGGGGTAGAGAAGGTATCGACCTCCGCGGCTCCGAAGGAATTGATCTTCTTAAAGAGGGCGCGGCGCAGATCGGTGCCCACACCCTGGGACACCAGCGCCGCCATGCGCTGGCAAATTAAGGTAAAGCAGTAGCCGATCCCGGCAAAAAGAATAAGGAGGGCACCGTGCTGCAGCACATAAGGTGCATCGTGATTGGCTACTCCGACATCGATCATCTGGGCCACGATGATGGGCGTCAGGATCTCAAAGAACACCTCAACAACCTTGGTCGCCATCCCTATCAGCGTGCGGCCCTGGTACTTCCTCCACAATTCTTTTCCCATGCGCTACCTACTCTAGGTCGAGCTCATCTGAGAGTTCCAACCATACATCTTCCAGATCGGAGATCTGCTGGTTGACCTCATTTAATTCGTTTTGACACTTTTCGAGTCCCTCATAGTCGCTCGGATCGACCGACTTCATCTTTTCGCAGATCTTGTCCGGCTCCTCCTGAAGTCTCTTGAGCTTGCGATCCGTCGCGTCGAAGCGCTTCTTGAGCTCACGGCGCTCCTGGTTGGACATGGTGGCGCTCTTGCTCTGCCCACCACCATTGGCATCTGAGGCAGCTCTCTTGCTGATACCGGAGGTGTCCTGCGGCTGCGCGTCGAGCATCTTCAGGTATTCGTCGACGCCGCCCGGGACATGGCGGATGTGGCCGTCGATCAGGGCGAACTGGTCATCGGTCACGCGCTCCATCAGATACCGGTCGTGGGTTACCATGAGCAGCGTACCCGGCCAGGTGTCGAGCAGGTCCTCGAGCACCGCCAACATGTCGGTATCCAGATCGTTGCCCGGCTCGTCGAGCACGAGCACGTTCGGCTCGCTCATCAGTACACAGAGCAGCGCCAGCCGGCGCTGCTGTCCGCCAGAGAGATCCCTGATGTAGGTGGAGAGCTCTTTGCGCTCAAAGCCGAGCCGCTCAAGGAGCTGCTCCGGAGTCTGTTCTTTGCCGTCGACGGCGTAGTATTTCTTGTAGGTTGAAAGGACCTCAGAGACGCGCCAGTCATCTTTCGTATGCAGCTCATCGAGGTTCTGCGTGAGGATTCCGAAGCGCACTGACTTACCGATCTTAACATAGCCGCTCGTGGGCCTAAGTCTACCGGTCATCACTGAGAGCAAGGTGGACTTACCGACACCGTTCTCGCCTAAGATACCGTAGCGCTCACCCGGCCCGATCAGCCAGGAGATATCTTTCAGGACCGACTTGTCACCGTAGCTGAAGCCCACTTCCTCCATCGTAATTACGAGCTTGCCCAAGCGGGACACTGCCATGCGCTTCAGCTCCACCGAGTTTCTGAGCGGGGGGTCGTTGGCGATCAGGGCTTGGGCCTCCTTGATACGGAACTTTGGTTTCGAGCTGCGAGCTTTGGCGCCATGCGCGAGCCAGTTGAGCTCTTTTCTCAGGATATTCTGCCGGCGGGTCTCAGCGTTCTGTACCAGACGGGCGCGCTCCTCGCGCTGCTGGATGTAGGCGGAGTAGCCTCCCTCGAAGGGTTCGATGGTCCCATCGTGGACCTCCCACATGTGTTCACATACCTCATCCAAAAACCAGCGGTCATGCGTCACGACTAAGAGTGCGCCCGTACCTTCCGGCCAGCGGTGTTTGAGGTGGTTTGTAAGCCAGGTAATTGCGTGCATGTCGAGGTGGTTGGTGGGCTCGTCCATAAGGATGACGTCCCAGTCACCGACCAAGACGCGAGCTAAGTCGCAACGGCGGCGCTGACCGCCGGAGAGCTCCTTGACTTTTGCGCGCCAGTCGACCCCGACAAGCAGCTCGTCCAAGATGGAGCGGATCTTCGGATCAGAGGCCCACTCATATTCCGGACGA
This sequence comes from Atopobium sp. oral taxon 416, assembly GCF_018128285.1. NCBI lineage: Bacteria > Bacillati > Actinomycetota > Coriobacteriia > Coriobacteriales > Atopobiaceae > Atopobium > Atopobium sp. oral taxon 416. The sequence continues at coordinate 1,709,659 of NZ_CP072380.1, forward strand.
TCTCCTACCACTGCGTGCGCGACACTGTCCTCATCGTCCAACTGATCGTGCTGTCCCAGATAGCCGATCGTCAGGTTATTGCGGGGAATGATGCTGCCGGAGTCCGGGGTAATCGTGCCGGAGATCAGGTCCAACAGCGTGGACTTGCCATCTCCGTTGCGGCCGACGATACCGATACGCTCGCCGGCATCGATCCCGAGGGTAACATCGTTCAATACCTGCTTGCCAGGCCACTCCTGGCTCACATGTTCCAAACCGATCAATATTGCCAAACTACATCAAACCTATCGTTGTAATGCTTCATACAATTAGTTCTGTGCTCTGAGGTTCTCAACCGCATCCAGAATATGGCAGGCCACCTCAGTCTTCGGGAGCGTGTCCAGCTGCTCGATGTGGGAGGGATAGATAAGGCTCACCCGATCCGTGTCGGAGCCGAAGGTCGAGTCCCCTCTCGAGACGTCGTTTGCGACGATGAGGGAGGCGTGCTTTCTGTTCAGCTTCTCCTCAGCATGTTCGAGCAGATCGGTGGTCTCTGCGGCAAAGCCCACCACAATGCGATCGTCCTTGGTCGCTGCCAGGCTTGCGAGGATATCCTTGTTCTCAGTGAGCTCGATCGTGTCAGGGGCGTCAATACCCTTCTTGAGCTTGTGATCTGCAGGATGCTTCGGCGAGAAATCCGCGACTGCCGCCGTGCAGAGCGCAACGTCCGCATCCTTCCACTCCTTCATCGCCGCCTCGTACATCTCTTGTGCACTCGTGACTGAGATCACAGTGACCCCGTAAGGCGCCGGAAGACTCACGGGTCCGGAGATCAGGGTGACCTGAGCTCCCCGGCGCTCAGCTTCCTGTGCTAGCGCATATCCCATCTTGCCGGAGGAGGCATTGGCGATATAGCGGACCGGATCGATCGCCTCATGGGTCGGTCCCGCAGTGATCAGGATCTTGACCCCGTTGAGTTCGTCTGAGGTATGTAACAGCTGCAGCGCCGCATCGGCGATCGTCTGCACATCCGCAAGCTTGCCCGCACCGACATCCCCACAGGCCAGACGGCCTGAGGCGGGGTTAATGATGGTGAAGCCACGGGACTGAAGTGCCTTCATATTGTGCTGCGTTGCTGGATTCTCCCACATGTACACATTCATTGCTGGGGCAATCGCCACCGGACCCGTTGCGGCAAGCACCGTGGAGGTTAGCGCGTCATCCGCTAAGCCATTGGCAATTTTCGCCACCACATTGGCAGTGCAGGGCACGATGAGCTGCAGGTCTGCCCACTCCGCTGAGTCGATATGGGGGATCTCAGTTGTGGGAAAACCAAAGAGATCATCCAGAACCGGGTAGCGGGTCAGGCCTGAGAAGGTGGCGGGGGCGATAAATTTCTCCCCTCCTGCGCTCATCATGACTCTAACCTTGCAGTCTGCTTTCTGCAGGAGTCGCACCACTTCGGCGGCTTTGTAGGCGGCGATGCAGCCGGTCACCCCGACGAGGACATGGGGCGTGTGTGTGAGCTTTGGCATCTTACTCATCCACTTCCTTGGTCGGGTTCACGATCAGGATGCGGTGGCAGTAGGGGCAACGCGTGATGGGGGCTACCTTCTGGATATCCGCATAGTCGGAGGGCTGCAGTGAAACGCGGCAGATAGAGGGTCTGTTCCCGTGCAGGGTCTCGACCGCCAGGCCCTTGAAGTGCTCGTAGGCTTTCTCATACTCCTGCTGCATCTCTGGAGAAAGGTGCGTCAGTACCCGGGTGCGCTCCTCCACGAGATCCTTGGTCTTGCCTGTAATCTCTTGAGTGGCATCCGTGAAGGATTTCTTCAGAGTGATCTCTTCGGCTTCCAGACGCTCCACCAGCTCACCGGAGTTTTCCTCGGCATCCAGCAACTTCTCTAGGTTCTCTTGCAGCGGCTTGTGGGTAAAGGCCAGCTTCTCGCGGCGCTTTGCCAGATTTGAGAGCTGCTCCTCAAGGACCTGGATCTGCCGGTGAGTGTGGCCGTTTTGGTTGGCCTCCTCTTTGAGTTCATCCTCACGTTTCTTCAAGCGCTGCTGCATATCCTCATTGTCCTTGAGCTCGAGCTCGGCGTCTTTGCGCTGTCCGGTGATTGAGATCCGATCCCGTTCGATTTTCTTTCGTGCCAATGGTATTGCCTCAAGACGCTTAACCTCGGGGCGCTTGTGCACCTCAGCCCTGAGGCGTATGAGGGAGAGGTCGATCTCTTGGAGACGCTGGAGCGCCTGTGCTTCGTTCATATCTGTACGCGTCCTTTAACGTTTGTGCTCGGCGACGACCTTCAGGAGTGCGTCAGCAAACCTGTCCAGATCATCCTCGCTCACTCTGTAATCAAATGAGATACGCAGCGAACCCTGCGCATCGCTTCTCTTCACACCCATTGCCATCAGCACATGGCTGGGATCGAGTGACCCTGAGGAGCAGGCAGAGCCTGCAGAGATCTCAAAGCCTGCCTGATCCAATTGTAAGAGTAGGGTCTCTGAGTCGAGGGTCGGAACATAAACGCTCACAATACCCGGGAGCTTATGCCCATCGATTGTCGTGTTGGTCGTCGGGAAGACACCGGTCCCCGGGGCGCAGATTGTGTCGTAGAGCCTCTGTGCCGCGTGGGCGGTCTTCTCCTGCCGCTCCTTCAGGTGTGCCCTACAGGCCTTAAACGCTGCCGCAAAGGCAAGGGCACCCCGCACATCCTGGGTGCCAGGCCGTTTGCCCTGCTGCTGGCCTCCCCCAAAGGTCTGGGGGCGATAGGGACAGCGCATTCTCAACGCCAAGGCACCGATACTCACGGGCCCGCCGATCTTGTGCGCCGCCATACTCACCGCATCGACATGGTCCAGCTGTAGGGGCATGCGTCCAAAGGCAGCCACCGCATCGGTATGGAACCGCGCACCCGCCTTGTGGGCGATCTCAGCCAGCTCCTCGATCGGCTGCACGACACCGGTCTCGTTGTTGGCGGTCATAACCGACACGAGGGCAGTTTTATTGCTGGCCAGAGCCTGTAGCGCTTCCGGCGTAATCACGCCCTCTCGGTTTGGCTGAACGATATCCACATCGAAGCCTTTATCCTTGAGGGAGGGCACCACATCGAGCACGGAGTCGTGCTCGATTGCGGAGACGATGATCTGTGTCCGGTTGCGCTGGCGCATCCGGACCGCCTGCGCGATCCCCTGTAACGCTAAGTTATTGGCTTCAGTCCCACCGGAGGTCAACACGATCTCTGCGGGGCGGAAGTGACCGCCCAGGCAGCGGGCGATATCACATCTGGCACCCTCGAGTGCCTGTGCCGCCTCTCTACCTAAGGTGTGCAGCGATTCAGGATTGGCCCCCGCATAGGGTGTTTTCTCATATGTGGCAATAGCCTCTGCAGCCTCTGGCGCCTGCGGTGCCGAGGCAGCGTAGTCCAAATATACAAATTTTTTTGCCATACAATTAGTGCACTTTCTTATGCTTGTTCAGATAACCCCAAGCGCGCGGCATCCTTCAGCTGTCTGATCGCCTTAGCGCGGTCAGGGCACTTGAAGACTCCGGAGCCAGCGACCAGAAGCCGTGCCCCTGCCCGGGCGACGGTTGCGGCGGTGTCGTTGTTGATGCCGCCATCGACCTCTATGGTCGGGTTCGCGTGGTGTTTGCGGCAGAGCTCCCGCACCGCTTTGATCTTGTCGGCGCTCGAAGGGAGGTAACTTTGTCCTCCAAATCCCGGGTCCACGGTCATAACAAGAATGACATCGGCACAGTCAACGAGCGAATCGAGTTCATAGATTGACGTGCCAGGATTGAGCGCGACACCTGCCAAAGCCTGGGCCGTGTGGATCTGCTGAATGATGCGGTGGGCGTGGGTGGCAGCTTCCACATGGAAGGTCACAATGTTCGCACCGGCCTCGAGATAGGAAGCGACCGTCTCATCGGGGTTCTCGACCATCAGGTGGACATCGATGGGTACGTCGGTCATCTTCTTGACGGCTTTGAGCACCGGATGCCCAAAGGAGAGTTGTGGGACAAACTCACCGTCCATCACGTCGAAGTGGACGTAGTCAGCAGTCTTGATAGAGTCGATCTCCTCACCCAGCTTTGCCATGTCTGCCGACAAGATGGAGGGTGCAATCCCGATATGATCCAACATCGCTTCTCTATTCTCTTGTTCTGATTCCGTAGAACTCCACATGGGGGCTTCTCCCCAACAGGGTGTTGATCGCACCGTCAACTGAGGAGTGCTCATATAGGATAGCGTGAACGGCACTCGTAATAGGCGCCTCGATACCCTTTTCACAACACACATCATAGACCGAGCGGGCGGCGTGCGCCCCCTCGACGACCATGTGGGTCTTCTGCTCGTACTCCTTCAGGCCAATACCTGAGACGAGTGCCTGCCCGTAGCTGCGGTTGCGGGAATACCGTGAGGTACAGGTGGCGATGAGGTCACCCATACCAGCAAGGCCCATGCAGGTCATTGCATCCCCACCCAAGGCAACAACGATACGGCTGATCTCTGCGAGCCCGCGGGTCATCAGGACGGCGATCGCATTGTCGCCGACGTCCAGTTTAGCAGCTGCACCGCAGGCGATTGCGATAATGTTCTTGACCGCCCCGCAGACCTCGACACCGGTCATATCCTGGGTGACATAGACCCTGAAGGTAGGGCTCAAGACCAACTGCTGCAACTTAGAGGCGAGCTCCATCGTCGGAGCCGCCACAACCGCTGCAGAGATTTTCCCCTGGCAGATCTCCTCGGCGTGGTTCGGACCGGAGAGACAAGCGATGCGCTCGGGGTTTCCGACGGCGTCTCCAACCACCTGGGTCATGAGGCAACCTGTGACATCTTCGATGCCCTTGGTGAGGACCAGGATGGGGGTTGTCGCAGAGATATATGGTGCGAGCTCAGCTGAGACCTGCGCTAGATTGGGTGAGGGTACTACCAAGAAAACCGCCTCCGCGCCCTCAATTGCCTCTTTGAGTGAGGTGGTCGCCTCGACGGTGTCTGCCATCCGATAATCCTTCAGATAGCGGGGGTTGTGGTGGGTTTCGTTGACCCCCTGGGCAACCTCTCCAGAGTGCGCCCAAGCTCCGACACAATCCACATGGGGCGCTACGAGTCCGGTGACTGCAGTGCCCCATGATCCTAGGCCTATAACCGCTACCTTCATGCGTTCTTATCCTTGTCGCCTGAGTGGTGGAACGAGAAATGCTTCTCCTGATGGTGGGCAAGCTTTTTGATGTTCTCCCGGTGCGCCCAGACAACGATCAGGGTGATGATGATCAAGGGGTAGATCGTCGTGGGAGCATAACCGAAGATCGCCGCCCAGATCGGAAGCGAGATCGCGGTGGAGATAGAACCGACCGAAACATAGCGCGAAGGGACGGCACCCACCAAGAAGACGAGTAACAATCCCATTGCCACAGCAGGGATATAGCCCAACGCCGCACCGAAGCCAACCGCAATGCCTTTGCCGCCCTTGAATTTTAGATACGGGGAGAAGACGTGACCGATGATTGCAAACAGGAAAATGATCGAGGGCATCCATCCGAAATCCGCGGTTGGGGCCATGCGCTCAAAGTTCCCCATAAAGAGGACATTGGCAAAAACATGCGACCAAATCAGTGTGGAGAGAAATCCTTTCAGCGCATCGAGGAGCAGTGTCAAGCCGGCAGCTTTGGCACCGACTGAGCGGGCCACATTGGTAGTCCCGATGTTGCCAGAGCCGACGCGGCGGATATCGATATGGCCCTCTTTGGAGCCGACGATCAACCCAAACGGGATGCCGCACACAAAGTAGGTAACCACGCAGCTAAGTAGGAGCCACAGAACCATCTTCCCTGTCATAAACGCATATCCTTTCTCCGAAAACGCAGACGTATCGGCGTCCCCTTCAGATCGAACGCTCCCCTCAATCTGTTTTCAATGAAGCGCCGATAGTTATCGGAGACAAGTTCAGGCATGTTGCAGAAGATCGTGAACACTGGAGGCCGATGCCCGGTCTGGGTGATGTAATTGACCTTGAGCCGCTTATTCTTCTTTACGACAGTATAGCCGCTCTTGCGGATCTCTATCATGGCCCGATTCAGATGGGCCGTTGAGATCGTGATGTCACGGGCACGGGCAGCCTTGTTTGCTAAGTCCAGCACCTTATCGACGCCGCGCCCCGTCTTTGCGGAGATGCGCAGGGTCTCTGCCCACTGGGCAAAAGAGAGCCGCTTCTGGACGCTTCGGGTCACTTCCTGACGTGCCTGGCTGTCACGGACGAGATCCCACTTGTTGAGCAGGATAACCATGCCACAACCACGGTCGATCGCCATCTCTGCGATCTTCTGATCCTGTTCAGTCACGCCGTCAACGGAGTCAATCACCAGCAAGACCACGTCGGCGCGGTCCATCGCTTCAAGGCCACGGATCATCGAATAGTACTCGATGTCTTCATGCACGGTGTTCTTCTTGCGTATGCCGGCGGTATCGACCAAGCGGTAGAGCTGCCCATCGCGCTCAAAGACGGTGTCGATTGCATCACGGGTAGTGCCTGCCACATCGGAGACGATCGAGCGCCTCTTGCCCAGAAGATCGTTGGTCAGCGAGGACTTGCCCACATTCGGGCGGCCGACAACGGCGATGTTGAGGGTATCCACATCGTCCTCATCGTTTCCAGTCATCTCTGCCGGCAACACTGCCACAATATCGTCCAACAGGTCCCCGGTACCATAGCCGTGATTTGCGGAGATCGCGCGGGCTTGTCCGACTCCGAGGGCGTCAAATTCCCACAGGTCGGGCTCACGGGCGGGATTGTCACATTTGTTGGCAACGAGGAAAATCGGTTTGGGGGATCTGCGCACGATGCGCGCAACTTCCTCGTCTTCTTCGGAAACGGAGCACGTAGCGTCAACAAGGAAGATGATAACCTGGGCCTCCTTGCATGCCGCTATGACCTGCTCACGGATTGAAGACGCAAAGACGTTGCCACTCTTCTGTACCTCTACGCCGCCGGTGTCGATCAGCGTAAATTGACGGCCGTTCCAATCGCAGAAGTGATAGGAGCGATCGCGGGTTACACCGCGGGACTCGTGGACGATAGCATCTTTGGTTTGGCTGAGGCGATTTACGAGCGTTGACTTCCCAACATTCGGTCGGCCAACGATAGCAACCATGGGCAGTGGCATAGCTAACTCCTTGCTGGCGAGACGATACGTTTACGGGGCAGTTACAGTTTCGATAGCATCGCAGACTGATTGAATCTGCTCTGGTGGTGTGGAGGCACCTGCGGTGATACCGATGCGATCCGCACCAGCAAACCAGGTCGATTGAAGCTCGCCTGCTTGCTCAATATGATACGTTTTGGGACAGAAATTCGCACATATTTCTGCCAGATGGGTAGTATTTGCCGAGTTTCTGCCACCGATCACGATCATCACATCTGATTTCTTGGCAAGGTCGGCCGCAGCCTGTTGCCGCTTTGAGGTGGCTTCACAGATCGTATTGTAGATCCTCAGCTCTATACAGTGGCGCAAAAGCTCCGCAGTGACCTCAGTCAGCTTCTCGACGGTCTGGGTAGTTTGCACCACGACACCCACTTTGCGGCCCAACTCTCCTGAGTGGGCCAAGGCCTGCACGTCCTGCGCGCTGTTGACGACCTGAGCGCCCGAGGCATGGGCGATTGTGCCTTCAACTTCAGCGTGTCCGCGCTCACCGACAACAAGCACCGTGTAGCCTCCATGGGAGAGCTGCCCCGCGATGTGATGCACTTTTGTGACATAGGGGCAGGTTGCATCAACGACCTTGACACCGGCCTCCTGGGCCTCTTTGAGCGTGTCGGGACCCACGCCGTGCGCGCGGATCACAAGGGTAGTGCCTTGAGGCTGCCTGGGATCGGTGGCGACCGAGACACCCTGACGGGCCAAGTCGTCGACGACCTGTGGGTTGTGGATCAGCGGTCCCAGCGTCGCAATCGGACCATCAGCGGCTGCCGCGGCTTTGCGTACCATCTTCAAGGCTCGCGCCACCCCGAAGCACATCCCTGCTTCCTGTGCAATGCTGATTGTCGCCATATCCCCTACATCTTCCCCGGGTGCTCTTTCCTGAGCTCGGCACGGAGCTCATATACCTTGTCCATCGCCAATTTCTCCATTGCGTCGACTTGGTCATGCTTTTTTTCGATGCCTAAATCCTCGAAGTGAATTTCGTCCCCTACCTTTAAAAATACCCTTCTTGGCCGTGGAAAATGCGTACCTTTCGGGGTTATATCGCGGGCACCGACGATTGCGACCGGCTGTACCGTCGCATTGGCGAGCTGCGCCATCAGCGCAAACCCACCGTGGATCGTGACCGGTTGATCGTCGGATTTGATGCGGGTCCCTTCCGGAAAGACCAGGATCCAATCGCCTTTCTTTAAGGCGTCACGGGCATGGCGGATCGCTTTGAGGTCTGCAGTGCCACGGTGCACCGGGATGCAGCCATAGCGGGAGAAGGCCCAAGAGACGAATCTGTTCTTATCGAATTCACTCTTTGAGATCGGGTGGATACGGATCCCGTGGTGGTAGAGCAGCATCGAGAGGATGACCGGGTCGAGCATTGACACGTGGTTCATCACCAGTACACGACCGGTAGAACCGGGCTTCCAGCCCTTCCAGAACTTCTCGGCCTGCTCCACCTTCCACGGAAACACGATCTTGGTGTAAAGCCAGGTCGCATTCTCAGAGATTGCTAAGAAGGCCCGGGAACCGAGCGGGAACTCTTTCATCCCATGATCGTAGTAATCCTTGATCTTGTAGTGGCCAAAGGACTTCATCGGCTCAAACGTGGACCTTGTGTCACGCTTCGCCCTCCTTATCGGAGCTGGTTTCGAAGAGGTCTCAGGCTTTTTCTCCGCTGAGGAGGGCTTCGAGGCCTGAGGCTTCGTATTCGATGAAGGCTGAGATACTGTTTCGGCTTCCCTCTCGGTTGCAGGCTTTGAAACTGTTTGAGCCTTTTTTACGAGCTCCTCAATCTGATCGACGACCTGTTCGACACTCAAGTCAGAGGAATCGATCGTGACAGCGCCCGGCGCCGGCTCCAGTTTGAAGGAGGCGCGGGAGGAATCCACTTTGTCTCTGCGCTCGATGTCTTTCAAGATCGCCTGCTCCTCATCAGGGTTGACCTGCGCGGTTTTGCCCGTCGCAGTATCCCCGCCGGCACGCTCGACTGCCCGGCGGTGGGCGCGAGCATCTGCGGTTGCAATCAGGAAGACTTTGACTTCCGCATCCGGAAAGACGACGGAGCCGATGTCGCGACCTTCAACGACAACGTTGCCCTCAGAGCCCAGTTTCCGCTGGAGGGCCACCATCTGATCGCGGATCGCCTGAATGCCAGAGACGACCGAGACATCCTTGTCGACCTGGGCGGTGTGGATCGCGTCGGAGACATCTTCTCCATCGAGAAAGACCTGAGTCTTATCGGTAAACGGTCCGAATGTGATCTGAATATCCTTGACGCACTCTGTGAGTGCATCAAGATCGGAGAAGTCGATATGGTGGCGCTCACAGCGCAACGCACAGGCGCGATACATGGCGCCGGTATCCAGATAGGTGAAGCCGAGACGGCGCGCAAGGGCCTTCGCGACCGTCGACTTGCCCGAGCTTGCCGGCCCATCGATTGCAACCTTCATTTTGCGTCTCCGTCCCAGTTGTCCAGATCTTTAACCACGTTCTCTTTCGTGCGGCGGATAACCTCTTCCGGTGTGAGGCCGAGCGCAGCTAAATAGTAGCGCTTGCCATCCCAGGAAAGCACAAACGAGCAGGCATTGGAAATTTGAATCCGCCAAAAGGTCTGGGCTGGGATCTTGTAGACGGCGCGCAGGATGCTTCTGGAGATACCGCCGTGGGTCACGAGGGCGGTACGTCCGCGATAGGACTTCATATCCTCCAGCAGGCTTTGGATTCGTGCTAAGGCGTGCTCGTAGCTCTCACCGCCGGGAGCGACAATCGAGTGTCCGTTCTCATCCACAGGCCAGGGGAACTTCCAACCGTGCTTAGCGGCATCTTGGGCGGAGAGTCCTTCAGCGGCGCCGAAGTCCATCTCGATCAGACGGTTTTCAACAGTGGCTTCAATGCCCAACCGTCTGCTAGCCTCAAAGGCCAAGGCAGTGCAGCGCTTCAATGGAGAACAGCGGATCCGGTCGGGCTTCCAGATCACAAGTGCCTCAATGGCACGCTTAGCCTGTTCTTCCCCCTTTTCGGAGAGACCGACATTGCGCCTCCCGGAAAGCGTCTGATTCACATTTGCCGTCGTCTGGGGATGGCGCATGACTAAGATGCGTTGCAAGTCCGCCATTATCCTCTCATCCTCTCATCAATCTCGTACTCAAGCTGCTGCTGCTCCGATGCGGTCAGCATCCTCCAGTGTCCCATCTCGACATTGGTCAGATGCAACGGCCCAAAGGAATCACGGTGCAGCTTGACCACATCGTGCCCCACCACACGCAGCATCCGTTTCACCTGGTGCTTTCTCCCCTCGTGGATGGTAAGTCCCACGACGCTTTGGCCGATCCGTAATCCAAACGGGGCGAGCGCCTCATAGGAGGCGCTTCCCTCTTTGGGGAAATCGACTTCAGCAGGCTGTGCTTTTCCATCCGCAAGCATAACACCCGCTTTGAGCTTCTCGATATTTTTAGGCGTTAACCTACCTTCAATGACTGCCACGTAGTGCTTCCACACGTGCTTTGAGGGGTGTAGAAGCTGCTGTGAGGCATTGCCATTCGTGGTGAAGAGCAGAAGGCCTGTGGTGTCTTTGTCGAGTCTGCCCACTGGAAAAATACCGGGATATCTGTCAGTGGGTACCAGGCTGGCCACACAGGGCCGCCCCTGGGGGTCTGCCATCGTGGTCAGATACCCTGCCGGTTTATTGAGCATCAGGTAGGCTGCATGCGTTGCCATCTTTACCTGGTGTCCGTCGACGCACACCACATCTTCAGTCGGATCCACCTTCGACCCGAGTTCTGTGATAACCTTGCCGTTGACGGTAACCCGCCCTGCGGTCATCAGATTCTCAGAGCCTCTGCGGGAGGCAACACCGGCGCGAGCTAAGAACTTCTGGAGGCGCAGGGGATACAGCTTATTATTCTCCGCCATGCTCCCCCTCTGTAGTCTCTTGGTCATCCGCTGAATTGAAAAGGAGGTCGGATCCGGTATCTAAGAGCTCATCTTCCTCTTCCATATCCTCGTCAGCTTCTTCAGGCGAAGTGGATAAGGGCACATCAGAGAGCCGCTCACGGATGTATCTCTTTGACTCCTCATCCGGGGCAAAGTCTTCCAGGTCGGGCAGGTCTTTGAGGCTGCGGAGCCCAAACTGCTCCAGGAACGCTTTCGTCGTCCCATAGGTGATTGCGTTGCCCTGCTGAGGGTCGCGACCAAGGGATTTAATCAGGCCTTTTTCAATCAAGGAATTGATCACGCCCTCGGAGTTGACACCGCGCACCGCCTTGACCCCTTCACGGGTGACAGGCTGCTGGTAGGCAATGACCGACAGGGTCTCCAAAGCTGCCTGCGAGAGCTTCCTTGTATCCCAGGAAAGGACGTAGGACTCAACAAGATCGTGGTAGGCCGGGTGGGTAAAGAGACGCCAGCCGCCTGCAACCTCACGCAGCTGTATACCACGGTTCTTGTCTGCATACTCCGCAGACAAATCTGCTAAGGCTTCTTCGACCTCGCCCGGTCGGGCTCCGGTCACCTTAGCTAACTCTATCGCGGACACCGCATCCGAGGAGACTAAGAGCAGCGCTTCGAGCGCACCTTTCAGCGATCCTGAATCCGATACTTCCAAATCGCTCACTGCTTAATCCTCCCCATATTCGTCTAAGCCCTCATCGGGATTATACGCCGGTGCCCCTTGGACCCGGACAATTTCGATCGGAGCAAAGTTCTCCTGTTGGTGTATCTGAAGCGATCCCCGGTGGCAGAGGGTCAGCATCGCCAGAAAGGCTGCCACCACATGCTCAGGATCTTTGCTCCCCTGCAGCGCCTCCTCGAAGGTGCACTTTCCACGGGAGGCGGTGAAACGGTCGACGGAGGCCATAACGAGAGCAAGGGGAACTCGCTTCAAAGCGATATGCTCTGCCTCCAGCAGGAAGTGCTGGCGGTGTGAGAGCAGATCTGCACAGATCACAGCAAGTGAGGTGATTGTGATCCCCCTCGTATAGTCGGGCATCAGGTTCAGGAATTCAGGGTCCGGGCCCACCGTTCTCGGGATCATCTGTGAGGTGGACTCCATCCGGCTCCCCAGTGCCGCTGCAGCATTGCGGTACTGTCTGTAGACGATCAGTCGCTGAATCAGGACTTCCCGAGCTTCCTCGGTCGTCATGTTCGAAAACTCGGCGTCCTCGTCGTCTCCGGAATCCTCCTCCACCGATTCATCTGGGACCAGTGAGGCCGCTTTGATTGCCAGCAACATAGAAGCCACGAGCACGAAGTCGCTCGCGACTTCCAAGTCAAGATCCTGCATGCGGTTGATCTCTTCGAGGTACTGGTCGGTCACCTCGGCGATCGAGATCGAGCCAATTGCGATACGCTTACGGGTGACAAGCTGCAGCAACAGGTCAAACGGGCCAGTATACCCCTGCGTGTGGACACGATACGATGGCATGCTCGATCAGGCCCCTAAGAGCAAGTTCGAGAGGTTGTCGACAGTGAAGTTGAGGTAGATGCCCAAGGGGTCCACATGGAAGATGATCGGCAACAGGTAGAGCAGGATAAAGAGGATCGGCAGCGCATAAGCCTGGATCTGGTAATAGCGGTCACGGGCCTCACCGTGCAGCAGCGGCAGGATCAGCTTTGAGCCGTCCAGCGGAGGCAACGGCAGAATATTGAAGAAGGCCAAGCTCAGGTTGACCTCCACATAGGCGGAAAGGACATAGAGCACCCAGAACCAGCCGGTGTAGCCGGTAAACACCACATTCGCATCGATGATGCGAAAGGTCAGGGCACCGACGAGCGCTTGGATCATGTTCGAGATCGGGCCCGCTGCCGCGACAAGCGCGTCATCACGGCCGGGATTGCGCAGCCGGTAGGGACTGTACGGGACCGGCTTTGCGTAAGCGAAGACCGGGCCACGCAGCACCACCATGATCAGCGGCAGGATGATCGAGCCAAAGGGATCGATGTGCTTAAGCGGATTGAGCGTGAGTCTCCCCGCTTCCCGTGCGGTCGGGTCGCCCAGTTTATCTGCGGTCCATGCATGGGCAACCTCGTGCACGATTGCAGAGAACATCAAAAGCGCCACCTCAATGACGGCGCTGATCAGAGTCAATAAAGAAAACGAAGTGTACAAGTCCTATCCTTCCTCAGGCTTGGGCACGATCGGCATAGTAGCTCAATAGTTTACTGATAATCATCAGGATTACCCCAGCGATAATGAAGTCACCGCGCAGACTACCCCCAAACGGCAACGGGTATACCAGCATACCCCTTAGGGCGGGAATCAGGAGATGTGACAGGGCATCGGTGAGGTTGACGATCACAAGACGTGAGGTACCGCTGTAGACAGCTACGATCACGACCATCACAAACCAGGTAATGCCCAGCCAAAAAGCTACCCGGGAGAGAATGAACATCATCTGCCTGTTATTCATGCTTTGCTAGCTTCCTCAATTTTGGTCGAAAGGTCCAGCCACTCATCTTCGAGCTTTGGGATCTTTTTGCTCAGTGCCTGGTACTCCTGCATGCACTGATTGAATTTGTCGGTGTCGTTGTAGAGCTTCTCGTCCGCCATCTGCTTCATCAGCTCGTCGTAGCGCTCATGCGCCGGATCGAGCGCGGCTTCAATCTCCGCGAGCCGCTTCTTGTCCTTGCGCAACGCTTTCTGACGCTGATGGCGGGCTCCGGCCTCCGCACGTTTCTGCTCCTTGATCTTCTCGACTTTCGGCGCCTGTTTCTTCTCAGAAGCAGGGATTTTGTTACTGTCACCCTGCGCCTGGGCTTCCAGCTCAGTGCGCTTCCACTGGTAGTACTCGTAGTCCCCATCGTAGAGCGTCACCTTGTGGTCACGGATATCCACAACCTTGTTTGCGATGGTGCGCACCAGGTGCTCATCGTGGCTGATCAGGATGATCGTGCCCGGGAAATCCTTGAGGGCATCCTCCAGGATATCGACCGAGTCGATATCCAAGTGGTTGGTCGGCTCATCGAAGAGCAAGAGTGGCGCCGGCTCGACAAGCATCTTGGCAAGTGCAAGTCGTGCCTTCTCGCCGCCGGAGAGGACTGAGACCCGCTTGTCCACATCGTCCCCGTGGAAGAGGAAGGCACCCAAGAGCTTGCGCTCCTGCGAGCTCGTCCAACCCGGGGCAGCCGAGTCGATCTCCTGCATCACGGTGTTGCCGGAGTGCAGCTCTTCCAGCTGGTGCTGCGCATAATAGGCGCGAGTGACATTTTGCCCCAACGTGATGGTTCCAGTGTCAGGCTTGAAGATCCCACAGATCAACTTTATCATCGTTGACTTACCGGCGCCGTTGGGACCCACCAGCGCGACATGATCTCCCCGGTAGAAGGAGAGATTCACATCTTTGTACACATGGTTGTCCCCAAAGGACTTGGAGACCTCCTTGAGCGAGACCACTTCATCCCCGGTCCTGGGAGGATCCGGGAACTTGAAGTGTACGTGTTTGGTGCCTTCAGGCAGGATCACGAGCTCCTTTTTGATCTGCTCGATACGCTTCATGCGTTCCTGCGCCTGGGCAGCCTTCTTCGGCTTATAGCGGAACTTGTCCACAAAGACCTGCATGTGTGCAATTTCACGTTCCTGAGCAGCACGCTTGGCGCGCATCTGCTCCAGGTTATCCTCACGCTGCTTGAGGTAGCTCTTGTAGTTGCCCACGTAGGTGGTAATACATCGGTTTTCGATAGCGGCTACATGAGAGACACAGGCATCCATAAAGGCACGATCGTGTGAGACAATCAGGACAGCACCCTTGTAGGAGGTGAGGAACTTTTCAAACCACTGGACGCTTTCCAAGTCCAGATGGTTGGTCGGCTCGTCGAGCAGCAACAGATCCGGATTCCTCAGCAACAGCTTCGAGAGCACAATGCGCATCTGCCAGCCACCGGAGAAATCTTTTGCAGGTTTATCGAGATCCTCAACCGGGAATCCGAGACCAGTGAGGATCTGGCGGGCACGGGAATCCAGCTCGTAGCCGCCGAACGTCTCAAAGCGCTCCTGGGCGTGCGCATAGTCCTCAAGCAGATGGTTGAGCGCGTCGCCTTCGGGTGTCACCGAGATCTTGTTCTCAAGTTCGTGGACTTTTCTCTCCCAGTGCTTGACCTCTTTGGCGGAGTCGATAACCTCCTGTAGTGCTGTCTTGTCTCCCGAGATCTCCGTCTCCTGCTCCAGGTAGCCGATGGTGGTACCTTTTGCAAAGGACACGGTCCCCTCATCAGGGGTCTCCAGACCCATCAGAATATGCAAAAAGGTCGTCTTACCCGCTCCGTTGGGGCCAACGAGAGCCCAGCGCTCCCCTGCGTTGAGCTGCAAGGTAGCAGCCGCGTAGAGGACGCGGCTGCCAAATGATTTCGTTATCTTATCTGCAAGTACAATCAAAGATAAAAACTCCCACTACTTCTGAACAGTCAGGTGGATTGCAAAGCCTGCAATCTCATGTTTGAAATATACCAAGAAGGTCGAGCCGTCCGGATTCTTCACGCGTGAATCCTCATAATGGACTCTACTTCTTCGTCGGTCGAAGCGTTGATGCCCACGTGCGCTACATACATATTGAAGAGTTTCTTCGGGTCCTTTGCCTCCTCAGCCATGACTCGTCCTCTCATTTCTGGTTTATACATACAGATTGAGTATAGAATACCCATCTGAACACAACATATATAACCACGCTAAATCCCCTCTTGCAGTGCGTTGATAATCCGGCTGTCGCCTATTCGTCTGAGCGGGGTCTCTGTCCGCAGCAATCACGGTATTCAAGCGTATTCGGGAGAGACACATTGTCCGGTCAAGGACCATCGCTGCTCCCTAGGGAAACGATGATTAATGCCCCATAACGTGTTAGAGGGGACCGACCACACGACTTTTCGCGGCCGGAATGCGGGAAAGGCAGAAAAGGTTGCTCATCCAGCACGTACAGGAGCCGCCATCCTGTCATCTGTCCTGCCCCATGCACCGCAAGAAGGCTCCAAGACGGATCAAGCGACGCTGAGAGCCGGGAGGTGCAGCCTGCCGGCAGAAGATACACATGGGTAAGGTTTGCAAGGGCGAGAAAGACTTGAGTGTGCAGGCATCTTCTCTATCCTCCTGTAGCGCTTCCTTAAGGGGTCGAAGCGCCGCTTCACGATGAGGAAGGGATGCTCTACCTTTAAGCGGCTGGATGCCTTCCTGGACTCGATACCCTTCTCGGAGAAGAGCACACAGGCAAGGCCCTCTCTAGTCGAAGGCTTTCTTAGCAACGCTTTAGCGCATAGATGAGAGGTGTGGGTCTTTATGCGTCCTTAAGGGCGCTTCGCTATACCTATATAGCCTAAAGTCTGCGCAGCAGAACCTGTCATACTCCCTTACGAGTGCGTGTGCCACAGGATATGTCGGATACATTCTAGGCGATCGTCTCCACACCATGCACAAGGCCACCTGCGGCATCCACGCCGATATGCGCCTTGTATCAGATACGCCAGGTCTTCCCTTTCTTGGACTGGTGCGCTTTAAGGGTTACGCGCATGGTCCTTGTCCTTCGTGGAGCTTTAGGGCCCAGGTGAAGGTCACATCCACCATGGAGCCGCCTTGTACCGTGATCCCTGCCTTTTCGAGCTTCTGAGTCCAGGTGCAAAGCACAAGCCTTGCCGAGTCCCTCTCGCTTTAAGGCTATGGCACATCTTCGCAAGTGTCGTCGCATCTGGCACCTGCGCTTGCATGAGGTCTGCGTGCACAGAAGCGCTGCCAGGAGTAGCAATCCAGGATAGCATCCTTAAGTTTCCTCGTCTTAAGAGAGCAAACATGACCTAAAGCAGGATACAGCCTAAAGCTTCGTCTTTGCAGCGCGCACATGCCTGACAAGAGCCTGTCCGTGGTAGCTGGTATCTACCAGTGCAATCCAGCTGTCCCACGCAACGATTACATCCATTCGCTCCAGGTGTGCCTCTCGCTTAGTCTTTCTCCCTAGACCTTAGGATTTAAGGTCCTAAAAGCTCATCTGGCTGCCCATATCTGTCTTTTGGATATGCTGGAATACGTTGCTGTAATTATAACATATCCGCAGGCAGATAGGCATCTATGTGGGTATGGGCACTGCGTGGTTCGAGACATTTTGAACAGGCGGCCTACAGCGTGTGGCCCCAGTGACCTCATCGAGGCGAATTAATCATCGTTTCCCTAGGGAAGCAGGGCGAGGCATGTGCCACCTGCTTACAGGCTGAGAAAGCTCATAGGTATCTGCCCCTGCTGCCCGCTCTCGACACCCAGCAGGGAGTCGAGGTGGGTCTCGTATCTGCTAAAGGGCAGGAAGGTCCTCTTCCCCAACCAGGTCTGCTCCACAAACATCACCTATATCCAGACAGGGAAAGGCACACCTACCTTGGCGACCGTCATCGATCGGTTCAGCCGCTACATCGTCTGCTGGAAGCCCTTTGACACCATGCGTGCCAAAGAGATTGTCGCCTGCGCCAGGCAGGCCTTCACGAAGCACGTGACCCTCTCCATCATGAACTTTGAGCAGAGAGGTGTGTTTGGCTCTGATACGTACGCATTCACTGCTCGCCTCCATGCATGTGGAGCAGAGCCTGAACAGAAAGGGTCAGATGAAGGGACGACGCCCTCATGCAAAGATGGCTCGGCACACTCAAGAGCAAATGCCTGCGGCAGGAGGAGTACAGTACACCCGCCAGAGCTTAAGGGTGACCGCCGAGAAGTTCGTCGCGTGGTACAGCGAGGAGCAGGCCCTCGGTCGCTTAGCTGTGACACGCCGGTACAATGGTACAGGAGTATCGTCTGCGAGGCTGCATGCCCTTCAATGGTACTGTCTGTACGGGAAGGGGTTCAGAAAGGATCAGGCTTTCCCTATCTTACAGGTTCGGACACTTCACAGAACCGGCGGCACCTCTAGTACATGAGGAAATCCTTCGGTCATGTTTTCAACGACTGTGCGGCAAAATCAGTTCTAACAATAGGGACGTTCTATCCAGACATTCGAATCGAACACTCCTCGTGCTACAGGCTCAGTGCTGTGGCACGAGGGTATCAATCAGACTACCCACTTGACGGGCGGAAGTTGCATCATTTGCCAGGATAAAGATGGTGTCGTCTCCGGCTATCGTACCCAATACATGGTCAAGCGCTGCTGCGTCGATTGCCCCGGCTACCGCCGGGGCACTGCCCGGGTAGGTATGCACCACGATGATGTTTTTGGCGCACTCCACGGTTTTCACCATGTTAGAGACCAGCTGCGAGAGCTTTTTATCCTCCGGTAGCTGATAAAAGTCCCTATCCGATTTCAGAAGACCCATATCGGCAATGTCACGCGAAATCGTCGTCTGGGTGCAGTCAAAGCCAAGCTCGCCTAGATTCCTCACGATTTCGTTTTGCGTATGTATCTGTTGTGTGCGGACCAACTGACGTATGGCGCGTTGGCGCTCACTTCTTCGGCTCATACAAGCATCTTCCCCAGTGCAACAATCAACTCATCAATATCGGATATCGAACAGATCAGTGGCGGAACGAAGCGTAACGTCGAAGGTCCGGTCGCGTTGAGGACGAACCCCTCATCGAGCGCTTTGGACACTACCTCACAGGCATTGTACTTCTCATCGAGATCACAGCCGACCATCAGACCCAAACCACGGACCTGGACTACCGCCGGCAGTTTTGCAAGCTGCTCGCGCAGATAGGCACCAGTCATCTGTACATTTTTAGCAAGGGCAGGATCGGCGAGCTTGGGAAGCGTTGCTGCACAGGCAGCGATAGCGAGATTGCTGCCGCCGAAGGTGGAGCCATGGTCGCCCGGGCCGAAGTCATTGGCTGCCTCACCCCTCGCTGCGCAGGCACCCATCGGAAAGCCGTTGGCAATCGCCTTTGCCATCGCCACCACATCGGGCACGATCCCATAGTTCTGGAAACCAAAGGCTTTGCCGGTTCTGAACATCCCACACTGTACCTCATCGCACACAAAGAGTCCGCCCACACTGTGCGTAAGCTCTTCGGCTTTCTGAAGGAACTCCGGCGTGCAGGGGTGAACACCACTTTCTCCTTGGATGCACTCCACGAGCATACCCGCAATCTGATTGCCTTCTTGGTCAAAGAGATGCTGGAGAGCATCTAAATCGTTGATCGGGGTTACGATAAACCCACCAGGCATCGGCTGAAAAGCTTCCTGTTTCTCAGGCTGGGCGGTGGCGGCAAGCGTCTCCATCGTGCGGCCATGGAAACTGTTTTTGAGGACCACGATCTTGGTGGCACCAGAATGTGTGTTGTGTGCGTGCATGCGGACCAATTTGATCGCACACTCGTTAGCTTCGGCGCCGGAGTTGGCAAAGAAGGTCCTCCATCCGGTCGCCTTGTCGGCGGGCGCCTCCCGATCCAGCAGGTCGCTCAGTTCTTTGGCTACCTCACCCCTATGCTCGATATAGAAGTAGTTCGACACGTGCATGAGCTGTGCGGCTTGATCCTGCACCGCCTTCACGACATCCGGATCACAGTGCCCCAAACTGCACACGGCGATCCCCCCGAGGAAATCGGTGTACTGTTTTCCTTTGTCATCCCACAGATGCATGCCAGACCCTCGCACGAACTCAACGGGGAGTCGGTTGATTGTATGCATCAGATATTTGTCTTCAAGCTTCTGTTGTTCTTCTAATGACATCGCTCGCTCCTATTCTTTGATGTCAGGTTTCGGCTGTGTGGGCGTTGGAGCATCCGCGCCGAGTGAGGCGCCCGCTGCCACTCCACTTGAAGGCACGGTGCGGTCGTCGGCGTTGTCTACCAGCTTCTCAGCGAACTTCCCGAGTGGATGCAGGTCCAGATTCTGGTCAGCCTCGTCGCCCACAAATACTGTGCCAGCACCTTCGTCAGTCAAAAGCTCAAGCAGTAAGACATGGGGGATGGTGCCGTTTACGATGTGGGCGCGCGGCACCCCGGCATCGAGCGCCGTGATGCAGCTGCGCACCTTCGGGATCATGCCCTTCCCGACGTTGCCACTTGTGAGCATCGCTTTCGCCTCGTCCTCTGTGAGACGTGAGATAAGCGAATTCTTGTCAGAGAAGTCCTCGTACAGGCCGTCGACATCGGTCAGGAAGACGATCTTGTGGGCTCCAATCGCCGCCGCTACCTCTCCAGCTACGATGTCGGCGTTGATGTTGTAGTAGGTGCCGTCTTGGCCCATACCGATACTGGCAATGACTGGGATGTAGGCATCCGCCACGATATCGTTAATGAGTCCCGCATTGACTGCGGTTACACGTCCGACGTGTCCGAGCTCGGGCGAGAGCGGTTCCGTCATCACGGTGCCACCGTCGACCCCTGAAAGTCCAACCGCCAGATTCCCGTGGCGGTTGAGGTCGCGGACCAGATCCTGGTTGACCTGCCCTACGAGCACCGCCCGCACAACTTCCATCGCCTCGTCGTCGGTGACCCTGAGGCCGTCCTTGAAGGAGACCGGCAGATTGAGCCGCTTCATCGCCTCGGAGATGGCTTTCCCACCGCCGTGCACAATCACAGGGTTCATCCCGATGATCTTGAGGAGCACCACATCAGCCATCACCTGAGCGCGCAGCTGCTCGTCCACCATTGCGGAGCCGCCGTATTTGATCACAATCGTCTTACCGGTCGCAGACCGGATCCAAGGCAGAGCTTCCGCTAGAACCTGCCCGACTCTGCTGTGCCGCTCTTTGGAAGCGCGGATGTCCCTTGCCATCCTCATGATCTATAGTCCGCATTGATCGTGATGTAGCCGTGGGTCAAATCACACGTCCACACCGTGGTGGAGGCAGATCCTGCACGCAGGTTGATATCGAGGACGATCTCCGGGTCCTCGAAAGCCTTTGCGGCCTTGTCCTCATCGAACTCGACAGCCATACCACTCTGCATTACTGGAATCGACATCATATCGATGTCGACCTTGGAACTGTCAAATGCAGCCCCGCTCTTACCGAGCGCTCCGGCGATACGGCCCCAGTTGGCATCGCGGCCAGCGATCGCGGTTTTGACAAGCGGTGAATTTGCGACTGCCCGCGCAGCCTTATCTGCATCCTGATCGTTGGCCGCCCCGTACACATTGACCGTGACAAGCTTGGTGGAGCCTTCCCCGTCTGCGGCGATCTCCCGGGCAAGATGCTGTGTGACCCGGTCGAGCGCCTGGGCAAACTGTGCATATGACTTCGAGTTCGCTTCGATCGGTACCGTATTCTTGGGGCAAGCCTCCCCGCTTGCCATCAGCACGCAGGTGTCATTAGTCGAGGTATCCGAATCAACCGTGACCTTGTTAAAGCTGTGGCCCACGGCTTCGGCGAGCGCTTGGTAGGCGGCACCCTCAGACATCGGCAGATCGGTCGTGATGACGGCAATCATTGTCGCCATGTTCGGCTGAATCATGCCGGAGCCTTTGACCATACCACCAACGGTGATTGTGGTGTCCAGCCCTGAATCGCTATAGCTCACCGCGAACTCTTTGGGATGCGTATCCGTTGTCATGATCGCGCACGCCGCATCGTGCCCACCTTTTTGGTCTGCAGAGATAGTTTTCTGCAGCTTAGGCACCCCCGTTGCGAACGGCGCCACATTGAGCTGCTCACCGATCACGCCGGTCGAGGCCACAAGCACATCGTCCTCGCAACAACCGATCGTGTCAGCGGTAAGCTTGCGGATCTTTGCAGCATTCTCGAGGCCCTCCTGCCCAGTGGCGGCATTCGCGATACCGGAATTGATCAGAATGGCTTGCGCAGTGCCGACACTCGGGGTTCCCAGAGCCTGACGATCAAGCTGAACCGGAGCTGCAGCAAACTTGTTCTTGGTGGCGGTCATTGCGGTAGTGCACGGGCTATCAGATTCCACCAGGGCGAGATCGAGGCGTCTGGGGTTCTTCCGCAGTCCGGCGTGGATGCCGCCAGCTGCAAAGCCCTGTGCACTCGTCACTCCCCCATGTCCCACATGCGTTATATTCATAAGAAATTTGTCCTTTCGTAGGCTTCAAATAGGTATTGAATCCAGTTCCAGGTTATTCATGAATGGCATAGTTTTATGCATCTGTCGCCCATCGCTGTGGTAACGGTTATAGGTGTGCTAGCTGATATTGAGAGATTATCTTCGAAACGTGTTCGGTGTGCTACACGGGCACGGCCTGCTGGGAGAGTCCTTCGTCTTGGCTAAGCCCGCAGACGATATTGGCACACTGCACGGCCTGTCCCGCGGCACCTTTCGTCAGGTTGTCGATGACGCATGTCGCTACCAACACACCCGATCGTCGTATGAGTTCGAGGCCTATGTGGGCGTTGTTCGTGCCAACTACACTCGAGGTCTTGGGCTGGACGCCTTGGGGCAATACATGCACAAACGGGCTCTGTGAATAGAACTTCGTGTACAGCGCATATACCTCATCCAACTCAACAGGATGTGCAAGCTTGATCGTGACGGTTGAGAGCAAGCCGCGCTTGAGCGGTGCCAGATGCGGGATAAAGACAACATGTCCCGGGAGATTCAGGATCTGCTCAATCTCCGGGGTATGGCGGTGCCCTTTGACACCGTAGGCCTCGACATTTTCATCCGCATTGCAAAAATGGGTCCGTGCCGTAGGCTTCTTGCCGGCTCCAGTCACGCCTGAGATGGCTTGAACGAAGACATCACCTATTGCCAATCCCTGTGAAACCGCAGGATAGGCGGATAACGAAGTTGCCGTCGGATAACAGCCCGCACAGGCAACGAGCACCGAGTTACCCGCAGCATGTTTGTCCGCTGCAGCTGCAAGCTGATCTCCGGTGATCTCGGGCAGGCCGAAGGCTGCCTGGCCAAGCAGATCAGGAGAGGTATGCGGCACACCGTACCACTGCTCGTAGATCTTAGGGTCGCGCAGGCGGTAGTCGGCGGAGAGGTCGATCACGGTGACACCGGAGGCGATAAAGTGCGGCGTGATCGCTAAGGATGCGGTGTGGGGCACCGCCAAAAACACCATGTCACAGGTGTCGAGGATCGGATCATCGCGATGAGTGAAGGTCAGATCGCTCTGCCCTACGAACGCCGGAAATACTTCGTCGAGCCGCTGACCTGTCAGAGTGTTGTCGGCGATAGCGGTGAGGGTGAAGGTAGGGTGCCCTAACAGGAGGTGCACGAGCTCAATGCCTGCATAGCCGCCCGCCCCAATGATGCCTACTTCGATACCCATGTCTAATCCCCTTTTGAATATGCATATATGGAGCATATGCAATGCTAATTTATGCATGCGTTGACTATACATCACATAAACGCCACCAGCGGTGTAATCAGGCAAAATAGCTAGATTTTTATCTCCACGAAACATTTAAAATCTGTCGGAGACATTACAAGAACAATGGCTGTGCAGACGCAGACAACGAACCATACGTTGGAGTGATATCAGGGATTTCTCAGCTGTAACCCTATTGGAACGTTTGACTTTTGTACCGGCAGATTGTCAAACTGAGCGCACCATCCCCTTGTAGACCTCGTTGGCTGTCTTGTATTCCAGGACCTTCCTCGCCCTGTCGCAGATCAGGCCCACTGTATGTCGGACCTCCCCGTCTGCTACCCTGCTAAAGTCTGCCCCCTTCAAGAAGAACTCGCAGATGAGACCGTCAGTGTTCTTAACCGTCGGTTTCTGCCATAGATGGTGGGGGTCGCAGAAGTAGAGCTGCACGCCTCAAAGGGCCTTTGTGAGCTTAGCCATACCTTGCGAACTGCTTGCCCCACTCGGGAGTGAGCATCTCGAGGGGACGGCCCAGCAAATGCCCGAGCTCGAGCTTCAAGACATCGGCGCTGTCGTGGTGGCATCTTCTCGCGACAAGGAGCCTGGACGCTCTGTTGGCAAGCGCAAGCAGGCATACAGGCCCTACTCCTATAAGCGTGTCGTCTACCCAGTCACCGAGGTGCGAGCCTACATCTGCCTGCTTGGGCCTATCCTTTAGGCTGTGTGAGATCTCGACCTTGCCTTGGGTCTTAGGCCTCTTGCTGCAGATTCGCTTCCCCTTCCTGCGCAGATGGTGGCACACCTGGCAACTCGAGGGTGGTGGCCTGGGCCTGCCTGCAGAATAGTCGAGAAGCTCAACGGCGCAGCTGACACCATACTCGAGCCTGAGATGTCGTCTGCCTGCTTGGGGAACCAACGCTCGTCTTACGATGAGCGAGCGCAGAGTCTGAGTGCCCCCTTTTCGGCTTTTCCCTGCCGTGGGCGGGCAGCTGCCCTCCTTTTGGGTCGCACAGGCGCTAAAGCGTTTGTGCCGCTCGTTTTTCGCGATCTTGTGGCAAACGCTGGATCTGTCCTTACCTGTCTTGCGTGCGATGCAGCCGATGGAGCTTCCCTTGTGCCACACGCAGCTCGACTATGCAGTTCCTCTCCTGTGGGCATACGATGCTTGTAGTGGCACATTCCTTCCAGCTTTCGACGTTGATTGAGACAACCAATGTCGTAGCCTTCAGAAGCGCGTCACGTCTCTGTGGAGCGGGACTATCCTGTTGCACTCAGAATACTAATCCGCCCCTTTATATTGTGAGAGACCCCGGGTTGCTATTCTTTCATCCTCGCCGTTGCACTAGCAATGAGAATTCGCCTGTGATAAACTGATTCAGCTACGTAGAGCACCCATCTATCAAAACAGGGATGTCATTTCGTTTCCGTTCGGACACATCGCTTGTCATATGACGCAACCTCTCCGTACAACGATCTGGGATCCCACTTCAAACACCTGTGGGGATCACCTCGCGCAGACAACGCATGCGAGGTTGATTTTCAAAAGGAAGGAGTGAGAGTGATTATGGCCAGCAAGAAGCTCACGCCCATCAGGCACACCAACCGGACCGCCAAACTAATACGGCAGACTCCCAGGTCAGCACAGACGGCAGCGGAGTTGACACGCAAACCCAAACAGATCGTCTATCGAAAACTTGATTCCTGCCCCACCGGACTTACCGACGAGGAGGCACAAGCACTCCGCGAGAAGGGGCAGGTCAACCGGATCACCGGGCCTCACAAAGATTCCAAGCTGAAGCTGCTGTGGCGCGCCGTTGCAACGCCATTTAATCTCGTCCTTCTGATTCTGGCAGTTATGTCATTCGTAACGGACGTGCTCTCAGCACCCGCCGACCAGCGCGATCCCAGCACCTTCATTATCATCCTCACGATGATCGTGGCGTCTTCCATCATCTCCTTTGTCCAGTCCTCACGCAGCTCCGATGCAGTCGAGAGCCTGCTGGACAAGATTCAGATTACCGCGGCGGTCACCCGGAACGGGGAGACAACCGAGATTCCAACCGATGAGATCGTACCAGGCGATGTGGTCACTGTAGCCGCAGGAGATATGGTCCCTGCGGATATGCGGCTGGTCGCCAGCAAGGATCTCTTCTGCTCCACAAGCTCGCTAAACGGGGAGTCCGCTCCGGTCGAGAAGACCGCGACACCGCTGGGGTCATCTAGAGAGGGTGAGACCTATCTGGATTACCCGGATGTGGTTTATGGCGGGACCACCGTCGTTTCCGGCTCCGGCACGGGCGTCGTCTTTGCGGTCGGTGATGATTCGGTCTTTGGGGCACTTGCCCAATCGCTCTCAAAGGATGAATCTTCACAGACTGCCTTCGACACCGGTATCGCCTCGGTCTCAAAACTGCTGCTCGGCTTAACTGCTGCCGTGGTACCACTCGTCTTTCTAATCAACGGATTCAGCAAAGGGAGCTGGACTGATGCCCTGCTCTTTGCTATCGCCACAGCGGTCGGTCTGACTCCGGAGATGCTGCCAGTCATTGTCACGAGCAATCTGGTGCGGGGCTCGATTCTCATGAGCCATGCCGGCACCATCGTGAAGCGGATGGGAGCGATCCAGGACTTCGGATCCGCTGACGTCCTCGCGACTGACAAGACCGGTACCTTGACCGAGAATCGCATCGTGTTGGAGAAACATCTAAATATGAAGCTTGAGGAATCCGATGAGGTACTTACCTATTCCTACCTCAACTCCTTCTACCAGACCGGGATGCGAAATCTGACGGATAAGGCAATCGTCTCTGAGGCAACAAAACGGCTCGATATAAAGACAATCGGCAAGGCCTACGAGAAGGTCGATGAAATCCCCTTCGACTTTGAGCGGCGTCGGATGTCCGTGGTAGTCCGTCACACCGACGGACACCGGGTTCTCATCACCAAAGGCGCCGCAGAAGAGATGCTCGCCTGTTCAACCCATAAGCAAGTACAGGGCACGGCGTCGCCGCTGACTGGCTCGGACCGTCAGCAGACCCTCGCCGAGGTCAAAAAGTTGAACTCCCAGGGACTTAGGGTCATCCTGATCTCTTACAAGGACAACCCCCGCGTTGCCGGCGAACTCAATGCGCGGGATGAATCCGAACTGACTCTGATCGGCTATCTCGCCTTCTTGGATCCACCCAAACAGTTTGCTAAGGAAACGGTTGCAAGCATAGTCAGGCAGGGCCTGAGGGTCAAAGTGCTGACCGGAGACAATGAAGCGGTCACCAAGGCGGTCTGCCGGGAGGTAGGTATTCCCACTAATACGGTACTCGACGGAAGCGAAGTAGAGTCGATGAGCGCAGAGGAGCTCACGCAGAAGGTTGACCGATGCGACATCTTCGTAAAGCTCACGCCGGAAGGCAAAACACAGGTCATACGCGCCCTCCGTAAGGCAGGGCATACAGTGGCCTTTATGGGGGATGGAATCAACGACGCCCCCGCAATGCGTGCCGCGGATGTCTCCGTCTCGGTGAATACCGCCGTCGACGTCGCAAAGCAAGCTGCGGATATCATTCTCCTGAAGAGTGACCTCGAGATTCTGGAGGAAGGAGTACTGCTCGGTCGCCAGGTCTTTGTGAACACGATGAAATACATCAAGATCACCCTGAGCTCCAACTTTGGCAATATCCTCTCGGTCTTGATCGCATCGATCTTCCTGCCCTTTATCCCGATGCTACCACTGCAGTTGCTCGTACTCGACCTGATGTACGGGATCTCCTGCGTGTCGATCCCCTTTGACACGGTCTCTGAGAGAGCTTGTGAGCAGCCACGCCCCTGGACGACTAAGGGATTGCTCCCCTTCATGTTCGTCTTCGGCCCGGTCTCCTCGCTGATGGACATCGTGACTTTTGCGCTTCTATTCAGGTATGTCTGCCCGATGGTTGTCGGTGCAGAGTGGGTTGGCGCTACGCTCAGTCAGCGTGCCCTCTTTATTGCGGTATTCCATGCGGGTTGGTTCATCGAATCGCTGTGGACACAGGAGATGGTGATCCATGCACTGCGTGAGCCGGGGCTCCCTTTTATTGGTCAGCATGCCGCACCACCTGTCCTCTGGGCAACCTTCGGGATGTCCGTTTTGGGGACGGTTCTGCCCTACTCCGATCTGGCAGAGGCACTCGATTTCGGCCCCCTACCCGGCTGGTATCTTGTGGCAGTCGCGGGTATCATGGTCCTCTACCTCATCCTTGTAAGCTTTGCGAAAGCGGCCTATATCCACAAGGATCCGGAGCGCGAAGTGACCTTCCTCTGATTGTCAAGAGACTTAAGCCCCAGTCGAAGAGGCACTACTCTCGCAATTGATGAGCTCCCAGGCTCTCTGTCGAGTTGCCTTCTATCTACGAGCAATAGACGGAAGGCAACTTATGTCCTTGAGGCTGTGAAGTATCAGCACAGCGATACGATATCTCACGTGCTGCCAAACCGCTCATGCACGCAACGGTGAATCGATAAGACTGATATACCGATCAGGGGATCAAAGACCCGTTGTAGTGAATAATCGCGCCGAGCTGCACACCAAGGTAACCGGCAAACACAATCCCTGCGACAACGAGGATGCCGCCGCTTCCCATCCATACGGGAATCCAGGGCATCGTTGTAGCTCCCCTATTGACAAAAAGAACGCAATACCCAGTGTCTCCAACAGTACACCATACCCACACAGACGCGCCAGCTTTGGCAGATCCCTATCGTCAGCGTTTCCACAGAGATACCCATACAGCAATTTAGGTCTACCTATCACGATCATGTAGACCCCGATGCCCACGTATAACGCAATGAACGCCACCATAGTGATAAGCACGATCACGGCTTCTCCGGACATAGACGTCTCCAGTTTGTCACTTCGTTATTCCGAGAATAGGCAGATAGGAAACGATCAATACCACAATAAAGAGGCAGATTGTCAAGCTGAGTGCACCATCTCCCTAAAGACCTCGTTGGCTGCCCTGTAGTCTAATACCTTTCTTGGCCTGTCACAGATCAGATCGAAGACATGTTGCACCTCCTTGTGTGAGACCTAGGAAAAGTCGCTACACCCTTAGGGGAAGAACTCACAGATGAGGACATCGGTGTTCTTAACTATTGGCTTCTGCCACAGGTGGTGCGGCTCGCAGAAGCAAAACTTTACACCTCCCAAGGCTTTTGCGACCTTAGCCCTGCCAGGAGAGCTGCTTGGCGCAACCAGGTGTCATCGTCTTGAGCGAAACCCCCTCAAGGACGCTGAGCTGGGTAGCGCACACGCCCTTGCTGCCCACGAGCAGCCACAAGGAGCACTCGGGCAGACCTACAGGCACGCAGAGGTTGGCCCCATGACAGTGTCGTTTGCCTACTTACCCAGACAGAAGCGCTCAGAAGGCCTCCCTTAGCCTTTCTAAGAGCTTCTGGGAGACCTAGATCTTGCCCCTCCTTTTCGCAGGGCACCTCCCCTTCCAGTCGCTCGTTTGGTTGGGTGCGGGGAGAGTCCAGGGCGCCAAAGTCGCGCGCTAGATGGTCACAAAGTTCACGATACAAGATCCTGCCCACCACTTGCTCGGGCGACCAATGCTCATCTACGATGAAGCGGCCTCACCTGTGCAGCCAGCCTCTTGCGTGCCCTGCAGGCATCGCGGTGCGCACTTGCCCTCCTTTGGAGCCACGCAGGCACCATAGCCTCTCCTGTGGGCTGTTCCTTTCAAGCTTGCGGCTCACACTGGAGCTGTCTTTTGCCTGATGCCTTTGCGATGCTGCTGGGTGAGTAGTACCTGATGTACATCTTCGCGATCTTGTTGTGCTCAGCGGCGCTAAGATAAGTGTAATGGTGCATTTCCCCTCGACGTTCGATGATGGCTTATACAACCAACATCGCAGCCTTCGGGAGTGCGCCACGACCTCTGCCTGGCGCTATCCTGTCGCACTCAGAATGCTAATTCACCGAGTTAAATAATGGTGTTAACCGTGCTCTTACGAACATGAAAGTAGTGGATCAGGCCATAGATAGTGCCCAACGCAAAAAAGCAAGCTGATATCAGCAAGTCCTGTTTAGGGTCTGAAGACATCACGTTGATGACCATTGGTGAAATGCCACAGCCGATATTGACAACGATCAAAACAATCGTGGTTGCCAGATTAACAGAATCTTTGGGAGCCGCCAGATCAAGCCAATTATACAGGTATGGGGTCGTCGAGCCAAAGCCAATGCCAATGATGAGGGTGCCGACGATCAGCATCGCGAAGTTAACGCTGAACGTAGTGATGAAGAAGCCTAAAGCTATCGTTGCACAGCCAAGCGGAAACAGTTTATCGTGCAATCTCTTAAAGAAGAAACCGAATGATGCACCAATTGGAATAGAGATCAGATTAAAAACGCCGGTGAGCGTTGATACATTACTGATGCTCCCAAGATGCTCAGCGATAACAAAGGCTGGCAATTTATATGAGACTGGCATGTAAAACAGATAGAAGAGGAACATCAATACCGCGATTAAAACAATCTCGCTCGTGATATGTTGCTTCTTTTTGGGCTGGGCTGAGCCTTGCTCTTGGTTCTTATCTTTCGGAAGCGGAACGAAGAGGGTGAATACAATAAATACCGGAATCACTAAGAAGAAAACAGCAAACGCTGCATGCCAGCTGATAGTGATCAACCAACTGATCAAAAACGAAGCAATCGCAGCTCCCAAACTCCCTGTGACATTTTGAAAACCAACCATCGTTGCAAGTTCGCCTTTATCATCACGGTAAAACCGTGGGATCAACGACAAAGCAAGTGAGTTGTATAGCCCGATACTCACACCAATCAAGAGTCTGGAGATCAAGATCGGTATATAGGCAGAAACATACATGGGGAAGGTGCCTGTCAGCAACGTACCAATGAGGCCGGCCAAAACCGTTGCTTTTTCACCGATCGCCGCTATTAAAAAAGGACTGATGATCAGACCGATAATGATACCGAGATTGGGAATCGTTACCAGAATCTCTACGCCTGCTTGATCTACCCCGGGAAAGGCATTGTACATTAATGGCAGAGCCGGTGATACGGCCGGAGCCATAATCAGGAACAGTGAGATTGACAGCAATGAAACTTTGAAGATAACGGTATCCTGAACCCTTGTTGGTCTCTTCTTCCTCATGGCTCCGTCTCCTATTTGACTAAGTGTTTGCGCAATTCAGTAAGAAAGCTTTGAACGTTAGGATGGACATTGTGTAGCCCATTTTCTTCATATACTCAGGATTGGTAACCAAGGCATCTAATTGTTCAGCCATCTGTCCGCACGCTGAGCCACCCTCAACAAAGACATTGTTCCGATCCAAGTTGTAATCGTTGGCATGTTGGTCTACCCAACCGATATATTCCATCACCTGATCCACTTCACCGGGATACGTTACGTCAGGACCAAACACATACGAAGGATTGACAAATGCAAAGCCACGTTGAGCCATGCCCATCCCGTAATATTGGTACATCTCTTTTGTACCATAGACCCAGCCGCCGTGAATCTCGATGATCACGGGAATTTCATCTTGAACATCATTCGGGGTGTAGATGTCGAACGCATTCCACTTCGGGTCTTTGCCATACTAGAGATTGTCGTGGCACGTCACGCCTTCATAAACGTGTGGCAAGCCGCTGTCACGTCTATCATCGCTTTCCTTCCAGTCGTGCCACATCTGTTGAACTGCATCTAAAACTTTTTGATCGACTGCCATAGCGATCTGCCTCCCCAAGATTCCTTATTAGCTGGACTGACGTACCTTATTTGATAGTATCTACTACCGAGAACATTTACCCTGGTAAAACCTCAGAGCAAGTGCAACGTCTTGTGGTAGTGGACCTCCCAGGGCACTTCCAACTCAGGCGCTTGCACAGCCCTCGGTTGAGTGAATTGTAGGCCTTCTGAACCTCGGCACCTATGGCGTCATCGAGGCTTTTGTCCTTGGGGAGCCAGTCCCTGAAGAACCCGTCGGTATTCTCATTGGTGCCCCGCTCCCAGGGGTGGTGGGGCAGGCAGAAGAAGACGGAGACCCTAAGCACCTCCTGGAGTCCCTCGGCGCATTCGAACTCTTTGCCCCGCCTCTCTCCTCAAAACCCTTCCTGCACCTGCGCTTGCCATGGTGCTTAAGCAGCCTTGCAGTCTTGAGGTGGTCGACAAGCTCACAGCCGAGTGAACCCGACTCCACAGCCCGCTAGAGAAACGATGATTAATGCCCCATAACGTGTCAGAGGGGACCGGCCACACGGCCTTTCTAGGCCGGAATGCGGGAAAGGCAGAAAAGGATGCTCATCCAGCACGTGTAGGAGCCGCTATCCTGGCATTTGTCCTGCCCCATGCACCGCAAGAAGGCTCCAAGATAGATCAAGCGACTCTGGGAGCCGGGAGATGCAGCCTGCCGGCAGAGATGCACATGGGTAAGGTTTGCAAGGACGAGGCAGACTTGAGTGTGCAGGCATCTTCTCTATCCTTCTGTAGCGCTTCCTTAAGGGGCAGAAGCGGCGCTTCACGATAAGGAAGGGATGCTCTACCTTTGAGCGAACGGATGCCTTCCTGGACTCGATGCCCTTCTCGGAGAAGAGTGCACAGGCAAGGCCCTCTGTAGTCGAAGGCTTCCTTGCAACGCTTTAGCGCATGGTTTAGCGCATAGATGAGAGGTGTGGGTCTGCTGCGTCCTTAAGGGCGCTTCGCTATACCTATATAGCCTAAAGTCTGCGCAGCAGAACCTGCCATACTTTCTTACGAGTGCATGTGCCACAGGATATGTCGGATACATTCTAGGCGATCGTCTCCACACCATGCACAAGGCCGCTGCCAGCGTCTACGCCGATATGCGCCTTGTATCCGATACGCCAGGATCCCCCTTTCTTGGACTGGTGCGCCTTAAGGGTTACGTGTGTGGTCTTGGTTCTTTGTGAAGCTTAAGGCCCAGATGAAGGCCGCATCCACCATGGAGCCACCCCGCATCATGATCCCTGCCTTTTCGAGCTCTAAGTTCAGGTCGTGAAGCATAGCTTTGCCGAGTCCCTCTCGCTTTAAGGCTATGGCGCATCTTCGCAAGTGTCGTTGCATCTGGCACCTGCTCAGACATGAGGTCTACGTGCACAGAAGTGCCACCAGGAGTGGCAATCCAGGATAGCATCTTTAAGTTCCCTCGTCTTAAGAGAGCAAACATAACCTAAAGCAGGATACATCTCAAAGCATCGTCTTTACAGCGCGCACATGCCTGCCACGCGCCTGAGAATGGTAGCTGGGTTCTACCAGTGCAATCCAGCTATCCCACACAACGATTACATCCATTTGCTCCAGGAATGCCTCTCGCCGGGTCTTCTTCCTAAGACCTTAGGATTTAAGGTCCTAAAAGCTCATCTATCTGTCCATATCTGCCTTTTGGATATGCTGGAATACGTTGCTGTAATTATAACATATCCGCAGGCAGATAGGCATCTATGTGGATATGGACACTGCGTGGTTCGAGACATTTTGAGCCGATGTCATACAGCGTGTGGCCCCAGCGACCTCATCGAGCCGAATTAATCATCGTTTCCTTAGGGTCGTCCATGAGCCTTTGCCACCTCGAGCGCCTCCTGGCGTCGGCCCTGCGCTTGCCGGGGAGGCCCTGTACCAGCACCGCCGCTCGTCACGCTGTTGTTGCACTTGATCTGCCTGGAGACGACCGACCTCCCTCGCGATCTGACTTTATGCCCTCTTGGTCCCTCCAGCAAACCATGATGTCCTCGCGCTTCTCGATGCTAAGATGGCTGTAGCGGCCCATGCCTGCCTCCAAGGTGATGTCTTTGCAAGTACCATCTTAGGTCGTACGTAGGTCGTTACCTCGTAATTAGTTGTTGCACTCAGAGCGTAGATTCACCTTGAAAGTGTTGAAAATTATCTCTTGTGTAGTCTCATTTGACAGCACATAGTCCGATCCTGCTAACAAAACTATCCATCAGACATACAGACCAGCGTATCGCTCAATACTCCACCTTTATGAACACGATCAACCAAAAGAGGATTACTAATCCACCTATCTGCCAGTGTAGCATATGAATTCTATCAGCAGATGGACCGGCGTTATTGGTAGTATTTAAGAACCTTACGAAATTGATGTGAGGAGCAATTGAGCATAGGCTTTTTGCCCTTCCGGCCTCAAGTGAATACCGTCCTTCCAAAACCATTCTGGATGGTCAACCGCTGCTCCTGCCCAATCTATGATGTACACATTGTAATTTTGTTTCGCTAACGCATTAATAGCATCATTAGATTCATCCTGCCATTGGAGATATTCTCCGTATACAGTTACCCAATAGATAGTCCGATCCTTACCAATCTGATCAATAAGATCCTGTCCGGTGGATACATCAAAGGGTCCGTTGGTTCCAAGAGCAATAATGACCGTGTCACCCAATGTATCTTGCTGTTCAAGGGACTTCACGATTTCGATAGCTTCTTTGACCTGGCGGGACTCCTTGGCATCAACAACACAGTCAGGGATCGTCTCTTGAATAGCAGGGGCGGCACCGAGCATAACGGAATCACCAATGGCTGTGACTGAACCCACTGATTTTTGAGAAGAAGGTTTTGATGCCTGTGCATCCTGTTCTTCTTGCTGTTTCTGGTTCTCCCCCTGCACCTGCTGCAATTCCTCTTTCGTCTCAGATGGCATCAGTGCACTACCGTGGCCTATGCAAAATATACAGACCAGCGCAACGGCAACTAACACGACGATAAATCCTTTAGGGTGCCTCATGCTGTTCCCTTTCTAGTCCTCTTGCCAAAGCGAGACGTTAGTTAACAAGTACGTACGTGAAGTCGTGCTCAGCTTCATACTAGATGTTTTCTTGGGACGTTAAAAAAGCGACACACACCTTATAGAGCCATGAGGCTAACAAGCGAGTCGGAGCCACTGTCGGGAATAACGCCAGGCAGCCTTTATTTCATAGTTACGAGGGTCTACGAGTTGGGTGATGGTCGAAGGCCAGCTGCAGATGTATCCATGATATGATTGCCCCCCGCCAAACAAAGTCGCCTGAAAGGCTATCTTCTACTTTGTTTGGCGACATCTTGGGAAGATAGCCGACCAGGTAAAACCAAGATGTTGGAAGGGCGCATGGAGTGCGCAGCCAACGACCTTGCACTCCTTTGTTGACAGCCTCGCAGATAAGGACCTCGCCGAGCTCAGGGGCGCACTCACCGTGCGGCTATGCCGTAAGAACTACGGTACAGACACGCTGGATGGCCTCCTTGCCAAATGGAGGGCGGACGTTCGCATGCCCCAGATGCGAATGCATGGATGCCTGGCTGGACGGAACTTCCAGCACCGAGCGCACACAGATACCCAAAGTGCCATCTGAGATATGGAGCACTCGCCGGGACGGTCTTTACGAACGCGAAGCTGACGCTCTACAAGATCATAAAGATGGTTCAGTCCTGAAACCTGTGTGTGGGCCTATCATGCCGCAGCCCCGGAAGGCTTCGAGTAGCGCCTGCTCGCATCGAATATCTTGAGGAAGAAGTACTCGTCGTTAGGGTATCCCTAGCCTGCCCTTCTGAGCGTCTTGATCATCTGGTTGGTGCCTTCGACCTTGCCGCTGCTGATATGGTGCCTGGCATGCGCGACGATGCCGTCCATGTGGCTCTCAACGAGCCTGGCGAACCACCCGAAGTGCCTGTCTTTCGTGCCGCGGCAGACCTCGACTATCCTCTCCATGGCATCGCGCATGCGCTTCTCCTGCCGGTAGCCGTAGGCCCTGCTGAGCATCTCACCCACGATGTCGCAGGCGGCGAGGAGCTCGTTCTGCGAGATCAGCTCCTTGTAGCGCTTCCTGGCTCCTCCCTTCTGCAGGACCTCCTCCTTGCCGAAGAGGGCGCTTCCCCTTGATACCACCTTGCCGGCCCGTGCATCCCGCTCCTTCCTCTTCCTTGTGTCCGCACCAGACATGAGGATGTATGTGGAGTGCTTGAGGGCACGCACGGCCTCGGCGTTGCTCTCCTCCTTAAGCCTTGCCTGCTCGTCCTTCCTGACCTTACAGATGACCTTCTCGTTGAAGTTCTTGATGAGGTGGAAGTAGTCGTAGACGATGTCCAGATGCGGATGGCGCTTAAGGAAGGCGCGCTCGAAGTCGGCGTTCATGTCGCAGGCGATTGCCTCCACATACAACATCCACTCGCTGCCCACGAAGTCGCAGAAGTCATACACGACCTGCTTCCTCTTCGTATAGGCGAGCCACAGGACGTGGCCGGTCTTAAGGTCGATGATCACGGTGGCCCAGCGGCGGGCATTGTGCAGCTTGAACGTATCTGCGCCCAGATAGCGGGCCTGCCGCTTGGGCTTCCTGAGCTTCAGCCTGCTGCCTTCGCCTTCCGTGTAGAGCCCAGAGAGCCTCGCGCGCTCGATCTTTTTCACGACGTTCCTGTTAAGGCCTGCCATGAGCGATACCGCCTTAAGGGTCTGGTCCAGGGCAAGCAGGTCACACACGAACGTGAGGAGAGGCAGCGTGATGCGCTGGCCTGGCGCCCTGAAGGGAACACCCTCGATGCTGGAAGTCCCGCATTCCCTGCATGCCCATCTTGGCCGCAAGACCTCGACCCTTGCCCTCTCCATGCCCAAAGGGAGGTGCCGAAGCGCAATGGGGACCTGCCCGTTGCCCTCCATGGCCTTTCTGCAGCAGGGGCATGAGGGGGCTTCCCTCGCAGCCAGCCTGCCTGGGACCGTGAGGATCTGCACCGGCCTGCTGCATCGTCTGGCCGAGGTGCCGAACTCCTCGGTGCGCACGCTCTCCTTAGGCTCTCCTGTCTGCATGAATCCGTCCAGATGGGAGGGAATGCGGAGGAAGCCGGGAGCACACATCTCATCGGCATGGGAAACGGCGGGCAGCTGGGCTGCCGCAGATGCTACACTTGTCATTACGCTCCATCCTTCTTCGGAGTCTACATGTTGCGATGCAAGATTCTAGAGGATGGCCACTCTTCTGTCTCTGAGGGCGCTACGCCGCTGGCATCCGCCCACAGCTTTTAGGATTGAACCGTATTTTTGACCGGTATAACGGGAGCCTATTTTACGTTTTATCATTTTCCAGAAGCGATCTGGAAGAGCATCTACACTACGAACATTATTGAACGGAGTAATAAAGGGCTGAAACATAAATCCAAGGCCAAGGAGCAGTTCCCTAATGAAGACGCCCTGGAGCGCTTTGTCTGCTGCTATTACAGTGAGCTGAACCGCTCTTATGCAGACAGGGTGCAGTGCGGGTTCCAACAGGCTTCCGCAGAGATCCTGCAGATGTTCGATAAAAGACAGCAAGATGCAATGCCCGGAACTGCCTCAGGCGACCAGGTCAAAAGCCTTATGTCTGCCTAGGCCGCATATAACACGGATCAGGAAATATAGTGTTTACACAAAATATTTGACGCAATCGCCAAATCCCCTGACGCAGAACAAAAAGATCCGTCTGGATATGATTTAGGCAAATGATTTGAAGCTGTAGCAGGCATAGTGTCTGAAAGAATCTTTGCATCTGCTTTTGAAATCAACCGATATCACGCAGATTGAAGCCGAGTCTGAAAATACTGGCTCAGGTGGGAGAGCTACAGCAGAATAGCGGCACTCTACGACCTGTATGAGAAGATCAGGCGCCACAAGGATCATATCCTGAATACGATCCGACTGGGGCTGAGCAGTGCGAGGATTGAGGCAACCAACAACAAGATCAAGCTGATTGTTCGCAAGGCATATGGATTCCGGAATATACAGAAACATGATAGATATGGTATATCTCGTATGTTCTGATATCTGTGTTCCACTTCCTAACCGAAAACCTATACCAGCGAAAGCGGCTTAGCTACTGGAGAAAATGGCGTCTCTCACCCACAGGGGTGCCTGAAGAGTCTTATTTCTGCCTACACCTTGGGGTTCAGTTCAGGTTTAGCCTCCCAGTTCTACCATCTTTTCAATTGGACGAAGTGCCTCGATGCGGACCTGATCATCCAGGTCTATGACTTCACCGCCTTTGCCCGCTACCGCGTAGTAGACATCCATCAGAGTTGTCAGCGTCATGTTGTGACAGACCGTTTCCTTTGACAGCGGATAGAAAGCCTTATCCGGGCACATGAACTGCAAATGCTGCACAATACTATTCTCAGTACCTATAATGAACTCCTTGTTTTTGCTCTCCTGCGCATACTTCATGATGCCGGTTGTGCTTCCTATGTAGCCTGCATACTTGCGGACTTCCGCAGTGACCTCCGGATGAACCAGGAGCTCTGCATGAGGATAGGCAGCCTTCATGCTTTTCACATCGTCTTCGGTTATGAGCATATGCACCGGACACCCACCATCTACGAGAACAAAATCCTTGTCCGGTACTTGTTCTTCGCACCATGATCCCAAGTTGCAGTCCGGAATGAAGACAATCTGTTTATTGGGGATTTGCTTCAGTATCTTGACAGCAGAGGAAGACGTAACAACATAGTCGACGGCACGTTTCAGGTCAGACGTGGTGTTGATGTAGGCAACAATTGTGGCATTCGGATACTGTTTTCTGAGTTTAAGGACGTCGGTTCTGTCCATCTGGTCGGCCATCGGGCAGCCAGCCATGGGATTTGCGAGCAGAACTTTTTTCTGAGGTGAAAGCATTTTTACGGTTTCTGCCATGAAGCGTACACCGCACATGAGAATGGTCTTTTGAGGAGCCTTTGATGCCTGCACGCTCAGTCCATAGGAATCCCCAATATAGTCGGCAACGTCCCAGATGTCCTGGCTCTGGTAGGCATGCGCCAGGATGCAGACATCGTTTTGTTTCTTAAGTTCTATGATTGCATCCTGCAGTTCTCTCGTATTCATGTAATCCCCCGAGTAAGTACTCTGAACTATCTCCAATACGCAGTGATACCTTCCCTATGCAAGGAGCGCATTGAGGAGCAAAATCCTAAAAGCCTCAGACGGATTCTCACCCCATGGATAGATGACAATGCATCATCTGTTCCTCTCTCACAGTGTTATTTATAGAACTCGGAAATTTAGCTGTCAAGTTTATTGTAAATATTTATATTGATAGGTGTCTTGTCATATACTTTTTAACATGTTACAGTGACGCCACGATACTACAGAAAACTGCCAGACATAATTCTAGCGGGTTAACGGGTACTCCGCCCCCCTACTAGTAACCGCACGGTTTTCACAGAGTGTAAGTGTTTGATTGTTGTTATTCAGGAAAGGATTTAACATGCCATGCTGAATACAGATATTTTGATCGTCGGATCTGGCTGTTCAGGCCTGTATACGGCGTTGAAGCTTCCGAAAGACCGGAAGATCCTGATCATAACGAAATCGGATGCGGAGTCGTGTGACAGTTTTCTCGCCCAGGGCGGTATCTGTGTGCTTAAAGATGAATCGGATTACAACAGCTACTTTGAGGACACGATGCGTGCCGGGCATTATGAGAATGACCGAAGGTCCGTTGATATTATGATCCGCTCCTCACAGAAGGTCATCCATGACCTCATTGACTGCGGCGTGGACTTTCACCGCGACGAGCACGGTCACCTCGACTTCACCAGAGAGGGAGCGCACTCGCACAAGCGCATTCTCTTCCATGAAGATGAAACAGGAAAAGAGATTACCAGTCACCTCCTTAAAGCGGTCACCGCACGCCCCAACGTTACGCTCCTCGAGCACACGACGATGCTGGACCTCGTGGAACAAGACAACGCCTGCTACGGTGCGATTATCAAGAAAGAAAACGGAGAGCTCGACACAGTCCAGGCAGACTTCACAATTCTGGCAACCGGCGGCATTGGAGGGCTGTATGAGCATTCGACCAATTACCGCCACCTTACGGGAGACGGGCTCGCAGTGGCAATCCGCCACGGTTTACGCCTGAAGGATGTCAACTATGTGCAGATCCATCCGACAACACTCTATACGGATAATCCCAGGGACCGTTCGTTTCTGATCTCTGAGTCAGTCAGAGGAGAAGGGGCAAAGCTCTATGACAAACATATGCACCGGTTTACCGACGAGCTGCTCCCCCGTGACCTCTTGACGGCCGCAATTAAAAAGCAGATGAAGAAAGACGGCACCAAGTTCGTCTGGGAGGATCTGCGCACAATCCCCTTAGAGGAGCGCCACGCACACTTTCCGAACATCATAGAGCACTGCCTCGAGATGGGATACGACCCCGATAAGGAGCCAATTCCTGTCGTCCCCGCCCAGCACTATTACATGGGCGGCATTTGGGTCAATCACTGGAGCAAGACCTCGATGGACCGTCTGTATGCCGTAGGAGAAACAGCCTGCAACGGCGTTCACGGAGAGAACCGTCTTGCCAGCAATTCGCTGCTTGAGTCCATGGTGTTTGCCGGCAGAGCCGCAAACGACCTCATGATCTCCTACGGTAACGTGAAACACAACCCGCAGCTCTTTGAGGAGGTCGACCTTTCTTTGTATAAGAATGAGGCGGCTCTGAAGAAACGCTCCAAGGACCTCGTGAGACAGGAAATTGAAAAGGCCGACAAGAATATGCAAGTCGAGGGTCTGACGGATAAAGAATCAGAGACCAAATCAGAGGAGATAAGACATGTTTGATCCAGCTACTTTGAAACTGAACGTAGACCCACTGATTCTATCGGCGCTGAGAGAAGATATTACAAGCGACGATATGTCGACGAACAGCGTCATGCCACAACCAGAACCAGGAACGGTCAATTTGATTGCAAAGGAAGACGGAATCCTCTGCGGAGTGCAGGTCTTCCAGAGGACATTCGAACTGCTCGACCCTACAATCGATGTCGCCTGGAATAAACAGGACGGCGATCACATAGCGAATGGCATACACGTGGCCACCGTACAGGGAGATATCCGTGTGCTGTTGTCGGGAGAACGCACGGCGCTCAATTACCTGCAGCACATGAGCGGCATCGCAACATATACGCATCGTATGGTGGAGAAGCTGAAGGGCACCGGGATCAGGCTGCTGGACACGCGAAAGACCACGCCGAACAACCGGATCTTCGAGAAATATGCGGTTAGGGTGGGCGGAGGATACAGCCACCGCTACAACCTGTCGGATGGAATCATGCTGAAGGACAACCATATCGACGCGGCAGGAGGAATCCGGCAGGCCGTGGCAGCGGCAAGAGACTACGCACCCTTTGTCCACAAGATCGAGGTGGAGACGGAAAACCTCGAGATGGTGAAGGAGGCGCTCGATGCGGGGGCCGATATCATCATGCTTGACAATATGAGCCACGCACAGATGGCAGAAGCGGTAAGAGTAATTGCCGGGCACGCGGAGATTGAAGCGTCGGGCAATGTCACACTCGACAATCTGGATAGATATAGTGACCTCGACATCGATTATGTATCATGCGGGGCGCTTACTCATTCCGCGCCGATCCTCGACCTGTCTCTGAAACACCTTCGCCAAAAAAATAGGGAACGCCGATAGCGGTGAGGATGGACATACGGGAAAGCTTGGGGACGTATTGAGCCAGACGATGAACGTATGGTTTCTCGGTATAACAGGAAGTGGGGGTAGCATATCTTGAAAACCAAACTGCGTAGAGAAGAGATTGAAAAACTTCTGTCTACCAGCACGGGACCGCTTTCCGGAAAAAGACTGGCAGCACATTTTCATGTCAGCCGTCAGGTCATCGTACAAGACATCGCGCTCTTGCGTGCAAACGGTTTGGATATTGTATCAACGAACAGGGGCTACGTCCTGCAGAAACAAAAGACCACTCACCAGAGAGTGTTCAAGGTGCGTCACACAGAAGATCAAACAGAGGAAGAATTGAATCTGGTAGTCGACCTAGGTGGTAGATTCCAGGATGTATTTGTATACCATCGTGTCTACGGCCTGATCCGCACTGATCTGAAAATTTGTTCGCGCTATGATGTGGCCGTGTATATGAAAGAGATTTCATCAGGAAAGTCGAGTGAGCTTCTTAACATAACATCCGGATATCACTACCACACGATTGAGGCCGACAGCGAGGAAATTCTCGACCTGATTCAGGACCGCTTACAGGAGAAAGGATTCCTAGCTCCACTCAGCGATTATGAGCCAGTCAATTTCTGGGAAAAGCATCTGGAACAAAGAGCCTAAGAGTTCTTGATTGACGTATGCCCGATTGTATCCCAATCGTTGGTTCATCTATATCAGCATAGGAGCGTCACACTGATAATGATATCGCGGTTGCAATTGCGCCGACACTCGCGCAAAGTCGACCGTGGGAGCGTATGCTCCCATCATAATGGCTTGCGACAGGGCGCTGGCCCATACACCAACCGTCGTCGCAAGGACTGACCTTGAAATGACTTGCCGCGCCCTGCCGCGGGTATCCCGAAGGCCCGCCATGACCTTATAGGAGCATGGGTGCTGCCAGCAGGCCAGACTCCCCTGATTCTAGGGAAACGATGATTAATGCCCCATAACGTGTTAAAGGGG
This sequence comes from Atopobium sp. oral taxon 416, assembly GCF_018128285.1. Classification (NCBI taxonomy): domain Bacteria; kingdom Bacillati; phylum Actinomycetota; class Coriobacteriia; order Coriobacteriales; family Atopobiaceae; genus Atopobium; species Atopobium sp. oral taxon 416. The sequence continues at coordinate 1,751,468 of NZ_CP072380.1, forward strand.
ACCGACCACACGGCTTTTCTAGGCCGGTATGCGGGGAAGGCAGGGAAGGATGCTCATCCAGCACGTGCAGGAGCCGCCATCTTGGCATTTGTCCTGCCCCATGCACCGCAATAAGGCCCCAAGACGGATCAGGCGATGCTAGGAGCCGGGAGGTGCAGCCTGCCGGCAAAAGATGCACATGGGTAAGGTTTGCAAGGACGAGAAAGACTTGAGTGTGCAGGCATCTTCTCTATCCTCCTGTAGCGCTTCCTTAAGGGGTCGAAGCGCCGCTTCACGATAAGGAAGGGATGCTCTACCTTTGAGCGGCCGGATGCCTTCCTGGACTCGATGCCCTTCTCGAAGAAGAGTGCACAGGCAAGGTCCTTTATGGTCGAAGGCTTCCTTGCAACGCTTTAGCGCATAGATGAGAGGTGTGGGTCTTTATGTGTCCTTAAGGGCGCTTCGCTATACCTATATAGCCTAAAGTCTGCGCAGCAGAACCTGTCATACTCCCTTACGAGTGCATGTGCCACAGGATATGTCAGACACATTCTAGACGATCGTCTCCACACCGTGCACAAGGCCACCTGCGGTATCCACGCCGATATGCACCTTGTATCCGATACGCCACCCCTTCCCTTTCTTGGACTGGTGCGCTTTAAGGGTCGCGCGCATGGTCCTTGTTCTTCGTTAAGCTTTAGGGCCCAGGTGAAGGTCGCATCCACAATGGAGCCGCCCCGCGCCGTGATCCCTGCCTTTTCAAGCTTCTAAGTTCAGGCGCAAAGCACAAGCTTTACCGAACTCCTCTCGCTTTAAGGCTATGGCGCATCTTCGCAAGTGTCGTCGCATCTGGCACCTGCTCAGACATGAGGTCTGTGTGCACAGAAGCGCTGCTAGGAGCGACAATCCAGGATAGCATCTTTAAGTTCCCTCGTCTTAAGAGAGCAAACATGACCTGCAACAGATACATCCTTAAGCATCGTCTTTGCAGCACGCACATGCCTGACAAGAGCCTGTCAGTGGTAGCTGGTATCTACCAGTGCAATCCAGCTATCCCACACAACGATTGTATCCATTTGCTCCAGGAATGCCTCTCGCCGGGTCTTTTCTCCTCAGACCTTAGGATTTAAGGTCCTAAAAGCTCATCTATCTGTCCATATCTTCCTTTTGGATATGCTGGAATACGTGGATGTAGCTATACCATATCCAGAAAGACAGATAGGCATCTATGTGGGTATGGGCACTGCGTGGTTCGAGACATTTTAAGCCGATGTCATACAGCGTGTGGCCCCAGCTACCTCATCGAGGCGAATTAATCATCGTTTCCTTAGACTGTCCCTTAGCCGCCATGTTGGAACATCGATGTTGGGGCCGTGCATATGCACGCTATCTAAGGATATGAGAATGGGCAGGGATGTCCGCATGTCTCTCATGTTGCAGGACGCGTCCACAGCGGCATTTGCTGAATATCCTTCATCCTTGCGGTTCAGGAAGCCTTGTGGGCGCCTGTTTCGCGACCGCATTGCCACTTGACAGGGGTTTGGGACATATGAGAATCGTACCATCTGGGTCCTGGCCATCCGCTTGGCCCAGCTCAGCCCTCATTTACTTGACTGCTAGAAAGCATAAGATAAGCTGAAATTATAATAATAGATATCGAATATTTGGAAGTGTCAGTGATGAGAACACGATCCAGTTGCAACACCCAAACAATAAGAATTTCAATTCATCAAAAAGCTCATCTGCTGAAACGATATTTATTATTTGGACAGATCAAACGTCTTCGACATGCACTGTAAAGATTAAGAGCGAGGGGAGGACGTATCATGAATCAGAAAGTAAAGGAATTTCTGACTGGCGGCATAGTCGCCGCATCTATGGTACTGGCAGTTGCTGCTCCTGCTGCAGGCGCATATTTTGAAGCGAACCTAGCAGCGTGGCAAGGAAGAACTTAGATTGCATCCGGAACCAAGTACAGTTCATCTCAGTCATATTACGTTGAGGTGGCAAGTGATTCATCAGCCGGTGGCCATTTCTGGGTTGGTAATGCTGACGGCACTTATATTGGAACCGCAATCGATCTTAATCGCGGAGAACATGCTTGGGGAGCCTACCAAGATAGCGGCAGAAGCTACAGCGGCTATGCAACTCTATACGGACGAGAGCTTGGCTATGGACCAATTGTAGACAACGTAAAAGGCTGGCAAAATCTGAACGGCTAGCATTTTCGCTGCTGGAGGGGGCTTTGTGAAATGTCCCCTCTATTGGTTTTGCATGCTGCAGGGGAGGGATGCCTTCATGAGGATGCTTGCGGCTATACGTTTCCAGCTCAGGAACATCGTCGAATCACCTCAGTTTCTTGCTGCCATCACACTTGCAGCTCTAGGCATTGCAGTGGTTTTTGCAGAAGGGCTTCTCAGATTCTGGGGAAGCGATGTCGGATCCCTGCCTTCGGCCGCAATCGGGTGGATGGGCAATTACGAAAGCATATATTCGTATCTCTGGGTCTATATGCTTGGTTTCGTAATCCCAACGCTTGGCTGCATGGCTGCAGGAGATTCCTTCTGCCGCGATCTTCGTTCCGGGAGATATGCAACGCTGGCAACAAGGATGGGCAGGCGAACCTATCTTGCTTCCTTTCTTTTTGCAGCGTTCATTGGATGCTTCGTCTATGTAGCTGGCATGATTGCGGTTTCACAGATCGTGGAGCTGGTCGTATTTCCCCTGAATTCGAGCATAGATGCATTTCAGACGGGATTCGGCAGCAATGCGGCTTCGATGCTGAAATACACTGACTACGCGGCACAGCTTCCTTTTGGTGCGCTGGCATCCATAAGTCCTTACCTGCTAAATCTGGCTTATCTGGCATACGACGCATTCTACATCTCGGCACTGGTCGTGTTTGCTGCAGCCCTTTCGCTGTTTTTACCGAAGCAGCCGCTTCTGGTGCTTGCGTTTCCGATGGCATTCGTGATTGTCGCGACGCAGCTTGCTCCTGCTGAATGGAATCCTCTCGTCAATCTGACCCTGTCAATCTCTCGGGCAGAAGACCTCTCTCTTGCTGGGATGTTCTCTGTACCATTACTGGCACTTGCAGCAGGAATAATGCTGGCTGTTGTATCCGAATTTCTGCTCAAGGGTGACCTGCAATGAAAAGGCACCAGTCGGTCATGAAGCCAGATATCAAGCGATGGCTAGCAAGCATTGCTCTCTATATAGCATCCATCTTCGTTATGCTTATCATGTATGGAAGCCCCTCTCAGCAGGCACTTTCGCCCGAGTCCTTTATGAAGCTCTATGGGACATATTCCCACGAGCTTCTGAACGCTCTCTTCTATACACCAGCCTGCATTGTCCTGCTTGTGCCATCGCTTACCGGTATCACATCTTCTATGCTGATAGTGAGGTGCAACGGCTTCGCCGATGCACTGAGGCGCACGCTGCAGGACTGTCTTCTTCTGGCGCTTGCGGCAGGATTTACTGTCTCGGTGGGATTGGCTCTGGATGCGACTTTGCTTGGGTGCATTGGTGCGGCATATGGCCTGTTCTGGCTTCTCTGGATATTGGCGGTCTGCTCATATTTTGTCAGCTGCGCGTTGCTGCTTGTCACGGTGTGCATTGCAGCTGGCGAGAGAGCTGCGGTGCTCGCTGTTCTAGGTTATGGCTTCTTCGGCTATTTTCTCGGCGCATCGCCGCTGCGATCAATCGATATGCTGCACTTTGGATGGATGATAGTTCAGGACATGCAGAATGGCATCGGAGATGCCCTGGCTGTGCTCCTGCGCCAGATGTTCATCTGCATTGCAATCTTCGCATCTATCAGATTGATGGCGGGATTGTGCGACGTGCCATCAGGGGGCGGATACAGATGATAGGCTATCCCATCCTTGAAAAGAGCCAGACAATACGCTGCATGATCTGTGCCGGCGTAGCACTCCTGTGTGCGCTCGCTCCTCTCGCAAGTTCATCGGAATACCTGATGACTGAGATTTTGGCCGGAGCAAGCGTTATCGAGGCAAGAGAGCAAGGCAATGCAATTCTCTGGCAGTTCGGCAGCATAGCACCAGCTGCTCTCAACATCTTCTTGCTGTCAGATGTGGCGACAGATCCTTCTTTTCGCCATGGCCCTCTCATCAGATTCCGCATGAAGAATCCCCGCGGCATGCTGGTGCAGGGTGCTGCGAGTCTTCTTATTGCTGAAATGCTCATTGCTGGCCTCAGCAGCCTGTCAGAGCTCTTGGCAGGATTCCTGCTGGGATGGCACCTTAATGACAGCTCATTCATAGCCTTCATCGCTTTCTCGGCATTGCTGTCATGCATGTCCGCAGCTGTATACAGCATGATAGGCTCGCTCCTTGCAAGGGATAACCAGAGCCGTTCCGCTTCCGGCTTTGCCGTCATCCTCTATATCGTATCCTGCATGGCTGTCGCGTCGCTGCCAAGCGATTCGCTCCTCTGCAGATTGATTCCTGCGGGCTGGAGCTTCAGCGCGACGGCCCTTATTGCAGGCTTAGAGATGAACCCCACCGCATTGCTTTTGGCCCTCCTAGCCCTGAGCATCTGGTTTCTCGCTGCTACCGCCGTGTTCCTGCTGTTCCGTCAACGCGTAGAGGTCTGATTGGAGTGCCATGGCTGATGTAAAGATTGAACATGTCACGAAGAAGATACATAGACGGGCTGTGCTGGACGATATAGACCTCGAGATTCCCGATGGCTCAGTCGCTGGCTTCACCGGCGTCAACGGATCGGGCAAATCGATGCTGTTCCGAGCTGTTGCCGGACTTGTCCGCATCAATGAAGGACAGATACTTGTCGGTGGCAAGTTGCTGGACCGCATGAAAGCCTACCCTGTGCGTCTTGGCTACATGGCTGATGGCACAGGGTTCTGGGAATACCGTTCGGGGAAAGACAATCTCGAGATTCTTGCCAGTATCAGGAAGCTGATAGGCCCTGAGGAGATTGCAAGGACTCTCGAGCTAGTCGGACTGGACACCGATGATGAGCGTCCGGTATCTGAATACAGCCTCGGCATGAAGCAGAGGCTCAATCTCGCGCAAGCCATCATGGAAGAGCCAGAGCTCCTGATCATGGATGAGCCTACCAATGCGCTTGATACGGATGGGATAAAGCTGGTGAGCGACATTGTCCGGAAGATGCATGCGTCAGGCGTGACGCTGCTCGTTTCCTGCCACAACCAGCCACAGCTTGAAGGCCTGTTTGACCTTCATGTCCATCTGCAAGACGGAAGGATTGTCGGGAAGGAGCAGCAATGAAGATGCATCGCAGACATGAGCATAGGTATCTGGCTCCTGTCGCAATCGCTGCCGCTGCGGCATTCATTGCTGTCATAACGGTTCTGTTCAGGATGAGCCTTACCGATATCGATGGAAAGGATGCAGACAGGCTTCCATCAGCTGCCTATGAGACACACTATCTGCCAAAAAGATACGCGGCTCTGTCAGATGCGGACGAGGTTGAGCAAGCATGGAGAGAACGTTATGAGTCTGATGGAGATGCAGCTCTCACTCCTGCGCAGAAGTCTGTGGCTCTCGGACTACAGCTGGCTAATCCAAGTGAGTATGCCGATGCAATCCTGATTGTGACGGCGACGGATGAGTCGCATTATGGATACCGGGCTTTTGTGAGCAGCTATAGGATAGACAGCGTAATCATCGGTCTTGGGAAGGAGTCTCGCCTTCTTGCTGATGGCACTACCTTTGCGCTTCCTGAGGTGCAGCTCAACCCAGGGGATAAGATTGCCGTCTATCAGGAATTTGCTGTCAGCAAGGATGGACAGAGCGATGGCGGAAGCGGACTTCAGATTGGCGCGAGCTCGACACGAAGCCCCTATACGGGCTATCTCACGCCTACCAGTGTTGGACGTAAGTACCTCGTGTTCCTTTGCTGCCTGCCATCGAACGGCGCGAGCGATCTTTCTGGGTGCAGGTTCATGTTTGCACCTACGGCCTATAGTGTGCTACCACTTCAAGATACGGATGGCAGTCTGAGCCTTGATCTCAATATCGTGAACGCTGGCTTCCCCGAATCGCCTTATGAGACATCGGAAGCTGCACCATTTAATTCGCAGAGCCAGTCTGCCAGGGATGAAGCATATGAGAAGGCATATGCGGAGACTGCATCGAAGCTTGAAGAACAGGCCTATGCCGATGCGATGAACACAGATATGTATGTGGAGACGGATGAGACAGAGGCGCTATTTCGTTCGAATGCTCAGAGTATCGCAGATGCCTATCTCTGATGGTGTTAGAGACAGAATTGGCCGGAACATGCATTTAGCTTTGGAAATCTCGCTGTTAGACCATAATTGACCTAAGAAGAGCCCAAAAGTGTCCGGGCCTTTGCCTACAATGCATGTCGTCAAACAAAAACATCGAGGATCAAAGGGCCCGGATGGATCCAATGATACTGCAGCAGATCAAAAAGATGGGGATCTCTGAGAAACGCGAGCTCTTAGAGAGACTGAAGGCGCTCATAGCCAAGAAGATGGCAGGCTCGGCACTTGCGGGAGCACCCAAGAGGTGCCCGAGGTGCAAATCGCTCAGCTTCTATTGCAAGGGCCACGACGCGTGTGGCCTTAAGAGATGGAAGTGTTGCTCGTGCGGCAAGACCTTCTTTGTAAAGACAAGATCTGTCCTGGCTATGTCAAAGCCCACGGCCACCACATGGGCCGTATATGCAAAGGGCACGCTTGCAGGCATGACGCTTGAAGAAGCTTACGGAAAGCTGCCATGTGAGCCTTAAGGACATTGTGGTTTTATGCGCATGAGGCTCTTCGAGCTGCTGCAGGCAGCGCTTGGCACCTTCAGGTATGGACCTTCCGTGTCCTGCCAAGAGAACGGCCTCTATCTCGACGAATCGCTTGCAGGCAACAGGGCAAGGCCGGCCACCCAGATGCTGAGGGAGGCGTACACGCACGGCCATGTTGTGCATTGCTGTGGCATATCGAACAAGAAGGTCTGCGTGGAGTGCTGTGCGAATGACTTAAGAGACGAATATACCGTCCTCTGCGGCAGGGGCAGGCCCGAGGACGGGAAGCTGACAGATGCCCTTTCAGGTATCGTCGATAGCTTATGGGTCGCCACTGACGACCATGCAGGATATGCGCGCGTGGCTCCCCTTCGCTTGGGGTCTTCAAGCACACGGCGAGCTTAGCCTCGTCAATGCGATGCAGCGAAGGCTGCGCGAGTTCCTGCTTTTCTTCCATGGGGTCTTCTACGAAGTGGCTGGGGCACTTGTCTTGCCTGCTTTCTGTGGATAGAGCAGGTAAGGCATTCGCAGCGGGAGAAGAAGGATATACTCTCAGGCCAGCTTGCAGAAGGCAGGTATGTCCATACCAGGCGTGCGCTCATAGACATAGAGCAGCCCTTCTGGAGCTATTGGAAGGACAGGGGCGTCAGGTCAATTATGGTCTAACAGCGAGATTACCGAAGAGCCAAAATAAATGGTGGGCCCAGAGGGATTCGAACCCCCAACCCAGGGATTATGAGTCCCCTGCGCTAACCATTGCGCCATGGGCCCTTAACATAAGCAAAAGGCCAGCACTTACAAAAGCACTGGTCTTTAAATTTGCAATGGTGGGCGATGTTGGATTCGAACCAGCGACCCCTTCCGTGTGAAGGAAGTGCTCTACCCCTGAGCCAATCGCCCTCAGTGCGTTAGTTATTCTAGCAGAATACCGCGTCATTAACTACCCGTATTTTTAATCTGTGGTCATTCGGTCAGTGAGGTCTTTTTTGTGTGGGTGCATCCTCAAAGCAAGTGCAACGACTGGCGATGGTAGACCTCCCAGAGACACTTCCAACCCAGGCGCTTGCAGGGTCTTCAGTTGAGTAAATCGTATACCTTCTGCACCTTTCTATCGGCGACATCGTCGAGACTTTTGCCCTTCGGAAATCAGTTCCTGAGAAGCCTGTTGGTGTTCTCATTGGTCTCTCTCCCAGGGATGGTAAAGACGGCAGAAGTACACGGTCGCCCCTAGTGCCTCCTGGAGGCCTTTTGCATCCGAGAACTCCTTGCCCCTGTCGAATGTGACCATATGTACACTCTTACCAAAGAGCGACTTTTGCGTGGCTTCGCTCTCTAAGGCCTTGCCACCAACAAGGTATCCGCTTAGGCAGGCGCTCCACCTGAGTGATAAGGCATACGCCCGCCTGCCAGCCACACTGTCGCCTTCCCACTCTCCAATCCGGCTCCTTAGGGAGGCTTCCTTCGGGCGCTTCGAGATGTCGTGGGTGATGTGTACCTTGCTCCTGCGCTTTTGGCTGCCTTTGCTGTGCCTGCGCTTGCCGTGGTGCCCAAGCAGCCTTGCGGCCTTTCTGCGCCCTGAAAGCTCGCAGTCCAGCAGCCTTGACTCCACGGCGTACTAGATGGTGGTGTCGCTTACGGCAAGGTCCGGGCACTGCATCGCGATGCCGATGCGGCCCGCTATCTCCTCCAGCAACCAGTGCTCGCCAGCATGTGCCCCACGACCAGAAAGTGCCTTTCTAGATCGTTTGTGATCCTGGGGTGCCTGCAGTGCATCCTTCATCGATGCACAGCAGCGACGCCTTGCAGGGCCTTCCCAGCCGTTATGCCTGATCTTGTGGGATATGGTCGACTTGTTGTGGCCGAGCTTCCCTACTATCTGGCTGGCCCCTCATGGCCCTTCTAGCAAACCATGATGTCCTTGCGCTTTGTAATGCTAAGATAGCTGTAGTCGTCCATGGTGCCTCCAATGGTATATGTCTTCGCAAGCATCATCATAGGTCGTGCCTGGATGGTTAGCTCGTATTTCCATGTTGTACTCGAAGTGTGGATTCGCCATGCAATATCTGAGCGCTTTGTCTCTTGCAGTTAAGGGGCACACTGTAGCGCATGAGCCTGATGGGTGATACCCACTTCGGCAGGGTGTGTGCCTGGTGTGCTTAAAGACTGTCCCTGTAAGCGAGCTGTACCTGTGCCTGCAGTCAGGACACTCCCATCTTGGCACTTAGCTTAGCGAAGGTAGCAAAGCCCGTGTGCTTACAGCAGCAACACTCAGCTGTGGCCTTCTTAGGTCGGCAGATCTTGGTATCTTCGACCTTGGCACTGAGGGTGTAGAAGGGACTTTTGCATACCATGGATCCTGACGATCCCACTTTCTCCTTGAAGGCTAGCCGAAGAGGTTGTCACCAAACAAAGCGCTGGGTGGGCTCCAGGGCACAGCTCCCTTTGGTATGGAAAGTTGTATCACCTGGGCTAGCCGGCCGGCCTGCATCAGCCCTCATGTACTTGATGGTTAGATTGAGATGTCCTTTAGCTGTAAGAGTCTACAAACTCAGGAGCCCCTGTCAACCGTGATGGTTTTGAAAGATAGCGTAGCGGTGCTTGCTGCAGTGGTCCTGTAGCTTTCTGAAAAGCCTGTATGGCGCTTGGGCAGCTGTTGTATCCAGGACAGGGATGGATGAGACACTCACGGCTCAGGCACTCAGACAAGGTTAGGTGTGCCTTATCGCCTTTGGTCTTGTGGCTCAAGACCAAATCACTCCCCTTGCGCCTAACCTCAGGCGTGCGCATTGTGTCTTTGGGGGCGCTTTTCAAGCTTGTGGCGAGCTCTTCTTTGTTCTGGTGGACAGGTGACCTGCACTTTTAAGCTTTTCAGGCAGGCTATAGTTGTGGATACCCAGCAAGCTTTGGTCAGTGTAGGTATAAAGTGTCCTTCTACACACCACAATCGTTACAGACAAACTCCCCTGTAGCCCCTGAGCGGTTGCAGCACACCTCAGGTGGCCAGCCACCTTTGAAGAGGTAGCCCTCTACACAGTGTGTGAGCTAAGGCCTCTTCAGGAGATCTGTTCTGTGACAACAGCTCTTGCGTCTTTCCTTACAGATGCCTGAGCTTGTTTGGCTCTGTGGCGCACTGCCTTAGCCGTGGCAGAGCTCGACCCTGCCACGTAGCTGATAAAGCATACAGGCCGACTGAGCTCTTAGGCAGATACTTCTCAGCAAAGCCATCCTTCTCAGGCAGCTCTGTAGTGTGACCCACTCTTCAAATGTAGAGCTTCTGATGCGTCTCAATGGTAGAATGTGGGCAGTCCATCTGCTACCTTAGATAGATCGTTGTCGTGTGGTGACTCGCATACTATCAGACAGGTTCAGCTGGACTTTTCCCCTTAGGTGTTCAAGTTGATAGTACAGTCGGCAGCTTTTCCTTCTCTCGAGTCGTAGCAGTTATCAGTTATAGGAGGTTCCTCTTGAGCAAATCGGTATAGTTCTTACCGATCAGATTTGCCCTTAGAGTTTCGACACGCTTGAGATCCAGACTATCAGTGTAAATTGTAATGTCTGAAATAGTATCGGCATCAATAGAGATAGCAAGCTGCAACGGTTTCCCTTCAAGGGTTATTGAACGCTGTACCTGTGCCTTTTCCCTTTTTCTCACAATCCATGCGCTGCTTCTGATCATCCGCTCAATATCCGCTTCGTCTGGATATTCCACATGCTCCGTCAACTTTGCCTCAGGATAGGATTCTTGAAATGAGTCAATAAGACTCCGTTTTAAGCCTACAATCGTGATCGAAGGATTCACCTCGTTAAGATTCGTGACGCGGCTCCTCACCGACTTAATGCCTTTCCCCACAAACTTGCTGATATCAGGAGTCAGGCACTTTGAAAACTGCAAGAGATCCAGATCCACCATCAGTGTCCCGTGAATGAGAAAGCGCTCCTCATCCTCAAGCCAGGCCATACCCGAAACCTTTTTGCCGTGGACGAGTATATCGTTGCGGCCCTGTACCTCTGCTTCGATGCCCTCACGCCTCAAGGCAGATAGGATGATATCCACCCAAGTATCCAAGCGCTTATTCTTTTGGCTCGCAATAAAGGTGAAGTTGAGGTTGCCCAGGTCGTGGTACACACAACCTCCCCCGGTAAATCTCCTCACTGGTAGGATGTTGTGTTCGTACATATACTTCAGATTAAGCTCGCGGTAAATGTTTTGGTTTCTCCCCATCACCGCACAGGGTTCATTCTGCCAGAGCAGGAAGACCATCTCATCCGGATTAAAATTCTCGTAGTAGCTGTATTCACGGGCGATATTAGCATAGGGATCAGTGGAAGCAAGATCAATGATTTTGGCATCCATTACTGGTGTATCCCTCTGCCGATCAGCGCCAACGCCGCCTCGCGAATTGCCTCAGAGGTCGTGGGATGCGCAAAGATAGTCTGCGTGAGCTGCTCGACCGTCACACCGTTTGTCATCGCCACAGTCACACCGGCAATCAAGCTTGAAGCATCGGGGCCGCAGATAACCGCCCCCAGAAGTGTCCCGTCCTCAGAAGCCAGCAGCTTCACGAATCCCTCGGTCTGATTCATTGTGAGCGCCCTACCATTTGCGCTGAAATCAAATCTCGAGACTTTGTATGGTATACCCTGCTCCTTGAGCGCTTGTTCGGTATATCCGACCGTCGCGATCTCAGGGTTGGTATATACGACAGACGGTACATTAGTATCACTAATAGGATGCTTCTCCACCAGCATATGATCGACCGCCACGCACCCCTGCTGTGAAGCGAGATGGGCAAGCTTGACCTTGGAGGAGACATCGCCGATCGCATAGATGTGAGGTACGTTGGTCTGCTCGTACTCATCGACGAGAATCTCGCCGGTCCGCTTATTGGTCTTGATAGAGGTATGCTCAAGCCCGAGTCCGTTGGTGTTCGCCCTTCTGCCCGTTGACATCAACACCTTATCTGCGATGGTATAGGAGGTTGTGCCGTCCTTTTCGTAGGTGACAATGTACTCGCCCTCAACCGTCTGCTTGATGCTGATAACCTTGCTCGATGTACTCGTCTGAATGTGCTTCTCTTTGCAGATACCCTCAATGAATTTTCCAGCATCCGCGTCGAGCATCGGAAGCAGGCTCTTCTGGAACTCGACGACATGTACCTTCGAGCCAAAGGTGTTGTAGATAAAGGCGAACTCTAAGCCGATGACTCCACCGCCGATAACAACGAGGGAATCTGGCACCTCATGCAGGTCCAAGGCGGCCGTTGAATCGATCACACCCGGCAGATCGCAGCCCTCTACCCGCAACGAGGCGGCCACAGAGCCGGTGGCGATAATGATATTCTTCGCCTTGATGATGGTTGAGCCAACCTGCACTTCCGTATCGCTGAGGAAGTGGGCTGTACCCTGGAGCACTGTTACCTTGTTCTTGTTGAGCAGGTACTCGATGCCGGAAACTAGGGTATCGACAACCTCATCTTTACGCTGCAGGACCTTTTCCATATTGATGGAGGCGTGGAAGTCCCCTTCGATCCCAAAGAGATCCATCTCATTCAGCAATTCAAAGAGGTGGGCAGATTGAACCATCGATTTCGTGGGGATGCAGCCAATGTTCAGACAGGTGCCGCCGAGCTTTTTTCGTTCGGCGATTGCCACATCCATGCCCCGCTTGCTTGCATAGATTGCCGCGACATAGCCGCCAGGACCGGCGCCGATAATGAGAAGATCTTTCTCAAGGTGATGCTGTACTGTGTCAGTGGGAACTGTAGTAAGAATCTCTTTGTTACTTTCACTCTGCTGTTCTGGTTGGATCTTACCCTGTTCGTCGATCACCATCAGCACGTCATTTGCCACCACTTCTCGACCCTCTTCGACCAGGATCTCTGCGATAGTGCCAGCCTCGGTCGCCTTTATTTGATGGTTACCCTTTGCCGTCTCTATTTGGCAGATAACCTGGCCTTGTTCCACATGATCACCGACGCGTACGTCAATTTTGCCGACAATGAGGGGTTTATTGCTGGGAAGCATCGGGGTTTTGATTTCAACCATGTCAGGGTTATCCTCTCAAAAATGGAGCTGCTCTCAAGAACAGCTCCATTCAAAATCGCCTGTTACTCGGCAACAATCTTGGTGAGCTTCAGAGGGACACCATCCTTCAGGCAATCTCCCACCGGGCATCTCGATTCGATAAAGTGAGCGAAATCTTCCAGCTTCTCCTGACTCGCATTCGACTTAAAGTGCATCGAATAGCGGATCTCGGTGTATCCATTGCGGACATCTGAGTCCATATCGCCTTCCAGCTTCACGGAGAAGCCTTGCAAGTTAATGCCATTCGCCTGGGCAAAGGAGAATGCGACAATGGACTGGCAAGAGCCTAACGCGCACAGGAGCGCCTCAACCGGATTCATACCGGTATTGGTCCCACCAAGTTCCTTGGGCTCATCCATCAGGATCTTGAATCCCCGAGTGCCTGACTCAACCTGTAAGCCGGTATTGGTTTTCTTCGCGGTCGCTGTAAACGTCTGTTTCATTGGGTGCTCCTTTCGGCATACTATTGGATAGCTTACTAATTATTAGCTACCTCATTATCTGTGTTATCTACTCTATGCTTGTAAGTATTGAATGTCAAAAAGTGAACGGCCTCGCCATAGGGCGCAGAGTTATATGAATACTGCTTAATTTTTCACTGTTTTCCAAGGTAGCTGGGCTAATCGTGAAAGATTGATACAGAGCATTCCGTGTGACCTCAGCGAGGTATCAGATACCGTTCACCGATCCATAAATGGTATTCAGTCTATATAATTTGAATTTTGAACCAATAGTGAACCAAGCGGTACTCACTAAAAATCAGCGAACTGTTCCCTACCGGCTCCGGGATCCACTCCCTTGAACTACTACGACGCCATTTCCTTTTGTCTGCGTCGATAGCGCTACCCCGTGAAGGTGTATTGAACATAACAATGTTGGCTCAGTCCTAAAACCTGTGTGTGACCCCATCACGCACCAGCCCTGGAAGCCTTCGAGTAGCGCCTGCTGGCAATCGAATATCTTGAGGAAGAAGTATTCGTCGTCGGGGTATTCCTAGCCTGCCCTGCTGAGCGTCTTGATCATCTGGTTGGTGCCTTCCACCCTGCCACTGCTGATATGGCGGCGCGCAGGGGCGACGATCCCTTCCATGTGCCCCTCCACGAAGCGGGCAACCCTGGCGAAGTGCCTGTCTTTCGTGCCGCGGCAGGTGTCCACGATCCTCTCCATGGCAGCGCGCATGTGCTTCTCCTGCCGGTAGCCGTAGGCCCTGGCGAGCATCTCATCTGCGATGTCGCAGGTAGCAAGCAGCTCGTTTTGGGATATGAGGTCCTTGTACCTCTGGCGGCTGCCGCCGCCCCTCCCTTCTGCAGGGCCTCCTGCTTGCCAAAGAGGGCGCTTCCCCTTGAGACGACCTTGCCGGCATGTGCATCCCGGTCCTTCCTCTTCCTGGTGTCCGCACTGGACTTGAGGATGTATGTGGAGTGCTTAAGGGGCACACGCGGCCTCGCTGTCTCCATCGTCCCTGAGCCTTGTCTCTCGTCCTTCCTGACCTTACAGATCACCTTCTCGTTAAAGTTCTTCACGATATGGAAGCAGTCGTAGACGACCGAGAGATGCGGATGGCGCTTAAGGAATGCGCACTCGAAGTCTGCGTTCATGTCGCAGGCTATGGCCTCCACATGCAAACATCCACTCAGCGAGCACGAAGTCGCAGAAGTCGTATACGACCTGCTTCCTCTTGGAATGCATAAGCCACAGCACATGGCCCATCTTAAGGTCTATGACCACGGCGGCGCAGCGGCGGCCATTGTGCAGCTTGAACGTATCTGCGCCCAGATAGCGGGCCTGCCGCTCCGGCTTCCTGAGCTTCAGCTCCTTGCCTTCCCCTTCCGTATAGAGCCCAGAAAGCCTTGCCCGGTCGATGGCCTTGACCACATTCTTGTGGAGCCCTGCCGTGAGCGATGCCGCTTTGAAGGTCTGCCCCAGGGCAAGCAGGTCACACACGAATGCGAGCAGCAACAGTGTGATGCGCTGGCCTGAAGCCCTGAAGAGGACGCCCTCGGTAAGGGTATTCCCGCACTCCCTGCATGCCCATCTTGGCCGCAAGACCTCTATCCTTGCCCTTCCCATCTCGAGCAGGAGGTGCCGAAGCACAATGGGGGCCTTCCCGTTTTTCTCCATCGTCCTTCCGCAGCAGGGTCAGCATGGTGCATCCGACACTGCCGGCCTGCCTGGAACGGACAGGATGCGCACTGGCTTCCTGCATCTCCTGCCCGATGTGCCGAACTCCTCCGTGCGTGCGCTCTCCTTAGGCTTTCCCGTCTGCACGAAGCCATCCAGATGCGAGGGGATCTGGATGAAGCCGGAAGTGGCAATCCTGCCGGCATGGGAAATGACGGACAGCTGGGCTGCCGTGGATGCTACACTTGTCATCGCGTTCCATCCTTGTTCAGAGTCTACATGTTGCGATGCAAGATTCGAGAGGATGGCCGCTTTTCTGTCTGTACAGATGCTATACCGCAGGCATCTGCCCACAGCTTTTAGGATTGAACCAAAATTATCAATAATTCGGTTATTACTGTTGTGTTACAACGCTCTGATGAAAGCATAGAGAAGTTCATAGCTGATAAATAAGCCCCGATAAATGCGGTACAACAACATCAACCGTAGAAGTTCTTTCTTGGGGCTGCAAAAAGGGGAAACAATGAGTCTCACGATCAACATTTACTACACCGGTAGCAACGGCAGTGCCCGCGCCTTCGCAAAGGAGATGGAGCAGTCCGGCATCGCCAACGACATCCGCAATGAGCGGGGCAACGAGAGCTACAACTACTTCCTCTCCATGCGTAACCCTGACACTGTACTTCTGATCGACCAGTGGAAGGATCAGAAGGCTCTCGATGAGCACCATAATTCACCAATGATGGAGAAGATCGCAGAGCTGAGAGATAAGTACGACCTTCACATGCAGGTTAAGCGCTATGTCACAGTCAAGGACAATGAAAGGGATGCTACCTACATCCGCAAGTGATGCTCTGAGTTACTGACACATTTGAGTGTAGTGTCGGTTTTCAGTGCCATTTCCATCGATAATCCTAAGAAAACGATGATTAATGCCCAATGATGTACCAGTGAAGACCGGCCACACGGCCTTTCGCGGCCGGCATGGGGCATTAATCATCGTTTCCCTAAGCTGCCAGGGCCAAGCCCAAAGCCTTCCTGAACTCCATTGGGCTCACGCCTTTAAGCGAGCACTTGTGCCTTGTCGTGTTGTACCTGACGATATAGCGGATCGATGCGCTCCTTTCAAACTCGTCTAAGGTGGTGCCGTCCCACTTGCACTTGCAAAACATCTCTGTCTTGAACACTTCGAAGAAGGCCTTAACCCTTCTGGTTGTGGCAAAGGCAGCCCTTAGGTGGCATCGATGTGGTGATACCCACCTTGGAAAAGATCTATATCCACTCTGGCCAGCAGCAGTGGTGCCTCCTGTCGCTGCTGGGTTGCGAGATGCTTTTCGCTTACCTTTGCTTATCGCGGTGATAGCAGCACATAGCACTAAGTTTGCCATCTGCGGTTGGCAGGCATTAAGACAGTTTAAGGATAAAGCTTAAAGTAGGGCTTGTCGGCGGGTATCTCAAACTGCAAGACGCTAGTGAGCCACACGGAAGTTGGACAGGCCCGCCCTGAAGTCTTGCTTCACGAAACTGTCAGGGTTGTCTGATATCTTGCCTGCACAGGAGTTGCAAGACTTGTTCTTCCTCGGCTTCTTACAGCTTAAGGCCACCTTGCCCTCCTCTTTTAAAGATGTGAGATATCCTGTGCTTGCCGACCACCATGTTGATCTTTAAGGTCGGCTGCTATCTTATCGCGTATGTAGAGCCTGCCGTAGGGTCTTCTATTCGCATCAAATATACCTGCGAGCAGCTCCCTAACATCTTTGTCCCTGTCGGCTTTCAGCATCTCCATCGAAGACCTTGTGGGGGCGACAGATAAGGGGCCAGCTTAAGCGCAGGATGCGCTTCTACTTACACCTGTCGCTTCTGATAGCAGACAAGCTTAGATACCTGCAGACCGACAATGGGGGGCGCCGGCCTCATCTTCCAGATTGTCTCGAGGGGCACGGTGGTGCGTCGACGAGCGTGGGGATAGCATGTGGGCTGACGTCTTCGGCAATGCGCTTATAGCCTTAGCCATAGCCGACAGGCTATGCTACCACTGCCATCTCATACGCATCACGGGAAGCTCCTACAGGATCAAGGACCTGCCTGCAGCCAGCCTCTCTCAAAGGAGGGCGCAGGCACCGATTCTGGCTGATTCCATTGCCCCGGCTGGTGCAGATATATTGCTCAAATCGGTAAGTCTGGAGTCGACTTTAACAGCCACTCACATCGCACTCAAGTCACTCGCCGGTCGCTACCAGGACCTCGACGTGGCCATCGGGGCCATCCTCGAGGAGAAGTGCGTCGGGTCGCAGGTTGTCGTCCAGCTGATGATCAGAGTGGGGGACAATTCGGAGAGGCTCAAGCAGCGAGTCGTCGTTCTGCTGTGCGGGGTAGCAGCGCGTCCTGCGTCGTCGGAGCTCATGACACTCCACAGGCTCAACAGGGGCGCTGGCAGGGCAGCGAACAGCGCGATACACATCGCTGCACCAGGAAGGCTGAGGACGGACGACAGGACTCGCGCTTAGGTGGCCCGCAAGATGTCTAAGGGACACTCCAAGCTCGAGGCAATACGATGTGTTAAGCGATACATAGCGCGCGAGCTGTACTACGACATCATTGCCCAGAACCGCATGCTCAAAACGACTTGACAATTAGAAGGGCATCACCCCAGGAGTGTACATTTCATATTGCCGTGTTGTCCAACTAGACTAGGATAACGAACAAAGGGAAAATATATCAGAAAACAGGACCTCTGGGTTAATCCCGGAGATCCTATCGTTCAAACCATATGGTGGAGAATAGGGGATTCGAACCCCTGACCTCATGACTGCCAGTCATGCGCTCTCCCAACTGAGCTAATTCCCCATGCGGAGCGGGATTAAATATACCAGAATAAGAATTTGCGTCAAGCATTTTCGCAACCTATGTCAGAAATATGGTGAAACCCCCAATGCATCGGGCAAAGTATCTTCAATTGTACGAGTACATGAGAAATTAAGGGACATATTCTTCACCGTTTAGCACCTCTGAAGCTGTTACAAAAGTTCTTCCCTACCGTTTCCGTCTATGATATTTAAGCGGGTTACATGATATGGACAAAGGTAATCTTTGCTGATCGGGTTTTAGGGTACAAATTAACAATGTCCACCTGGCTTTCAGAAAGGATATGACTCATGTCTCAAACACAGAAGACATTAAAGGTATTGAGCCTGATTGGGCTCTTTTTCGGCCTCGCCCTTATTGTTATCTCCATCCCGCTCTTTGTAAGCGCTCACCCCATCTATGGGGTCAGCGTACTGATCTTAGGTATCTTTACCGTTATTTCCTCCCTGAGAGGAGCCAAGGGTGCCAATACTCCGTCGATGGCAAACACTGCCAGCCATTTCTTTATCGTTGAGCTCATCTTGGGAATTTTAGCGATTATCCTTTCCACTGTTGCACACCTGGAAGCGCAACCTTCGACGCTTGCCTGTGTGCTAGGCGCGGTAGTCACAGTACTGAGCATCATCACCCTGGTCGTTGCCAATAAGGTCTATCAGGCATACCTCAAATAGTCCATCACTTTTCGTCCAGATATCAACAGAGGCTGCGGTTCATATCGAACCGCAGCCTCTGTTCTGTTTGATCGAAGTGGCTCTAGGTGCGTTGCTGTTCGATCGGCAGAACAACCGTGTCCACGATCTCGTCGAGCGTGACATCTTTGCGCTCACCGGTGGCGCGATGCTTGAGCTCCACGGTACCATTCTTGATGCCGCGCTTGCCGCAGACAATCTGATACGGGAAGCCAATGAGGTCAGCCTCATTGAACTTGACACCCGGGCGTTCTTTTCTATCGTCCAACAGGACGTCGATATCCCTCTCAGCCAACTCACTGGCGATCTTCTCTGCAGCATCCCACACGGGGCCTTGTTTAACATCGAGCGGGATAACTTCGACCTCGTAGGGCGCCACACTGACCGGCCAAATGATACCGTGCTCGTCGTGGCTCTGCTCCACGATCGCCTGCAGGGTTCTGCCGACGCCGATGCCGTAGCAGCCCATCTGAAACGGCTTCTCTTTACCGTCCTCGTCGGTAAAAGTCGCACCCATAGGCTCAGAATACTTGGTGCCGAGCTGGAAGACCTGACCGACCTCGATGCCGCGGTTAATCTTCAAAGGCTTGCCACACTTCGGGCAGAGGTCACCCTCGTTGACCGAGACCAGATCCGCCCAGTTGTCGATCGTGAAATCTCTCCCCTGTTTGGCATGTCTGAAGTGATAGCCAGCCTCATTGCCGCCGCAGATCCAGTACTTTGCTTTCTTAAGTGACTCATCTGCATAGACCTTAACCTTATCGGAGATATCGACCGGTCCGATAAAGCCCTTCACAAGGCCATACTGCTTGATCTCCTCATCGCTCATCATGTAATAGTTACCGAAGACGTGGCTCGCCTTTACATCGTTGAGATGGTGGTCACCCGGCACAAACAGAACATAGGGCTGCTCGTCCTCTGCCACGAGCGCCAACGCCTTCATCGTCGCATTGGTGGGGACGCCCAGAAACTCCGCAAGCTTTTCGATCGTGCCGCAATCCGGGGTCTCGACCTTCTCGAGATCACCCTCGCCGTCGCTGATGACCTTGATAGTGCCGGTACCGGCTTCAGTATCGGCCGCATAGCCGCACGCGTCGCAGTAGCAGATCTCTGCCTCGCCGGCGTCTGCGACTGCCATGAACTCCACGGAGGTGTCACCGCCAATCTGACCGGAGTCTGCAGCAACCGTGACCGCCTTGAGACCGACCCGCTTGCAGAAGCTCGCGTAGGCATCCTTCTGCAGCTGATAGCACTCACGCATCGACTCCTCATTGGCAGAGAAGCTGTAGGCATCCTTCATAATGAACTCACGACTGCGCATCAGACCGAAGCGGGGTCTGCGCTCGTCGCGGAACTTATCCTGAATGTGGTAGAGCATCACAGGCAGCTGCTTGTAGCTCTTGAGTTCGTTGGTGACCAGATCGGTGTAGGTCTCCTCGTGGGTTGGGCCAAGCGCATATTCGTGACCGTAGCGGTCTTTGAGGCACATCAGCTCAGGACCGTAGGCATTCCAGCGGCCGCTCTTCTTCCAGAGCTCTGCATCGGTCAGGATCGGTGTCATCATCTCCTGGCAGTCGATCTTTGCCATCTCGTCCCGGATGATATTCTCGATCTTCATGATCGATCTCCAGGCCAGTGGGAGATAGCTGTAGAGGCCGACAGCGCCTCGGCGGATCATGCCGGCACGCAACAATAGTTTATGGCTTGCGAGCACTGCCTCATCCGGATCCTCTTTGAGCATCGGCGCATACAGTTTACTCATGCGCTTGTATCTTGCCACAATATATGTCCTCTCAATTCTTGTTCATGCCACACGTACTCCGTTATAGCTGAAATCAGTCCCTATTCAGCTTCAGGAAACCGTTTATTGATCTCGTCAAACAGTGCTTCGACCATATCGGATTCAGCAACCTTGCAGATTGGCTTCCCTTGAGCAAAAAGAATCCCTCCGCCCTTGCCGGAGGCGATCCCGATGTCAGCATCCTTCGCTTCACCGGGGCCGTTCACGACGCAGCCCATCACTGCTACAGTGATTGGCACCTTGATGCTCTGCAGGCGGCGCTCCACTTCGTTAGCAATCTCAATCAGGTTCACCTGGCAGCGTCCACAGGTAGGGCAGCTCACCAGCTCCGGATGCAGCCGGCGCATTCTGAGCGCTGAGAGCAGCTCCCAGGCTACCTTGACTTCCTCGACCGGGTCAGCGGTAAGCGAGAGTCTGATCGTGTCGCCGATGCCCCCCTCAAGCAGGATGCCCACAGCCACGGAATTTTTCACAGTACCCTGCAGCAGTGTACCCGCCTCAGTCACGCCGATGTGCAACGGCACTTGCGGCAGCTCCTTTGAGAGTCTACGGTAGGTCTCCAAGGTCTCCGGCACGTCGTGCACCTTTGCGGAGAGTACGATATCGTCAAAGCCGCGCTGGCTGAAGTGATCAACAAAGGAGAGCGACGAGGCGACCAGTTTGTCCGTAAGGGTAATGTCCTGCCGCTCGTCGTACCGCTTATCCAAGGAGCCGGCGTTGACACCGATACGGATCGGAATTCCGGCCTCCCCGGCAGCGTCGATACAGGCATCGACCTTCTCCCACGAACCGATATTGCCCGGGTTAAGACGGAAGGCAGCGGCACCCCGTTTGGCGGCTTCAAGCGCGAGCTGATAGTCGAAGTGGATGTCCGCGATCACCGGGAGCGGTGAGCCCTCGCAGATGGCCTGAAAGCCGTCCAGCGCCGCCTTGTTGGGGATTGCCACACGAATAATCTCACAGCCCGCATCCTTAAGCTCATTGATCTGCTTGAGCGTTGCCGCAGGATCGCTCGTCGGAGTCGTGCACATTGACTGTACGCTGACCGGGGCACCCCCTCCCACGGCGACCGACCCCACATGTACCTGATGCGTGCGCTCACGCGCTGCCTGTTGTTCTGCCACTACTGCCCCACCACGAATCGTGCTATATCGTTTCTCGTTACAAAGATGAAGATAAAGATAAAGAAGGCAAGACCGATATAGGAGATACCCACCTGTACTTTCTGAGAGAGCGGCCGGCGGATGATCGCCTGGATAATCTCAATCAAGATCTTCCCTCCGTCCAGAGGGGGAATCGGCAGCAGGTTCATGAAGCCGAGCGACATCGAAATTGCCGCCACAAAGAGGGAGAACTCCCATACTCCTCCCGAGGCCGCCTCTGATGCCATGACCGAGATCCCCATGATCGAAGTCGACTGATTGAGCACCTCCGTGGTGTGTGTCGGGATGATGAGCGAGACTGCAGCCTGCGCCACCTGCTGTGCATAGGAGAGCGACACCAAGCAGGCATGTCTGATGTCAATATTCAGGTGCTCCGTGGGGGCACTGATTCCGAGCAGGGTTTGGGAACCGTTCGGGTCAGGCTGAACCTCGATCGTCTGCTCCTGCCCACCTCGCTCAATGACCATTTCGAAATCTTGGTGCGCTTGAAGCGCGGGCTGCAGCGCCTGGGTCAGGCTCTGCCAGTCAGTTACGGTCTCCCCGTTGATCGACTCCACCGTATCGCCGGCTTCCAGTCCAGAAGCCTGCGCAAGGGAGTCCTCAGAGACTGCACCGATTACGTTCTTATTGGCTGTAACGTCGACACCTGCAAGCGTCAGAGCCAGCACGACAATCAGGAAGGCGAAAAGAAGATTGATCAGGGGGCCCATAAAGAGCGTAATGATGCGGCTCCAAAAGCCGTGTCCCCCATAGGTATGCTTTTTCTCGTGCTGCAGGAATTCCTCAGGTGACATCCCGAGGTCACGGGGCTCTCCCGCAACGGTGACACCTTCACTCGAGGTGAAATCACTCTCCCGATCGAATTCGGTCAGCAGATGTGCATCGCGCTTGACCGTCTGGTAGCCGTCGGGCATGTACTTCCGGCGATATCTGTTGCTGCGCTCGGGCTTCCAGTATTCCTCGATGGCCGCCCAGTCGGCCAAGGTCGCAAGCATCGTGCAGGCATCATCTTCGGAGCAGTTGAACTGCTTTTCCACCTCTTCGATCGATACACGTCCCTGCTGCTGTATATAGGCCAGCACTGGTGCAAGCCGAGGGTCGTCACTACCTTCCATCCCGCAGATACGGGTATAGCCGCCCAGCAGGATCGGTGTAACGCCGATCTCGGTGCCGTAGCGCTTCGATTTGTGGAACCACTTGATACTGCAGGGCAAACCCAGATAGAACTCAGTGACGCGCATACCGGTGAGGCGCGCAGAAAGATAGTGTCCACCCTCATGAATGAACACAAGAAAAGAAAGGGAGGTGACTCCCCAAAAGATTGCAGATATCACACCCATAGCTAGAGCCTTCCCGCCAGGTACTCCCGGGCCTGGGCCCGAGATTCGGCGTCAACCTCCTCAAGCTGGTGGACGCTTTCAACCGGACGTATTGTATGGTGCTCCATAACCGCAGCGCAGGTGCGCTCGATATCCAAAAATCCGCAATCTCCCCGTCTGAAGGCCGCATTGGCAACCTCATTCGCCGCATTCATCGCACAGGGCATCGTCCTGCCGGTGCGTGAGGCCTGTCTCGCTAACTTCAGGCAGCCAAAAGTCTCCATATCGGGTTCGTTAAAAGTGATGGGTGGCTCGCTCCCCCAGTCAATGCGCTCGGCTTCAGGAGAATCCCAACGCTTCGGATAGCTTAGGGCATAGCGGATGCAAGCGCGCATGTCGGAGGCGCCGAGCTGTGCCTTGATGGAGCCGTCGCGAAACTCCACCATCGAATGGATCCGGCTCTGTCGCTGAATCAAGACGGTGATCTTATCCTCTGGCACATCGAAAAGATGGCAGGCTTCGATCACCTCAAGCCCCTTATTCATTAAAGTTGCGGAGTCGATCGTAATCTTTGATCCCATGGACCACGTCGGATGCGCGAGGGCATCCTGCACCGTCACGTGCTCTAGCTCCTGCTTGACCTTCCCGAAGAAGGGGCCGCCGGAGCAGGTGAGCCAGATGCGATACAGGGAGGCCTTCTGCTCCCCCTGCAGGCACTGGAAGATCGCGGAGTGCTCAGAGTCCACCGGAATCAGCTGACCGGGATGTAAGAGCGGCATAATCAGATCACCGCCGACGACGATCGATTCCTTGTTGGCATAAGCCAAGCGTTTTCCGGCTTTTGCTGCAGCGTAGTTTGACTCGATACCAGCAAAGCCGACCACCGCCGAAACGACGCAGTCAACCTCGGGCAGGGTTGCAAGCGTGACCAAGGCTTCAGGGCCGACCAAGAGCTTAGTTTCCTGAGGAAGCTCTTGAAGCACACTGTCGTCGGAGTGAGCCGGGTCAGTCACTGCCACATAGGAGCAGGAAAACTCCCGCGCGGCTTCAACCAGTTTTTTCGTATTGTGATGAACGGAAAGGGCAAGGATCTGTACCTGAGAGGAATGGTGACGGGCAACGTCGAGCGTCTGGGTCCCGATAGAGCCGGAGCAGCCCAATACCGCAATGTTCAAACGGTCCGTATCGGAGGCTGCCGTGGTGTGATTACTCAAACGATTCCTCCTATGAAAAGAACAATGTAGACCGCCGTCGCTCCGAAGAGCATAGAGTCCGAACGGTCAAGCAGACCACCGTGCCCGGGCATAATGTTACCGGAATCTTTGACCCCAACCCCACGCTTGATGCGGGATTCGAAGAGGTCACCGATCACTCCGGTGGCACCGGACAGGAGCGCCGTGATGATCGCAAGCGGCAATGAGACATCCATGATATTGAGGACGGAGATCAGGATCCAGACAACCATCGAGCCAACCATACCGCCCCACATACCTTCCCAGGATTTGTTGGGAGAGATCCTTGGGGCCATCTTGTGGTGGCCGACGCGGGATCCGACCAGATAGGCGAAGGCATCGTTAAGCCAGATGGAGCCCATGGTGCCAAAGGTCAGAAGCGCTCCCTCAATACCCGGATCCGCCTGCCGGATGAACACAATGGAAGAGAAGAGGAATGAGGTATAGATCGGCCCAAAGATGGTGACCGCAACATCCCCGATGCTCGCGCGTGGGGTGATCACGTACCAGACCGCCACGCAGACACAGAGGATGATAGTCACCACGACGAGGGACTGATAACCATTGATAAGCACACCGATCGGATAGAGGATCGCCGCACCTAAGCCCAGCACTTCAGAAGGCATACGCCCAGCCATACGGCACATTCTGAAGAATTCGGAGCAGCACAGCCATGCCATCGCCGCAATCATGATCGCCGTTGCCTCAATACCCAAAAAGGTGCAGATGAAGACGATGATCGCATAGATAGCGCCTGAGGTGGAGCGCGTCAGGAACTTCTCCGCTCCCCCACGCACCTTCTGGCTTCTTAGACGGCCGGCAACACGCAGTGGCTCGCGCGCATCGCGTTTACGCTCGAGCCTGTCGATACTCTTATCAATGCCTTGGCTCTCATGCTTTTCAGCCCTGTTCGAGTCATGGGCCTCACTCATCTATTCTCTACGCCTCCAAAGCGCCGGTTCCGTGTCTGATAAGCACGGATCGCACGCAGAAAATCCCACTTATTGAAGTCAGGCCAATAGGTATCGGTGACATAGAACTCACTGTAGGCTAACTGCCACAGCAGATAGTTTGAAAGGCGCATCTCGCCGGAGGTCCTGATCAGAAGATCGGGATCTGGAAGCCCTCCGGTGTAGAGCTCAGCGGAGATCGTATCCTCGTCGATATCCTCAGGATTAAGCTTCCCAGAGTGGACCTCCTGCACGATACGTCTGCAGGCACGGGTAATCTCAGCCCTGCCGCCGTAGTTGACTGCCAACGCAAAGATCATGCCGGTGTGGTCCGCAGTCTCATCCAAGCCTCGCTTGAAGACCTTGTAGGTCTCGATAGGAAGTTTTTCAATATCGCCCAAGAACTTGAGCTGCACATTGTGCTCGTGAAAGAGCGGTAGCTCCTTCACAAGCGTTGTAGCGAAGAGGTGCATCAGCATGTTGACTTCGTACTGTGACCGCCTCCAATTCTCCGTGGAGAACGCGTAGACCGAGAGCACATCGAGACCTAAACGGACTGAGGCCGTCACGGTTTCCCTAAGTGACGCCACACCCGCCTTATGTCCTTCTGATCTATCAAGACCCCGCGCTTTTGCCCATCTGCCGTTGCCGTCCATAATGATGGAGACATGACACGGCATTCGATCGAGCGCGATATTGTCTAGCGAAATATCGTCAGGGGCATCCGCATAGAAGGCTTTGAGCTTTTCAGTATCTATCTGCACCTAGATCTCCATGATTTCGGATGACTTCGTCTTCAGCATCTCGTCGGCACGCTTGATATAGCTGTCGGTGAGCTTCTGGATTGCCTTCTTCTCGTGCTTAACATCGTCCTCGGAATACTCGTCGTCGTGCTCTGCCTTCTCGTTGGCGTCGCGACGGACGTTGCGGATAGCGATACGGGCTTCCTCGGTATACTTCTGACACTCCTTCACAAGCTCCTTACGGCGCTCCTCAGTCGGCGTCGGGAACGGTAGACGGATGCTGACGCCGTCGTTAGACGGGGTGATGCCCAAGTCAGAGGACTCGATCGCACGCTGAATCGCGTTGAGGGATGACTTGTCCCACGGCTCAATCACGAGCATGGAAGCCTCCGGCACCTTGACACCTGCCAGCTGAGTGATCGGCGTCGGCTGACCGTAGTAGTCGACCTTGATACCATCGAGCACATGGGCGTTCGCACGGCCGGTGCGGACGTGCGAGAAGTTCTTCTGCAGTGCCGCCAGGCACTTTTCCATGCGACTCTTCGCTTTGTCAGTAATCTCACTCATGTCAGCTTTCCTCTTCCACGACGATCGTTCCTACGTGTTTGCCGAGTAAGGCACTCTTAATATTGTCTTTCTGATCAATGTTGAAGACCAAGATGGGCATCTTATTATCGTGACACAACGCAGTCGCTGTCGCATCCATAACCTGCAAGTTCTCGGTCAATACATCGAGATAGGTGATCTGATCATATTTCTTTGCATCAGGATACTTAACCGGGTCCTTATCGTAGATACCATCGACCTTGGTGGCCTTCATCAGGACCTCCGCGTTGATCTCGCAGGCACGCAGCGCTGCGGCAGTATCGGTCGTGAAGTAGGGGTTGCCAGTGCCGGCGGCGAAAATTACGATGCGGCCTT
Organism: Atopobium sp. oral taxon 416; assembly: GCF_018128285.1. Classification (NCBI taxonomy): domain Bacteria; kingdom Bacillati; phylum Actinomycetota; class Coriobacteriia; order Coriobacteriales; family Atopobiaceae; genus Atopobium; species Atopobium sp. oral taxon 416. Next base: position 1,778,103 of record NZ_CP072380.1, read on the forward strand.
TCTCCAGATGGCGGATTGCACGGCGGCGGATGTAGACTTCAGCGACCTGACGGATCTCCAACGCGCTCATCACGCGCACATCCATCCCGTGGTGCTCAAAAGTGTCCTGCAGTGACAGCGCATTGATCACCGTCGCAAGCATACCCATGTTATCCGCCTGGGCACGGTCCATGCCGCTTGCAGCTCCGGTGAGTCCGCGGAAGATATTGCCGCCACCGACGACGATTGCGATCTGTTCCCCGTCTTCCCACAGCGGTTTTACCTCATCTGCCAGACGATTGGTAACCTCAGGGTCGATACCGAAATCATGGGACCCCATCAGCGCCTCGCCTGAAAGCTTCAGAAGCACTCTCTTGTACTTGTACTTAGGCAAGCTTGCCTCCACTCATCACAGTTTGTGTACCCGGTTGTCATTCTATCAGAGCCACCGGTTCTCTGCCGCTCATTCGCCGAGCAACACAGCCGACGTCTAAAAAAAGAGCCGGTCCGAAGACCGGCTCGAACACGTGATGTTAGTCACCGATTTCGAAACGATCGAATGCTACGATGCCAACCGTATCATTGACCTTCTTGGAAATCTCCTTAGTCAGTTGACCGACTGTCTTATCAGGGTCCTTCACGAACTCCTGCTCAGCCAGGACGTTCTCCTTGTAAAACTTCTCGAGACGGCCCGTCGCGATACACTCCTGGATCACCTCAGGCTTACCGGACTCTTTTGCCTGCGCTTTGTAGATCTCCTTCTCGTGGTTGAGGGTCTCCTCAGGGATATCCTCACGACGAGCGCTTACCGGGTTGGTTGCCGCGACGTGCAGGGCGACATCGTGTGCGTATGCCTTGAAGTCAGCATTGCTTGCGGTGTCTGCGTTCTTGAAGGAGAATTCAACGAGGACGCCGAGCTTGCCGCCGCCGTGCAGATAGCTGGCAAAAGCGCCATTATCTGTGGTCTTGCCCACAAAGTGGCCGATCTGGATGTTCTCACCAAAGAGGTGGATACGCTCAGTGAGCTCGTCGCCCACGGTGCGGCCGTTCATCGGCAGCGCCTTCAATGCGTCGAGGTCAGCCGGCTTGTTCTCTGCAACGATCTTGGCTAGATCATCAGAGAAGCCGGTGAACTTGGGGTTGTCACCGACAAAGTCGGTCTCACAGGCGAGCTCGAGCATGCCTGCGGTCTTGCTGTCGTCGGAGACATAGATGCCGACGTTGCCCTCGTTGGTGGCACGGCCTGCACGCTTGACAGCCTTTGCGACACCCATTTTACGAAGGATATCGACAGCCCTGTTCATATCGCCATCAGCCTCAGTGAGTGCCTTCTTGCACTCCATCATCGGCGAATCGGTCATCTCACGGAGCTGCTTGACCATTGCAGCGGTAATCTTTGTTGCCATGTATTCCTCCTTTAGGAATTCACAGTCGTCAATCCTTGATAGCGCTTACAAAAAACGGAATTGAGGAAGCCTCATTTCTCAGCAGGCTTGTCTGCTGCTGCAGCCTGATCCTCAGCCTCATCAGCCTCGGGGGCCTTACCCTCCATCTCCTCAGCGGTGATCTGCTCTTTCCCAGAGCCTGCGAGGATCGCGTCAGCGACCATCTCGGTCATCAGGTTGATGGAGCGGATCGCGTCGTCGTTGGCAGGGATGCCGTAGTCGATAACATCAGGATCGCAGTTGGTGTCAAGTAAGCCGACGATGGGGATATGCAGACGGTTGGCCTCACGCACCGCGAGCTCCTCGCGCTGAGTGTCGACGATAAAGAGGGCCTGCGGAAGGCTCTTCATATTGCGGACACCACCCAAGTTACGCTGCAGCTTAGCGAGCTCCTTGCCGTTGACAGCCTGCTCCTTCTTCGGCAGGGTTGCCATAGTTCCGTCCTCAACCATTGCCTCAAGCTGCTCCATGTGGTTGATGCGGGAGCGCATCGTGGTGAAGTTGGTGAGCATACCGCCGAGCCAACGCTCTGCGATGTACGGCATACCGCAACGCTCAGCCTGAGTCTTGATGGCTTCTTGAGCCTGCTTCTTGGTACCGACAAACAGGATGGTGCCATTCTTGGCAGCAGTATCCTTCAGGAAGGTATATGCCTTATCTGCGCCCAAAATGGTCTGCTTCAGGTCAAGAATGTACACACCATTGCGCTCGCCGAAGATATACGGTTTCATCTTCGGGTTCCAACGACGTGTCTGGTGACCGTAGTGGACACCAGCCTCGAGCAGCGTGTGAATGTTAATCTTTGCAGCCATACTAAAACCTCCATTGGTTCTACGTCCACGTGAGGTCATCCCCAAACGCCACCTGCGTCTTGGCTTCGAGGCACAGGCACCAGGCCTTTGAGTAGTCACGTGTGTGAGTTATCGCTGTGCAGATGCACAGCAAGACTACAGTATACTCTAGGAATTGTTTTCTGCCTATAGGGTTTTATCCTGCACGAATGCACCATGAATCTGATCAGGGCGCCTTACATCGCTCAGATTCTGAGAGGGCAGGATCAGACTCCCCTATTGTAAACTCTCATTGTACCAGGTCTCAGAGCGTGATCCTGATCGTGCATTCCTTGTCGCCGCGGTTGAGACTCTCCACCGTCACCGCATCAACCGGCCTTCCCACCAGATCGCTAGAGACAGTCTTCTCAAAGCCGTCGGTGCACTCGCACAAAGTTTCGGTGTTCTTTGTGAGATTCGGCGACATCGGACAGACACAGCGATAAATTCCAAGATGTGCAAAAATCATCCTTTGCAGAATGTGCAGCCTGACAGGGGGCTCTGGGCTCCACGCCCTATAATCGGACTAACCACATATCGACCCGCGAGAATGGCGGGGCGGGTGGCGGCGCTCTTGCGATGTGGTAGTCCTAGGCGCCGCCTCCCACCCGGCCAGCTAGGACTGCTACCACAAGCGGAGAGAAGCGGCGCTATGCCGCGCCTTCCGCCATGCCCTGGGACGACGTGGCGGACAGCTCCCATGACGCCTGCCGAGATGGCCGTCATGCAGAGCCACAGGAGCATGTACAGGTACCGGCACTCGCCGCTCTCTGCCAAGCAGGAGGGCGCCTTCTTCAATGGCTACGTGCGGGACAGCTGCCCCTTCTGCGGCAGGACGTTCACGCCCATGGACGGCACCATATTCCAGGGACACAGGCTCCGGTGTCCGAGCGGTGCGAATTTCTGCTCCAGACCTTCTCGGTCGAGAGCATGAACAGCCTGATAAGGGAGGAGTGCAGGCCAAAGACCACACTGCCCTACTGGATAGCGGAGCTGTTCTAAGTCCTGGACGGGATCCAGGACGGCGTCGTGCTGTCCGGCGACGTCGAGATCGACGAGAAGTACTATCCGCGAGCCCGCGCCAACGAGCAGCTCAATGCGGACGGGAGCAGGAAGCACGGCCTCTCGAGGAACAAGCTCTGCGTGGCTGCGACGCGGAGGGCAGGTCGGTCTTCATGTCGTGCGGCAGGGGAAAGCCGAGCAGGGCCAGGGTCTGGGAGGCATACGGAAGCCACATCGCGGAAGGCTCCACACTCTCCCACGACAAGGAGAGGTCCCATTCGGTGCTGGTCGAGAGGCTGTCTTGGGAGAGCGTCGAGTACGACGCAAGGGAGATCTCGCGCATGCCCGACAAGGAGAACCCGCTCAGGGAGGTGAACCGCCTGTGCTTCCTGCTGGAGACCTTCCTCAACTCGCATTCCGGATTCGACAGGGACGACCTCCCAGGCTGGCTCGAGCTGTTCCACGTCATGATGAATGGCTCCGAAGACAAGATGGAGAAGGCCGCCAGGGTGCTGGACCGCGCAATGCGCGTCCCAAAGACGCTGTCAGACAGGGAGTTCTACGGCATAAGGCCCAGCTCGAAGGACTAGCGGTTCAGACGCATCTGCACATTGTGCAAAGGATGATTTATGTGCAATAACGCTATCCTCGGTTTCCGTAAAGGTACCCCACTTGATCGACGCATTTAAGACAACCTACTCAGCCTTCGTTTTTGCACCTGGCCGCTTCGTCCTTCAGCTTCAGATACATCTCTTCTGCGTTCTTCCGTTTGGTGCAACCGGCGCCACCGGCCTCAAGCAGTCGAATCGCGGCTGGAACCTTCGAAGCCTTAACGGCCCCGAACATATCCTCGACCACTCGCTGCATTCGCCTATATCAGATTCCTCTCCACCACTGATGCGAAGATAAGAGTTGATACTAGAACATTTGTTCCAAAACGATCATAGATCTGTCCAGCATTTTGGCCACTAGGCACATACAGTTCACTCCTGAAAATCCAATCCCCCCTGCAGAAAGCCCAGGGCGCGATGCCCTGGGCTTTCTGATCTACACGATAGTGTCTGTATGATCAATCGGTTATCAAAACCGCAACATCACATCAGTTTGCCTATGCAGGCGCACGTCTCCCGAGCTTTGCTAACCCGGCAACCGCCAAGACACTACCCACGATAACCGCAAGGTTCTTCACCATATTCGGGCCAAGGAGACCACAATTGTGCTTCTCGGGTTCCTTCGGCTGACTCACCGTTTCCTCTACACCATTTTCTTTCGCATACATCCAGGGCGTATGCTTCAGCTTGTAGTAGACCGAGACCGGTACGTTGTCCGCCACCCACTCGGCGAGCATTGGACCTGCGTGTGAGACAAAGGCCAGATAGATACGCCTCAGGCCATACTCCGGCCCAAACGTACGCCAGATATCCATTGCGCCACGCAGGTTGTAGACGCACTCGATCGCCTCGAACATGCACTCTTGCAGCTCCCAGGGGCTCATCTTCTTGGGCTGAAAGGTCACGTTGACCATATCAAAGAGATCCCAGTTGTCGGTGATCATGCGGCCTTCATCGACCAAGCCCTCGTAGACCGGGGTGCCCGGCAGCGGCGTCAGGATCGCGGGCTGAATCTGATAGGCCCCGATATCGCGGGCGAACTCATAGGAGCGGCGGATGTCCGCATGGGAGTCCGCATCGATACCGAGGACAATCGAGGCGATGAGGCGGATACCGTGGCGACGACAGGCTTCTCCCGCACGGCGGATATCATCGACCTTGTTGCCCTTGTTGATGGAGTCAAGCGCCTCCTGGTTGAGGGACTCGATACCGATCAGGACACGGTTCAGGTGTGCGCGGGACAGCAGATCGAGCAGCTCCTCGTCGTTTGCCATATCGGTGCGCCCGAAGAAGAAGGTCTCCTTAAAGGTTAAGCCCTCGTCGATCATCCGGCGGCAGATCTCCTTGGCGCGCTCTTTGTTCGCAGTGAAGTTGTCATCCTCGAAGTTCATGTACTTGAAGCCCAGATCGTGAACGTAGCGGATTTCATTCATAACGTCGTCGACGCTGCGCTCACGATAGGGGTGGAACATGCGGCTCGTGGTGCAGAAGGCGCAGCAATAGGGGCACCCACGGGTAGTCACAATGTTTGCGCATTCGCACGGGGTCTTGAGAATCGAATAATCCGGGAACGGCAGCTCATCGAGATTGCAGACCGGTTTAGCCTTCACGATCGGATCGCTGATCCTGCCTTCGATACAGTCGAGAAATACGCTCTCACCCTCTCCGACGATTACCTGGTCGGCGTGTTTGATAGCTTCCTCAGGCATAGCAGAGGCATGGATGCCGCCGATCATCACCCGAGCATGGCCCTGCTCGTGGAACATATCGCCAATCTCATAGGCGCGCTTGGCGGTTGCAGTCATCGTATAGAGGCACACGATATCCGCAACCTTGAGCAGCCGTCTGTAGTCAACTGGACCGTGCAGCTCCTGGTAGCACTCCACATGGTGCCCGGCACGTTTGGCGATCGCGCCCAAGATCATGGGTCCGACGATGGGATTGGAATGGCCATAGAGCTTGCCACCTAGCCGATAGATCGGGTTGCGCTTAAAGACTGGCGCCGGAACAATAAAAATGACGTTCATTTCATCTTCTTCCAATATAAGAAAGGTATCCGGGAATGACACGTTCCAAATGCATAAACGTCATCCACTTAAGAATCAGCGTCTGTTGGAGGGCAACTATTCAGATTTTGTAAACGCCTCGGTGTTAGAGATTCTCAAGGCATCCAATGCCCGCACAGCTTCCTTAAACATGTGTGGAAACACGCTCCGCCGCCTTCATTGCTCTCAGTGCGGACACCGCGTGTCCTTACAGCGCTTGAACGTACAGTCTCGGCTGCGGTCTTAAAGCGGCATCCCGGTTCATGCTGCCTTTAGCTTCATCATTATATTCACACCTCTAGTAAACGCAATACGATCTCAGAAAAAGAGATGCGCAGGTAAGCGGAACATCCGCTTCTGAGCGCTGTTGTATCCCATCACAGAGCAGGCGCTTTAGTCATAAGAGGGGGAGGCTCTGAACAACCTCCCCTACGAGGTCATCACTCAGCTGGAGGAGATGATGCCTCACTAAACCCTAGTTTAGGCAAACGTAGTTCATCTGTACAGCAGCTCCCCATGATGCAGTTCCCGTTGAGCCGGACACTGGAATCTCGCCCCGGTCTATGAATCCATCCCACTGCGCGGATGCGCCTGATGCACTGCCTGTTTGAGGCGCTGAACTGAAAGGTGCGTATAGATCTGCGTCGTGGCAAGCGACTCATGTCCCAAGAGCTCCTGCACACTTCTGAGGTCCGCACCACCTGAAAGTAACTCCGTGGCAAAGGTGTGACGCAGAGCATGGGGTGTAAATGAGGGATCGATGCCGGCAACTTTAAGCTGCCATTCGAACCGCCGCCTCAATGCCGCCGCACTCATCCGGTTTCCTCGTGTTGATATGAACAGCGCATGCGTCCTATTGTTGGACTTTTTCACAAGTAGCGCCGGCCTCCCCTGCTCCAGATAGTTCTCGAGCGCGACCTGCGCCTGCCGGTAGAACGGGACGATCCGTTCCTTGGAGCCTTTGCCGAACAGCTTGACCTGCATTTGGTTCATATCGAGGTCTTCCACATTGAGCCCGGATGTCTCCGAGATACGGGCACCGGTGGCATAGAGCAACTCGAGGAAGGCACGGTCCCGCAGCCCTTCGGGCGTGTCCTCACACGAATCGATCAGTTTGTCGACGTCGCTGTCCTTCATAACACGGGGCAGTCTGCGCTGTGCCTTCGGATCCTCCAGCGCATCGGTTACGTTATTCGTGATTTTATCCGTCGTCGAGAGCCATCTGTACAGGGTCCGCAGCGCACTCAAGTGCCGATCGATTGTTGTGACGGCATACCCTGCCTGTGTCAGCTCCAGAAGATAGTGGCGGAGTTGTCGATGTGTGATCTCAAGCGGGCAGATACCTTCCCGCGTAACCCAGCGCTTGTAGGCTTCGAGGTCACTTCGGTAAGCCTTTATGGTCTGCGGCGACAGGTTACGCACCGTATGCAGGTAGTCAAGAAACTCCTCAATATATTTGGAGAACACCTCCTGCTGCGCGGTGCGAGTCTCTAGCGTGTTCTCACTCATAGGCATCTGCAAAGAGGTCAGGCCTACTCACGATATAGGCATCAAGATCATCTTGCGCGCGCTCAGAGTAGGCGGCATAGCGCTCACGTTTATTGCGTTTGGGAACCGCAAGAGGCGTCACAAGGCCGAAGTTAACGTGCATCGGCTGATACTGCACCGTCCCAGGATCAGTCGCATAGGCAACCAGCGATCCAAACGCCGTCGTCTTGGGCAGGCGCACTTGATCGGTACCGATGAGTGCGGCATAGGTATTGAGTGCGGCAAAGAGCCCCGAAGCGATCGCTTCAACGTAGCCCTCTGTCCCGGTGATTTGGCCGGCTAACCTCACCTCGGTTCCCGGAATCCCGAAACTTTGGTCCAATACATGCGGGGAATCCACAAAGGAGTTGCGGTGCATCACCCCATATCGGAAGAAGTCAGCATGCTCAAGCCCTGGAATCAGACGAAAGACACGCTTCTGCTCAGGCCAGGTGAGATTCGTCTGGAATCCCACCAAGTTGTAGGCAGACTTCTGCGCATTCTCCGCACGCAGCTGCACCACCGCCCAGGGGCGATGGCCGGTTCTTGGATCGGTCAGGCCGACCGGTTTGAGTGCCCCAAAACGTAGGGAGTCATGCCCGGTTCGAGCGACTTCTTCTACCGGCTGGCAGGCGCTGAAGAGATCCTTCTGCTCGAAGTCCCGGGCGATCACACGCTTAGCTCCGATCAGCTCCGTATAGAAGGCCTCATACTCCTCTTTGTCCATCGGACAGTTGAGGTAATCCCCCTTTGAGGTGCTGTCGTAGCGGGTCTGGGAGAAAACCTCATCGTAGTCGAGCGTGGTAGCATCGACGATCGGTGCCGCGGCATCATAGAAGGCAAGCGCCTCGGTCCCCAGCCGCTTCGCAAGGGAATCAAAGAGGGTATCTGAGCAGAGTGGACCTGCCGCGATCACCGTGGGTCCCTCCGGAATCTCTTTCACTTCTTCCCGGATCAATTCGATGTTGGGGTTTGTGGTCACCTCATCGGTCACCGATTGGGCAAAACCTTCTCGGTCAACCGCGAGGGCACCGCCCGCCTGCACGGCATGCTCCTGCGCCCGTCTGATCAGCTCTGACCCCGTCATCTGAAGCTCACGCTTGAGGAGGCCGGAGGCGCTGTCAAGCCGCGTCGCTTTAAACGAGTTGGAGCAGACAAGCTCCGCACATAGGGAGGTGTGATGGACCGCAGTCTGCAGTTTGGGCCGGGCCTCATACAGCTTTACGTGTATACCACGCTTCGCAAGCTGTAGGGCACATTCCGACCCGGCGAGACCTGCACCGACCACACATACCTCATGCTGCATGCTTTTCTACTCCTTTGTGCCTATCGCATGAAAACCCCGGGCGGTTACGGTGTATCTACCGTCCAGCATCCGTACGATATACCCTTCTTCCTCGTACATGGTTAGCGTATCAATGATCGTTAACGGTGTACTCGTTATCTTACTCGCTAATTCACGGGCTGAGTATGGATTGGCAACAAGAGCTGACAGGATCTCCCCACGCCTGGGAAGCTTCACTTCGTTTTGGTTGAAGTGCACTCCGAAGTCCAGTGAGAGGCGGCTGGCAAGATCCGCAGCATCGAGGATCAGCTCAGCCCCATTTGCAATCAGGTAGTTAGTTCCTCGGGAGGTGGCTGAATAGACCGAACCCGGATAGGCGTAGATATTTCTCCCCATACGCATCGCCGCGTCCGCCGTTGTCATCGTCCCCGAATGCTTCCCCGCCTCAGTAACCAAAAGCGAAGTCGCCAAGGCTGCGATCAACCGGTTGCGTTTGGGGAAAGCGTAGCGACGGACGTATTGACCCCAGGATTCAAGCGCGATAACCGCTCCTCCAGTTCGGGGTACCCAGGAAAAGATATCCTCAGAGCTTTTGGGATAGACAAGGTCGGCACCGATGCCCGAGACGATCACCGAGGTGCCACCGGCTTCAAGCGCCCCTCTGCTCGCTGCGTGGTCACAGCCCATTGCGCCACCGGATACCACAGTGATACCGGCCTGCGCTGCCAGACGCCCCGCCTGATAAGCCAGATCGATCCCATAGGGCGTCGCCCGGCGAGCACCGATGATCGCAAGCATTGGCTGCTGCAGGATCTCCCGGTTTCCCACTCCATAGATCACCGGCAACTTCTCATAGCCATCCGCAATCTGTATGGGATAGCCGGTATCCCCTTCGTTGAGCTCAAAGCGTTCGAATTCCATGGTCGTAGATCCCTCAAACAGCTACTGCATGTTGTCTGCGGCACAGGCGTCCGCGTCGGGCTGCTTCCAGAAGATGCTTTCGTTGTCCACATCCCTCCACCGGTACACGCCGATCAAGTGGCGCAGGCGGGCACGGTGATGCCCGACGATGCTCAGGGCGATCATATCGAGACGGATCTTTGCCGCGTAGTGCTCAGAGAGATAGGCGAAGAGCAGCTGACGCAGGTGTCGGTATTCCTCATCGCTCACGGCGAGGTCCGGCAGTGTTTTGCTATCCCCTAGTGCCAGCTCTGTCTGAGAGAGGATCAGTACCCGTTCATCCTTATCGTCCGCTACCACATCGATGGTGCCTTGGCGGGTCTCGACGTTCTGATCGATCACGCGCAAACCTCTGCGCTTCAAAAACTCTTTGGTGACTTTGAGACCCTTTTCCCGGAGTTCCTCCTCAGTCAGGCCCTTGAGCTCTTCGACCTCTTCACTTGCAGGCTCTTCCGGCTCCGTCCCCTCTTTGGAGGCGAGATTTCGCTCCTGAGCGGAATCCTCCTCTGGTATGGTGGGTACTGGTTTGTCCTTGGACGTTGCCTGCTTATCCTTTACGGCCTTTTTCGCACGCACTGTTTTCCCTGCCATAGCAATCCTTTCGGTTGAATACTGTGGAACAGAGCGTATCAAAGGAATCTGACTGCATCGGACACCCAAAATCGCAGGAATCTGACGCAGGGGTATGCCGAGACATCGAAGCGCTCAGTACTGCGTCCCTTGGACAAAATGCGTGCAGAAGGTCGCCCGGTGGTACGGGGTGAGACCATAGCGCTTAATAGCTGCGATATGGTCCGCAGAGCCGTACCCCTTACAGCGATCCCATCCGTAGGCAGGATACTCTTGGGAGACTTGTTCCATATAGTGATCACGCGTCACTTTGGCCACGATGGAAGCGGCGGCGATACAGGCCACCCGAGCATCACCTTTCACGAGGCACTTCTCTTTGGGATGGACGTGTGCGGGGTTGCCGTCGATCAGCACACAGTCTGGCTCTATCCTGCAGCCCTTGATGGCTTGGGCCATTGCGAAGCGGAGCGCCTTAGCCATACCCAGCTCGTCGATCTTCTCAGCGGAGACGATACCAAAGCCGATCGCTGTTGCTACATCCGCAATCTGTGAGGCCAGCTCTTCGCGCCGTTGTGGGGACAGCTGCTTGGAATCGTTGATACCCCAGACCTTCGGCCCCTGTGGGAGGGCTACAGCCCCGACATACAGAGGTCCCGCTATAGCCCCACGCCCTACTTCGTCGACGCCGATCACGACGCCGGTGCCACCCATTTGGACCTGTAGGTCATACATCTCCTGGACGCGGTTGCGCTCCTTCGTTTCAAGCTCTAAGCGCCGCTCTGCCGACTTGCAGGCAGCCTGCACCTGTTTTCTCCTATCAGAGCGATGGATCTGGATCAGCTTCGGAAGCCCCTCCACCGAAGCCTCGTGGAGTTGTTCCACAATCGCGTGCGCGGTATTTCTCTTCTCGACCATGTGAGCCTATTCTTCGATCCATAAGAAAAGAGGACCGCCTGTAAGCGACCCTCTATACCCCATCAATACCAGCAAACTCTATTGACGACGTTCACGCAGACGTGCAGCCTTACCTACACGGTCACGTAGGTAGTAGAGCTTTGCACGGTTGACATCGCCGTGACGTACGATGTTCAGCGACGCGATCTTCGGGCTGTTCACCGGGAAGGTACGCTCGACGCCGACGCCGAAACTGACCTTACGGACGGTGAAAGTCTCACAAGCACCGGAGCCGCTCATGCGGATAACGTCACCCTGAAAGACCTGCTCACGCTCACGGTCGCCTTCCTTAATGCGGTAGTGAACCTGAACGTTGTCACCGACATGGACCTGTGGGATGTCCTCACGGATCTGCTGACGCTCAATTGCGCGAATGTAATCCATTGTGATTTCCTTATCTCTAGAGGTGCCGCCGCACAAGCGTTCGACACATAGGTTGACACGCAAGTATTTAGTATAACCGGATGCAGCAGCTCAAGCAACACGCTCAGCCATTCATACAAAAGCCACGTTTGGCACAAAAAGGGGCTCTTCGCTACTTATGGTGGGTAGCATATCTGCATCCCCTTGAGGGTGTGGCCTTTAAACGGTAGGATTTTCCCCGACAGGAGGCTGCGTTCCTAAGGTGCGATATGGATGCTTAAGGCAGGCATGCTAGCAAGGCTCTTTAAGAGGTCCCAGGGGACTCAGCGACGAGTGGGAGGTCACGGGTGTCTGGTTTAAGAAGCGCGAGGAAGCGCAAGACGAGCTCCATGTGAGGGTGGCGCACAGGAAGGGCCAGGCGGTGGAGTGCCCCGTCTGCCACAGGAGGTGCGGCACCTACGACACGCGCGAGAGGACCTTGTGACATCTTAGCATCTGGCAGTGCGATACGATCGTGCACTGCGCGCTGCCCAGGGCCGACTGCTCCAAAGACGGCGTGCATGCCACAAGGATGCCCTGAAAGGTGCGCCCGAAGACGCACTTCACCGCGCTCTTCGAGGCGCAGGTGATAAGTGATGGCGCTCTTTGGCATGAGCGTCTCCGCGATAGCGCATCTGGTGCACGAGACAGCCCACGCGCATATGGTGCCTGCTGGGCAAGGCCGTAGCCGAGGCGAGGGATGCCGCCGACTACTCGGATGTCGTGCGCGTGAGCATAGACGATACCGCCCGCAAGCGCAACCAGAGCTACATCAGCATCATGGCCAACCTCGACCACCAGCGTGCCATAGCCGTCACGCAAGGCAGGGACAAGGGGGCCTTAGGCAGGCTCTGAGACGAGCTTAAGGAGCACGCAGGGGACCGCACGAAGGTCTTAGAGGTCATACGCGACATGGCTTAAGGCATACTCGCTGGGGGGGCGGCGCCAAGATGCCCCAGGCCATACAGAGCGTGGACAGCTTCCATGTGGTGCAGCTCCTGATGAGGGCGACAGACCCTGTGAGGTGCCAAGAGCGGCGCGAGTCGGCGGAGAAGTACAAGGCAGCTTGCCCAGACGAAGTACCTGTGGCTGAAGAAGAAGGAGTCGCTCACAAAGCGCCAGCTTGCCAGGAGGGAGGAGCTCGACCCTGCGAAGGCCCATCTCAGGGAGGCACGCGCCTGCCAGATGGGAGAGGCGCTGCAGGACGTCTATTCATGCGCAGACAGGGAATCGGCGGCAGAGGCCCCAGAGCGCCTCTGCTCGTGGATGATGCACTCTGCCGTGGCCGAGATGAAGAGCGTGGCGAGGACGCTCAGGAAGGAGCGGGAAGGGATCCTCAACTGGTGGAAGAGGGGATCTACCAACTCGTTCCTGGAAGGCCTCAACTCGGTCGTCCAGTCCGCCCGCAGCATCGCCAGGGGCTTCAGGAGCATTGCCTACTTCAGGACGATGATCTTGCTCAGGCTGGGCCGTCTGGACTTCACGGCCCAGAGGCAGCTGGCATACGCTACCCACTAGAAACAGCGAAGAGCCTAAAAAGGGAGGCCCATCGCTTAGGACAGGCCTCCGGAACGGTTGTTTAGAAGCTACCGTTATCTCTTCTCAACAGGGACAGGGCCACCGTTGGAGTGGATCTTCGCCTGTGCTGCCGCCAGACGTGCGATAGGCACACGGTACGGTGAGCAGGAGACGTAGTCGAGGCCCAGATCGTAGTACATTTGGATGGACTCAGGATCGCCACCGGTCTCACCGCAGACACCGCAGATGATGTTCGGGTTGCCCTTGTGGCCGCCCCTGACGCCCATGTCAACCAGCTGAGCGACACCCTTGTCGAGCGTAGCGAACGGGTTGGTCTTGACGATCTTGCGATCGAAGTAGACCGGCATGAACGTGCCCTCAGCGTCGTCACGGGAGAAGCCCAGGCAAGTCTGGGTCAGGTCGTTGGTACCGAAGGAGAAGAAGTCAGAGTGGTGTGCGATGTCCTCAGACATAATCGCGCAGCGCGGAAGCTCAACCATGTTGCCGATAGGAATGTCGAGCTCGACGCCGTACTCATCAGAGACCTTCTTGATCTCGTCCTCAATCTGCTTGCGGATCTGCTTGATCTCCTCTTCGAAGGCGATCAGCGGGATCATGATCTCAGTCTTGGGGTGATAGCCCTGTTGGATCAGCTCAGCGGTTGCGGAAACGATTGCTCTGACCTGCATATCATTGAGCTCAGGATAGACAAGGCCCAGACGGCAGCCACGAAGGCCGAGCATCGGGTTTGCCTCCTGGAAGGAGTCGAGCTTCGTCAGGAGCTCGCGCTTCTTGGTGCAGTCTTTGCCTGCAGCCTCCTCCTTGGCAATCTCAACCTCGAGGTCACGCGGGTTGTCGAGGAACTCGTGCAGAGGCGGGTCAAGCAGACGGACGATAACGGTCTTGCCATCCATCGCCTTGAACATACCCAGGAAATCACCCTTCTGAGCCTCGCCCAGCTTCTCCAGGGACTCCTTCTTCACGTCGTCGTCCTCAGCCAGGATGAAGTTCTGGATAAGCTGCTTGCGGTCGCCCAGGAACATGTGCTCAGTACGGTCAAGGCCGATGCCCTCAGCACCGTTGTCAGCGGAGAGCTGTGCGTCTGCCGGGTTATCAGCATTCGCACGCACGCCCATGATGCGGCCACGCTTTGGGTTCAGACGGATCTCGTCTGCCCAGTCAAGGATGGTCTTGAGGTCGCCGCCGAGCTGCGGACGGATCAGAGGAACCTCACCGAGGATAACATCACCGGTGGAGCCGTCGATGGAGATAACGTCGCCCTCGTGCAGGACTACGTCGCTGCCGGAGACGGTGACGGTCCTGTTCGGCGCATCGATGTTCAGCGCTTCAACGCCGCAGACGCACGGAGCGCCCATACCACGGGCGATAACGGCTGCGTGTGAGGTCTTGCCGCCGTGAGAGGTCAGGATGCCCTCTGCGTCGACCATGCCCTTGAGGTCATCAGGGGTGGTCTCCCAACGGACCAGGATGGAAGGCTTGCCCTCCTTCTTGAACTTCTCAGCGTCCTCAGAGGAGAAGACAACACCGCCAGTAGCTGCGCCCGGGGATGCATTCAGGCCCTTAGCGAAGACATCGTATTTCGCATTGGGGTCAAATTGCGGGTGCAGAAGTTGGTCGAGCTGCTCAGGAGCGACACGGGTAACTGCAGTCTCCTTGGAGATGCGGCCCTCGTTGTACATATCGATAGCGACTTTGAGTGCGGAGAGTGCGGTACGCTTGCCGACACGGGTCTGGAGCATCCAAAGCTTGCCCTGTTCAATAGTGAACTCGAGGTCCATCATATCCGCGTAGTGATCCTCGAGGATCTCAAATACATGATAGAGCTCTTTGCCTGCCTCTTCGAGGCCCGGGGTCTTTGGAAGCTCAGAGATCGGCTGAGTGTTACGGATGCCTGCAACGACGTCCTCGCCCTGTGCATTGACCAAAAAGTCGCCGTAGCGCTCGTTGGTACCGTCAGCCGGGTTCCGGGTGAAGGCGACGCCGGTTGCAGAGGTATTACCCTTATTGCCGAAGACCATAACCTGGACGTTGACTGCGGTGCCCAGGTCGTCTGGAATCTTGTTCTGCTGACGATACAGGATTGCACGCGGGGTGTTCCAGGATCCGAAGACTGCCTGCTCTGCAAGGCGAAGCTGCAGGTACGGATCAGTCGGGAAGACTGGCTTGCCACCAACAACAACCTCAGGATACTTCTTGGAGTCAACGTTGTCGGAGAAGATCTGCTTGTAGATCGGGATCAGTGACTTGAGGTCGTCTGCATCGAGCTCAGTATCGAGCTTAACGCCTTTCTCTGCCTTCTTCTTGTTGAGGGCATCCTCAAAGAGCTGGCCGTCGACGCCCATAACGACATCAGAGAACATCGTGATAAAACGACGGTATGAGTCCCACGCGAAACGCGGATTGTTGGTCTGCTTGATGAGGCCCTGCACAGAATCGTCGTTCAGGCCGAGGTTCAGAACCGTATCCATCATGCCCGGCATAGAGAACGGTGCACCGGAACGGACGGAGACCAGCAGCGGATCACCCTTGTCGCCGAGCTTCTTGCCCATGCGCTCCTCGAGGTCCTTGCGATATTTGTCGATCTCGTCGAGGACACCGTCAGGCCACACATTTCCCGCGCTGGAATATGCCACGCAGGTCTGGCAGCTGATCGTGAATCCCGGAGGTACCGGAAGGCCGATGTTTGCCATCTCTGCTAGGTTTGCACCTTTACCGCCTGTGATCCACTTAGCTTCATCTACGGTCTTGCCGGCGGTTTCCGTAACATTGTTACCGTTGGCGTCATTGCCAAAGCGGTAAATATGTTTCTCAGCCATAGCACTCCTTTGCATCTCTGCTTGTTTACCTATCTGAAATGCCTAGTTCAAACCTCGAATTAGCCGCATCCACTATGAATTATATACAAGTAGTTCAAATGTTTAAACAAGAACACCCATTCAACCGTTCGCCAAAGAGTACTTGCAAATAGTTGAATGAGCGTCTACATGGTCAAACTCTTTACTGCTTGTTGCGCAGTGCGCCGATTTGCTCGGAGGGCTCCTGATCCGTTAGACCTGAGATAACGGTGATTGCCGGCCCCATCAGATCGATCGAAGGGATGTCGCGCTGGTTGCACGCGTCTCTGACTTCGCGGCGAAGCGCTGCCGTACCGAGGGTGTGGAACACTGCGATCGGCCGGTCCCCCTCTTTCTGCTCGTTGAGGAACTTCTCAACCTCGTCGATGTTCTTGACGTGGGTCAGTCTCACGACGTCAATCGCGTCATCGTCGAACTGAGCCGCGGCGGCGTCAACGACCGCAGAGGCGGTGGTACCCAGTGAGTCAGAGATAACCAAGATCTTGGGCTTCGGCGCCTTGTAATCGAGCTGAAGTGTATCCATGCTTCATATCCCCCTTACGTTGTGTACAGCATACGTTGAAAGAGCTTACTTGCCTCTCTCTATAAATCCTAAAACAAATCGGCCAAGGTAGCTTACTTTGTTCGTGAAAGGCAGCTGATATCGGCGACATCCACAAAAATATTGGAGAATCTGTTGAGAAGGCGCAGATGGTTGTCCTTGACCTGCTCATCCTTATCCATCACGAGCACCTCGTCGAAGAAGGTGTCGATCGGTTCCTTCAGGTCCGCAAGCACGCTCAGCGCTCCCGCATAGTCGTGGTTGTCAAGCGAGGTCTTGACCTTCGCCTCACCGCTCTCGCAGGCGTCAAGCAAAGCGCGCTCCGGATCGGTGAGCATGCTTTCGTCCACCTGATCGCCGAGCTTGGGGTCCGCCAGATGTGAGGCGCGCTTAAAGGCGGTCGCGACGTCCTCGACGACCTCTGGCTCATTGTTGCGCGCAGACTCAAGCGCCTTGGCGCGGGCCAAGAACTCCGAGGGGTCAATGATATCGACAGCGGCAACCGCGTCGATGACATCCGGGTCGATCTTCTCGTCCTTCGCGATGCTCTTTAAGCGACCCTGGAAGAACTTCTTGACCTGCTCCGTAACCTTTGCCTTGTCAAACTCAAGCCCCTGCTCAGCGTAGGCATCGAGCCCGGTGCTGATGAGGCCTGTGAGTGACACCTTGGGCATCTGGCGCAGCATCTGGATGACGCCGATCGCGGAACGGCGGATCGCAAACGGGTCAGAGGAGCCGGTCGGTGGCTCATCGATCACGAACATGCCGAGGATTGTATCGAGCTTGTCTGCGATCGCAGCACAGCAGCCGACCGCGCTTGACGGGATCTCGTCGCCGGCAAACCGTGGACGGTAGTGCTCGCGGATCGCGGTGCAGACCTCGTCCGGCTCACCGGCAGCTTTGGCATAATAGCCGCCCATGACGCCCTGCTGGCTCGTGAACTCGACAACCGCCTGGGTGACGAGGTCAGCCTTGGCCAGATAGGCGGCACGCTTCGCCATCCCCATCTTGTCGTCGCTCATCTCGTCTTCCCGAGCGCAGGCGCCCGCGATCTTCACCATGCGGTTCGTCTTGTCGTAGATGGTGCCGAGCTTTTCCTGGAAGACGACACCCCTGAGCTTCGGGGCGTAGTACTCGAGCGGATGCTTGAGGTCTTCCTCGTAGAAGAACTGGGCATCGTCGAGGCGTGCGGTCACGACGCGTTCGTTACCTTCGATCACGGTCTCATTCACGCGGGGATCAGCATTGGAGACCACGACGAACTCGCGGGTCAGATTGCCGTCACGATCATAGATCGGGAAATAGCGCTGGTTGGTGAGCATCGACTCGCAGATGATCTCGTGGGGGACTTTGAGGAACTTCTCATCGAACTTGCCCACCAGAACCGTCGGCCACTCGCAGAGGTTGACGACCTCGTCGAAGACCTTCTTCGGGGTATCCACATGGGCGCCGTTGCGCTCTGCCTCAACCTTCTTGATACCGTCAAGGATGACCTGGCGGCGCTCTCTCTCACCCATCACGCCGACTCTCTTGAGGACCTCAACGTACTCAGAAGGCTCCTTCACCGTGTGAGCGCCCGGCCCTAGCACGCGGTGACCCTGAGTGGTGTTGCCACTCGTGACACCCGCATAGGTGACGGGTACGACCTCAGAACCGAGCAACGCGCAGATCCAGCGGATCGGGCGCACAAAGGTCTCGGTCTCGGAGCCCCAGCGTTGTGAGCGGTAGTTCGGCCAGGTGAGCCCACCGATCGTATCGTGGGAAAGTGTGGAGAGGATGCCGATCGCCCTGCGAGCCGGAACGAAGTTCTCTGCGAAGACGTAGGTCTTGCCATCGGTGTCCTCTTTGACCGTGAGCTCCCCCGGCTTCAGGTGGAATTTGCGCGCGAAGCCCTGGGCCGCCTTGGTCGGCTTCCCGTCCTTGTCAAAGGCGATGGCGGCATTCGGGCCGCGTCTGACCTCGTGGATCTCCTCAGTCGCAGTCGCCATGTCCTTGACCATGACCGTAAGCCGACGTGGGGTTGAGAAGGTTGAGACCTCACCGTAGGCCAGGCCCTCCTGTCTGAGCCCCTTCTCAACTAAGGTCTTGAGTTGTTTTTGAGCGTTCATCAATGGGGCGCTCGGCATCTCTTCAGTGCCGATCTCCAACAGAAAATCCTCGGTTTCAGCCATAGTACTTATGCGACCTTCCCACTCTGTTTGTCAGCAGATGCAACGTGCGCCAGATAGGATTCGCAGCACGCCTTCGTGAGATTGCGCACCCTGAGGATGTAGTTGGCGCGCCCAGTCTGCGAGATAGCACCGCGCGCATCGAGCAGGTTGAAGGCATGGCTGCATTTCATCACGCAGTCGTAGGCGGGAAGCGGCAGCTTGTGGTCGAGGCAGGAGTGGCACTCACGCTCGTAGTCGTCGAACTTGTTCTTCACCATGTCCACGTCGGCGACCTCAAAGTTGTAAGTCGAGAACTCGACCTCGTTCTCGTGAAACACGTCCCCGTACGTCATCGGTGTCCCATCCGGCAGATAGGACCAGACGATATCGTAGACGGAGTTCTTCTTCTGGGCGTACATGCAGATGCGCTCGAGGCCGTAGGTGATCTCAATCGGGACCGGGTTGACTTCAATGCCGCCGACCTGCTGGAAGTAGGTGTATTGGGTGACCTCCATACCGTCCATCCAGACTTCCCAGCCTAATCCCCAAGCACCGAGCGTCGGGGATTCCCAGTCATCCTCGACAAAGCGCACATCGTGGTCCGCCGGATCCAGACCGATCGTGGCAAGTGAGCCGAGGTAGAGATCCTGTGAGTCAACCGGGCAGGGCTTCAGAAGCACTTGGAACTGATAGTAGTGCTGTAAGCGATTCGGGTTGTCGCCGTAGCGACCGTCAGTCGGGCGGCGGCAGGGTTGCGGATAGCAGGTTCTCCAGGAGTTGGGACCCAACGAGCGGAGCAAAGTTGCGGTATGGAAGGTACCGGCACCCACCTCGGAGTCGTACGGCTGCATCACGGTGCAACCTTGGTTAGCCCAATAGTGTTCAAGTTTCAAAATCATATCTTGAAACGTGAGCGGCTCTGTGCTCATTGAAATCTCTCCTTTGTCTTCAGACGCCCCTACAGCCTATGCGCATCTTGTACGGGCCAGAATATGAACAGGCCATGTGAGGTGACTGAACTCACACTCACCGGTCCAAAGTAGCGGGAATCAAGTGAATTGGTGCGGCTGTCCCCCATCACCCAGATGCATCCGTCAGGAACAGTATAGGGATATTGGATCTCTGCGATGCGCGCCGAGTGCTGCGTTAAGGGGTAGCTCGGTTTGCCTTCGGTATAGGGCTCATCCTGTGCGACCCCATCGATGTAGAGCACGCCGTCGCGCAGGTCGACGGTCTGCCCGGCAGTGGCGATCACGCGTTTGATGAGCGTCGTGGAGGAATCATCGGGATCGATAAAGGTGACGACCTCGCCAGCCTGCGGAGTCCTGAAGTGGTAGCTCAGCTTTTCCCCGATCAGGCGGTCGCCTAACTGGATCGTGTCGAGCATGGAGCCGGAGGGCACCTCATAGATCTCGGCTACAAAGGCCCGGATTGTGAGCGCCGCGGCGACGGCGATACCGATCACGGCAATCCATTCGCCCACTGCACGCGCAGTTGAGACCTCTGTCTTATTGCCGTTCGCCATGTGCTTTGCCATGCTCCTCCTTCAACTCCGCAAGATAGGCTTGATCCTCCTGAGAAAGTTCTACATTTTCCAACAGATCCGGGCGCCACTTCAAGGTGCGTTCGAGCGCATTTCTATGTTGCCATGCCGCGATCGCCTCATGGTTTCCGGAGCGCAAAATCTCTGGCACTTCCCGGCCCTCGAAGTTCGCCGGACGGGTGTATTGCTCATACTCCAGAAGCCCGGTCTCAAAGGACTCATCACGGGCGGAATGGGAATCCCCCAGCGCCCCGGGCAGGAGGCGCACGACCGAGTCGATCACCACAAGTGAGGCAAGCTCAGCACCGGTCATAATATAGTCACCGATCGAGTACACCTCATCGGCGAGCTCATAGCAGCGCTCATCCATTCCCTCGTAGCGTCCACAGACAAAGAGGACCCGCCTCTCATGTGAGAGCTTCTCCGCCGCCGCTTGGTCAAAACGTTTGCCGCAGGGTGAAAAAAAGATCACGTGGGGCGGGACCTCGCCCTGCGCAGAGACTGAACGGACCGCCTCGAAGATAGGCTCCGGCTTCATCAGCATGCCCTGCTTGCCCCCAAGGGGGGCATCGTCGACCGTGCGGTGTCGATCATGGGTCCAATCGCGCAGATTGTAGGCATTGAACGAAAAGATATCGCGTTCTAAGGCACGCCCTAGGATGGAGGCGTGAATGTATGAATCAAAGACCTCAGGGATTACGGAGATGCAGTCGAATTCCATTATTCCTGCTCCCCCGTATCGATCGTGCCTTCCGATACATGCACGACGATGGGATCCTCGGGTGGGATCGTAGCCACCACCGAGGGAATTACCGGAATCGTGTACTCATGCTCCTCAGCCCCCACGACCCAGACATCGTTGGCAGGACCGGTGTAGATCTCTTTGATGGTTCCCAGATCCCCCAGATTGGGATCGGTGACGCGGCGCCTCAACAGATGCTGGGCGTCGTGCAGGTCGAAGCCTTCGGGCAGGTCCTTCGCATCAGCTAGCAGATAGCGCCCGCGCAGGGGTTCTGAATCACCGAGGCCGTCGATACCGGAGAGCTTGATCTGGTCGCCGTGCTCCCCGGGTTT
The DNA here is from genome assembly GCF_018128285.1 of Atopobium sp. oral taxon 416. NCBI lineage: Bacteria > Bacillati > Actinomycetota > Coriobacteriia > Coriobacteriales > Atopobiaceae > Atopobium > Atopobium sp. oral taxon 416. The sequence continues at coordinate 1,799,415 of NZ_CP072380.1, forward strand.
GACCGCCACGACCTTACGCCACCGCGGCCCTTTGAGATGCGGTGGTACAACACAGAGCGAGAGCCCCGTATGAATAAGTGAGGGAAGGCCGTCGGCGGGAACCGCCACGACCTCCCCTCTTCTTCCATGCGTTTTGACGATATACGCTATGACACGATAATCGGGCATGTGTCAGCCCAACACCTCAACTTCGACATCTGTTCCGACACGCTGGCCCAGCGCACGCGACAAGGTACGGATAGCCTTGATCGTGCGGCCCCGCCGACCGATGACTCGGCCCGCATCCGCTTCAGCGCAGCTGACTTCGATCAGGGTGCCCTCATCCGAGTCAGTGACATCAAGCGATACGGCATCCTGGTCATCGACCAGCCCGCACACGATGTACTCGACCAGATCGGCTACCTTGTCGGAAGGAAGCTCTTCGTCCTTAGCGGTCTGCTCTGTCGGTTCTGTTTTTTCTTCTGCCATAGTAGCTACTCAGCGTGGTCAGCATTATCTGCGGCGGCAGCTGCATCCTCTGCAGCCTTCTGAGCCTTAGCCTGAGCCCTCTTGGAAAGCCTCTGCTTCTTCTTAGGTGCCGGTGCACCGGTACGGACAATGTCGATCAGGTGGGCAACCGCACTCGAAGGTTGTGCGCCCTGAGCGATCCAAGCGTCAACCTTCTCGAGGTCGAGCTCAATGGTTTTCGGGTTGGTCAGCGGGTTATAGCGGCCGACTTCCTCAAGGGGGCGACCGTCGCGCTTCTCGCGACCGTCTACAACGACAACACGATAGTATGGATGTTTTTTGGCTCCGTGACGAGCAAGGCGAATCTTAACTGCCAATGAAAACTCCTCTAGACGCGCGGCTCCGGATATAGGTTGTGAGTTGTGTGAGCCGCTTTATTTACACACACTGCTATATATTATGACTTCGCCTGCGCGCTTCAAGGTGCCCTTTCTGTGAATTCTCGGTTCCACCACGCTTCCTCCCCAGAAATATTTACTAGGTAGATTTCTGTCCCCTGTACACCACCATAGCCCGGCTATTCTGACTCATCGCACTATATTGCACTGAGTCTTGCGTCAACTAAGGTGTCTTCACAGCTGTAGCTGTAAAGACACGGTTGAGACCTTATGGCTGGCAAGTACGAAAAGCACAAGCGATACGACAGATTGAGCCTTGCGAAAAGAAGCTCCATTGAGCATGGGCTAGATGGCGGATTAGTATTCTGAGTGCAACAGGATAGTCCCGCTCCACAGAGACGTGACGCGCTTCTGAAGGCTACGACATTGGTTGTCTCAATCAACGTCGAAAGCTGGAAGGAATGTGCCACTACAAGCATCGTATGCCCACAGGAGAGGAACTGCATAGTCGAGCTGCGTGTGGCACAAGGGAAGCTCCATCGGATTCATCGCACACAAGATCGGCAGGGACAGATCCAGCGTCTGCCACAAGGCGAGAAAAACGAGCGGCACAAACGCTTTAGCGCCTGTGCGACCCAAAAGGAGGGCAGCTGCCCGCTCACGGCAGATACAGGCTGAAAAGGAGGCGCTCAGACTCTGCGCTTGCTCATTGTAAGACGAGCGTTGATCCCCAAGCAGACAGACGACATCTCAGGCTCGAGTATGGTGTCAGCTGCGTCGTTGAGCTTCTCGACTATTCTGCAGGCAGGCCCAGGCCACCACCCTCGAGTTGCCAGGTGTGCCACCATCTGCGCAGGAAGGGGAAGCGAATCTGCAGCAAGAGGCCTAAGACCCAAGGCAAGGTCGAGATCTCACACAGCCTAAAGGATAGGCCCAAGCAGGCAGATGTAGGCTCGCACCTCGGTGACTGGGTAGACGACACGCTTATAGAAGTAGGGCCTGTATGCCTGCTTGCGCTTGCCAACAGAGCGTCCAGGCTCCTTGTCGCGAGAAGATGGCACCACGACAGCGCCGATGTCTTGAAGGCCGAGATCGAACTTTTGCTGGACCGTTCCTTTAAGACAATCACCCCTGAGCGGGGCAAGCAGTTCGCAGGGCATGCAGGGCTCACAAAGGCCCTTTGAGGCGTGCAGTTCTGCTTCTGCGAGCTACACCACCTATGGCAGAAGCCGACGGTTAAGAACACTGACGGCCTCATCTGCGAGTTCCTCTTGAAGGGGGCAGACTTTAGCAGGGTAGCAGACGGGGAGGTCCGACATACAGTGGGGCTGATCTGCGACAGGGCGAGGAAGGTCCTGGAATACAAGACAGCCAACGAGGTCTACAAGGGGATGGTGCGCTCAGTTTGACAATCTGCCCTGTCAAGGAAACGCTTGTGGCAGCCACCGCAGTGCTACTGCGGGCGCATGAGATACACAAACAGAGGTATGCCACTACCACATCCATGTAGCCTATATGGTGAAATACGCACAAACGCTTGCAGATGAAATGCGGCATCGATATGAGCGAAGAGGATACAGCGCACACAGTTGCCCACATACAAGATAAACTCGCCTGCGGGCTTTCCCCTAAGCAGATAGCAACTACCTCTCCTGTTCCAGTAGCTGTCTCCACTATCTATCGCTGGGTCCACAGACGGTATAGCTATTATGTCTGCCGTGGACTTAAGGCGATCTGTGGGCTATAGGCCCTTGAATTCCCATTGCTAGGGAAACGACAAAAGGTAAGGCGGCGGTCCATGGAGACCTACAGTGGCGCTTGCAGATGCGTTCGTCGGGAGGGGTCGGCATGGAGCGCTACAGCTATCTTAACATCACCGAGCGGGAGGACATTACGGTTTGCTGGAGGGGCCACAAGGAGGTGAGCCGGATAGCCGCGAGATCGGGCGGAATAAGTCAACGGTCTCCAGGGAGATTGCGAGGAACGGCTGGGACGGCGCGCCTACAGGGCCTCGACCGCGCAGTCGAGGGCGAGTACCAGGAGGTTCGCCTGCAGGCGGCCCAGGGCGCTCGACGACCCCACGCCGCGCTCCCTGGGGGCCTCCCTCATCTGAGACAGGCACTGGTCCTCAGAGCAGGTGGCGGGCAGGCTGCGCATGGAGCGGCCGAGCGAGGCGGTGAGTAGAAGTGCCACCTACCGCGCCGTGAACGCGGGGGACTTCGACTGCTGTTAAAGTCAACCCCAGGCTTACCGATTTGAGCAATATATCTGCACCAGCCGGGGCAATGGAATCAGCCAGAATCGGTGCCTGCGCCCTCCTTTGAGAGAGGCTAGCTGCAGGCAGGTCCTTGATCCTGTAGGAGCTTCCCGTGATGCGTATGAGATGGCAGCGGTAGTATAGCCTGTCGGCTATAGCTAAGGCTATAGGCGCATTGCCGAAGACGTCGGCCCACATGCTATTCCTACGCTTACCGACGCACCCCTCTTATAGCTTATCGAGACAATCTGGAAGATGAGACCAGTGCCCCCATTGTCGATCTACAGGTATCTAAGCTTGTCTGCTATCAGATGCGACAGATGCAAGTAGAAGCGCATCCTGCGCTTAAGCTACCCCCTTGTCTGCCGCCCTCACAAGGTCTTCGATGGAGATGCTGGTAGCCGATGAACTACTCCAGCCTGCACTGCCTTACGGCCTTAACGCCGTATACGTGGGTAAGGTGCATCTTGCCCCACGCTGGGGTCCCCGACAACTATCGCGTTCTCGTGTCGGCCCCACCTGTCCCAGCGTGGGCGAGCTCCTCGATGCCGGATGTGGCCACGCTTTGCTGGAAGGACCAATAGATGTCCTGAAGTGTCTTCACACAAGGCAAGCTCGCCTTTGCTCTGAGAATTCAAGCTCTGTCAACAACCAAGGGACGCCGATCCCGCCTGAGGATCTGCCCCATCTCTTTGAGCAGTTCTACTGTTCTGACAAGGCGCGCGCCCAGGAGACCGGAGGCTTTGAGTTAGGGCTCACAATCGCTAAGTCGATTGCTGAGACACACGGTGGTACGATAGGGGTCACCAGTGATGCAGATCACGGTACTACCTTCACCGTACGTCTCCCTAAGGCCCAAACCCATGACTCAAAATAAGGAATGGCACGGACGCGCCATAGGACTCCTCGACCTTGATGCCTTCTTCGCCTCCGTCGAAATACTAGACCATCCTGAATGGAGGGGAAAGCCGCTGATCGTTGGCGGCAGGGCCAAAGATCGTGGGGTTGTCTCGACCGCCTCCTATGAGGCGCGCAGGTACGGCGTGCATTCCGCAATGCCCTCTTCATATGCTGAGCGACTGTGCCCACAGGCGATTTGGGTCAAACCCCATTTCGACCACTACCGCGCACTCTCACACCAAGTCATGCGACTCATCCTGAATGAGACGCCGCTCGTGGAGCAGATGTCAATCGATGAGGCCTATTTCGACGTTACGCCGGGCCGCTATTCCAATGAGGATCCCCGCGCGATCTGCTACCGCCTGATGGATGAGGTAGCTGCGCTTGGCATCAGCTGCTCAATCGGCCTTTCCACCACCAAGACCATCTCTAAGATCGCTTCAGAAAAATATAAGCCCCACGGCTTTTGCGCTGTAGAACCCGGCCAAGAACGCGTGTTTTTGGCTCCCCTACCAATCTCCGCGATGAGCGGGATCGGAAAAGCCACCGCAAAGAAGCTCACGACCTACGGGATGCGCACCATCGGCGATATCGCAGAGGCGGATACCGAAGAATTGACCCGCCTATTAGGCGTGATGGGTCCGCGGCTTAAAATCCGTGCTCAAGGCAAAGACTACAGCCCAGTCCGTCCAGCAGCAGAGCGCCGGCAGGCCAAATCGATCTCCTCAGAGCGCACCTTTCCGCGCGACCTCATAACGTTTCCCGACCTCCGCTCGGCAGTCAAAGCCGTCTCAGAGCATACGGGCAGACGATTGCGCGCGGACAATCTGAAGGGTACGACGGTCACGCTCAAACTGCGCTATTCCGACCTTTCCATCCATACCGCTCAGATGGGGCTCACGGCCCCCACCGACGACAGCCACACCATCGCCGCGGCAGGGCAAAAACTCTTAGAGCAGCTCTGGCACTCCCCACAGCCAGTCCGCCTTGTCGGTATCGGCATCTCGGGCTTTGACAATCCCAAGCCTCGGCAGCTCCAGCTTCCCCTCGACGGGAAGCAGCTGGACACAGCCGATTCAGCGGAACAGGAGCGGGACAACCGGCTCCTTAAAGCCACCGATGATATCCAACGCCGCTTTGGCTCACAGGCACTCTCCTATGGGCGTGACATCCGCCTTAACAATTTGGGTTCTCAATCAGACACTGATTCCCCATCAGACCATCGCTATTAGTTCTTTTTACTCTGCTTTCGTATCCGCGGCCCCTTCGAGGTCCAGCGGCACCCGTTGGGCGTCTCCCCAGAGATGCTCGAGGCGATAAAACTTTCTGGTCTCGTAGTCGAAGACGTGCACGACGACCGAGCCGTAGTCCATCAGAATCCAATGGGAACTCTCTCGGCCCTCGATCGAGTAGGGCTTCTCGTCGCAATTGACTCTGACCTTCTCTTCGATCTCATCGATGATCGAATCCGCCATACGCCTATTGGCGGCGGTGGCGATCACAAAGTAGTCGCAGACATCGGAGATGCTCCGAAGGTCAAGCATCACAATGTCGGTGGCCTTTTTCTTGTCGGCCGCCATCGCGGCGACTTTCGCAAGTTCTGTTGAGGTAACACTCATGGTTGATTCCTTTGTTCCATCATCTCATTATAAATCGTGACTGTACCCGGGTAGAGATAGCGGCCGGTCCTCACCACATAGACGATGCCTCCGGTAAAGGAAGTCCAATAGAGGTCCGGAAGCGTTACTTTCCCCACCATCTCACGAATATGCTGGATATCTGGATGCGCAGTCCGGTAGGGCTCAATACCATCAGCAGTGAAGATAATCATATCAAGTGGGGTCATGTCAGAGGCTCCGATTGTGTGGCGCCCGACCGCCTGCAGCTCTGCTTGGGTCAGCTCAGGATAACGTACCCGCAGGTCGTTCTCGGCGACAATCCCATGGAGCAGCGGCACTACCTTGGTAAGGGGTACCCCTAGATCGACCTTCTGCTCGGTCGCCCGCTCGATCAGCTCACCCGGTGTCAGGGCCTTGTCCCAGTCGTGGAGGATTCCCGCAACCCGGGCCGGATAGGGGTCCACCCCGTAGAGGGTAGCCATGTATTCAGCAGTTTTTGCAACGGACAGGCTGTGCTGCAGCCGGTGCGGCTTCGCCCTGAGCTGGACCTTGATATCGCGCTCCAGTTTCTCTATCTCTGCGCGCTGTGATGCGGTATAGTCAACCGACACCTCAGGAAAATCCCATGTTTTAGTCGGCATACTTACCTGCCTTCGCCCCGTACAGTTGATGTTTGTGGATATAGCCGGTCACAGAGTCCGGCGTAAGATAACGGAGGGACTGCCCCTTCGCCACCCGTGATCTGAGATAGCTCGAGGAGATCGCCAACGCGGGGATTTCAAGGTAGATCACGTTGAAGTCGATCCCGGAGTCATCGATTGCCCTGCTCGCCCGGTCCAGGTTGTAGCCTGGCCGCGTCGCGCCGACAAAGGTCGCGAGCTTCGCCAGGTCTTCGGAGTGGTTCCACGTGACGATATCTGCGATTGCGTCAGCGCCGGTGATGAAGTAGATCTCCACGTTGTCGGGATAGTAGTCACGCAAGAGTCTCAGCGTATCGGAAGTGTAGGTAATGCCCGCGCGGTCGATCTCAAAGCGGCTCGGGTAGAAGTGCGGATTGTCTGAGGTCGCCAGAAGGGTCATCGCGTAGCGGTCCTCACCTGAGGTCACCTTTTTGTGCTGTTTGAACGCGGGTCTCCCTGCTGTCATGAACACCACAATATCCAGATCCAGATCAGCATAGGCCTGCTCTGCCGCAACCAGGTGTCCATTATGGATCGGGTCAAAGGTCCCACCCATAATGCCCAGTCGGTAGGTACGGTCCGGATTCGTACCCAATATCGGTAAATCGTAGCGCTTATCGGCCATCCGCTGCTTTTCAACTCCCCTGTGTACGACTCACGTACTCGGTGTGTCTCCATCCTACTGCATTGTGTCTGTATACAGTCCTGATTGCAACCACTAGAAGACCAGCATCTCGTCGCGGTGTACCGCCGGTGCAGGTTCCTGCCCATCTAAGAAGCGAGCAATAACATCGAGATGCAGAGCGCGGAACTTCTCCATCTGCGCGGAGGAATAGCGAGCAAGCCCGCGAGCCAACAGGGTCCCATCCAGGGACTGGATGTCCACGATATCCCCCGGCCCATAGGTGCCTTCGCTCTTCACCACGCCGACCGGCAACAGTGAGGATCCCTGTTCGGTGAGTGCCTTCTGCGCGCCTGCGTCGACGATCAATGTGCCATGCGGGATACCGGCCAACCCGATCCAGAGCTTTCTGCCCCGTTCATGGTTGCTTGCCGGCTCATCCTTGGCGAACCGGGTTCCGATCGCTTTGCCCTGGGCGATCTCGGTGAGCACGTGCGGCCGTCTACCTTCACAGATCACCATCTCAATCCCACAGGCAAGCATCACACGTGCCGCCTTGAGCTTTGATTTCATTCCTCCGGTGCCGACCGCAGAGCCTGCACCTCCGGCCATCGCCGCAATCTCGGGGGTGATCTGGGACACCTGCGGGATCAAGTGCGCCTCAGGATGCGTGGCGGGATTCTGGTCGTAGAGCCCCACAACGTCAGAGAGGATCACGTAGCGCTTGGCGTAGACAATCGTGGCAACGATCGCACCGAGCATATCGTTGTCGCCGAAGGTGAACTCAGAGACCGAGACCGTGTCGTTCTCGTTGACAATCGGAATGACACCGAGCTCGAGCAGACGCTCCATTGTGTTTCTGACATTGAGGTAGCTTTTACGGTCCACAATATCTTTGCGGGTGATCAGGATCTGCCCACAGGCGACGTGGAGCTTTGAGAGCTCCTCAGCGTAGATCTCCATAAGTGACGCTTGTCCAGCAGCGCAGCACGCCTGCAGGGTTTCGATGTCGGTCGGGCGTTTGGGAAGCCCCAAACGCTCAACCCCGGCCGCTGCCGCTCCTGAGCTCACAAGTACCGGCTGCCAGCCATCACGCTTAAGTGCGACAAGCTGCTGGCAGAGGTCTGTGATAAAGGGACGGTCCGGAGTTCCGTGTCTGTCGACGAGCGTGGAGGAGCCAATCTTTACGACAAAGGCACCTTTACTCTTCACGGTCGTCCGCTCCCTCTTTGAACTCCTCGACAACCGAATCGTCTGAGTCAGGGAGCTCCGCATACAGATCTTTGTCGGTTTCCGGGCTCGTGTAGGTGAAGGCGTAGTCGAGAATCCTTACCTCGTCGCCGTCCTGAACGCCGACTTTCTCCAACCGTTCAAAGAGTCCGATGCGCTCAAAACGGTGCTCGAGGTAGGACACAGCCTCCTCATTGTCCCAATCGGTCTGGACGACCATACGCTCCACTGCACCGCCGGAGACCTTCCAGGTGCCCTTCTTGAGCTTTGTGACAGTGATGATACGGTCACGGCAGATACGGGAGCGCTCCCAGTCCTGTCGGGGCGTCTCTTCCTTCTTCTCAGCCGCAGCCTTCTCAGCCTGCTTTGCCCTGAGCTCGTGGACTTCCTGACCGGTCGCATCGATCAGCTGCTGAATCCCCTGACCAGTGACGGCGGATACCGCAAAGAAGGGATAGCCCACTTCTTCGGCCACAGCCTTGAGCCTTTTGATGTTGTCTTTGGTACCCGGCATATCGCACTTGTTGGCCACCACGATCTGGGGACGGGTTGCCAGGTCTTGGGTATAGTCCGCCAATTCCTGGTTGATGATATGAAAATCGGAGACCGGATCGCGCTGCTCATAGCCGCCAGTCATATCGACCACGTGCAGGATCAGCGCCGAGCGCTCAATGTGACGCAGGAACTGATGGCCGAGGCCTTTACCTTTACTCGCCCCCTCAATCAGTCCCGGGACATCCGCAACCACATACGAGGTATCGTTTCTGGTCCTCACGACGCCGAGGTTAGGCACTAGGGTCGTGAAGGGATAGTCTGCGATCTTCGGGCGTGCCGCGCTCATGCGAGCGATCAGCGAACTCTTGCCGACTGACGGCATACCGACCAATGCGGCATCCGCCAGAAGCTTCATCTCAAGCTGGACCCAGTGATCCCGGCTCGGCTCACCCTTCTCAGCGAAGGCTGGAGAGCGGCGGATTGAAGTCACAAAGTGGATGTTGCCACGACCTCCGATGCCGCCCGGAGCGACGACTACGGACTCTCCCGGATGGGTCAGATCCGCGATCTGATAGAGGGGCTTCTGGGTATCGTGGTCGAGCTCGGTCACAACCGTCCCTAGCGGTACCTTGAGGATCAGGTCCTTGCCGTCTTTGCCGTGTCTTTTCGAGCCCTGGCCATGGGTGCCACGCTCCGCTTTGAAGTGGTGCTTGTAACGGTACGCGATCAGCGTGGAGAGCTGTGGGTCCGCCTGAATGACCACGTCCCCGCCGCAGCCGCCGTCACCGCCGTCAGGCCCTCCCTTTGGCACATAGGCTTCGCGACGGAATGACATGCATCCGGCTCCCCCGTTGCCGCCCTGTACATTGATGCGCGCTATATCGGTAAACTCTGGCATTACCATTCCCCCAATAACACCTAAAGCATGCAATCACACAGGTGAACATGCACCGATCTGAAAGGTTCTCTGAGAAGAACCCTTAGGATCAGCCCATATACATAGAAAAAGCGACCACCTCATGATGGCCGCCCATACGCTTAACTATGCTTTGTTCAGCAATCAAGACACACGAATCCTCAGGCTCTAGGCCGTGCGGACATGTACCTTGTGCTTGAGACCCTGCGTGAACTCAACTTTGCCGTCAGCGAGCGCAAAGAGCGTATCGTCCTTGCCGCGTCCCACATTCTCGCCCGGGACAATGTGGGTACCACACTGACGGACAATAACCTCGCCGACCTTTACATACTGGCCACCAAAACGCTTGGTACCGAGACGCTGACCACCTGAATCGCGGCCATTACGAGAGGAGCCGCCACCTTTCTTGTGAGCCATGTCAAACCTACCTAACTATTTCAATAAAACGAGTACTTATGCCGGAATCTCCGTTATCTGGAGTTTGGTCAACTGTTGACGATGACCGTTCTTGCGCTGATAGCGCTTACGCTTCTTGAACTTGAAGACGACTTTCTTCTCACCCTTAAACTGCTCCAGCACCTTTGCGCTAACCTTCTTGCCAAAGAGGGCGCCCTTGTCGACAACGATATTTTTGTCATCGTTGAGCATCAGTACATCCAGCGATACTGTGTCGCCCGGCTTTGCGTCGAGTTTCTCGACGTCGATGGTATCACCGTTGGCAACCTTGTATTGCTTTCCGCCCGTCGATACGATTGCGTACATGTTTAAAACCCTTCATTGCTGTATTGAGTGCAACAGCTATGTATTCTACTCGCGCTGTATTTGACCGTCAATTAAAAAGTAGGAACTACCTGCACAAGGAGTTTTAGTATAACATTTTCTCCAACTTTTGATCAAAACGATTGACGCATGTGGAAGCGCGCCCGCTGCAGGTTGAGGCGATCAGCCTAATCCAGGGTGATGTACCCCTCTCCATCGTCTTCCACCTCTTCGGTATCGGGCAGCGTGTGATCGAGCGCAACGATCACCGGCTCATCCTTCTTTTCCGCCGGTTTGGCTGAGACTGCCGGATTCGGCTCCCCGGTTACTGTCACAAAGAGGTCCTTGAGCTTGCCCAGCTGTGAGGTGAGATCAACGTTGCCGGTCAGATGTGCCTGGATCGCTTTGCCGTCCGCCAGCGTGCCGCTGTAGGCGATTGCGGCTTTGATGAGCCAGCCGAAGCCCGGGACCAAGCCAGCCACCGAGCGGGCAATGTAGCGCCAGAAGGTTCCGATACCCACGACACCGACCATATCGATCAGACGCTCGGTACTCATGCTCTTGCCGTAGGCCCCCATCAGATCGAGGGCGAGCTTCTCCTGCTGCACAACCATGAGCGGGAAATCGGAGCCCGGGATAAACGCAAGGGCACCGACGCCGGCATTGGCTGCCGCGCTCTCCTGCATGAGGACCTGAGCGACCTCCTCACGCATGAACGGGAAGTTGGCCGCCAGGCCGATACGGTTGATATTGAGCGCGAGACACTGTGCCAGCTGCTCCTGCACCGTGTTGTAGTCGGTCCCCACCACGGTATCCGCCGCGATCTCTTCCGCCTCATCGAGGGCAGGTAACTCAAGCGCCGTAGAGGAGATCAGCACACAGGAAACCCCCTGCACCGAGCAGCGGGTCACAATCTGCTTCGCCTTGTCTGTCTGATCCCCCACGAGCACCACCACGAGGCCGCAGTCAGCGTCCGGGGCAATCTCAGCACGGGAATTGAGGTCCCACACCAGCACTGAGGCGTGAGAGGTCTCCGGGACGAAAGCCTCCTTCACCGCACGGATCTGGTCCGGCGTTGAGCCGATGCCCATCAGGATCTCTACCTTGAGCTCTCCTTGGGCTCGTGCATCGGCTGCGCGGGCTGCCTGAAAGATTTCAGCGATACTCTTAAAGGGGATGCTTTGTTTTGTTCGTGCCATAAGCGTTTGACTCCTTTGTATGCAGATCCCTTATGCGGGCTTCGTCCGATAGTGGTAGATGGACTGCACGAGTCCGACTGCCATGAGCTGCGCCACCATCGAAGAGGAACCGAAGCTGATAAACGGGAGCGGTATACCTGTGATAGGCATGATACCAATGCACATTCCCACGTTTTCAAGCACCTGGAAAGACCACATGGCAATCACACCGACCAAGATAAGCTTTGCAAAGATCGGTTCCACTTTCAAGGCGAGGGAGACCGTCGCCAAAATCATCCAGCCAAAGAGCAGAAGCAGGGTGAGGGCGCCGATGAAGCCGAACTCCTCAGAGAGCAGCGCGAACACAAAGTCGGTGTGCGCCTCAGGCAGAAAGCCAGAGATAGTCTGGGTCGCATTTGCGATGCCGCGACCGAAGAGCCCACCGGAGCCGACCGCGATCTTGGCCTGCTGCAAGTTGTAGCCGTCCCCGGTCGGATCCACCGAGGGGTCAACAAAGACGAGCAGGCGGTTCAGCTGGTATTCCTTCATGATATGGGGCATCCCGTCGGTCATGAAACTGAAGATCACGAACCAGGTGGCTATAACGATGAGCGCGATCGTCGCTAACACCCACTTGGAATCCGCACCGCCGCAGATAATGATGCAGGCGCCGGTGATCAGGATAATGAGGCCGGTGCCCAAGTCCGGCTGCGTCATGATCAAGATGAGGGGAATGAGCAACAAGCCGCAAAGCCGGGCATAGTCCTCAAAGGATTTGATCTTTCCGTTGTAGTCAGAGGCTGCAGAAGCCAGCATCAGGATCGTCACGAGCTTCGCGAGCTCTGAAGGTTGGAAGCGCACACCCAAACCCGGGATCTGGACCCAGCCGGTCATGCCCTTAGCGCTGACGCCGATGAAGGGCAGTGAGGGCAGCAGCAGGAGGATCGCATCAATTATGAGGAGCGGGGTGCGCATCGCCGCGAAGGCGCGGTAGTCGTAGTGCCACAGGAGCGCTGCAAGCGCCAGGCCAATCAGCACGCCGACCACCTGACGGGGCAGGCTCGCTTCGGAGATTGAGAGGGACGCCGACCACTGGACGACGAGCCCGAAGGCAACGAGCAGAAGCGCCGGGATCAGCTGCGGCAGATAGAAGTTGTTGGAGATCACATTGCCTCTCCGCGTTGATCGGTGGGCTCTGCGGGACCGATCGAGCGCGCTCAGGCGCGCCATCAGGCGGTCAAAGCCGCTTGCCTTATTTCTTCTAGTTGTGACTCTGTAGGGCACCTCATACCTCCTAGCGAGCGCCGGTTGTACTGGTAGCGTCTGAATTGTCAGGCTGGTTCCAAATGGCGCCGAAGACATCACGGACCCCGCGCATTGCGGTATTCTCACCGTAGCCGCCGTTGTCGACCACGCAGGCGCAAACGTACTTCGGATCATCGGCGGGTGCGTAGGCGACAAACCAACCGACCGGAGATTGCCCCGCGACCTCGCCCGTACCGGTTTTGCCGGCGACCGGGACATCGAGGGATTGGTAGTGCTGAATGATGTTGCGGCTCTCCTTGGTGATAACGCCTCTGAGTCCCCGCTTGACCAACGCGAAGTAGTCAGGCTGCTCAAGGATCTGGTGGGCTACCTCATCTTGGTACTCCAGAACTGTGCCGGCTCCCCCGGGGGCCTGCACCGATTTCAGGATGTGCGGCCGCCAGATGGTACCTTCCGTCGCGATGCCCGCATAGGCGCAGCACATCTGCAGCGGGGTCACCAGAATGTCTCCTTGGCCGATGGAGATGTTCGTCTGGTCTCCGCCGTGCCAGGTCTGCTCATCCTCACTGTAATCCTTGTAGTATTCCTTTTTCCACTCGGCATCCGGCACACGTCCCGACGCCTCATAGGGCAGATCGATATTGTAGGGTGAGCCTAAGCCCCAGTAGCGCAGGTGGTCCTGCTGGGCTTCGGGATTGTCGGAATAATAGAAGGCTTTGCCTATCTCGTAGAAGACGACGTCGCAGGAGTAGGTGATGCCTGACTCGATGGTCATCGTCCCATGCCCGTTATGGTTCCAGCAGTACTGCGGATAGTCGGCCCCAAAGCCGGTCCACTTGCCGGTGCAGACATAGGTCGAGTTCGGGGTGGCGATCCCGTTGGAGAGCGCTGCAAAGGCCGTGAAGGGCTTGATCGTGGAGGCGGAGCAATACTGCCCCTGGATCGCCCGGTTCAGCAACGGGTATTCGCTCTGCTCTGAGTTGAGCTCATTCCAGTCATCGTTGGAGATGCCGCCGATAAAGACGGGGGGAGAGAAGGTGGGCGCTGACGCCATCCCCAAAATCTCCCCGTTGGTACAGTCCATGCACACGATCGCGCCGGTCTTGCAGTCTCTGTAGCCGGTGTCCACTGCCGCCTTGATCGCACGGGCAAGGCCACTCTCGCAGGCCTGTTGGATCTTGGGATCGAGGGTCAGTACCACATCGGAGCCGCTCTGTGGGTCGACCGTGGTGGAGTAAGAGGTGACGTTGCCGTTCGCATCGACGTAGACCGTCTGCTCGCCACGCACACCCTGCAGCACCCTCTCATACTGTGACTCGACACCAGCCTGCCCCACGGTGTCACCGGAGTGGTACTGGATCGCGTCCTCGCTCGTATCCTCCTGGGAGGCCTCGAGCTGATCGGTCGTGACCGGGCCGGTGTAGCCGAGCACCTGTCCCGCCATGGATCCAAACGGATAGCTGCGCTGTGTGCGCTGCTCGACCGTGATACCCGGGAAGATATCGGGGTGCTCCTCAAGGTAGGCCACCACGCGCCGGGAGACATCGACCATCACGGTGCGGTTGGACTGGGTCCCCTCGGCGGTGTCCTCGATTCTGCGCTTGACCGCCATCTTCGGGATCCCCAAGAGGTTGCTCAGCAGTTGCAATTCCAGGTCATCGTTTGCCACATCAGCCTGTGCCACCACCGCAAGCGAAGGACGGTTGGTCACGAGCTCGGTGCCGTCACGGGCCAAAATCCTGCCCCGGGGCGCCATGAGTGAAATCGTCCGTGTGCGGTTCGACTCCGCCTGCTGCGTATATTCATCTGAGGAGATAAGCTGCATCCCCCACAGGCGTGCGAGCAGCACGCCGATGATACCCCCGGAGAAGATCCCGAGGCCTAAGATGCGGTTTCTGAGGGTCGTGCCACCGGAGTTATCCTCCCCGCCGGAAGCCTTCGGGGTGGCGCCGCCGATATCGAAGGTAAAGCGGGCTTCACCGCGAGACAGCAGCAGGATCACGACCGCGACGGCGGCGACAATGGCAATGACCAGAATGATGATTTGAGCCAGACTCACGTCGGTCACCTAGCGCTTGCGAAAGACATAGTGGCGTGCACGGTTGAGGTCTTTGGTGCTCAGCGGAGCGGAGTCAATGCCCAGCTTGAGGCCTCCCGAGGGAGATCTCCCCTGCCCCTCAGAGCGGGCGTAGTAGAGGCAGAACGGAATCGAGAAGAGCCAGGTGAGGAAAAAGGAAGGCAGCGCGCGCATCACAAAGATGTCGACAAAGGAATCTGCCTGCCCTACCAAAGGCATCGCTAGGCTATAGAGCAGCGAGACCACAAAGGCTGCCAGCGTACAGCAGGCGAAGGCATTGCGGGGATCGTCACTGATACGGTTGCGGCACTCGGTGCCCAGAAAATAGGAGCTCACGGTCAACAGCAGTGCCATCAACCCAATCGGGCTCGTCGCTCCCAGATCGAAGAGCAGGCCGGCGATAAAGCCATAGATGACCCCGGTCGTCCCACCGATGCTCAGGGCCACAATTGCGGAAAAGATAAAGGCAAAATTGGCATGGCCGGAGGCGATACCGATGAGGGGCGAGACAGCGAGCTGCAGCACAAGGCAGATCAGCCCCAAGATCAGGATGTCGCGCCGACTTCTGTTCGTATTCGTGATCTGCATAGCAAATATCTCTAACGTCGAGTTGTCTGTATTGAGAGCACATCAATTGGATGAGCTGGTATTCGAATTCGTGGTGGTGTCTGACTGGTTATTCGAAGCATTGCGGCCGCCCTCGGGGGAGCTATCCTCATCGAACTTGCCCGTGCTCATGCCTTCCTGCGCGTCCGCCTCTGCAATATCGTCTGAGGTGGCGGACTGGCCTGAGGTCAGTGAGGTAATCACCAATACCTCTTCGTAGCTTTCCGTCGTGGCAGCAGGCGTTACACTGATCGTGTAGTAGAGCGCCCCGTCGAGCTTGTCGACCGCCGAGACAGTGCCCAGCGGCAATCCCTTCGGATAGACGCCGCCCAGACCGCTCGTGACCACCACATCGCCGACGTTGACAGCCTGGTCGGTACGGATCATGTTGAGCGAGAGCGTCCCGTCCGCAGAGCCGTTGAGCATCCCCTGCGCCCGGCTTTCCTGCACCATCGCAGCGACGCCGGAGTTCGCATCAGCGATCAGGCGAACCGTCGCAGAATCGGCACTCACCTGCGAGATCTGGCCGATCACACCTGAGGAGTCGGTGACCGCCATGCCTACATCCAAGCCATCTGCGCTTCCCTTATCGATCGTCACAGTATCCGACCAGGAATCCCTTGAGGCATTGATAATGTGGGCAGCGGTGGACTGGAGGTTGTAGCTGTCTTGCAGATCGAGTAAGGCCTGCAGGCGGGTCGCAGTCTCCTGCGACTCCTTCAGCTGGGTATTCTCAGCCTTCAGCTGTCTGTTCTCACTCTCAAGGTCCTGAAGGGTTGCCTCATCCGCTGTCATGTTGCTCACGGCGTTCCCGATCCCCTGGAAAGGCCGCGACACGACGGTGCCGATATAGCTGATCGGCAGGGTGATCGTCTGGTAGAACGAGCGCAGGCCGCCCAGAAACCCGGTGTCTCCCCCACGGGCGCTCACGGTGAACAGGATGATCGAGATGGCCACCAAAACGATGGTCAGCCGGCCTCCTGAGGACCCTCGATCATTTCTTTGAAAGCCTGTGTTCATACCCAGCATACCTATAACCCGGCACTTTGCACAAAGCCGCCTGAAAGCGCATTGGCATCGAGCACCTTCGCGCAGCCGTTGACGACGTTTTCAAGTGCGGTGGGCGAAACATTGACCGGGACGCCGGTCTCATCGCGCAGGCGCTGATCGAGACCACGCAGAAGCCCGCCTCCTCCGGTCAGAAGGATACCGTAGTACATCAGGTCAGAAGCCAGATCAGGCGGGGTCACATCGAGCGTGTCCTTGACTGCTTTGGTCACCTCGTCGAGAGGCTTATCCAAGGCGCGGCGGATCTCTTCGGATTCGATCCGTACCGTCTTCGGCATACCGGTCAGAACGTCGCGGCCGTTGACTTCAACGTCCAGCTCTTCTGCCAAAGGTGCCGCGGAGCCGACTTTGATCTTGATGTCCTCTGCGGTACGCTCACCGATCGAGAGGTTGTAAACGTCACGGACATGCTCGAGGATGGTCCGGTCGAACTCATCCCCAGCGACGCGGATGGACTGAGAGACCACGATACCACCCATCGATATTACGGCGACCTCCGTGGTTCCCCCTCCGATATCGACGATCATGGATCCGGTCGGATCCTCGATCGGCAGATCCGCTCCGATCGCAGCCGCCATCGGCTCTTCGATCAGATAGGCCTGACGCGCCCCTGCCGCAATCGTCGCCTCAAAGACTGCACGCTTCTCAACCGAGGTGACCCCAGAGGGAACGCACACGACCACGCGGGGCCTGGGCGACCACGGATATTTGCGCTCACGCGCTTTGTCGATAAAGTAGCGCAGCATGACTTCGGTCACGTCAAAGTCAGCGATCACGCCATCTTTGAGAGGGCGCTCCGCAATGATCGAGCCAGGGGTCCGCCCGATCATGCGCTTTGCGTCCATACCGACAGCAAGCACCCGCTGCTGTTCCTTATCGATTGCGACAACAGAAGGTTCATTCAGAACGATACCTTCCCCCCGCACAGATACGAGGGTATTAGCGGTGCCGAGATCGATTGCCAAGTCTCCACCATACTCGCCAAATATAGAATCAAGGAAGGACATTATTCCCTATCTTTCATATATCGTTCTGATTCTTACCCAGTGAAACTGACCCTTTAACTATTGATGTTCGAATCGTAGGACAGCTGGATGTCTGAGACCTTCCAGCTGAGGCCGTCGCGCACCAAGGAGACCGTATACTTCTGATCCTCACCGGAGGAGAGATGGGCATTGATGCGGGCGGTGGAATCCTGGGCAGACTGATCGAGCCCCTCGACGGTGACGGAAGCGCCGGAAGGGATAATTGCCTCAATCTGCGTGCGCTGTGCATCGCTTAGACTGTCGGACAGGTAGGCATCCTCATCGCGGCCCGAGGTCTTCGCAGAGAAAAGCGAAGCGATCACATCGCTCTGGGACGGATAGCCATATCCACGATAGTAGGCATAGCCGCCGACACCGAGGACGATGGCCAGAATAATCACAATCGTGATCGCGACCTTGCGTCCGGTATGCTTCTCTTTGCGCTGCTCTTTACGCTTCTTCTTGTCTGCCTTAACGAGGTCCTCCTCAGAGACAGAGAAGAAACCGGACTCATCCGGTGACGGCATCATCTGCCCGGACTTGCCAAGCGGGTCAAGTGGGTCGTAAGTGTTATCTGCGTTCTTCCCATAGCCTGCGCGCTGCAGCAGTGCATCGGTATCCGAAGGGCTGCTTGCGCTGTTGGCAGCCACGGAGCGCTTCGCGGCGTCATAGGCAATCTGCATATCGGTGCTCAGACGGTAGGTGCCGTCGGAGGTCGCATGTGCAAACGCATCCACAGCCTCGCTCATGCGGTTGGCCGCCACATAGGCCATACCGAGCTCCGCGTAGATCGTATTCTGGTTCTCCATCGGGGTGGCGAAGTCGATCGCGGTACGGTAGGCCTCAACCGCATCAACCGGGCGGTGCAGCTCGATGAAGCTGCGGCCTAACCGACGCAGTGCCAGGGCAGGATCCGGATTATTCTCATCGATTGCCGCGCTGCGGTAGGCGATTCCCGCATTCTTCGGGTCGTCCTTCACCTCATAGGCCTGACCTAAAGCGAGATATGCCTTGTATTTCTTGTGGTAGTTATCATCGGCCACGGCAGCCTGAAGGCTGTCGATCGCGCTGTCGGGGTCATTTTTAGCAAGGTAGGCACGCCCACGGTTTGAGTTCAGCGGGCCAACCCTTCCGTAACTCGTATCAGAGAGCGCCTTGGTATAGGCGCCAATCGCATCCCCATAGCGGCCCAGCCTCATGTAGGCGTTACCGAGCATGTGCTCAGCAGCACCGTTTCCGCCTGCACCGTCAACCGCATTCACGAGCTGTTCGATAGCCCTGTTGAAATCACCTGACTGATAGGCTGCTTTGCCAGCCTGATACGCCTGTTTATCCACCTACAGCACCTCCACATGCCACAGAAGTTGTATCAGTTTTAAGCGTCTTCACCGTTCTCAATCGTAACCGATTCGATCGTGTCGCCTGCGCGCAGGCTCTTCACTACGTCGAGTCCCTCAATTGTCTGGCCGAAGACCGTATAGTTCGGATCGAGAAAATGCTGTGGTCCCAAGCAGAAATAGAACTGCGAACCGGCAGAGTCGGGCATCTGACTCCGTGCCATCGCCAGCGCCCCATCCTCGTGGCTATTGCGGGGATTCACGTCCCACTCGTGCCTGATCGAGTAGCCCGGACCGCCGGTGCCCGGCATCCCGTGCGGGCCCATCTTGCCCGCGGCGACATCCTCACTGGACATGTCACGCGTATTCGGGTCTCCACCCTGAATCACGAAGTTCGAGACATAGCGGTGGAACTTGAGCCCATTGTAGAAGCCCTTGTTCGCCAGCTCGCAGAAGTTAGCCACATGGATCGCAGCGCCCTCCCCGTCAAGCTTCACCTTGACGGTGCCCTTATTGGTCTTGAAGACGGCGATTTCGTCTCCAGTAACCTTATAGTTCGGGGTATAGAGCGCCCCCTTATTGAATAAACCCATGAATTCCTCCTGAAAAGGTTCACAGTACAGCTGAAAATCCAATGTCCAATTCTACCAGCACATAAACCCTTTCACAGTTTCGGCAGAGAGTTTATGGGTGAATCCTCATTGCTAGTGCAACAGCGAGGATTAAAGAACAGCGACCCGGGGTCTCTCGCAATGCGATGGTATCCGCGAAAAACAATCAAAGGAGGCTGCCCTGGGCTGCTACCATCATCTTAGCTTAGAGAAGCGAGAAGATGTCCCGCTTTCCCACACTGAAGGCAAAGACACATCCCAAGATTGTCAGAAAGCTACACCGCAACAAGTCGACCATAGCTTGTAAGTCTGCAACAAGCTCATGCAACCGGGAAGTATCCGATATACGATACAGAGGCATCTGTTGTACAGGGGCACTGCAACAGGCACAGGCAGTGAAGTCTCAAAGAGCCTTTGTGCCTGTGTGCAGGACAAGACTGTCAACTGTCAGCTATCACCACAACAGATCACAGGAAGACCCACACTAAAGAAGGGATCATCTCCTGTAGCCTGTGCCACGCTCTGCAGAGCTATCAGTGATCGCACACTTAAAGATAGCTTGGTCTTGTACGTATCGAGTTCCCCACGATGTCGCCGACAGACCTGATAAGGCAGAGGAGCGCTTTAAGGATCAAAGACTGAGAAGGCAGATAGCACACTGTGGGAAAGATAAGGGGCCTTACACTTGTCAGCAGGAAGCACAAGATACCTAAGCGCTACCTTTTGCACAGACACATACAGCACAAGCTGTAACTGAGACAGGAAAGCTTGCTGTATTTGGTTGTCCTGTCAAGACCAGCACACCAAAGAGAGACAAAGAGATCTGCACAGCACAGAGATGTCACACAGACACTGAAAGCTAAGTTTCTCTTCTGTCTGCCTTATCACCTGTGACAAAAAGTGAGCGTTGAAAGACAGCTATGGCCCTATCTAAGAGTACCTCCCAAAGTGTACAAGCTTTCCTGATGCCACCTTATCTGAAGTCAGACAGCTCTATACGAATGCTACCAACCTAAGACCGAATAGATGCCTCGCTAACAAGACACCCTGGGACGTCTTTCACTTTCAGACATTGCAGTTGGTAGGGGAATTTGAGGCGGGAAGCTTTAGACATCAGTTAGAGTTATTTGCATCTGAGCCTGCACTATCCGAATTACCGGAATCGCTGGAATTATTTGAATCCGAATCGTTTGAATCGCCCGAGTCAGAATCGCTTGAGTCCTTCTCCTGAGGCTTCCAGGAATCATAGTTCTGCTCAAAGAGCGCCTGATACGAGTTCTTCCCATCGTCACGCTTGGCCGAGTCAAGCCCAAAGAGCACGTCGTCTTTGTCCGTGTCTCCCCCGTTTGCTTTGGCCCAAGCATTCATCAACTCATCCGACCAGTTACGCAGCCAGTTACCCAGGGTCGTGATGTTGTTGATATCGTCGTTATAGGTGCCGGTCGAGGTGTCGATGTCCTGAATCTTGTTGATCAGGTTGCTCAGGTCGTTGGCGTCCTGCTGTGCGGTCTGGTACCCCTGCGTATAGTCGGGGTTACGCGAATCGAGGGCATCACGCAGACTCTGCTCACTTGAGTAGAGCTTATCCTTCAGGTCCCCGAGGTCGGCATAGTAGTTGTTGACCTCCTCAAAGATCTGCTGGTCCCCATTTTTGGTGGCATCGTTGATGTCGCTGTCCTGGCTCGCGAGCTTGCTGCGCTCCCCCGGAAACCCCGCCATCGACGTATCCGCCGCCTCCGTGGCTTTGAGCGAATAAGGATCCGGGTTCCAAGGCTGCGTGATCAGCAGCACCGCGCCACCGACCACGATCAAGGCTGCGATAAACGAGACGAGGAACACCCTCCGGCGCGGCATACGCTCATTGGCGGTAGTCGCAGAATAGGGATCCGAGGCTGCCGGAATCGCGCTCGCCAGATGGGGCTTTTCCTGTTGCTGCTGGAGCTGGACCGCAGCCTTTTCGGCAGGCTGTATCGCCTCTTCCTCAACCGGCATGCCGCAGTTGGGACACACCGTAGCCCCTTCAGGGATCAGCGCGCCGCAACTCTTGCAGTATCGCTCAGTCTGTATCGCTGAAGCGTCCGGAACCGCTTTCGTCAGATCTGCGTGGCATGCCGGGCAGATCGTAAGGCCGTCAGCAATGTGTGTTCCACAATATGGGCAAATCAAACCTTCCTCCAAGCCCCGACACAGATGTCCTGCTCAAAGCCTAACACGAACCTGTGAAGGCTACGCAAGCTCTTCCAACACATACGGTAAAATTCCTCCAGCGCAGATGAAGCGTCCCTCACGCGGGGTATCCACGCGTACGGTCACCGTGAAGCTCACCTGAGAGTCACCCTGCTTGGTGGCATGAACCTCAACCTTAGACGGATTCGGCAGACCCTTTGAGAGGTCGATTGCGTCGACCACGTAGGTCTCGCTGCCGTCGAGCCCCAGGCTCTGAGCATTCTGTCCCCCTTCATACTGCAGCGGGACAATGCCCATACCGATCAGATTCGAACGGTGGATCCGCTCGAAGCTCTCAGCGATCACAGCTTTAACCCCGAGCAGCGCAGGACCCTTGGCTGCCCAATCACGGCTGGATCCGGAGCCGTACATTTTGCCGGCAAGTACGATCTGTTCGGTGTTATGCTGCTTGTAGTCCATCGCCGCATCATAGATGCTGGTGATCTTTCCGGTCTCAAAGTCACGGGTCCAGCTGCCGACCTTGCCTTCAGCCAACGCGTTCTCCAGCTTCACGTTCGCGAAGGTACCGCGCATCATCACTTCGTGGTTGCCGCGGCGAGTGCCATAGGTATTCCAATCTTCCTGCCTCACCCCATGCTCAAGCAGATATTTGGCAGCCGGGGAATCCGGAGCGATCGCGCCTGCCGGGGAGATGTGG
Source organism: Atopobium sp. oral taxon 416 (assembly GCF_018128285.1). Classification (NCBI taxonomy): domain Bacteria; kingdom Bacillati; phylum Actinomycetota; class Coriobacteriia; order Coriobacteriales; family Atopobiaceae; genus Atopobium; species Atopobium sp. oral taxon 416. The sequence goes on from NZ_CP072380.1 coordinate 1,821,790, forward strand.
TCAGTGGTCACAAAGTCACCGAGCAACGCCAGTACACGGGCATCCTTGACCGTTGCGGTGGTCTCTTTGACCGCATCCTCAAAATACGGAGGACGGCGTATATAGGTGGACTTTGGATCCCAGGCATACGTATCAGAGGGGACCGCTGGGATGTCCTGCCAGGCCTTTGAGCCCTGATACACATTCTTGTTGGACTGCGCATAGATCTCAGGCTTTACGACCATCTTTACGACCGACTGGATCTCAGCATTGGTCGGATAGATGTCAGAGAGCATCACAGGCTTGCCGTCAGCGCCAGTGCCTAGCGGATCTTTGGTTAGGTCGGTATCAAGGGTCCCAGCCAGCGAATAGGCGACGACGAGCGCCGGCTGCATCAGATAGTTCTGCGCGACATCCGGGGAGATTCTGCCGTCGAAGTTACGGTTACCGGAGAGCGCTGAGGTGAGCTCCATGTCCTGGGCATGCTCGTGCATTCCCGGGGCCAAAGGGCCGGAGTTGCCGATGCAGCTCATGCAGCCAAAGCCGCAGACAAAGAAACCGAGGTCTTCAAGCGGTTCGACAAGCCTTGCATCCTTCAGGATCTGCAAGGTCGCATGTGAGCCCGGAGCCAGGATCTTCTTGACCCAACCTTTCGGCTTGAGGCCGTGCTCGACAGCGTGCCTCGCTAAGAGGCCTGCCGCGATCATCATCGCCGGGTCGGTTGCGGTCGTGCAGCTTGTGATTGCGGCGATCGCCACTGCGCCGTGCTTGATCTGGTAGGTATGGTTGCCAAGCGTCGCAGTGAACTCGTGGTCAAAGTCAGCGTGGTTGTGCTCTTTGCTGACCTTCTCAAAACGGGCCGGGAGCTCTGCGAGCGTCACGCGGTTGTGCGGACGGGAAGGTCCAGCCAGGCAGGAATCGATGGTGGAAAGATCGAGGGTCAGCGTACGGGCGTAGTGGGCCTGAGGACGGTCCCCAATCATCTGCTGGACCTTAAGGTATCTCTGTGCAAAGGCGATCTCCTTCGGATCGCGGCAAGTGAGTTTCAAGTAATCGAAGGTCTTATCATCCGCTGGGAAGAGCGTGGCAGTGGCTCCATACTCAGGGGTCATGTTCGCGATGCAGGCACGCTGGGTAGCGGTCAGGGTCTTGACACCGTCGCCGGTCACCTCAACCAGGGAACCTACGACTTGCGCCTGACGGAGCAGCTGGCAGACGCGCAGGGCCAAGTCCATGCCGCTCGCACCCTCCGGCAGTTTGCCAGTGAGCTTCAGCTCTACGACTTCAGGTACAAGCATCGAGATCGGCTGGCCTAATGCAGCAGCCTCAGCCTCGATGCCGCCGACGCCCCAACCCATAACGGAGATACCGTTGACGGTGGTGGTGTGGGAGTCGGTGCCGACGAGCGTGTCGAAGCACGCCATCGTTCCGTCACCCTTCCACAGCGCGTCGGTGCCCACAACCTTGGAGATGAGCTCCATGTTGAGTTGGTGGCAGATACCGGACCCAGGCGGGATGATCTTGACGTTCTGGAAGGAGGAGGATGCCCACTTCAGGAAGGAGAAACGCTCAGCGTTGCGCTTGGCCTCGATGTGCTCGTTGGTAACGAGGGCATCCGAAGTGCTCGCTTTGTCTGCGATGACGGAGTGGTCGACCACAAGCGTACAGGGAACGCGGGGGTTGATCTTGGTCGGGTCCCCACCGCGCTTGGCAAGGGCATCACGCATTGCAGCGAAGTCGACGAAGACCGGCACGCCGGTGAAGTCCTGGAAAAGGACGCGGGAAGGCATATAGTCGATCTCTTTGCCGGCGTGGCCCTCCTCGGCGGCCTCGAAGATGCGCAGTGTGGACTCGACCGCCTGCTCGTCGCTGTCGGCGCAGCGGATCACATTCTCAAGCAGAATCACCAACGCGCGCGGGAGTTTCTCCACCCCGGGGATATCGGAGACGACGATCGCCTGGCGCTGAGTGCCGTCAACGGTTACTGTTTTCGGCTTGCGCGCGGCTGCGATAGCGCTGGAGAAGTCCTTTGTGACGTTCATAGTTTGCCTCAGCTTTCTTTACGGCCCTCATCAAAAGGCCGTTCCCATAGATGTCATGTTGGAAGTGAGTATAGAGACGGTTGAAAAGTATACAGGCAAGCGTCCCTACTAGTACAAGATGTATCCCCATCGTCTCTGTGGAGGCCTGAAGGAGGAAAAAGTTTCCAAAAAGCAACGACCCTCCAACAACGCCGATCCCCACAGTGACCAAAAGCCCGATGCGCAGGGGTGTCAGTGGCTGCGAGATCCGATAGATGAAAGCGATGCCGACGATGCAGGAGAGCCACACGCACAGCGTCGACTCCCGTGCAAAGCCCCAGCTGAAGATATCCTCCGCAGCCATCGTCGCCACCACCGCGGCCACGATCGAGATCGAAGCCGGCAGCGACCTTGTCAGCACATTGACCAAAAAGTCCCCGTGCAGGCGTTCATGGTTCGGCTCCAGAGCGAGCACAAAAGAGGGATAGCCGATAATCAAGCCAGAGATGAAGGAGATCTGGATCGGCATGAACGGATAGGGAGGGAAAAAGATACTGATCAGGCACAGCACGATCGAGAAGACCGTCTTAACGAGGAAGAGCGAGGCGGAGCGCTGCAGGTTGTTGATCGAGCGGCGTCCCTCTGCCACGATGTCCGGCAGGTGCGAGAAGTCGTTGTCCGCCAGGACCACCTCAGCCACGTTCCTCGTCGCAGCGGACCCTGACGCCATCGCTATCGAGCAATCCGCCTTCTTGAGCGCCAGGACATCGTTGACGCCGTCGCCGGTCATAGCGACGGTGTGGCCCTCACGTTGGAGCTCTTCGATGATGGCACGCTTCTGCTGCGGGGTCACCCGCCCGAAGATGCGCTTGTGCCTGACGACCTTCTTCAATTCCTTCGTGTTGTGGATCGTGGAGAGGTCAACGCAGCGGTCGGCACCAACCACCCCCACCTGCTTTGCGATCTGCGAGGCGGTCCGGGCGTCGTCACCGGTGATGACGCGGACATTGACGCCCTGCCTGGTGAAATACTTGATCGTGTCGGCAGCATAGGGGCGGATCTCATCTTGGATCACGACCAAGCCGAAGGGCCGAAACGAGCCCGTGATGGAGCCCTCCTTGGTGAAGCCGGACACCTCCCCCACCACAAGGAAGCGTGAAGCCGGCGAATAGTGCTTGCGGATCCTGTAGAGCTTGTTGTAGTCGACCCCCATCACGAACTGGCCGGCGCCCAACACGTAGGCGTGCCCGTCTTTGGCGATGCAGCCAGAATACTTGCGCTCCGAGGAGAACGGGACCGTGGCCCGCACCGCATCGCTGTGCGTCGGGATCTCCTCGACGTAGCTCAAAAGTGCCTTGGCGGTCTCATTCGCATCGGATTCCTGGGAGCGGACGATCAGGGCACAGACTGACTCTATCTGCCGTTTGCTCTCATGGTTGAGTGGCACAATATCCTCTACGCTCATTCTGCCTGAGGTGATGGTGCCGGTCTTGTCCAGACAGATCGTATCCACACGCGCGAGCGTCTCCACACAGTAACTCTGCTGGATCAGCACTTTCTTGCTACCCAAACGGATCGTGGCGATTGCGATCACCGAGGACGTCAACAGGATCAATCCCTGCGGGATCATGGAAACCAGAGCGGCGACCGTGCTCAGAATGGCAGCGTTGATATCCATGTGCTCGAAGAAGACGCTGCGCAGAAAGAGGCCGACCCCTAAAGGCGGCATCAAAAACGTCGAGAAGCGCACGATCATGTTCAGGGTGTCGCGGATCTGCGATCTGATCGGCTTGATGCATTTGGCCTCAGTATTGAGGCGTGCGGCATAGCCCTCCTTGCCCACACGGGTCACGCGGGCCATGAGGCTCCCCGAAGCGACAAAGCTGCCGCTTAAGATTTCGTCACCTTCGCTCTTCTCGATGCGGTCTGCCTCGCCGGTGAGCAGACTCTCGTCCATCGTAACGGAACCAGCGATGATCTGAGCGTCGGCGGGCACCTGATCCCCGTGGGAGAGGCTCACAATATCGTCCTGTACAAGCTCGGAGACTGGAACTTCCTGCCGCTTGTGGTCACGGATCACGGCCACGTTCTGTACGGTCATGACCGAGAGCTTGTCCACCGTGAGCTTGGCGCGCACCTCCTGCACGACGCCCACGATCAGGTTGGCGATCACGATGCCCATAAATAGCAGGTTGCGGTACTCACCGGTGAAAATGACAAGCGCCGCCAGCACCACATTGACGCCGTTAAAGAGCGTAAAGGTGTGCTCGGCGATGATCTGAGGAATCGTTTTGGTCTTTACGTCAGTGTCGGAGTTGACCTTACCGGCCTTGACCCGCTGCTCAACCTCTCGTGAAGTAAGCCCGCAAACATCAGGGGTAATTTCCGCTTTTGGCACACAATCTCCCACAACAAGTACTGTCCGTCTTCTTTATTAAAGAATAAGTATCCCCAATTAAGAATAAGTATCCCCAATTATCCCAAGTCACACTGAAGACGGTTTAAAAAATCATATGTTCTATGCACCAGAAAATAAAATGGTGCTCTCGGTGGGGTTCGAACCCACGACCTTTCGCTCCGGAGGCGAACGCTCTGATCCACTGCGCTACGAGAGCAACAACACTTAGGCAGTATACCCCTCCTCATATTAATTTGAGAAGTCAAAATAGAGAACTGAGTGGCGTCAGCGCGGAGATACCCCTACACTCTATATATGAGAGTATCATCCAACATGGTTTAATTGAGTGAACTATATCGTATGTCATAAGAGGGTTTCGCTATGATAGCTGTCGTCAAATCGAGCGCCACGCCCGAGCAGTTGGCTCACTTCGTCACGTGGATTGAGCATCACGGATTCAAGGCCAACGTCTCCAAAGGGGAAAATGAGACCATTGTCGGTATCATCGGCGACACCTCCAAGATCGATCCGTTCCTGATTGAATCGATGGACATTATCGACCATGTGGCGAAGGTCTCCGAACCCTACAAAAAGGCCAACCGCAAGTTCCATCCTGAGAACTCCGTGATCGACTGCGGCTTCAACGTTAAGATCGGCGCCGGCAACTTCCAGGTGATCGCCAGTGTCTCCACCGACGATGGGAGATCGGTGGATAACTTGGCACAGCGCGCCCATAAAGCAGGAGCGGGGCTTCTCACCGCCGATGTCTACAACATGAAGATCTCCCCCTACCTCTACAAGGGGCTACAGCAGGATAACCTCACCGCGCTCGTCGAGGCAGCCCACGCCGCTCAGCTGCCCGCCGTGGCGGAGATCCTCGACACCCGCGACGTACAGGCCTTCATTGACGCCGATATCGACGTCTTCCAGGTGAGCAGCAAGAGTATGGAGGACTATCCGCTGCTGAAAGAGTTGGGCAAAACGCAGAAGCCCGTCATCATCAAGCGCGCTGTCAGCGCAACGGTCGATGATTGGCTCATGGCCGCAGAGTACGTGATGAGCGAGGGCAATGAGGACGTGATCCTGTGCGAGTGTGGCCTCAAGAGCTCAGAGCAGCGCTACCGCCGCGTGCTCGACGTCTCCTCGATCGTCGCCGTCCACCAGCTCTCCCATCTGCCGATCATCTGCAACCCCTCCAAAGCCTCCAGCTTAGCGCGCTATGTGGAGCCACTCTCCCTGGCAGCCTGCGCTACGGGCGCCGACGGCCTTGAGATCGATATCAAGGCAGACAACAGCGGTGATCCCCTCGATGAGACGGGGCGCGCGGTCGATCTGGACTCTTTTGCTTCGACCATGAAGAAGATTGCTGCGCTGCACGCAACCTTAGGAAAGGCGAGCGAGTAGCTATGGAGATGGATAAGAAGATCGTTCCGGGACGCGTCGGCGTCATCGGTCTCGGCCTTATGGGAGGCTCCTTTGCCAAAGCCTTTGCGAAGGCCGGTGTTGAGGTCTACGGCTACGACGTCGCAGAAGACGTGATGGAGCAGGCAGAGGTAGAGACGATCGTGGGGCGCCTCACCGACGACGTGATCCCCACCTGTGAGCTCATCATTATCGCCTCCTACCCGAAGGCCTGCATCGAGGAGCTCGCCCGCATCGCGCCTTTGGTCTCCGCCGGCGCGATCGTTATGGACACCGGCGGCGTCAAGAAAGTGATCTGCGATCAGTGCTTCCCAATCGCGGCGAACTACCCCTTCACCTTTGTGGGTTGCCACCCGATGGCCGGCACCCAGCACTCCGGCTTCGCGCACGCCCGCGCCAACATGTTCCACAACGCACCGCTCGTAATTGTCCCACCGAAGATAGACGACTTTGCTCGACTCGATCTTCTGGAGTGCATGAAGAAACTGATGAAGCCGGTCGGCTTTGCACGGTTCACACTCACGACCGCCGAAGAGCACGACAAGATCATCGCCTTCACTTCCCAGCTCGCCCACGTGGTCTCCAACGCCTATGTCAAGAGCCCTGAAGCGAAGGTCCACGACGGGTTCTCCGCCGGTTCTTACCGAGACCTGACCCGTGTCGCGTGTCTCAACGCCGACATGTGGACCGAGCTCTTCTTGGACAACGCAGACAACCTGTCCGCAGAGATCGGCTGCCTGATTGAGAATCTTCGAAAGTACAAGATTGCGATCGATGATCGCAATCCGCACTACCTGCACGAGCTCCTCGCTGAGGGCGATCGTCGCAAGCGCGAAATTGAGGGAGAGATAGACCATGACAGATACACCAAACGCCACCACCATCGAGGTGCCAACTACCTCAAAGACCTATCTGTGCCGTGTGGGAGCCCACATCTTGTCCCAGGTCGGAAACATCACCCGTGAGACCTGTGGGGGAACCAAAGCCTGCGTGGTCTCAGAGTCCCACGTGATGCCCCTCTACGGCATGGAGGTGATGGACTCCCTCAAGGCTGCAGGCTACCAGGTGGTCCCTGCGGTCTTCCCTGCCGGTGAGGCTTCCAAAAACCTCACCACACTCGGTGAGCTGCTTGAGACCGTCGCCAACTACGAGCTTACCCGCGGCGATGTGATCGTCGCCCTGGGCGGCGGGGTCACCGGTGATGTCGCGGGACTTGTGGCAGCCCTCTATCTGCGCGGCATCAAGGTCGTCCAGGTGCCGACTTCCTTACTTGCAATGGTCGACTCCTCCGTGGGTGGCAAGACTGCGATCGATATTCCCCAAGGGAAAAACCTGGTCGGCGCCTTCTGGCAGCCGAGCGCGGTGATTGCAGATATCGACTGTTTCAAGACGATCCCTCATGAGCTTTTCACCGACTCCTGCGGCGAGGTGATCAAGCACGCAGTATTGGCGGATCTAGAACTGTTCAAGACACTGCAGAAGACACCCCTCAACTCCGGAGAGCTCGACGAGCGAGCAATGGCGAACATCGTGGCGCGAAACATCCGCATCAAGCGCGATGTGGTCGCCGCCGACGAGCGGGAGCAGGGACTGCGGCAGACCCTGAACCTCGGCCACACGATTGGGCACGCGGTTGAAGCAGCTTACCACTTCAAACTCGGCCACGGCAGCTGCGTGGCAATCGGGTTGTGCGCGATGGCACGAGCTTCCGCAAAGAAGGGCTGGTGCTCTCAGGAGACCGCGCAGGCTATTGAAGACCTCGTCCGCGCCCACCAGCTCCCCTACGATACAAAGATCGACCACGAGGTGATCGAGGAGTATGCCACCCATGACAAGAAACGCCGCGGTGACTCCATCACGATCGTCGTGCCAACGAAAATCGGCTCAGTGACGCTCAGGAAGATCAGCAGAGCTGAGCTGCGTGAGCTTATCGATTTGGGATGCGGATCTGGACGGCAACCATGAATGTCACTATCTCTCCTCACGCCCTGTCGGGCACGATCCCTTCAATCGCCTCGAAGTCGGTGGCGCACCGCATCTTGATCCTGGCGGCGTTGTGCCCCACCGACGCCGAGATCGCCTGCTCGACCACCTCGGTCGACATCGACGCCACAATCAGGTGCCTCAACGCGTTGGGGGCAGCGATCACCCCAACTGAAGGCGGCTACCATGTGGCGCCGATTCCGGCAGTTGAAGAGAGAACCTCCCCGCGCGGGAATATCGGCCGAACGCTCGAGTGCGAAGAGTCCGGCTCGACCCTGCGCTTCCTGCTTCCGGTGGTGGCAGCACTCGGCTGCGGAGCCCATTTCACGGGGCACGGCAGACTCGCCAAGCGTCCACTCTCCCCTCTCTATGAACTGCTGCAACAGGGTGGTTGCTCACTTTCTCCCCAAGGCACGTTTCCACTCGACCTATCCGGGAAGCTCCAGTCACACGAGTTCATCCTGTCGGGGAATGTCTCCTCACAGTTCGTCACAGGACTCCTGATGGCAGCGTCTGTAATGGACGGTCCGGTTAAGATTGTGGTCGCGGAGCCCATCCAATCACGCCCCTATATCGATATCACCCTCAAAGCCATGGCCGACTTCGGGATAAAGATCATGAGCACCCCGGTTCTCCACGGTGACAAGGCGTGCGTTGAGTACACCGTCACGCCGACACACACCCCGCTGACCTCCCCTGGCCTGCTCACCGTCGAAGGCGACTGGTCCAATGCCGCCTTCTGGCTCTCCGCCGGCGCAATCGGCACCGACTCGGTCTGTGTCACCAACATGAATCTCTCCTCGGTCCAAGGAGACCGCTACTGTTTGGCCGCGCTTGCACTGTTTGGCGCCCGCATCAACCGGGCACCGGGGCAAGTCAGCGTCTCACACGGCACCTTGAGCCCTGTCAAAATCGATGTCCACGATATCCCCGACCTTGTCCCGGTTCTCGCAGTCGTCGCCGCCTATGCCCAGGGTGAGACCCGCTTCACCCATGCGGAACGCCTGCGGCTGAAAGAATCCGACCGCCTCGAGAGCACCGCAGACCTGATCCGCGCGATGGGCGGCGAGGTCGCCACGACTGACTCCGCACTCACGATTGTAGGACACGGCGGACTTCACGGGGGCGGCCCGGTCGACGCCGCAAACGACCACCGCATCGCGATGGCAGCTGCAATCGCCGCAACCTGTGCTGAGGAGCCCACGAAGATCCTCGGTGCCGAGTGCGTATCAAAGTCGTACCCCAGCTTCTTTGAGGACTTCCAAGCGCTCGGTGGCCTTGTCAAAAAGGAAGTGTGATCTATGCCCTCTCATATGGGTACTACACTCACAGTCTCGGTCTTCGGACAGTCACATTCGCCCGCGATCGGCTGTGTGGTCGAGGGGCTTCCCTCGGGAATTTCGATCGATATGGATAAACTGCAGGCCTTCATGGCTCGCCGGGCTCCCGGACAGGGAACCTTCACGACGCCGCGCAAAGAGAAGGACATCCCCGAGATTGTCTCAGGGTTGAACCAGCACGGCACAACCTGTGGGGCACCGCTCGCGGCGATCATCAGAAACACCAACACCCGTTCGGTTGACTACAAGAACATCGCCTCGGTCCCCCGCCCCGGCCATGCGGATTTCCCCGCCTGGGTCAAGTGGGGTAAGGATCACGATATCGCGGGCGGCGGCCACTTCTCCGGCCGGCTGACCGCGCCACTCTGCCTTGCCGGGGGTATCGCTCTACAGGTATTGCAGCAGCACGGTGTGGAAATCGCCGCACACTTGAGCTCCGTAGGTCAGATCCACGACGAGCGGCTCTACACCTACAACAACTCCCCCAAGGGCCGAGAAAAGCTCAACCAGCAGATCGAGACGCTGCATGAGCATCCCTACACGTTGCCCACTCTCTCAGAGGTAGCCTCAAAGCACATGCTCGCTGCAATTGATGAGGCGAGGCGCAACATTGACTCCATCGGTGGCACCATCGAGTGCGCTGTGGCAGGCCTGCCTGCCGGCATCGGTTCCCCGATGTTCGATGGGATGGAGAACATCCTGGCGCGTGACCTCTTCGGAATCCCCGGTATGAAAGCTTTGGAATTCGGCCGCGGCTTCGATGTGGCCCGGCTCCACGGTTCTGAAGACAATGACACCTACGCGCTCGACGAGCAGGGTCAGGTCTATCCCACCACCAACAATGCGGGCGGGATCCTGGGCGGCATTACGACCGGCGCCGCACTGTCCTTTAGATTGGCTATGAAGCCGACCTCGAGCATCTCGCGGCCACAGCCATCGGTCAATCTTGCTACGATGGAGGGGACAACCCTTACAGTGCATGGCCGCCATGACCCGTGCATCGCCGTGCGCGCCGTCCCGGTCGTGGAGGCTGTAGCGGCCCTCGCGTCGCTGGACGCCTGGCTCTCCTTCCCTCCCCAAAACACTGCGCTCGATACACAAAAGTGAGGTACGCCGTGCGTGATCTTCCTGAAGTAAGAAAAGACCTCGACAGCATCGACTCTCAGATGATCGACCTATTTCTGCAGCGTATGAAGCTTGCAGATGAGGTCGCTGACTATAAGGCCAAGAACCATCTGCCCATTTTGGACAGAGAGCGTGAACGTGAGAAGCTCGCCCGCGTCGCAAACTCGGTCCCAATGGAATTCCGTAACTACGCGCAGGTCTTAGAGGGCCTTCTGATGGAAGCCGCACGCGCCAGGGAGTACAAAGACATCGGCACGATGTCCAATGTTGGCAGCCAAATCTACGAGGCTATCAAGCATGAGCCGAAGCTTTTCCCGCAGCGCGCCAATGTCGCGTGCCAGGGGGTTGAGGGTGCCTATTCGCAGATCGCCACTGACCGGATCTTCAAGCATCCGACAATCGCCTACTTTGACTCTTTCGAGGGGGTCTTCAGAGCCGTCGAAGAGGGTTTCTCCCAGTTCGGGGTCCTGCCAGTTGAGAACTCCACCGCCGGCACCGTCAACCAGGTGTATGACCTGATGATGGAGCATCACTTCTCGATCGTGCGCTCCACCCGCATCAAGATCGACCACAACGTGTTGGCCAAGCCGGGCACCGAGATGGACCAGATCAAGGATATCTACTCCCACGAGCAGGCGATAAGGCAGTGCCACCGCTTTTTGATCGAGCACCCCTACATCAAGGTACATGCGGTTGAGAATACGGCGATAGCGGCGAGAATGGTCGCGGAGAGCGACCGCGACGACGTGGCAGCGCTCTCGAGCCGTGCCTGCGCCGAACTCTACAACCTCAACATCCTGATGCACAGCGTGCAGGACACCGGGAACAACTTCACACGCTTCGCCTGCATCACCAAGGACCTCACGATCTATCCCGGTGCAGACAGAACCTCGCTGATGCTGATTGTCAACCATGAACCGGGCGCGCTGTACAAGGTACTGTCACGCTTCTATGCCCTCGATATCAACCTGGTGAAATTGGAGAGTCGACCGATCCCGGACCGCGACTTCGAGTTCATGTTCTACTTCGATATCGAATGCCCCGCTGAGGCCCCGGAGTTTGCCACCCTGATCAACTCCCTGGGCGATGTCTGCGAGGAGTTCCGCTATCTGGGGTCATACCGAGAAATCATTTAGGAGCACACACCTATGGATACATCCAGACACACCTTCGGCCTGATCGGCCATCCCTTGGGACACAGCTGGTCCCCGCTGATCCACAAACAGTTGGGGTCAACCCCCTATGACTTAATCGAGCTGGAACCAGACGAGGTAGAGCCTTTTCTGAAGGAGGGCGACTGGAAGGGGCTCAACGTCACGATCCCTTACAAGGAAAAGGCGGCACAGCTCGCAGATGTCACCACCGAGCGCGTCAAGCGCACCGGAGCGGCCAATACCTTGGTTAAAGACAAGAACGGGCGCATTGTTGCGGAGAACACCGACGTGCTCGGCTTTGAGTATCTACTGGAGCGCTTCTGCACACAGAAACTCTACGCCACCTCTACCAAACAGCTCCTTCAGCACCAGGACGTGTTGGTCTTAGGATCTGGCGGAGCGAGCAAGGCGGTCCAGGCGGCGCTAGAGGATCTAAATGTACACGTGAGTGTGATCTCCCGCAGAGGTGAGGACACCTATGCCACGATCACCCAAAAACATTCCCACGTCTCCCTGATCGTGAACACCACCCCCGTGGGTATGTATCCTAACTGCCCGAAAAGTCCGCTTGATCAGGAGACCCTCGCCGCGTTTCCGGAGCTATTCGGCGTGCTCGATGTGGTCTACAATCCCCGGCGCACCAAACTGTGCATGCTGGCAGAGTCGATACACCTACCCTCGGAGTCCGGCCTCGCGATGCTCATCGCCCAGGCCTTCCATTCAAGCACCCTCTTCCAGGACAAAGACCTCGACGATTCCCTGATTGAAACGATCGAGAATACGATCGTACGGGAAACCGAGAACCTGATCCTGATCGGGATGCCCGGTAGCGGGAAGACCTCAACCGGCAAGCACTTAGCGCACCTGCTGCACCGCCCTTTCCTCGATATGGACCAGGCGTTCACGATGGAGTTCGGGATCAGCCCTGCCACCTTTATCGAAACAAAGGGTGAAGCGAGCTTCAGAGAATTGGAGACGAGCCTGCTTGCCAAGAGCGCTTCACGCCCCGGCATGGTCATCTCCTGCGGCGGAGGTGTCGTTACCCGTCCGGAAAACTATGAGCTGCTCCACCAGAATGGCCGTATCATTATGCTCAACCGACCTCTGATCGGCCTTGAAACCGATGGGCGCCCCATCTCACAGCGTGACGGGATCGCCAAACTCGCCGAGACGCGCATGCCGCTCTATCGGGGTTGGGCTGACTTCGTGATCCGCACTACGGGCACGCCCAAGGGTGACGTAGAGGCGATTCTCTCGAGGCTTAAAAGCTCGGCGGATTAGCATTCTGAGTGCAACAGGATAGCCCGCTGGATGCAAGCGTGGCACACTCCGGAAGGCTACGATGTTGGTTGTCCAAGTCAACGTCGAAAGCTAAAAGGAATGTGCCACTACACACATCTTAGCCTACAGGAGAGGAACTGCATAGCCGAGCTGCATGGCACAAGGGAAGGCCAATTGCCTATATCGCGGCAGAGATCGGCAGGGACAGCTCCAGCGTCTGCCACAAGCTCAAGAGGAACGGCTGGCACGGCCGCTTTAAGGCATGTACTGCCCAAAAGGAGGGCGGATGAGCGCCGCAGGAGATGCAGGGCGAAAAGGCGGCTTTCAGACCCTGCGCTTACGCAGAAGGTGCGCTTACTCATCATGGACAGACACTGGTCCCTGGAGCAGATAGACTATATCTCAGGCTCGAGGGTGGCGGCAGGTGCGTCGTTGAGCCTGCCGACTATTCTTACCGGCAGGTCCGTAGCCGCCACGCTCGAGCTGCCGGGATCCGGCCCGCAAGGCCAGGTGCGGCGCCACCTGCGCAGGAAGGGGAAGCAGGTCTGCAGCAAGAGGCCTAAGACGAGGGGTAAGATCAGGATCTTACACAGCGTAAAGGAGAGGCCCAAGAGGCCGATGCGAGGTCTCGTCTCGGAGAGGGGGCAGACGACACGCTCGTGGCAGCGGACCCGTGTGCCTGCTCGTGCTTGCCGACAGGGCAGTGAGGCTGCTTGCCGCGAAGAGAGCCAGCACGTCAGCGGGAGCGTCTCCAAAGCCGAGGTCGGGCTGCTACAGGGACGTCCCCTCGAGACGCTCACCCCGGATAGGGGCAAGCAGTTCGCAGGGCATACAGGGCTCACAAAGGCCCTGGGAGGCGTGCAGTTCTACTTCTGCGACCCTCACCATCCCTGGCAGAAGCCGACAGTTAAGAACACCAACGGGCTCCTGCGGGAGTTCTTCCCCAAGGGCACAGACTTCAGCAAGGTCACAAACGAGGAGGTGCAGCATGCGGTAGAGCTGATCTGTGACAGGCCAAGGAAGGTCCTGAAATACAGGACAGCCAACGAGGTCTTTAGGGAGATGTTGCACTCAGCTTGACAATCTGCCCTCCAAATAAACGATCTCCTCACACAATCTACCATAGTACCTGCACAAACAGGTACCGAACTGTGCCGCTGGCACCGGAATAGCACCATTTGGGGTATCCGTTCGGCAAAGCGCCTGTTTCACCCATAGACTAGAGACATCATATACATATCGAGTTTATTGAATTTTGAATCTCATTGAAGGTTTCCCATGGATGAACAGAGAACAGCCGAGAAGGTACTCACAGCTGTAGGTGGAAGAAAGAACGTACTCGACAATATGATCTGCATGACGAGACTGAGGGTGACAGTGAATGACCCGGCGCTTGTGGACAGAAAAGCACTCAACAGCATCAACTCGGTCTTGGGCATCGCCCAGCGGGGTTCCAACAGCATCGAAGTCGTCTTCGGCCCCAATGTGATCGACCGCATCTTCAAGAGCTTTACCGACCTCACCCATCTCTCACAGGACATGCAGGTAGAGAGGTCACAGCACCAATCCAAGAAGAGAAGCGAAACGCCCGAAAACAAGCGCTCCTATGATATACAGGTCAAAGCGAACACTGAGCGAGCCGCACAGTCCCCGGACAGCGCGAGCATGGATACCGACGATATCGAGCTCTTAGAGCACATGTTTCCCAATGCGCAGGCAAAGTCGCAGGCGGAGACAGGCAAACAGGGAACGGTCGCCCACATCCATGCCTCAAAGCTTGTAAATGCACCGGCAGTGGCTGCAGCTAAATCTGTCAAATCGACTTCAGAAGGCGAGCGTCTCCTTATTATCAACGGCCCCAACATCAACATGCTGGGTATCCGGGAACCCGACACCTACGGGACGGACACCTTTGCAGATCTGCTCGAGCTCTGCCAGCAGTCCGCTAAAGAAGCGGGCTTCAAAGACTGCCTCTGCTTCCAGTCAAACCATGAGGGGGATATTGTCGACCAAATCCAGGACGCTTACTACGTCTTTGATGGCCTGATCATTAACCCCGCTGCCTATACACATACCTCGATTGCGATTCTGGATGCCGTGAAGGCCATCAAGATCCCGACGATCGAAGTCCACATCTCCGATGTGCCGGAGCGCGAGAGCTTCCGACAGGTCTCCTATATCAGAGAGGCTGCCTTTGAGACAATTATGGGACAGGGTATCCAGGGGTACCGCAAGGCGATCTTCGATATGTGGAACCACCTGAAGGCACTCTAGTGCAGGGTGATCCTAAAACTGCTGAACTCCGTGACCAACGTATCGACTCGTACATCCTGCGGACCGATCGGGAGCGGATTGGAGCTTACCTGCATCGAGCGGGCAAGCCCTATTTTTTCACCCATATAGAAAGCCAAGTACTTATCGTAATAGCCCCCACCGTAACCGACGCGGTAGCCATCGCAGTCGAAGACAAGGCCCGGGACAATGCACACGGACCCCTTCTGCATTTTCTGGGTCACGATCTTTTTTGTATCGACGTCCGGCTCGAGGATACCCATATAGCTGGGATGGACGTCGGCGAGCGAATCGATCAGATAGAAGTTCATCTTGCCGCTGTGGCACTTCGGTACCGCGACCTGTTTACCCAGTTTGAGGGTCTTGGTGATGAATCCTTTTGTGTCAACCTCATTGCCGAAGGAGATGTAGCTCAGAACTAACGGCGCCGCCTGATATTCTTCAAGCTTCATGACACGCTCGCAGATCACCTGGTCGCACCGCTCGCGTTTAACCGATCCTATCGCCCGGCGCATAATAATGTAGTGCTGGCGAAGAGAGGTTTTATCTGCATCGGAGCCAGTTGAACTTGGCATGCATCGCTACCTTTCTCTTCGTTGCGGGACAAATATGGGCTGCGGTGACTTATTATCGCAGCCAAAATGAATAAATCGAAGTTAAACTCACACTTTTTTACCTGCTACTATAGTAACTTGTGAGTGCTGAGAAGATAGATATACACATTGTATCCGCAGATTTTATTAACGAGGAGTTATATATCATGCCGAATGAAGGAAGTCTAGA
The DNA here is from genome assembly GCF_018128285.1 of Atopobium sp. oral taxon 416. NCBI lineage: Bacteria > Bacillati > Actinomycetota > Coriobacteriia > Coriobacteriales > Atopobiaceae > Atopobium > Atopobium sp. oral taxon 416. The sequence goes on from NZ_CP072380.1 coordinate 1,837,568, forward strand.
CGCTGCAGGGAAGCGCTCTGAGCGTATAGCCGCCGATATCAAAGCGGGGAATGTCGATAACTATACCATGCTGACCGGAGACCGCCCGACCGGCAGGCTTCACCTCGGCCACTATTTCGGGACAATCCGTGAGCGCGTCCGCCTCCAGAATGCCGGTGTCAACACCAATATCGTGATCGCCGACTATCAGGTGATCACCGATCGTGACACCACTGAGCACATCCAGGACAACGTGTACAACATGGTGATCGACTATCTAGCCTGCGGGATCGAACCGGACAAGACGATGATCTTCACCCATTCGGCGGTACCGGCGGAAAACCAGCTCATGCTCCCCTTCCTCTCTCTCGTGTCTGAGGCAGAGCTCGAGCGCAACCCGACCGTTAAGGCCGAGCAGCAGGCTTCCGGCCACGCCTTGACCGGTCTGCTTCTGACCTACCCGGTCCACCAAGCCTGCGACATTCTGTTCTGCAAGGGCAACATTGTCCCGGTAGGCAGAGACCAGCTCCCCCATATCGAGACCACCGCTAAGATCGCCCGCCGCTTCAACGAACGCTTCCACTGCCACGTATTCCCCGAGGTTACAGGACTCCTCACCTCAACCCAGCTGCTTCCGGGTTTAGATGGCAGAAAGATGAGCAAGAGCTACGGCAACGCAATCGCCCTCAGCATGACCGCCAAGGAGACTGCAAAACTGATCAGAAAGTCAAAGACCGACTCCCAGCGCACGATCACCTACGACCCAATCAGCAGACCAGGCGTCTCCGCGCTGCTCACCACGGCAGGCATCTGCACCGGCCGTGACCCGAAGGATATCGCCACAGAGATCGGCGACGGCGGTGCCGGCCAACTCAAAAGGTATACGACCGAGGCTGTCAACAACTACTTCGCCCCGATCCGTGAGCGCCGCGCCAAGTACGAAAAGGACATGGACTACGTCAAGGATGTCCTGCACGAGGGCAACAAACGCGCCAACGAGATCGCTCAGAAGACCCTCTACGAGGTGCGAGAAGCAATGGGCATGGTGTATTAGGCACCAGCCATCGAGTGCGTACGCCACGGCACTGTGTTACCGCTCAGGCGGCGAGCACAGTGCCGCTCTGTATATCTCGACCGAGCCTTTGTGGAGATACCATCGTACTGTATACGATGCCTCAAAACGCCCGCTCTTTGCTCTGAGGCCGAACCAAACTCGGCACTGTATTCGACACAACCTCAACATGCTGCTCGACAACACTACCTTATAGAGAAACCGGCACAGTCAGAAGGCCGCACCGGTCAAGAAAACCACTTACTGCTGTAATGAACGAGGGTAAGAACTAGTCAGGGTCCTTGAGCGTCGCATACATCACAGCTTTGATCGTGTGCATACGGTTCTCAGCCTCGTCAAAGACCTTGGACTGCGGCCCCTCAAACACCTCGTTACTCACTTCGAGCTCCGGCAGGCCATACTTCTCGTAAACCTGCTCACTGATCGTCGTGTTACGATCATGGAAGCTCGGGAGACAGTGCATAAAGATCGCATCCGGTGCGGCTTTCTCCATCACCTGCTTGTTAACCTGATACGGCTTCATGGTCTTAATTCGCTTGGCCCAGAGTTCCTCCGGTTCCCCCATGGAAACCCAAATATCCGTATAGAGGACTGAGGCGTCCTTGGCACCTTCGTCTACATCCTCAGTGAAGGTGAGGTGCGCACCGGATTGCTTAGCAATCTCCTGGCAGGTCTTGATGAGCTCAGGCTTCGGCATGCTCTCCTTCGGCCCACAGGCGCAGAAATCGATACCGAGCTTGGCACAGACGACCATCAGGGAGTTTCCAACGTTGTTGCCGGCATCCCCCATAAAGGTCAGCTTTCTGCCGCTCAGATCCTCGCCGAAATTCTCCTGCATGGTCATAACGTCGGCAAGCATCTGGGTGGGATGGAACTCAGTCGTGAGGCCATTCCACACCGGCACTCCGGAGTACTTCGCTAAAGTCTCTACCCGATTCTGACCGAAGCCGCGGTATTCGATTCCATCAAACATACGGCCAAGCACCAGTGCGGTGTCCTTAAGGGACTCCTTGTCGCCGAGCTGTGAGGTACCTGGAGCCAGGTACGTCACGCCCATGCCGAGGTCATGGCCGCCGACCTCAAAGGAGCAGCGGGTTCTTGTCGAGGTCTTCTCAAAGATCAGGGCAATGTTCTTACCCTCAAGATAGCAGGTCGACTCCCCTGCTTTCTTTTTCTTCTTCAGGTCATGGGCGAGCGACAACAGATAGTAGATTTCTTCAGGAGTGAAATCGAGGAGCTTTAAGAAGCTCCTACCTGAGAGATTGACACTCATATAAGCCTCCAATAATTCATTGAGATGTGTATACGTCCTTGAACTCCCCTACCAACTGCAACGTCTGAAAGTGAAAGACTTCTCAGGGTGTCTTGTTAGCGAGGCATCTGGTGTGGTCTTAGGTTGGTAGCATTCGTATAGAGCTGTCTGACTTCAGATAAGGTGGTATCAGGAAAGCTTGTACACTTTGGGAGGTACTCTTAGATAGGGCCATAGCTGTCTTTCAACGCTCGCTTTTTGTCACAGGTGATAAGGCAGACAGAAGAGAAACTCAGCTTTCAGTGTCTGTGTGACATCGCTGTGCTTTCCCACAGCGCTACCTGCCTTCTCAGTCTTTGATCCCTAAATACTCATCTGCCTTATCGGGTCTGTCAGCGATATTGTGGGGAACTTGATACATACCGTGCCTCTCTTGTCTCACGGCGCCGCCTTCTGCAGTGGTGTCAAAGCTTGTCTGTAGTGACTATGCATGTTGTGCACAAGGTCAAGCTATCTTTAAGTGTGCGATCACTGATGGCTCTGTAGAGCGTGGTACAGGATATATTCTCGCCGTTGCACTAGCAATGAGAATTCGCCTCCCTAAGAATACAGTAGCGCAACTACGTTACCGATACATGACAGGGAGACTGTCGGGACTTATCACCATGATTTAGCAGGAGCCACACTGTCAACCAGTATGGCTCCTGCCTCACATCAACGTTTTAAATGGTTGATCGACCTACAGCGCATGTACATCACTTGGCGTGAAGTTCACCCATGCGTGGTCCCCCACATGGTAGATCTTGTGGTTCTTCGGGTTGTAGTCCTGCAGCTTCACTAGGGTATCGCCCACGCGTACCTGATAGTTTTGGTAGCTTCCCATGAAGCGTGAGAGCTCCACCGTGCAGCGCAGGATTCCCTCGTCTGCGAGCTTTGCTGACTCAGGGCGCAGCACCAACACAATCTTTTCTCCCACGGTGTGCCCACCAACATTCTCACAGTCAATCTCGTGGTTCTCGAAGCTTACGACGCCACCCTCTCCATCTTTCTTGCTGACGGTACCGCGCAGAAAGTTTGACTCACCGATAAAGTCCGCGACAAACTCATTGATCGGGCGGTAGTACACCTCATGGGGCTCACCGATCTGCTGGATCTCACCTCTCTTCATAATGATGATGCGATCTGACAGCGCCATAGCCTCTGACTGGTCGTGGGTCACATAGATGGCCGTGATCCCCGCCTGCTGCTGTATCTTACGGATCTCGTTTCTCATGTCCACACGCAGCTTAGCGTCCAGGTTGGAAAGCGGCTCATCGAACAACAAGACGCTGGGCTCAAGGACCAGTGCACGCGCCAGCGCAACACGCTGCTGCTGACCACCGGAGAGCTGGTTGGTCATACGGTCTTCCATACCCTCCAAGCCGACCATCGCAAGGATGTCTCTGACCTTCTTTTTGATCACGTCTTTGGGAAGCTTTCTGATCTTCAAACCATAGGCCACGTTGTCGAAGATGTTGTAGTGCGGCAACAAGGCATAGCTCTGGAACACCATCGCTGTATCGCGCTTGTTCGGCGTCAACTCGTTGATCGGCTCGTCGCCTAGATAGATCTGTCCTTCGTTCGGGCTCTCGAAGCCCGCGATCATACGCAAGATCGTGGTCTTACCGCAGCCGGAAGGTCCGAGAAGCGTTACAAACTCGCCAGGGGAGATATCGACATTCGCATCGTGGACCGCATAGAACTCCTTTTTCGTTTTGGGGTCCTGATAGATCTTCGAGAGCTGCTCGAGGCGCACCCCTTTCTTTTCTTTGGCCATATCTACTCCTCCTCTTCGGCAGAGGCGATCTTAGCGCTGGTACCGAAATGTTTGATGATTGCGTTCATGATGAGCACTGAACCGTACGTGATAATGATCAGGATCGTTGCAAAGGCGCACGCGATACCGTAAGCGCCCTTCTCTGCGTACTCGTTGATCTGTACCGTGATCATCAGCGTCTGCGGCGTAACTAGCAGGATGACTGCGGAGATTGCCGTGATGGAGCGGACGAAGGCGGTGACGAGTCCTGAGAGGAAAGAATCTTTGATCAGGGGCAGCGTCACGGTCATGAAGACGTGGAAGCTGTTGGCGCCCATATCGTAGGCTGACTCCTCAATGGGCGGGTCAATCTGGCGCAACGCGGAGATGCCTGAACGCGTACCGGTCGGCAGTGAGCGGACGATGAAGACAATGACCAAAATCGCAGAGGTTCCGTAGAGCCCCTGCAGAAATCCAGTGTGAAACACACCGCTTGAGAAACCACGGATGTAGCCGACGCCCAAAACAGTGCCAGGCACTGCCATAGCGAGCATAGAAACGGTCTCGATAAAGCCACGACCGTGGAAGCGCCTCTTTACAACCAGATAGGAGATGATCATGGAGAGGATTGCAGTGATAGGAGCCGCAATGAGTGAGAGTGAGAAGGAGTCCCAGAACGCTTTCGCACCATGATGCAATGTGAACACTTGCTCGAACCACTTAAAGGTCAGTGAGTAGTCATAGCCCCACGTCTTGAACAGAGCGCCGAAGACAACGCAGACATACATGACTACAACAAAGACTGCGATGACGCCGCAGAGCAGGGAGAGCGGGATACGCACGGAATTGTCGGTGATCAGCATACGCTGGCGGGAAGCTTTGCCCGTAAGGGTAGCGGCGCTCTTCCGCTCCAAGACGTACTTCTGAATGATGAACATGACCATCGTGATGGAGAGCAAGACGACAGACATTGCGGAGGCGCCTTGTTTATCGTAGGCTCCGGTGATCTGCAAGTAAATCGAGGTTGCAAGCGTATCGTAGGAACCACCGATGATCATAGGGTTCGCAAAATCTGCGATGGATTCGATGAACGAGACCAGGAACGCATTGCCGATGCCTGGAAGGATCAGTGGCAGGGTTACGGTCGTGAAGACGTGCCACCGGGTAGCTCCCATATCGCGGGCCGCCTCTTCCAGTGAAGGGTCGATGTTCTTAAGCAGTCCCCTGAACATCATGTAGCAGACCGGAAAGAACGTCAGGATCTGAACAAGAGCGATGCCGCTAAATCCATAGACGTCGTTGTCGTAGATCCCCAGAAGTCCTCGTGTAATTATTCCGGACTTACCGAAGAGCAAGATCACAGACAGGGACAACACGAAGGGTGGTGACACCACCGGAAGCATTGAGACGAGGCTATAGAGCCACTTCATAAATCGTGACTCCAGGTTGACATACACTTCCACATACGCGAAAAGCAAGCCGATTAGCGCGGCAAACACACCGACGAATAAACCAAGTGACAATGTGTTCGTAATGGCCGTCTCAAAGGAGGGCATTGCCAGAACACGTTGAAAGACTGAAAGGGATATCCCATCATCAGTTACGATACTGTCGACCAGCAGTATTGCCAAAGGATACAGAATAAAGAGCGTTAAGAAAGCAATCAGCACAATGATGGTAGTGACGAGGATGGGGTCACCCATCATCTTCTTGCGGTCAAGCTCAGCACTTTGGCTTGTTGCCATGAATCCCCCTCTCAACAGGCAACATACAGAAATGTGTCCCCCGCATTCCATCGAGGGACACATCTACAAAATGAGACTAATTGGAATCATCAGTCTTGAAACGGCTGTCGCCGCCGCCCAGGGCATTCATAATGTCGGCGACATACTGCTCAGTATTGTTCTTAGCGTCCTCGAAGTCATAGTCCATTACATTGTTGGGATCGAGGCCATACTGATCCACGACGGAAGGCTGCTTCGCGTCGTCGATAACGAGGAACTGGTACGCGCCAACCTCTTGAGCGCGCTCGACACACTGTGGTGACAGGGCGTACTCAATCCAAAGCTTTGCGGCATTCTGATGCTGTGCACCATTGAAGATTGCGGTTGAGCCGATCTCATAGGATGCACCTGAGGAAGGAATCACGAGACCGATGTTTTCATAGCCGTTGTCGACGATTTGATAGATTGCGTCATGCAGAAAGCCAATGCCGACCGTGCATTCGCCGGTGCCAACGTTCTTAGAGGGGCCAGAGCCGCTCTTCGTATAGACCTGAACGTTCTTGTCCAGATCCACGAGGTACTGGATGCCCTGATCATGTCCATATTTCTGGATAACCGTGTTGAGGACAAGCTTTGCGGTACCTGCAGTGTTGTAGTTGGAGGTCCAGATCATACCCTTATACTTTGGATCAATCAGATCTGGCCAATCCTGCGGTGGATCAATATTCTGACGGTCAAGCTCATCCCTGTTGTAGAAGAAACCGAGGATGCCCTTATAGATGCCGTACCAATTGCCATCGGCATCCCTAAACGTACCCGAGATAAGGTGTGAGGCATTGTGTGCTTCGTACGGCTGCAAAAGTCCCTTCTTGGCTGCGACGTTGTAAGGATCTGTCGTTCCGCCGAACCACACATCTGCGGAGGGGTGACCGTTTTCCTCTTCGATCTTTGACTCTACCTCACCGGTCGAGAGGCGCTGATATGAAGTGTCAATGCCAAAGAGATCCTGGAAATGCTGGGCACATGCAGCAACATGCTGTTCTTCGCAAGACCCGTAGATAACTAACTGGCCATCCTGCTTAGCCGCATCGATCATATCTTGATCTGCAATACGGGACAGGTCGTCAGAGCCTGCGCTTGAGCTTGTGTCGGTATTGTTGCCCCCGGAATCAGAGCCCTGGGAGCACGCGGCGAGGCCGAGCGTTGTGAGTGCTGCAGCTGAAGTTCCGAGAAAATCTCTACGAGATAAGTTTCTCATGGTGACCCTCCATTTCAATCATGCATACGTTTTATGAACTGTTAATCATCCAGAAAAGATCCTGTATATCATTTCTTAGTTTCGCATAGAACTTGCTCATATACACCGATGCACCGCCTGATTGGTGTGGTAAAGTTCTTCAGCGGAAAATCAACTCGACACCTCATCTCTACAGCAGGCACTATCTTAAAAATGACATATACTTTACTGTGATTCATTCATTTACCTGCTCTGTACACAGCTAGTATCCTCAGCAATCTGCAAGAACCTGTCTACCTTTCAGCTGATCATCAGATGTATTTCTCCACGTAAATCAGGTCGCTATTTGTATGGTTGAATTAACAATACAGATGTCGACTGATACATCTGGCTCATGCGCTTGAGGAATACAGAAAAATGACTGAGGACCCCCAGCATAACAGCAGGGATTCCTGTCGCCTCCAAACCGTACAATGAGGATGCAAGGTTGATGTATCCGAGAGGGCAAAGAAAGAGATGGTAAAGGGGCATGCAGGCGCTCTGAGCAGGCGCGAATGCGAGAGCAAAGAGACATTGATGGGCCTTCTGGAGAGGTTCTCAGACGAGGAGTCGTGCGAGGGGAGGCTCTTCGAGGAAGAAGGTCTCCGGCGGCTTTGTCTGCCCGGTGTGCGCCAATACGTCCTGCTCGAAGGTCTGAGGCCGCGCGCACAAGTGGCAGTGCACGAAGTGCTTACACTAAGTTCAGCGTGAGCGCAGGGACTATTGATGGAGGGGACCCATCTCGAGCTCAGGAAGTGGTTCGTAGGCGATATGGCTTATGTCCACCCAGAAGGCAAGGATCAGCGCCTGCGCCCTGCAGAAGGCAGATAGGCTGCAGCTTAAAGACGGCAGGGCGGGTCCTTTTAAGGATATACTCGCCTGGGCCAGATCGCAGTGCGTTCAGTGTCCTTGCAGCTGACACACACGAGGTGGACGACTTCTATATCGGCGCCAAGGCGGCAGGCAAAAGCGGGCGCGGCACAAAGCAGCAGCCGATGCTTACAGCGGCAGGCAGGGCTGCTGCCCCCTGCGCTGCGCAAAGGGGTGCTCGAAAGATTGCTGGCGCCAGGTGGGGCATGACCAGCTCTGCCATACATCGAAGATAAGGGCGGATGGCTGGAGCGGCAAAGCTTGCCGGCCTCTCCTCGTTTTGCGGGCTCGTCTAAAGAAAGTACGACAGAGCGGACGGGGATGCATCCCTTCCCATGGTCCACAGGGTGATATCCACCTTCAAGGCCTACGTTGAGGGCACCTTCCATGGCCTTTCCAAGGCCCACATGCACTCCTTGCGGACTCACTCAGCTAAAGATACAGCCACAGGGATGTAAGGGATGGCTGCATGGAGCTGCTGCACGAGATGTGCCTCATCCATGTCTTGCTCTTCGGCATCGCAGCCACCGCGACGGTCCCGCCGAAGATGCCTTCGATCTTGCCTTAAGCCGCTTACAGTTCAGGGAGCCTAACTATGTTGGAGGTACTCAGCCATTATACAGAAATACTTGTGAGGTAGCTTTCATGCACAAACCTGTAACACATGTATTCAGCGGCAACCCTCTAAAAAGACGATCTACCTGACATATTTCACTATCACGTCTGCCAAGCTCTCCAAAAAGCAATACACTACAAAGGTTGCTAGAAAACTCATTTCTCTTTTTATTTTATATTGAATTTAATCCCATTCCGGAAAGGAATATGTATTTATGTCTCCTGCAGAACTCTATATGGAAACTATGCACATACGTCGTCTCAGCTACGGTCCTGACGCAATCGCTCAGGATCAGGAAGGCAAAACAGTCTTTGTGAACGGGGGTGTTCCGGGAGATACTGCTGAGGTAGCAATCACCGATGTGGAGAAGCGCTACTCAAAAGGGCATATCGTAAACATTGTCCAACCCTCAGCTGCCCGCGTTGAGGCGCCCTGCCCCTTTGTCGATGTCTGTGGAGGTTGCCCCTGGGGCCATATCGTCTACCCCATTCAGCGAGCACAGAAACGCACACAGGTTATCGACTCCCTCGTACGCATTGCTCACATGAATGAAGACCGGGCAGGGGCACTCGTGCAGCCATGCTTGACACCGAGCGATTCCTGGGGCTACCGCAATAAGGTTGAGTTGGGGTATCGTGTAGAAAACGGCAAGGTCACCATCGGAATGCATGCGCGCGGTAACAACAAGTTGATCAAAGTGGATACGTGCCCGCTCATGGCAAAAGAGGCTGCAAAGTTTGTGAAGTCAGTAACCGGAGCCCTGTCCTATGCTTCACACGGAGATCCGCTGAACCTGTATCGCATCGGGATCCGTACCTCTGAGCGTACACATTCCGTCGAGGTTGCCCTGTGGGGATCCCCCTCTTCCTTCCCGCGTGCCCGTGTCGGTAAGATTCTCTCCGAGGCAGGACCGATCACCTCAGTGGTGCGTGTCATGACCAAAGGTACCGCAAAGGCCCGCAAGATAGCCGGTGTCGAGCGTCTTGCTGGTGATGGATACTGGAGTGAGCGTCTCGGTGACAACACCATGTATATCAGCGCCCCCTCTTTCTTCCAAGTTAATACCAAGGGCGCGGAGACCCTCATTCAAACCGTCCTGCACTATCTAAAGCCGCGGCCGAACGATGTGGCAATGGACCTCTACTGTGGTGTCGGAACGTTCACCATTCCTCTCGCCCAGAAAGTCTCCTACGTCTATGCAGTCGAAGCCTACGGCCCGGCGGTTAGGGATCTCAGACGCAACCTCAAGCTGCATCACGTCGACAACGTTGATCCGCAGGGCGGCGACACAGGCCGTGAGTTCCCCCAAGAGGATGCTGATATTATCGTCGTCGATCCCCCGCGCGCAGGACTGACGGAAGACGTCGTATGCCAGCTCTCAGGGCAGCCTGCCCGTGCAATCGTCTATGTCTCCTGTGATCCGACGACCTTAGCAAGGGACCTGGCTTGGTTCAAAGAGCAGGGCACCTTCTATGCAGCACAGATCCAACCGATCGATCTGTTCCCCCAGAGCTACCACGTGGAAAGCGTCTGCCTTCTGCTGAGAGGTCAGGAGTAGCCTGCAAAGGAAACCTATACACAAACGAGTTCCCAGAGTTGAAGAAGGAGGTGCATCCATGATCCCGGAGGGCACCCCAAAGGATGGGGTGTGGCATACTCACAGGAATCTATCGAAAGGGTTCTAGACTACATACGCGATGGTGCGCCAGCAAAGGACGAGCCGCCTGATTCGGTGTGTGTGGCTCTACCCTCTATGGTTGGATGTGCAGACAGACACCAAATCTTATGCCATATGATCACTCTGTCCATACAAGATACCCTCAACATATGGGATGGGAGACCCTTTAAGCTGTGCTTTGGCAAGAGGCACATGCTACACGCAAATATGGTATCGGTGAAACTACCATATATGGTTGAAGAAAACGATATCTGGCAGAAGAGCCGATGGATGCCGCAGATCCTGATGCTAGGGAAACGCTGATTACTGCCCTATGATGTGCCAGAGGGGACCGACCACACGGTCTTTCTAGGCCGGAATGTAGGAAAAGCAGGAAAGGATGCTCATCCAGCACGTGCAGGAGCCGCTATCCTTACATCCATCCTGCCCCATGCACCGCAAGAAGGCTCCAAGACGGATCAAGCGACGCTGGGAGCTGGGAGGTGCAGCCTGCCGGCAAAAGATGCACATGGATAAGGTTTGCAAGGGCGAGAGAGACTCGAGTATACAGGAGATCTTCTCTATCCCCCTGTAGCGCTTCCTTAAGGGGTCGAAGCGGCGCTTCACGATAAGGAAGGGATGCTCTACCTTTGAGTGGCCAGATGCCTTCCTGGACTCGATGCTTTTTTCGGCTGAAAGCGCACAGGCAAGGCCTTCTCTAGTCGAAGGCTTCCTTGCAACGCTTTAGCGCACAGATGAGAGGCGTGGGTCTTTATGCGTCCTTAAGGGCGCTTCGCTATACCTATATAGCCTAAAGTCTGCGCAGCAGAACCTGTCATCTTCCCTTACGAGTGCATGTGCCTGGGATATGTCGGATACATTCTAGGCGATCGTCTCCACACCATGCACAAGGCCACCTCCGCCGTCCACGCCGATATGCGCCTTGTATCCGATACGCCAGGCTCCCCCTCGTATTATTAAGTGGTAGCTTTCCTTTACCTGTTCCTGGTAAACGGCTACATTGTCATCAGATGCTGTGGAGTGGTCTTGCTCCCCTACCGCTCGACGGTTTTAGAGGGGCTCCAGCCACAGCCTCTTTACTGCATTGTTGATCAGTTAGATACCGCATGACGGTTTATGTAGAACGAGGATACGATTGGCAGAGAGCCCTGTGGTCTGACGACAGCATCAGAACAATCAACCGCTTCTTTGATCTTAAAGATGATCTACGTTGGAATCGATGTCGCCAAGGACAAGCACGACTGCTGCATTCTTGGTCCGGACGCTGAAGAACTGTTCCCGGTCTTTACCATCCGGAACAATCGTGAAGGCTATGATGAGCTGTTCAGAAGAATCGAGACGGCCTCAAAAGACCTGTCCCAGATAAAAGTAGGGCTCGAGGCTACCGGCTACTATTCCTACAACATCTTGGGCTCGCTTCTTGATCGAGGCTACCATACCTTTGTAATCAACCCACTTCACACAAATCTTTACAGAAAAGGTCAGCGCCTTAGAAAGACGAAAACGGATAAAGTCGATGCCCGCTCCATTGCCGAAATGCTTGTGACTGATAAGACCCTCAGGCCCTACACGGATACATCTTACCCCAGCGAAGAGCTGAAGTCATTGACCAGATACCGCTTTGATCTCATCCAGAGGAGAGCGACGCTGAAGACATCCATCACCAGGCTGGTGAACATCGTATTCCCCAAACTGGAAGGCCTCGTCCCAACGCTTCACATGAACACCGTCTAGCGCCTGCTTGAAGAAATGCCCGGTGCGTCATGTGTTGCCAATGCCAACCTCACACATCTGAAGTCCCTGCTCTGTGATGCCTCCCGTGGCCGGTATGGCCGAGAGAAGGCGATCGAGATCCGGAATGCGGCCAGATCCTCTGTCGGATCAGAGATGTCTGTAAGATCCATAGAACTCAAGCAGACGATCCGCCAGATCGATGCCCTGACTGCCGACATCGAAAAAGTAGAAGCTTCCATTCGAAAGATTATGGACAAGAGCAGCTCTTCGATCATGACGATTCCCGGCATCAACTACCGGATGGGAGCCATGATCCTGGCCAAGATTGGCGATTTCAACCGCTTTGACAATGCGGACCAGATCCTTGCCTATGCAGGCATGTCGCCATCTACCTACCAGTCCGGGCAGTTGACATCCACCTATGCCCATATGGAGAAACGAGGCTCCAAATACCTCCGCTTCGCCCTCTTCAACGCCGCTATATACGTCTCCAAGTGGGACGAGCGGTTTGGCCTGTATCTGGCTAGAAAGCGTGCTGAAGACAAGCACTTCTATGTCGCCCTGTCGCACGTGGCAAAGAAGCTAGTCAGAACCATCTACCGGATGGAGCTGACCCATAGCGAATACCAGGCAGCGTAAATCTTACAACCCATAGCCTTTTCTTAGAGCCCTATTCCTGAGACTCTGTTCGTCATGCAGTTTTCAAGGTACTGATCTATCTAAAACACGTCTCCGTGTTTTATTCGAAAAATCGTAATTTCATGATTGACTTTTAATAGTTAGTCTTTCTTGGACTGGTGCGCTTTAAGGGTTACGCGCATGGTCTTGGTTCTTTGTTAAGCTTTAAGGCCCAGGTGAAGGTCACATCCACCATGGAGCCGCCTCGCCCCGTGATCCCTGCCTTTTCGAGCTCTAAGTTCAGGTCGTGAAGCATAGCTTTGCCGAACTCCTTTCGCTTTAAGGCTATGGCGCATCTTCGCAAGTGTCGTAGCATCTGGCACCTGCGCCTGCATGAGGTCTATGTGCACAGAAGCGCTACCAGGAGTGGCAATCCAGGATAGCATCCTTAGGTTCCCTCGTCTTAAGAGAGCAAACATTACCTAAAGCAGGATACATCCTAAAGCATCGTCTTTGCAGCGCGCACATGCCTGACAAGAGCCTGTCAGTGGTAGCTGGTATCTACCAGTGCAATCCAGCTGTCCCACACAACGATTGTATCCATCCGCTCCAGGAATGCCTCTCGCCGGGTCTTTCTCCTAAGACCTTAGGATTTAAGGTCCTAAAAGCTCATCTATCTGTCCATATCTGTCTTTTGGATATGCTGGAATACGTTGCTGTAATTATAACATATCCGCAGGCAGATAGGCATCTATGTGGGTATGGGCACTGCGTGGTTCGAGACATTTTAAGCCGATGGCATACAGCGTGTGGCCCCAGCTACCTCATCGAGCCGAATTAATCATCGTCTCCCTAGATTGTTAGATCTGCAAGTTAGCTAACAATTGACATTCTCGTAAACTGAAGTTTACGAGAATGTCAATATCTCATATAGAGAGGACGGGGTTAATTCCTTGCAGATACATTTTACAGATGTAAGAGCAGTTAAGTCTATTTTGCGAACTGTTTGATTGAGGCTGCAATGCCCTCACCGTCGAGCTGGTATTTGTGCAAGAGCTCTACAGCAGGGCCGGATTCACCAAAGGTGTCTTGCATGCCGAGCTTCTTAACCGGTGTGGGCATAGTCTCAGAGAGTACGTCACACACAGCAGAACCCAGACCACCGATTACAGAGTGCTCCTCGACCGTGACGACATGCCCCGTCTTCTTAGCAGAGGCAAGAAGAGTATCCTTATCCAGTGGTTTGGTGGTTGCCATGTTGATAACCTCACAGCTGATTCCTTCATTCTCAAGCTGTTTGGCTGCTTGCAAAGCGGAGGTAACCATCAAACCGGTAGCTACGACAGTAATGTCGGTGCCTTGTTTCTCTACTGTGGCTTTACCAATCTGGAAATGGTAGTCATCACTGTGGACGGCAGGGACTGCCAAACGGCCAAGCCTTAAATAGACTGGGCCTTCTGCGTTGTAAGCGGCCTCTACTGCCTGCTTAGTCTCTCTGTCATCCGAGGGGCAAATCACAGTCATACCCGGGATCACACGCATAAGGGCAATGTCCTCGTTGCACTGATGGGATGCTCCGTCCTCCCCGACCGAGATGCCCGCGTGGGTGGCGCCGATCACTACGTGCAGATGGGGATAGCCGATCGAGTTTCTTATCTGATCAAAGGCTCTTCCTGCTGCAAACATAGCAAAGGAGCTTGCAAAGACCTTGTGCCCGGTAGTTGCGATACCGGCGGCAACACCCATAAGGTTTTGTTCTGCGACGCCCACATCTAAGAAGCGCTCGGGGAACTCCGCCTTGAACAGGCCAGTCTTGGTGGCAGAGGCTAGGTCTGCATCCATAACTATAAAGTCATCGTGTTTGTGTCCCAGCTCCACCAGTGCCTCGCCGTAGCTTTGACGGGTGGCTTTCTCCAATGTTTCTGCCATGTTCCTTAAGCCTCCTTTTCAAGCTCAGCCATGGCCTGTGCATACTGCTCATCGTTTGGAGCCTTGCCATGCCAGCCTACTTTGTTCTCCATAAACGAGACACCTTTACCTTTGATCGTGTGGGCCACGATGCAGGTAGGAGCTCCCTTTGTAGCTCTGGCTTCCTTGAAGGCGGCTCTCAGCTGATCGAAGTCATTACCGTTGGTTACTTCCACTACATGGAAGTTGAAGGCTTTGAACTTGTCAGTGATAGGTTGTGCGGAGTTCACCTCACCGATCGTACCGTCAATCTGCAGGTTGTTGTTGTCCACAATCACGCAGAGGTTGTCAAGCTTGTGGTTGCCGGCAAGCATTGCTGCCTCCCAGACTTCACCTTCCTCAAGCTCACCGTCACCCAACAATACATAGACTCTGTAGGTATCTCCCCAGTGTTTGGCGGCATATGCCATACCCACTGCGGCAGAAATACCTTGTCCTAAGGAACCTGTGGATATATCCACACCCGGGGTCTCGCTCATATTGGGGTGACCTTGCAGGAAAGAGCCGGTGTGTCTTAAGGTTGTAAGCTCTGACTTATCAAAGTAGCCACGCTCTGCCAACGCCGCATACAGTCCCGGCGCGCAGTGTCCCTTTGAGAGCACGAAGCGATCACGATCCGGCTTGCGTGGGTTTTTAGGATCGATGTTTTGGAGTTCTTCGAAATACAGGAAGGCAAAGATATCAGCGGCTGAAAGCGAGCCACCGGGGTGCCCGGACTTGGCTGCGTGGGTGCCTTCAATGATGCCCTCACGGATATCGCATGCTACCTTTCTTAACTCAGTATCTTCCATAGCTGTCCTTTCAGGAAAGGGATTTTTGAGATAGAAAGGGGCATGCAGCAGGTAATATACATTGTCCTGGCACATGCCCCTAAAGGGGGACTTACTTAGTGTTGCCCGTGACCTTTGCCCAGTCAGCTGCGAAAAGCTTAAGGCCACGCTCGGTCAGCGGATGATACACACAGTTCTTTAGTGCCTTGAAAGGAACCGTTGCGATGTCTGCACCTATGAGTGCTGCCTGCGTTACGTGGTACGGGGTACGAACAGATGCGGTGATGATCTCAGGTCCGCCTTCCTCATCCCAGTAGCCATATTTGTAGTTGTGGACAGCCGTGATGATCTCACGCAGGTGATTTAGACCATTGTCTCCAGTATCATCGAAGCGGCCAACAAATGGTGAGATGTAACGTGCTCCTGCGCGTGCTCCAAGCAGTGCTTGTGGCACTGAGAAGACAAGAGTCATATTGACCTTGATACCCTCTTGTACCAGATAATGGGTTGCAGGAAGAGAGGCCTCAGTGATCGGGAGCTTGACCACGATGTTGTCTGCAAGTGAGGCTAAGCGCTCACCTTCCTTAATCATGCCCTCAGTGGTCTCAGCGGTGGCCTCAGCAGATACAGGCAGGCCCTTACAGATCTCGCAGATCTTCTTCATGTGGTCCTCAAAGCCTGCAAGTTTGCCGCCCGCCTTAGCGTATAGTGACGGATTGGTGGTAACACCAGCCAGACACCCCCAGCTTGCTGCCGTCTTGATCTCGTCTAAGTCTGCAGTATCGATAAAGAACTTCATGACAATTTCCTTTCTGGTTAATTTCATAGTTGTAGTTTCATAGTTGTAGCCTCAAGCCAACCGCATCCTTTTTACGGTTCGCTCTGCTACACATATGATTGCATCAGTTTGATAGTTACAGTCGCAGTACCTGCGTACTTAGGTGCTCAGATTCATAACAACGTGGTGCTGCTTCTAAAACGTGTTGGAACTTTACACCATTTCAATGACCAAATACTTGTTGGATGGCTGAGCGGCTAAAATAGCTTTACGGTGTTGAGACACTACGCGTTATCATCTCAAGGCATACAGCAACATCTTTTTTGGTTCCGGACCCAAAAAGCAAGTGTCTAAGGAAAACCGACCCGGCATACATTGAGACAGCTCAAGGCACCTTATTTCAAACGTTCTGCAAGTTTCTCTTCAAGCTCATTCTTGTCGAGAATGTTATTCAAAATAATCTTCTTCTCATCAGGAATGTCGCTGACAAAATCTTTCAGATCGCCGCCGACAACAAACAAATCTGCAGCATTTGGGTTGATATCAGAGATGGTAGTGTGATCAACCTCGATTTCCGAATGACCAAGCTTGTTTAAGATCTCTTCGGCGTTCATACGAACTATTAAGCTTGAGCCCAACCCGGAACCACAAGCGTACATGATCTTGCGAATAGCCATTGTATCCTCCTCATCCCTTCTCAGCCACATAGACCGAGAAACCGACTCTGCCTTGTTAGTGGCAGCTATAACCAAACAGTTCAGACACATCAATCACGGAACATGACAACAAGCAATCAGCACTTCGAGTAACAGTGTTTCACTGCAATCTATCTGCCGGTCTTCTTCTAAGCTGGCATCCGTATATAAAAGTCCATTCAGATGTCAGCTATGCAACGATCACTAGAAGCTGACTGTTTATGAGACAATCATTTGCAGATCTTCGTACTTGAAGTTCAAACCCTTGTAGCTTACGCCTCTACCACAGCCTTCTTAGGAGCGACGTAGTTGTAGATGATAGGAATCAAGTAGAGGATCACGCAGATAGCGATCAACACTCCACCCTGAGCGACATTGACAAGGTTGCCGAAGAGAATGGCGATCCAGGAGAAATCTGCATCGGAGAACGTAGTCCCAACATACCCGAGGGTGCTGAAGACAGGCATTGCGAGCATCGGTAAGAAAGTGATGAGAAGGCCGTGCGCAAATGCGCCGACTACGCAACCCTTGATACCGCCCTCAGCATTGCCAAATACTCCAGCGGTGGCGCCACAGAAGAAATGAGGAACAACACCTGGGAGAATGAGGGCAACCGGAATAAATACATTGATTCCGTTGAGAAGGGCCAGACCAACGAGGCCGCCGACAAAGGAAGAAAGGAATCCGATGATGACTGCATTGGGAGCATACGTAAATGCAACAGGGCAGTCCAGCGCTGGTTTTGCACCGGGAACGAGCTTGTCTGCGATACCTTTGAATGCGGGGACAATCTCACCGATGATCAGACGAACACCGGAAAGGATGATGTAGACGCCGCCCGCAAAGCTCATGCCGGAAGTCAAAGCCCACACGATCCAGTTTGTCTGGGTTTCGGTGCCGATGTTGAGCAGCGTACCCAAATTTTTAACGGTCAGGCCATAGGGAGCAAGTAATGCAGTAGCTTCTTCGGCTGAAATGCCTGCAGGAACGATATTGAGAATACCTCTTCCGACTGCAACGGCTGTGATGATAATAAAGAAGACCATCATGGTAAGGGAGATGGATACAGTAGTATCACGCAGGAAAATAAGACGTTTCGGGAAATTAACCTCTTCGGTGCTCTCGCGCTTAGGATCTTTTGCGAAGAGTTTGCCGATCTGACCAGCAAACCAATAACCGATGCCGCCAAAATGACCAAGTGCTACCCCATCAGAACCAGTAACCTTACGGAAGGTAACCTGGCAGTAAGCTGGTGAAAGGACCATGATAAGCCCGAGCAAACAACCGCCGGCAATGTAGAGAGGAATACCTTCAAGATGTCCTGCTCCGCCGAGAATTACAGCGAGCATACAGGCCATATACAGCGTGTGGTGACCAGTCAGAAAAATATATGGCATCCGTGAAAAGCGAGCAAGAATGATGTTGAACAACATGCCCAAAGCCATAATGATTGCAGCGCTGGTACCAAAGTTCTGAAGAGCGTCAGCTACAACAGCTTCATTATTTGGAACAACACCCTGCATGTTAAATGCATAGTTGAAAATCTCACCGAATGCATTTAAGGAACCGGACTGCAGGAATGCAGAACCTGCAGTCAGAACCAGGAAGCCTACGATGGTTTTGATGGTTCCCTTAACAACGTCTTCTGCTGGTTTACGTTGAAGTACTAAACCAAGCAGAGCCAACAGGCCAACCAGAATGGCTGGTGTAGACAGAATGTTGACAATAAAGTCAAGAATGGCCATTAACTCCTCCTTCTTTCTAAACCCGACCTTTTATGCTTAAAGCCATCGCAAACATACCCCCCCTGTTCGCGTTAGCCATCTGCACTAACAGTGAAGTTGACAAAAAAGTTGTAGACATCATCGGCAGTCTCAGCGTTTGCCACACGCCTGATGTTTTCTGCATCCGCAAACATCATCGCTAAGATGCGCATGACATCAAGATGGGAATTGGGGTCAGTGGCTGCAAGCGTCACGAGTACGCGGACAGGATCGCCACCTTCTTTAAAAACGGTACCGTGACGTAAAACGGTTACGGCAAGTTGCTTTTTAAGGGCTCCCTGTTCCGGACGTGCATGAAGAAGTGCCAAATCAGGTACCAGTACGAAGTAAGGCCCAAGCTCAAGTGCATTGTTGATGATGCCGTCTATATATGCAGGCGTCACGTATCCCCCGTCCACCAGCGGCTGCGCAGCAATATGTACTGCCTCTTTCCAGTCCTTGCATGAGTCAACAATCTGAACATTCTCTCGTTTGAGCATTTCCTTCATTGCTTCCATTGAATTCTCCTTTATGTGTATGAATTGTGGAGCAATACTTCTTTAATTGATAACAAACAAGAACAAGCAGGATCTCTTTTCTGTTTCTCCTTCGAATGACTTTATATTATTCCATATTATTCCAGTTCTTTCCAGATTTATTTTTTATTTTCCCCATATTTATTGTTCCTGGTAGAAATGATCCCTAAAAATGGGAAAATTCTATTACATGAGAAATACGAATGCGAGCGACGTGATGCAGGGACTAAAGACTCTGCCTAAGTTACGCAAGCAATAAACCTAAACATGGAATCAATGTTGCAAGGAGGTAGGACAGAACATGTTTCGCAGCGAAAGACGAAATGAAATCATGTCTCTTATTCGCCGCGATGGGCGTGTGACGGTGACTTCTTTAGCCAGACAGTACGGAATAAGTGAGGATAGTATCCGCAAAGATCTGCAGGAACTTGCACGCCAGGGTTTCTGTAAGCGTGTGTACGGGGGTGCTGTATTACCTGATGGAGAGGAACCAGAATCAGACATCCAAGACGATTCTTATAGCAATGTGCAAATAAACTCGCAAGGGGCTGCATATGCAACTGTTCCCCGCGAAATACCCCATACCCCAAGTTTGCATGATCGTATATCTCAGTTACGTCATGCAAGATCCGTATACCCAGTCAATGTCAGCCAGAACAACACTGCTAGTCCAAGATCTGATACACAATCCAAAGAGAGTTTGGAAAGTTGTGCAAATACAGTCCCAACAAGTGAATCCTCTCAGGTGCCATCAGCATCCCAACAGTATTTTTCTGCACAATCAGCGTTTTCACAAACGCCGTCATTTGATTCAGCTTCAGAGCAAGCCTTAGCAGAACCAGGCAAAGAAGATCTCGGGCGTATGGCAGTTGCCAGGCGAGCATACTATGAAATCAATGACGGGGATACCGTCTTTCTGGATATCTCACGTACGAACATCTATATTGCGCAGCTTATTGCCGCAGGCAACAAACGGGTTATTGTTACCTCAAATATGCTCGATGTATTACGTATCTTGTCAAATTTACCTCATGTCACCGCATTGGGCACTGGTGGGTTTTTGAACTCAGAACTTAATGGATTTGTAGGCTCAGCAACCATAAGTCTTATAGAGCCGCTTCTCTTCTCCAAAGCTTTTATTGGTGCCAGCGGCATAAACCTTAAACAAAATGCGGTGACTTCAAACGACATTGATTCCGGTGCTACAAAGGAGCACATCATTCAAAAAGCATCATATAAATTCTTACTTGCTGATGCTGAAAAGTTCAACTATTCAAGTGCCTATCGGTTCGCTTCGATCAATGACTTCTCTGCCGTCATCACGGATTCAACGGACCCTCACGTATTTGCCAGGCTGCGGAGATTAGCAGTACCTGTACTTAGGGCTGGATCATAAGAGAAACCATGGTGCTTTTCTTACTCTCTGTTAGACCACGATTGACCTGAGAAGGACCCAATGTTGTCCGAGCCTTTACCTACAATGTATGTCGCCAAACAAAGACATCGAGAAACGGGAGGACCCGGAAGGACTCAATAATACTGCAGCGGATCGAGAAGATGGGCATCGCGGAAAAGCGTGAGCTCCTAAAGAGGCTGAAGGCCCCCACCACTAAGAAGATGGCTCGATCTTTGCTAGGGAAACGATGATTAATTCGCCTCGATGAGGTCACTGGGGCTGCACGCTGTATGCCACCGGCTCAAAATGTCTCGAACCACACAGTGCCCATACCCACATAGATGCCTATCTGCCTGCGGATATGTTATAATTACAGCAACGTATTCCAGCATATCCAAAAGGAAGATATGGGCAGACAGATGAGCTTTTAGGACCTTAAATCCTAAGGTCTAAGGAGAAAGACCAGGCGGAAGGCACTCCTGGAGCGGATGGATACAATCGTTGTGTGGGACAGCTGGATTGCACTAGTAGATACCAGCTACCACAGACAGGCTCTTGTCAGGCATGTGCGCGCTGTAAAGACGAAGCATAAGGATGTATCCTGCTTTAGGTAATGTTTGCTCTCTTAAGACGAGGAAACCTAAGGATGCTATCCTGGATTGCCACTCCTGGTAGCACTTCTGTGCACGTAGACCTCATGTCTGAGCAGGTGCCAGATGCTACGACACTTGCGAAGAGGTGCCATAGCCTCGAGCGGCAGGGACTCGGTAAAGCTATGCTTCACGACCTGAATTCGGAGCTCGAGAAGGCAGGGATCACGGCGCGGGGCGGCTCCATTGTGGATGCGACCTTCACCTGGGCTCTTAAGCTTAACGAAGAACAAAGACCTTGCACGCGACCCTTAAAGCGCACCAGTCCAAGAAAGGGAAGGAGTGGCGTATCTGATACAAGGCGCATAGCGGCGTGGATGCCGCAGGTGGCCTTGTGCATGGTGTGGAGACGATTGCCTAGAATGTATCCGACATATCCTGTGGCACACACACTCGTAAGGGAAGATGATAGGTTCTGCTGCGCAGACTTTAGGCTATATAGGTATAGCGAAGCGCCCTTAAGGACGCACACACCTCTCATCTATGCGCTAAAGCGTTGCTAAGGAAGCCTTCGACCATAGAAGGCCTTGCCTGTGCACTCTTGTCCGAAAAGGGCATCGAGTCCAGGAAGGCATGCGTTCGCTCAAAGGCAGAGCATCCCTTCCTTATCGTGAAGCGGCGCTTCGATCCCCTTAAGGAAGCGCTACCGGGGATAGAGAAGATGCCTGCACACTCGAGTCTCTCTCGCCCTTGCAAACCTTACCCATGTGCATCTTTTGCCGGCAGGCTGCACCTCCCGGCTCCCAGAGTCGCTTGATCCGTCTTGGAGCCTTTTGCCGGATTGCGGTGCATGGGGCATTAATCATCGTTTCCCTAGACTGTTAGACTGTACTTTATGATACTTAAGCGCTACCGCTTGCACAGACACATACAGCACAAGCTGTAGCTGAGACAGGAAAGCTTGCTGTATCCGGTTGTCCTGTCAAGACCAGCACACCAAACACAGGCAAAGGGTTTGCACAGCACAGAGGTGTCACACAGACACTGAAAGCTGATTTTCTGGTTGTGTCGAAAAAAGTGGTGTATAAGAGGGAAGCTACGAGAAGACCATCGCCGGTCCTAGAATGTCGGTTGCATCGATGACGACACAAGGGAACGACGATGGTCAGCTCAAACAGTATACAGCGTGGGGACCCGCAGCTGAAGGAGGTCCTGCTCGGTTTCTTAGACAGCGCCTCGAGCCTGTGTAACATGATGAACACCACCATGGCTGCCATACTCAACGAGATCATGTCCATCCAGGCAAACGAGGCGTGCGGGGCCGAGAGCGGCACTCGCTGCGGCTATCGCGACCGCGGTCGGGACGCTCCCGCTGATGGTGCCCAAGCGACGCTGCGGCTCGTACTTCCCGACCGACCTCTTTAAGCGCTGCATCGCGCACTGAGTGCGCGCTGGCCGAGATGTATATCACCGCCACCTTCACGCGCAAGGTCGAGAGGGTGGACTCCCTGTCCAAGGACCAGCTCTTGCGCCTGCGCGCGGTGGTAGAGGATAAGGTGGACGCGTTGCTGGCGAGGGGGTGCTCGCCGCTCCGCTTCGCTTAGCTGTTCCTTAACGCCACCTACGTGAGCTGGCGCGTGGGAGGGAGGCCTTCATCGTGGCGATCGGCGTCGGCGACGACGATCAGCGCCACTTCGTGGGGTTCACGTGTGTGAATTCAGAAAGCTACGCCTCCTGGCGCGGGTTCCTGCAGGACCTCGAGCAGCGCGGAGTGATCATGAAGCTGGCGATTTACAAGTACGAGAGAGCGGCATAAAGTTACGCCAACGCAGGAGGCTGCCGATATCGAGACTGGCGCAGCCCTACTCTTACACCACAAAACTCGACACAATCGATTTTCTCTTCTGTCTACCTTATTACCCGTGACAAAAAGCGAGCGTTGAAAGACACCTATGGCCCTATCTAAGAGTACCTCCCAAAGCATACAAGCTTTCCTGATATCACCTTATCTGAAGTCAGATAGCTCTATACGAATGCTATCAACCTAAGACCACACCAGATGCCTCGCTAACAAGACACCCTGGGAAGTCTTTCGCTCTCAGACATTGCAGTTGATAGGAGAATTCAAGAAATAATAGAAATCATTGCAGCTTTGGCATACGGTAAAGGTAGGAATTCGATTTACCGACATTGGAGCATACGCTATGGATCTCCCTGAGCAGACCTTAATCAGTAACTACAAGAGTGTGCAGCGACGCATCGCAAATGCCTGTGAAAAGGCCCACCGTGACCCGAACGAGGTGCAGCTGCTAGCGGTCAGCAAGACTCACCCAATTGACGATATCCAAGCCCTCATGAAACAAGGGCAGCGCTCCTTCGGCGAAAACTATGTCCAGGAGATCAACAAGAAGTATGAGTCCTTAGGCGACACAGTCGACTGGCAGATGATTGGCCACCTGCAACGCAACAAGGTGAGGTATCTGATCGACAAAGTGAGCATTATCCACTCGGTCGACACTGTAAGATTGGCACAGCAAATTGATAAGGAAGCGGCGAAGCACGACACAGCAGTGGACGTGCTGATGGAGATCAACATCGCGCAGGAGGAGTCCAAGTGGGGCTTCTCAGAGGCTGAGGCGATCGACGCCGCACAGGAAATCGCTCAGTTCCCCCATGTACATCTGAAGGGAATCATGACCTCAGCACCAATTACCGAAGACCCTGAGGCCAACCGTCCCTACTTCAAGGGCATGAAACAGCTCGCCCAACGCATCGATGCGGCGCATATCCCAGGCGTCGAAATGAATGCGCTATCGATGGGGATGACGAAAGACTTTGAAGTCGCGGTCGAGGAAGGTGCCACAATCGTTCGTATCGGTACCGCAATCTTCGGTGCACGGCACTATGCCAATAAAGACAAGTAAGCATAAGCAGTCGTTCAATATACGGCATCAAAGGAACTAGGGGCGCGCCTTCTTTAGATGAGCACGCTCTCTGTTTACCGCAACAAAGAAGGCATACTGCTGCATGATACCCGCCGTGTCCCCATAGGAAGGAAACGGATTGACACCCCCATAGTAGTTCTTGATTATCTTTCCGATCCAAGTGTCGACCGGGCACAGCGCCGTCCTACCATAGGCAAAGAGTGCCACACAGCTCGCCACCTTGATGCCCACACCCTGAATTGTCTCCAACTGCTCAATCATCTCATCGTCGGGAACCTGTGCAAGTCCTTGGAGATCAATCTGTCCTGAGCACACCTTCTCAACCGCGTCACGCACATAGGGTGCCCGATAGCCCAACTTTGCTGCGCGCAGGTCTTCCTCTGAAGCTGCCGATAACTGTTCCGGCGTCGGAAAGAGATGCAACTCAGGTTCCAGATCTGTAGGATGTGGTGAGCCGTAGCGGAGGGCAAGGGTATCGACGCAGGAACGGATTGCCGGGATGGACTTTCGCTGTGAGCAGATAAAGGTAATGAGGGTCTCGAAAAGATCCTGCTTCAGTACCCTGAGCCCCCGTGATATCCGCGCAGCTTTGGTCAGAAACGTATCGTCCGCCGGGATGGAGCGCCTGATCTGTTCGTAGTCACGGTCAAAATCAAAGTAGCGGTGCCAGATTCGATTCCATTCCCCTGCCGTGCAGGAAACCAAATACTGCGACTCAGTATCAGGTACACTGCGAATGTAGAGCACGTGGTCAAGGTCAATAAACCGATAGACCAGGCTGTCAGCTATCGAAGCAGTCTGCTCTGGAGAAAGCCGAACCGCCCGAAAACACTGCCCACTGTTGATAATCTTTTCCGCATCAAATTCTCCGTCGAAATGAACCACAGTTTTGAATGTCCTCATACTGAGCTCCTATAAGACGCCCCATGTCTGAATGGTTGGGATTATAGCCCGACACACATCGAACAATCGAACAGGCGACTACCGTGCTCCTCCTACACATGAAAGCAAATTCAACAGTATGGAGCAATTGTATTTGTGCATCTCAATAAAAACTGGCTCTGCAGTAGTTCATATGGGTGCCGATCCAGCAAAGTGCCAGCCCTGGCACGGAAATCACGCAGATATGGAAGGGGCGGCTCCATGAGGGGCCGCCCTGTGCTTCTCTCCTCTAGGGAAACGATGATTAATTCCCAATAATGTGCCAGAAAGGACCAGCCACGTGGCCTTTCGCGGCCGACATAGGCATTAATCATCATTTCCCTAGATTCGACTTTGCCAAAAGTATTCCGGACCGGAGGAAGGGCTGCGCATGGAAAAGATTTCTACGCTGGGCGCTCGGGCTTGTGAAGACGGTCGTGCTCGGAGTCCGCATCGAAAACGGAGGGCATCGTGGTCTTTGCAAGGCCGCACAGGAAGGAGGCGCTGCGCTGCGCCGTATGCGGCAGGAGATGCGCCTGCCATGACCATCTCGGCATACGCCGATGGCGCGCCATGGACCTCGGAAGCTCGATGGGCTCAGGCGCAAAGGTATAAGACAAGACGAGCTACAAGAAGGGCCACAGATAACTCACGGTCGTCGTCGACCATGTCGGGGGATGCCTCGTCTGGGCGCACGAGAGATACACGACAAGGAGGTGCTGTCCCTCTTCCTGGATGAGCTCAAGCGCTCCGAATGGCAGGCAGCGCGCAACCTCGCCGAGGAGGCCTCCCGCATCAAGGAGAGCGGGATGAGCCCTGTCAATATAATGGACAGAGAAATCTCAGATTTTATGCGGTCTGCATCGCCTTTGGATCGTATGCAAGGCCTCTCTCGAGGCGCTCGAAGAACTCCTGCATCACCTCTGCCGGTACGCGATCTCCTATGGACTTATGCGGGCGGAAGCGGTTGTAGTACGACTCGATTAAACTCGTGTGCCTTGTGCTTGGTCGTGGATGCATCTAAGAGGCGCTCATGGTAGTACCATTCGTTCTTGAGCGTGGCGAAAAGCGATTCGGCGAGCGCATTGTCGTGGCAGCTTCCGGTTCTCCCCACGGAGAGCCTCACGTCGGGTACGGCTGAGCAGGCGGCGAGCTTTGAGCTTATGTACTGGCTGCCTGGGCTGCTTAGAATATGGCCCCTCCAGCCACGTATCCGCGCGAATATGCCATCTTCAGGGCAAAGACGACAAGGCCTGCCCTCATGTTGTCCTGTATGCTTCAGCCCACCACCATGCGTGTGCACAGATGGTGCGCGACGGTAAGATATATAAAGCCTGCCGTGGTCCTGCGATAGGTTGTATCGCCCACGAGCTTGGCTGTCGGAACAGGACACGAAAAGCCGCGCCGGGTGAGGGCGGGGCGCTCGGGGGTATCAGGTGCGGGCAGCGTCGTTCTCTTGGAGGCATTGGATCAGATGCCGCAGATGCCTAGCTTAGCCATGCACCTGCGCACGCGGTAGCGGGTCGTGCCTGTAAATTTTGCGTAACTTCGGATCTCCTGTGAGCTTGGATCAGACCTAGCAAAAGCTAAAGCGCCTGTCGCTTTCCTCCCATATCGCGCAGATGGCTTCCTTGATAGGACCCCATAGGTCCTCACCGCCTTTGGCCTTGAGCCATCTGTAGAAGTGAGCCCTGCTCACCTCCAGTACGCGTGCCATCATCGAGACGCTATAGGTTGCCCTCTTCTCCAGCATGAGCTAAAACCTGTCCTTCAACAGAGGCTTCCGGCGAAGAAGGCTGCCTCTTTTTTAGGAACTCATTCTCGCTTT
Organism: Atopobium sp. oral taxon 416; assembly: GCF_018128285.1. Lineage (NCBI taxonomy): Bacteria > Bacillati > Actinomycetota > Coriobacteriia > Coriobacteriales > Atopobiaceae > Atopobium > Atopobium sp. oral taxon 416. Next base: position 1,864,372 of record NZ_CP072380.1, read on the forward strand.
CGAGCTCGTGTATGCGCCTGTTGGCCCTGTCGAGCTCCTTGTGCTCGTCGGTCCTTACCTGGGTGACCCTTTTGGTCTTTGAGTGCTTGATGACCCAGTCGTTTAAGGTCTTGTCGTTGGCCTCAAGCTTCGCGGCGCATCCTCTGATGCTCTTCTTCGGGTTGGCCTTACGTGCCTTCCTGTAGTAGTCGATAGCCTCAAGGCAATACTTCTTCAGTGTAGTGTTTGGGTGTTTCCGGCTTCGTGCGGGACTTTGCCTTCTCTATCTCGCTTGCGCTTAGCGACATCTCATCGCTTCAATCTGCTGGTGTTGGTAGGTGGGTATCTGGACAGAGCATATCTGTTGCCAGTCCCTGCTGTCCCACTGTCCACCAAAAGATTACAGCTCAGTATGCACTCGCGAAGAATCCCGAGAACCTGACCGCACGGCAGAGGGAGAAGCTCTCGGAGCTGAAGCGCGCAGAGGGCCATCTTGCACGGGCATGGACGCTCAAGAAGGACCTTAAGGGCCGTCTTCCGCGCAAAGGATGCGCATGAGGCAGAGGAGCTGCTCGATGCCTGGCTGAAGGCCGCCGCATACTGCAGGATCGCGCCTGTGGGCGGCGTCGAGAAGAAGGTGAGGTGCAGGCATGCAGATGTGGTGGCCGCTGTCGACCTCGGCATCGGCAACGGGCGTGTCGAGTCGATCAACAACAAGATCAAGGTGACGGTGCCTATGGGCTATGGCTTCAGGAACATCGACAGCCTGGTATCGCTGCTCATGCTGCGCTGCTCCGACCTGTAGCCTGCCATGCCCTGGGAGGACAGGGCCGAGGAGGCAAGGAAGGTCGAGGCAAGGAGGAAGCGCAACAGGGAACGCTTGAGGAAGCGCCGGAAGGAGCGCTCCGCCTCTGCCGCCTAGCCTTCAGCCACAGGAATCAACGAAGGCTCGAAATTTTAGAGCAGAAACCCGAAAAGAAGTCATGCTCAAAGACGAAATTCTGACTTGACTAAACATAAGACTCGCAGATGCCAGATGCTTCGCTATCCGACGGGATGTGCGAGTCTGGTGGGGGACGTGCCCCCGGCGCCTTGACCCATGACAAAACCGACTTGATCGGTGTCGCTTTTGTGATCTGTCGGATGCCCGGGGCGCAAATCCACTAGGGCCTTCGCCCTGACGGCTCCCGTGACCGAAGAGAGGCCTGATGCTGACAGGCATCCCCCTACTGTTCTGATCGAGAGGCAAATGGTAGAGGCGATCGTTCAGCCGTAGGCAGTTGAAGGTCGCCCATGCAACAAGGACAGGTGGAAAGGGTCATCTACGTTGGCGTCGACACCGGCGGGACGGAGGTCGAGCGTACCTTCTTCCCGACGAGCAGGCGGGGGTGCGCCGAGATGCTCGCGTGGGCCCGCTCGAACGGCGAGGTGGCCCACTTCGGCGTGGAGTGCACAGGGACCTACGGTGCCGGAGCTGCTTTAAGCACCTCTCGCGCGAGCACGTGCAGGTCGTCGAGGTGAGCACCCCCGACCGCTTCGTCAGGCGCAGCAGGGACAAGGACGACGCCGCGATGGCGCACAAGGGCGCCAGGAGCGGGGCACGGTACGTGACAGTAAAGGGTAGGGACGACATGGTCGAGAGCCTGCGGGTCCTGACCAGGGCGAGGGCATCCGCACTGAAGGCGCACAAGGCCGCAATCGAGCAGATCCGCTCCCTGATTGTCTCGGCTCCCGACACCGTGTGCGACCAGTAGTGCGCGATGACAACCGCCCGCCTCGTCCCCAGGTCACGCTGCATCAAGGTCGGGCGCGTCCGGCTAGCGCGACCCTGCGCTCGCCCACGCACATCGCCCTCAAGGCGCTCGCCGGTAGCTACCAGGACCTCGACGATAAGGTGGGCGAGCTCGGTGCAACCATTGGGGCCATCCTCGAGGAGAAGTGCGTCGGCTCGCGGGGCACTGTCCAGCTGATGATCAGAGTGGGGGACAATCCGGAGAAGCTCAAGCAGCGAGTCGTCGTTCGCGATTGCTGTGCGGGGTGGCAGCGCGTCCTGTGTCGTCGGGGCTCACGACACTCTACAGGTTCAACAGGGGCGCTGGCAGGGCAGCGAACAGCGCAATACACATCGCTGCGCCAGGAAGGCTGCAGATAGACGACAGGACTCGCGCTTAGGTGCCTCACAAGATGTCTAAGGGACACTCCAAGCTCGAGGCGATACGATGCGTTAAGCCGTTAAGCGATACATAGCGCGCGAGCTGTACTACGACATCATTGCCCAGAGTCGCATGCTCAAAACGACTTGACAATTAGAAGGCATCACACTGAAATGGGCCTCGGGGTCCTCGATGCCCTTCTCCCTGAGCGCATCCAGGTAGCCCAGCGCCTTTACCGACCTGTTCGCGGTATGCCTGCACTCCGGGTCCCAGTGACTCTCGTAGATCTGGAGATAGAGCCCCTTTTTGTTGCGCGTCCTCTTGAGGAAGTAGGCCATCTGCCACCCCTGTCAGACGAAAGCACCATAGCACCATGTATATATTCCACCAGGAAGCAGTTTCCGGATTAAGCTTCAAGGCATGAAAAAGCCAGCTCAGGGCTGGCTTTCTGGGTTCCGGACCATGTTCCAGATCCTGAAGAATTATGGTGCTAAAAGCTAAAGACGGGCAAACTACAGATTTTATCTAATTTGCACTAGCCTTTTTGTCTCCAATAAGGTACAAAAGATAGTGACTTGAGTGAGAGGGACTCAAGATATTCATCAATACTTAAATCCGTAAGTATTGCGAGCGAGAGGATTTATTATGAAGGCAACAGTTTCTGAGGATTGTATCGGGTGCGGTATGTGCGCAAGCTCCTGCCCTGAGGTATTCGGAATCGGTGACGACGGCACCGCTTCTGTCATCGTAGACGAAGTCCCGGATGACGCCGAGGATTCCGCACAGGAAGCAGCCGACAACTGCCCGGCAAGCGCAATCACGATCGAGTAGCATCTATCCAGATTGACAGAAGGCGAAGGCATTTAAGCCTTCGCCTTTTTTGTACTCTAAGGAAGTCTATACCATATGATTCTTGCTTCACAGTCTCCCAGACGTCTGCAGATCCTGCACGAAGCCGGCTTTACCCCTGAGATAGAGCCCGCCGACATCGATGAGACACGCAAGCCTGATGAAGCCCCACGTGACCTTGTGCGCCGCCTCGCCACCGGCAAAGCTCAGGTCATTGCTGACAAATATCCCAATGAGCTGATCCTTGCTGCTGATACGATTGTCTGGTTAGCAAACGGTGAAGTCTTGGGCAAACCGCACGATGCAAAGCACGCCAAAGCGATGCTCCATAAACTGTCCGGGGTAACCCACTTTGTCTCCTCCGGTGCCTGTGTGATCGACCAAAAGAGCCACTACGAGAAAAATCTTGTCGATACGGCACAGGTCACCTTCTATCCCCTTTCCGATACTGAAATTGACGCCTATGTCGCTTCAATGGAGCCTTTTGATAAGGCAGGTGGTTACGGCGTACAGGGCATCGGACGTCTGCTGATTCAGAACATTGAAGGGGATTTCTATACGATCATGGGGCTGCCGATCACCCTCGTCGTACGGGAATTGCTAGCTCCCGTAGCCCCGTCTACGATGCTTGAGGACCTCCTGAAAGGAACCACAGTATGCCTGTAAATCATTTGCGTGATCTCAACAATATCTTTATCGGACACGCCACCAATAAAGAAGCAGGAACCGGTTGCACAGTAATTGTATGCCCCGAAGGCGCCACTGGTGGGGTGGATGTCCGCGGTGGGGCACCTGCCACCCGTGAGACCGATCTGCTTCGGCCTGAGGAGACCGTACAGATCCTCAATGCAGTTATCCTTTCCGGCGGCTCAGCCTATGGACTTGCCGCCTCAGTCGGCGTCGCAGAAGAGCTTGAGCGGCGTGGCATGGGACTGGATGTAGGCGTCGGCGTGGTTCCGATCGTCTCCGGAGCCTGTCTCTTCGACCTCACCTGTGGAAAGGCGGATGTCCGCCCTACCGCAGAAGACGGCGTCAATGCGGTACGTGCCGCCTTTAACGAACGCGAGCAACCGCTTGAGCGCGGTTGCGTAGGCGTCGGTACCGGATGCACGGTCGGCAAGCTGGCCGGCATGGAGCGCGCCATGAAATCAGGGATCGGCGAGGCCGTAGAAAACACTGGAAAGCTCACGGTCGGAGCTTTATCTGCGGTCAATGCTGCCGGCAATGTCGTTGACCCTCACACCCTGCAGCCGATCGCGGGTTTACTCTCCCCTGATAAGACACAGATCCAAGACGAGGAACAGGCACTGATCGATCAGGGGGACAACCTGGTGATGCCCTTAGAGCGCACCAATACCACGATCTCCTGTGTCGTCACCAATGCGAAGCTCACGAAGCCACAGGCTACCAAAGTGGCACAGATGGCCGCTGACGGCTATGCCCATGCGATCTGCCCGACCCATACCTCAAACGACGGGGATACGATTTTCGTGATGTCAACCGGTGATGTGCAGGCTCCAATCGACCTGGTGGGGACTATGGCAATGAGAGCCATCCAGGGAGCCATCGTCGATGCGGTCAAACAGGCCACAAGCTCCTACGGGCTCATCGCCGCACAGGATCTCTAGAATCACATTCTTGGACGCTTGCACGATAATGTGCGCTTTGTGCCTAAGAGACCATTACTCATGGGGAAATATCTGGCTCTTTGTGATTTTGCTGATCGTCAGCATCATCGGTATCAAGCTAACCTCAGCCAATTGATACTCCCATGGTCGTATACTGAGGGCATGCGGAGCGTCCTACTCCGTATGCCTGGGGACAGACAGAAACGTTGTAAAGCACCGGGATCCTCCAAGACAGAGGTGCACAGCTTTCTGTATGTCCCCTATTTCTGCTGATAGGGAAACGATGACTGGACAGTTGTATTGCTGTTATCGGCACGTGAGAGCCAGGTAGCGGACTATAGGACTATATATCTATATGAGTGTTACGAGGCTCGTGAAGGACGTACCAGGTCGGATACTGCGCTCTTAGGTGTTCCAGGCACGGGTAACCTCTGCCGGCACCCCCCCCACGGGCACGATGAAGTTTTTGCCTTTTGGCCCATAACCGTCTGCGGTATCCGTCAGCCGTGGAGCTTCCCCCATCAGCAGCTCTAAGTAGTGGTCCCTGCACCACGTACCGCGCGGTTCATTCTTAAACGCCCAGGCAGGGCTTGCTCCTTCAGCATCGACCACGACCTTCGCCTGATAGGAGGCAAAGCTCAAGGTCCTGATATCAGGCATCTCTTTGGCTGCCACAGCAGTGATGCGCTGCTGCATCGTCTCATCACCCATCAGGATCATGGACTGGCACGAAACCTTGTACGCTGCCAGCAAGTCCCGCAGGCTGGTGATGTTGTTGCCACAGTTGGTGGATTTCGTCTCAAGCAGATCAGCGTGGAGCCCACAGATGTACTCCAGATAGGCCTCGAAGATCTCCGCCTCTGAGGCAGAATCGGAGAACTCCACTGCAACACACAGGTTCCGTACGCTCTGGCGAAAGGCAAGCGTCGCGTGGCCAACCCCACCGTCGATTACGTAGGTTGTGGCAATGCCGTTGCGCATCGCCTGCGCGAATTGATCCGCGCCTGCCAGAATCACTCCCCCGAAGAGCACCAGCACATCCACCTGAGGTATCCCAAACACCCTCTCACTTGCGGCAGCCGTCAGCTCCTCAATATCCTGCGCACCCACGAACCGGGCGATCGTATCCATATCCTGAGCTATCTGTTCGAGCTGCTGCGCTGCGTGTACTGTATCCATAGGTCAACCTTACTGACTGGGAGTACTGCTCATCTCTAAGGTACCAGTAAACCAAAGCTGCCTCCTGATTTCATTTCGGGAACTAGGAGGCAGTTGATACGTGCTGTATAGGAATACTAGTTAAATTTCACAAGCTTTGCAGCCATGTGGAACATACCGATCGTGGCCTTTTTGCCCGTCTCTGACGGGAGGTTCGTGGCGATGCCGACCAGACCCATACGGGCCCGGCGGTACATCTTCGGGTCGTAATACTTGAGCTCAGTCCAGATGTTCTTGAGAGCTTCGTCAGCGCCCGGCTTCTCAGAGAGTTTCGAGAAGATCGAGCACGCCGCCATCATCAACGTGAAGTAGTTCATCATGTAGTTGCGCAGTTTTGTCTGCTTTACATCATCGTACAGATGGTAGGAGTGCATCATGATGCGCGTGATGCGCAGCTGTTGGTCCACTCTGCTCGTCATGACCGACTCGTTGACGGATTGATCCTCACGACCGATAAAGTAACGGTAGAGATCGACATCCAGGTAGTAGAGGGTCTTGACACGGGGCAGCGGCACAAAAGCGTAGATGTTATCCACGTAGAAGGTGTGCGCCGGCATCGGGATGCCACCGTTGAGCAACAGATCGCGGCGATAGCACAGCGAGTGCATCAGCAGGTTCTGCGCCATATTGAAGTGGCCGATCTGATCCCACGTCATGATCTTCCCCTTCGGGAGCGCAAACCCATAGTTCACGGTCGTGTGGGTCCCATCCTCCACGTGTTCATACACGTAGTTGGAGATAACGAGATCGACGCGGGTATCCGTCTTGATAAAGGTACGCAACGTGGTCAGCAGCGCCTGGAAGGCCTCTTTGTCGATCCAGTCATCGGAGTCGACGACCTTGTAGTAGACACCATCGCCGCTCTTCAGGCTGGAGAGCACGGCGATACCGTGGCCGGAGTTCGGCTGGTGGACCGCCTTGATGATCGTGGGATACTCCTTGGCCCAGTCGTCCGCCTTCTGGGGCGTGTCGTCCTTGTTTGAGCCGTCGTCGACGATGATGATCTGAACGTCCTCGGCGTAATCGCTCCCCTCCAGGATAGAAGAGATGCAGTGGTCCATATACGCCGCAGAGTTGTAGCAGGGAATGCCAAAAGTTATTGTTTTTTGCACAGCGACTCCTAATGATGCGAGATTATATCATCGGAGAGCTCGAGGGCAGATTCGGTGACCCCATCCATATCATAGTAACGGTACTCCGCCAGACGGCCCACCGGGTGGAAGTTGACGAGCTTCTCAACACGGCTGCGGTAGCACTTGTAGAGCGCGATGTTGTCTGGGTCGTTGATAACGTAGTAAGGCGTCTCGCCCATACCCGGCAGATAGGCGCGTGAATACTCACGCATGATGGTTGTCTTGCCCGGAACCACCTGCCCGGTCATATTCTTGAATTCAGTGATACGGGTGAAGTTCTCAGACACCGTATAGTTCACGGTACCGACCGGCTGGAAGTGGTCAATCGGAAGCGTCTCAAAGACCATATCCACCGTGCGGTACGGCAGTGCCCCTTCATCGAATCCAAAGAGCTCATCCAGAGCGCCGGTATAGATAACCTCTCCACCGTACGGTTTGTCGCACGCCGTAATCGTCGTGTCGTTGAGCTTCATAATGTCACGCACGTCGACATTCAGATACACATCGATCAGGTCGTGGTTGAGCAAGTTCTCGAAGAGCCTGGTGTAGCCCTCTTTCGGCATACCCTGATGCGGCGCCTGCGGAAAATAGCGGTCGTCGTCGCCGATAAAGACTGGAACACGGCCCATCACAGCCGGGTCGATCTCATCCGGGGTCTTGCCCCACTGCTTCATCGTGTAGTGGAGGAAGATGTTCTCGTAGACGTAGTCTGCGACTTCCTCGAGCTCAGAATCGTCCTGCTCACGCAGATCCATGATGGGAACCTTTTTGTCCTGCCCGAAGGTCGCGACGAGTTTCTGGTAGAGGTTCTCACCCTTCTCCTCTCCGAAGGCCAGCTTCAGTGACTGGTGGTTGAAGGGCACCGGCATCAGCGCGCCATGGATGTTGGCAAGCACTTTGTGCTGATAGTCAGTCCACTCGGTAAAGCGGGAAAGGAATGTGTGCACACGGTCATTGTAGGTGTGGTAGATATGGGGACCGTACTTGTGAACCAGAATCCCCGCCTCATCGTAGTAATCGTAGGCGTTGCCTGCGATATGGTTGCGCCGCTCTAAGACAGCGACCTTGAAGTTGCAGGCTTCCGCGAGGCGGCGTGCGCATACAGCACCTGCATACCCCGCGCCGATCACCAACGCGTCGTAGGTATCAGGCTTAAAATCTTGTGGCAGACCTTGTGTAATGCTCATACTACCTCTCAGACTGACTCTGTATATGAGTCCCTCTTTTTACCTAATTGAAAACGCCCATCGACCAACGTATTCTTTGAAGATTCTAGCACGCATCTCTATAAGAGGAACCGCTTCCTCACCCTAAACAGTGAGAAAGCATATCTAAAGTACCTGCTTTTTATCGCAGGGTGCAACAAAGAAGATTCCTACCTTGCAGGAGTACCTTGAACACTCCTAATCAGGCTGTCTGATAGAGGCAATCTAGCTCTGATTCGGAATAGTTCACCCGGTATGTGGTAGTCCAACATCTCTCTTGGCAACGAGCTACACCAGGCTTCGACATGATGTCTTGAAAAGAGCAGGTGACACTGTGGTCCCCTTAAGGGATGAGCCTGCAGGCTACGCTGTTGTGCCGCACAGTAGTCCCCTTGTTACAGGAAGTGTAGGAGGTGGACACAGCAGATGAGCGTCGTTGAGATGTCCTTTAGCTGTAAGAGTCTACAAACTCAGGAGCCCCTGTCAGCTGTGATGGTTTTGAAAGATAGCGTAGCGGTGCTTGCTGCAGTGGCCCTGTAGCTTTCTGAAAGCCTGTATGGCGCTTGGCAGCTGTTGTATCCAGGACAGGGATGGATGAGACACTCACGGCTCAGACACTCAGACAAGGTTAGGTGTGCCTTATCGCCTTTGGTCTTGTGCCTTAAGACCAAATCGCACCCCCCTTGTGCCTAACCTCAGGCGTGCGCATCGTGTCTTTGGGGGCGCTTTTCAAGCTTGTGGCGAGCTCTTCTTTGTTCTGGTGGACAGGCGACCTGCACCTTTAAGCTTTTCAGGCAGGCTATAGTTGTGGATACCCAGCAAGCTTTGGTCAGTGTAGGTATAAAGCGTCCTTCTACACCCCACAATCGTTACGGACAAACTCCCCTGCTGCCCCTGAGCGGTTGCAGCACGCCTCAGATGACCAGCCACCTTCGAAGAGGTAGCCCTCTACACAGTGTGTGAGCTAAGAGCTCTTCAGAAGATTCTGTTCTGTGACAACAGCTCTTGCGTCTTTCCTTACAGATGCCTGCCCTTGTTTGGCTCTGTGGCGCACTGCCTTAGCCGTGGCAGAGCTCGACCCTGCCACGTAGCTGATGGAGCATACAGGCTAACTGAGCTCTCAGGCAGATACTTCTCAGCAAAGCCATCCTTCTCAGGCAGCTCTGTAGTGTGACCCGCTCTTCAAATGTAGAGCTTCTGCTGCGCCTCAATGGTAGAATGTGGGCAGTCCATCTGTTACCTTCACTAGATTGTTGTTGTGTGGTGACTCGCATGCTATCAGACAGGTTCAGCTGGACTTTTCCCCCTTAGGTGTTCAAGTTGATAGTACAGTCGGCGCAACAAAGGAGATTGATTTGAGCAAGTTTCTTGACCAAATGAAGGAAAAGGCGAAGAGCGATCTGAAGACCATCGTTCTTCCTGAGGGTGAAGATCCCCGTACCATCGAGGCAGCCAAAGAGATCATCAAGGAGGGCCTCGCAAAGCTCATTATCCTCGGCGATCCGAACAAGATCAAGGTCGACGGCGCTAAGGTTATCGACCCGGTCACCTCTGACAAGCATGAAAAGTATGCGCAGGACTTCGCTGAGCTGCGCAAGAAGAAAGGCGTCACCCTTGAACAGGCGCGCGAGCAGATGAATGACTTCACCTACTTCGGCACGATGATGGTTAAAGAGGGGGATGCCGACGGCCTCGTGTCCGGTGCCTGCCACTCCACCGCTAATACCCTGCGTCCGGCCCTGCAGATCCTGAAGACCGCCCCGGGTACCAAGCTCGTCAGCGCTTTCTTCATTATGTGCACCAAGAAGCCGGAGTACGGCGACAATGGCACCCTCCTGTTTGCAGACTGCGGCCTCAACATCGATCCAGATGCCGAACAGCTCTCTGAGATCGCACTGGCCTCCGCCAACTCCTGGAAGCGCTACATAGGCTCCGATCCTAAGGTCGCTATGCTCTCCTTCTCCACGATGGGCTCCGCCAAGGGCGACGTGCCTGAGAAAGTTCAGGAAGCTACGAAGCTCGTAAAAGAGAAGGATCCTTCTATTGCGCTCGACGGCGATCTTCAGCTCGATGCCGCAATCGTCGAGCCCGTTGCAAAGCTCAAAGCACCGAAGTCCACGGTCGCCGGCCACGCAAACGTCCTGATCTTCCCGGATCTGGAAGCCGGCAATATCGGCTACAAGCTCGTCCAGCGCTTCGGAGACGCTGAGGCCTACGGCCCGATCCTGCAGGGCATCGCCCGCCCGGTCAACGACCTCTCCCGTGGTTGCTCCGCTTCCGATATCGTGGGCGTCGTCGCAATCACCGCGGTTCAGGCACAGATGATGGACTAGTACGCGCTCACACACATACATTGAATACGATCAAAGGGACCGAGGAGTTCAAACTCCCCGATCCCTCTTTTAGCACCTATAGTCCTTCGAACTAGTTCTTAGGATGCGGGCCTGCAGCCTTGACTTCCGGTTTCATGTTCGGATAGCGCTTGTTCGCGTTGTCCTCAAACATGCCGGCGAGCTTGTTAGCCTGCTTGTCGTAAGCGTCCTTGTCCTTCCAGGTGTCACGCGGGTTCAGAACTTCGCTCGGGACATTCTCGATGAACTGCGGGACATCGACGTTGAAGACCGAATCATGGACAAACTCAGCGTTCTCGATGGAACCACTGAGCGCTGCAGTGACCATCGCTCTCGTGTAGCGCAGCTCCATACGGTGTCCCACACCGTAGGGGCCACCGGTCCAGCCGGTGTTCACGAGATAGACTCTCGTGTTGAACTTCTCCATCCTCTCGCCGAACATATCGGCGTAGAGCATAGGGTCGAGCGGCATGAACGGCTCACCGAAGAGCGTCGAGAAGGTCGGGGTCGGCTCCGTGATGCCACGCTCGGTGCCCGCAACCTTGGAGGTGAAGCCGGAGATGAACTGATACATTGCGGCATCCTTGCCCAGCTTCGAGATCGGAGGAAGCACGCCGAAGGCGTCAGCAGTCAGAAAGATCACGACCGAAGGAGGGTTACCGGTGCCGGCAGGGTCGGAGTTGTTGATGTAGTTGATCGGATAGGCGACACGGGTGTTCTGGGTATAGCGGGAATCGCTGTAGTCAGCTACGCGCTTGTCGTCGAGCACGACGTTCTCACAGACAGAACCGAAGCGGATCGCATTGAAGATGTCCGGCTCGGTCTTCGGGGTGATATCGATGCACTTGGCGTAGCAGCCGCCCTCGAAGTTGAAGACGTCGTCGTCGGTCCAGGCGTGCTCATCGTCGCCCACGAGCACACGGGAAGGATCTGCGGACAGCGTAGTCTTGCCGGTGCCGGACAGGCCGAAGAAGACGCACGTGTCACCGGTCTTCGGGTCCTTGTTGACTGAAGAGTGCATCGGCAGCACGTGATTCTCCTTGACCGTGAGGTAGTTCATCACAGAGAAGACGGACTTCTTGATCTCACCGGAGTAGCGAGTACCCATGATGAGGATGATGCGCTCATGGAAGTTGATAACGATGGCGGCCTCAGAGTTGGTACCGTCCGTAGCCGGGTCAGCCTTTAGGGTCGGTGCCGCAAGGACGGTGAAGTCAGGCTTGCCGTAGTTTCTGAGCTCATCTGCGGTCGGTCTCACCAAGAGCTGGTGCACAAAGAGCGCCTGGCTAGCGAGTTCGGTGACCACGAGGAACTTTCTCGAATACTTTCTGTCAGCACCTGCCATAGCGTGGGTGACGAAGATATCCTCGCCGCAGAGGTGGTCAACCATCTTCTGCTTCAGATGGTCGTACTTCTCAGAGCTGATAGGCACGTTGACGGAGCCCCACGCGATATCGTCATGTACATCCGGGGTGTCGACGATAGATCGATCGTGGGGGGAGCGTCCGGTGTACTTACCGGTCTTGACTCTCACCGCACCCGTTGAGGTGAGGATTCCTTCGTCCCGCTTGATAGCCTCTTCAACAAGTATCGGTGTCGGCGCGTCTGCCAACACGGTACCCTCCGTATGAATACCCAATTGAGTGAGCTCATTTGAACACATTGTTTTCTACCTCTTTCCAACCAATGTCTTCTGCGGAGCATTCCATTGCCATAGTAAATCTTACTAAAACGTTTCACCATCTTCGTAATTATTAACACAACGTAAGCAAATGAGGAAATTTAATTGTTAGCCTTGCGGCGGATATTAAACGTGCTAAGGGGGATATATTTTACTTAACCACCGAATAGTAAGTCGGTGGAATTGCAACCTCTGACAGCTCAAGGAGGTCAGTATGTCTCAAACTACTATCCAATCAGATCATGTCACAGCTACCCTCGATTCCAAGGGGGCACAGCTGGTAAGCCTACAATTGAACGGGACGGAATATCTTTGGCAGCGCGATGAGAGATGGTGGGGGCGCTCTGCCCCGATCCTGTTCCCGATCGTGGGCGTCTTGAAGGATGATACCGCGACCTCAGCGCAGGGCGATATCCATCTCACCCGACATGGGTTTGCCCGTGATATGGAGCATGAGCTCGTCGAAAAAGACAAGAATATGGTGCATTACCGAGTGATCTCCACACCGGAGACCCGTGAGGCCTTCCCTTATAACTGGATGCTCGAGATGACCTACGAGATCGTCAATGGCGTCTTCAGCCAAACCTACACGGTGACCAATACCGGAAGCGTCAAGCTCCCCTTCACCCTGGGCGGGCACCCGGCTTTCGATGTACCGGTCCGGAAGACCGATGAGACCTTTGACGACTACGAGCTGAAATTCAGCAAACCTTTTGATATCAAAACCGTAAGCATCAATGCCGATGGCATCCACAACTTCAAGAAGGTGGTGACCCTGGTGGAGCACAGCGACACGCTACCGCTCTCCCATGACCTCTTTGAGAAGTATCTGACCCTCACCTTTGAGAGCGTGCCGGACAGCACCGTCAAGCTCGAAGGCAAGAAGAGCCAGCACGGCGTCGAGCTTCACTTTGAGGGTTTCCCGTATCTCGGGGTGTGGTCCGCTGAGCATAAGGCGCCCTTCGTAGCGGTTGAACCTTGGGTCGGCGTTGCCGATTGTGAGGACGACGACGGAGTGTTCGAGCACAAGCGCGGCATCCTCACGCTCGATCCTCGCCAGAAGCTGAGCCGTACCTTTACGATCCGCCCATTCTAATGCGGTAGGTGTACTCGCACAGCTCTAACGTTTAAGGCTCCGCCGTTCAGATGAACGGCGGAGCCTTTGTTGTTGCTCAGTCACGCTATCGAAGTATCTTACTTTGAGAGCAGCTCCTCGACGTCGAGGGCGATCATGAGCTCCTCGTTGGTCGGGACAACCAGGACCTTGACGGAAGAATCATCCGCGGAGATGATGCGCGGATCATCGCTTCTGACGGCGTTTTTCCTGTCGTCGAGCTTCACGCCGAACCAAGCGAGCTGATCCACGATACCCTTACGCATCGTGTCGGAGTTTTCGCCGATACCCGCGGTGAAAACCATCGTGTCGAAACCGTGCATGGATTGCGCCATCTCGGCGATCAGCTGACTCGTGCGGTAATAGAACATCTCGAGCGCCATCTGGCAGTTCTTGTTGCCCTCAGCGGCGCCCTTCTCGATGTCGCGGGAGTCGGAGGAGACACCGGAAAGCGCGAGCAGGCCAGACTGCTTGTTCATCATCGTATCGACCTGGTCGACCGTGTAGTGGCCCTCCCGCTCGAGGTAGCAAACCGTTGCCGGGTCAATGGTGCCGCAGCGGGTACCCATGATCAGGCCGTCGAGCGGGGTCAGGCCCATCGTGGTGTCCATGGAGTGACCATCCTGAATCGCGCACAGGGAAGCGCCGGAGCCTAAGTGGCAGCTCACGAGCTGGTGGACGTCACCGTTCAGGAACTTTGAAGTCTCTCTCCAGATGTAGCGGTGAGAGGTGCCATGTGCACCGTACTTGCGGATGTGGAACTTGTCAACCACGTCACGCGGCAACGCATAGCGGTAGGCCTTCTCAGGCATGTTGTAGTGAAAGGCGGTGTCCGTCACGATCACATTGCCGATGTTCGGGAACATCCTGTGGCAGATGTCGATAACGTCAGCTTCTGCATAGTTGTGAAGCGGCGCCAGAGGTGCTACCTCGCGGACCCAACCCAGCGTCTCATCGGTTACGACCTTGGACTCTGGGAAGTACCAGCCGCCCTGAACGACGCGATGGCCGATGCCGCCGATCTTGTTCGCATCGATATCGGCATCCTTCAGGATCTGAAAGACGTGCTTGACTGCGACCTCGTGGTTCGGAAGTGCAACTTCTAACTTTTGCTTCTCGCCGCCGTTTTCCTCATGGCCGATAAAGGAACCGTCGATACCGATACGCTCACAGTTGCCCTTGGCAAAAACCTTGCGGGTCTTGGTGTCGAGCAGCTGATATTTGAGCGATGAGCTGCCAGCGTTGATTACGAGTACAAGCATCCAATCTCCTTCATGCTAAGTCTGTGCTGATAGCCTTGCCTCACTTGTACCCCCCATTCCAAGAGTAATTGTCCTTGGAAGAGGGTAAGCGGCCATAACCACTAGACTACTATATAGTGTGGGTGGGTGACGTCTAGAAAACGTAAACGTTGGAATAATAAAAGATTCTCCCTCACCTGTGAGGATGAGGGAGGGTTAGGGTAAATAGGGCATCTTGGAAAAGTGGTAATCAGATACCGTCCAAAAGAAACGTCGTTTTGCATTATGGAGGTGCTTATATGGCGCGTGTTTTCAACTTTAATCCCGGCCCGGCTGCCATGCCTTTGAGTGTATTGAAGGAGGCACAGTCCGAATTCGTGGAATACAAAGACACCGGCATGAGTGTTCTTGAGATGAGCCATCGCTCTCCAGAGTTTGAGGCGATCAACAATGACGCCGAGGCGACGCTGCGACGCGTCTACGGCATTCCCGATACCTACGCGGTGCTCTTCCTCTCCGGTGGCGCAACCCTACAGTTTGCAGGCATCCCGATGAACCTGATGTTCCACCGCCACGCAGGCTACCTGATCGCAGGCAACTGGTCTGAGAAGGCCTACGAAGAGGCCAAGAAGTATGGGCAGGTCGATGTGCTGGCGTCCACCAAGGACACCCACTTTGACCGCTACCCCCCCCTGAGTAGCCCCATCGATCAGGATCTCGACTACGTCTATATCTGTCAGAACGAGACCGTGTATGGGTCGATGGCAAAAAAGCTCCCCCAGGGTGGAGAAGTCCCTCTGGTCTCCGATATCTCAAGCATGTTCTTGGCCTGCCCGCTTGATATCTCCAAATATGGACTCCTCTATGCGGGCGCCCAGAAGGCGGGCGGCCCGGCAGGCGTCACCGTCATCATCGTCCGCAAGGACCTGATTGAGAACGGCCCGGCACGCGCCGATATCTGCCCCAACTACATGGACTTCAAGAAGCAAGCTGCGAAGCACTCGATGCTCAACACCCCGAACACCTTCGGTATCTACCTGTGCGGCAAAGTCTTCCACTGGATTGAAGACACCGGCGGCCTGGTGGAGCGTGAAAAGGCCAACTGGAAAAAGGTCAATACCCTTTACGACTACCTCGATCACAGCAAGCTCTTCCGCGGCCTCATAGTGCCGCAGGATCGCTCCATCTCCAACGTCGTATTCACGACCGACAACAAGGATCTGGATGCCGAGTTCATCGAGGGCGCCAACGAGCGTGGCATGGTCGGCGTCAAGGGCCACCGTATCCTCGGCGGCATGAGAGCCTCCTGCTACAACGCAGTATCTCAGAAAGCGGTGGATACCCTGGTCGCCTACATGGCAGATTTCGAGAGGCACAACGCCTAAAGGAGTTAGTAGATGCATTACGTAAAAGTGATCGACAATATCGCAAAGAGCATCACCCGCGACGGGGTCGCTGAGCTAGGTGAGGAATACGAGAAGACCGATGATCTCGAGAGAGCGGATGCCATTCTCGTCCGTGCTTCTGATATCCACGACCTCAAGTTTGGTCCAAATCTTTTGGTCGTCGCCCGTTCCGGTGCCGGCGTCAACAATATCCCGCTTGAGAAGTGTGCCGAGAGGGGTATCGTCGTCTTCAACGCTCCGGGCGCCAACTCAAACGCCGTCAAGGAACTCGTGGCTGGCCTCATCCTCACAAACTCCCGTGACACCTGGGACGGTATGAACTGGGTCATCGACCACAGGAATGATCCAAATGTCGTCAAGGACGCCGAAAAGAACAAGAAGGCCTTCGTAGGCCAGGAAGTGATCGGACGCACGGTCGGCGTGATCGGCTTGGGCGCCGTCGGCTCGAAGGTCGCCAACGCCCTCGTCGCCCTCGGTATGGATGTCTACGGCTATGACCCCTACCTCTCCGTTGAGCACGCCTGGCAGCTCGACCGTGCAGTCAAACGCGTCGATACCCTCGACGATGTCTGCAGAGGCATGCAGTACCTGACCGTCCACGTCCCCTCCAAAGAGGACACCCAGCACATGATCAGCACCCACCAGCTGGACCTCCTGGCCCCGGACGCGATGCTTCTGAACTATGCCCGCGCTGACATTATCGACGAAGACGCGGTGGGCGCCGCACTGGAGTCCGGCAAGCTCTCGAAATTCATCTGCGACTTTGCGACCCCGAAGACCGTGAAGATGCCCCGCACCCTGATCACCCCCCACATGGGGGCCTGCACCGGTGAGGCGGAGGACAACTGCGCCCACATGGTGATCGGTGAGATGAAGGACTACCTCGAGAACGGCACGATCAGAAACTCCGTCAACTATCCGGCCTGCGACTTTGGCCCGGTCAAGGAGGGCTGCAGAATCGCACTGCTCCACAAGAACATCCCAGGTATGATCGGTCAGATCTCAAGCATCTTGGGCAACACCACCGTCAACATTCAGCACATGACCAACGAGGCACAGGGCGCGCACGCCTATACCCTACTTGACACCACTACGCCGCTGGACCAGAACACGGTTAAGGCCCTCGGGAAAATTGGGGGTATTTACCGTATCCGTATCATCACCCCGACCAAGTGCTGAGGGATAAGGAGTTGAGATGCATGCGCTTCCATTTAAATGTCTGAGGCCAGCCCCTGACAAGGCGGCTTCCTTTGCGGCCCCTCCCTACGATGTGTTCGACCGCGCACAGGCCAAAGCCTATGTGAAAGATCACCCGGATTCATTTCTGGCGATCGATTGTCCGGATACTGCATTTCCAGATGGCCACGACATGTATGCCGACGACGTCTATACGAAGGCGCGTGAGCTCTACCTCGACTGCGTGCAGAATGGCACCCTCATCGCCGACAACGCCACGTGCTATTACATCTACCAGCTGATCCGCAATGGTCACCAACAGACCGGCATCGTCGCCGCCTGCGCGGTAGACGATTACCTCGACGGCACCATCAAGCGCCACGAGTCGACCCGCCCTGAGAAAGAGCAGGACCGCATCAGGCACATCGAGGCGCTCGATGCCCAGACCGGCCCGGTCTTCCTCGCCTACCGCGATGAGCCAGTCCTCGACGTTATCCTCAAAGGCGCCATGTCCGGACAGCCACTTTACGACTTTACCGACGATGAAGGTGTTCGCCAGATTGTCTGGAGAGTCGCCCGCAAGGATGCCACCGATGCGATTGAGGCCATGCTGGAGCGCGTCCCCAACGCCTATATCGCCGACGGCCACCACCGTGCCGCGAGCGCCATCAAGGTCTCACAGCACAAACGGGAGCAGCATCCGGACGCTTCTCCGAATGCGCCCTACAACTACTTCCTGGCGGTGCTCTTCCCTTCCAATCAGCTCAATATCCTGCCCTACGACCGCGTGGTGAAAGATACCAACGGACTGTCCACAAAGGAGTTCCTGTCCAAAGCCAACGCCGCAGGCTTTGCGACGGTATCCGGACCGTCCAGTGAGCTGGCTTCTCCGGCACAGCGTCACGATTTTGGCGTGTATGTCAGCGGCAGCTGGTACACTCTCCGCTATCAACCCACCGAAGCGGAGGAGCACGATCCGGTCAAACGGCTCGACTGCTCTATCCTGCAGGACCGCCTGCTGGGGCCGATCTTGGGCATCAGAAATGCACGGGAAGATCCCCGCATTTCCTTTGTCGGCGGCATCGAAGGCACGAAGGCGCTGGTATCCGCTGCCGGTGAGAACGGTATCGCCTTCTCGATGTTCCCTACCTCAATGGACGAGGTGATGGCAGCAGCGGACGCGGGCAAGCTGATGCCGCCCAAGTCCACCTGGTTTGAGCCAAAGCTAAGATCTGGCCTCTTTATCAGGCCGTTGGGCGCCGTCTCCGCGAAGCATTAGCTCGACACAACTGAACGCTTATAGCCAAGGAGCACAGGTACTGAGTACCCCCGTTTTTTGTATCCATATGGGCTTGGGCGTACCCCTTTAGGCGCGCCACACGACTTTCCTGATCCTGTGAAAGTGGGGGTTAGAGCGTATAGTGAAGGCTGCATCGACACCCTATCAGGAGAGATTTGAGAGTTTGACTATGGCAGACATACACACGATTCTCGTTGGGCAATCCGGCGGTCCTACTGCGGCGGTCAATGCAAGCTTGGCAGGTGTGATCAGCGCGGCACGGAAAGCCCAGATCCACATTCTCGGAATGCGCTACGGAATCGAAGGCCTGCTGGATGGGCACGAGCCGATTGACCTGACTGAGACGCTGCCCACGAAGCGTGATCTGGAACTCTTGGCCCGCACCCCCTCAAGCTACCTCGGCAGTTGCCGCTACAAGTTACCCGATATGTATGAGAATCCCTCAGACTACGAGCAGCTCTTCAAATACTTCGATGAACGTCAGGCTGATGGAGTGCTCTACCTCGGGGGCAACGATTCGATGGATACGATTGACAAGCTCTCCGCCTATGGAGCGCAGCATCAGCTGCCGCAGCGCTTTGTCGGGGTCCCCAAGACGATCGACAACGATCTGATGGAGATCGACCACACTCCGGGATACGGCTCCGCCGCAAAATTTGTCGCGACCTGTGTGAGCGAGATCGCCCGGGACTCGAGCGTCTATGACCTGAAGAGCGCAACCGTGGTCGAGATCATGGGACGCGATGCCGGCTGGTTGGCAGCCTCAGCCGCGCTCGCCTCAGCCCCTGAGCTCCCCTGCCCGGACCTCATCCTGCTACCGGAGCGGCCGGTTACGGCCGAAGCACTCTGCAAGCGGGTCCGAGAGCTCTTAGAGCGGAAGAACACCGTCGTGATCGCCTCAAGCGAGGAGCTACATACGCCTGAAGGGGTACCCTTAAGCGAAGCGGGCGCAGGCTCCGTCACTACGGATGCCTTTGGGCACAAAGCTTCCCTTTCCGGCACTTCTCGCTATCTCGCCTCGGCCATTCAGAACAAGCTACACGTGAAGACCCGCGCAGTTGAGCTGTCCACCTTACAGCGCAGCGCCAGCCACTGTGCGAGCGCCTGTGATCTGAAAGAGGCCTACAAGCTCGGAGCCGCAGGTGTCAACGCAGTGCTCGCAGGCAAGACAGGGGTCATGACTACGCTGGTGAGGGACAGCGATCTCCCCTATGCGACGCATCTTGAGACTGTCGCTGTGTCAAAGGTGGCAAACAAGATCCGAACAATGCCGGATGCACTGATCTCTGAAGACGGAATGAACGTCACCCAAGCCTACCTCGACTATGCGCGTCCCTTGATCTCAGGCGAGGTGAGCCAACTCACCATAGACGGTATCCCCGCCCACATTGCGGCGCTCGATCCGCTGGAAGCCTAAGCCATCTGCACTCAGTTCCCCAGATTCTCCTGGGCGTGCTCGAGGCTGACTGCAATGAGGGTTTTGACATGATCGTCAGAGAGTGAGTAGAGCACGCGCTGCCCGTCTCGTTGTGAGACCACAAGACCTCGGTCGCGCAACAGGCGCAACTGATGCGAGATGGCAGATTGGGACACGTGAGTGAGCTCCTGCAACTCACTTACAGAATGCTCACAGATGCAGAGCGCACAGAGAATCTGGAAACGGGTGTAGTCAGACAGAGCATCAAAGATCTGTGTGGCGTTGTAGATAATATCGTCGTCCTGCATTGCCTTTTCCATTGCTTTAATCTCAGACATCGATGCTCCGTCTCCCCTTCTTGTTCTGGCGATATCATATTTTGATTGCTGTGATTGTAGCTGTGCTCTTCTGTTCTTACCCCATTTCGGGTATATTCATTGCAGCGATAGAGTCTCCCCTAATCCACGTCGAATCGAAGACAAAGAGAGGATTACTGCTAGATTTTCCAACAGTGGCCTTTTCGATATGAGATCCTACGTTCACGGTGTCTGTACTATGATCTTGGGTATTACTCACCCCTCATCCTGTAGAGTGAACTGTTCTTCGACGCTACTAAAATATTTGCTGGAGCATTTGAGAGACAAACCACGCTGTATCGGGCAGGCTGCCTCCCTGTTCAGGCTTGTTCGTACTACCTTGTTCCCCTCTTACAGGGATCTATCTTTCTGATTGGTAATGACCCAAAAGGGTAAACAATGCATACTGTAGAGAAACTATTTGTGGCGTGGGGAGAGAATAATCGGCAATAGGAGCTACTTGATGGATGAAGAGAATAACAGAGACGAATCGTTGCGCCTGAGCTCCGCGCACGATGATAGAGGTGAAACAGGGAAACTCGTCGATACGCTCACCATGCGCATATTGGAGAGCGACAATGCAATCGCTGAGCTGAAGGCGCAGGTCGGCGATATCAGGACGCGTCAGGCAGACTCCGCCGAGGAGCTCACGGCTGACCACTTGGGAAGAAGCGGCGTAAGACCCCCGAGCGAGCTGGAACTCTTCTATGCCCGTATGCTCGAGGAAGCCGGCCTCTTCTCAAAGGACATAACCCTTCCTCCCCTCACGGTGATCAAGTTGGAGCGCAGCCAGCTTCTGTATTTACGGACGCAGGAGCCCCGGGTCTCCTATGGGGCAAAGCTTGAGATACTGCGGCTTGAGGCCGCCCTCAATGCGCTGCAGTTTGCACTCAACTACACCAAGGACCCGGAGCACCTGAGCGAAGCTGATGCCTATCAGATCAACCAACGGGTGGCACACTCGATCACCTCACAGATCCCCACGATCGGCGACAAAGGGCCGACGCAGGGCGAATACTTTACTGACGGAGAATGGGCAGTCAGAAAAGGCATAGCAATGGAGATGGAGAGCTTCAAGCTCCCCTACCGCCTCGAAGCTGACTACCGCGTCAACATGCAGGACGGGAATGTCGCCTTTGAGCTGGAGACCACGCCGGCGCAGTGCTTCCCCAAATCCGCCTGGGTCCAGGGCCTCAAGCGCATTGTCCCCACGACCGCGCTGATGCGCAAACGTGGGGCGAGCCAGTATGCGATGCGCGTCGGGATCCTCCTCGCTGCCGCAGCGTTTCGCTGCACCCCCAAAGTCAAACATGTCTTTGTGGCTGCAGTGCACACCTCCGGCAACAAACGCGAGTGCCTGTACAGCATCGAGTTCAACCGTGCCCAATTCGCACAGCTGAACCTGGACGAGATTCACCATCCCCTCATGATATTCGCGCAGTTCAATGCCCACATGGACCCCTACAACGAGACGCTGAACCCGATCCCCCAGGACCTCTTCCTGAGCGATGAGCGCTTCTGCCCACCCTTCCGCTATGAGCCGGTTGAGACCTCGAAGCGAAACCTGCAGGATTCCTTGGCCTATGCCCTGGGCACCGACAGGGTACGCAACCTCGGTATCAACGAAGGCGGGCAGCGTGTCCGGCTGGCGGAGACCATCGGCCGCTACCTCGGCAACTCCACCTCGCAGGACGTGAACACCCTGCTCACCTACACCAAGAACCAGAAGAATCAGGACATCCAGGAAGCGGCGAAGCGTACGATCTCCAAGCTGATCGACGGGACGCTCTCCCCCCATGACCCGCTGGCGATTGAGCGTGAGTTCACCGACGGCGATGTCTTGACGCAGGCGATCCACAAAGCGCAGCGTATGGAGACTGAGCAGACCCAGCAGGCATCCAATATCCTGGAGGAGGCGCTCGACGACTACGAGAGCGACCATCTGTTCCTGGACAGCGACGAGGAGGTCTACCGCTTCTTCCGCAGCTATTCCGACCGCGTCATGTACAACAAGCTGAAGGCGAAGCCGAATCAGAAGGTCACGCTGCTCCCTGACTCCTACTACCAGATCCATCTGATGCTTGCGACTGATAACCTGGAGCTCGGGCAGAACGAAAAGGCAAAGCAGTTCGGACGGCGCATCATCGAGTTTGCGCCTCAGGATCCCAACGGCTTTCTGTTGGTAGCCCGTGCCCAAGCCTCCCAACAGCACATCCACTCCGCGAGCAACACCCTCTCGAAGCTCTTGGAGATCGCCTACGATCCGCAGACCGTGGGTTCCACCTATGCTGCACTAGGCGCGATCTTTGAGCAGATCGGGGACGACAAGACTGCTGCAGCCTGCTACTCACGCAGCATGCAGTTCGCGTCGAGCACCTATCTGATGTCCTCCTTCGCGCTCAACCAGATCATGCAGAAGCATCCCGGCACCTACCTGTCCCTCAAGAACAACAAGGGCGTCGACTATCAGCTGACTTCACACCAGATCCCGATCGCACCGACAGAGGAGATCTCAGAGATCTTCTACAATGCGCTCAGGGCCTCTTTTGACGCTGAGGTCTTCCCGGTTGCGAAGAACTTTATCGACACCCTCTCGATGCTCTCAGGCGACGATGTGGTGGTCGATATCAACCACTCGATGGAAGGCGAACCGGATCGGTGACACCGTGCACCATTCGATTGTTACAAACAGGGGCCTCCTACATCACACGGTGCAGGAGCCCCTGTCATATCCTCTGTCAGTGCGTCTCAGCTACAGATCGAGCTGCATCAGGCGCGCGATGCTCAGGATGTAGACCTTGAGTGCCAGCTTCAGTTGGTCTTCCTCGATGCCCTCGTCCGGCCCGTGCTCGACGGCGACCCAGGGGGGATCCTCAACGCGGGAGTCATGGGGACCGAAGGCGCAGGCGTTCTTGAAGTGGCGGGCATAGGTGCCGCCGCCGATCGTGAACGCTTCATCGTGGCGTCCGGTGTATTCGTTGTAGGCGCCCAGGAGCGTCTGGATCTCCGGAGTGCGGGGGTCCGTATAGAAAGGGGCCATATCCTCAACACAGCGATAGGCCACGCCAAAGGGCGCAGCGGTCTTCGTCAGCGCCGCGCTGATCGTATCCATATCGGTTGAGTTGGGATAACGGATATCGGCGGTCTGGGTGAAGGCGCCATCCTGTTCCGCAATGGTGCCGCCGGAAGCGCTCAGCTTGCCGAAGGTCTCATTTTCAGAGGTGATGCCCAGCTCTGTGCCTTCCCAGTCCGCAAAGATGTGGCGCTCAAACTCGAAGAACTGCTTCTCGGCACCTTCCACAAGGCTGTTATCCACCATGTAGTTGACGAGAATCCCGATCGCGTTCTGGGCATCCCACGGCATTGAGGCGTGCCCACCTTTGCCGTGCGCGGTCAGCTTCACGGTGCCGTCGTCCTGCGGTTCCATCTCGATGTTGTCCTGCTTCGGGAGCTTGGTGGCATCCGCGACGATCGTCATATGCGCCAGGCCGGGGATTGCGTTAACGACCGTGCCTGCATGGAAGTCTTTGATTGTGTCCGCAATTGCGGGAGTGGTGAATTCGACGAGCATACGCCCTTTCTCACCGCAGATCAGCGGAAAGTCCGCATCCGGGGTGAAGAGGAAGTCGGGCTGTGGGTAGTGGTCCAGATACCACTCCACATCCCTCATGTGGGTCTCCTCGTTGCAGCCTACCAGACAGCGCAGCGTGTACGGCAGTTTCTTTCCGGTTTTCTGTACCTGCTTCACAAAGAAGTGGGCAGCATAGAGCGAAAGGACAAACGGTCCCTTATCGTCAAGCGTGCCCCTACCTAAGAGGTAACCGTCCCGGCGCGTCACCTTTAAAGGATCGGTATGCCAGCCGATGCCAGTCGGCACGATATCGGTATGGGCGATCGTGGCGATCTGTCTTTCTGACTCTCCGGGTAGATCTGCAAAGCCGATATAGCCCTCACCGTTGTGCGGCTCGAGCCCGAGCTTCTCTGCAATGGTGAGACCCTGCTGCAGCGCCTCATAGGACTTGGGGCCAAACGGCTTTCCCGGTTCTGCATGGGGGATGTCTTCCACCGACTCGATGTGCACCATCGAGTCGATATCGTTGACGATGGACTCCCACTCTTCGTCGACGTAGCTGTCTATCTGTTGTTTCAAGGCCTCATCAGCCATGGAGAACTCCTTCTATCTCGTATGAACGTTGTATACACTTGTCCTATCGTATCCCTTCATATGTCCCACACGCTGAGCGCTGTGCTAAGGTAGCCGTTGTATTTGATTGAGGAGAAAGGCAACTATGGCAGAAGGACAGACAACGCTTGCAGCGGATTCCCCCAATTTTATGTGGCCACCCCACTTTGGGGGCGCCATCTTCGACTTCGACGGGACAATCTCGGATACCGCAAGCCTCTGGGAGGATATCGACCGAAAATTCTTAGCTGAACGTAACATCCCATACAGCGTGGAGTTCCCTCGCACACTTTCTGCCATGGGATTCGATCAGGGTGCCAAGTACACCGTGGAGCACTACCACTTGAATGAGGACCCGAAGGACATCGTGAACGAGTGGATGCGCATGAGCCAGAACGCCTATAGAACCGAAGCCGTGCTGCGTCCGGGCGTCGTACCCTACCTCAGGGCCCTGAGATCTGCCCACATCCCCTATGCGCTCGCTACGACCAATACCTCAGACCTGTTGGACTCCATGCAGCGCATCCCGATCAGGGAGCTCTTCCCCATCCGCGTCTTTGGGGCGGATGTGGCGCACACGAAGGACCACCCGGACATCTATCTGGAAGCAGCACATCGCCTCAACGTAGCGCCTGACCGCTGCATTGTCTTTGAGGACCTCGCGGTCGCACTGCGCGCTGCCAACCAGGCAGGCTGTATCACCTGTGCGATCGCCTCAGGGGATCCATTGCAGCATGTCACTGAGGTCCAGGAGATCGCCGACGTCTTCCTCTCCGACTGGAAGGCAATTCCGGTCCCAAAGCGATAAGCCTACAGATATGCCCTCTCCCGCATGGGAGAGGGCACCATTTCGTTTGATATGAAAAGAGATACCTGCTAAGAGGTAAAAACTTTAAATCTTGCGAACGTTGGAAGCCTGAAGCTTACCATTCTGGCCAGTGGTGATATCGAACTCCACACGCTGCCCCTCATCCAGGGTCTTGAAGCCATCCATCTGGATCTCGGAGTAGTGTACGAACAGATCGTCACCATCCTCACGAGAGATGAAGCCGTAACCCTTTTCAGGATTGAACCACTTAACAGTACCTTGAGCCATGACGTGCCTTTCTTTCGTTAGCCCCCCTGTGGAAGCTATAACGCAAATGCGCTTTCGCGCGTTACCTGCGTTCTTGTGAACGCAGTACCTATCATACTCTAAGCACAATGTGCGCGATCGAAAAATCTTTTACAACCTGCCTGATAATTTGTTTGAGGCTTTAAGATCTCTCCCCCTGTCGAGCACGGCTGTCGGTACCGCTTATTGCTCCTTGGCCGGCTCGCCTGAAAAGTTGAGTCCACCTGTGAGCCCTTCGGCCGCCGTCTCGTCAAACCCGTCTGACAGGTATCTGTCGATATCGTCACAGGCTCTGCTGTAGGCTTCGTCGTAGAGGTCCACGAAGGAGTCATGCGAAATTTGCTTCGTAAACGGATTCCTCCAGGCCTTGTGGTCGCGGTTGTCGAACTCGGAGGTCTCAGAGGCTCTGGGGCGGTGTGAGAGCGCTACATCGATGGAGTAGGGCTTCTTGGTGAAGAGCTCCTCGATGTTGCCCAAAAGCTGGGCCTTCTGTCCGCGCTGCGAGTAGAGCAGATGCTGGATGCGGCGGAAGTCATGGACTGCTTTCTGGTAGAGCTTCTCCGGGATCGCCTTGTTGTAGGTCTCAAGGATGGTTGCCACATACATGTGGGAGATTGCGGAGAGCGCCACCTCGTCGAGCCTTAGGATCTCCTGGTAGGGCTTGTAGGTCGCTACAGTGCGGTGCAGCTTGCTGTAGAGCACCATCTCGTCCAAGTCACGCTCGATCTCCGCATGGACATAGCCACCGACACTGCGGTCCAGCCCCTCTACCCCGGCATCGCAGTAGGCGTACTCCTCGGCGTAGACGAAAGGATGCAGCGTCGAGTCGAGCAGATAGTGGCACAGAAAGCCCGCGGCATAGGCACGCCCGATCGCCTGATCCTCAGGTGAGAGCTCAGAGACGCTGTTCTTCATCGATACCAGAAGGGTGCTGGGATGCCGCGTATGCATCATCGTCGAGAGATGGGTATAGGGCCTAAGCTTACGGTCCAGAATGATATATAAGAGCGGATCGGGCCCCTGGTTGCCGAGCAGAAAAGCGTCGCGGTCATCCGCGGTAAAGCCAATCGACTTGAAGCAGGCGTCGTAGACATCCCGCCCAAAGAAGTCATGCGTCATGATTGCTGGCATAGTGCCACTTCCTTTTGAGAAAAGGCCCCGACCACGTCAGGGCCTTAAATCTTTATTCCCTTAAGTCACTACGTTTATATCCTACCGCTTAGACTGAGACAATCCTGATAGATCAATACTTACAAATTTGTTGCACTACTCTGATCGCAGCGCCTCTACCGGGTCCTCCCGCGCTGCCTTGGAAGCCGGGATAAGGCCTGCCAGGAAGGTCAACAGAATGGAGATACCGATGAGGATCAGCGCCGACGACCAGGAGAGCCTCATCACGTTTCTCACCTTGTAGGTGGCAAGCACGTAGGCGTTGACGGGGATCGTGATGATGAGAGTGATGATGATACCCATGACACCGCTCACAAAGCCCTCGATGATCGTCTCCGCGTTGAAGATCGAGCGGATGTTGCCCTTGCTTGCACCGATTGAACGTAGGATGCCGATCTCCTTTCTGCGTTCCAGCACCGAGATGTAGGTGATGACCGCGATCATGATGGAGGAGACGACAAGCGAGATCGACACGAAGGCGATCAACACGTAGCTCACCAGGTTGATGATACGGGTGATCGACTGCATCACGGTACCCACGAGGTCGGTATAGGTGACCCGCTCAGTGGGGTCGCTCTGCTGATCGTTGTAGGTGTTCAGGATGTTTAGCACCGCCTGCTTGTCATCGAAGTCTCCCGGATAGATATCGATCTTTGAGGGGGACGCCTCATCCGCATAGCCCAACTGCTGCAGATTCCCCTCCAGCGTGGAGGAGCGCTGCGTCAGCATCGAGGTCAGGATCTCATTGATCTGCTGCTCATCCATATTGAGCTTGAAAGCATTCCGGATCTGATTCGGATCGACTGAGATCGCCTGCGCCATGCCCGCGCTGAGTTTAGCGGCATTCTGTTGGAGCTCCTGAGTGAGCTGTGCCTGCAGAGACTGTGAGAGCTGCTGCATCACGGAGGCGAAGGCTGCCTCCAAAGTCTGCGTCAGGCTCTGTGTGATCTGAGCGGTGATCTGCTGCACCATCTGGCTCGTCAGCTGCTGCGCGATCTGCGAGCGCAACGCCTGAGACAAAGAGTTCGTGAGTCGCTCGTCGATCTCAGGCGCCAGGGCATCGCGGACCTGCGTCTTTAGATCGTTAAGGTCGACCATACGCTCGACCCCCTGCCGAATCGTCTGCTGTCCCTGGTCGGAGAGGAAGTAGTCCGTAGGGCTCGCATCGGGGTGGTCGCTCATGTACTGCTGATATTCTGCCATCACCTGGCTCATCAGGGCCTGCGCCTGGGTCTGGTCGATATCCACATGGATCTGTGAAAGCACCTTAGAGAGATCCACGTCGGAGAGATCAGGCATCAGCTGCTGCAGCTCTTCCTGGTTGAGGTCCTCCACCTTCACGTCCGGCACCATCACCTGCGACAGGTCGATCGAGGAGAGGTCGAGCTTCGGAACATCCACCTCAGGCATCTGCATATTGGAGAAGTCGAGGGAAGAGAAATCAAGGTTGAGCGCTGAAGGATCAAAGTGGAAGGCCGCCTGCAGCGCAGTCCCATCCACCGTGAAGAGGCTTGTGAAGTCGAAGTCTGGAGCGTCCTGTCCGGAAGCCTCCTCGAGGAAGCTCCGGTTGCTGAAGACATCGCGCTCAGGGTCGGAAAGCTGTTGCTGTACGATATCGCTCTGTTCAGCGTGATCCATAATGTCATGCGTCACGGCTGAGGTGTAGTAGAGCCCCGGATCGAGCGCAGAGGCCGTGGCAGAGTCAGCCTGTTTGACGATGCCTGCTACGTGCAGATCCTTACCGTTCGCGATCAGGTTATTCATAAAGTCGGTGTCATTTGACTTGTCCGTCCAGATGTTGTAGGTCCCGTCGTAGGTATACATATCGCTCGGATAGACCATCTTCACGTGGGCGTTCAGGATATCCTCATAGCTATATGCGCGGTTGTCATCCGGCTCGTAGTCCTCTTTGGTCTTGTCGTTCTCGCTGCCACTCGCCTCAGACACCACGAGCGAGACCATGCCTTCGAGCTCCAGGTGGTCCCTCAAGCCCAACTCATAAGCATCGAAGTCACTCAGGATTCCATCCTGGTTGAGCACGACCAAAAGCTCATCTTCCTGGGTCGGCCAGGAGCCCGCCACCAGATCGAACTTGTCTTTGACCAGATTCGTATCGTCGAGCAGCATGTGGTAGGCGCTCGTCGAGCTCAACATGCTTGCGCTCGAAGCGGAGCCACCGAACCCCAACTGTCGGAAGCTCGTCTCAGGGTTCACCTGCACGTAGCTGCCATCAGAGCGCGTCGCAAAGAACTGCGGTGTGACGTTGTAGGAGTACTGGATCGAGCGGACATAGTTGTTGATGTTGCCGCCGTCAGCGTCAAGGTAACTCTTCAAGGATTTCAGATCGTTCTTGCCAACGCTTTGAAACATGTTGTGGAGGCTCTCCGACTCCGCCACCGTATCGGGCTGCTCATCGGAATCCTTGTTATCCCGACCTGCATTCATCTCAGACATGATGCTTGTGACGTCCACATTCGTCGCCTGGACTGACAGCGGATATACCGTCATCATCTCCTCCTCGACGTCGTGGATGTAGCCCCGCGCGCCGCTTGAGAGCGCGAGGATAGCGGCGATACCGATGATGCCAATGGAACCGGCAAAGGCGGTGAGGAAGGTCCTCCCCTTCTTGGACATCAGGTTCGAGAAACTCAGAGAGAGTGCCGTCAGCGGCGACATCGAAGTCTTGCGGGGCGAACGCGCCTTACGGTGCGGCGCCGCATTCGGATTAAAGGGGTCGCTGTCCGCGGTGATCTCGCCGTCAGCGAGCCTGACGATGCGCGTGGAGTAGCGCTGTGCCAGATCCGGGTTGTGGGTGACCATAACCACGAGGCGGTCGTTGGCCACCTCTTTTAAGAGGTCCATAACCCGGATGGAGGTCTGGGAGTCAAGGGCACCGGTCGGCTCGTCAGCCAACACGATCTCGGGATTGTTGACCAACGCGCGGGCGAGGGCGACGCGCTGCATCTGCCCACCGGAGAGCTGGGAAGGCTTCTTGTCCATGTGGTCAGCCAACCCCACCTTGGCGAGAGCTTCCTTGGCACGCTGGGTGCGCTCCTCTTTGCTGACACCGCTTAGCGTCAACGCCAGCTCCACATTGCTTAAAGCAGTTTGGTGCGGTATCAGGTTGTAGCTCTGAAACACAAAGCCGATGCGGTTGTTACGGTAGGTATCCCAATCGCGGTCCTTGTACTTCTTCGTCGAAGTTCCATCGATCAGAAGGTCACCTGAGTCAAAGTGGTCCAGCCCGCCGATCACATTGAGCAGCGTAGTTTTGCCGGAGCCTGAGGGCCCCAGAATCGAGACAAATTCGCAGTCACGGAAGGCAAGACTCACATCGTTGAGTGCCGTTTGTGTAAAAGAGTCGGTAGTATACGATTTAGCGATATGAGAAAGCTCGAGCATCTGCCGCCTTTCAAATGAATTGATCTCATACGCCCGGTGAGATGAGGTATTTGGGTGGCTGCGGTTACGCGCGGGCGGAGATAAGACGTGAGGCTCTGTTATCTGCACACAGATTTTCACGCCCCAAGAAGATACAAGTATAATAAATCAGCGATGATAAAAAATCAGCAAACCGGTGTTAGGGCGAAGGAGTTATCACGTATGCCAGCGATCATGACGCACTATTTCTACGGTGAAGACACCTACTTCACGACGGCCAATACGCTGAGAAGCCACACTGGAGAGGAAAAGCAGGCCTACCTGCTCGGATGCCAGGGGCCTGATCCCTTCGAATCACTGCAGCTGGCGCCCCGCCTCCACGAATACAAGCGCTTGGGACTCAAGCTCCAAACGGACCAGATCGAGGAATGCCTGGCAAATTTCAAGGGCTCGCTCGCCTATCTCTCCGACCATGAACGCCCCACGGGCCGCGCTTATGTCGCGGGCTACATCGCCCACTTTGAGCTCGATTCCCGCGTCGACCCCTTCATCGGCGCCTGGCAGCAGCAGCTCTGCGACGCCGGCATTGAGGGCCTGGATGAGCGCGACGCGCGCGTCGTGAAAGCTGAAGTCGAGCGCGACTTGGACGAAATGGTCCTCTACACCAAGACCGGCAAGACCGTCGACAGCTTCCACCCGGTGCAGTGCCTGGAGGCCTCCGACCGTATCTTCTCGATCGTCAACCGCATGTACCGCTACATGCTCTTGAAGACCTACAACGAAGTGACCCCGCATAACCTCTTCTCCGGTGCGATCAATGCGCATAGAACCATGATGAGGATGATGCGCTCTCCGCACGTAACGGACTTGCAGTCTGAGCTTGCCTCCGCCTTTGAGATCAACATCCTGCACCGCCGTCACTCCCTCTACCGGGCGATGGCGCACCGGGCCCGCAAGGAAGCCACGAGCGAGTTCGACAACAGCAAGCACGAGGTCTGGATCAACCCCTACACCGGCTCCATCGACGAGGCGAGCTTCTGGGACCTCTTCTACGAGACCCAAGGCGAGGTACAGACTGACCTCAACTGCTTCCTGAGCCAGGACTTTAACGCCGAGAAGGCAAAACTGATCACTCACGGCCTCGACTTCGATGGCAAACCGACACAAGAGTCAAAAAAGGATGAAGACACTGAGGCTGAACCTGAGAAAGTCGCTGCAGAGTAGGCGCTATCTCTCTTCTTCCTTCTCCTCCCGGATGCGGCGCTCCTGCGCGCGCAGGAGGTCACGGTATTCCGGGAAGGGATCAAAGGGCATAAAGATCTTCGCCCGCTCCTCCATTGGCATCGCCGGATGCCCATAGCGGAGAAGCAGCTTTTTGTTAGTGGATGACGTCGTGGGGTCTGTCTTTTTCATCGCCACTTCTGTGCCCTCCAATCTGTTGGTTGCGCTCTCGTAAGGTGGCTTGCGGGAGGTAGTCCCTCCCTTTCAGAATGGCATTCTTGCCGAACTTTGCCTTGATATCACTCAAAGCACGCTGGGTGTTGCGCTCCTGTTCCTCAGCTTTGGGGTCTGAGAACAGGCTCAGCTGGATGCCTGGGGCTTCCTCGTCGCACACCTGCCACACCCCGATCCCCAACCGCTTGATTGAACGGTGGGGGTCCACTTTCTCGTTGAAGAGCTCGGAAGCAGCCTTCACCAAGGTCTTTGAGGAGTTGGTGGGATCTATCAGCTGTCGGGAAGCGGAGGTACTCGGGCTCAGACGGCGGACAGTGAGACGCGTGTAACCCCGTACGCGCATCTCGGCTTTCTCCTCACGGGTCATCTCGTAGCCGACATAGATGGAGATACCACCGGCCAGCTTTTTCTCTTCAACGAGGCGCAGCGCGGTCTGATCTGCCATCTCCTTTAAGCAGAGCAGCGTATCCTTATAGCTGTATCCATGGGCAAAAGCCTGGTTGGAGCTGTACGAGTGCTCCTGCGGCTTGTAATTCTTGATATCTTGCATCGTGAGCGGCTCAATGCCCCAAGCGTGATCGATCAGAATCTCCGCATCGACCCCAAACTCCCGATAGAGGGGCTCGGTCGGCGCATGGGCGAGCTGCCCCATCGTCGTGATGCCCATGCGCTCGAGGCGCTGGGCGATGCCAGGGCCAATCCGCCAGAAATCCGTGAGGGGACGATGGTTCCAGAAGGTCTTCTCAAAACTGCGCTGGTCCAATTCCCCGAAGAAATCATCTGTATGCTTGGCGGTGATATCGAGGGCGACTTTCGCGAGATAGAGATTGGTGCCCAACCCACAGGTCGCGGTGATGCCAGTCTCTTTGGCTACCTCGGACCGTAAGGATTCTCCGAGCTCCCGTGGCGTCATGTTGTAAAGCTTGAGATAACTCGTGATATCAAAGAAGGCTTCATCGATCGAATAGACAAAGATGTCCTCCGCAGAGATGCGCCTGAGGTAGATCCCGTAGATCTCGACGGACTTTTCCAGATAGTAGCGCATCCGCGGTGGTGCGATAATATACTTTATGTTCTTGGGGATCTGAAACAGGCGGCACCGTCCGGGCACCCCCAGCTTCTTGAGCGCGGGGGAAACGGCCAAACAGATGGTTTTGTCGGTACGTGTCGGATCCGCAACCACTAAATTGGTAGTAAGGGGATCAAGCCTGCGGGCGACACATTCAGCGGAGGCATAGAAGCTTTTCAGATCTATACACAGATAGCTTCTCTTCGTGTGCGCCATGCTTCCCCCTCCGAACATATGTACCCATTGTATCGGAATGCGCAAGCAGAGAGCGAGTGCATACAGAAAGGAATTCTATGGCTATCAAGCAGCATGTCTCATCGTCACCGCTCGATAGGTGCGTCCACTACGATAAGAAGAACCACCCGATCTACTACAATGCGCACCTCGACAAGAGCTTCTATCTGACTGAAAGGCAACTCCACGCCCTCTCCTGGTACGTCACCCGCTTCGGCATGTGCTTCTCTTTGGCATTGGTCGTCGGCATCTTAAGCGAGATCTGGATCGGACTCGTGCTCTTTGGGGCCACCTACGGCATCTCCTCGTTCATGTTCTACCAGATCTTCATGAAGCGCTTGGAACCCGCTCCAAACCGGGAACTCTCCAAAGAGGATAAGATCGTCGAGCTTGCCCGCCAGCAGCGCCATGAGCGCGCCGGCGTCGGTTATGGAGCGCTCGCATTGGTCTTTGCGGCACTCATCTACCTCAATGCTACGTCTCAGAACTTCGGGGGCATCAACCTCTACGCCTCGTACGCCACGATCATCCTATCGGTGATCTACGGATTCTACCAGCTCATCCACTACTTCGCGCGCCATTAAAAGAAAGCGTGGATAATCCCGAAGACCAGGAAGATCAAAAAGACGATGATGCACACATAGAGGATCCGGTTGAGGATCACATAGGTGTGGCGGATGTAGTTCAGGTGGTCGATCTGCTTTTGGATCTGATCCGCCTGCCGCTCCTTGCGAGCGATCACCGTGTGCTGTTCTTCGTCGTTGGTCTTGTCTGAGATGACATCGTTGACATAGGCACGCATCAGCGAGACATCTTCAAGCTCGATATCGAGGTCCTCGATATTCTTACTGTGCTTGCTGTAGCTGTCTTCCATCGACTCGATGTTCTGGTAGGCTGCAGCCTGCGATTCGTTGAAGGCGAGCTCCGCATTCTCAAGATTCTTGTGAGCCTCGTCGTAGGCGTTCTTTGCATCTCGTTGGTCCCGCTTGAGTTGCGCGATCTTGGCCTTCACATCGTCCTCATCCTCGCTTGAGTGTGAGGCATCGACATACTGCTTAAGCGCTGCATTCGCGGCATTGAGCCGCTTCAGGCTCTGCCGTTCCGCATTCTGTTCTTTGGTGGTCGCCTTATCCCGCTCCCGCTTGAGCTCATCCTTCATGCTCTCGACCGTGTTTTTGACCATCTTCAGGGTGTCGACTAGATCCTGTTCGTGGCTCTTCGCCTTCTCTATCTTTTTGGTCTTCGCTTCATAGCTATCGAGCATCTCCTGGTAGTTGTCCCTGATGTGTTCCCTCAGTTTGAGCTCCTGTTTATCCAGATCGATAGAACGTTTGCAGCTTTCGAGCTTCTTTGTCTGTTCATCAATATCCTTGTCAACGCTTTTGGATGAGATGATAGGCATGAACATCAGCTCCTCGGTGCGAGAACGAATGTACGGAAGGCATATTTTTATAATAAAGCATCTTTATCATAAAAACAGCAAAAGTGCTGGCATTTCTGCTTTTAGCTCGATGGGCTAATCGGGTAAGCAGACGGGCCTGCGGTGGCACCGAATCGGTAATCGGTTATGCTCAGATCAATCAGTAATTAAAGTATCTATCGCAACCGCTCGGACAGCCGCACCACGGGCACCGGTACCCGTATACAAACCTGCTACCCCAATCCTTCTGAGATATGGCTGAACGTTATACCACAGGGATTTTAATGGCAGAGGTTCCCACAGCTTCGTGTGATTCGATGCGTCAAAAATTTATTGCACAAACGTTGGAATTATCGGTGCAGATAAGAAAATAACATTTTAGAAATGTCTCTAGGGGTATGATTATGTGAGGACAGAAGTTTCAGATGCGCACAGGTGTGTCGATTGTACGACTTGACACTACGCGCGTGTCATCTGAAGCACGATGCACGTACATATCGACAAAATGGGAGGATCCCTATGTATCGCGATGCAGTAGTGCTCCACAGTAAATCTGTGGGGGACGATATTGACCTTATCGTCTACGGAGAGAAGGGCTACCCGGTCATCGTATTCCAGACCCAGAACTCTCCTGCCACCAACTATGAAGACTTCGGTATGGTGGATGAACTTTCCAGCTATATCAACGATGGCAAGATTCAGCTCTTCAGCGTCGGCAATATCGACGCTGAGTCCTGGATGGCAACCGACAAGGACAAGAGCAAGCGCTCTCAGCGTCAGGAAGACTACTTCAAGTTCGTCACCGACGAGATGGTTCCTTATGTGCATGAGCGCAACAACTCTGAGCTCCGTCCGCTGACCACCGGCTGCGCGCTCGGCGCAACCCATGCGGCCATTGCCGTTATGCGTCGTCCGGACCTGTTCCAGGGCTGCATTGCCCTCTCTGGTGTCTACCGTACCAGCTTCTACTACGGTGACTGGATGGATAGTAACCTATATCTGAACGACATTATCGTCAGCCTGAGAAATCTTCCGCAGGATCATCCGTACGTCAACCTCTACAACCACCGTCAGCTGGTCTTCTGCGTGGGTCAGGGTGCCTGGGAGGACGGCATCGATGACCTCAGAACCCTCGATTCGGAGTTCAAGCGCCTCGGCATCCAAGCCTGGTGCGACTTCTGGGGCTTCGACGTTAACCACGACTGGCCTTGGTGGAAGAAGCAGATACAGTACTTCCTGCCGATCGTCCTCGAGGATGTGAAAAAGGAACTCGCTTCTGAAAAACCTGCCGAGAAGAAGGCAGAGGCTCCGAAGGCCACTGCACCGAAAGAGACTCCAAAGCCTGAAGCACCGAAGGCAACTCCAAAGCCTGCCGTCCCGAAACCAGAGCCGAAGCCGGAACCGAAAGCGGAGCCTGCCAAAAAGGCTGAGCCAGCAAAGACTGCTGCTAAACCTGCAGAGAAAAAGGCAGCACCCGCTACCAAGACTGTAACCGCTGCTGCGGCTCCGGAGGCTGAGAAGAAGGCTGCACAGCCCGCGATCGCGACAGCAAAGGCAAAGCCGTCCCTGACGACTCCTGAGCCTGCCAAGAAGATCGCTGGCGCAGAGAAACATGCAGCACTTGATACCACCGCTCCGAAGGCTTCACTCACCTCTTTCGCTACGGCAGCTCCTGAGAAGAAGGCAGCAGAGCCGGAGAAGCATGAGGCGGCTGCCAAGAAGGCACAGCCAGCTAAGCGTGCAAGTGTCCATAAGAGCACTCGTAGCCGTTCCAAGAAAAAGAACCACCGCAAGTAATGAGCTTTGAACCATAACTTGTAAAGCAATTGGACTGTCTACCTCGGTAGGCAGTCCTTTTTCACAGCGATCAGTGCCAGGAACAGCTGCATTTGGTCAGCCAAAATGTGTGTAGACGATCAACCTTCCCCACAGGTACTGCAGGGTGTTTGATGTGGCGGATTAGCATTCTGAGTGCAACAGGATAGTCCCGCTCCACAGAGTTGTGGCACACTTCGGAAGGCTACGATGTTGGTTGTCTCAATCAACGTTGAAAGCTAGAAGGAATGTGCCACTACAAGTATCGTATGCCCACAGGAGAGGAACTGCATAGCCGAGCTGTGTGGCAGACGGGAAGCTCCATCGGATTCATCGCACACAAGACAGGTAAGGACAGATCCAGCGTCTGCCACAAGATCGCGACAAACGAGCGGCACAAACGCTTTAGCGCCTGCGCGATCCCAAAGAAGGGCACAAGCCTGCCCACGGCAGGGAAAGGCCGAGAAGGAGGCACTCAGACCCTGCGCTCGCTTATCGTAAGACGAGCGCTGGTCCCCCAAGCAGATAGATGACATCTCAGGCTCGAGGGTGGTGTCAGCTGCGCCGTTGAGCCTCTCGACTATTCTGCAGGCAGGTCCATGCCGCCACCCTCGAGACAATCACCCCCGAGCGGGACAAGCAGTTCGCAAGGCATGGCGAAGGTCACGAAAGCTCTTGGGGGCGTGCAGTTCTTCTTCTGCGAGCTGCACCACTCCTGGCAGAAGCCGACGGTTAAGAACACCAATGGGGCTGCTGCGGGAGTCCTTCTCGAAGGGGACAGACTTCGGCAAGGTTACGGACGAGGGGGGTCCAGCATGCAGTGGAGCTGATCTGCGACAGGCCAAGGAAGGTATTGGGATACAAGACAGACAACGAGGTCTTTAGGGAGATGGTGCACTTAGCTTGACAATCCACCTGCTAATGATTGAAGGGAAACTACGCTAGACGTCCCCTACCACCATGCTGCTTGAAACGATATTCTCGATATTCCCGTAAACTAAAGTTTACGGGATTCCGGCGTGACCCATGTCTTAAATAAAAAGGTGAGCCGCTTGATACAGCCCGCCTCTTGTTACATTACTTCAGTTCGATACTTGGGCTAACGCTGCGAAACTTACTCCTCGTTATCTTTCACCTGATACGGCTTGAGTGCTTCGATCACGATATCGTCGGCCTTTTGACACAGCTCCTTCTCAGGAGTCTCAGAGAGGACACGGATCAGCGGCTCGGTGCCGGAAGCACGGACGAGGACGCGGCCATTGCCTTCAAGCAACTTCTCAGCTTCTTTAGTCGCCTCTTTGATGGCAGGATCCCGCATGACAGCGTCTTTATCTTTAACCTCGACATTGATCAGCAGCTGCGGATAGCGCTTGACCGGACGGCAGAGCTCAGAAAGCTTCTCCTTCTCAGAGCGCAGTACCTCCATCATCCTCAGGCTGGTCATGACTCCGTCACCGGTGGTCTCAATGTCGCCGAAGATAATGTGGCCGGACTGCTCACCACCTAAAGAGTAGCCGTTCTTTCTCATGCACGCGTACACGTTCTTGTCACCCACGGCGGTTGCCTCGTACTTGATGCCCGCAGCATCCAGTGCACGGAACAGCCCGAAGTTTGACATAACGGTCGGCACGATCGTGTTGTGGCGCAGCTTGCCGTGCTTCTTCAAGTAGGTGCCACAGACGTAGAGGATCAGGTCTCCGTCGACCACATCGCCGTTTTCATCGACCGCAATGCAGCGATCCGCGTCGCCGTCGTAGGCAAAGCCCACATCGAGGCAGTTGTACATCACGAAGTTCTGCAGTGCCTCAATATGGGTGGATCCGCAGTTGACGTTAATGTTAAAGCCATCCGGAGCGTTGTTGATAATGTAGGTATCGGCACCGAGCGCATCAAACACCGGGCGGGCAACGCTGGAGGCAGCGCCGTTGGCGCAATCCAAGCCGATGCGTCTACCCTGCAGGCTGAAGCCACAACTGGAAATCAGATGTGCGATGTAGCGGTTGCGGCCCTGCATATAGTCAATCGTGCGGCCGATGTTGCGGCCGGTAGCCAGGGGTACCTCAGTCTTTCCGTCGAGGTAGTCCTCAATCTTCAAAAGGACATCCTCGTCCATCTTGTAGCCTCCGGCATTTACAAGCTTGATACCGTTGTCGGTATAAGGATTGTGGGAAGCGGTGATCATGATGCCGCAGTCAAACTCACCATCGAGCGTCTCGTGACAGAGGCCCGGAGTCGGGATCACATGAAGCATATAGACGTCAGCGCCGGAAGCGACGAGGCCGGAGACCAGAGCCGACTCAAACATATAGCTGGAGCGGCGGGTATCCTTTCCGAGAACGACGCGGGCCTGGCGGTCTTGGTTGGCGCCGTAGTACCAGCCGACATACCGGCCGATCTTAAAGGCTTGCTCAACGTTGAGGCCTTCGTTTGCTCTGCCACGGAACCCATCAGTACCAAAATATTTCATAGCTCTCTCCTGCGGTTAGATTGGTCTGTCGCTCCATACCCGAATTCCAGGTTGTCGCCACAGTAGGACGCTCCTTATTCTATCAATTGTGCGATAGCGTCCCAAATGATAGTGTGGGCGGATTAGTATTCTGAGTGCAACAGGATAGTCCCGCTCCACAGATACGTGGCACACTCTGGAAGGCTACGATGTTGGTTGTCTACATCAACATTGAAAGCTAGAAGGAATGTGCCACTACAAGTATCGTATGCCCACAGGAGAGGGACTAAAGCATGCAGTTCGTGAGGTCTATCCTACATCATCGTGGCAACGCTGCGCTGTGTATCTAGAGCGTGATGTGATCGGCAAAGGGAAAACCAAAGAGAAGTGCGCTCAGATCGCAGCAGTCATCTCTAAGGTCTTCGAGGAGAAAGATCCGGATATGGTACATGGTCCATAGCGTGCAGCACAACGATAAGCTTTCAGGCTATCAGCTCTTCAGTAACCGGGTGTTTAGAGAAGGCAAAAACCAGATGTCTTGACGTATTTGTGGATCTCCCCTCAGCCTTCAGGAAGCGCATCTATACCAACAACGTCCTCCGATAGTGTGTATCAGCCTGCAGAGTGCAGGCTGTATGGCACAACATGCGGCATGGTGACGCCTCAAGGCTGTCCTTCTGTCCCATGTTGTACAGCCGTGTCCCGCCGACGGCGTGGCCTGATAGAAGCCTGGGGACAAACTGCCGACTGCAAAAGCCGCACCCCCTCCATCGAAGCGCTGTTCATGCAGGGCTTTCTGGCAGAGAAGGAAGGCCATCATAGATGTCGATTACGAAAATGTGCCCGAAGGGGAGCTCTGGGCTGGAGGCGACACGCATGCAGATACAAACTGGCTCTCCGTCGTCGACATCCGCGGCAGAAAGCTGTGCTTGGAGCAGCTGCCTGCAACAGCGAAAGGCCTCAGACAGGATCTTTGCCACAAGCATCCCGATGTCGGCAGGCGTGGGGTGCAGCGGATCGTACGGCGCAGGAATGGCTAGGGAGCTCGCCGGAAGGGGCATCCCCGCTACGAGATCGTCACGCTCGGGCTGCAAACGTATCTGCAGCAAGGGCGATGCCGCAGATGCACTCAGGGCTGCGCTGCAGGCGCTCTATGTGGTACACGAGAGCTTCGTGAGGTCATACATCTCCTTTGCAGGGTTGGGCACAGCCAGCATCATGTACAGGTACGCTT
Organism: Atopobium sp. oral taxon 416; assembly: GCF_018128285.1. Taxonomy (NCBI): domain Bacteria; kingdom Bacillati; phylum Actinomycetota; class Coriobacteriia; order Coriobacteriales; family Atopobiaceae; genus Atopobium; species Atopobium sp. oral taxon 416. The sequence goes on from NZ_CP072380.1 coordinate 1,904,100, forward strand.
CGTCTGAGGTGTCCGTCGACTGCAGCGACGTGGCAATCGCAAAGGGGGAAACCCAAAGCGCATGCGCTCGAAGGCGGCCTTCACAGCACTGTGCGACGCATCACCCCTCAAGGCATCGAGGGGAGCGAGCGCCACAGGCTCTACCACGGAAGGAACAGGTGCGCGAACAGGATGCTGCACGTGATTGCCATCCACAGGTGGAAGATCGATCCGAGAACCATCGTATATGCACAAAAGAAGGCGCAAAGAAAGGCTCTGCGACAGGGAGATACGCCGCTGCCTGAAGCGCTACATAGAGCGCAAGGCATAACCGCCCCCTCACACACCCGCTCGATCTTAAAGGAGGCAGGCATGGCAGGAGAGGCTTGGTAAACAGGCCGACGCAGAAGGCAGCTGCAGGGGCCCTCGGCGTGATTGTCTCCACTCTCTGCGGTCTCGAGCTCGGGCACCACTAGCCACAACAATCCGGATTGCTAGGGAAACGATGATTAATGCCCCATAACGTGTCAGAGGGGACCGACCACACGACTTTTCTAGGCCGGAATGCGGGAAAGGCAGAAAAGGTTGCTCATCCAGCATGTACAGGAGCCGCCATCCTTACATCCGTCCTGCCCCATGCACCGCAATAAGGCTCCAAGACAGATCAAGCGACTCTGGAAGCTGGGAGGTGCAGCCTGCTGGCAAAAGATGCACATGGATAAGGTTTGCAAGGACGAGGCAGACTCGAGTGTACAGGAGGTCTTCTCTATCCCCTAGTAGCGCTTCCTTAAGGGGCCGAAGCGCCGCTTCACGATAAGGAAGGGATGCTCTACCTTTGAGCGAACGCATGCCTTCCTGGACTCGATGTCCTTCTCGGACAAGAGCGCACAGGCAAGACCCTCTGTAGTCGAAGGCTTCCTTGCGACACTTTAGCGCATAGATGAGAGGTGTGGGTCTGCTGTGACCTTAAGGGCGCTTCGCTATACCTATATAGCCTAAAGTCTGCGCAGCAGAACCTGTCATACTCCCTTACGAGTGCGTGTGCCACAGGATATGTCAGATACATTCTAAGCGGTCGTCTCCACGGCATGCACAAGGCCGCTGCCAGCGTCTACGCCAATATGCGCCTTGTATCCGATACGCCAGTTCTTCCCTTTCTTGGACTGGTGCGCTTTAAGGGTCGCGTGCGTGGTCCTTGTTCTTCGTGGAGCTCGGAGCCTCGATGAAGGTCGCGTCCACAATAGAGCCACCCCGCGCCGTGATCCCTGCCTTTTCGAGTTCTGAATTCAGGTCGTGAAGCACAAGCTTTGCCGAGTCCCTGCCGCTTTAAGGCTATGGCGGAATTTCGCAAGTGTCGTAGCATCTGGCACCTGCTCAGACATGAGGTCTACGTGCACAGAAGCGCTGCCAGGAGTGGGAATACAGGATAGCATCCTTAGGTTCTCTCGTCTTAAGAGAGCAAACATAACCTAAAGCAGGATACATCCTAAAGCTTTGTCTTTGCGCCGCGCACATGCCTGCCACGCGCCTGAGAATGGTAGCTGGGTTCTACCAGTGCAATCCAGCTATCCCATGGCACGATTGCATCCATCCGCTCCAGGAATGCCTCTCGCTGGGTCTTCTTCCTCTGACCCTGGAATTTAAGGTCCCCAAAGCTCATCTGGCTGCCCATATCTTCCTTTTGGATATGCTGGAATACGTTGCTGTAATTATAACATATCCGCAGGCAGATAGGCATTTATGTGGGTATGGGCACTGTGTGGTTCGAGACATTTTAAGCCGGCGGCATACAGCGTGTGGCTCCAGCGACCTCATCGAGGCGAATTAATCATCGTTTCCCTAGGTATGCTGCCCGGCCTGGGGACGACCTCCAGGCCCGTGTTCATCTTCGAGAAGAGCTCGAGCCGCTTCTTCTTGCAGTTGAGCGCCTCCCATTTCCCGAAGCGCCTGCATGCCTTGACCATCCTGGCATCGAGCAGGATGTCGCCGACAGACATCCCCAGCCCCGATGCCTGAGCGGCGTCAGAGACCTCCCGCATGATGAGGGCGCTCACGAGCAGGATGAACGCCAGTCCCTGCTCGCGGCAGTAGTCCTGCTGGCCGAGGGCAACCGCCCCCTGGCCGTTCTTGAAGTAGTCGAAGAGAGTCTCGATGGACCAGCGCCTCTTGTAGAGCGCCCATATGTCCTGGGCAGAGTGTTTGGCCCCGAGGCTCGTCTGCAGCAGCGTCACGCCCATGTAGGGAAGCATCGCATCGAGCTTCTCCTGCGTGTATCCGGACGTGCCCATCTCCATGTGCCTGAGGTAGCTCTCCTGGATCTGCGCCTGCTGTAAGAGGTCGCAAAAGTGCAGAGCGCGCCTGCCAAAAGAGCTCCCTCACGGAGACGCCGTCTGCGGCTCCTCCCTTATACATGCGCGACAGCAACGGCATGCCGCTGCGCACGTCGTAGGCCATAAGCATGCTGGCCTGCGGCTCCCCGAGCTTTTAGAGCCTGTATCCCTTCTCGGTAAGCGAGTTGGCGCAGGAGCGCGAGCCTATCACGTGGCCGTCTGTGGCCACCTCGCCCGAGCATGAGTCGACGAGGTCCTGCTCCCGAGGACCTAGCCTGAAGAGCGCATCGTATCCCATCTTCAGCCTGGGCATCCTTAAGCGAGAGCACGCTCATCTCGTAGAGCCTCGCGAGCGCCCCCATGCGCTGAAAGCCCTCGACGAAGTGGATGAGGGCGCAGGCATATATCCTGTCGGCGTCCGCACGCGCGAAATGCTTCCTGAGCAGAGCGAGTGTGCCCTTCGAGCAGTCCATCGCGACCGCATACTGGCCGAACTCGACGCAGGCAAGCTCGCTGTTTGCGACCTTAGTCCCCGCATTGCTGAGGTAGCCCTCCGCCTCGGTGATCCTGCCGATGCAGCGGCCCATCTTTGTCCTGCGCCTTCCGCCCTCTCGCACGCTCCTGTACTCGCAGACACAGTAGTGGCTCGATATCGCCTTGACCATGGTGCCCTTCGGCTTCATCGCGCGGATCTTTGCTGGCACGGAATACCTTCCCATGGAGCCTTACACCATGCCTATACCACAGCGGCGGAAAGGCGGGAAATCAAGACAGAAAGAGGGAGGAATGCCTGATAGATGGGGCATTCCTCCCTCGATGCGGCTGGGCATGCTGTATTCGGTTACCTAAGAAGCCGAATTGTTGTGACTAGAGCGGACCGGGGCAGGATACTTCGACCGCTACCTGCTGCATGGTCTCATGGAGCAGAACTACCGAAGCTATAACCGCTTCCATATCTGGGACTATGTCCAGGACCTGAAGCGGCAGGGGCTCATACGCGAAGCCGGCTTCTCGTTCCATGGGAAGCCTGAGCTCTTCGAAGAGATCCTGCACAACCATCCCGAGATGGATTTCGTGCAGCTCCAGATCAACTATGCAGACTGGGAGAATCCGCACATCGTCTCGCGCGCGAACTACGAGGTGGCACGTGCCCACCACATCCCCATCATCATTATGGAGCCAGTGAAGGGCGGCGCGCTTGCAAAGCCGCCACGCGCTGTGCGCGAGCTCTTCGACAGAGTGGCACCCGGCGCCTCCTATGCCTCATGGGCGCTGCGCTTTGCTGTGTCGCTTCCGGGTGTGCTCACGATGCTCTCCGGTATGTCCGATGTGCAGCAGATGCAAGACAACCTTTCATTCATGAAAGATATGAAACCGCTCGACGCAAAAGAGCGTGCTGCCATCGCACAGGCACAGGAGCTCATGGGACGCTCATCCGGCATACCGTGCACGGCATACCACTACTGCACCTCCGGCTGCCCGAAGCAGATTCCCATCCCTGAGATCTTTGCAACGGAGAACCTGCGCCTCAGAGAGAGGAAGATCCAGGAGTCCCGCGAAGCACTTGCAGAGATTGCAGGATGTGGCAGCTTTGCAGATGCCTGCATCCGCTGCGGCCAGTGCGAACATGCCTGCCCGCAGCATATCCCTATCATCTCGGAGCTTACGGATATCGCAGGGGACAGGACTGTGGACTGACCTCACAGGACAAAACCTATTCTAACAGTTTAGAAGTGTGGTGTGTCTAGCAAGGCTCTGACGTGCGGTAAGTCGCGTCCTCCATCATCAGATGGCGCACCATCCTTTCCAATCTCGGCCATTTGTCGTACGACTGGTTGACACCGAACAGGTACACCTACCTGTTCAGGTAGCTCTGCAGTCTCTTCAGGTCCATGCCGCTGAAGTGCCACAGGTAGCGTTTGAGCTAAAAGCAGAGCTTGTTCACGAGAGCCATGCACTCGAGGTATTGCGGGTCACTGACGTGTGCCCTGTAGGCCTCGTGCACACCTTTGACCGCCTCGACCGGGGACCTGTACGACTTTCTCCATGTCCCCGACCACAGTTGACCCCCTTGGCGATGTGAGAGCGCAGGCTATCCCTGATACGCGGGAAGGCTTGCCGTACCCGACGGCGAGCGCGTGCTTGCAGGCGTCGATGGCCACGGCGATGCACAGCTTTTGCTTGGACAGGCCGCGCTTGCGGGCCTGCCCGTAGCCGTCCACGGTCGCGAACACGCGCTGGCGCCACTCGTAGGCAATCTTGTGGTTCAGCCCGCAGATCTTCGCGATGCCCCTTAAAGGCACGTTGTAGCACATCAGCTCAATGAAGAAGACTAAGGTGGGCAGGTCCTTCTTCGAGTCGTCGAATATGGTCCTCAAGAAGGCGGCGTAGCGCTTCGTGCAGCTTGGGCATCTGAAGCACTAGTGCCCGGCGGTACTCTTCCCGTCATCCAGGACTTTTCGCCGCACGAGGGGCACAACGGCGCGGGCCTGTGGCGTGTTGCAGCCTCCTCGAAGATCTCAAGCCCGATCTTCTCCTTTGTATCCTCGCACCGCCCAGGCGCCCATCCAGTCGGGACGTCGCCAAACTTAGGGCCAGATGGACGCCCGGGCAAATCTAAGTTGGCGGGACAATCATACCAATTCACGCCGGCCCCTATGTTCCTATCACCACACTTCTAAACTGTCAGAAAACCTATTTGACAGCAGATATATCTGCCAGTATGATAAACAATGTATTGCTTGTGTATAACAAATATTATACTATTAATGGCTAGAGGTGATAAGTTGTGGCAGCAAAGACAGCAAATGTAGTCGCAAGAGTTGAGCCCGATATCAAGTCTGAGGCAGAGGGCATTCTGGATGAACTTGGCGTACCTGCATCTGTGCTCATCAATATGCTCTATCGGCAGATTATTATTCGGCGCAGGATACCATTCGATGTTTCCCTCCCTGCGCGCCCGCTCTCTCGAGACGAGATGTCAAAAGAACAGTTCGATGCAATGATGGATACAGGGCTGCGTCAGGCAAAAGAAGGTGACTCCGAGGATCTCCATTCGGCGCTTAACGATGTCAGGAAGGAGCTGACATCGTAGATGTAGCTCATTTCGAAATAGAGATGACGTGGCAGGCGAAAAGTCAGCTTGCAGAAATAGCTCATTACATTGCATTGGAGCTTGGTAGCCCGAATGCTGCTGTGCATCTTGTTGATATGGTCTAAGATGCTGCCTCTTCGCTCAACACGTTTCCGAATCGCTTTCCATTAATTGAGGAAGAGCCTTGGCGAAACAATGGGATTCGCAAGAAATGGCTGAGTACCTCCAGCATAGTTAGGCTCCCTGAACTGTAAGCGGCTTAAGGCAAGATCGAAGGCATCTTCGGCGGGACCGTCGCGGTGGCTGCGATGCCAAAGAGCAAGACATGGATGAGGCACATCTCGTGCAGCAGCTCCATGCAGCCATCCCCTGCATCCCTGTGGCTGTATCTTTAGCTGAGTGAGTCCGCAAGGAGTGCATGTGGGCCTTGGAAAGGCCATGGAAGGCACCCTCAACGTAGGCCTTGAAGGTGGATATCACCCTGTGGACCATGGGAAGGGATGCATCCCCGTCCGCTCTGTCGTACTTTCTTTAGACGAGCCCGCAAAACGAAGAGAGGCCGGCAAGCTTTGCCGCTCCAGCCCTCCGCCCTTATCTTCGATGTATGGCAGAGCTGGTCATGCCCCACCTGGCGCCAGCAATCTTTCGAGCACCCCTTCTGCGCAGCGCAGAAGGCAGGCGCCCTGCCTGCCGCTGTTAAGCATCGGCTGCTGCTTTGTGCCGCGTCCGCTTTTGCCTGGTGCCTTGGCGCCGATATAGAAGTCGTCCACCTCGTGTGTGTCAGCTGCAAGGACACTGAACGCACTGCGATCTGACCCAGGCGAGTATATCCTTAAAAGGACCCACCCTGCCGTCTTTAAGCTGCAGCCTATCTGCCTTCTGCAGGGCGCAGGCGCTGATCCTTGCCTTCTGGGCGGACATGAGCCATATCGCCTACGAACCACTTCCTGAGCTCGAGATGCGTGCCCTCCATCAATAGTCCCTGCGCTCACGCTCACCTGGTGTAAGCACTTCGTGCACTGCCACTTGTGCGCGCGGCCTCAGACCTTCGAGCAGGACGTATTGGCGCACACCGGGCAGACAAAGCCGCCGGAGACCTTCTCCTCGAGCAGCCTCCCCTCGCACGACTCCTCGTCTGAGAACCTCTCCAAAAGGCCCATCAATGTCTCTTTGCTCTCGCATTCGAGCCTACTCAGAGCGCCTGCATGCCCCTTTACCATCTCTTTCTTTGCCCTCTCGGATGCATCAACCTTGTATCCTCATTGTACGGTTTGGAGGCGACAGGAACTCCTGTGGTTATGCTGGAGGTCCTCAGTCATTAGCTCTATACCAACCTTGGGGATACAATCAATTGCGCGTGGTGAAACCATATGATTCTGTGTTCGGTAGAAAGGTCTGCGTCCAATTGGGCACATTTTAAAAGGTTAGACATACCAATCAGGTAGAATCTATATAACGCAGCAACAGATAAGGACTACTTGTTATGGCAAAACATTTCTCAGAGCAGGATAATAAAATCCAGGAAGAGGCTAGCGAAGGCCTCTCGACCGCAGCCTACTTTTGGTACCTCGTACTCTATTGCATCCCGGTTGTGGGCCTGATCTTCTCGATCATCTTCTCAGTCTCCAAGAAAAACGAGGCGCGCCGGCACTTCTCACGCGCCGTATTGATCTTAAAGATCATCTGTGACGTCGTTATCTGCCTTTTGGTTGTATTCGACGTCATCGCTATCCCCGCCGGGGTATCCTCAATGTTGGCTCTGGGCTAGTTGAGCTCAATCACTCATATTCACACAAAGGGATATACCATCATGAGAATCCATTCACGGGCTGCTTTCATCATCTGGAAGCTCATCATAATCATCGCGGGCGTAATCGCACTGCTCGCTCAATCGAATATCCTGCGGGGATCAGTCTCACCGCTGATGTTCCACTACTTCGCCCCACTGCTCTGCATCGCGATCATTATCGACTCGCTGATTGAGCTGATCTATACCGCACAGGGCGGTCATGAGAGACGCTTAGCGCTTCCGGGACTCAAGCACAGCCTGATGATCTGCAGCGTGTTGGTAGTCTATTTTTCCGCAGCAATCCTCAATCTCAGTATCAATACCTACTCCGGTTTTGAGAACGTGCCGTTCCTGATCTTCCACTACCTTATGCCTATTCTGGTTGTGGTCGACTGGCTCCTTTTTGATCCCAAGGGCACAGCTCATATGTGGGCACCATTCCTGTATCCGCTTCCGGCAGCCATCTACCTCGTTGTAGTCGAACTCGCAGTCAATGTATTCAGCACCAACACTGCTGGCATCTTCTTGCTGAGTGGCGCAGGAACATTCCCCTACCCGCTCTTTGATATCACGCTTTCCGGCTTAAGCTCGGTCATTCTCCTCGCCGTCTTGTGCTACATCCTGATGGTCGCTTTCGGCTTCGTGATAGCAGCACTCGATAACCTGATGAAACCGCGCAAAGCCGCTGTCTATGGCACGAGCAGAAGAGCTTCGCACGCCCACCAGAGTTAACCGCAAGAACAAAATGAAGTAGGAAGGCAGTCCTTACACATCTAATTGCAAGCAGGGCACCGCACGTAAGTGCAGTGCCCTGCTTGCCTCTTGTTTGTTCAAAACCCCTCAGAACATCAAGGGCATGCCCTGCCCCTGCTCAAACGGCATATCCTTATCCAGCGCATCGGACACTTCATTGATATCAGATCTGAGCCACTGAGCCTCCGTCGGTGACTTTGCCGCAGAGAGCGCACGGGCACAGGCGAGGTTCGCTGCCAGTTTCCTAACATCTTCCGGATAGCTGAGGAACCTCCGATAGCAGGACAGCGTCGTCAAAATGTCCGGGGTACACAGCGCGGGATCACTCTGCGCTTCCTCTTCCAGTCCCCGGATACCACAGAGGTCGACGCGACCAAAGAACAGCAGGTCAAGATAGGTGTAACCCTCTTTGAGGTGCACATTGGAGAGTTTGATGTAGGCGATCACCTTACCCAAGCTCTGGCTGCCGCTCTTCACGTTGAGATAGCCGATCACGGCACGGGTGAGGAGCTGCGCGGCAATTAGCTCATGCTCATCCTTCTGACGCCAGCTCTGATAGCTGCAGAGCCGCTGCGCGAGCAGCTCAGCACCTTCCCGCGTCTTTGAGGCTTCGCTCCAGCGGGAGCCTGCCACTGCCTGGTCGACCCCCGCAATAAGCTTGGCATCCGGCGTGAAGATATTGGTCAACTCTTCCTGGGATTCCAGCGCCTGCGCGACGCTGGAAGCTTCCTGGGCTGCCTCCTTCTGTGCCTCGACAGCCTCCTTGGCGAGCTCTCCGTTGGTATCGGCAGTGAGTTTGAAGCTTCCTTCCTCATCTGTATCCAAGGTAACGCGGTTGGCATCCTTCTTGTTCTGGAGCATCACCAGTGCCTGTGCGATAAAGCGGTTGGAGAGTTGGTCGATCCTCCTGGCGCCTAAGCCGCTCCTCTTTGCCTCATGGGCGATCACCCGGGCTGCCGCATCGGTGATTACAAACTCACGGCCCACCCCTAGCAGGTTGGTAATGCGGTGCTCCAGAGAGCGCTCAGAGCCTTTGACAATACGATGCAGTGAGTCGACCGAGAGCGAAGGCACACTCACCACGGCACCGAAACGTCCTACCAACTCAGGCATAAAGCCCCAGGAGATAATATCCTGTAAGTTGACTTGTCGATAGAGTTCATTGAGATCCATCAGGTCCGGGTGCGTCTTCAAATTCGAAACCGTTACATGGTGGGAGATAAGCCGCTTATGAACGAGTTTCTCAATCCCGGAGAAGGCTCCCGCAAACACATTCAGGATCAGTGAGGTGTTGAGCGTCATCTCCTGCTGGCCGGGCTCTGAGGGCTCGAGCATCATCTCCTCCCCATCGAGCAACTTGAGAAGGTTGCCCTGGGCGTCAAAACCACGCTGATTGCCTTCAGTGGAACGGACCAACTTATCTGCCTCATCCCAGAAAGCAATAACCGGCTGCCCCGGATGCTGGTCCAAGGTATGTCCCACCCGTCTGAGCTCTGAGGAGACCGAATCCCCCGCCCAGCCGGCGCCGGTGATACCGGTGCAATCGATGTTGACTAACGTGATCCCCATCACTCGGGCGACGACTTTCATAATGAACGACTTGCCAGAGGCGGTGGAGCCTACCAACATGAAAGAGCAGGCACGGGGTAAGTCAAGTTCATCGGTCCCCGCGGCACGCATCCTCATCCGCTGCAGACACACGTACAGCAGGTCGACGACCTGCTCGACCACTGCATTCTGCCCCACAATCGTATGTTCGCATTCTTTAACGACTTCATCTCGAGGCCGCTCCAATATTTTCTTAAGCTCTGATAAACCATTCGTATCTTTTGTCGATGCATCACTCATGCTATCGCCTACCTCAAACTGTGCTATAGCTTCTCTACCCATTATGGTAAAGCCTATTGGAAAGGGAGACAAAGGCATATCGAAACCAAGCACCTACAGATGCTCAACGCCTGGTCAAGTGGCGAAGCGTTGCATTGAGTCGGAATCTTCAACAACCCGTAGAATGGATAAGTGGCTGCTGAGTACTTGCAGCACAGTTAGGTCTGCCAAACTGCAAGCGGCTTAGGCAACTTCGGCTGCAGTGTGGCTGTCGCGGCGATGCCGGAGAGCGGAACGTGCACAAGGTATATCCCATGCAGGAGCTCTATACATGCATCGTTGTAGCCCCTGTGGCTGTACCTCTAGCTGAAAAAGTTCGCATACGACTGTGTGTGCGCCTTCGGCAGGCTATGGAACGTGCTACAGACATATGCCTTGATATTCGAGATGAGCCTGCAGACCTCAGGGGAAGCGATACACCACCGTCGAAGCTGTCACACTCCTTCTGGGCGAGCCTGCAGAAGGCGGAGAGCCCGACCGATATCCCGCTGCATACATCCGCTCCTATCCTCGACCTGCCAAAAGTCCCCTGAGCAGTCCTTAGCCCAGCGGATTGACGCAGGCACCCTGTCCATCGCAGCGAGCATGGGCTCATCCCCTTGTGCCTTTTGCCCTGGCTTCTATATAGGAGTCGTCCACCTCGAGTGTGTCAGCTAAGAGGACATCGAGTACACTTCAATCTCGCTATGGCACAGCAGCGAGGACGCTGTCCTGTGGCTGTGGCCTATCTGGCGCTTGAGCACGTGCGCTCGTGTTCAGCCTTTTGGTATGCCATGAGGCAGAAGGCCACAAACCACGTCCTGAAGGCAGGTGGGTGTTTTCCATCATCGTGTCTGCAGTGAGGCTAAAGCCGGTGTTAAATATCTCGTGCACTACCATATGTGTGTGCATGCCCGTACACCTTCTGAGCAGCTGGCCCCTTTGCAGGCCGGACAGGCAAAGCTTCAGGGGAACTTCTTTCCCAAAAGCCTTTTTCGTACGACTCCTCTCCTTGATACCTCTCTGTGAGGTTCATGAGCGTTTCTCCCTGCGCTTGCATTCCTTCAGGCTCAAGCCCGCCTGTATGCCCTTTGGCTATGTCTTTCTCTGCTTTGACGGATGCATCACTTTGTATCCATATCGTACAGTGCAGGGGTGATCAGAAGCGTTGGGAGTGTGCTGGAAGTGCTTAGCCATTAGCCCAATTTACATAGCTGTGCTGGCTGCATGACCTGCCAGCTGGTCTTCTTTTGCAAAGAAGTCTTAGTATCTGAGATTTTTTAGCAGCGCATGGCACGCCCCAGCACCCAGGCGAGCTTATCCTCTATTGAGTCTTTGATGTTGCACAAGACGCTGTGCGAACAGACTCTTGAGCGGGTTGCACTCCTAGCTGACTATGTCTTAGGGATCGTCACTGCCCGGCAGCATGCCTTAGTACCGTGCACCTTACTCCTAAGGCCCCAGATGTCGTACACGAGCACGGATTCTTTTGCGCTATGACCTCAAGAGGGTATCCTATGTCTTTTTCCAGCTCGTCTTGTTGCACCCCTCCTTCTGTGACCCTGTGCACGTCTGCGGTAGCACCTATGCAGATCTTTGTTTTTGGAGAACCGACACGCTCGGCAGAATCGAGTGGACAGTGATGTCTCGTCGAGCCACACCCTCTGTGAGAGCATGGTGCCCTCTACTACAAAGGGGTCTGGTGTCACAGGTGCATGCCGCCTTGCTCTTACTGCTTAAGGATCTTCAGCAAAAACAACGCTCATTCTACGACAGGCAGTTGCCTTGAATAGAAGACAGTGCCTAACTGCAGGGGTAAAGATTCTGCCACAGGCAAGACAGAGCTATCTTTGGGCGCCGTCGCGGTTGCACCTGTCACACTTGAAGCGCACAGATCTGCACCATAGGCAGACCTTTGGCGGATACGTATCGAAGTCCCGGGACAGAAAAGGACGGTATCCGGCAGGTGCTAAGCTGCACGTATCCCCTGCTAGCCTCAAGGTGGCAGCCATAAAGCTGTCGGCGTATGTCATGTGGTAGTTCACTATCGCCTCGGTAGGTCGTGTCGGCGGGAAACTACCACAACGTAAGGAACGCAACGCCTCGCCGGGAGAAGATCTTTCAGGTGTGTTTAGCTGTCAGCTATACCTCAATGGGATACCCTACAGTGGGCCTGTCGAGCACAGCTATGCAGATTGGGCTTGATATTGAAAATACTTATTTAATATCGATTACAATAGACATAAGTTATTGTTGATACACACTGAGGAGCGCCTATGGAATTGCGGGTTCTACGCTATTTTCTGGCGGTGGCGCAACAGCACAACTTCACCAAAGCCGCCCAGCAGCTGATGATCACTCAGCCGACCTTGTCCAAGCAGATCTCCGATCTGGAGCGGGAACTCGGAGTCCAGCTCTTTGTGAGGAGCCACCACAACGTAACGCTCACCGACGAGGGTCGCTACCTGCAGGACAAAGCCGCCCAGATCGTCAAACTGGCAGATCAGACGAAGGCTAACATCAGCGCCAACCAAACTGTCTCGGGCGATATCACCTTGGGCGTCGGCGAAGGTATCGGTGTCGAGCGCATGATGAATGTCTTAAATGCCCTTACCCAGGACTATCCGGACATCACGATCCATCTGGTGAACGGCAACGCAAGTGAGATGGAGTGGGCACTCGACAACGGCGTCGTAGATTTTGCAGTGCTGACGGGACAGCGGCCCCTTGAGCCCTATAACTACCTGCAGCTACCAGAGCGTGAGCAGTGGGGCGTGATGATGCACAAAAACGATACGCTCGCGAGCAAAGCCGCGCTTGGCCCGGAGGATTTAGTGTATCGAAAGCTCATGGTCTCTCAGGAAGCCTTGGAGGAGCACCGCTTCAAGGACTGGTGGGGTAACCTTAGCAGCCGTATGCACATCATGGGTACCTTCACGTTGGTCTTCAATGCCCAGATGCTGATCGTAAAAGATCAGTCCTGTGTGATCACCTTTGACCGCCTGATTAACAGCTTCAAGAAAGACGAGCTGACCTTCCGCCCCTTAGTCCCCCACATCACCGAACCGCTCACCCTGATCTGGCAGAAGAACATCGCCCAATCCAAGGCCGGCCAGCTCTTTTTGAGGAGACTGCGCTCGACCTTGCCTGAGGAAGTAACGGATTGACGTGTGACGTGAAGGCTCCAATGATTGTTTCGGTCAACTTCGGCCGGCGCCACGGTAGAGCCTTTATACTGAACACGATGTGACAATTTTTCAGAAAGGGCAAAACTGTATGGCTACCTTTACCGTTGACACGACCAAGTGCCCGGTCATTATCTTTGATTTCGACGGCACCCTCGCCGACACCCCGAAAAGCATCATCGCGGTTGCAACCAAGGTCTTGAAGGACTACGGGATGCCCAAAGAGAAGTTCAAAGATATCCCCGGTTTAATCGGACCGCCGTTCCCGATGGCCTTCTCAACGGTTTTGGGTTACTCAAAGGAAGACGCGAAGATCATCACCGCCCGTTACCGTAAGATCTACGGCAACCTGGGGAAAGAAGCCTGGCCTCCCTATCCCGGTGTGCCTGAGATGCTAAAAGACCTGCACGATGCGGGCAAATGCGTCGCCGCCGCAAGCTCAAAGCGCCAGATGTTTCTCCAGCACTCCCTGGAAGATTGGAATCTCAACCAGTACTTTACGTACATCTTCGGTCAGGATGACACCGCCACCCATCCCAAGACGCAGTCAATCCAGGAGATCATTGCAAAAACGGCCCCTGAACAGGCCATGATGGTCGGAGACCGCAAGTACGATGTACAATCTGCCAATGAAGTCGGCATCCCCACGATCGGGGTCACCTACGGGCATACCGCACCGGAATCCGAGCTCACGGATGCCGGAGCATACAAAATCGCACATACGATCAATGAGCTGCGGGCACTCTTAGGGATCTAGTGGTCAAGTCCAAATTTGTGTGTAAATTAGACTCTTCAGGCACCCCTGTGGGTGAGAAATGCCATTTTCTCCAGTAACTAAGCCACATCAGCGGGTATAGGTTTTCGGTTAGGAAGTGGAACACAGATATCAGAACATACGAGATATACCATATCTATCATGTTTCTGTATATTCCGAAATCCATATGCCTTGTGAACAATCAGCTGATCTTATTGCTGGTTGCCTCAATCCTGGCATTGCTCAGTTTCAGTCGGATCGTATTCAGGATATGATCCTTGTGGTGCTTGATCTTCTCATACAGGTCGTAGAGTGCCGCTATCCTGCTGTGGCTTGTCCACTTGAGCCTGTGTTTAAGGTCGGTTTCTGCCTGTTTGACATTTCCCGATTTTAAAGGAAGCCGCAAAGACTCCTTCATGCAGTACGCCCAATACTGAGCCCTGTCAATATAATGGACAGAGAAATCTCAGATTCTATGCGGTCTGCATCACCTTTGGATCGTATGCAAGGCCTCTCTCGAAACGCTCGAAGAACTCCTGCATCACCTCTGCCGGTACGCGATCTCCTATGGACTTATGCGGGCAGAAGCGGTTGTAGTACGACTCGATTAAACTCGTGTGCCTTGTGCTTGGTCGTTGCTGCATCGAAGAGGCGCTTGTGGTAGTACCCTTCGTTCTTGAGCGTGGCGAAAAAGGATTTGGCGAGCGCATTGTCGTGGCAGCTTCCGGTTCTCCCCACGGAGAGCCTCACGTCGGGTACGGCTGAGCAGGCGGCGAACTTTGAGCTTATGTACTGGCTGCCTGGGCTGCTTAGAATATGGCCCCTCCGGCCACGTATCCGCGCGAATATGCCATCTTCAGGGCAAAGACGACAAGGCCTGCCCTCATGTTGTCCTGTATGCTTCAGCCCACCACCATGTGTGTGCACAGATCGTGTGCGACGGTAAGATATATAAAGCCTGCCGTGGTCCTGCGATAGGTTATATCGCCCACGAGCTTGGCTGTCGGGACAGGGCACGAGAAGTCGCGCCGGGTGAGGGCGGGGCGCTCGGGGGTATCAGGTGCGGGCAGTATCGTTCTCTTGGAGGCATTGGATCAGATGCCGCAGATGCCCAAGCTTAGCCATGCACCTGCGCACGCGGTAGCGGGTCGTGCCTGTAAATTTTGCGTAACTTCGGATCTCCTGTGAGCTTGGTCCATACCTTGCGAAAGCTAAAGCGCCTGTCGCTTTCCTCCCATATCGCGCAGATGGCTTCCTTGATAGGACCCCATAGGTCCTCACCGCCTTTGGCCTTGAGCCATCTGTAGAAGTGAGCCCTGCTCACCTCCAGTACGCGCTCCATCATCGAGACGCTGTAGGTTGCCCTCTTCTCCAGCATGAGCTAAAACCTGTCCTTCGTCAGAGGCTTCCGGCGAAGAAGGCTGCCACTTTTCTTGGGAACTTATTTTCGCTTTCGAGCTCGTGTATGCGCCTGTTGGCCCTGTCGAGCTGCTTGTGCACCTCGGTCCTTTCCTGGGTCACCCTTTTGGTCTTTGAGTGCTTGATGATCCAGTCGTTTAAGGTCTTGTCGTTGATCCTTAAGCTTCGCGGCGTATCCTCTGATGCTCTTCTTCGGGTTGGCCTTACGTGCCTTCCTGTAGTACTCGATAGCCTCGAGGCAATACTTCTTCAGTGTAGTGTTTGGGTGTTTCCGGCTTCGTGCGGGACTTTGCCTTCTCTATCTCGCTTGCGCTTAGCGACATCTCATCTCTTCAATCTGTTGGTGTTGGTAGGTGGGTATCTGGACAGAGCATATCTGTTGCCAGTCCCTGAATCCCACTGTCCACCAAAAGATTACAGCTCAGAAGATCATCGTCCTGAAGTAGTCGATGCTCCTGAAGCCCCTGGCGATGCTGCGGGCGGACTGGACGACGGAATTGAGGCCTTCGAGGAACGAGTTGGTGGAGCCCCTCTTCCACCAGTTGAGGATACCTTCCCGCTCCTTCCTGAGGGTCCTCGCCACACTCTTCATCTCGGCCACGGCAGAGTGCGCCATCCACGAGCAGAGGCGCTCTGGGGCCCTGGCTGCCGATTCCCTGTCTGCGCATGAATAGACGTCCTGCATCGCCTTTGCCATCTGGCAGGCGCGTGCCTCCCTGAGATGGGTCTTCGCAGGGTCGAGCTCCTCCCTCTTCGCGAGCTGGCGCTTTGTGAGGGTCTCCCTCCTCTTGAGCCATACGTACTTCGTCTGGGCAAGCTGCCGGCGCTTCGAGGCGGACTCGCGCCTCTCTGCGCACCTCACAGGGTCTGTCGCCCTCATCAGAAGCTGCACCACATGGAAGCTGTCCACGCTCTGTGCGGCCTGGGGCATCTTGGCGGCGACCCCCAGCGAGTATGCCTTAAGCCATGTCGCGCGTGACCTCTAAGACCTTCGTGCGGTCCCCTGCGTGCTCCCTAAGCTCGTCTCAGAGCCTGCCTAAGGCCCCCTTGTCCCTGCCTTGCGTGACGGCCACGGCGCGCTGACAGTCGAGGTCCGCCATGATGCTGATGTAGCTTTGGTTGCGCTTGCGGGCGGTGTCGTCTATCCCTACGCGCACGACATCCGAGTAGTTGGCGGCATCCCTCGCCTCGGTCACGGCCTTGCCCAGCAGGCACCATATGCGTGTGGGCTGTCTCGTGCACCAGATGCGCTATCGCGGAGACGGTCATGCCAAAGAGCGCCATCACTTATCAGCTGCGCCTCAAAGAGCGCTGTGAAGTGCGTCTTCTGCCGCACATCCTGTGGCATACGGGGCACTCCACCACCTGGTCCTTCCTGTGGGCCACCCTCACATGGAGCTCATCTTGCGCTCCCTCGCGCTCCTTAAACCAGACATCGCAGAGCTCCCACTCGTCGCTGAGTCCCAAGGGATCTCTTAAAGAGCCTTGCCAGCATCCCTGCCTGAATATCCATATCGCACCTTAGGAACGCAGCCTCCTGTCGAGGGAAAATCCTATCGTTTAAAGGCCACGCCCTCAAGGGGTGCAGATATGCTACCCACCATAAGTAGCGAAGAGCCTCTTTTTGGCTCTCCGTGAGATGTTGTGCTGCCTTGCCAAAAGAGTATGTGGCGTGCTTGATCTCGCAGGCCTGCCGGCGGGCTGGTCACACCTTCGCTGCAACCCTGCCGTCAGCCTTGGGTCGAGTGGCTTCTGCGGGTAGCTGTTTGGCTCTGCCATAAAGCAGCATGCCAGCAGTCTTTGCGGACTTCATCCAGCACATCTGTGGCCCGCTCAGCGACATGGAATGAATCGACACAGCGCTTGCAGAGTGCGCAGGCTCGTTTTGATCCAGCATGCAGTGTCGCCGCTGACAACCCGGATGCTGACAAGCTACTCCTTACTGAGACCTTTGTAGAACTGCTCCAGAGCAGATTTGTCGTGGCCGTCAGCCACCTATACAGCGGTGTTGGTGTTATGGTTTGCGACAACCATGATGTATTTTGTGTCCCTTTGCGCTAGTTGGTCTTATCGATACCGATCAGGACAAGCCCGTCCAGCCGCCTGGCGCGCATAGATTCAAGGTCGCACAGACTTTTGGAAATGCAGTTTAACCGTCTGCCAGCCGATGCGCATGGATGTTGCCACGCCACTTCTGGGCAGCTATTCTGCAAGCCAGCTGACGGTAAGGTCAAACTTCCTTGGTAGAGCATCTTTCTGGGTAAGCCCAGAGGCACGCCAGCAGTTACCACACTGTGTTTCGGACAGAAAAGCCTGTGGGTAGGACATTCAAACTCTGCCAGGATGGCGCCCCAGTCCAGAGCACGTCAGACTTTGGGATTTACCGATGCGCTATCATAGCCAGATCAGTGCCTGTCGCACTACGAACACTCATCCATGCGGATGTGGGTTGCCCCCATCCTGGTCATTGTAGATGTCGTGAGCCTCTACAGCAGTATTTTTGATGTTGAGCAGTTTCTTACATGAAGTATCAAAGAAGGCCACCTTGTCTTCTGTTTGTTGCAGTTTTGACGCTGATACTTTACAGAAGCCAGGGTGGCTTTTGCAATATGTAGTTGTAGTCAGAGGCGGAGTGTGTTACCCACAATCATGCCGAAGTCTCAAAGTTCTAAGCGTTTTTTATGTCTATTGATTCATTTTCTGCATCGCGTAAATTACTTTCGGGATTGTTTGACTAGGATTTTCTTTTAGGTATTTGAATAGGTCAAGTAGCGCAACAAAAGAGGGTCGCATGGTTGCTTATACTACGGAAGCACACGCATCTGATCACGCCCACAATGCTCTGCTCGAGAAGATCTGGACCACCGCCACCACCCATCCTGAGGCGCCCGCATTCACGATGCTGGGGCAAGAGCCACTCACCTATGCCGGGCTCTGGAATCTGTCAGGACGGATTGCGAACAAGCTGCACAAACTGAGAACCGGAGAGAAACCGGTTCCCGTCATCGTAATCGGTGACAAGTCGAATCTGATGATTGCGACGCTGATCGGTTGTTTGCGCGCCGGCCACGCCTATGTTCCGGTGACCGTGTCGATGCCCTCCACGCGCGTCGAATCCATGCGTGAACAGCTCAAGGCTGCCTTCGAATGTGATCCGACAGTGCTTGTCACACTCGACCATGAGCATGCCGACGTCCACAGTGAAAGCGACTACGTCTTTCTGCCTGAGGTCCTGAAAGACAATCAAACAGATAGGACCGTTGAACAGCTTCCTTTTGAACCTGAGTGTTGGGTGACCGGTGAGGAGACCCAGTACATCATCTTCACATCCGGCTCCACTGGGAAGCCGAAGGGCATCGAAGTCACTGAAAACGATGTCGCGAACTTTATGGATTGGCTCAACACCTTCCCGACGATCCGTGAGGGCAGCAAGGTCTTTATGGACCAGGCGCCCTACTCCTTTGACCTCTCCGAGTTTGAGGTTATCGGTGCCCTCAGCACCGGCGGCTGCCTCTACGGAATCACCCCAGATGCCGCAACCGATATGCGCCATCTCTTTGAAGAACTCAAAAACTCAAACATGGACGTATGGGTCTCCACCCCACCCTTTGCCGATATGTGCCTGGCAGATCCGGGCTTCAACCGTGAGCTCTTACCCAAGGTCTCACTCTTCCTCTTCTGCGGTGACTACCTCACCCATCGGGTTGCCCGTGCGCTGAAGCAGCGTTTCCCGGAGGCAGTGGTTGCCAACACCTATGGCCCTACGGAGTCCACCGTCGCAGTGACCTACTGTGAGATCACCGATGAGATGCTCAAAGACAATCGGCCGCTGCCGGTCGGCTATCCCCGTCCCCGCACCGAGCTTGTAATCCGCAAGGTCAAGGAGGCTGGCGGCCCTCTGGGTGAGGTCTGCAAACCCGGTGAGAGCGGTGAGGTCGTAATCGTGGGTGACACGGTCGCTAAGGATTACCTCGGACAGCCGGAGAAGACCACCCAGGCCTTCAGCGAAGCGAAGCTGGGCGACGGCACCCCAGTCAGAGCCTTCCGCACCGGCGACCTGGCACACTTAGACGAGCAGGGGCTTCTCCACTACGAAGGGCGCATGGGTACCCTGATCAAGCTCAACGGCTTCAGGATCGAGCTCGGGGATATTGAAAACCACCTGCGCGGGATCGACGGGGTCGATAAGGCCTGCGTCATCCCGATGCGCCGCCAAGGCCGCATCAGTGCCCTCAAAGCCTTCGTTGTGCTGGACGACAAACACAAGGGAAAGATCACCCCGCGCGCGATCAAGCAGACCTTGAGCAAGAGCGTTCCGGCCTACATGGTGCCTCGCTTGGTCAAGATCCTCGATGCGCTGCCACTCACCAACAACGGGAAAATCGACCGTAAAGACCTCAAATAGTCGGAAGTCCATAACGTATGAATTTCTTTGCTGACACAAGCTTCTTCGTCTTCCTGACGATCATCATGTGTATCGCCGCCTGGTTGGGCATCCACGAGAAGCCGCTCAAGCGCTTCGGGCTCGGCGCCTCGGTCTTCATGCTCTTCTGGCTCTTCTTCCGCACCCCCATCGAGGGCATCTACGCGGCGGCCTACGTCGTGCTTTCGGCCCTCATGACCCAATGGGTGTGGCAGAAACCCAAGTCCAAGATACGCCTGCAGATAGCTTTGGTGTGCGCACTGGTACCGCTCGTGGTTTCCAAGATCACCCAGACCTACGCGACCAATATCCTGGGCTTTATGGGAATCTCCTATGTGACCTTCCGTGTGGTGCAGGTGCTGATCGAGACCAAGGATGGCCTCACCACCGCTATGGACCTTGCTGACTACGTCTACTTCTTGATCTTCTTCCCGACCTTTACCTCAGGGCCGATCGATCGCTCTCGGCGCTTTCAGGAGGATCTGGACAGAACGCTTCCCAAAGGTGAGTACGAAGGAATGCTCGCCAAAGGCATCCTCCTCATTATGATCGGTATGGTTTACAACATCGTCTTCGCTACGATCGCGCGGACCTACTGGGTGCCGGAGACCTGGGCACAGTATGGGGAGGACTTCTGGCTTGCGCTGTGGCGCCAGATCAGAAACGCTTACGCATATGGCCTCTATCTCTTCTTCGATTTCGCAGGCTATTCGATGATGGCAATGGGGACAGGCTACGCCTTAGGGATCAAGGTTCCCCGCAACTTCAAGGCACCCTTTGTTGCTACAAGCATCACCGACTTCTGGAACCGCTGGCACATCACGCTTTCCACCTGGCTGCGTGACTTCGTCTTCATGCGTCTCGCGCGCTGGATGATCGAGCATAAGACCTTCAGCGGGAAGAACAGACGGTTACATACTGCGCAGGCAGCCCTGATTATTGATATGGTGGTTATGGGCTTCTGGCACGGGCCGACCGTTGAGTACGTGTGCTACGGCCTCTACCACGGCATCTTATTAGCCCTCGAACAAAGTTGGGAAAAGACGAAGTTCTACAAGAAGCACCGCCATGGAACCGCATATCGGATTATCTCCTGGTTCATCGTGATACAGCTCGTCTTCTTCGGCTTTGCGATCTTCAACGGTCAGATTTCACTGCTTCTGGGAGGAGCATAAAGTATGGCTATGACACATAATCAGCTCGTAGAAAAGATTAAGGACATGATCGTCGATGTCGCCGGCGATGACGATGCCACCTCCGATATGGATGGTGACCTCTTCGAGGAAGGCTACCTCGACTCGATGGGCGCAATCGAGCTACTCGTCACAATCCAAGATGAGCTCGGCGTCTCGATCGCCCCGACCGAGGTCCAGCGCTCCGAAATGAACACCCCCAACCTCATTATCAAACAGGTTGAAAAACGCCTAAAGTGATACGCCTATGATTACCAGAAGGACCCTTCTCAAGACAACTGCGGGGAGCTTGGCAGCACTGGGTGCCAGCCTTGTCGGCGCCGATCGGCTGATGTTTCCCAAATTGGAGAATAAAGCCGACGGCTCGCGCGTCTACGACTACGTCTACGGTATGCCCAAGTCCGAAGCTATCGAGTTTGTCCTCACCAACATGAGCGAGAACGGACGCTTCTGCTTCGGTACCTCTGAGTTCTACTTCTCCAAGGATTTGATCCCGGAAGTTCCACAGGCGGTCTTCGGAGAGCACAACACCGGGGTCGATATGACCGTTATCGGCCAGCCCTACGACCAGAGCCTGTGGCAGGCGATCGCCTGCGGAGCCTATATGGGCCGTGCCAAGAACCACGAGTGTGTGCTCTTCGTGAGCCCCCAATGGTTCTTCAAGGGCAACGGCTCACGCTCCAACTTCACTGGCCTCTTCAACTACGAGCTCTACCGAGCTTTCTGCCAGAACACGATGATCTCAGGTGAGCTCAAGGCCACGATCAGACAGCACGTGCTCAATCTGGGAATCGATGCGGGGACGGTCGCAGCCGCCAACCAGGATACCCCGGCGGATGCTTTGAACGACCTGCAGAAACACGAGCAGAATACGCTGCGTATCAGATCAGAGCTGGAGAAGATGGTCACAGGCGCACCGAGCAAGAGCCGGGAGCGCGCGATCAACTACTACACTAGTGAGCCTGACTGGGAGACCCTCTTGGCGCAGGCAAGCGATGAGGGGGCAAACCGCTGCACGAACAACGATTTTGGGATCTACAACTCCTACTGGACCCGGAACTCCCACTTCTCTCCTGAACAGAACCAAACCTTCGATCAGGCAGAGGATGAATGGGGTGAGCTCAACCTCTTCTTCCAGGTAGCCCAGGAGTGCGGAGCTTCCACGCTCGTCGTGATGCTGCCGATGCACGGGCCCTGGTACGATCGGGTAGGCGTGCCGCAAGAGACCAGAGACGGCTACTACCAACGGTTGCGTGATGCCACAGATACCGCCGGGGTCACCTATGCGGACTTCTCCCCCTTCGAGTATGAGCGCTATTTTTTTGCGGATACAGTCCACCCCGGCTGGCGTGGCTGGGTTCACATCGAGCGCGCGATCTACCACTTCATTATGGGCCAGGACGACGACTGCCTCGGTGGCTGGGGCTACGGCACCGCAACCGCTGAAGGCTTGGACGATATGAGGGGAGCCAAGGGGGACGTATGAGCGCAAAGAAGAGAGAGTTCACACCGGTCGCCGACACGAAGAAGACAATCATCGCCTATGCGAATGACCATCCCGTGCTGGTCTATGTCCTTTCCGCAGTCTCGGTCGTCGCAATGGGCATCCTGCTCTTCTGGTTCGTCAATTTCTCAGGCTACACCGCGCCCGCAACCTTCGTTTACGCCGGCTTCTAGCGCTCTCCCACAACAGACGTGATACTAACGGCAGCACCTCAGTACATCTGAGAGGTTGCCGTTTCTGCTACCGCTTAACAACTGCCTTGCTACTACCTGAGGAGCGGACCAGTACGACCGCTTTAGCGATGCCGCAGGCAACGCTCACGACGATACAGCCGATGCAGACAATACTGAAGTCAGGCATAAAGGTCAGGGTGTCCCGCCAGGTATAGTTTTGCCAGATGGGCAGGAAATACACCGTAAGCGGGAACAGCACCTGCAGCGTGATCAGACGCCAGACAAGCTGCGTGTGAGGCTGGGTCTTCACATCCTGCTTCCACTTACCGAAACACACAATCGGGATCACGGCGATCGCAATAAGGATGAAGTAGAAAAAGTCCATCCCCAGGTGATGCTGGATACGGAGCATCGGAGAGACATCGTCAGGTTCTGCGCCCATCACGCAGGCAACCACCCCGCCTGCCATCGCATAGAAGGCGTCATTGCCGCCGAAGGCATCCGCGGCATCCCCGAGGACTGCCAGGGCAATCCCCCGCTGTGGCAGGATCATCATTCTCGCCACACCGTTTTCCACGTCTCCGTCGTGTGAGAGGATGAGCTCCCCGGAATCTGTATAGAAGGAGCTCCACCCCATCCCATAGAAGGAATCAGAGGTGGGATCCAGCACTCTGTTCAAGAACATCGCGCGCACTGAAGCAGGCTGCAGGATCTGAGCGCCACCGGTGGGCGTTGCGCTGCCCTGATTGAGATACATCTGCAAATATTTGGCGAAGTCCGCGGGGCTCGTGCACATGTAGCCGGAGGAGGCACTTCCCCAAGCGTCGTCGCTGTCGCCGCGGGCAAAGCCATCCGCCACGGACCATCCAAAATAGTTGCGGTGACCATGCACCGCCTCACGGTCCTCAAGGGTTGCCCCGGAATCGTCCATCCCCAATGGGATTAACACATGCTCCTCAACGTATTGGGTGTAGGGCTCGCCGGAGACCGCATCGACGATGTGCCCCAAGAGGTCGTAGTTCGCATTCGAGTAGGAGAACCTGCCCTTCATCGGCCCTGAGTGCGCCTCTGAGAGCGACTCATAGTAGCCAAAGCCACTGGTTTGGTTCAGCAGACTTCTGACCGTCACATCCCAATCGGTGCCATAGGATGGTACATATTGGGATACTGGGGTATCCAGATCAAGCGCACCCTCCTGTGCCAGCTGCAGGACGGAGATCGCGCAGAAGGATTTGGTGAGTGACCCGATCAGCATCGTGTCATGTTCTGAGGTGATATCCCCCAGCAGCTTCTGATATTGGGTACCGCTCGCGTTCACGACGATCACCGCCACCCCCGGCAGACCAGTTCTGGGGAAGTTCCGATCGAGATAGTCATCGAGCTCACAGCGCAGAGACATTGAGCGCGGCTGCGAGTCGGAACCGGTATCCCCCTCAGGAAACGTCATGGTACCGTTATCGCTCAGCCGTGTCCCGTCATAGTATGAATCCTGAGGAAAGAGCCCATAGACGTTCTGCGGGGTATCAGAGCCCTCTGCGGGGCCTCCGATCCCCTGCTCCTGTTGCTCTTCCTGCGCGGTCTCAGTCCGGTCTTCGGGGACCGGCTGGGTCTGCTCCCATCCGTGCCCCGCATAGGTGGCGAGGACGAGAAAGAGCGCCGTGGAGATACCCGCGATCCATTTGACTATCAGGTTCTTCTGGTTGCGTTGCGTAATAAAACCTACCTTCCGCGTCTTACTCTACGCAAAACGCAGACGGTTGTGCACAGATTGGGCGTATCGCAGCAAAGTCGCACAAATATAAAAGATTAACGGGAAGCGCGCTCGAGCGCCCACTTGAACCAATCGACAAATTCGTCGCGGTTGACCGCCGTCGCCATCTTCACATTTGGATGGTCTCCTGGGATTGCGACATCCAGTTTCCCGTCTTTCCCGATGGTGAGCGTGGCAGGTTTGATCGTAAAGAAATTGGGGTGGATCGCCAACGCCACTGCCACGGGATCGGCGATCTCTTTACCCCTTCCATCCAAGCTCTCTGCCCCAGAGAGCATTGTGTAGACGGCATTCCCAATACGGCCGCTGAGCGCGATATCGGTCATATCAAGCTCGCTCAGGGGGACCTGTACAGCCACCTCAAGCGGTACGAAGTTCACATTGAGTCCGGAATTCACGACAACACGGGCAGCATCCGGGTCGGCAGCCACATTGCGGCCTGCCTGCTGCAGCGTATCCTTGTCCTCAAGCGTTGTACCCATACAGTACACTCCGCCGATCATCGGCTTGACCTCCGGATGTTTGATAAGGAGCGATGCCAGGTTCGAAAGCGGAGCCAAACAGATAATGTAGATCTTCTTGCCTTCGGAATCGACCTGTTTGATCGTCTGGTACATCGCCTCATCGGCGGGTAGGTTGGCAAGCAGATCCTCTGCCTCGTCGGCGAAGACCCAGTTACCGAGGCCTGACGGGCCAAGCTTGGGCTCCATGTAGTGACGTTTTTCGGAATTCGGGAGATCGATGCCGGTGGAAACCCAGATACGGCTTCCTAAAAAAGCCTCCAGCTTCAGGGCATTCGCGGTGGCCTGATGGACGTCGATGGATCCTCCCGCCGTCGTAATCAGCCGCGTATCGAGTCTTGAACAGGTGAGCGCAATGAAGAGAGCCGCTGCATCATCGATACCAGGATCAATATCAATTATGGTAGGAATACGACTCATGGTATGCTTCTTTCACCCGTTAATGTTCTACTTTAGCGCGACCTGAAAGGCGCTGGTAGACGTCGACTTTTCAGACGGTGATCCTCCACCGCACGCACACACCAACACCCTATTTTCGTCTAAATAGATTATTAATATCAAGCGGCATCAGAAAAGGGAATCAGAGCATAAAAAGAAAGCGCCAAGTAATCTGCTTGACGCTTATAGGATACACGATTTTTTATGGGGGACGCTAGTCCGCAGTAGCCTCTATCTTCTGATCCACTAGCTGCTCTTCCGTCTTTTCGGACTTGTCAGCCTCTGCCGACTCCGCGCTGTCCTGCTGCTCCAGCCTGTCGGCATCGGCCTTCCTACGCTTGACCTCTTCGGGGGTGAGCACATCCTCGATGCGCAGGTTTACACCGGCCACCTGCAGCCCCGTCATGCCCATAACCTGCTTCACGACAGCTTTCTTCACGTCCTCAAAGATCTGCGGGGCATAGGCGCCGTACTCAATCAAAACTGAGATGTTGACTCTGACGGAAGCGTCCGGAGTGACTTCGACCGTGACGCCCTTTCTCGGACTCGTGGCGCCGAAGGCGTCCTGAACGCGGCTGACCCAGCCGCCTTTCATACCGACAACACCGGGGACGTCACGCACGGCCAAAGCGACGATCTTTTCGATCACACCATTTGAGAAGGTCAGCGAATCCTCAGAGTTGTCGTCATCCTCCGCCGCTTCGATATCCTCGTTGTTGCTCATCGACTTCGGTTTGCCGGTCACTTTGATGTCTTGGGCATCATTCTCGCTAGCCTGCGCAGTCGTCTTTGTCTTCTCATCAGTATCTTGTGCCATCGTACACTCCTTGTATCATTACCTCTCATCACGGGAACGGAATAGGTTGTGGAAAAAGGTGAAGATCTTCGGGTCCCCATCGAACTTCTGCCCGATTGCGACGCCGAGCGTCACGAGGATCACCACGAGCAAAGTCCGCCAAAAGCCGATCAAAAAGAGCAGAATTGCAGTGATCAGCCCAAGGAAACCGAAGGACACCGCGTATTCGTGACCCGGGAAGTTGTGTTTGAGCCACCAGTCGATGTGCGCGATGGGGCCCGCGCCTTTGTCCGCTTTCTGCTTGGAAGCATCTTCGGCAGCAGCTGTAGCAGCGCTGGGCTGCTCTTCGCGGCCATCTTTCTCAGCGTTGTCGCTGCTGTCGATATTCACCTGGAGTTTCTCCCACTTATTGCTCATGAGATTCCTCCTGCGACTTCTTTGCACGGTTCAGCGCAATCGTCACACCGTCGCCATCTGAGGCGGGTTGATACGTGATCGTCCCACCGTTGTCCTCATCCTCGTCGCTGTCGTCGCCGCTCCTGTTCTCCTCATCAGTTGTATCTGAGGATTCCGGCGCGCTCTCAGACTCGGTTGTCGTGCCCGCGGTGATCTCGCCTTTGATTGCGTCTGAAGTGTCATCCTCTTTGATCTGGTCAGGCTCCTCCGGAGCTAAGAACTCGATGTTGAGGAGGCCGATCTTGTCGCCGCAGAGCTGCATGAGGCCTTCCTTCAGCTTCTCCTGTAGCTCCGGACCCCTCGTGACGACTGAGAGCGAATAGTGCGGGCGCAGGGTGATAGAGACATTCACATCTCCCTGTTTGCCTTCGGTCACGGTCACGCGAGTCGCCTCACAGGAGCCATCCTCCTCGGTGAGGTAGCGGGCCTGGGAGGCGATTGCGTCGCGGGTGACAGTGAGGGTACCCTCATCCTCGTCGATCACGAGTGCGTTGGGGCCTTTCCGTTTTGCCAGGGCGCTAATCCACATGACCAGAGCGCCGATCAGTGAAATCGCCAGGCAGATCTGCACCGCGTAGCTATAGTACGTATTGGCGAAAAGCCGCCGTGCTTGGATAACGTAGGGGCCATATAAGGTCAGGCCCAGCGCCGCTGCCGCAAAGACGGTTGCCAAAAACCACAGGGTCATGCAGAGCTTTTTGAGAAAACTCATTGCGATTAGCCTCCAAAACCAGCTGCAGACACGCGCAGGTGTCAGCATGTATCACATAGTTTCAGGATACCCTAATTGAGCCTTTAATAGAGTTGGCGAAACCAATTTTCGCAGTGGGATACCATAGGAACCAACACCTCAAGGCAGGAAGTACAGAAAGTTTCAACTGATTGAAATAGTTGGGCTCTATCATAGGGGACATTGCCCATCAGAAAGGGAGAGTCATGAGGATCGACACTATTCTCGCGCGCAAACAGACCTATTCCTACGAGATCTTCCCTCCCCGGGGTGAGCTGCCCTTGCAGCAGGCTAAGGAGATCGCAGGTGAGCTGGCCCAAGACCATCCTGATTGGATCTCCACCACCTTCTCCGCTGGTGGTCACGGCAACTCACAGAATGTCGCCGCGATCTGTGCACAGACCCAAAATGAGCTCGGCGTCACCGCTCTGGCACACCTCACCTGCATGGGGTCCACCAAGGAGGACGTTGACTACTACCTGGATACCCTCGAGCATGACGGGATCCAGAACGTCCTTGCACTGCGCGGAGACAAGACTGCGGGCAAAGAGCCTAAGGACTTCCGCTACGCTTCAGACCTGATCGCCTACATTAAGGAGCACCACCCCAGCCTATGCTGTGGGGCCGCCTGTTATCCGGAGGGCCACATCGAGACCAAGAATATAAAGGAGTCGATGGAGGTCATGAAGTACAAGCAGGATGCCGGGGCGGATTTCTTTGTGACCCAGCTCTTCTTCGACAATGAGTACTTCTACCGATTCCGCGAGAGCTGCGCCAGAAGCCGCATCAAGCGCCCGATCGTCGTCGGGATCATGCCGTTCACCTCACAGAAGCAGATCCAACGCATAGCGTTCACCTGCGGGGCTTCGATCCCCTCGGCGGTGATCAAGCGCATCATTGCGGCCGGAGACGATAGAGACAAACAGGCGCAGGCCGGCCTGGAATATGCAATCGAGCAGCTCCAGGACCTCGCCCAAAACGGGGTCGATGGGCTACATATCTATACCATGAACAAACTGCAGGTGGCACACCAGATCCATTCAGCACTAAAGGAGTGTGGTTACCTTGCCGCATGAGCACGCCGTCTTACATTTTGAAAGCCCTACGATTGAGCGCTCAGAGGTTCTGCGCTATATGGGCTATCACGGACAGAAATACAGCGACGAAATCAGCCAGGACCTCGAGACACAGATACAGGCTGCCAGAGATATCTCGAAGCCTGCCGCGGTTGCCGACATCTTCGATGTGGGCACAATCACTGAGGATCCCAACCCTCAGGTCACCCTTAAAGACACCTCACTGGTTCTTAAGGGCAAAGGCATTGTCAAACATCTGAAAGACGCCAAACAGGTCGGTGTCTTCGCCGCGACCCTGGGCATGACTGACGAGCGAGAACTGAGGCGGTTGGCGCTTACGAACAAACTCGGACAGATCTTCTTCGACGCAGCTTCAACCGCCCTGATCGAGCGGGTATGTGACGAGGTGGAAGCCCACTATGTGAGCTATGGCGCTGAGCACCACCTTTACACCAATTGGCGCTTCTCGCCGGGCTACGGGGATCTACCCCTCGCAACGCAGCCGACGCTGCTGGCGGCCTTGAACGCCCAGAGCCGTATCGGTATCAGCCTCTCGCCGTCGCTCTTGATGACCCCGACCAAGAGTGTGACCGCGATCATCGGCTTCTTCACCGAGCCGCAGCGCTCCTCACATCTCACCTGTGCAGGCTGCGTCTGCCGTGACTTCTGCAGCCTGAGAGAGCGTGGGGTGACCTGCTATGGGAGGTAAGACTGTAGAGACGCTCTACCCAGTAGGCGTGAAACGTCCCTTAAAGATCAAAGATTCGAATCTCCAAGAAGTGCTCGAAGGCAAGCGTTTTCTGCTCGTCGACGGCGCAATGGGTACCTCCTTGCAAGCCCACGGAATGCCTGCCGGCGCCATCCCAGAACTCTTCAACCTCACCGATCCCGATACGATCACATCCATTCACACAAGCTTTGTAGAAGCCGGTGCAGAGGTGATCACCACTAACACTTTTGGAGCTAACGCCCAAAAACTTGCCGGGCGGGCAAGCGTTCGGGAAGTCTTCCAGGCTGCAGTAGCCTGCGCCCAAAAAAGCGGGGCACACTACATCGCCGCGGATATCGGCCCAATCGGTTCCCTGTTAGAGCCAATGGGAGCGATGAAATTCGAGGAGGCCTACGACCTCTTCACAGAGGAAGTCCGAGCTGCAACCGACGCAGGTGCAAACCTTATCCTGATTGAGACCATGGCTGATTTGAAGGAAGCCAAATCAGCGCTTTTGGCTGCCAAAGAGAACTCTGACCTGCCTGTGTTGGTGACCATGACGTTCGAAGAGGACGGCAGAACCTTCCTGGGAACCACCCCGGAAGTCGCTGCTGTAACCCTGCAGGCCCTCGGCGCCAATGCGGTCGGCATCAACTGCTCGCTCGGACCCGCGAAGACCGCAGGGCTTTTGGATCAAATGATCCCCTATCTCGACGCACCGGTCATGGTGCAACCCAACGCTGGCCTGCCCACGGTCAAAGATGGTAAGACCACCTACGATGTGGATGCGGCTACCTTTGCCCACGATATGGAGCAGATGGTCAAACACGGCGCCTCGATCATCGGCGCTTGCTGCGGCTCCACCCCGGCATACACCGCGAAGGAGAGAGAGCTGCTCGAGCGCTACAAGAGCCCTCAACCTCATGAGCACAACCACGATCTGACGCTCGCGAGCGCCCAAACCCTGTTCTCTTTGCCGGAAGGCCATATCGGCGTGATCGGTGAGCGCATCAACCCCACCGGCAAGAAGAAGGTCAAGGCTGCCCTTCGGGACAACGAGCTCGACTATCTGCTCACCTTAGCGATCCAACAGGAGAAGGATGGGGCGCAGGTGCTCGATATCAACGTTGGGCTCCCCGAAGTCGACGAAGTGAAAACCCTCAAGTGTACCGTCGACGCGATAGGCACGGTCTCCTCGCTTCCAGTGCAGGTCGATTCCTCCAATTCTAAAGCGGTAGAGACGGTGGTCCGCAGCTATGCGGGCAAGCCTCTGATCAACTCGACCAATGGCCGCAGGGACATTATGGATCAGGTAATCCCGATCGCCGCCCACTACGGCTGCGCATTGGTGTGCCTGACACTGGACGAAAATGGTATCCCCAACACCGTTGAGGGACGTTTAGCAATTGTCAATAAGATCTACAGGAGGGCCCAGGAGTACCACATCCCGCCACAGGATCTCATGTTTGACTGCTTAGCTCTGGCCGCCTCGACCGACCAGAGCGCCCCCAGGACTATTCTGGACTCAATCCGCGCGATCAAGCAGGAGCTGCCAGGTGTGCGCACCGTGTTAGGTGTCTCCAACATCAGCTTCGGCCTTCCCTATCGTTCACTCATCAATGCTACCTTCCTGTCTGCCGCCTTTGCCGCAGGGCTCGACTTGGCAATCGTGAACCCGGGACAGCAGCGGATCCACGACGCAATCGACGCTTGGAGAGTCCTTTCCGGCGAAGATAGAGCGGCACAGCACTATTGCACAGTCAACGCTACGAGAACCGATGCAAAGCCACAGGCACAGACTGCTGCTTCCTCCCAAGAGAGCGCGGATATCGATGAGAGCGATCCAGAGAAGGCTATCTACCAGTTGGTCCTGCAGGGCCGTGAAGGACCGATCCCGGAGCTGACCAAGAAATTGATCCAAGAGCATGACCCGCTCTATCCGATCGACCATGTCCTGATCCCCGCACTCAACGACGTAGGCGATCGCTTCGAGAGAGGCACGTTCTTCCTGCCACAGCTTATGGCATCCGCGCAGGCCGCCAAGGCGGGTTTCAACACAATCCGGGATTTCCAGCCCTCAAATAAGGCGCCCCTCAAGGGCAAAATCGTGCTCTGCACCGTCAAAGGCGACATCCACGATATGGGCAAGAATATCCTGAAGATGCTGATGGAAAACTATGGCTACCAGGTGATCGATCTGGGACGTGATGTCGAACCGGAACAGGTTGTGGAGGCTGTCAAGAAAGACCACGTACAGCTCTGCGGGTTGTCGGCGCTCATGACGACAACGCTGCCAGCAATGAAAGAGACCATTGAGTTGCTCCACAAAGAGACGCCCTGGTGCAAGATTGTCGTCGGCGGTGCGGTGCTCAACGCTGAATATGCTAAGATGGTCGGTGCCGATTACTACGCCAAAGACGCGAACCAAGGAGTCAAGATCGCCGAGCAGGTGTTGGGATAGAGCAAACACTCACGTGACTACTCAGTGTGATCTACACACAAACGACTTCAGTAAAACCAATGCAGCCCCCTTCCTTTAATGGGCGAGAGCTACATTCTCTTATACGTCTTACTGTTGGGCCTTTTCTTTCCCATCCGCAACCTGTCCCACCTGGTTCAGCCACACGTAGGTTACAAAACTGCTAACCTCGTCGACCAGGCCCCCTTTGCGGTACGCTATATACAGGTTGCGCTCACCGGGAGCTCCTTTGATCTCAAAGGAGCAGAACCTTCTTTTTTTCCACGGTCGGCTACCACACGCTCGAACACGATCATGATCCCATACCCACATTCAACCAGGTTCTCGGTCGTCTCCTGATCGTTGATCCAGGCACCGACGCGTAACTTCCGTTCGTCTATGTTAAGGGCATCCAAGATCCGACCCACTATCATCCTGCTGGCACTGCTTTCGCGACGCAGCACGAGGTTTCATGCAAGAGCAGCGAGCGTACTTCTTCGATCGTCAGTTCCTTTTCGGGATACTGCTCACTCACAGGTATCACTGGCACGAGCCGATCCCGGCCAAAGGGAATGCATTCCAAGCTCTCCTCGTCGGCGTTCATACCGATCAAACCGACATCGTAGATCCCCTCGGTGAGGCCAGTGATAGAGACCGGTGATAATATCACGGAAGCCACTCTGTGAGATCATGAATTCGGTTTCAAGATGCTCCTGGGTGAAGCTTTTCAAGATGTCCGGCAACAGATACGCAGAAAGGATTGCGGAAGCCCCGAGATAGATCGTGTTGTTCTTTCGTGTTCGGCTTGTCTCAACGAGGCGATCACACCTCGAGAGGATATGCTCGGCTTACTCAAACACCTTCGGTCCGACCGACGTCGTCTCAACACGCCTTGAGGTGCGCAGGACCAACGGGACTCTCAGCTCCTCCTAAAGGGTACGGCCATGGGTCGACACACTCAGCTGTGAGATACCGAACTTATCTGCGGCGCAGATGGAGCTCTCACACCGAATGACCGCCACAA
This sequence comes from Atopobium sp. oral taxon 416, assembly GCF_018128285.1. NCBI lineage: Bacteria > Bacillati > Actinomycetota > Coriobacteriia > Coriobacteriales > Atopobiaceae > Atopobium > Atopobium sp. oral taxon 416. The sequence continues at coordinate 1,936,542 of NZ_CP072380.1, forward strand.
ATGGCTGGAGCTGTTTGAAATCCATAGATCCCTCTCTCTGTACCTACCTGCTGTATATCAAATCTTGGCATTCCCATAAACTACAGTTTACGGGATTTTGGCGTGACCCATACCTCAATCGACGTGAATTTGCTGAGGTGTTGCCAAAACACACAGTTGCCGCTCTGCTGGCTTTTGCTTGTGTGCAATGTTTACGGCAGCGTTGATGTCTACGCTCACCAAGATGCTATCTTTGAGTTCGCTATAGGCCGCCTGTAATGTGCTTGTCTAAGAAAAGGTGTGCTTACTTGTCAGCGGGCTTGTATTCGATCCCCACCCATACAGGATGCTTTGGACGTGTAGGTCTCTTTCTGCTGTATGTATCGGTATGTAAGCTAGCGTTTGGACAACCTACAGGGAATCTGTATGAACACTTGATCATTCTTTCTGCCGTGGCTGCTTCCTGCTTGCATCCCATGGTGGATCCAACAATCAGTGTGTCTGTGTTCTTTCTGTATGCACAAGTTGGTGAGGGTGCATGGCGCTTTGAGCATGCAGTCTTGCACACGCCGACCCCCTTTGTCGGCTACCTGTCGGAACTTGCCTGTGTCTAGTCGGCTTTTCAGATACGCCAAGTGCCTGTTGCAATAGTGGTTGGCTGACTTGAGCTATCGCCTGCCAACCAAGCGCCCATGCTCTGAGGTGAGCCGTACGGCGAGATTGTTAGCTTCTATATCCACTCCCATAACACAGCACTCATTCAAGCTAAGGGGTTGTTGGGCTTTAAGCACATATTGGATTTTGAAAGCAGCTGTTGGTTGTTTAGAGAGGATACCCTTGATACACTGCCCCATCCAAACATCCGACATGGCCCGGATAGGTCTGTGTGAGCTGCCTGTGAGCGGGCAGTCTCTACAACCCGTTCGTGGGAAGTATCAGCAAGAACACACTACCTTTTGTCCTGTAGTGTGAGATCAACACTTGAGGATAGCTGTAGTCGCCACTCTTGTATCTTCTCAATAGTATAGGGGAAGCTTTCAAGCTATAGGCGACACCCTTTATCGTGTGTGTGGCTACTTCAGCTTGCAACATCTTGTAGGTATCGTTGGTTTTGCACAGATGATAGTTGGTCTTTCAGCTGAAAAGCCCGCCTGCAATGAAGAGATGCTGCCTTGTTTGATACAAAGCCTTGCTGTAGAGGTTGTTCGCATATAGGCAAAGACATTTCAACTTGCGATAGTGGTTGGCGCTGAGATGGCAGCTGTAGTTGGTTTGCACTCCATACTGCATGCTTGTCTTACCTGCCTAAATATCGATAGCTTGCTGTATGCAATATATTCACTGACACCTAAGAGCAAGAAGCGCCACCTTGAACAATCACTGTGAGCACAAAAACCCTTCGAGATACCTGCTTTGCTGCCACCTCATCTTTTCCACCAACTATCAAAGGAAGACACTCATCACTTAGGTGATGATCACAGATATCACTTAGCTCTCACTAAAAAATCGCTCTGCAGCACACCATCCAAATACTCCACATGCAAACCGACAAAGACCATATCCACTACATGATCCAAACACTCGTGCGTGCTTTGTATGCACTCACCGCCTTTCACATATGGGAGGCCCATGCATCATAGTTGTGCCATGTCTGCTGGCATGAACATATGTTCTGGTCAAGTGGATACTTCATTGCCACCACAGGTGAAGTCAGCACCGAAACCCTCAAACACTTGAAAGCTAAGGCAGACATGATTGGACGGCATCTCATCCTGCAAGCTGAAGTTCCACAGGTTTCACGCCACAAATCTTCTATAAAGCACTGACTACTTGTACTGGTCTGTCTTCTCTACTTGCCTACGCAGAGAGCACTCTCACCGAAATCATTCCTTTACTAAAAGTCAGATTAAGCTAATATATTTTCATAAGTTAGCTCTAGCTTACTTATTGATAGTTCTCCTCCCTTCAACAGCAGAAGATCTGAACAGGCAAGACAAATAATGGGAAAGGACGGTACACGTGAAACCATTGAGAACACGATTGCTGGCGCTTGGGCTGACAGGCGCTCTGGCGCTCTCCCCTGCACTGGTGGGTTGTGGCCAGCCTACTCAATCACAGCAGGAGTCAACTCAGACTATAGAAAGCGACAGCCAACGACAGACGATTGAGATCAGCAGCAAGGATGACTTCAATAAGATCTACGACGATCTGAGTGGCTCCTATATCCTCACCGCAGATACCGACTTCGGTGGTGACACGATCGACTCGATCGGCGTCTTTGAGCCGAAGTCCGACGCAGAGGAGGATGCCGAAACGCCTAATCCTGATCGCGCCTTTACCGGCACCTTTGACGGCAACGGCCACACCCTATCAAACTTCACGATCGATGCCGCAGACCAAAACGGTGTGGGCCTGTTTGGTTGTGTGACCGGTGAGAATTCTGGCGTACAGAATCTGCACGTAGAGAATATCACTGTAACCGGTGGCAACTGCACCGGCGGCGTGATCGGCTATGCAGACTACGGCGCTCAAGTCGACAGTATCACCCTCGACGGGGACAATTCCGTACACGGCATCTCCCTGATCGGCGGGGTTGTCGGAGCTTCACACGCGGACATTACAAACTGCACGGCGACCGCAAACGTCACGCTCGCGCAGGCTGAGAAGCAAGGAGCAGGCGTGATCGTCGGCGGACAGGAAGATGGGAATCTGGAAAACTGTATCGCACACGGAACCGTTACCGCCCCTGATGGCTGCTACAGTATCGGCGGTCTGGCAGGCTGCTTCCACAACAGCCAGTATGCGAGAAACTGCACTGCGGAAGATATCACGATTGAGACCGGTGACAACTGCTGGCTGCTCGGCGGTCTGGCAGGCCATTCCGGCACTTTTGAGGGTGACCCGACGTTGGTTGAGAACGGAAAAGTACAGAACGTATCGATCACCACCGGCGAAAACTCAGAGCGTATCGGTGGAATTACCGGTGGCGGCTTCTATGCTTCTGCCTTTAAACAGTACTATCCGGAGCCTTCAAAATCTGAGATCAAGGATTGCAGCGTTTCCAACTTCACGGTCTCAAACGGCAAATACGTCGGAGCCGCGGTGGGCTACACCTACGGTACAACCACCATTGATGGATTTGAGGGAACGATGACCTGGAATGGCTCAGAGAGCACTGAGGCAATCGGCGCAGACCAGAGCGTCAGCTTGGATGAGTTGATCTAACAGCAGCTATGGAGCGTTCCACGCTCGATGAGATCCCTCCTATATGAAATGAGACCTTTCTCTTTTCGTGGGCCGGACTGCGTGCGGTGTATTCCGTAGGTAGTCCGGTTTTCATAGAGGGATAAAAACAGAGGGAGGGCTACAGTTTCCAACATAGGACGCTTTAAATCGCCTAGCACTAAAGTTGATGATGTAACGGCATTGCGAGAGGTGAGGCCATAGATGGGAGGAGCAAAATACACGCCCAAGAGCGGGCTCTTATGGTCACCTCATTTATCGACGCTGCGCGCAGCATTATAGACAGTGATGGCATTGACGGCGTTTCGATCCGTAAGGTCGCCAGCAAAGTGGGCTGCAGCAGCGCTGCACTCTACCTTTACTTTTGGGATCTCAACGGGCTACTTGCGCTTTCGACCATCACCTATCTCGAGGATGCTGCAAGGACTTAGCGGCTATCGACCGCACCAGTATGAGCGACAAGGAATACTACTACACCTACTGGACAACCTTCTGCCACAGCACCTTTGCGTGCCCAAGGATCTTTGAATATTTCTTCTTCGAGAGTGAGCCTGAGCGGGTGAACAAAACCTCCAAGCGCTACTACTCTATCTATCCGCAAGAGCTCGCCACGATCAGCGACACGATGCTGGACCAGATGATGCCCGGGGATCCCTTCCGCCGCAATTACCGCGTACTGGAAGCCTGTGCCCACTCACTCGGGTATACCCCAAAGGAAACCAAAATCTTAAACGACATCACTGTCAGCTTCTACCACGCGATTCTAAGACGTGTGGAAAACCTTAAGACTATCTCACTGGAATCCCTGTGTAATCAGTTCATCAGTGCAGTGACATTTATCACTGAACCATGTGACCTCGATCTACACTCATAGAGAAAAACAGGGATCATTCTTTAGATCTTCAGCACGTAGACGCCTGCATACTTAATGCCAGCCTCATCGAGCGCTTTCACGATCCTGTCCTTATCCTCAGGCTCTGCTTTCCAGGAGAGTCCGCAGCCTGCCGAAATCTGCTCCGGGATCGGAATGATGCGTCCCGGTAGGCCGCGCGCAGGCAGATAGCTCTCTGCCTCCATCGCCGCTGTCGCCGAATCAAATACAATCACACAGGCAAGCTTTTTAACCAGTGGCACTACATGCCCTTCCCATCGTTTGGGATCTGTTCCTCAAAACCAATCAAAGAGTAGTATAGCCAAACTGTTTGTTATCACAGCTCATATCATTTCAACTCATACGTCGCATGAAGATGGCTCCTGACACCAGTCAAGAGCCTTCTTCAAACCAAATTTGTTTATACAGGGCTAGTCATCATCCTCTGCGAGCTGCGCTGCAACCTCGTCGGAGACCTTCATGGTGGAGTAGACGTTCTGGACATCTTCGAGGTCCTCAAGACGGTCGACCAGGCGCTGTACCTTACGGGCGTCTGCCAAGTCGAGCTTGACCGGGGTCTTCGGAATCATCGTGAGCTCGCTGCCCTTGACCTGAATACCCTGGTCCTCAAGACCCTTCTGGACATCTTGCATCTGATCGTACGGGGTGTAGACGATCCACTGATCGCCGTCGTCCTCGTAATCCTCGCCACCGGCCTCTGCGACTGCAAGCATGAACTCGTCCTCGTCGGTTGCGTTGTTTTTATCGGGCACCTTCTTATCGTCGGAGTGGATAACCTTCTCCACGGCGATGGAGCCCTTACGAGTGAACTGGAAGGAAACGGAACCTGCCGTACCAAGGTTGCCGCCTGCATGGGTGAAGGCAGAACGGACGTCAGCTGCGGTGCGGTTCAGGTTATCGGTCAGGCACTCGACGTACAGGGCGACACCTGCGGGGCCGTAGCCCTCATAGTCGACGTTCTTGTAGACGACAGAGTCTGCACCGGAACCAAACGCCTTATCGATTGCGGCCTTGATTCTCGCGTTCGGCATAGAGACCATGCGGGCACGCGCGATAGCTGCCGCCAGCGAGGCGTTGTTGTCAGGATTCGGATCGCCGCCGTTTCTCGCCGCAACGGTGATGTTACGGGAGTGCTTTGAGAACAGCGCAGAACGCTTTGCGTCGATAGCAGCTTTTTTATGTTTAGTAGTCGCCCATTTAGAATGCCCGGACATGCACATCTCCTTTTTCTCAAGAAACGATCAAATAATACTAAGAAATAGACCTCATTGCAAATAGGCAGCTCAGACACCTGCCACTTTGTGGAAGGCCTATAGAAGCCCGCTAGAACCGCACGAGTACCCTTCTTAACGAGCGTCCCCAGGGGATCCAGATCAGAAGCAGAAACCCCGCAGTCGCAATCCCATGCACAATATCGAACGGGATCCCCGCCGCGAAGGCAATTCCTGCGGTGGCCCAAGTCAGCGGCCGCACATACCCCAGTATGTACCACCCGTTGAGGATGAGCCCAAAGAGCAATCCGGAGAGAAAGCCCGCTATCGCCAACTGCCAGCGCTTGTCCAGCAGATGGTGTGCAGCTAATACCCCTGCTATATACCCGATTAAGCCCCAGGCATACATCTGTAGCGGCGTCCATGCTCCCTGTCCGAAGAACATGTTTGAGACCAAAGCGGCGAGCGCTCCGGTCACAAAGCCATAGCAAGGGCCCAAGCAGGCTCCGGCGAGAATAGCGATAGCGGAGACAGGCTTCACATCGGGGATCGCTGCAAAGAGGATCCTCCCTGCCGCGGCAAGTGCCCCCAGGCAGACCGTCGGCATAATCTGCCGCAGGGTAGGCCGCTCTCGCTCCACTTCCTCAAAGAGGAAGCCGCAGCAGACGAGCGCCGCAAGCAGGGTGAGCCCACCCGTGAAGTCGCTTGAGGAGAGCGCTGATATTGCCATCACAATCGGAACCAGCAAGAGGATCGGCAGTTCGAGGTGATGGAGGATACGCTGCGCTTTCGTCACGATGTCTGCCTCCAAACCCAACTGTGCGCCAAGAACTCTTTAGTGGGTTGCGTCACCGTAATCCCCTTGTCAAAGACTAAGGATACCGAAGTGGCGAGTACCGCGACCAGCCCCACATCGTGGGTGGCCACCACAATCGTCGCGCCACCTAACTGCGCATGGTGCAGCGCTTCCATCACCGCAAAGCGCGCCTGTCGGTCCAATCCTTTGGTCGGCTCATCGAGCAGCACGAGTGCGGGTTGGGTCAGCAGCAGCTTCGCCAATCCCAAGAGTTCCTGCTGCCCACCTGATAGGTCAAAGGGGTGACGGGCAAGGAATGCGGGACCACTGGGCAGCCTGAGTTGCTTCAACATTGTGATCGCATCGTCCTTCTCATACCCGACAGTCTGAGCCCACTCCATCAGCTCTTCCTCCACACTCTCATGGGTGAAGAGTGCCTGAGGATTCTGTGGGAGAAGTACCTGCGAGCCTGAACAGGCATTGCTGATTTTGCCCCGCTGCCCTTTCTCCATTCCCGCGATCAGTTTCAGGAGTGTGGACTTACCGGATCCGTTACCACCGACTAATGCACGGATCTCCTGCTTTGACACCTCAAGGCTTGCGTCTCTGATCACCCAGGGAGCAGTGCGGGAATAACGGAAGGAGAGATCTTTCACGGTCACAACTGGCTCATCCGATACCGGAGCGGGCTTATAGGGTTGGGGTTGCGGCAGCTGACTCAGATAGGTTTGCTCTTCCGCTTTACTGAGCTCACGCACACCTGCGACACGCCGATCGTTTTGCTCGAGCATAAAGAAGGTATCCGCATAGGGCACAAAGGGCTCCGGATCGTGGGTTGCCACAACCACGGTGATCCCCAACTCCTGGTTCATGCGATAGAGTAGGGAGATAAAGGTCTGCCGTGCCAGCGGATCAAGCGCGCTTGTCGCCTCATCCAACAGCAGCAGCTTCGGATGCATCACCATGAGCGCCGCCAAAGTCAGGATCTGTTTCTGTCCTCCGGAAAGTTCACTCGTCTTCTTGTGGAACCAGGGCTCAATTCCAAAGAAATAGCAGGCCTCAGCGATACGCTGGTGCATCTGCGTCTGTTCGAGCCCTAAGTTCTCAAGCCCAAAGGCAAGCTCGTGCCACACCGTGTCACACACGATCTGATTCTCGGGATTTTGGAAGACGTAGCCGACGAGCTGCACACTTTCCCGTTCGGTGATCGTCGACTGTTCCTGCCCAAACAGGGTGATGGTACCCTGCTGGATCCCCTTCGGTTTGAGTTCTGGTTTTATCAACCTCAGAAGGGTTGTCTTACCTGACCCTGTTGAGCCCTGAAGCACACAGAAGGCTCCAGTCTCTACACTAAACAAAACGCGATCCAAGACCGGCTGGGTGGGTCTATCCTCGTCGATCGCGGGATAGGAAAACGATAGATTGTCTACGCGGAGTGCTTCGTCATGCATTGCGTACATCTCTCCAAGCGTATGCATCAATGGCAACCGGTATCAAAGGGAATAAGCATAGAATCAGGTACGGCACATACCCCCACCACAGGCGCAGCTGTGGCATCACCGGATAGAACTCCCATGGACCCACTGCGGCAACCGCGCAGATCGCATTGAGAATCCCAAAGATGATCACCACAGCTATGCAGGCCGCATCCCGATCCGTGAAGCGCCAATTGTGGTAGCTGCTTCTGGTATCAGCGATACCCCAGCCCCGAGCGCGCATCGCATCGGAGCGCTCGAGGGAATCTTCCAGCGACCAGCTCAAGAGAATACCACCAGCGAGCACCTGGGCCCGCTTTCGGGAAGGATGGTGGGCATGGGAGGCGCTGCAGGCATCAGAGAGCCCGACCGCCAGACGGAACCGACGGCAGAGCTGGGGAACCAGCTGCAAGACAACTGTAAGCATCGTCGTGAGGGTCGGAAATCGTTTGCCAAAGACCTCCATCAGAGCATCTTCACGCACCAGCGTAGCTCCGATCTCAAGCCAGAGCATCACGGCGACCAGCGCACACCCCATCGTAATCCCGTAGCACAAGCTCTCAAGAGTGATACGTATCGGTCCAGCACTCACCAGAACAGTGGTCCCCAACTGTGTGATCAGCGCATTGAACAGCGCAATTATACAGATGAGGGGGATCTGCCAGGACAGCCGGGCCCCGGTTCTCCTGAATCCCTTAAGCGTGCCATGAACGATGCAGCCGCTCGCCAGCGAGATCGCCACATAGACCGGCTGCATCACGAACATCGTGAAGCAAAGCATCACGACCGTATAGAGGAGCAACACGGTGGGGTGAATTGTCTCAAGACTCTGTTGGACACCGTTCGATTCCATACGTATCTGCTGAATTCCCCCCCCTACTGATACGCTTCCACAAAGGTCCACACGACTTGATCGCCGTCGTGCAGAGTATAGCCGCCGGAGCCTACATCCGGCTCAATCCCGTTCACACTGTAGACCCAACCGGTATGCTTACCGGCAGAGACACCGTTGATACCGGTAACATAGATCCCCATAGAGGTCATCTGGGACTGTACAGAGTTCCCACTCGCCTGCAGGGCATCCCACACGGTTGAACCCTCCGGGATTCGTACCGTGCGGCTCGTCGTACCTCCCCCACCGTATGAACCATCAACCTGGACACTCACTGAAATGGTCCCGTCATTTTCTCCTGAGGAGGCATTTCCTCCATTATTTGAAGACCCTCCATTATTTGAAGAAGATGTCGTGCTTTGTGATTGCTGCGCCGAAGAGCCTCCGGTAAGCAGACTACCCCGCTCTGAGCTCTGAGAGCCGGTGCCAAAGGCATCTTGACTCCCTTGGCTCTGTCCGTTCTCAGAGGAGGTCCCATTTGTCTGTGCTTCGCTCTGCTGTGCCTCCGTCGTCTCGGCTTCTAAGTCTTCCTCATCCACGTCCGTGGTAACCGGAATTTCGGAGCCATCAGGCAGCGTGATCGTATGGCCTTTTTGCTGCGCGATTGAATCGTCGCTGAGCTCCTTATAAGTTGCCCCTGAGAAGGTATAGCTATCGCAAACATCAAGGATATCGTGCAGGTTGTCGGCAATCGTGTCAGCAAAAGTACCCTGCTCGATTGCAAAGCGGACCGTACCCTCAGCATTCTCCGCAATCCAGACCGCAGAGACCTGTCCACCTGCGCTGTCACTCAAAGCATTTGCGAGGCTCTGGGTACGTTGCGCAGTGAGGAGGGCCATCTTCTTGGCTTCATCCTCTTCATTCTGCTCAATCCAGACTTTATTGTTGTCTATCGCAATCGTGACGCTGTCCGGATCAACTGAGACATCCTGTCCATTGACTGATAAATTCTGCAGCGCTGAGCGTACCTGATCTTCAGTAACGCTCACCTGTTGTTGCTGCCCTGCCTGGGTAGGTTCAGTCGTCTCGAGTGAGGCACCGCCTTGACCTCGGGAGGCAAAGATGAAACCCACCACTGAGGCTGCGATGATCACAATCGCCAGAATGATCAGTCCACGTTTGGGATGCGGATTTTGTTGGGGCTGCTTGTCAACCTTGTCGACGTCTTCAGGTTCCTGATTCGTGTTGTGAACTATATAGTCATTACTCACGCATGAGTCCTTTTCTTATTTGAATTGTGGAATGCAGCAATCAGAATAATAACGCCTGCGATAATCCCGATGATCGGGATCACAAAGCCCGGCAGAGACGAATTCTCGGAGCTGCTCACATCGCTGCCAGCGTTGTTACTCTCGCTATGGCCGTCAGCCTGTTGGCTGTTGCTAGTATTCCCATGCTGGCCGAGCAGGCTTCCGGAGGTTCCAGCGGAATCTTCTTTCTGATCGCTTGCCTGCTGTGTCTGCACAGGAGCTGCACTGGAAGAAGTCACGTTGGCATTACTGGCAGGAGATCCGATTGCAGCGGATGGAGCGCCAAAGAACACTCCACCTCCAAAGCCTCTGGGATTCTTCTGTACTAGGATGAAACCGTTACCCATAGGTGCCTGGCCATCATCTTGGTTCTCAGATCCACCAGCATTGTTGTTATTTCCACCCGGTTGTGAGTCGGTTGAGGAACCCGAATCAGTTGCATTCTGCTTCCACTGCGCATACAGCGTGGCACCGGAGGCAGGTAAGCTCTGTCCGAGCGGCGACTTACCCTCTTTATCAAACGACCAACCAGTAAAGGTATATCCTTCACGGTGTGGAACGGGCAGATTTGCAATACAGTGGAGTTTTACACGGGCAATTGAGTCTATAGAGCTTCCATCCTGTGCGTCAAAGAAGACCAGCCCACTCGTTCCTCGCTTCAAGGCAAAGAGATAACCTGAATCATTTGTGTAATAGAGCGTGCCATCCTTACCCAACACTGGGGAAGCGGTACACCAATTCTGATAGATTTTGTCCTGAGGGACATAGAGCGTGGAGGAAGGACCGAGCATTCCCTCACGGTAATGGACAACATAGATACCTCCTGGGCGATAGTTGAGCGTCACATAGATGGAAAGATCTGAGCCGCTCTGTACCACGAGCGGAGTCGATTGGACCTCACCCTTCCCCACGTCGATCACCCGCACTGCGGAGGAAGCGTCTGCGGCATCGATAGCAGCTACAACGCCAGTTTGACCTCTAAGACCTCCCACAAAGACAACCGTCCCTGCAGCAACCGGAGAAGATGTGGACTTGTTCGCAAAGTGGACTGAGCGGACCTCAGAAAGTTTCCCCTTTTGTAGCTTGAGGATATGCAAGGTACCAGCAGTATCTGAGACCGCAAACGTATCATCGGAAACCTTGCCTATAGTGGAGTTGATTGAAGTACCTAAGGAGACCCGAGAAAGCTCCTTCCCGTCCTTCCCATCGAGCAGATACACATTCCCAAGTTGGTCACCGATTATGAAGGTATCGTCGACATGTACGGCGCCGCACCAGTAGAACCGGTCGCGAGCGATCACTTTGTGCCAGCGATTTTCACCGTTAAGGTCAGTGCTTACGAGAATGCCGGTCTCATCCTCACGACTTGAATAATCGATATCGCTGAAGGCTGTCAGAATACGTTTATTCCCAACGCTCACAGAGCTCAGAGCTTGCAAGTTCTCGAAGCCATTCGGGCTCAATGTCCCTTTCGTATCAAGCCTCGGTGTACACCACGCAAGTTTTAAATCGTTAGCAGTATAGGCACGAAGGCTGCCATCATCGAACGGAATTACGATAGATCCATCGACGTAGGCAGGACGGCAGAAATAGGAGTAGTGGTTCGCAATCTTGACGGATTGCTGCAGCTTTCCAGTCTTCTCATCAATTTTCATGAGGTTGCCATCCCCCACCATATAGATAGAGCCACCGGCAATGATCGGATCAGATGCGCCCATTCCTACATGGAAAGGCTTATCCCAAGCAGGTTTCACATCATCCGCGTCAGGAGCTGAATCCTCGACCACCGCTTGGCTGCTGCCGCCGTTCGCAAAGCCTCCCCAATCTGCTTTGACTGAAGAATCAGGCTTGGCTGTTGGGTCAACCTTGACCGGATTGTCTCCAAGGCTTCTGGCATCTGGTGTGCTCTCAACGCCGAAGGTAGAGTAGTACCAGACAATGGTGGTACCTTGCGAGAGATCTATTGAGGACATTCCCTCCTGGGATGGTTTCCCATCAAAGAAGAGCTGCCAATATTTGCCAGAATCATTGTCAAATTGGTATACCTTCCCGTCGAAGGGAGAAGTGATTGACTTGAGGAACGCCCCATAGGTACTGCTTTCTTGGATATCGGCAGTAAGCCCAGCTTTACCAAAGGTGATCTTGGTCAACTCTTCAGCAGTATGCGTCTTCCCATCGCTATATTCAACGCTCTGCGTCTGTAGCCAGTCCGTATCGTTTCCCACGGCGTCAGGACCGATCACTTCGATCGTGGCCGTGATTGGGTCTGTATCAGGGATATCTGCTGCGCTTTTTGGTGTTTCGGGTACCGTAGCTTGCTCAGGCGAGGTGTCCTGCGCCGTGCCAGTACCATTAGTTACTGCCTGTGCTTGTGAATCTGCTTGTACGGGATCACGTCGCACTTGCTCTGAAGATTCGACGTTTGAATCCTGTGCACTTGGCTGTGCAGTGTTCTTCGAACTGTCAGCGGCGTCGGCCTCAGTATGGCTCGGTTCAACTGTTGTCACATCCGAAGCTGCTTGGGACTTCGACGGCTTCGCAATGGAGCGCGATACGGGTTCGGTTGTTGCCACATCCGAAGCTGCTTGGGACTTCTGTGTATCTGTCTCAGCCAAAGCTGGTAATGGCACCATACTCAGACAAAGCGCTACGCTGACAATCCATGCAGTAACAGCCTGTCCCCGTCCCGGACGCCTGCTACCTACCCCCCGTTTCATGTCTTCTTCTCCTTTCCCATCAAAGGAGAGAGGCATCACAGATACCTGGATGGCACCACTGTGCCCATCCCGCTACTTCCTGTGATAAGTCTCCTTCCCCCATGCCCGGTCAGATACAACTTACAAACGCTGAGGCAGGTCTCCTGACTTAACAAGTAGAACTGAAAGCTTCAGTCCCCTGTTCAGACCCCTTCTCAGGCAGATGCCCAATGGGATTGCGTCTGAACATAGCTCGCATCACAGTAGTGGCGGCTGTGTCGGATTCGCACCGGCTTCCCTTTTAATCACGTGCAGCGAGTGCACGTGAACCACAACGTCTCACGGTTTTTAACCCTCCAGTATAGAACACTGGATATTCTATTCAAGGGGTCTGTCTAGCGAGAATGTAAGATCACTTGGTATGGTCTGCCAGATATCCCACCTGGGGCAGCTGCTCCTTGTGGGCAAAGACCAAGATCAGGATACCGATAATGAAGATTGGAATGGAGAGACATTGCCCCATCGTGAGCCAGTCAGTACCCAACAGATACCCCAGCTGCGCATCGGGAAGACGGACAAACTCAATCAGGAAGCGGAAGATTCCATAGAGCAACATAAACGTACCGATAAAGGTACCCCGTGAACGTGGAGGACGCTTTCTGCTCAGGGCAAAGAGGACAATAAAGATAACGAGACCTTCGAGGATCGCTTCATAGAGTTGGGAGGGATGCCGGTAGACGTGGCCACCATTCTCAAACATCACACCCCAGGGCAGATCAGTCGGCTTACCCCAGAGCTCGCCGTTGATAAAGTTGGCGATACGACCAAAGAAGATGCCGATCGGAGCACCGCACACCGCTATGTCCGTCATGCTCATCGTTGAGATATGCAAATGGTGGCAGACGATACCGCCACCGATGAGTGCTCCGACGAACCCCCCATGGAAACTCATGCCACCCTCAGAGAAGGCAAAGATCGAGGCAGGATGCGCCAGGTAGTAGCCTGCGCCGTAGAAAATTACATAGAAGAGGCGGGCCCCCAAGATCACGCCGAGCGCCGCGCCGATCATTATGGAGAGCAGATCGTCGTCGGTGATATTGAGCTTCCAGCGTTTGTTGAGGGAGCGGATCACCAGGTAGGCACAGATAAAGCCTGCAAGGTAGGCGATCCCGTACCAGCGAATCGAGAGTGGTCCGATCTGGATTGCGACCGGATCGAGATGTTGGTAGATGTCATTGAGCCACATGAGGTACCTTTTCTTTGCATAAAAAATCGGAGGCTCTCGGCCCCCGATTGAAGTGACGAGCGTATTTTAGTTTACATCATTGCCTGCACGCGCGTGACACCGGGTACATGCTCCTTCAAAATGCGCTCGATTCCCATGGACATATCATAGGAAGAAAGCGGGCACCCCGCGCACGCCCCTTGCATCTCCAGGGAGACAACACCGTCTTTATCCACATCGACGAGCTCAATGTCACCGCCATCTGCCTGCAGACTCTGACGGATCACATCGATAGTCGATGACAGCAATTTCTTATCGACAGCCACGAGAACTCTCTCCTCTCTTAACGACGCTCAATTCAACGCATCGTTTGGGGTAGCCACACTACCCTCACCTGTGTTTGAAAAGATAATACCCCTCTCTGGCTAGCAATTACAGAAAAGTTTGCCAGAGCGGGGCCGCATGGAATCTTTCCGTTTAAAACTAGCCAATTCCGACGAAAAGATGACCTGAGTTGGCGCCCTGTTCGCGTAGTGCGACAGCTCTACCCGCCTGCGCAGCATGTACCGCGCGGACAACGCGCGCGACCGCAAACTTGGTTTCCTGTGGAGTCAGAAGCGTTGCATCCGCCATAAATCTTCTCATGCCAACCTGGTAGAGCTCCGGAATCTGTGGAGTAGCATCGAGCGGATTTGCCGCATAGAGGTGACTTCTGCCCTGAAGGTTTGTCCTTACCGGCAGTTCCTGCCCGTCGATATCCTTGAGCGAGAGCCGCTCCTGCCGAAGCTTGCAGTGCGCACAGTCGTGGATGCACTGGTCCGCTACCTGCAGAATGCAGTGTTCGCTCGTCATTGCCCTTGTCCTGCCTGAAACGACAAGCCCACAGGGAACCGAAGCCAGCTTAGTGAGGGCCTTGAGCTCCTCTAAGGTGAGCTCCGGCGAGAACCAGAACCCTTCTGCTCCCGCCTGCTCAAGTGCTACCAGGGCAGATTCATTGTGCACCGGGATCAGCTGGCGTACTTCGGCGAGCGCACCGCGTTCCTGCGACAACGCAAGCTCAGAGACATTGCCGACAAGCACCCGCTTACCCGGCTGTATCGCCGGATCGATCCGTGTATGGTCCATCTCGCGACACACTTCATCTGCTATCGGGATTATGCCTTCGGGCCACTCCCCCTGTGTCAGATCATCAGTCCTGACAAAGAGGACGTCTGCCCCCGCTTTAAGCGCGGCTTGAGCGCACTCAGGTGTAGCAACCGTAGCGGAGATTTCTGCCTCAATAGGGCCCACACTGAGGGGATCTTGAATATCATGAGTACTCCGTACTTCACGCAACCGTTCCTGTATTCTCCAGGCATGAGGGACCAAAGCAGTGTGTTCTGCCCGGCTCGTATAGGGCTTCAAAATGTTGGCAATCAAAGCCTCACAAGCCTGTGCGCGCACCTTGTGCACTGCAGAGAAGCCCATACCGCAGCCAGGATCGAGCTCACAGCTCACTTTCGTAGGCTCAAAGGGAGTCTGTCCCATCCGACAGACATGCTCGATCAGCTCTTCTTTAGCCACCGCTTTAGTGCGTGCCTTTTCCACAACAAAACCTTCAGCAGTGGCAGTGATGCCGTCCTCCGTCGTGAGCGTCACGCGGAAGGGTTGCCCCAGGTGGGCGGAGATCTCCACAGAGACTGGGCGCTTACGGGTGATCTGTTCATGCAGCGCCTCCTGCGCTTTATCAAGTGCACTCTTGGAGCGGATCACTCGAACCAGCGACCCCTTCTCAATCACCCGTGTCGTCTTGACCTCAATGTCGGTCCCTGCCGGCGCGTCGTTGCGCGCATAGGCAGTCAGGAACTGTGAGGGATTATCCTGGGGTCTGATCTCGAGCAAGTCACCCTGCTGGACCGGTTCATTCAGCTTAATGGTCACTGAGGCCTGGGAGAGATGTCGATTGCGGCGGCGTCCCCCATTGGAGCCACCCCTTCTCACGAGGGTATCCTCCAGGCGGTGGGAGTCTACAACCTCCCCTACGAGCTCGCCCCGGTTGTTGGAGCGAGCGTAGCTCATCATCGAATTATCGTGGATGCCTCTGAGGTAGCCGTCGGTAAAGCCCCGGTTGAAGGACCGTTTGAGGCGCCGCTTGCGCTGCGCTTCCTCCTCAGCAGTAGGCTTTCTGTTGCTATCGGCGTCATCCAGCTGTGCTCGGTAGGCACTCGTGACTGCATAGACATAGTCCGGGGCTTTCATACGTCCCTCGATCTTGAGCGAGGAGACTCCGGCCTTCTCCAGCTCCTTCAGGTCATCAAAGGTGCAGTAATCCTTCGGGCAAAGGGCACGGGTGTTGCCCTTGGGAGAACGGACCTTCCCGTCCTCATCCACCAAGGTATAGGGCAGCCGGCAGGGCTGCGCGCACATACCACGGTTGGCGGATCTGCCACCCGAGAGACTTGAAAGCATACAGAGGCCAGAATAGCAGAAGCACAGAGCACCGTGCCCAAAGACCTCAAGCGGCACGCCGACCCGCGCGATCGTCTTCATCTCTTTCAGGCTCAGCTCACGGGAAAGCGTCACCCGGGTGACGCCGAGTTTCCTGCACCACTCAACGCCCCGGGCGTCGTGCACATTGGCCTGCGTCGAGACATGGACCTCCATCTCGGGCCAGGTGCGCCTGACTTCGGCAATCAAGCCCCAGTCCTGAATGATGAAGGCATCGGCACCGAGCAACCAGGCACGGCGGATGACTCCTAATACCTTGGGCATCTCTTCAGTTTTGATTACGACGTTGACGGTCACATAGACTTTGACGCCCACGAGATGGGCAGCCCGGCAGGCAGCTTCGAAACTCTCGTCGTCGAAGTTGTCCGCATTGCGCCGGGCATTGAAATCGTTGCCGAAGCCACAGTAAATTGCATCGGCACCCGCAGCCAGGGCAGCTGCAAACGGCTCAGGGCCGCCTGCCGGGGCAAGCAGCTCTAATGGATGATTCTCAGCCATTTAGACAAGCCTTGCCCAACGCTTTTTGCCGGACTGCAGGATGGTCTGACCCTGGAAGAGTGAGGGGTCGACGTTGTAGAACTTCGGAGCAATCTTCTTACCATCAATCTTGACGGAGCCTCCATCGATCAGGCGGCGGGCTTCACCGGTGGACTGGGCGATCTTCACATCGACTAGAAGCTTTGCCAGATACACCTCTCCCCTACCGTTGACAGCAGCCAAGCTCACCGGAAACTCCGGGATATCCTCAGGAACCTCATTGCGCTTGAACTGCGCGTCGAAGGCCTCCTCAGCTTTCTTGCCGGCACCGGAGCCGTGATAGAGGTCGCAGATGTTGCGTGCGAGCTCACGCTTGAGAGCATACGGATCAGCAGTGCCCTCTTTGAAGCTCTGATCGATCTCGTCGATGCAGTCGATGGAGCAGGTAGAGCACAGTCTGAAGTAAGTCGGGACGAGCTCATCTTTGATGGACATGAGCTTACCGTACATATCGTCGGCAGGATCGGTGAGACCTACATAGTTCTTATAGGACTTGGACATCTTCTTGACGCCGTCGAGGCCTACCAAGAGCGGCATGGTCAGCACCACCTGCGGCTCCATCCTCTCATCGCGCATCAGGTCACGGCCTGCAAGCAGGTTGAAGATCTGGTCGTTGCCTCCCATCTCCACGTCAGCCTTGACCATCACGGAATCGTAAGCCTGAAGGACTGGGTAGATGAACTCGTGCAGCGCAATCGGAAGCCCTGCCTCATAGCGCTTGTGGAAATCCTCACGCTCGAGGATGCGTGCGACGTTGAACTTGGATAGCAACCCCAAGAGCTGGTCCAGCTTCATCGGCTTGATCCAGTCCCCATTGTGCACGATCCTGGTCTTCTCCGGATTCAGGATCTTCATGGCCTGTGCCACGTAGGTCTTCGCATTTTCGTTGACCTGCTCCTCCGTCAGCGGCGGACGGGTAGAGTCACGGCCTGAAGGGTCACCGATCAGGGCGGTACCATCGCCGATGATCAACGTGACGTGGTGCCCCAGATCCTGGAACTGACGCATCTTGCGCAGCGGCACTGCATGGCCGAGGTGCAGATCCGGACTCGTCGGGTCGACGCCCAACTTGATGTTCAGCGGCTTGCCCCGCTTGAGCTTCTCTTTCAGCTCATCCAACGGCACGATCTGCATGGTGCCCGAAGTGATAACTTTCAGCTGTTCGTCGACTGGCGGCATAGTGTATCTCCTCTATGTATCGAAACCCCACGGCTATATAGGCTATATATTTTGCAGTGATCTAGCATACCGCAATTTCAGATCGTGCCAGTCTGAAGAGACCGCCACCGCTGAACTACATCTGATTTTGGGTTTTGTTTCAGCGATGTACACACCTTCAGCACTTTTCAGGCACACGGCACTAAACCTGATCAGTGAATCAAACGTGTGGATATATAGAGCTTGTTAAGGCCGGATCACCGCACCTAACACGTACCATTGTGCCTGGTGAGGCGTTCGGGTACCACGTAGGAGTGTCAGATCCGCCCGGTGCTAAATTGGGTCTCAACCATCGTTTACGCTTTTGATATAATTCTTTAGGGTAGCTTCCAAACAGATGTTCTAGGCTGGAATTTCCTTTGGGAGCCTCTCGTACAGAATACCTACAGAAAAGCACTATTTACGTGAAGTGACTGAGGTATGCCGACCCTCCCTTTTGGAGTCTTGTGAACATTCCATATAATAGTTGGTATCTATATGGAAGGGGAACTTCATGGGCATTCGCACACGGCGCGCTCGCAAACATTCTAAAACCCATGCCGTAGCTCTTAGCATTGCCGGCATCTTCGGTTTTATCGCGCTGCTTCTGATCGCGCTGGCGATCTCAGGTACACAGCTGGTCAACTCCTGGCTTCAGGACTTGCCAGACTACACCTCGGCTGGTGCGTACCTCTCATCTGAGCCGACTGAGATTTACGACGCAAACAACACCCTGATCGCTGAGTTCTATCAGCAGAATCGCAGAAACGTCGACGAGAACCAGATCTCCCCCTACGTGCTCAAGGGCATCGTGGACACCGAAGACATCCGGTTCTATCAGCACAACGGCGTCGACCCCCAGGGCATTCTGCGTGCTGTAGCAGTCCAGCTCGGCGGCGGATCCGAAGGCGGCTCCACTATCACCCAGCAGCTGGTCAGAAACACGGTCCTCTCCGATGAGCAGTTCGACTACTCACTGCGCCGTAAGGTCCGTGAGGCCTATATCGCAATCCAGATGGAAAAGCAGTACACGAAGGATCAGATCCTCACGATGTATCTGAATACCGTGTATTTCGGCCACTCCGCTTACGGTATCGAAGCAGCTTCCCTCACCTACTTCAATAAGCACGCCAGCGACCTGACCCTGTCTGAGGCAGCCACGCTCTGCGGCCTTCCACAGTCCCCTTCGACCTATGACCCTACCCAGAACTACGATGCGGCCCTTGACCGCAGAAACACTGTCCTGGACCATATGCTTACTGCAGGCGATATCTCCCAGGAGGAGCACGACGCCGCACAAGCTGAACCGATCACGATCAACGAGGGCTCAGTGGGTATGGACTCAAGCGGCACCTACCCCTATTGGACAGACTATATCCGCGACCAGCTCTCCCAGGACTTCGACCAGGACACCATCTACAAAGGTGGCCTGCGTGTCTACACGACGCTTGACCCGAACATGCAGCGGGCAGCCGAGACCGCAGTCGCAAACCAGATCAGCTCGAGCGGTAACTCCCGCCTCGACTCTGCGCTGGTAGCGATCGACCCTCAGACCGGCTACATCAAGGCTATGGTCGGCGGCAAGGATTACAACTCCGACCAGTTCAATGTCGCAGCCTACGGTGAACGTCAGCCGGGTTCCTCATTCAAGACCATCACCTTAACGACGGCGATCAACCAGGGCATGAACCCCAATATCGTCCTGAACTGCAACTCCCCGCAGCAGGTCACCCCGACCTGGTGCGTTGAGAACTACCACAACAACCAGTACGGCATCATCTCGCTCGCCCGTGCAACGGAGCTCTCCTCCAATACTGCCTATGCACAGGTGGCGGTCACGGTTGGTGCCGACAACATCGTGCAGACCGCAAAGGATCTCGGTATCGACGAGGACATCCCCGTCGTCCCCTCCATCACCCTGGGCGCGGCTGGCGTTCCGCCCCTGCAGATGGCTGAGGCCTATGCGACTCTCGCTTCCGGTGGCGTCCACAGAAACCCGGTCGCGATTACCAAGATCGAGGACAGAAACGGCAATTCCGTCTATGAGCACCAGGACGACGGTCAGCAGGTTGAGGACACCTCAACCACCTGGGCAGTCACCCAGGTTCTCGAGGGTGTGGTCCAGAACGGCACCGCTGCGCAGCCGCTGAGAAGGCTCTCGATCAACCAACCGGTCGCCGGCAAGACGGGCACCTCTGAGAATGACCGTGACCTGTGGATGATCGGTTATACCCCAAAGCTCTCTGTGGCGGTGTGGTGCGGTTACAGAAACGATAACGGCGACATGGTCACCATCAACGGTGCTGAGGGTTGGCCAGGCGTCAGCTCGGTTCCTATCTTCGTCAACTTCCTGAACACTGCACTCGCCAACACCCCGCGGCAGGAATTTGCGACGGCAGCGGCGCCGAACTACAAGGACAACTCCAGCTGGAGCATCGCTGTGAGCGGCGGCAGCTCTTCGAGCAACTCCCGTTCAGGAAAGTCGAGACGGTCCAAGACCTCCACGACGACATCCAACAACCAGGATTCAAGTTCGACCACCGAGCAGACTTCTGCGAACGCGAACGCGACCGAGACAACGGCGTCCTCGACGACCGAGCAGAATACTGACCGGACTACTACGACCGAGCAGAACACTGACCGGACTACTACGACCGAGCAGAACACCTCAACGGAAAAGACGACGTCCGATACGACGAATACGAACGATAACAACAGCGGAGCAGAAGGCGATTAGCTGCAAGCAACACCTGATAGCAGTGGGTCCCCCATGTATTTGGGGGAGCCCACTGCTTATCGCCTATAGCGTAGTGCTAATCCTTCTCTCGGCGCGGTAAGCACAGCTTCTTGATGATCACCACAGAGCGCTTGGCGTCCTCAATGGTGGGGGCGACGACCAAGACCGTATCCGTTGCCTGCAACGGACCCCACCTCTTTGGGCAGCTGTGCCGCATCGACGGCAGCTGCGACGCCCGGAGCAGTACCGGGCTACGACTTGATCACGACCAGATTGTTTGCCCTGTGGATCTTTGTCACAAATTCGGGCACCATGCGCTGCAGATGCGGGCCTTCAGACAGGACGCGGACGCTTTCTGACAAATTTCTCAGACCCATATCTGAACACACGGCTGCCTGAGTGCAATCAAAGCCCTCGTTTTGCAGCGCTTTTACTGACGCTCGCTGGGTACTGATGGATTGCGTCCTCTCAATCTACCTGACAGTATCTCATCGATCACTGTGTCTCTCAACTATGATGCCTCGCTGTCTCCGCAGATAGAATACAAGAACGTGCACCAAATATTTACAATATACAGATCACTTTGCGCTTTTCTTTATTCTACCTGACTCATTCGCATGTATGAAAATTATCTATCGATACACGCGTGACGGTAGGCACAGAGCGTGGGCAGCGCCGATCACCCTCCCACATCGGTGCCTCAGCGTTGCGAAAACAGATGTTTAGGAGTGTATACCAAAAAAACAGACAGCACATGATTGTGCCAAACAAGCTCCCCGCTTGCGGTCAGAAAAAATCCTTTCGACTTGTCCAGTAACTCGCTGCCAGACCATAATTGACCTGACGCCCCTGTCCTTCCAATAGCTCCAGAAGGGTTGCTCTATGTCTATGAGCACACGCCTGGTATAGACATACCTGCCTCCTGCAAGCTTGCCTGAGAGCGTATCCTTCTTCTTCCGCTCAGAATGCCTTACCTGCTCTATCCACAGAAAGCAGGCAAGACAAGTACCCCAGCCACTTCGTAGAAGACCCCATGGAAGAAAAGCAGGAACTCGCACAGCCTTCGCTGCATCGCATTGACGAGGTCGAGCGCATCGTGCACGGCCTTCTTCGCCACGCTCGCTGTGTGCTTGAAGACCCCAAGCGAGGAGAGCCACGCGCGCATATCCTGCATGGTCGTCAGTGGCGACCCATAAGCTGTCGACGATACCTGAAAGGGCATCTGTCAGCTTCCCGTCCTCGGGCCTGCCCCTGCCGCAGAGGATGGCATATTCGTCGCTTAAGTCATTTGCGCAGCACTCCACGCAGACCTTCTTGTTCTATATGCCACAGCAATGCACAACATGGCCGTGCGTGTGCGCCTCCCTCAGCATCTGGATGTTCGACCTTATCCCTGTTGCCTGTAAGCGACTCGTCGAGATAGATCCCGATCTTTTGGCAGGACACGGAAGGTCCATACCTGAAGGCGCCAAGAGCGGCCTGCATCACCTCGAAGAGCCTCATGCGCATGGAACCACGGTGTCCTTAAGGCTCACATGGCAGCTGTCGGCAAGCTCCCTTAAGGGACATGCCTGCAAGCGTGCCCTTTGCATATGCGGCCCATGTGGCGGCCGTGGGCTTGGACATGGCCAGGACAGATCTTGTCTTTACAAAGAAGGTCTTGCCTCACGAGCAACACTTCCATCTCTTAAGGACACACGCGTCGTGGCCCTTGCAGTAGAAGCTGAGCGATTTGCACCTCGGGCACCTCTTGGGTGTTCCCGCAAGTGCAGAGCCTACCATCTTCTTGGCTATGAGCGCCTTCAGTCTCTCCAGGAGCTTGCACTTCTCAGAGATCTCCATCTTTTCGATCTGCTGCAGTATCATTGGATCCATCCGGGCCCTTCGATCCTCGATGTTTTTGTTTGACGACATACATTGTAGGCAAAGGCCCGGACACTTTTGGGCCCTTCTCAGGTCAATTATGGTCTAACAGCGAGTCTAGTGAAAAGAACTGCGTGGGCAAGATCGTCACGGCATATGCGCCCGCATTGGTGCAAATGACCGCATCGCCGCATTCCAAATGCGGACACCGGATGTCCTCCGTTATATAATCAACTGTTGTGCACAGATTACCGATCAGCTTCACAAGCTCTGAGGGACCGCCTTCCTGTAAAGTATAAAACCATTAAGTGTATTCTTCAGGATAAGGTAGGTTTTACCGTGCGATACTTTTCGATCCATCACCTCAGTTGCATAGTATCCACTTTGGCGCACTGCATGCCTGCCCACCCCAATCATAGTTCTTGTATCAGGATGTGCCCTCCACTAGTGGTCAAGTGCCTGTTGAAATCCTCGTCCCAGCTCGATAAGTATCTAAGGACGTATCCTGCGCGGTATACGCGACGCCCATGCCAGACCCCATGTTAACGAAATCCAGTCCTCTGCAGACGCACTCAAATTTCTCCACAGGTCTAAACATCCGTTGGTAATGCGCAGCCAACACAGGCTCACGCAGCTCTTGGCTTTTCAGGTGCCTGGAATGCTGATCGCCTTGATATGTTCGCACGCATTGTCCTCAAGAAACGAAAGCGTCCAGTCTTCATCGATGCCAAATTTTGGCTCTTCGCTGTTTCTAGTGGGTAGCGTATGCCAGCTGCCTCTGGGCTGTGAAGTCCAGACGGCCTAGCCTGAGGAAGATCATCGTCCTGAAGTAGGCAATGCTCCTGAAGCCCCTGGCGATGCTGCGGACTGACTGGACCACCGAGTTGAAGCCTTCCAGGAACGAGTTGGTAGATCCCCTCTTCCACCAGTTCAAGATCCCCTCCCGCTCCTTCCTGAGGGTCCTCGCCACGCTCTTCATCTCGGCCACGGCAGAGTGCGCCATCCACGAGCAGAGGCGCTCTGGGGCCCTGGCCGCCGATTTTCTGTCTGCGCATGAATAGACGTCCTGCAGTGCCTTTGCCATCTGGCAGGCGCGTGCCTCCCTGAGATGGGTCTTCGCAGGGTCGAGCTCCTCCCTCTTGGCGAGCTGGCGCTTTGTGAGCGACTCCTTCTTCTTCAGCCACAGGTACTTCGTCTGGGCAAGCTGCCTTGTGCTTCTCCGCCGACTCGCGCCTCTCTTGGCACCTCACAGGGTCTGTCGCCCTCATCAGGAGCTGCACCACATGGAAGCTGTCCACGCTCTGTGCGGCCTGGGGCATCTGCGCCGCCACGTCGAGCGAGTATGCCTCGGCCATATCGCGCGTGACCTCTAAGACCTTCGTGCGGTCCCCTCCCGTGCTCTTTAAGCTCGGCGCAGAGCCTGCCTAAGGCCCCCTTGTCTCTGCCTTGCGTGACGGCTATGGCACGCTGACAGTCGAGGTTGGCCATGATGCTGATGTAGCTTTGGTTGCGCTTGCGGGCGGTGTCGTCTATGCCTACGCGCACGACATCCGAGTAGTCGGCGGCATCCCTCGCCTCGTCGACGGCCTTGCCCAGCAGCCTCCATATGCGCGTGGGCTGTCTCGTGCACCAGATGCGCTATCGCGGAGACGCTCATTCCCGAGAGCGTCATCACGATCACCTGCGCCTCGAAGAGCGCCGTGAAGTGCGTCTTCGGCCGCACCTTTCAGGGCATCCTTGTGGCATGCACGCCGTCTTTGGGACAGTCCGCCCTGGGCGGCGCGCAGTGCACGATCGTATCGCATTGCCAGATGCTAAGATGCCACAAGGTCCTCTCGCGCGTGTCACAGGTGCCGCACATCCTGTGGCATACGGGGCACTCGAGCGCCTGGCCCTCCTGTGCGCGACCCTCACATGGAGCTCGTCTTGCGCTTCCTCGCGCTTCTTAAACCAGACGCCCGTGACCTCCCACTCGTCCTTAAGCCCCCTGGGACCTCTTAAAGAGCCTTGCTAGCATCCCTGCCTGAACATCCATATCGCACCTTAGGAACGCAGCCTCCTGTCGGGGAAAATCCTACCGTTTAAAGGCCACGCCCTCAAGGGGATGCAGAAGTGCTACCCACTAGAAACAGCGAAGAGCCCAAATTTTGACGGCAGGCCCCCTTCTCTGAAAAGGAAAAATTCGGATTGATACACAGGCCAACCGGTATCGTCACCCCAACCTGCTCTGCAACTGTCTCAATTCTCTTGATCTCGTATCCTGCGCCTGACTCTGCATCTCCTGATCGAGCATAGGTGCGCATCACCGTTTAAGCCCCTGACCGTTGGCGATAGTACATACCCTTCATTCTGTCCTCTACCGCCCTCATTGTATCCAATACGGTCCTCACCCTTTGTTCTTGATCCCTCTGAATCCTCAAGGCTGAGCCAACCCCAGTGTGCTCTGTATTGACAGCGATGACAGAGATTGAGGGAATGAATCGCGTGAGAGTGGTTCAGGTCCTTTCAGGGACCTCTACGGCGATGCATACAATCATGATATGCTTAATCAGACGGAAACAACCACAACCGCTTGTGTATGTGGCACAACGACCTACAAGGGATTCAGGTATGCCATACTCTGATCGAGACTATAACAGCTATCCGCAACATTACGACCGGTATCAGCCACAGCATGCCCAGCGAAATCGATCAGGCAATGGCTCTAGACGCCGCCGGCAGACCTCACAGACCCATCACCGCTCACACTCACAATATTCAGGGCATCGAGGTGGACACAACAAGAGGCGCCGCCCACCACGGCGCGGGTACTACGATCCTCGGCACAATAACAACCATACGCTGCAGCTCATCATCATCGTCGCCCTCATTATTCTGCTTCTCTTCGCAATCGGCAGCTGCATGCGCTCGATAAACATGGCACAGACCCGCCAGGATCAGCAGCGACAACAGGAGGAGGAAGAGCAACCGAAAGAGAACCCACAGGATTCCCGGGTAGCCTATGGGGCGGATGAGAACATCACCAACGAGCTCTCCCCCGTTCTCGACCGCAGCGAAAAGCTCCAACAGATCGCTCAGAACGCTACGTCCTATCCTGATGACCGCATCATCGAGCTGGCAGTCAATGAACCTGCCGCAATCGACTTCGTCGCACAGTATCCCCGGGCAAACAAGGACACTTCAGGCTACACCGGTACGGTCACCCAGGGCACCTATCCTGCGCTCTACGACTGGGATACGAGCTGGGGCAATATGGACTACGGAGACTTACCGCTCGGCGTTTCAGGCTCCGGCCCCACAGCCCTCTCAATCGCCTACATGGGACTTACAGGCAACTCAGATCAGACTCCGGCTACCATCGCTAACCTCGCCCTGCAGAACAGCATGGCTACCGGGGATTCCGGCACCTCCGCTGACTTCTTCACGCAGGATATCGGGGATTTAGGCCTCACCTGTACCGGCATCGATGCAAACAAAGAAAGCATCACGAAGTACCTGGCTGCAAACACGCCGATCTTGGCTGAAGTGAAGGCTGATACCTTAACAACCACCGCACACTGGATCCTGGCGACCAACGCAGACAAGAATACCGGAGCGGTCACCGTATTTGACCCGACCTCCACCTCCGTCTCCTCACACGCCTGGGATCCGGGCACGATTGCGGCCTCCGCCGACATCGTCTTTATGGTCAAGCAGGCAAGCGCCGACCAGGCAACGCAGGGCCAAAGCGACCAAGCCGCTGCGACAAACCAACAGAGCACAACCACACAGGGACAGAGCGCCAAACAGGGCTCCACGCAGTAGGCCCACTGCCTCGGTGCCTCGGGCACCAGAAAACGTATCCCTGGCTGCACAATGCCTTTCCCCGAGTGGGAAGGCATTTCTCATCTCCATCGGATTACAGCTGCGTTGCACAAAAGGAGCCGCCTGAGTCTTGCAAGACCCAGACGGCCACCTCCATACACACTGTATAGTGTGACGTGTTACTTCAGGATATTCTCTGCTGCACGCTGGAGCTTGGAGCGGATGGACTCTGCCTCAGTGCGGGCTGCACCCTTGCTGAACAGATATGCCTTGACCTTCGGCTCGGTACCGGAAGGACGGAAGATAACCTTGTTGTCGCCCTCGAGTCTGAACTCGATAACGTTCGCAGGCGGCAGCTTCTGCGGAGCCTCTTTCTGCAACCCGGAGACGCGCGGCATCTCGACACCCTTAGCGAAGTCGGTGACGCCGGTGACCTTGTAGCCTGCGATCTCCGCCAGCGGATGCTCACGCAGGTTGTTCATGATCTGAGCCATACGTGCCGCACCGGACTCGCCCGGGAAGCCAGCGTTGACGGTACCGTTAAGGTAGTAGCCAAACTTCTTGTAGAGGGCCTCCATTGCCTCGTAGAGGTCCATGTCGCGGTCTGCATAGTAGGAGGCCATCTCAACGCACATCTCGACGGCGACAATTGCATCCTTGTCGCGTACGTGCGTACCGACCAGATAACCGTAGGACTCCTCAAAGCCCATCAGGAAGCGGTCTTCTTCGCCCTCAGCCCTGAGCTGATCGATCTGGTCGCCGATGTACTTGAAGCCGGTGAGGACGCGGCGCATCTCAAAGCCATACTCACGGGCCAGAGCATCCGGCATCACTGAGGAGACGATCGTGGACACGGCGACCTTCTGCTTCGGATCCTCGCCGCGGTCCTTTGCCATCTTGCACAGCCAGTCCATCAGCAGAACGCCCATCTCGTTGCCGGTCAGGAGCTTGTACTCGCCGTCGTGCGGGATTGCGGTACCCATACGGTCGGCATCCGGGTCAGTTGCGACAACCAAGTTCGGCTTGACTTTCTCAGCCAGATCCAGCGCCAGCTGCAGCGCCTCACGGAACTCAGGATTCGGGTACTTGCAGGTCGGGAAGCGGCCATCCGGCTTTGCCTGCTCGGGGACCACCGTCACGTTCTCAACGCCGATCTCCTTGAGGATACGGCTCACACACTCCATACCGGTGCCATTGAGCGGCGTATAGACGATTGAATAGGACGGATCCGCCTTGAATCCGGGGATGGAGACCTTCTTGACGGCTGCGATAAAGGTATCGAGGACCTCTTCCGGTGTCCACTCGATCAGACCCTGCTTCAGGCCCTCATCGAAGTTCATCATCTTGACGGCGCCGAACATCGGGGTCTTAGCGATGGAAGCGGAGATCTCGTCTGCAGCCTCATTGGCGATCTGTCCGCCGTTGTCGTTGTAGACCTTGTAGCCGTTGTACTGCGCCGGGTTGTGGGAGGCGGTCAGTACGATGCCGGCCGAGGTGTGGAGATAGCGGACCGCGAAGGACAGGGTCGGTACCGGCTCAATGCGCGGATAGACGTAGACGTGGATGCCGTTAGCAGCTAGGACACCTGCAGCGACCTTCTGGAAGTCCTCGCCCTTGAGGCGGGAGTCACGCGCGATTGCCAGCGACGGCTTGTCATAGTGGGCGTTCAGATAGTTTGCGACGCCCTGAGTCGCCTGTGCCACAACGTAGACATTCATGCGGTTGGTGCCAACGCCGAGCGTGCCGCGAAGGCCTGCGGTGCCAAACTCAAGATTGCGGTAGAATGCATCGTTGAGCTTATCGTCTTCTTTATCTGCGATAAGCTGATCGAGCTCTTCTTTCAGATCCGGCTCAGCGCAATTCTTCTGCCACTCTTCCACTCTCTTCTGAACTTCAGGTTCCAGCATCAGGACTCCTCCTCAATTCAGGGTTACAAGACTTGTCTCAGGCATAGGAAAATCGACGTGTCACTTCTATACCTACCTGTTTTCCTTTATACAACTATAGAGGGGTCAATGGGGCTGGCGAATCAGCTACCATCGCTCAGCGGGCTAACCTGACGCATAAACGCAATCGACTGGGTAGCAATGCCCTCCCACACGCTCTGTTCGCATTCCTTGCTACAATACAGTGCAATGATTTTTCATGAGACCGGCATGATACGTGCGGGACAATGAGGTGAGCAATGGAATTTTATGCGACCTGCCCGGCAGGCTTTGAACAGCTTTTGGCCCAGGAACTGCGCTCCTGCGGTATACACACTGCACGGCCACTCCAGGGACAGGTAGCATTTACCGGGACCCTTGAGGACGGTTACCGCGCCTGCCTCTGGTCAGGGCTGGCCTCCCGTATTGTAGCGGTGATCGCCCGCGTCAAGGCTTCCACTGCAGACGAGCTGTACGAGAGT
This sequence comes from Atopobium sp. oral taxon 416, assembly GCF_018128285.1. Classification (NCBI taxonomy): domain Bacteria; kingdom Bacillati; phylum Actinomycetota; class Coriobacteriia; order Coriobacteriales; family Atopobiaceae; genus Atopobium; species Atopobium sp. oral taxon 416. Next base: position 1,965,233 of record NZ_CP072380.1, read on the forward strand.
CTCTCTCAAATCCCCTGGGAAGAGCACATCCCCACAGACACCCGTCTTACAATCGAAGCGCATGGCACCACCGCAGAGATCAGAAACACGCAGTATCTGGCATTAAGAACGAAAGATGCTCTGAGTGATCGGATCTTCTCCAAAACCGGCATCAAGATCCAAACCGATACAGCGCGCCCAACCCTGCGCGTAGCGATCCGCTTGCAGAAGACGCATGCCACGATCGGGATCGACCTCACCGGCGAAGCGCTCTTTAAGCGGGACTATCTGCCTAAGCGCTCCGCCCAGAACACCTTAGTGCCGCTGCGTCCCGACTATGCCCGGGCACTCCTCGACACCGCTGGGTGGTTCCACACGGTCCGCCACGACAACCCAACGCTCTTTATCCTGTTCAGTGGCGCCGGCACGATCGCGGCAGAAGCCATCAGACAGGCACAGGACAGAGCCTCAGGGCTCGACCGCACCGCCTGGGGATTCACGGGTTGGCTCGGACACCAGGAGTCTGTCTGGAACGCACTTGTGAGAGAAGCCCAGGAACGCGCTGAAGCAGGAGCTGAACGTACCGTTAACCTCATTGCCTTCGACACACGGCCGGAAGCAGGACTTGCGTTACAGCAGAGCCTGACACGGGAAAACCTGCAGGCAAAACCAATCTTCTTCAGACCACAGAGGGTAGCGCATGGGCTCGAGAAAGCGCTCACCTATGCCCACAACCTCAACTGTGTAGCAGACCTGTCCTGGCTCGATCCGAATGCGAAGGCATCTTGTGTGTCCACCTTGCTGCAGGCCAGACAGATATTCACCTACGTGCCCTCAGATACTGGCTGTGCCGTACTCTCCGCTGAAGCGGATCTCTCAAGCATCATGGGAAACAATCCTACCTCAGAGCAGGAACTGCTCCAGGGCAACCAGCACACAGAGCTCAGTGCCTATACCTTACACAACAAACCGGATACCAAAACAGTGCGCCTCAACGACGGCACGACCCTACCGGCCTTTCTCGATAACTCCCAGCAGTTCTCCAAGCGCTTGGAAAAAGTGTCAAAAGCACGCGCGAGGTGGGCTCAGCGGGAGGATGTGAGCTGCTATCGCGTCTACGATGCAGATCTGCCTGATTACTCCGCCTCAATCGAGCTCTATCAGGGACTGCAGAAGGGACGCTGGCTCCAGATCTCCGAATATGTCGCCCCGAAGGGCATCGATCAGGACCTGGCACAGCAGCGTCTCTGGGATATGGTGACGATCGCACCACGCGTCCTGCATGTCTCTCCGGAAAACACCTACCTGAAGCGCAGAAAACGCGCCAAGGGTGGCTCACAGTATGTGGATCAGGCAAAGAAGACGCCACAGCGCATCTATTACAGCCGGAAGAAGGGCATTTTGCTCCCCGAAGGCTCCCACTTGATCGATGAAGGAGGGCTCACCTTCGAGGTCAACTTCACCAACCACCTCGACTGCGGCATCTTTTTGGACCACCGCGATACCCGAGCGATGATCAGAGAGATGGCAAAGAAGACGAAGGGCTCAAAGCGCTTCCTGAACCTCTTTGCCTACACCGGTACCGCAACCTGCTACGCCGCAGACGGCGACATGCACCACACCACCTCGGTGGATATGTCAAAACCCTCGCTTGCTTGGGCCAAGCGGAACATGGAGCGCAACGGGTTCACCGGACCCGATCACCAATATATTCAGGCAGACATCTTACAGTGGATCCATGAGCAGCGCCGCACTAAAAACCGCTGGGATCTGATCTTCGCGGATGTCCCGACCTTCTCAAACTCCTCCCGGATGCACCACAGCTGGGATGTGCAGCGCGACCACGCGGAATTCCTGATCACCCTCTCCCGCCTGCTCACGCATGACGGAATCTGCGTCTTCTCCTGCAACCTCAGGAGCTTCAAGCCGAATGTCGCCGCGCTTGAGAAGGCGGATGTCTCAATTCACGATATAACCCCGGACACGATCCCCGACGATTTTGCCCGCAACCCCAGGATCCACCACTGCTACTTGGTCCGCCATATCAAGCGCTAACCTCGCACACCATACTTACGAGAGAACAGGCCCGGATACCCCACGTGAGGCATCCGGGCCTGCTTTGCTATTTAGCGAGCTACTGCGTCATCTCAATTCTAACGGCACTAGCGCTTCTGGTAGAACTTCTCCTCGTCCTTATAGATCTGCTTCAAGGTCGGGAGATCGATGTAGGCCATGTGGCCGCAGCCGTAACGGTGGAATTCGATGCGCTGCTTCAAGTCCTCAGGGAGATAGAGGCATGACATATCGTGCACTGTATTCCAATAGGTGGTTGCCGCATCGTAGCGTCCGCCCAAGAAGGAGATCTTCATGGTCGGATTACGCTTCAAAGCGACGGCGATATCAAGCGAGACATTGGGTGTATCCGCCGGATACATCGTGCCCGGCTCCAGGTGCGTCCAGTTCCACTTGGTGCCTACACCCTCATAGTTGCTGCCCAGATAGACTGCCGGGTTCTTATAGCCCAACGTTGAGCGCAAGAAGTTCCTGAAGGCGCTGACCATGTTTGCGTCATTCGCGTCGTCGGCAGCGTCTTCTCCTGCAAACCAATCAGAGCTGTCCTGCGTGGCCAGCGGTGCTGCAGAGGTGAAGCGCATATCGAGACGACCGATGACTTTTCCCTCGTCACGCAAGAGATTCTTGCGGAAGCAGTCGAGCTTGATGCGCAGGTGGTTACGCATAATGAGGTCAGCGGGCAGGCCGATAAAGCCGCTCATTTCGTCTGCGACTCTCTGCTGCTGCTCTTGGCTGATGCGATCACCTTTCAATAGTGCCGGAGCATAGACATCCTCGTTCCAGGCCACTGCCTGATCGAACCACTCATCCTCTTCGACGCTCTGTCCGGCTTTCTTGAAGTAGTGAGCCGTGGCGGCAAAGCTCGGCACCATACCCAGATAGTAAAGGTCCTCCCCTTCGTCTGCCTGAACGAAGTCAAAGATGGAGGAGAGCATCGTGACACCGGTGACCTTCACGCTCGCCTCGCCGAGCTTGCGCATCAGCACGGCGTTTCTGACGGTACCGTAGGACTCACCGAGCAGGTACACCGGGCTCCCCCAGCGGTCGTTCTCTTCAAGCCAGCGCATGATCGCGCGGCAGAAGGCATCCGCGTCCCCATCAACGCCGAAGATCTTCTTCGGGTCTACATCCTCAGCGACCGTCGAGAAGCCGGTTCCCGGCGCATCAAGGAATACCAAATCGGTAAACGGTAGGAAGGAATAGGGATTCTGCTCGAGCGGCGCATAGGCGTCGAGGTGGTGCATCCCGTTGCTCTTGACCTTCAGAGGCCCAAAGCCGCCGAAGTCGACTGGCACCGAGCAGCAGCCCGGGCCACCGTTGTAGGCAAAGGTCACCGGGCGCTGAGGATCCGGCTCCTGACCCTTCAGCCTTACAAAGCTGAGGGCAAACATCTGGCTTAGGGATTGTCCAGCGTTTGAGCGCACATCGAGGTGCCCTGCCCTGGCCTGATACTTAAATTCATTGCCTCCTGCTCTGTAGGCCAAGACCTTGCTCGCGGGCTCCGGGACGCTCAGGCGCTCCGGCGCGGGGTAGCTGATATAGAGCTCGGAAGGCCTCTTTTGGGCCTTCGACTCCGGTGCTGGTTCGTCTGCCATACACGCAACTCCTTTCAAGAATATTAACGTTTTGTATCTGACAGTATAGAGTCTTTAAGATCATTGCAGGTCCTCACGGTTATTTCTCAGTTTTTAAAGCAGCGAAAAGCAGGCGTTTGATGTATCCTCTACAAAACATCCAAATGAGGAACTAAAATGAGATATTTGTGAAAAGGGATTGGGTATAACCTGATCTTTCCTATGTAACGTAAAAATTGAGTTTGGAGTGTAGATGAGTCGTGCAGATCAAACGCTTTCACGTGGTCGCAGGACTAAACGAAGCGCAGGCGCAATCCCACTGAGCATGGGAATGATTCTGGTCACACTCGGTGTGGTCTACGGCGACATCGGTACATCACCGATGTACACGATGAAGGCCATCATCGCCGGCAACGGCGGCTTGGCTACCATCGATGAGGATGTGATCTTAGGAGCGCTCTCCCTCATCATCTGGACCATCACCCTGATCACTACGGTCAAATACGTCCTGATCGCGATGAAGGCAGACAACCACAACGAGGGCGGTATCTTTGCCCTCTACTCGTTGGTGCGAAAATGCGCCAAATGGCTGATCATCCCCGCTATGATCGGCGGCGCCGCGCTGCTCGCAGACGGCATTTTGACCCCAGCTGTGACGATTACGACAGCGATCGAGGGCCTGCGTACCATCGATATCGGCCAAGCACTGATCGGTGACAATCAAAACATCGTGATCGGCATCACGATCGTGATCATGTGCATTTTGTTCTTTATCCAGCGTGCCGGTACCTCGAGCATCGGCAAGGCTTTCGGCCCGATCATGACAGTATGGTTCTTCTTCTTAGGGATCGCCGGCCTGGTCAACATGGGCGGAAACCTCAGCATTCTGCGCGCCCTCGACCCCCTGCGCGCTATTATCTTCCTGTTCTCCGACAAGAACGCAGCCGGCATGATGGTCTTGGGCAACGTCTTTCTGTGCACCACCGGCGCTGAGGCTCTCTACTCCGATATGGGCCACGTCGGCAAGTCCAACATCTATGCCTCTTGGCCGTTCGTGAAGATCTGCCTGATCTTCAACTACCTGGGCCAGGGCGCCTGGGTTCTGGCAAACAAGAACAACGCCGCGCTGCAGGCGATCCCGGACATGAACCCATTCTTTGAGATGCTCGCCGCAAACATGCGTCCGTTCGCTGTAGTCCTTTCAACGCTGGCGGCAATCATCGCCTCCCAGGCTCTGATCACCGGCTCCTTCTCCATTGTCTCTGAGGCAATCCGCCTCGACTTGATGCCGCACATGAAGATCACCTATCCGTCCGAGACCAAAGGCCAGCTCTATATCCCGCTGGTCAATAACCTGATGTGGGTCTGCTGCATCATCGTCGTCCTGCTCTTCAGAACCTCTTCCCACATGGAAGCGGCCTACGGCCTGGCCATCACGCTGACGATGCTGATGACAACGATCCTGCTGCACATCTACCTGTCGAGGATTCAACACCACAAGGTCGGCTCTTGGATTTTCCTCGTCTTTTTCGGCCTGATCGAGACCACCTTCTTCATCTCCAGCCTGACCAAGTTCACACATGGCGGCTACTTCACCGTCCTGCTTGCGGCGCTCATCTTTATGGTCATGTACGTCTGGCGCCGCGGCACCGCAATCGAGCGTACCCAGTCCGTCTATCTGCCCATCAAGGACTACATCGGACAGCTCGCTGAGCTGCGCGACGATAACTCCTACGAGTACGCCGCAGACAACCTGGTATTCTTGACCAACGACTCCTCGCCGGACAAGCTGGACCGCGATATTCTCTACTCCATCCTGGACAAGCGCCCGAAGCGCGCACACGCCTATTGGTTCTTGAACGTGCTCGTCACCGATGAGCCGAAGACCTTGGAGTACTCAGTCAACAACTTCGGTACCGACTTTATCTTCAAGGTGCAGCTGAGGCTTGGCTTCAGAATCAACCAGCGTGTCAACGCCTACATCAGACAGATCGTCGGTGACCTGGTGAACAGCCACGAGCTGGCTCCGCAGGACCACCACTATTCGATCTACCGTAAGCCGAGCTCCGTGGGCGACTTCCACTTCTGCCTGATCCGTAAGTCCCTGACCCCTGAGACCGCGCTTTCCGGTGGCGACTACACAGTCATGAGCATGAAGTATGCGATCCGTCAGCTCTGCGGCTCCGCTGCACGCTGGTACGGCCTTGAGAATTCCAACATCATCTACGAGTTCGTGCCACTTTTCACCCGTGCCAAGGCCACCCCGATGCTGCGCCGCGTCGCTCCGCCTGACACTTCAGATACGATGCCGAAGCCGCACAACAAGGAGAATGCCGAGGACGAAGGCGATATCTTCTCCGACAGTGTAGCGGATACGACCCAGACGATGGCGAAAGTCACCGAGCAGGACCTCATCGGCGGTGACACCGCGTCATTCCGCCCAGTCAATGAGGAAGACCTCGAGGATGAGGGCGAGTCCCAGGGCGACAGCGATACGTCTTCAGAGGACTTTGACTACAACAGCAAGTAGTCCCCAGCCGTTTCAGTAAGCACAATCACCCTTGTGGGACAACTCCCATGAGGGTGATTTAGGCTCAGTCTTAAAACCTGTGTGTGGCTCCATCATGCCGCAGCCCCGGAAGTCTTCGAGTAGCGCCTGTTGGCAATCGAATATCTTGAGGAAGAAGTACTCGTCGTTAGGGTATCCCTAGCCTGCCCTCTTGAGCGTCTCGATCATGCAATTGGTCCCTTCGACCCTGCCGCTGCTGATATGGCGGCGGGCAGGGGCAACGATCCCTCCCCTGTGTCCCTCTGCGAGGCGGGCAACCCTGGCGGAATGCCTGTCTTTCGTGCAGCGGCACGTGTCCACGATCCTCTCCATGGCAGCGCACATGTCCTGCTCCTGCGTGCACGAGTAGGCCTGCACGAGCATCTCATCTACGATGCCGCAGGCGCAGGGCAGCTCGTTTTTTGGATATGAGGTCCTCGTATCGCTTCCTGGCCCCTCCCTTCTACACAATCTCCTCCTTGCCGAAAAGGGCGCTTCCCCTGGAGACGAGCTTGCCCTCAAGGGCGTCGCGCTCTTCTCTGTCCCTGGTGTCCGTGCAAGACATAAGGATGTACTTGGAGTGCTTGAGCGCGCGGGCTTTGCCTGTAAGCTCCTCCTTCGAAAGCCTTGCCTGTCTATCCTTCCTGACCTTACAGATCACCTTCTCGTTGAAGTTCTTCGCGAGGTGGAAGTGCTCGTATACGATGTCTAGGTGCAAGCACCTCTTAAGGAAGGCGCACTCGAAGTCAGCGTTCATGTCACAGGCAACAGGGCAAAGCCGGATGTGCAGATGCCCCGAAGGCACACAGTCGCAGAGTGCTAAGCGAGCTGGGGAGCAAATATGCAACACTTCAGGGAGGCCCACCGAGTCGAAGCTAAAGGTTGCCCTTTCAGGCATCGCCGACAGCTCTCGGGTCGCAACAGACAACCATGCAAGATATAGCGCGCATCCTTTCCTTACTCGGCGTTGTTGAGTACACACCAAGCGTGGTAAAAGAGTCCAGGGACGGTGAGAAGCGGCCTTGTCAATGCGATGCAGCGAAGGCTCAGGCAAGTTCTTGCTTTCCCTTCTACGAGATGGCGGGGCAGTGGCTTGGCCACTGCCCCGCCATCCTGTGGACAAAGCAAGCGAAGTATTCGAAGCAGGACAGCAAGGAGATGCTCTCAAGACAGCTCACAGAAGCCAGCTGTGTGCACACGAGGCGCGCTTGTCGATATGCCCCAGCCTCTCTGGGACTGGTGGAAGGCAAGGGCCGAGGTCAATGATGGTCTTACAGAGAGATTTTTATAGCGATGGATGATTAGATGAATAGGCATGCAATCATCCCTGAAGGACGAATCCTTCAGGGATGATTCTTTGTACCTATGTGATTGGTGGTCGGTTACAGCCGGACAGGGCCGACGCTCAAAATTAGTCTTTCAGAAGCTCCTGGAGCGTCTGAGCAACGCCCAGATCGTCGTTGGTAGCCACTACCTTATCGGCACTTCGCTTAGCCTCACGAACCGCATTGGCGACCGCTACCCCAAGCCCGGCAGCTTTGAGCATGTTCGCATCGTTAAGGCCATCCCCAAAGGCCACGGAGGAGGTTATCGGGATGTTGAGGTACCCACAGAGCCACTTCAATCCGTTGTCTTTGCCGGCATTGCGGTCCATCACCTCAATATCGTGGGGCACCGAACTTGTCCAGATGAGAGTCGGGTCAAGCTCGACTGCCGTGAGAATCGCGTCCCGCTCCTGATCATCGTGGTAGTACATCGTGAGCCGCTCGAGGTTGCCATGCTCCTCCTGCTTCCTCTGCAGAAACTCCGGAATAGAGCGATCAATCACTGTACGGGTCAATTTGGTGATGTAGCGCGTATTGGGTGGCAGGTCAATCTCATCGAGATAGGCAAAGCGATCCTTCTGGGCATAGACCACCCCATCGATAAAGCAGTCGAAGGTGATCCTGAAGCCCTTGAGCATCTCATAGAGCCGAGAGGTCCGTTCAAAGCCCAGAGAACTGCGGTGCAGGGCCTGCCCGTCGGAGATCTTCACTACAGCGGCACCGTTGGAGCACACCGCATAGTGGCAGGCCTCGAGGCCCAGAATATCTTGGGAAATCCCGCTCAAGGCTCTGCCGGAGCAAGGAACAAACTCGATGCCACGCACCCCGAGCGCACGCAGTGCCCGCCTTGTTTCAGGCGCCAGGTGCTTGTCGGTCGTCAACAGTGTGTCATCGAGATCTGAGAAAACAATCTTTACATCCAAATGCGGGGACCTTTCTAACGGTCCTTGATATCGACATATTCGTTATCAGGCATATAGGGGTTGTACGCTGGACGGATGATGCGGTTGGCACCGTAGAGTTCCTCCATACGGTGCGCGGCCCAACCAGCCATACGCGCGATCGCGAAGACCGGGGTGTACATATCCTCCGGAATACCGAGCATCGAGTACACAAAGCCAGTATAGAGGTCGATGTTGGCGCAGATCGGCTTCTTGGTACCCTTGACGTCGCGCATGACCTCAGGGCCAAGCTTTTCGATCTTCTCGATCAGGTTCAGGCGGTCTTCCTGCCCCTTGTCCTTTGCGAGCTTGCGAGCGTAGCGCTTCACAAGCTGTGCGCGGGGGTCAGAGAGCGTATAGACCGCGTGGCCCAACCCGTAGATCAGACCGGAGTGATCAAAGGCCTTGCCCTGGACGATCTGGGTCAGATAGGCAGCGATTTCGTCCTCATTGTCCCAGTCTTTTACGTGGTTCGCGATATCGTCGACCATATAGCCGACCTTGGTGTTGGCGCCACCGTGCCTCGGCCCCTTGAGCGAACCCATAGCCGCCGCATAGGCAGAATAGGCATCGGTGTTGGAGGAGGACAGCACACGGCAAGAGAAGGTGGAGTTGTTGCCGCCGCCGTGCTCCGCGTGCAGCATCAGCATTATGTCGAGCATCATGGCTTCCTCGTGCGTGAAGCCCTCATCGCCGCGCAGGACATCCAGGACAGACTCTGCCATCGAGTAGCCCTCACGGGGAGGCGGCACCAAAAGCTTGGTGTCGTCCTTCTTCGCCTGATAGAGCGCATGCGCGATCGTTGCGATCCGCGGCAGACGCGCCAGCATGGAGATTGCGACATCGACCTCATGGGTCGGAGAGATATCATCCGGCGTCTTATCGAAGGCATAGAGCATGAGTGTCGAGCGGGCCATAATATTCATGATCGAATGGGACTGGGTCTTTGGCGGAAAATGGTAGAAGAAGTCCTCCGGCAGCAACCGCCTCGAATCGATACGGGCGTTGAAGTCATCGAGCTGATCCTGCGTCGGTAGGGCGCCGGCGATCAGCAGGTAGGCAATCTCCTCGTACCCGAACCGATCCTCTTCCTGGGGATGACTCACCAGATCATCAATGTGGTAACCACGGTAAATCAGGTCGCCCTTGTCAGGGACCAGTTTGCCGTTGACTTTGTTGTAGCCGTGCACGTTTGAGATCGTGGTGAGGCCAACCAACACACCGGAGCCGTCCGCGTTTCTCAGACCACGTTTGACATCGTATTTCTCAAAGAGCTCGTTGGGCACCTCGTCGATGGAACAGAATCCGACATAGAGTTGGTCAGAGACGGGCGGGCGCCCAAGCTCAACGGAGGGTATCGGGTATGTATCAGGGGGATACTCTTGAGGAGAGAACTCAAAAGGAACAGTCGCCTTTTTCGGATTTTTTTCCCGCTTTGCATCACCCGGCGTATTCTCGGGCGATGTGCCCTTGTCCTGTTTGTCCTTATCAGGCTTACTCTGTGTCACGATTGACCCCCTTCTGATCATAGACGGTACATGTATCGAAAAACATCTTCGCGCTGGCACGTGATCTGTACCTTGATCTTCTGCGCGAGGTCTGCGAGTTCTGCCTGCAGCGCTTTAAACGATACGTTCATCTCCGCCACATCCACGAGCATCGTCATCGAAAACGTCCCTTGCAGAATGGTCTGCGAGATGTCCAAAATATTGACCTCGTGCTCGGAAAGTATGCCCGTTACCGCGGCAACGATGCCCGGTCGGTCTTCCCCCAGAACCGTGATGATGGCGCGGTTCTCTGTGCCGCTATCTTCCGTATATCCCATATCATTGTGCTTTCTCATGCGAATATCAAACGCCGTACTGAGCAATACTACCGTTCCGACCTAGAGGTCATTCCCTTGTACGGGTCAGTTAACAAGGGTTTAGTCTGAGGGAACGAAAATCTGTACACCCCTGCTCACCAGGTACAGTGCAGATTAGGTACCATTATGCCATAGCCCACTCCAAAATCCGACCATCTATTCGAAGAGCTGCTTTAAGGCACACGATGAAGATTTGTATCAAGCGGGACATTTTCACGATTCCCCCACAATCTGAATGGGATCTGAAGCCCCACTACCGAGGCGTCCCTCGGCGTTTGGGTGCTCACCTCGCCTGCCCACAGCCCCATCCTGAGAGTTATACGGTCGTTATACGGTCAGATGGGGCCTTGGACATCCTTGGTTGGCTGAGGGGGACTGAGGTATCGTGGCTCGCTAGTCATAAGGTTTGTGTATATCAGGTTCATTCCAGAAGGTATTAGATACGGTGTCGGGATCCCAGTATCGTGGTAGGTAAAACAGGGTACACATGTTAGTGTTTCTAAAAACACGCGGAAAGGATCGCGGTATGGAAACCTATAACTTCTTTGATCCCGTCGATGTCCATTTTGGCCCGGGTCAGCTCAAGAATCTGCACACCTTTGACCTTCCCGGCAAGAAGGCGATGATCGTCACCTCCAACGGCAAGTCCACGATCACCAACGGCTCTCTAGCTACCACCAAATCCGAGCTCGATAAGGCCGGCGTTGAGTATGCTGTCTTCAACAAGGTTTCTGCGAACCCGCTGAAGGAGACCGTCGAGGAAGGCGCACAGTTTGCCTGTGACAACAACTGCGACTTTGTGATCGCGCTCGGCGGCGGCTCCGTGATGGATGCAGCCAAGAACATGGCAATGCTCGCGCCACAGGACACCAACGATCTGTGGGACTTCGTCTTCACCGAGCATGGCAAAGGCCAGGTACCGCAGAAGCCGTCTCTGCCGTGGGTCGCCATCACCACCTCCGCGGGCACCGGCTCTGAGGTCGATACCGTAGGCGTTGTCACCAACACCAAGACCGACGAGAAGATCGGTGTCGGTGGCTTCCCCGATATGTGGGCGAAGTTTGCAATCGTCGACCCTGAGCTCATGACCACCGTACCGCCTAAGTTCACCGCCTATCAGGGCTTCGATGCGCTGTTCCACAGCCTTGAGGGCTATATCGCCAACACCCACAACATTATGGGCGACATGGTCGAGCGTGCCGCGATTGAGAACATCGGCCGCTATCTGCCGCGTGCGATCAAAGATGGCAACAATATGGAAGCCAGAGCTGGCATGGCCTTCGCCAACACGATGTCCGGCTACTCCATGGTCGTTTCCTCCTGCACCTCTGAGCACTCGATGGAGCACGCGATGAGCGCCTACCATACGCAGCTCCCCCATGGTGCCGGCCTGATCATGATCTCTGTGGCGTACTTCCAGTACTGGATCAACCGCGGTATCGAGCCTGACCGCTTCGTGGACATGGCAAAGTTCCTGGGTAAGACCGACGCAACCAAGCCTCAGGACTTTATTGTCGCTCTCAAAGACCTCCAGAAGGCCTGTGGCGTTGATAACCTCAAGATGTCCGATTACGGTATCCAGAAGGACGAAGCCAGAAAGTTCGCGAAGAACGCAATGACCGCTATGGGTATGCTCTTCAAGGCAGACCCAGCAGAGATGTCTGAGGACGATTGCACCAAGATCTACAAAGAGGCTTACAAATAAGCGTTGAGTCTCGCTAGACCCTAAGCATTGACGATATGCTTGCCTGATCATACGGTCAGGCAAGCATTTTTGTTAGCTCTATCAGTGTACGGAGAATGTATCCGGTTAGGCTCTTAGAGCGTCTCCTCTTGCTTCATGGTTACCCGCATCAGCGGCTCCCCTGCCTTTACAACGGAGTGTTCCTCATCGAGGATCTCAAAGTCCACCACATTCTCGATCACCTCAACCTCACTCCAGTTGGTCACAACCACAAGGGTCGTATCTTTATAGTCCTAGTCCACATCCAGGGCCTTATCGTCGTCGAAGATCACAAGCGGCTGGCCGGCTTTCACACGCTCCCCTGCCTTCACAGAGTGGGTGGACCCTTTACCTTCTATCTTGACCGTGTCGATCCCCATATGTATTAGGATCTCGGTCCCCTCGTCGGTCGTCGATACCGATCGCACAATTGGTCATCGTTGTGATTTCTACGAGCCCGTCACAGGGGACATAGACAAGCTCCGTGGCCGGTTTCAGTGCAAGGCCCTTACCCGTATAGAGCCCGAAGTCCTCTACGCTCTCTTTCAGGACCGCACCAAAGATCAGGGCGTAGATATAGGAGGGTCTGTAGGGATAGGTGAGGCTCGCCGGCACCGTAGCGCAGTATTTTGGGTGAGCGGTCAAGCAGCTGATGAGATTCATAGGCTGATCCTTATCTCCCGTTTTGTTAGGCCTGCTTTTCAGTATGCTAAATAAGGATTCAGCCGCTCACCTGATCAGACACCTGCACAGAAAGTGCCTTATTTCTTGGTCTTGACATTACTCTTTTTCGGCTTCAGCGTATTGGGGTTGATCGAGATGCCACCTGCAGAAGGTCTGCCAAACCGCGGCCTATAGTTACCGTTCTTCACTCTGCGCTTGAAGGCATTCCAGCGGTGGTTGATCGAGTCCGGGTTGTCCGATCTGAGCGTCATGAGTGGCATCGCTGCCAGGACCGGCAGGAAGTACTCCACCGCACGCCACACGACGTAGCCGGCGGCGACATTTGAATCCCCGAACATCGCACCGAAGAGCACCGCAAAGCCGCCCTCTGCGCCGCCGGTACCGCCCGGAAGTGGGATCGCGGAGGTCAGAAGCTCGAGGATGGAGCCTGCGGTGAGGCAAGTTAAGAGGTCCGCCTCCTGCCCGAAGGCGTGCAGAACGTACCAGGGAAGCGCATAGAGGCAGGAGAGCTGCAGTAGCGTGACCACCATGGTCAGCACCATCTCCCCCACATTGGAGGAGGCGCTCCTAAAACCGGTGGAAAAGCGGCCGACCTGGACCGTGACGATCTCGGTCCAGCGTTCGTCGTGCTCGGGTTTGAGCCACTTGCGTCTGCGCAGGAACCTTAAGATTGCAAGCCCTGCCTTGGTCACCACTTTGGGAAACATGCATACCAGGATCAGCACGGTACACTCGATCACCTTAAAGCCGAAGAGCAGCAGCGCCACCAACCAGGCCGCATCCGCATAGGTGTTCACAAACCACTGCCCGCGGAAGAGCAACATCAGCGCCGCGAAGACGCCTTCGCCCGCCTCATAGATCACAAAGCGGGTATACTGCACCGCGCCTGCGTCGCCCATGGAGAGCCCGGAGCGCATCAAACGGTAGATCTGCGCTGGGGCGCCACCTGCCCCGTTCGGGGTCAAGTTTGAGAAGAAGAGGCCGGTGGCCTCGACGCTCATCAGGTCCCGCACACCCAGCGGGCACTTGGGATCTTTGATAACAGAGATTACATAGGCGAGAACGCCGAAGATGTAGTAAACCACATAGGACATACAGGCCGCGATGACCCAGCTGGTATCAAGCGAGCCCATCGCGTCCACAAAGCTCTGGTATTGGCCTGAGAGGACGAGGTAGATGATGTAGACGATCGCAACGATAGCAAGAAAGACCGCTGAGCGCCTAACTGAGGATATACGCTCGCGATTGCTGTTTTCCGCTTCAGCTTGGGCAGAAAGCTTTTTCTTCTTGTTGGGATTGGTCGCCACGTCACACTCCTCTCAGAAACTTTTCCCCTACACTACCTCTCTATTGTTGCGCAACTTAACGCTGATGCATGTCCCAACGTGCCAGTTCCTTCAAGAATTCGTTGCCGTACCGAGCCGATTCGATATTGCCGGCGCCCGGGATGCCTAAAAACCCACGCTTCGTGTGGACGCTGTCTGCATAACCTGCTGTGCGAGATGCGCCCGGGATGCCTAAAAACCCACGCTTCGTGTGGGGACGCTTCTTCACCATCGCTCTCAAGATCGCATCGGAGAAGACTATGTAGGGTACCACGCCCTGCTTGCGCACCAACCGCATCCTCAGTACCCTGAGCGCCTCAAAGAGTTCCTCGCTGTCACGACCGACTCTTCTTGTGGTTTTCTTCGCACGCGTCTTCGGATTGACACGATGAGCGCGTGCCCGTGGGGTTGCCGCAAGCTTCGGAGCACAAGCAGCGGTGGTTGTTGCCGGTGAGGTCTGCCTGAGGATCCCCGAAATAGGCCAGAATCCGCTCACACAGGCAGAGCGTTGATTCAGTATAGTCGAGCATCGAATCTAAAAGCACGCGGCGATAGCGGAGGGGGTGAAAGTCAGCCGCTGAGACCTCCGGAGCCCGTTTAGTGTGGTCAATCATAAAGTTACAGGAGCTCAAGTCTTTTTCATTCCACAGGAAGATACAGTCGGAGCGTTTCCCATTGCGTCCCGCTCTCCCTGCTCCCTGATAGTAACTCCTCAAGCGAGAGGGGCAATCCGAGGTTGATCACATAGCGGACATCCGACTTATCGATTCCTATCCCAAAGGCGTTTGTGGCCACAATGACCTTCGCCTCATCGTTTCTAAAGGCACGCCGTGCGGCAGCACGGTCCTGCACCGGCATTCCGGCAGGTAGCTCACCGCTGAAGAGCCTGCTTCGATCAGCACCACCCCATCAGTTCTTCTCCGTATCCTCGTATAGATAATTCCGCTCTCCTCCGCATAGGGGGGGCAATACGCCCGGATATAGTTCCCGGCCGCCTCTCGGCTCACTTTCTTCGAGATAAAGATCAGGTTCTCCCGGTCAAAGTCGGTCACCACCCGTTTGGGTCTGTGAGGCCCCAGGAGCTTTACGATGTCCCCCTGCACACCCGTGGGGTCGCCGTGGCGATCAACGCCACGCAGATCGGACGGTACGATAAAGTATCCACAAAGCCTTTATGTGGCGATAAGCGGGGCGGAAGTCCTGCTCCCACTGACTTTACGCAGTGCGCTTCATCCACGGCCACAAGCGGCAGATTCAATTGCTGTGCGAGGCACACAAAGGTCGAATCATTGAACCGTTCCGGCGCGATGTACATGATGTCGTACCTACCGTCCAGGGCCCGCTGCATCACGATGCGCTGCTAGCGGGGATTCAAGGTACTGTCGAGGCGGGAGCCACGGATCCCGGCTTGCTTGAGGGAGTGCACCTGATCCGACGTCAGGGACAGAAGCGTGAGACCACAAGGCTGAGTCCCGGAAACATACAGGCTAGGATCTGATAGCAGAGCGACTTCACAGCTCCCGTAGGCATCACTGCCGGCACATCCTTTCCTGCAAAGATCGCCCGGATGACCTGCTCCTGTCCCTTTCTGAAACTGAGGTAGCCAAGGTGGTCCTTCAGAATCTCCAGTGTTTGCTTCATAGAATCGGTGTCTGACACGTATGTCCCGCTTTCATACCGCAGATCAACGTATTTAGCACAGCAGTGTGTACAATACAAACCGTGAACCTTACCCGGGAGATGCCCTATGCCACAACCACATGTTTCCGTCATAGTCCCCGTCTACAACGCGCATAAGACTTTGATGCGCTGCGTCGACTCGATTCTCACACAGGAATACCGTGACCTCGAACTCATACTCGTCGACGACGGCTCAACCGATGACTCAGGGGAGCTCTGCGACGCGGTCACGGAGCGCGATAAGCGCGTACATGTGATCCACAAACCTAACTCCGGAGTCTCCGACTCCCGCAACAGAGGGATGAAGGCGGCAGCCGGTACCTACATCCAGTTCGTCGATGCAGATGACTGGATCACGCCTGATGCCACCAAGCTCTTGGTGCGCAGCATCGAGGAATACCCAGTTGATATGGCGATCGCGGACTTCTACCGAGTCGTGAACACCCGGGTCGCACGGAAGAGCGACATCGATACCGATACCGTAATTACCCGTGAGCAGTACGCGGACCTGATGATGGAGAGCCCCTCGGATTTCTACTGGGGCGTGCTCTGGAACAAGCTCTACAAGCACTCGATCATCGAGCAGCACTCCATCCGTATGGACCCCTCGATCTCTTGGTGTGAGGACTTCATCTTCAACATGGAGTATGTCCTGCACACGAAGACCATCTATCCGCTGCATGTAGCGATCTACTACTACGAGAAGAGCAAGAGCTCACTCTCCTCCCAAGGCGTGAACCTCGCCAACACGATCCGCATGAAACTCAACGTAATCGAATACTACAAGAACTTCTTCCAGCAGATCATGGGTGAGGAGGACTACGAAGCCCGCCGCCCTGATATCTATCGCTTCTACATTGACTCCGCAAGCGATGGCGGGGTACTCCCCCGGCCCCTAAGCGCCAAGCTCGGGACCGAACGGATCACGGTCGATGTAAACCCTAACCTCACGATCAACGCGCAATCAGAACTCTTCTTGACCAATCGTTTGCTTGACCGCTACCTCGATACCACCGCGGAAGAACACGATCTGGATTTGATCGATGCGCGGGTTCTGCTCTATCTGAGGGACTGCCCCTACCCTAAGACCGTCCACGAGATCAGTGAGTACTGCGGCAAGACCACCGGTCAGGTGACGCGTTCCATCCAAAAGCTCAGAGTCAGAAATATGCTCAAGATTACCACGGAGAAGGAAAAGACCCTTAACAAGAAAGGCAAGAAAGTCACCCAGCGCCGCCAGCGCTTTACTTTGACCGATGAGGCGCAACCAGTGATGCAGTCTATCGATCAAGCCTTGCAGGACTTCGACAGCGCACGGTTTGCCGATCTCACCCAAGAGCAGAGAAGCCAAGCCAAAACAATTGAACACCTGACGGATAGGGCCCTTAGACAGACCTTTCTCCCCCCAGCCGGGGCTTGCCGCATATGGTGAAAACAGACAGAAACGCTCCTTTCCGTCACAGCCAATAAGTATTGGGTATCATATCAGCACTTCGATCACGTGCATCCCTAAACCCTAGGACGGCGACATGGAACTCAGAATCGTGTGTGACTCCTCCTCAAACACCTATGAGCTGGAAGGCGCGGACTACCGCTGCGTTCCCCTGACGGTCACGTTGAACGGAGAAGACTACGCAGATGTTGAGGATCTCAACCTCGATAATTTCTATGCCGCAATGTCACTCTGTAACGGTCCGAGCACCACGAGCTGTCCCAGCCCTTCGATCTGGCTCAAGGCCTACGAGGGGGCAGACCGTGTCCTGGCAATCACCTTATCTTCGCGGCTTTCCGGCTCCTACAACACCGCACAGCTGGCGGCCAGCGAGTACACGGAACAGAACTCCGAAGCTGAGGTAGCGGTGCTTGATTCCCGCTCTGCGGGCGAAGAGCTGGTACTGTTGGCCCAGGAGGCCCAGCGTCTGGCAACCTCTGATGAGGGCTACTCCCTCTCACAGATCATCGAGAGGCTCCATGAGTATCGGAAACACACCCATGTGCTCTTCACACTCTCAGACCTCTCCCACCTGGCCCGCAATGGACGCATCAATCCCGCCTTAGCCCGCTTTGCCCACACCTTGGATATCCACATCCTGGGCACCGGCAACACGGAAGGCATGATCGAGATCCTGAGAAAATGCCGGGGCCAAAAAAAGGCGCTCAGAGCTGGGATCCGTGAGATACAATTGCACCACTACACTGGCAAGAAGCTCTATATCTCCCACGTACAGAATGAGGCGGGTGCCTACACACTGGAGCACGCCCTGCGTGAAGTGTGGCCAGAGGCAGATATCACGATCCAGCCCTGCCACGCCTTGTGCTCCTACTACGCGAATCTAGGCGGTCTCATCGTATCCTATGTGGACAGTAAGACTGCACCGAAGCACCCGATCGATCAGATGAGCCTCCCGAATCTCCCCATCAATCCGCTCCACTTGATGAAAGACGACAGCGAGTAGCTGCCTTTCTATGTGCGCTTCGCTCCTTTGATAACACGATGCTCCGTACGACGCTAAAACACGTTGTGCGGAGTATTTTCATATTGTCTATGTACTGCTCGGTAAGGGACTACTGATTATTGCACTGAAATAAGCCCACTCTAACAGTCTAGATAATGAGTGATGGTGTACCTACGTCGAGCTGCGAAGGCTTGCATCGGCCATCATCATAGAGTGAACCACTCCTGCAGTTTCAGGCCACCTATCACGGGCTTGGTTAACCCAAAAGAGCTAGATCTACCAGTTAAGGTAGCTTTTGCATGTTGGCCTTGGGTATGCCCGTGAAGCGCTAGATTCACCCGTTACCTGATATGTAGCTCTTCCTGTCAAGAGGCATGACAGCCCCATCCCAGATTTCTCCGGGCTGGGACTATCTTCTATATCGTCCTTCGGAAGCCCTGTGCCTTTATAGCGTATCTGATTCAACGCACGACTGCGACTCTGATATCCGCGCGTTGGGTAGCGCACTGTGATACTTTCGGCTGAGGAGTTCCGCGCATCTAGACGATATGACCCAAACCTATGAACAAGGGAGGGCTTGCCGCCTGAGTTGAAGCAGGGCCTCTCAAGGACCAGAATGATTGCTGCTGCAGCAACGAGAACCGGAAGGCCCCTATGGACAAGACTACCATCAGCACGGCAGGCATGGGGACGGCATTTAGGATCGACAGCCATTCGAGGACGACGATGCTGTGCGCCCTCATCCTTAAGACGGGAGAGACTGCGCTCCTTCCGCAACAACCCGTAGTCTGACATCAGGGCATGGATGGCGCAGGAGTGCTTCTGAAAGCCTGCCATCGACGTCTTGCGAGGCAGGCTGCACGGGCTTTGTCCCTGCACGGATGCTCAACGACCAAGGATGTAAAGGTCGTGCCCATAGCGCCCTCAAGGATGTCCACCTGCTGGCCTACTCCCGCACGAGGAAAAACGACAGGAACGACTCCATGAGGTTCGCAAGGCATGGCAGATGCAGACAAGCTCCACAGGGTGTGGGTACCCACCAAGGAGATAGCAAGGCTAAAGGGACGCGGTGTGTGCCCTCGGTGACCTTAAGGCAGCAGAAGAAGGTACACCAGCGCGTGCCCGACCTGCTTGCCGCCACGGGATTGTCTGGGAGGAGAGGACGCCCGCAGACAGGCAAAAAGAAGCTTTAGGGAGTCGACTTCTGGGCATGGCTGCGTGCCTGCGCCCTTGTCAATCCAGGATCGCAAGCGACGCTTCTTGCCGACATTCGGGCTGCGAAGTCCACAGACGAGCAGTACGGCGCGATGATGGAGAGGGTGCATCCCCTTGCATCCACGTGCACGCTCGCCCCTGCCCGCGAGGCGCTCCTATGCCTTAAGGGCGTCGGCTTCAGGTGCGCCTTTACCTTCTGCGCAAAGATGTGTGACTTCTCCAGGCTCTGTTCGGGGAGGAGGGTCACATCCTGGCTGGGGCTCGCTCCCGTCGCAATCGTCAAGCGCCGACTCCCGCAAGCTGACTGGTATATCCAAGTGCGGCCCCAGGCTGCTAGGGAAACGATGATTAATTCGCCTCGATGAGACCAGTGGGGCCGCACGCTGTATGACATCGGCTCAAAATGTCTCGAACTATGCAGTGCCCATACCCACATAAATGCCTATCTGCCTGCGGATATGTTATAATTACAGCAACGTATTCCAGCATATCCAAAAGGCAGATATGGACAGACAGATGAGCTTTTAGGACCTTAAATCCTAAGGTAAAAGGAGAAAGACCAGACGAGAGGCACACCTGGAGCGGATGGATGCGATCGTTGCGTGGGATAGCTGGATTGCACTGGTAGAACCCAGCTACCATTCTCAGGCGCGTGGCAGGCATGTGCGCGGTGCGGAGACGATGCTTAGGATGTATCCTGCTTTAGGTCATGTTTGGGCTCTTAAGACGAGGGAACTTAAAGATGCTATCCTGGATTGCCACTCCTGGCAGCGCTTCTGTGCACTTGGACCTCATGTCTGAGCAGGTACCGGATGCAACGATAAGAGCGAAGATGCGCCATAGCCTCGAGCGGCAGGGACTCGGCAAAGCTATGCTTCACGACCTGAATTCAGAACTCGAAAAGGCAGGGATCACGGCGCGGGGTGGCTCCATTGTGGATGCGACCTTCACCTGGGCCCTAAAGCTTAACGAAGAACCAAGACCGTACGCGTAACCCTTAAAGCGCACCAGTCCAAGAAAGGGGGAGCCTGGCGTATCGGATACAAGGCACATATCGGTGTGGATGCCGCAGGCGGCCTTGTGCATGGTGTGGAGACGACCGCCTAGAATGTATCCGACATATCCTGTGGCACATACACTCATAAGGGAAGATGACAGGTTCTGCTATGCAGACTTTAGGCTATATAGGTATAGCGAAGCGCCCTTAAGGACGCATAAAGACCCACACCTCTCATCTATGCGCTGGAGTGTCGCAAGGAAACCTTCGACCATAAAGGGTCTTGCCTGTGCGCTTTCAGCCGAAAAAAGCATCGAGTCCAGGAAGGCATCCGTTCGCTCAAAGGCAGAAGCACCCTTCCTTATCGTGAAGCGGCGCTTCGGCCCCTTAAGGAAGCGCTACAGGCGGATAGAGAAGATGCCTGCACACTCGAGTCTGCCTCGCCCTTGCAAACCTTACCCATGTGCATCTCTGCCGGCAGGCTGCACCTCCCGGCTCCCAGCTTCGCTTAATCCGTCTTGGAGCCTTCTTGCGGTGCATGGGGCAGGACAGATGTAAGGATAGCGGCTCCTGCACGTGCTGGATGAGCATCCTTCCCTGCCTTTCCCACATACCGACCGCGAAAAGTCGTGTGGTCGGTCCCCTCTGACACGTTATGGGGCATTAATCATCGTTTCCCTAGGCACAAACAGATGCATAGATATCAATATGCTCTGTGGATTGCGTTTGTAAGAACATTACAGGGTGTGATGACCCTCCCAGCATGCGGAGGCTGTACTGTGCAACAGGCACGGTAGTTGTCTGGACATGCCTCAATTTTCAGGAATGTGGAGTGTTGCATCCCTTTTAATGTTTCAGGATCGAACTCGTACACCGGCTGTATCCAAACTAAACTTTAGGCAACCGGAAAATGACTATGATGGAATAGATAAAACGATAGAGGCACGGTTTGTGCCTACATAAGCGGAAGATTCGAGAATAGGTTTTCAGATTGCCGAGTTGGAACATTCACACCGCTCATGTGGAGCGGCTGCTTCGGGAAGCAGACGCTTTGAGCTTAGGGATCCGCGATACAAATTGCTTTCTATTTGGGAACTTTGTTCCCGATATCTATGTCGGTTGGATGGTACCGGATATCTCCCACAAGATCGATTACTGTACCACCCATTGGGCACATTTGACCTCGATTCCGGTATCGAGCTACCAGAGCTTTTGGAATGCCTACATTGCAGGGCATGAGCCCAGTGAAGTCTTAGATGTGACGCTCGGGGCGTGGGCACATCTCGTATGCGATGCGGGCTACAACACTGCCACACGACACTACATCGCCACGATCGGCGTGAAGCCCTCTGATCAGACTCGCATCAGAAAAGAGAATGATTTTGAACTATATGGGCGGACCTACACCTTGCATATGGGCGTGAAACTGACCGATACACTCGTGCAACAATGTGCCCGTTTCCCGCAATACACTATTGAAAAGTCTGATGTTGTCAATACTGTTGCCGTAGCAGACACGATCGTCGAGAAAAACAATGCGGAGCATCTCAATCAGGTACCTGCCTACGATATGCTGACGCCAGAGTTCTTCAAGACGACCAGTGATGCGGTCAATACAACTCTATTGGCAGGGCTCAAGAAAATCGGGAGCGGTAAGAGGATTGAGCGTGTTGATGTTCCAAAAATATGAAGGCGTACCCCTGCATGTACAGGTCGCGGACTTTGCGCGCGACAAGATCTATTCGAGAGAGTGGGGCGTCAACGAACCGATTCCATCAGAACATGAATTGATGGATATGCTCCATCTGTCCCGTGGCACGGTCCAGAAGGGGATACGTGCCTTAGTTGATGAAGGACTACTCGTACAACAGCGCGGACGCGGTACCTTTGTGGTCAAGCCGGTCGTAACGAATCCTTCAGGCAACCGCCTGCTTTCGTTTGCAGAGTCGATGAAGGCGCGGGGTGTCGAATATACGACGAAGGTCGTCGCGAAGCGGACTGAACCTGCTAAAGAGGCTTGTGCCCATGCGCTGGGTATCGATAAAGGGGATAGGTACTTCTATCTTGCACGGCTACGTTCGGTGCAGGGTAAACCCGTGATGCTGATTGAGAGCCATCTAAACCTCCAGCAAGTCCCGGGTATCGACAAGATTGACTTTGAGCACCAGCCGCTCTTTGCGGCGGTCGAGCAGAGTACCGGACACTCGATTGGTCGCTCAGATCAGGTCTACTGCGCCTGCGTGGCCGGAAAGATGCGTGGCCACTGGCTCGAGTGCGACGAGAAGGCGCCGGTACTGAATACTGAGCAGTGGGTCACGCTAGACAATGGACATGTGTTTGAGTGGGACCTGGTGTGGATGCCTGCCAACCGTTGTCAAATCTCGGTCAGAACCAATCGGATGCACTAACACGGGTACTGTCAATAGTCTTGCGCACTTTCAGCTAGCCTGCCCATCACTCATTAGGCGTGGTTGAGCATCTCTTACGCCTCTTGGAGCGATAGTGTCAGCAATGTTGGTTAATGCCCCATCCTGCCCGGGGCCAGGAGGCCGTCTCGAATCCGGAATCCCTGGCGCTATCCTATGCTATCTCCATCCCATCTGCAAGCTCAAGGCTGGCATCTATTGCCTTCCTGGCGAGCTCCCTGAGCTCTGCCAGCCTCTCCGGCATGGGAGACAGAGAAGGTCTGCGCTTCTCGAAGAGCTCTGCGATGACCTTCTCAGAGAAGTAGCGCTCGCCTGCCTATATCTCTCATCCTGCTCTGCGAGGACCGATCCCACGAGCCTCATGAGCGACTTCTGTGAGGGGAACACCTGCACGACCTTCGTGCGGCGCTTGATCATCTGGTTGGTGCGCTCTTGTAGGTTGTTGGTGCGCAGGCGCTTCCAGTGGGATGCAGGGAAGTCCAGACAGGCGAGGGCATCCGCCTCGGCGTCCTCCCAGATCTCTGCCGCCTTGGGACAGCACTTCTCAAGCATCTTAGCCGCGAGGTGGAAAAGGGCGCGCACCTGGTTGGTGTCCTTGGCACGAAAGATGGGGGCCATGATCCTTGCCACCCTCTTCTTCAGGCTCCTGGAGCCTGCGGCGGCTATGCAGTTCCTCATGAGATGAACGACGTTGAGCCCTGTCAATATAATTGGACAGAGGAATCTCAGATTTTTTATGCGGTCTGCATCACCTTTGGATCGTATGCAAGGCCTCTCTCGAGGCGCTCGAAGAACTCCTGCATCACCTCTGCCGGCACGCGATCTCCTATGGACTTATGCGGGTGGAAGCGGTTGTAGTATGACTCGATTAAACTCGTGTGCCTTGTGCTTGGTCGTGGATGCATCTAAGAGGCGCTTATGGTAGTACCACACGTTCTTGAGCGTGGCGAAAAACGATTCGGCGAGCGCATTGTCGTGGCAGCTTCCGGTTCTCCCCACGGAGAGCCTCACGTCGTGTGCAGCTGAGCAGGCGGCCAGCTCTGAGCTTATGTACTGGCTGCCTGGGCTGCTTAGAATATGGCCCCTCCAGCCACGTATCCGCGCGAATATGCCATCTTCAGGGCAAAGACGACAAGGCCTGCCCTCATGTTGTCCTGTATGCTTCAGCCCACCACCATGCGCGTGCACAGATCGTGTGCGACGGCAAGATATATAAAGCCTGCCGTGGTCCTGCGATAGGTTGTATCGCCCACGAGCTTGGCTGTCGGAACGGGACACGAAAAGCCGCACCGGGTGAGGGCGGGGCGCTCGGGGGTATCAGATGCGGGCAGCGTCGTCCTCTTGGAGGCATTGGATCAGATGCCGCAGATGCCCAGCTTAGCCATGCACCTGCGCACGCGGTAGCGGGTCGTCACTGTAAATTTTGCGTAACTTCGGATCTCCTGTGAGCTTGGATCAGACCTTGCGAAAGCTAAAGCGCCTGTCGCTTTCCTCCCATATCGCGCAGATGGCCTGCTTGAGGGGACCCCACGGGTCGC
The DNA here is from genome assembly GCF_018128285.1 of Atopobium sp. oral taxon 416. Taxonomy (NCBI): domain Bacteria; kingdom Bacillati; phylum Actinomycetota; class Coriobacteriia; order Coriobacteriales; family Atopobiaceae; genus Atopobium; species Atopobium sp. oral taxon 416. The sequence goes on from NZ_CP072380.1 coordinate 1,989,581, forward strand.
CACCGCCTCCGGCCTTGAGCCATCTGTAGAAGTGAGCCCTGCTCACCTCCAGTACGCGCGCCATCATCGAGACGCTATAGGTCGCCCTCTTCTCCAGCATGAGCTAAAACCTGTCCTTCAACAGAGGCTTCTGGCGAAGAAGGCTGCCACTTTTCTTGGGAACTTATTCTCGCTCTCGAGCTCGTGTATGCGCCTGTTGGCCCTGTCGAGCTCCTTCTGCTCCTCGGTCCTTTCCTGGGTCACCCTTTTGGTCTTTGAGTGCTTGATGATCCAGTCGTTTAGGGTCTTGTCGTTGATCCTTAAGCTTCGCGGTGCATCCTCTGATGCTCTTCTTAGGGTTGGCCTTACGTGCCTTCCTGTAGTAGTCGATAGCCTCGAGGCAATACTTCTTCAGTGTAGTGTTTGGGTGGTGCCGGCTTCGTGCGGGACTTTGCCTTCTCTATCTCGCTTGCGCTTAGCGACATCTCATCTCTTCAATCTGCTGGTGTTGGTAGGTGGGTATCTGGACAGAGCATATCTGTTGCCAGTCCCTGAATCCCACTGTCCACCAAAAGATTACAGCTCAAACTCCTTCCAGGAGCCGTACGACTCGCTATCCACGACGGCAAGGCCCCAAGATGTGCCTCCAGCCGTTAGCATCGCAGCCTATGGTAGTGACGATAGCCGTGGAGAGACATGACCTTCCCGTCTACACTTCACGTAGGTGGCATCGAGCCAGATGTAGGGCATCGCAAGATCTCCCAAGGGACGTCCCAGCAGCTCCTCGACATCGGCATCGAGGCTTTTGGCTTATGCTGCTCACCTGGTCCTTCGAGAGCCTGTCTTTGGACCTTCCTGGTGCTCGTGCCCATCGCATACATCTCGGCCACGGCGGCTATGAGTGCCCTGTCCATCCTCTGGTAGTACTCGAGGATGTCGTCGGGGAAGAAGCTTGCGCCCCTGAACCTGGGGATTTTGAGGTTCAGTGTTTCCACACAGGTGTTGAGCGTCCTCGGACGCTATGCGTTCCTGCTGTTGCCACAGGCCGAGCATATCTCCTTCGTCTCCGGCGTCCATCACGGCGTTTACCACCATCTCGGCGAGCTGGCAGAAGAGCTCCTGGAGGTTGATTGATCCGTCTGCGAACTTCGGCATCTCTGCCGCCGCGGCCGCGCACACGGCCTGCTTTGCTATGCTGTCCTTTGGCCTTCGTCCTTTCCATAAACCTGTTATGCTGCGATTCCAAATTCTAGGACGCAGGCCCCCTCTTTTCCTTCGGGAAGCCCTTCAGGCAGTCAGATGCTTACACCAACACTGATAATGATATCGCGGTTGCAACTGCGCCGACACTCGCGCAAAGTCGACCGTGGGAGCGTATGCTCCCATCGTAGTAGCTTGCGACAGGGCGCTGGCCCATACACCACCAATCGTCGTCGCAAGGACTGACCTTGAAATGACTTGCCGCGCCCTGCCGCGGGCATCCCGAAGGCCCGCCATGACCTTATAGGAGCATAGGCGCTGCCAGCAGGCCGAACAGCCTGATTATAGCGCTCCCTTCAGTGTTGTGTCTGGCCCACTGGCGGGGTGCCCAGTGAAGATGGGGAGGCTGCATGGAAGGCACGTCTGTCGTTTACGCCGGCATCGACACGCACAAGGAGGCGCACGTGCTGTGTGTGCTGGACGCCATGGGCAGAAGTGACCTTCAGCGGGGAGTTTCCGGCAGACAGGGCCGGATACGAATCGCTCGTAGAGGCGATGCAGAATCGTACGGTGTCGCCATCATGGAGGTCCTGCGGCCCAAGCGAGACAAGAGGCACAGGGGCTCCAGCAAAAACGATGCAATCGGTGCCACAGCCGGCAAAGGCACACCGGTGCCGAAGTCGAGGGATAGCTGGGTCGAGGCGGCAAGGACCCTCGTGCGTGCGAACGTCGACAGCTGCATCTAACGCCGTGAAGTCCCTGTTCGGAGCGGCGCCAGAGGAGATCCGTTCGAAGTTTGCCAGGATGGGAACTTCCGAAATGATGAGGTCGCTTGCCAGGAAGAGGCCAAAGGGTGCTGAGCTGGTCGCCGACTCGCTGCTTGTGCTCCAGGCGCTTGCGAAGACATGGGTAGCCGAGCTGGAGGCGCTCGTGGTAGAGCTTGTGCAGGACAATATGCCTGTCCTGCTAAAGATATAGGGCTGCGGCCCGCTGCCCTCGGCATTTACAGCGCTGCGCGCAGCGGCACCCCTCGAGGCATCGAGCGGCAAGCCTGTCAGATACCGACTTAACCGACAGGCTTTCCGGGCGCTGTATACCATCGCGCTCAGCTGCATGCGCTACGACGAACGGTGCTGGCCTACATCTTCAAAAGGATAGCCAAAGGCACATCGAAGCGCGAGATCACAAGATGTTTGAAGAGATACATAGCTAGACAGGTCTTCCGTGCTCTTTTGAACCCGGGTACCAAAAAAGCACGAGTGCGAAGAGGGCCTTAAAGTCGAAACGGCTGTCGGCACACCTCACTTAGAGGGAGGCCGCTTTAAGGCTTTAACACCGAGCCCGTCAGGATCAACGAGATCGAGCGCGAAGCGAGGAAACACTGCGAGCTTTAGGACAGATACTCGATGCTCCTATCCGAAATATGCAAGAGACGTGAGATGACTCTTGACACACCATAGGAGCGTCCTTGGGGGCACAATCGGAACCTCCGCTCGTAGGCAAGAAGCTCACCACCATGTACCAAAAGCTTCCGGTCAATGACAACTTGCCGGATGCTCTACACCCGTCCCAACACCTATACTCATATCGTCGACCGTGTGTTGACGCGGGGGAAATCACACGTGGTCCCTCGGATCATGGAGCAGACTGGGCTGGACGAGAAAGCCATAACAATACTCTTCACCTTTACCGCCTGCGAGGACCTCATGGTCAACCGTGAGCTCGCCTGAAGCCGGGGACCTGAGTTCTTCAAGACACAGCAGCTCATTAGAGCGTTCATCACAAACGGTTATCAGGAATTCCGTGAGGTGCACACGTAGCCTCCCCGCACACTACAAAAGACCGCAAATCGAAAATGGGCTGCCCGAAGGCAGCCCCATACTCATACCAATGATTCAATTGCTAACTGATCACACTGCCGGCAAGAAGGTAGCGGTAGTGCTTAGCTTCTCACTTCGCCGTGGACCGCACGCGTGACCTTCTTGATTAGGCGCGCATGCGCCTTCTCGACTTCTTCTGAAGTGAGGGTACGATCCTTTGCACGATAGGTCAGTGAGAATGCCATGCTCTTCTTGCCCGCGCCTAAACGCTCCGGGTCCCGAAAGACATCGAAGAGTCTCACGTCACTCAGATACTTGCCGCCGGCAGACTGAATGCGCTGCTCGAGCATCTCTGCAGTGATCGACTCGTCCACCACAATCGCCAGGTCGACACTGACGCCCGGCAGTGATGGGACCTCCTGGTACGGAAGCTCACGCTTTGCCAGACGCAAAAGGGCTGCCAATGAGAGCTCAAAGGCGACGACGCCCTGATCAACATCGAAGTTCTTGAGGGAGAGCGGATGAATGTTGCCGACCCAGCCCAATAGGTCTCCCCCATGTGCATAGACCTCAGCGGCACGGCCCGGCTGCAGCCAGCTGTACTTCTCAGGATCTGCCGGCTTGAAGCGCACCTTCGTGATGCGCAGCACCTTTAAGAGCTCTTCGACGACGCCTTTGGCATCGAAGAAGGAGAGTCTCGGATACTTCTGGTTCCACTGATCGTCATCCCAGGCGCCGGAAAGCACGCCGGCGACGAAGCGCGGCTCCTCAGGCTGTGACTTGTGCTCATTCCCGTAGAAGACGTGCCCGATTTCGTAGAGTGCCACGTTGTCGACACCGTGCGAGAGGTTGTAAGCGACGCTGCGCAGCAGACCTGGGATAATGGAGCGGCGCATCTGGCTCTGGTCTGCCACAAGCGGGTTGATGATCTGAACCGGAACTCCACGGCCCCCATCGCTCATATTGAGCTTCTTCAGGTCGTCCGCATCCGCGAAGCAGTAGGTCTGCGTCTCGGAGAGCCCACAGGCGCGCAGAACCGAACCAATCTTTCTGACGCGCATCTGCTCGGTGGTGAGGCCACCCGCGTGGTTGCGTGCCGCCGGCAGGGTCGCTGGTACCTCATCTTCGCCCCACATACGCAGGATTTCCTCGATCAGGTCCGCCTCACGGGTAAGGTCTGGACGGGTGGTCGGAGCGACAACGGTGAAGCTCTTGCCAGGCTCCTTTTCGGTGACCGTGCAGCCCTCGCGGGTCAGCTTGTCCTGCATAAACTCCGGAGTGATCGTGACGCCGCATAGCTGGTTGACGCGGTCCACACGTAGGGCGATCGTTGCCGGCTCAAGCGGCACCGGATACTCATCAATGCAGCCCTCACAAACCTCAGCCCCACAGCACTCCTCGAACAGGGCTGCTGCGATGTCTGAAACGCGCTTGCACTGGTTCGGATCGATCTGGCGCTCGTAGCGGATTGAAGCCTCACTCATCAGATCGAGGTTACGGCTCGTTCTTGAGATGTGGCCTGCATTGAAGGAAGCGCTCTCGATCAGGACGTCGGTCGTGTTCTCATCGATCTCAGAGTTGAGGCCACCCATCACACCCGCAAGCGCGACCGGTGTCTTTCCGTCGTCGGTAATTACGATCATGTCGCTCGTGAGTTTGCGGTCGATGTGGTCGAGCGTCGTCACGTGCTCGCCATCCTTGGCAGCACGGATTACGATGTGGCGCTTGCCATCACGCTCTTTGAACTTGTTCAGGTCAAAGGCATGCAGCGGCTGCCCAGTCAGATACATCACATAGTTCGTCACGTCGACCACGTTGTTGATCGTGCGGGAACCTGCAGCCTCAACACGACGTGCGAGCCACTCCGGGGAGGGACCGATCTTCACATTCTTCACGACATGAGCGGTGTAGCGCATGCACAGCTCAGGATCGTCAATTGTGACATCGACGAGATCAGAGCTCTTCGCTGCAATCTCCCGTTTGATCTTTGGCTCTTCGATATGTGTGTCGTGGTCGAGGATCGCGCCAGTCTCGATTGCCATGCCTTCCATTGACAGGCAGTCCGGGCGGTTTGGGGTGATCTCACAGTCGATTACAGTATCGGCGATCCCGTAGTACTCTGCGAAGTCGACGCCCACTGGCGCGTCCTTCGGGAGAATCATGATGCCGGAGCGATCGGAACCTAAGCCCAGCTCACACTCGGAGCAGTTCATACCGAACGACTCGGTGCCTCTAAGCTTTGCCTTCTTGATGTGGACGTCACCGGGTAAGTGAGCCCCGATCATTGCGACGACCACATGGTCGCCCGCCTCGAAGTTCTGTGCACCGCAAACGATCTGCAGCGGCTTCGGTTTCCCGTTCTCGTCGACGTTCTTCTCCCCCACATCGATGGTGGTGATCCACATGTGGTCAGAGTTGGGGTGACGCTCCTTCGTGAGGACCTGACCGGTCACGACGTGATCCAGGTTCGCCCCCAAGCGACTGACCGCCTCTACCTCTGTGCCGGTATGGGTATAGCTTTTGACCAGGTCCTCCGGATCTTCTGGCACATCGACCATACTTGAAAGCCATTCATATGATATGCGCATTGTTTGTATGCCCTCTCTTATTGTTACGCAGGCGTTCCTAATGGATACGACAATCGATTAGAACTGTTTCAGGAAGCGTTCGTCACCGGTCATCAGCATCCTCAGATCCGGCAGGTTGTAGCGCAGCGCGGCCACGCGCTCGACGCCGATGCCGAAAGCGAAGCCGGAGTACTCCTCCGGATCGATGCCCACATACTTGAAGACGTTCGGATCGACCATGCCGCAACCCAAGATCTCGAGCCAGCCCGTGTACTTACAGAATCGGCAGCCTTTGCCGCCGCAGACACCGCAGGAGACGTCGACCTCACAGCTCGGCTCCGTGAACGGGAAGAAGTGAGGACGGTAACGGGTCGCACGGTCCTTACCAAAGATCTCGTGCAGGAAGTAATCGAGTGTGCCCTTGAGGTCCCCAAAGGTGATGCCCTTGTCGACAACTAAGCCCTCAACCTGTGTGAACTGCGGCAGGTGGTTCGCATCGGCGGTATCCGGACGAAACACAGTACCCGGGCAGATCATATAGATAGGTGGTTTCTGCTTCTCCATTACGTGGATCTGGACGCCGGAAGTCTGCGTACGCAACAACACATCGGACTCCCCCAGCACGTGCTGCGTCTTGCCCTCAGGCGCATTGTCGACCACGTAGAAGGTATCCTTGGAGCTTCTGGAAGGGTGATCCTCCGGAGCGTTCAGCGCGGTGAAGTTGTAGTAGGTGGTCTCCACCAGGGGACCATCCTCTACGGTGTAGCCCAAGCCGCAGAAGATGTCCTCAATCTCCTCACGAACCTGGGAGATCAGGTGCTCAGAGCCCAGGGTACGTACGCGGCCCGGGAGGGTCACGTCTATGGACTCCTGGTTGAAGCGCTCCTGCATCACAGTCTTGGAGATCTCGACACGGCGCTTCTCGATCGCGGCGGTCACCTGGGCACGGACCTGGTTAGCCATCTTGCCCATCGCTGGACGCTCCTCAGGGGGCACCTTTCCCATCATATGCATCAGCTGTGTCAGTCTGCCTTTGCGGCCCAGAACCGAAACCCGTATTGCTTCCAGCTCGTCAGGTGTCAGCGCTTTGCGCAATCCTTCCTGCACCTGCTTCTCAATCGCTTTGAGGTCATCGCTCATTGCCATGCCCAAAACCCCTTTCGACAAAAAAATAACCGCCCTCAAGCACAAAGCCCAAGGACGGATGAATTCCGCGGTACCACCTTGATTGACACATCACAACTCACGTCGCGAGCGTCCACTCGTTGAGTCCCGTGCCGTGGGACGTACGGCTTCCCTACTGAAAGAAGCGTTCCCTCTTTCCCGTTCAGGTCGCGGCTGGTGAAGTGAACGTTGCCTTCCTTACTCGCACAGGAGCCTCTCAGCCACGAGCTCCCTCTCTGTTACCGGTAAAACGCGAAAAGACAAACCCTCTCCGTCAAAGCCAAAGAACAGCTTAGCACAGATATTTGCCCTCTGAGGAGACAAATGAAATCAAAATCCCCCTCCTGCAACGTATTGATAATCCAGCTGTCGCCTAATCGTCTGAGCTAGGCCTCTATCCTCAGCAGTTACGGTATCCAAGCGTATTCGGGAAAGACATTGTCCGGTCAAGGACCATCGCTGCTCTCTAGAGCCTGTCTTTGGGCGGATCCATCATAGCTGAGAAGAGATCGAGCTAGCCTGTAAGGCTAGAGCTGCTGAAAACCGGTGTGGACATCGAAGACAAGCCTCAAGAGGAAGCAGAGCCGCTCCACCTTCCAGAGCGGGTTTCCACTGTCGGCAAGCTTCTTGATGATGCAAGAGTCGCAGGCCTCACTTGTAAGGTCGAGCTTCCTCACGACGGCGCTACAGGAGTACTTCCTGTCGTTGACGAGGGCGAGGCTCTGCGTGAGAGTAGAGCAATACTCGACTTGCCCTGTCTTAAGCCATGCAGAAGACCGACGGGCCCTCCGTCTTGCTCCTTACAAGCGAGGGCGATGTGAGCCGTAATCTTTTGGTGGGGCGAATTAGCATTTTGAGTGCAACAGGATAGCGCCAGGCAGAGGTCGTGGTGCACTCCCAAAGGCTGCGATGTTGGTTGTATAAGCCATCATCGAACGTCGAGGGGAAATGCACCACTACACTCATCTTAGCGCCGCTGAGCGCAACAAGATCGCGAAGATGTACATCAGGTACTACTCACCCAGCAGCATCGCAAAGGCATCAGACAAAAGACAGCTCCAACGTGAGCCGCAAGCTTGAAAGGAACAGCCCACAGGAGAGACTATGGTGCCTGCGTGGCTCCAAAGGAGGGCAAGTGCGCACCGCGATGCCTGCAGGGCACGCAAGAGGCTGGCTGCACAGGTAAGGTCGCTTCATCGTGGATGAGCATTGGTCATCCGAGCAGGTGGCAGGCAGGATCTTGGCGTCGTGAGCTTTGCGGCCATCTTCCGTACGCGACTTTGGCGCCCTGGACTCTCCCCGCACCCAACCAAACGAGCGACTGGAAGGGGAAGCGCCCACAAAAAGCCGATAAAGGCCACATCAAAATCAAGGTCGCTGTAGTGCATATTAAGCAGATTGGTAAACTCTCTGATCCGGTTCTGATCGACATCCAAGAAAACGTTGGCCTTCATGATCCGTTCCCTCGGTAGGTGCGTCTTCTCTACCGCACAGCGCACATAGGTGGGGAACTTTTTCGCTACGGTCGCGTGCATCCCACAGATCAGATAGAGCTGATCGTCGACAAAACACAGAAGACCTGCATGCAGGATATCCACCAGGTACCTCTACAGCTCAATCAGCGCGTCACAGTTGAAGTATTCGTGATGGATCAACGTGTCGTTCAGATACACTTCCAATCCGTTGCTGGCCACCGCCGCCGCGGTACAGGCCGTATCGCCTCCGAATATGGAAGGGATTCAGCAGCGCTCACGACCGCTGACAGGGCCAATCGGGATATGGGCGTTAAGTACCTTGTGAAAAGCCATACGAGTCCGTTCCGAAACCTGATGGGCGCCCCAGAGTAGGATCGTCTGATCTATATCGGAAAGTATGAGTTTGCAGCTGTGTCCGTTCATTGTCGTTTGGCTTTCCATACTTCACCTGCCTCCCTATGAGCCAGATCCGATGTTGTCTATCCTAGAGTATACCGCTTTGGTTCTTATCACCGCTAAACCTCAAGGGATGGTCAAACTCATGCACCTACATACTGGATATATGCCTTACCTCGGGCATCAGACCTACTACCGCGTTGTGGAGCCCAATGCTCCCGATTCACACCATAAGCCCCTCGTTTTGCTCCACGGAGGGCCTGGCTCCACACACAACTATTTTGAGGTGTTGGATGACTTTGCAGATAAGGATCACCGCACACTCGTGATGTATGACCAGATCGGCTGCGGCAACTCCTGGGATGACTCACTCAAAGGGCGCGACGACCTGTGGCGTAACCTCTCCACCTGGACCAACGAGCTCAAGAGCTTGCGCACCTACCTGAAGCTCGACCACTGCCATCTGCTCGGTCAAAGCTGGGGCGGCATGTTGGAGCTCGAGTATCTGCTCACTCTGAAACCTCAAGGCATTAACTCTATCATCCTCTCTTCCACGCTCGCCTCCAGTCCCCTGTGGGGAAAAGAGCACCACCGGTGCCTCAAGTACCTTTCACCACAAGAACAGGCCGCCGTGATGATAGCTGACCAAACCGGGAACTACGACACCGAAGAGTTCCGCGCCGCAGAGGCCCACTTTATGGACCTCTTCTGCGAAGGACCCCTCACCCCGAACTCCCCCGAATGCCTCAGACGCTCCACACGCTCAGGACGAGAAAGCTATCTGGCCACTGAAGGGGACAACGAGATCACCGTGACCGGTATCTTTAAAAATTGGGACGTGAGCGACCGCCTCGACGAGATCAGAGAGCCCGCCCTCGTTATCTCCGGTACCGATGACCTGTGCACCCCGCTCGTCGCAAAGCAGATATACGATGGGATCAAAGACTCCGCCTGGGAGCTCTTCGAAGGCTGCCGGCACATGTGTTTCGTGGAGAATACTCCGCACTACGAGGAGGTTCTGCAGACTTGGCTCGATGCATACGACTAGTACAGGCCGAATCCAGACATTGCGCACGCCCCAGCATATCTGGCAATCGTAGCACTGAAATATATATGGTTCAGTCCTAATTCCTGTGGGCAGCTCCATCATGCACCGGCCCCGGAAGGCTCCGAGTAGCGCCTGCTGGTATCGAAGATCTCGAGGAAGAAGTACTCGTCGTTAGGGTAGCCGTAGCCTGCCCTCCTGAGCGTCTTGATCATCTGGTTGGTGCCTTCCACCTTGCCTGAGATGATCCGGTGCCTGGCGTGCGCCACGATGCCGTCCATGTGCGACTCGACGAGCCTGGCGAACCTTAGCGAAGTGCCTGTCTTTCGTTCCGCGGCAGACCTCCACTATCTGCTCCATCGCATCGCGCATGCGCTTCTGCTGCCTGTAGCCGTAGGCCCTGGAGAGCATCTCACCTACGATGTCGCAGGCGGCAAGGAGCTCGTTTTGGGCTATGAGGTCCTTGTACCTCTGGCGGCTTCCGCCCTTGTGGGTGGCCTCCTGCTTTCCGAAGAGGGCGCTTCCCCTTGAGACGATCTTTCCGGCACGTGCATCCTGCTCCTTCCTCTTCCTGGTGTCCGCACAGGACATGAGGATGTATGTGGAATGCTTGAGGGCACGCGCCGCATCGACATCGCCTTCGTCCTTAAGCCTTGCCTGCTTATCCTTCCTGACCTTACAGATGACCTTCTCGTTGAAGTTCTTCACGAGGTGGAAGTGGTCGTAGACGACCGAGAGATGCGGGAACCTCTCCAGGAAGGCCCGCCCGAAGTCGGCGTTCATGTCGCAGGCGATGGCCTCCACCTTCGACATCCATTCCTCCCCGACGAAGTCGCACAAGTCGTATACGACTTGCTTCTTCTTGGAGTATGCAAGCCACAGGATATGCCCCATCTTAAGGTCTATGATCACGGTGGCCCAGCGGCGGCAATTATGCAGCTTGAACTTATCTGCGCCCAGGTAGCGTGCCGGCTTGCGGAGCTTCCTCTCTTTGTTCCCATCCTTCTCCGTGTAGAGCCCAGAGAGCCTCGCCCAGTCGATCTTTTTCACGACATTCCTGTTGAGCCCTGCCGTGAGCGATACCGCCTTGAGGGTCTGGCCCAAGGCGAGCAGGTCATACACGAATGTCAGGAGCGGCAGCGTGATGCGCTGGCCTAGCGCCCTGGACGGTACCTCTTCGGTGGACGTCTGCCCGCATTCCCTGCATGCCCATCTTGGGCGGGGATACCTCGATCCTTGCCCTCTCCATCCCGAGGGGCAGGTGCCGAAGCGTGATGGGGACCTGCCCGTTGCCCTCCATCGTCCTTCCACAGCAGGGGCAGCATGGAGCTTCCTTGGCAACCATCCTGCCTGGGACAGTGAGGATCTGCACTGCCCTTTGGCATCTCCTGGTGGATGTCCCGAACTCCTCTGTGCGTTCGCTCTCTTCGGACATGCCTGTCTGCACGAAGCTGTCCAGATGCGAGGGGATCTGGATGAAGCCAGGAGCGGCAGCCTCATCGGCATGGGAAACGGCGGGCAGCTGGGCTGCCGCGGATGCTACACTTGTCAGCGTGCTCCATCCTTCTTCGGAGTCTTCTTGTTGCGATGCAAGATTCTAGAGGATGGCCGCTTTTCTGTCTCTGAGGGCGCTACGCCGCTGGCATCCGCCCACAGCTTTTAGGATTGAACCATTTTTTCTTACGCTCTGTTAGACCACAATTGACCTGAGAAGGGCCCAAAAGTGTCCGGACCCCCGTCTACAATGCATGTCGCCAAACAAGGGCATCGAGAAGCGGAAGGGCCAGACTCAATGATACTGCAGCGCGTAGAAGAGATAGGCATCGCAAAGAAGCGCGAGCTCTCAGAGAAGCTCAAGGCCCTCATCGCTAAGGAGATGGGCGGGGTCTGTGCTTGCAGGTAAACCCAAGAGGTGCCTAAGATGCGAATCGGCCGACTTCTGCCGCAAGGGGCACGTTTGATATGGCCTCCAAAGATAGAAGTGCAGGTCGTGCGGAAGGACCTTCTTAGCCAAGACAGAATCCGCCATCTCGGCGTCGAAGCCCTTCGCCACCACAGGGACCACGTATGCAAAAGGCACCCTTGCAGGCATGACACTTAAGGAGCTTGCCTTTGTCTGCCATGTGGGCCTTAAGGACCTCGTAGGTTCCATGCGCATCAGGCACTTCGAGGTGATGCAGGCAGCGCTTCAGTCACCCAGGAGCGCCCATGCCGTCTGTTGTTGCCAGGCAGGCTCTATCTCGGCGAGTCGCTTGCAGGCGACAGGGAAAGGTCGCATGTGCAGATACCCTAAAGGCACACAGGCCACGGCCATGTTGTGCATTCATGCACAATATCGAACGAGAAGGTCTGCGCAGCGTGTGCCACAGATGACCTTAGAGACGAATATGCAACGCTTCACGGGAGGGGAAGGCCCAACGAAAGCTAAAGGTTGCTCTTTCAGGCATCACTGACAGCTCCTAGGCCGTAGCAGATAACTATGCAGGATATGTGCGTATCCTTTCCTCACTCGGGATCACGCAGCCTGCGGCCACGTCCAGAGACGGTGAGAGCAGCCTTACCAATACCATGCAGCGAAGGCTCAGGCAAGTTCTTGCTCCTATTCCATGAGGTGTCGACAAAATGGCTGCAGCACTTGTCTCGCCTGCTTCCTGTGGACAAAGCAGGCGAGGCATGCTGCACAGGACAGCAAGGCGATGCTCTCAGGACAGCTTGCAGAAGGCAGCTATGTACACACGAGACGCGCGCTCGTCAATATCAACCCTCTCTGGGACTGGTGGGAAGAAAGGGCCGAGGTCAATCGTGGTCTTACCGAGAGTTTTCTTATTGCCGATTACCGCTCTTTGTCGAGCGCACACATCGCGGCGCCGTACATGCCGGCCTGGTTACCAAGCGTGGCGGGCACGATCTTGATGTCTTTGCAGACCGACAGACAGTGCGCCTGGTAGCGCTGCTTCAGCTCATCCTTAAAGATGTCGAAGGAGCCGACCACACCTCCGCCGATTACGAAGCACTCCGGATCCACCACGCAGGCAATGTTTGCCATCGCCCGTGCCAGATACTCGAGCATGCTCGAGATGGCCCACTTCGCCTGGGGGTCGCCGGCACCCATCGCCTGGAAGACCGCATAGGAGTCGCTTCTGCCGGAGAGCGGGCAGGGCATGGCATTGGCTACCTCACAGGCTTGCTTGTACAGCCTGACGATTCCGGAAGCGCTCGCGTACTGCTCGAGGCAGCCTTTACGCCCGCAACCGCAGGTCTCGGTCTCATCCGGATTCATCGTCAGATGACCGAGCTCACCGGCGGCGCCCACATGGCCTGCAACCAGCTGTCCGTTGGTGACAATGCCGCCGCCGACACCGGTACCGAGCGTAAGCATTACGAAATTCTCGTACAGCTTTGCGGCGCCCATCCACATCTCACCCAAGGCAGCCGCGTTTGCGTCATTGATGAAGGCTGTCACTGCCTTCGGGAAGGCCCCCTTAAGCGCACGTTCGAATCTCGGAGCGTCGAGCTTAATGTTCGGGAAGAATCCCACTTCGCCCTTCGCATTGACCGGGCCAGGGACGTCGAGTCCTAAGGCTACGATGTCTTCCGGCTTGGCGCCACAGGTGCCGATCAGATCCGTGAGCGCGCTTGTCACATCAGCGAAAGCCGCCTCATTCGTCAGCTCGTCGGTCGGTATTGATTTTGTTGCCTCAAGGTCACCTTCGAGCGTGAAGATTCCAGCCTTAATGGAGGTTCCCCCAACATCGATACCCAATGCGTAGCCCATATGCATACCTTTCACGTCAATGGAATACACGTCACTTTTAAGTATGCTCTAAATGTCTTCAGAGAGAGCCTATGATCCTTTAAACGGGTTAAAGATAGTGTGTAAACAGCAAAGAAATTGACCTGCTGACATTTTCCCGTACATGCGTACATGTTAGGCTGCTACCCTATGGTTTTATTTGTACTCTATAGGACTCTTTCAACCGAGTGATCGTTTGATTCTGTGTGGGCTGCATCAATTGCTTTAGTCGTGTTGAGCTGGCTGATGAACTTGTTCGATGTGATGGTAGGCCAATTACGCCCGGCAGATTAGCATTCTGAGTGCAACAGGATGACCTGCTGCATGCAGGCGTGGCACACTCCGGAAGGCTACGATGTTGGTTATCCAAGTCAACGTCGAAAGCTGGAAGGAATGTGCCACTACAAGCATCGTAAGCCCTCAGGAGAGGGACTGCATAGCCGAGCTGTGTGGCACAAGGGAAGGTCAATTGCCTATATCGCGGCAGAGATCGGCAGGGACAGCTCCAGCGTCTGCCACAAGCTCAAGAGGAATGGCCGGCACGGACGCTTTAGGGCATGTGCTGCCCAAAAGGAGGGCGGATGAGCGCCACAGGAGATGCAGGGCGAAAAGGCGGCTTTCAGACCCTGCGCTTACGCAGAAGGTGCGCTTGCTCATCATGGACAGACACTGGTCCCTGGAGGAGATAGACGACATCTCAGGCTCGAGGGTGGCGGCAGGTGCACCGTTGAGCCTGCCGACTATTCTTACAGGCAGGTCCATAGCCGCCACGCTCGAGCTGCCGGAAGCCGGCCCCGAAGGCCAGGTGCGGCGCCACCTGCGCAGGAAGGGGCCTAAGACGAGGGGTAAGATCGAGATCTTACATACCGTGGATGAGAGGCCAAAGCAGGCCGATGCGAGGTCTTGCCTCGAAGACTTGGCAGACGACACGCTCGTGGCAGCGGGACCCGTGTGCCTGCTTATGCTTGCCGACAGGGCAGTGAGGCTGCTTGCCGCAAGAAGATGCCACCACGACAGCGGAAGCGTCTCTAAGGCCGCCTTCGGGCTTTTGCAGGGACGTCCCCTTAAGACGCTCACTTCCGGATAGGGGCAAGCAGTTCGCAGGGCATGCAGAGCTCACAGATGCCCTTTGAGGCGTACAGTTCTACTTCTGCGACCCTCACCATCTATGGCAGAAGCTAACAGTTAAGAACACCAACGGGCTCCTGCGCAAGTTCTTCCCCTAAGGGCAGCGACTTCAGCAAGGTCACAAACGAGGAGGTGTAGCATGCGGTAGAGCTGATCTGCGACAGGGCGAGGAAGGTCCTTGGATACAGGACAGCCAACGAGGTCTTTAGGGAGATGTTGCACTCAGCTTGACAATCTGTCGCTGCATTGGATGGTGATATCTGGTCCTCTTCTGATATAGGTTTTGTGAAGTGGCCGAACTCGTGAGACAGGGAAAGCCCGATACTTCCGAAAACCCTTGCTAACCGGACAGCAGCATTGTAGGCCTATGCAGCCTCGCAGATACCGCTCCTGTACCACTCCGCCGGCGTGTCGTAGCCGAGCGACTGGTGGATGCGCTTCTCGTTGTACCACGTCACGAACTTCGCGATGATCGCCCTGAGCTCTGCAGGCGTGCTGTACTCCTCCTGCCGCAGGCACTCCAATTTCAGGGTCCTGAACCATCTTTCCATCAGAGCGTTGTCCCTCCATCTGGCCCTTGCCTCCATGCTCTGCTCCACATGCATGGATGCGAGCAGCGACACGTACTCCTCCGAGCCGAACACGCTTCCCTGGTCGGAGTTCATGATGGAGGGCGTGCCGTGCTCCTCGAAGGTCTGCCTGGCGCATGCAGCCACCTCCTGGACGCGCATGGTGTCAAAGAGCCTCCAGGAGACGATATAGCGGCTGAACCAGTCGATTACCGCCGTGAGGTACATGTGCCTTCCCCCTATCTGGACATAGGTGATATCTGTGGACCAAACCTGGTTGGGGAAGAGGATGCTCTTGCCCTTCAGTAGATACGAGAACCTCCTCGACTCCCTGCTGGGCTTCGAGAGAGATGGCAGCGGGCAGCAGGGGCGGATCCCCATGAGGCCCATGAGCTTCCCCACCCTGTAGCGGGTGGCGCACCTCTCGCCCTGCTTCTGCAGCATCTTCGAGATCTTCCTCGCGCCGAATGCGGGGCTCTCCACATGGATGCCATCTATCTCGGCGGCGAGCCGCTCGTCCTTATCGGACCATGCATCTGCGCCATCCGCCGCTCCTGCGCCTGCCATGTCTCGGTAGGCGCTCGCCCTGCTCACGCCGAGCAGCTCGCATGCGCGCTGCCTCGTGAGCCCCTCCGGAAGGTCCCCTGCCGCAGCCTCACGCCTTGGGGTCGTATCCGTTCCTGTCGCAAAACCGCTGGAGGAAGTCGCGCTCGACGGTGAGCTGCCCGATCGTCTTCAGGGCTTCGTCGTACTTTCTCTACGAGGCCTCCTCCTGCTCCTTTCTCTCGCGCTCCTCCTTGGTCCTGCCGAATATGCTGTCGGCGCCTGCAAGAAGCTCGTCCCTCCATGCAGCGGCAAGCGACGGGCTCACGCCGTGCTTGGCTGCCACCTGCGAGAGCGTCTCCTGCTCCTTCGCGACCTCCAGCGCGACGGCCATCTTGAAGCTCGTGCTGTATGTCTTCCTCGTCGTCTTGGACATCTCTTCCTCGCAATCCGTGTCCCCTCGGACACATCTTTGCGGGATTCTGAAGGATGGTCAAATCGGTGTCTCAGAATCGGCGGCCACATCCAATCTTTTCGTCTGATGTACGGATATTTGTCAGCAGGCCCGTACCCAAATATAAGTGAGCATGGCGTTCAAAGCTTACGTATCGGATACGCGCAACGCTATCGATACCGCAGGAGTAAGACAAAGTCCATTGAGTTCGCTTTACTGGTAAGCTCAACGGACTCCTTGAATCCTCTATCAAGCCCAATTTGCATAGCTGTGCTGCCCGCATACCCTGCTAGCTGGTCTTTTTCGCATAGAAGTCCCTGTATCTGAGCGCTTTTTTGGCAGCGCATGGCGCGGTCCAGCACCCATGCCACCTTCTCGTCCATATTATCGCCGATGTTGCGGGAGACCCACCAAAGGTCGAGCCATCCTCTGAATGTCTGCGGCCCTAAATCCGCTGTGGGACCTCAGGAGACTCTTTAGCAGGTTGCATTCCTGGTTGACTATGTCCTAAGGGTTGTCCCTGTCAGGGAGCGTGCAGCACTTCTTCGCGTCGTATGCCTTACTCTCGAGATTCAGGCGCTTTGCGAGGACAGCGTGCGACTTCTCCTTGTCGAGCATGTACTCGGGTCTCCGCTCAATATGGCCTCCGAAGGCATCCCATGTCCTCTTCCGGCTCGTCTTGCCGAGCCCTTCGTCCAGGCAAAGCGATGTCTCGTGGACGTCCACGGCGACGCCGATGCAGACCTTGTTCCTTGAGAGGCCCCACATCGTACTGCCATCAGCATTGCGCAGACGCTCTTCTAGGTCGAGCGGCCACTACGTCTCGTCGAGCCATATCCTCTCGAAGAGAGAGTGGCGCCCTCCTGGCAGGGCGCGATCACGCCGAAGAGCTTCGCCGTCCAGTACGCAGGGGTCTCAAAGGAGCGCTGGTGGCCCCAGGCTCATGCCGCCTCGCTCTTACTGCTTAAGGATCTTCGGCAGGAACATGGCCCATTTCAAGACGGGAAGATGCCTCGAGTCGAAGAGCGTGCCGGTTGCAGACGTGAATGTCCTTCTGCAGTTGAGGCAGCGCTATCTCTGGATACCGTTGCGGTCGTGCCCGTCGCGCTTGAAGCGCGCCGATCCGCACCATGGACAGGCCTTTGGCGTATATGCATCGAAGAGGCCGGCCTCGCCGTCCCGGGACGAGGACTCGGCATATGCCGCCCTGCGCGTCTTTTCTGCGAGCCTCGAGGAGCCAGCCTTGGAGCTGTCGGCGTATGTCATGTGGTAGTCCCCCATCGTCGCGGTAGGCCGTGCCGCCAAGGGACTACCACATCGTAAGGGCGCAACGCCCCGCCGGGAAGATCTTGCGGGTGTGTTTCGCCGTCAACTATATCCCAACAGGCACCCTGCAAAGAGCCTGTCGAGCACAGCTATGCAGATGGGGCTTGATCCTCTATATGAGCCGAATGCGCATCAACGCATATTGGTGCTTATTGCGCGTGCTCCTGCTCCCAGATATCCGCAAGCGTTGTACGCTTCTCAACGAGCTTGGCCAGCGAATCAAGATAGTACCGCTCATCCTCAGACAGCCCGTCGTAGGCTATCTCGATCAAACGATCTGCCAGTTTGGAGACGTCTTGACCGTATACGGTGGCTTGATATCCATCACGCTCCAGGACATGCTTTGCTTCTACGATATCATCCTCAGTGACGCCGTCGAACAGGGTATCGAGCGCATCGAGTGAGCGGTCCTCATACAGCGCACCTTTGATCAGCGCCGCATACGCAAGCACGTACGGGATCGGCATCGCGTCAGCTAGGCGGATCTCAATGTAGGTTTTCAGGCGTACATCGTTGAAGAGCATCGACACTGCGTGCACGGCTTCTTCTTTGGTCATGAGCCTATCCGCATAGACTTCTCCGAAGGTCCTATCGTCGTAGCACACGTTGCCGTGTCCATCGGGCACGGTGATCGCCACAGTATCCAGCACATGCTCCGCCATACGCTCTAAGGTGTAATCGGGATCCATCACACCGGGGGCAATACCTGAACGGCCCGGATCAAGTTTCTCCCAGTTTTCGGTACGCATCAGCTTATGCGGGCGCCGCTTCCCCTCAAAGATCGGTGAGTTATCGCAGATCAGCGAAAGGATCGGTGCTAGTGCGTCAGCGAGGCGGAGTTTACGCAGGCAATCTGCGGTATCTGAGTAGTCGATGGAGACCTGCGTTGAGGTCGTCCCTCTCATCATCCGCGGTCCCCACGGGGAAAGCCCGCCCAGATACTTGTTCATAAAGTCATAGCGCTTCTTGGGGATCAGCTCGGTGTCTTTCGCAATTGCCTTAGGCTGATAGGCGACGCGTGCGATCTCCGCGTCGATCTCATCGGCGGCACTGGTCAGATGCGATTCAAACTCGTTGAAGCTGCGCTCTGTATCTGCCAAGGTTGTAAAGGGCCCTGCAGAAAGCTCCACCTGTGCCGCCGGCTCCAACGAAACGCCTTCGGTGATATCGCCGTGGGAGCGTGAAAGACCGATCAGATGATCGCCTTCATAGACCTTCTTTGGATAGTATTCAGCAAGCTGATTCAACAACCACACGGTCCCCTGTGGTTCCGAATAGCGCACCGGCAGCTTGGTATCTTTATGCACGACAAAGTGCTCGAGTTCGATACCGACACGACCGCGGACATCGGTAAAACCACTTTTGTAGTAGTTCACGAGGGTTTCAATGTTCTGCGCACGGTATTGCTGATGAGTGGTACCCTGCGCACCTGTTTGTGCTGAAGTATCCATAGCATGCTCCTCCTGATTGAGAGCCAATGGTATACAGTGCCGTGCACATATCCTTACGCCCGTTCACCATATAAATATTGCATATACCCTCAAGCATAGGGAAATATCGTCTAACTCCTAGTAATTTACTTCTATATGTATCATTGTTACCAAGAGGAAACATTGCTCATGTGCGTGAACGCATAGTGCCGGAGGGCATACTTACAGCACCTGTGGGCCGATAGCGGCCATCGAGGTGTTGCATCACACATTTATGAGCATTTACCGGGGGATATACGCGTTGACAATACCGGAGGATCAGAGCGTCGCAGCCTTATATGAAATAGTAGACACGCAATGCAGCGATCTCATCTGAGGAGATGCCGAGCGCAGTGTGGATATAGCCCCTGAGGCTCCCATACTGCTTTTCAAGCGCGAAAACCGCTGAAGGCAGTGAACGCAAGCTGGCGCCGCTATCTCCCACTTCCGCTATCGGACAATAGGCAGCGGTGGCGAGGTGGTCATCTTCGATGTCAGCATACGGAACGCCCAGGGCGGTCTCCACCAGCATGCTCACCATCCCGCACCGGTCTCTTCCCAGACTGCAGTGCCAGAGTACGGCACCTTCCGTACAGGAGAACAACTCCTGAAAGAACTTCCGGTATCCCGCAATGGCCGCATCATCGAGCAGCAGATGTGGATACGACTTCGTCAGAAGATCGAGGCGAGCATTCTGATCGAGGCTCAGGAGTCTCCACTCGATCTCCTTTGATTTGCTCCCTCTGGAGATTCCTGCCGTAATGGCAGACAGAACATCGATGTGGACAGAACGGATGCCGGTCAACTTGTCTATCGGATCCGGCATCTCCCCGATCTCATCTGCCCCGCGCTGGTCTACCACAAAGCGTAGGTTATATTCGTTGTGCAGGCGTTCAACATCGGCGGCGGGAGCGTTCCACAGTGCACCTGAACGAAGCAACAAACCAGACTTTACCGTGTGACCATCGGCCGCAGAAAGCTTCCCAAGATCACGGGTGTCGAGCAGCCCCTGTAAGTCAATCCACCCGTAGCTCTACGTCCTTGAACATGGCTCACTGCCGGGACTTCATAGCCCTCTGCTGCCAGTATCTATCTGCATTTCTTAAATTCTGCGATCTGACCCATCCCCAATGCCTAGTACTCAATGGCTCCGTATGATGCCTGCATTGCATCACCATGGAATGTTTTAACCGGCATAGAAGTTCCGTGAGGGGCGCGTTGCTTGCATTCCTGAGGCATATTTGCCGGCCTCCTGTCTGAGCCTTTCCGCCTCGGATTTCTCTTCGTCGGTCGGCTTTGGCAAGTGCGACTTCAGGTCAACCGGTATGTCTTCACCGGAACGGATGACATCGTTCTCGAGGACAAACGCGGTATCCTCCGGCAGGTAGACCGAGAGCATTCCATCCTTGCAGGAGAAGTCCGCATTGCCGCCAGCATCTACTGTTGTGTCTGGCTCACCGCCGATAACGGCGACCCAGTTCTCCCCGGCATGGCGCTTACCCACATACATACGCTTTGTGCCACCAGTACGGTCAGTGAGAACACAGGCTAAACCGGAGCCTCCATGACGGCCATCACCTTCACGAGTCCAGCCGATCACATCCGGGTTGTCGATGTAGTCATGCTGTTGGCCATAGGCGAACCGACGACGTAACTCCATCAGCAGCGGCAGCTCACGCACCGCCGGCACATGCCCATCATTGGGCATCCCAAACAGATCCCCATAGAAGACGCAGGGATACCCTTCCTGACGCAGCAGAATTAAAGCGTACGCTGCAGGTTTGAACCATGTCTGCACAAAGGATTGCAATGCTTGTCCCGGTTGGGTGTCATGGTTCTCGACGAAGGTCACCGCACGGGTGGCGTCACGCTGCACGAGAATGTCGTCAAAGAGATGCCTTAAGTCAAAGTTGCCAAAGGAGTTTGAAGCTGAATAGAGATGGTAGTGCAGCGGCACATCAAAGAGGCTCATCACCCGCTCTGATCCGAGGTAGGCTTGTAGCTCATCCGCACTCGGGGACCAGTACTCCCCCACGGTGAAGAGCTCTTTGCCGAATTCCTGCCTCAGTGTCGGGAGCAAGCGGAGATAGAACTGACGATCCATGTGCTTTAATGCATCGAGCCTGAACCCATCGAGGTCACTGTTTTTCAAGTACCACTCACCCCAACGCAGCAGCTCATCGTAGACCGGCTGATACATCTCATCGACGTCGCAGCCCATCAAGTAGTCGTAGTTCCCGTTGTCGTGGTGGTCTACCTGCTCGCTCCAGTGCTTTCCCTGAAAGAGATAGATCCCGTTTCTGTGGGTTGCCTCATCGTAGTCGACACCGTGGAAGCAGGTCCAGTTCCACTTAAAGGCAGAATATTTGTCTCCCCGTCCCGGGAAATCAAAGCGAGTCCAGGCGGTGATATCGTGAGGGCCGGAGACCGGTTGTTCCCGGTCATAGGAGGCAACCTCCATTGCACTTACCCGCTCGGTGCTGTCCGCGCCCATCCGTTGGTTAAGCGCTACATCGCCTAAGGCTTCCATACCGGCTTGGTGGATTGCATCGATCGCGGCTAAGTATTCATCCCGTGTCCCGTATTTAGTGCGTACAGAGCCTTTCTGATCGAACTCGCCCAGGTCATAGGTGTCATACACCCCGTAGCCTACGTCGTTGGCGCCTGCGATACCTTTATACGCAGGCGGCAGCCAGACGGCGGTGATACCGGTATCCGCAAAAAGCTGAGCGTCCTCAGCCACTCGTTTCCAATGTTTCCCATCTGCATCGAGGTACCATGAGAACCCCTGCAGCATCGTTCCATTCATGCATAAGCCTCCACAACGGCAGCTTCCAACAAGCTGTCTTCTTTCATCCTAATTATCTGCGTGTGGGGTGCATGCAACCGACAATGGCGCCGACAAGGGCCAAGATGATAGATGGCGCAAATCCAATGAACCCCAGCACTAACGACGCGACGAAGAGCCACCAAAACACCCTGAGTCCCGCACCGATGATCCAGCCCAGGATACGAAAGATACCGACGATAGCCGCAAAAACCAACCAGATACCTAGCACAGCGAACATGGTCGGAGAAAATATGATTGAAGCAAGTGACGCTAACATGTATGAGAGCATAAGCTATCCCTTCGAGATGCGGGGCGCACTGTCTTACGACTGATGGGTCCCCATGTCAGAGGATTTTACCCATCCAGAGATCCGCTCCCACCCACTCACAGGCTCCCCACAACTTGATAACACCCACATAACGCCCGCTACATAGATGAGACCGACGTTTTCAACAGTGAGAGATGCAAGACCCAAGGCCACCCCTGAGAGAAAGAGTGCGATTATCACTGACCATAGATCTCTGCTTTACCAGTGTCCGTAGGAATGGCCTGCGTCGAGTAGCCCTTCCTCCTGTGCAGCGATACCGTCACTGATGCGCAGCGTGCGCCGGTTCACTACCTGCTCTTTCCAACCGTAGGAAAGCGCCGGTGGTTTCGGTGCTTCCAATTCAACATGCCCAAAGGCATTCACGACCCGTGTTCCACAGTCAAGGACGCGCTCGCGCTGAAAATACGGCATATAGGTCGCGTGGACATGGCCGTGAACCATAAGGCCTGGCTTCCAGCGCTCCATTAGATCGTTGAAGCATTCAAACCCCATGTGGGGCAGATCATTGAGGTCCCCCACCCCACGCGCCGGAGCATGGGTGAGCAATACGTCGAAGCCACCCAACAGGCGGATGCGGGGCGTAAGTTTACGGATGCGTTTGCGCATCTCCTTCTCGGTCGACATATAGGCACCATCCCGGTAGCGCATGGAGCCTCCAAGCCCTACGATACGCAGGCCCTGGTAGACATAGACCGAATCGTCGACACAGATACAGCCCTGCGGGGGCTTTCTCAAGTATTTCTCATCGTGGTTGCCGTGGACATAGAGCAACGGGACTGGGATCATCGTCACGAGGAACTCGAGATAGTCCGGATCGAGGTCTCCGGCGGCTAACACCAGGTCGACATCTTCAAAGCGTGAACTGCAGAAGTTGTCCCAAAGAAGCGTCTCTTCGACGTCTGCGATTGCGAGGATCTTCATTCGGAAGACCCGCCTTTCGAAGCAGCCTCATCTTCTTCAGGTTTTGGCGGGACCGGCGGTGCGGTCGGGTCAAGCGGATGCGCACGCTCGCCCGTGGCCACTGAGGTCACATCCACCGGATGCCAGTTCTCAGGAAGGTCACCTTCTATATTGTCGTTGAGCCAGTCCATTGAGACCACAAGCTGCTCCTTTAACCGAGGGGAACCTGCTGGCTGCACCACGCCGGTCTGGCTCCTGAGCTCCCCGGCAAAGGGATCGAGCATCCCATAGGTGATACCATCAATAAGTTGATCAGCCAGTTTACGCGAATAATATGGCAAATCGTTTGAGAGTTTCAACCCGATAACTCCTGATGACATACCATACCAGTAGTTGACCGCATGCGGGTGTTCTTTATCGCTGTCTTCCCGCCAGGCGCCGTTGAGCAGCCCCTGGACGATCAGATTGTAGTAGCGGCCCCAGTCCCAGACCGGCAGAGCAAGGTTATGCACAATCCCACCCACGAGCTGGTAGAGGCCTAAAGCACACGGATCATCGTACGGCGCCGTCACGTCTGACCCTGACATCATCGTCACACCCTCATCGGCCATCCTATGGTAGAGGGATTCCTCCCCGCGCTTTGACCAAGCCATGCGAATCTTGACCTTCGGGTCGACCATAGCAGCACCGATCGCGAAGGCGTTGATCTCAGCGATCGAGCCGTACATCGGGATGTTGGCTTGATACCCAATGCGATGGCTATCCGAGAGGCTAGCAGCTAAGGCACCAGTCACGAACTTCGCTTCATACATACGGCCATAGTAGGAGCGCACCCGACTGTGCGGTAAGTTGCAGGAGCAGTTGAGAAAGCGGATCTCAGGGTGCTTGATGGCGGCCTTTGCCGTATTGGCCATAAGCATCGGCGAGCAGGTGAGGATCACATCCACACCCTGCTCAATCGCCGCTGCGACGGCAGTGGCAAAGTGCTCATCTGAGGCGCAGTCCTCGTAGGCAACGGTTTCAACCATCCCATGGAAGTGGCCTTCAACTTCTTTGCGTCCTGCATCGTGGTTCCGCGACCACCTCGACGTCGCAAGCGGTTTCTCATAGAGAAATGCCAATTTCAATGGGTGCGCCGAGGAGTACGGGGTGTGGTAGGCCAACCGTGAGAGGACACCGTGTGCTGGTTCGGATTCCGCTTTCGTCGGCTCATCCATGAGCACGACTTCCTTATCAGGATCCTCCAGGGCAAGCTCTGACCACAGGCGGTTCAGGCGTTCGACAATGATCGAGCCCGGGGTATCCAAGAGGTCTTCATTGGGAAAATAGCTCAGGTAGGCGAGCATCGCATCGCCGCAGGTAGTGTCAAAGTGCCCACCACCGTTACGGAGATAGAGGGTACGAAAGTATTGGTAGGCCGAGGTGAGCTGATCAACCGCTTCCTCCGGCCAAGGCGCTTTCAGATCGCGCCCCATCAATTCCGCAAGCCGTTCATATGAACCTTTACGGGTAAACTCGATATCATAGATCGGCACCGCATGCCAGAACTCGAGGAATTCGTCGTACAATTTGCGCTCCGGAGCGTCCCACTCTTTGGGGAGTAACCGAGTGACATCAGCGGCAATGGTCCCCGCATCCAGATAGCTCATAACAGAGACGCGCTTGTTGCCTTCCTGCACATAGAAGCGGTGCATGTACTCAAAGCATTTGATCGGGTCGCGTAAGCCCTCAGTGGTCTGGATGTCGTAGAGGTTGGACCACTTGGAAGCAAACTCTGTTTCAGTTCCGAGGATCGGCATAAACGTCCGTGAGAAAGCGCGTTGACGTCCCTCAGTGCGGGTACCGATCACCATCTCCAGCGGGATCTCCATGGTACCGATATGCACTTCACCTTTGATATCACTTTGGTCGATGACAGAATCAAGGGCGGGAAGATAGGGGTAAATGCCAGCGGAAGTATCACGGCGGAAATCACGCTCACCGCGTTTGAGTGCTTTCTTGTACTCTTCTTCACTCATACGGGCAGGTCCCTCCCCTCACAAACGGCTACACGTTACAGCGGACACAGACACGTTCATCTGTGACAGAAACTTGTTTATACAAGATAAATCTTCCAGCCGAGGGTGGTAACGTAAATCCGTACCATTTCCATCGATAATCCTAAGCTGCCAGGGCCAAGCCCAAAGCCTTCCTGAACTCCATTGGGCTCACACCTTTAAGCGAGCGCTTGCGCCTTGTCGTATTGTACCTGACGATACAGTGATCGATGCACTCCTTTCAAACTCGTCTAAGGTGGTGCCGTCCCACTTGCACTTGCAAAACATCTCTGTCTTGAACACTTCGAAGAAGGCCTTAACCCTTCTGGTTGTGGCAAAGGCAGCCCTTAGGTGGCATCGATGTGGTGATACCCACCTTGGAAAAGATCTATATCCACTCTGGCCAGCAGCAGTGGTGCCTCCTGTCGCTGCTGGGTTGCGAGATGCTTTTCGCTTACCTTTGTTTATCGTGGCAATAGCGGCGCGCAGCACTAAGTTTGCTATCTGAGGTTGGGAGGCATTAAGACAGTTTAAAGATAAAGCTTAAAGTAGGGCTTGTCGGCGAATATCTCAAACTGCAAGACGCTAGTGAGCCACAAGGAAGTTGGACAGGCCTGCCCTGAAGTCTTGCTTCACAAAACTGTCAGGGTTGTCTGATATCTTGCCTGCACAGGAGGTGCAAGACTTGTTCTTCCTTAGCTTCTTACAGCTTAAGGCCACCTTGCCCTCCTCTTTTAAAGATGTGAGATATCCTGTGCTTGCCGACCACCATGTTGATCTTTAAGGTCGGCTGCTATCTTATCGCGTATGTAGAGCCTGCCGTAGGGTCTTCTATTCGCATCAAATATACCTGCGAGCAGCTCCCTAACATCTTTGTCCCTGTCGGCTACCAAGGCGACAATCTGGCAAAAGTAGCTAGACTTCTTCAGGTAGGTAGCGCGCCACAGGCTGGCAAAGGAGCCTCCTTCCTTTTCTGAGCAGCGAACAGGATCGTCTTTCCCCTATCGGTGAGGTATCCTGCCGGGGCAGCGCCCATCCTTTTCCCAGAAGCTCTATTGTGCCCTGCACTGTGTCGCGCATCTGTTCGAACTAAAGGTCGGTCCTCTTTTGCCTGCGCTTCTGGAGCCGTTGTCGTTGGGCTCTGGTATGGCGGGTATCTTCTTTGCGAGCAGCTGGTACTTCCACAAGCAGTGTACCTTACGGCTGACCCCAAGCTCTTTTGCCGCTTTCCTCGCAAAGCCCTGCTTACCAGAAAGCCTTGAGGGCGCCTTTTGCTTTAAGCTCCAGGGTGGCGATGCTTTGGGGTTTGGCGATGATCCATCTCCACAGGAGCCCCTTTGAGAGAAAGCTAAGCCTGCGGTGTGTGAAGGCAATGCATCTGCCGTGGCCGCGGTAGTGGTCGATCGCAGCGCACTTATGTCCGTCGGTGTAGCTGTTCTTGCTGTGGCCGTCCTGTGGGACGATACCTAGCGTCTTACACTCTTTGATCCAATTGTACAAAAGTGTGCTTGTCCGGGTAGGTGAGCTCGCCGGTTACGGCGGTGATTTTCCTGCCGTAGTTGTAATAGAGATCGATCGCCTTTTTCTTGTCCTTGTAGCTGAACATCAATGACGCCTCTGTGTACGTCTGTTCGGTACGGATTTGCGTTGCCACACTCAATACCCCAATCTTTGAGTCAGATGTACGGATTTTTGTCGGCACCTCCCTTGCTCGCTCTATGTCACGACTCTCCCGATGCAGCGACAACCCAGCTTGCAAGGGTCTCTTTGGTAGATTAAAGGATGAATCCTCCTACGGACGTAATTGGTCTACCATCACATCGAACAAGTTCATCAGCCAGCTCAACGACTACATCAATTGGTACAACACACAGAATCAAACAATCCCTCGGCTGGAAGAGTTCTGTAGAATACAGACAGGACCTTGAACTAGCAGCCTAACATGTACGGGAAAATGTTAGCAGGCCCTTGTCTGAAGATACAGCCTATAGAATGCAGCGTTATCCAACATCAAATATTTAACTAATACTGAGACACTCAGCATGTCTTTAAGACCATTCCAATCATGGGAGAAAAACACTCCACCGTTGCAACAACATCATTTTCTTTGTCACCCATATGCCATTCAAAGGCTGCTCCACACAGATATGTCAGAAGGGTTTTTGACACCTTAGGGACATTCATATCTTGATTCAGTTCACCCCGTCTGAATCCCTTCATTCAGTAGCGCTTCCATCTGAGATAGATCAATGTAGTAGCGGTCCAAGTTCTTGTACTGAATAACCAGCTCAGTCTATATCCTGCAGAAATCGATGCCGATATCGTCCCGCATGATCTCTGCGTACCGTCTCATATACAGCATGATCCTTTGGGCGATTGGCAGGTCTTTTTTGCTTCTTGCCTTGTTGGAAGCGTCGTCCACATTCAAGCCTCTGATCGCAGCCATCAGGAAGTCATTCTTTGAAGTGAAGTAGTAGAAGATGCCTTTTGAAAATCCACACGCGTCGGTAATATCAGAAACAGAGGTATTTTGTATCCCCTTTTTCACCATCAGCTTGGTCCCCACTTTAACAAGCTGCTCTTTTTTGCCTGTTTTTAGACGAAGTTGACTTTCATGCCTCCTGAGCAAAGCTATCGTGTGCGTGCGGCTCATAGTACGTATGCCCCCTTCTGTTTTTGGCTGAGAGGCTAGCATATCGAACATATGCTAGCACCTGGAACTGTGAAATCCCTAAGTGGGGATTCCGCTTCCCTAGCAGAATCCATGTGTTTGAGCCACACATTAAGTGAGCAAGCTTGGCATAGGCAGGTCTGCTCTACAGCACATTGTTCAAAGGTTTATATGCTGACGCCCAAAAATGCTGGGACTCTCCCATCGAAACCGTCTCCTCCATACCGCTTTGAGAGTACCCAGGCAAGCGAGCGGACACATAGCTCGTGGTCTCTGCCTTCGTGCAAGCCACTGATAGAGAGCGTTGCGACCTGCTTTGGGGCTGAGCCATCAGAGCTTGCAACCCTAATAGGGAATGCCCCTCCGGCAACAGGTATAGCATCGGTTGTCCCCTGAGACAGGCAGGCCCACAGGCTGGAGTGCCCTGTCTTCAGAACCGCTTCACGCTTCGTCTGCATGAAGCCGAGGTTCCGCACTGCCTTATCGTCGTCCATCCATTGGAAGAGGACAAGTCCATCGGATTCTCGTGTGATCTGCACGCCGATTCCACGCTCCGCGTGACGTGCAAAATAGGCGACCGCGTCTCCGAGCTCGAGAGCTTCATGGCTTCCGAACTGTTTATAGACAAGGTCATGCTCCTGCCGT
Organism: Atopobium sp. oral taxon 416; assembly: GCF_018128285.1. Lineage (NCBI taxonomy): Bacteria > Bacillati > Actinomycetota > Coriobacteriia > Coriobacteriales > Atopobiaceae > Atopobium > Atopobium sp. oral taxon 416. The sequence continues at coordinate 2,017,919 of NZ_CP072380.1, forward strand.
TCCAACACCTTCAGGTTTTCCGACTTTGTGCTGAAGCGCTGCCAAATCTGATGCAATAGGGTGGCATCCTCTGCAGTTGTGCTGAGCGACATGATCGGGGATTCTTTAATGCCCTGCTTCTTCAGATCGCAGAAGTGCGCAATCTCATAGGAGAAATCCGCTCCCTCACTCCGCATGGGGTAATAGAGGATCCTATCTTCACCATCATCCTCCTTGATCGTTGCATGTGCAGCGCGGTGCATGTTGTCGATAATGATGGATCCCCTAGTGCCGTTAAGCACGGCGGTGCAGGGTTTTTCACGGTCGTAGCCACACTCAAGATGCGCCGGGATGCCAGCGCGCTTAAACCTTACATCGGTGTAGATATCGACCCGCTCACCATCCGGGGCGAAGATGCCGGTTGGGGCTGCAGGATTTTGAGCAGTTTTAACTACACCGGAGAAGGTCTCAAACGAGAGTTTCCCCTGCGGTACAAAATCGTTGATCAGACTTGCACAGTAGGTACCGCAATCAAGCAGGGCACCTCCACCCTTCTGGGTCGGAGCGCATCGGAAATTCTTCACCTCGAGCATGCTCTGCCAGATATTACAGCAAAAACAGACGTCCACATCGGTGATCGTCCCAATCTCTCCGGATTCGACCGCTTGCTTGACCTCTCGGTAGCACGGCGTAAAGCGGGACTTCATCGCTTCCATAAAGAGACACCCATGGGACTGGGCGAATGCTTTCACCTCTGCAGCATCATTGGCTGACAAGAAGGCAGGCTTTTCGCACAGCACATCTTTTCCGACTTTCAGCGCCTCTATGGTCCAGGGGTAGTGCAACGTATTGGGCAGTGCGATGTAGACTGCATCGATATCAGGCCGCTTCAGGAGTTCTCTATATGCTTTATCGGTATCCCCACCGAAGGCTTCACCGGTATAGACGCCCGCTGCAGCTACTCCAAACCGCTCCGCAAAATCATGGCCTTTCTTTTCCGACCGGCAAGCAACTGCTACCAACTTATTGCCAGGGACCATTGCAAGCCCCTCAGAGAAACGACCTGAGATGCGGCCACACCCCAAGATTCCCCATCTGTCTGTATCAGCCATGATTACCAATCCCCTTGAACCCAGCGACTCATCCAACGAGGTATGAGGGTTATAGATTGAACCGCTTCAGCCCCTGCAACAAGCAGGCTGCTTCTATGGTATCCGAAGCCCCTCCCTATAGAGGATTGGAATTCCGATAGAGGCAGTAGACGCTGTTCTCACAAGCAATGCCCTGTCACAGTGGCAACACCTCACTATTCACCGTTGAAATATGCGACTGGCGATCATTGCGTAGTGGCGCGGCAGATAAGCCGGCAATATTGACAAACGGGGATTGGATCTGCCCTGCCAGCTGTAACACCGCCAACAAAGGTCCCGTAGCTCATGGTCCCCGCCAGGATTCCATAGCCGCACCATATGATACCCACGAGGTAGACCGCATCTATCATGCCGCCGAAACCGATGTTGCACAGGTTGGAGAAGCGGATGCGGCGCATACATGCAGCACGGTGTTCGTCAATGTAGCCCTGCACCTCACGCTCGGATTCCTCCTCTTTCCCGAAAGCGCACACTACGAGCACACCCGAGAGTCGCTCAGCCAGAAACCCGCGCAGCCTGCCATTTGCCTCCTGAATATTCTTATGGAGGCATCTGAGCTGCTTGCAGAATACATAGGTGAGGATAATGAGGACGATGCCGCCAGGTACCACGACAAACGCCAATCCCGGCATCAGGTAGAGCAGAAGCGCGATCGCCCCTCACCAACCACACCACCATCTCGGCAACGCCGGGAATGATCGATACGAGGCTATTTGCCACGATAGCGGCATCAGGAGTTAGCCGGTTTATCCACTCCCCGGAATGGATAGCGACAACAGAGAAATAATCCTTAGTCAAAAGCGTATAGAACAGATGCTCCTTAAAGCGGTTTTCCAGGGTTGTGCGCATTGATTCCGAAAGATGGCGATTTACGGCCTGTGAGACAAGTTCACCGATACGCAGTGAGTAGGTCCAGAATCCCTCACGGTTGCCCGCCACTGTGGCATCAATAACGCCACGCAGCAGCCACGCTAACAACACGATCATGGCCCCAATCGCAACCCGTATGAGTGTCAGCACCCCAACCTGGTACATGTTGTGTCCGGCGCCCGAAACAGGCCGACACCGTGCCGAACCGTTGAGCTGAGTAGTTGCAGAAGCGCTCTGATGTGGTGCATCGGCGGCATTCTTTGTTTGTATGGGTCTGCTCTCTGTTCCGTGTACGTTCAGGGGCGAGCCCAAAAAGCTAGGGAAACAATGATTAATTCCCAATGATGTGCCAGAAAGGACCAGCCACGTGGCCTTTCGCGGCCGGTATAGGCATTAATCATCGTTTCCCTAGAGAACTGATTCCTGTCAATATAAGGGGACAGCAAGATCCCAGATCTCTATGCAGTCTGCGTGGCCGCCAGATCAGATGGAAGGGCCCTCTCGAAGCGCTCGAAGAGCTCCTGTCTGGCCTTCTTGCAGACACGCACCTACCTATGGAGTCGTGCGGACAAATACGGTTGTAGTTACGACTCGATTGAGCCCGATGGCCCTTGTGCTTTGTGGTGAGATGCAGGCGCTTGTGGTGGTACCACTTGCCCTTGAGCGTCTCGAGAAGCGATTTCGCTAGCGCACTGTCGTGGCAGTCCCCGGTGTGCCTCACGTCGTGCAAGGCCGCCTGGGAGACAAGCTTAAGCGCTTATGTATTGGCTGCCCTGCTCGCTGTGGGATATGGCCCCACAGGCGATATATCCCCACACACGTGAATAAGCCATCTTTAAGGGCAAAGATGATAAGGCTTGCCTTAAGGCGTCTTTGTATACTTTAGCCGACGACCATAAGGTGCTCACAGCACGATCGCGACGCTAAGCTAGATAAAGCCTTTTGTGGTCCTTAAAGATAGCTATGTCGCCTGTAAGCTTTATGGTCGCGACAAAGGCTTGTGACCTGACAAGGTTAGGACGTGCAGGGACATCCCTGTCCAAAGCCGGCACCTCTTGAAAGCTCTGTGGCAGATGCCACCTGTCCTTTAAAGCTCAATCTAACAGTCTAGATAATATTATTATCCATATCGGTAGCGCACACATAGTGAGCTGCAGGAACTGTCTAGATTTCTCTCATTCTGAGCAAGCCCTCTGATTTGTAGATGTCCCTACGATTGATTACCAACTATGTCGAATACTTAAAGGAAAAGCTACTGTAAGGATTACCGAAGCTCCGCGTACATGAGGTATGACTGCCTTTGGTAACCTCAGAGGGACCTTACCGGAACACCCACTCCCAACAGGCTCGAATAGCCGGAGCAAGGTACAGACGGCCTCAGCCATGATCTCGAACGATCATTGTCAGGTGGCTGCTATCAATCCGCACTATGGGGCTGCTTCTCTGTCCGTATTAGACAACTGATACTTTAGAAATCAGATAGGGGTGTATGAGGTCTTGCCCCTCAAGCGTCACTCATCTTCGCTGAACGTATCACCGATGATAGAGATAATCTCACGGGAGCTCTTTGCTTCAGCAAGCCCCTGCACTTTGTCCTTCAGATCGAGGAACTTCATTGCCCTTACGAGCATCGGTACCTGCTCGGCGGGGTCAACCACCACGGGCATCAGCATGATGCGTACGGGGATCTTTTGGTCGGAGGTCCCCATCTCCATAAAGTCCACAGGGTGTTTGAGGGTTGCGACGCCCAACGCATCCACCAGGGAATAGTTGTTAGTGCAGTGTGGAATCGCCGCATTGACAGGGTCGCACTCAAGACCGGTCGGATAATCATCCTCACGCTCGATCACGGCGTCGGCATAGTCATCTTTCACATAGTTCAGATCGATAAGCCTCTGGGCGAGTGTCCTTAGCACCTCGTCGCTGTCTGCTGCATCAAGGCCGCATATCACTGCTCGCTCATCGATTTTCATGACTCTCCCCTGGCAAAACCTATTACATTTTTTTTCAATTTTTTAACCATAACGCAATACAAAAAGACCGTCTCCCCAAGGCTAATATTTTTCGGGAGACGGTATAGCTTAATCCTTGGTTATTAGGGGCTCTGCGCTAGATGAGCAGGTCTTTTAGAGCACGCTTGGGTACGTGGTGCGTCTCGTTCTCATCGCGCCAATATTTCCAGTCGTGCTCTTCGTCAACATCTTCCAGCTGCACGTTCTCCTTTGCGTAGCCGAGCGCCAGCACCAACGAGATAGCACAGCCTGAGTCTTGAAGCCCAACTTCTTTGATTAAGTCTTTATCGAAGTTCTGCATGATGCAACCACCGAGGCCTTGGACCTGGGCCGCTAAACGTATCGTCTGAGCAGCGATACCAACATCATAGCAACGGGTACGGTTGGTAAGCCCGTCACTTGGGACCAAGATCAGAATATAAGCTGTTGGGCGCTCCCCTTCTTTAGGGCCGTCCCAGTCTTTATAGAGTGCGGCCCATCCGAGATGGGAGAAAACTTTGACGCAGTCCTCTTTTCCGAATACCTCATGGAATCTCAAGAGCTGGGTATTGTTGCCAGTGGGCGCAAAGCGAGCGCAGTCAACGATGCGGTCCAGATCCGCTTTCCCAACCGGACTGCCTTCATAGAATCTGCGATAGGTGCGGCTGGTCTTGACCAGCTTCATAAAATCTTCGTACTCCATAGCCGTTCCTCTCACTTTAAGGTCCACCTCTACAATCGCGTGCAGCACCTCTTTAATCTTCTCCAAAAGCAGCACCAAAGCAAAGCGGACATAGCCTTCACCGTGCGAGCCAAAACTCGAGTATGGGGTCACGATCACGCCAGTCTTCTCCATGAGATCCATCGTGAACCTCACTGAGTCAGTGTAGCCCTCGGGCAGTTTTGCCCACACAAGCAGTGTACCGTGACAGTTGGGTCTCTCCCAGCCGAAATCGGCCAACCCATCGCACAGGACGTCCGGCACTCTTTGTCGGCCAGCCTCTGACACTCTATGCCGTCGAGGGGCCTTCCAGACAGACGACTGCAACCTTCTGCTCAACTAAGAACTTACCGAAGTCCACCTGGCTTCTGATCTTATAGGTAGCCTGGACAATATCTTCTCTACTCACCAGGAAACTCAGACGTACACCGGTCACGTCGAAGAACTTGGAGGGTGAGAGGGACTCAACGCCTACATCCATAGCGCCTGGATAGCTGGAGAAAGAACCACTCTTACCCTCAAAGACCACATCTGCATAGGCGTTGTCGTGGATGATTACGATATCGTGCTTCTTTGCGAAGGTGATGATCGCCTCGTAGACCCCATGCGTTCCCACAGAACTCACCAGGTTTGCCAGGGATACAATCATGTACTTGGTTTTGTCTGCCACCTCATCGCGAATACTAGGGAAACGATGATTAATTCGCCTCGATGAGGTCGGCGGGGCCGCACGCTGTATGACATCGGCTTAAAATGTCTCGAACCACGCAGTGCCCATACCCACATAGATGCCTATCTGTCTTCTGGATATGGTATAGCTACATCCACGTATTCCTGCATATCCAAAAGGAAGATATGGGCAGCCAGATGAGCTTTTAGGACCTTAAATCCTAAGGTCTAAGGAAGAAGAACCGGCGAGAGGCATTCCTGGAGCAAATGGATGCAATCGTTGTGTGGGATAGCTGGATTGCACTGGTAGATACCAGCTACCACTGACAGGCTCTTGTCAGGCATGTGCGCACTGCAAAGACAAAGCTTTAGGATGTATCCTGCTTTAGGTTATGTTTGCTCTCTTAAGACGAGGGAACTTAAGGATGCTATCCTGGATTGCTACTCCTGGCAGCGCTTCTGTGCACGTAGACCTCATGCAGGCGCAGGTACCAGATGCAACGACAAGCGCGAAGATACGCCATAGCCTTAAAGCAAGAGGAGTTCGGCAAGGCTTGTGCTTTGCGCCTGGACTTAGAACTTAAGAAGGCAGGGATCACGGCGCAAGGCGGCTCCATGGTGGATGTGACCTTCACCTGGGCCTTAAAGCTCCACGAAGGACAAAGACCATGCGCGCGACCCTTAAAGCGCACCAGTCCAAGAAAGGGGGAGCCTGGCGTATCTGATACAAGGCGCATATCGGCGTGGATGCCGCAGGTGGCCTTGTGCATGGTGTGGAGACGATCGCCTAGAATGTATCCGACATATCCTGTGGCACACACACTCGTAAGGAAAGATGATAGGTTTTTCTGCGCAGACTTTAGGCTATATAGGTATAGCGAAGCGCCCTTAAGGACGCATAAAGACCCACACCTCTCATCTATGCGCTAAAGTGTCGCTAAGAAAGCCTTCGACTAGAGAGGGCCTTGCCTGTGCACTCTTTACCGAGAAGGACATCGAGTCCAGGAAGGCATGCGTTCGCTCAAAGGCAGAAGCACCCTTCCTTATCGTGGCGCGCCGCTTCGACCCCTTAAGGAAGCGCTACAGGGGATAGAGAAGACCTCCTGTATGCTCGAGTCTGCCTCGCCCGTACAAACCTTACCCATGTGCATCTTTTGCCGGCAGGCTGCACCTCCCGGCTCCCAGCGTCGCTTGATCCATCTTGGAGCCTTATTGCGGTGCATGGGGCAGGACAGATGTAAGGATGGCGGCTCCTGCACGTGCTGGATGAGCATCCTTCCCTGCCTTTCTCGCATACCGGCCGCGAAAAGTCGTGTGGTCGGCCCCCTCTAACACGTTATGGGGCATTAATCATCGTTTCCCTAGACTGCTAGATTTTAAAATTGTGCTGCATTGTAGGAGAGGTGGCGTCCCAATCCGTTCGCTTCAGGGATATGTTCACGCAAGCATAGCGCACGCAAAATAAAAGGATACGATACCTACCTTGGCCAACACACACGTGCTGGATTTTAATCAGAAGATCGTGTGAAATTTGGCAAATGGATGTCAAATACTCTTAAATATATTTGGTCGTGTCGAACAGTTTTCAACGCCTTTCTGACCCCCGCCGATACCTGTGCGGATGTGTGTCATCAACAAATAATCAACAAGCTTTCAACAATATATTGTTGTCGTTCATGGAACTGAACACTAGCGGTAGTATATGAGTTGTGGCATACTAATCAGTAGAGCATGAGGGTGCACACTAGAAATAAGCAAAACAGAGCTCAAACAGAACTACAACCCCCTTGTGTTCAACGATACAGAGAGCTGTTAAGACACGCAGTGTGTGCCTATATGGGAGGGGATCATGAAGATAATCAAGCGTAATGGCTCAGAAGTCGAATTCGATATCACTAAGATCGAGAACGCAATCAAGGGAGCCAACAGAGAGGTGAAAGACGAGCAGCGCCTCACGGAGCGCGAGATCGTCTTTGCCGCTGAGAACGTCACTGACCGTTGCAAGCAGGCAGGACATACCGTCTGCGTCGAAGAGGTCCAGGACATGGTTGAGGACGAGATCATGGCACTGGACCGCTATGAGGTAGCCCGCAAGTACATCATCTATCGCTACGTGCAGTCTCTGAAGCGCCAGAAGAACACGACGGATGACAAGATCTTGTCCCTCATCGAGTGCAACAATGAGGAAGTCAAGCAGGAGAACTCCAACAAGAACCCGCAGGTCGTCTCCGTACAGCGTGACTACATGGCCGGTGAAGTCTCCCGTGACCTGACCCGCAGAATGCTCCTCCCAAAAGATGTTGTTGAGGCAGACCGCCAAGGCATCATCCACTTCCACGACGCTGACTACTATGCGCAGCATATGCACAACTGCGACCTGGTTAACCTCGACGATATGCTACAGAACGGTACCGTTATCTCTGGCACCCTGATCGAAAAGCCGCACTCCTTCTCTACCGCCTGCAACATTGCAACCCAAATCATCGCACAGGTTGCCTCCTGCCAATATGGTGGCCAGTCAATCTCGCTGTACCACCTCTCCAAGTTTGTCGACGTCTCCAGAAAGAAGATCCGCCGTCAGGTCGCAGCAGAGCTTGATGCAATCGATGCGTGTCCTTCCCAGGAGAAGATCGATGAGCTCGTCGAGAGACGCCTGAAGCAGGAGATCGCCCGCGGCATCCAGACCATCCAGTATCAGGTTGTCACGTTGATGACCACCAACGGCCAGGCTCCGTTCATCACCGTCTTCATGTACCTCAACGAGGCCCAAAACGAGCAGCAAAAGCACGACCTCGCGATGTGCATCGAAGAGATGCTGCGCCAGCGCTACCAGGGCGTGAAAAACGAGAAGGGTGTATGGATCACGCCGGCCTTCCCGAAGCTCATCTATGTGCTCGAGGACGACAACATCCATCCGGAAGACCCTTACTTCTATCTCACGAAGCTTGCTGCTAAGTGTACCGCAAAGCGTATGGTCCCTGACTACATCTCCGAGAAGAAGATGCGTGAGTACAAGCTCTCCAAGGGCGAGACCGTAGGCCACGGCGACGTGTACACCTGCATGGGCTGCCGTTCCTTCCTGACCCCGGACAAGACCGGCAACGGCTACAACAATATCGCCAAGGCTAAGAACTACGAGCCGGGCAAGCCGAAATACTATGGCCGCTTCAACCAGGGCGTTGTGACGATCAACCTGCCAGATGTCGCACTTTCAGCCCACGGTGATATGGATCAGTTCTGGAAGATCTTCGACGAGCGTCTGGAGCTTTGCCACAAGGCACTGCGCTGCAGACACGACCGTCTGGTCGGCACCACTTCTGATACTGCCCCGATCCTTTGGCAGTATGGTGCCCTGGCCCGCCTCGACAAGGGCGAGAAGATCGACAAGCTGCTCTACGGCGGATACTCCACGCTAAGTCTCGGCTACGCCGGCCTCTATGAGTGCGTCAAGGCCATGACCGGCCACAGCCACACCGACAAAGGGGCAACCCCGTTCGCCCTCTCTGTGATGCAGTATATGAACGACAAGTGCACCCAGTGGAAGCAAGCCGAAAACATCGACTACTCCCTCTATGGCACCCCGCTTGAGTCCACGACCTACACCTTCGCGAAGGCTCTGCAGCGCCGCTTCGGTATCATCAAAGGCATCACCGACAAGAACTACATCACCAACTCCTATCACGTCCACGTGACCGAGAAGATCGATGCATTCACCAAGCTCAAGTTCGAAAGCCAGTTCCAGCGCCTCTCCCCTGGTGGAGCTATCAGCTACGTCGAGGTCCCAAACATGCAGGACAACCTCGAGGCAGTCGTCCGCGTCATCCAGTTCATCTACGACAACATCATGTACGCAGAGCTGAACACGAAAAGCGACTACTGCCAGGTGTGCGGCTACGACGGTGAGATCAAGATCGTCGAAGACGATGGCAAGCTCGTCTGGGAGTGCCCGAACTGCGGCAACCGTGACCAGGACAAGATGAATGTGGCGCGCCGCACCTGCGGCTACATCGGCACCCAGTTCTGGAACCAGGGCCGCACGCAGGAGATCAAGGATCGCGTACTGCATCTGTAAGGCATCGCTTCATACCTGATGCGGGGATAGACCGGGAGGCCTGTCCCCGCTCTTCTTGTACTCTGCCGCGCTCGCATGTTCCTGTCGGCAGAGCCTGCTAGGGTAAGACAAGAGAGAGTGCAGGGGAGAGGCTGGTGGATGAACTACTCCGAGATCAAATACTGCGACAGTGCGAACAGTACCGGCGTGAGGACGACGCTCTTCGTTTCCGGCTGCAAGAGGCACTGCCCGTTCTGCTTCAACGAAGTGGCCTGGAAATTCTCTGCCAGCAAGCCTTTCACGAAAGACATCGAGGACACCACCATCGAGAGCATAGAGCCCTTCTATGTGGACGGCCTCTCGACGCTCGGCGATGAGCCGATGGAGCCCGAGAACCAGCGTAGCCTTGTGGACTTCCCCGAACACGTGAAGAAGATCTACCCGGAGAAGCCGATCTGGCTCTACTCCGATTTCACGTATGAGGAGCTTGCCGGTACAGAGCCCGTGCATGTCCCCTATACGGGGTCTCCCCGCTGCGAGATCACGGACCGCATCCTCCAGACCCTTTCCATCCTTGTGGAGGGCCCCTTTTCGTCCAGGACCTCAAGGGCATCTCGCTTCGTCTCCGCAGCTCCTCGGACCAGCGCCTCCTCGATATACCGAAGACGCTTGCGGCCAGTGTGCCCACGATCTGGCACAATGACCCGATCTTCGAGACCCATTCGATGTAGAGCAGAACACAGAGTGCATGCCAAGAGGGTGCCTTCAGGTGCCCTCTTCCTTACCGAGCCACTGCCCTTCCCTGAAGCTTTGGGTTCGAAAGATAGATCTCATGGAGGCCTCTGAGCGTGAGCGTCGCATCCGCTGTCACCTCATGCCTGAGAAGAGCTGTAAGCTCTCGGGCCTGGCTTCCCGTGACTGCGACAAGAGCTTCGCCTCCAAGCTCATCGAAGACGCAGTCAATGAGACCATCGACCTTCGCAAGCTCCCCCAGCACAAGGCCCGAGCACATCGCCTCAACTGTCGAGGTGCCGATAGCATGCACTGGCACCGAGAGCTCGATTTCGGGCAGCCGTGCAGCAGACTCGCTCAGCGCCTTCGCGCCGAGCGAAAGTCCGGGTGCTATGATGCCGCCACGAAACGAACCATCTGCCCCCACTGCCTCGATGTTCAGAGTCGTCCCGAAGTCGACAGCGACCGCAGGCGCCCCGTAGCGCGCACGCACTGCCACCGCATCGGCAAGCCGGTCGGGGCCAATCTCTGCCGGATCCTTGTAGGCAAGGCGCATGCCGCTTTTGAGCCCCGGCCCCACGACAAGGGGACGCAGGCCTGAGGTAACGCCCAAGCCCTCGCGCCAGGCTTCCGTAAGGCACGGCACAACACAGGAGAGGATGGAACCGAAGGAAGCAGGTGCTGCAGTCCCTGCGTCTTCTGCCATGAGCTGCAGAACTTCCCTGACAGAGAGCCTGACCTCATCTGCCGTGAGATGCTTTTTCGTCGTGAGCGCGAAGGTGGCAAGAGGTTCTGCATTTGGACCGGTTTCAGGCGCAAAGAGACCAAACGTCGTCTCGGTATTGCCGATATCGGCGGTAAGGACAAAGAGACTACTGTTCTCGGGCATAACACGCTCCTATCTTCTAGTTGTTGCATCTTGAGGCCGAATACCGAATGCTTCAGGGTGCAATGCAGATTCTGGCGGGCAGAGTTGCCGACATGGCATATGAAAGCTATACATCTCGCGAAGGAGTCAGGCAGCCTGCCACAGCTAGGGGAAGCCGCAGATTAGCTGGATGAGGGCGCCGAAGTGGGGCACCTTGGATCTCTTCCAGGAGCCTGCGGCCCCGAGTGAGTATGGAAGTGAGCCTGCCAGCGTCTGCAAGGAGAGGCAAGATGGTGTATGCAGGTATGCACATCGCGAAGACGAACCACGTGATCGGGGCAGCAGACGATGTCGGCAGCCAGATCGGCAGGCCGCTGCCGGATTCGAGCGGGCCTTACATGGTTGGAGTCTGTGGACGAAAGCCTAGACGATGTGTTCGTGGGCATAAAGGCGAGCGGGCACTGCTGGAGGGCCTGCTTCTCCAGGCTCGTGTCGGCAATCTACAGGCTCTGTGTCATCAGCCCCCATGCAGGTGCATGCCATGTGCAGATTCGATGGCGCAGGCGGCTCAAGGCAGAAAGGATAGACAGCATCCTTATAGCCAACACACTGCACCAGGACAACTTCGAGCAAGATGCAGCTCGCCACGCTGAAGGCCCAGGCCATCTGCGTACTGGGCTCCTGCTTCCCGAAATATGCAGGGTGCCTCACCAACATGTTCGGGCCCGCCTCGCTGAAACTGCTCCGGGAAGGCTAAAGGGGCAGGCTCGGCGAGGCGAACTCCTCTGTCGGCATCAGGCTCAACGAGTCTGGCACATCCGTTCCAGATGAGGTGCATGGTCTTGCAGATAGAGTTCCTGAAATCCACCATAGAGGTGGTCGAGGGAACAGATCTTCGGGCTGCTCGCGAGGGTCGAGCCCACTATAGCCGCGATACCCCACGCAGGCAGCGTGACCGGCGCCGAAATCGGCAAGGCGAAGCGGTTCGGCAGCGCCGCGCCGATCGTCAGATACGCCGGCCTCCATTCAGGCGTGGGTGAGTCGGATAAGTTCGCGGCTGTCCATCACGAAGCACGGCTCCCTATACCTCAGGTGGGCACTGTGGCTCGCCGTGAGCCGGGTCTGGCAATACGACCCGATGCTTTGGGGCTTCTAGCGCAAGAAGCGGGCGCAGGGCAAGCCGCACAGGATCGCTGTGACCTGTAAGCTTTGCTACATCGTGTATGCGCTCATGCGCGACGGGAAGCCCTTCGATCCAGACAGATGGTGTGGTGCTCTCCCCCTGTGCTGCATCCAGAAGCATTCGGTATTCGGCTATCAAGGTCCCTTGGCGGCCCCGGCAGCCATACCGCAAGCCTCCGTCGAAAGATCGGTACAGAAGGCTCAGTTTGGTCTTGACCTCATATAGCTGGTCTACTTCTGAAGATATTTTCGGCGCAGTCCCCACAACGGGACCTTGCTTGTATACTATAGTCGTTCTGCCAGCGTAACCCGACTCTCCGCTGAGGGAGAGCGGATATACCTCAAGGAGCGTACATGCAAGAACGCAAGCTTTCTGCCTCATGGCAGGGGCAGCTCACCCTCCGGGGTACCCTTATCGGCTGCATCGGCTGTGTCATCATCACGGCCTCGTCCGTCTACACGGCACTGAAACTCGGAGCCCTTCCCTGGCCCATCGTCTTCGCGGCCGTCATCTCCCTCTTCTTCCTGAAGCTTCTGGGACACACCACCTTGAACGAAGCGAATGTCACGCATACAATCATGAGCGCAGGCGCTATGGTCGCAGGCGGCCTTGCCTTCACGATTCCTGGCACCTGGATGCTGGGACTCGGTGACCAGATCGGCTGGACCGAGATCTTTCTCGTCGCGCTTGCGGGCACGATCCTCGGCCTCATCTCCACAGCCTTGATACACCGCCATTTCATCGTCGATGCTGCGCTCGAATTCCCGACCGGTACGGCCGCTGCAGAGACCCTGCGCGCGACCGAAGCCGGTGGCGAGACTGGACGCCAGCTCTTCTGCTCGATGGGGATAGCCGGCCTCTGGAGCGTCCTGCGCGACGGCCTAGGTGCCCTGCCGACGATGTTTGCCACCCTTCCCATCCCCGGCATCACCTTCGGCATCTATGACTCGCCGATGATGCTTTCCGTTGGCTTCCTCGTCGGCTGGGTGCCGGTCCTCTTCTGGTTCGCAGGCGCTCTCTTTGCAAATTTCGGCCTCATTGTCGGAGGCTCTGCCACAGGCCTCTGGGATGTGACCACGGCCCAGGGCATCGTCTCTTCTCTCGGCATGGGCCTCATGATGGGTTCCGGCATCGCAACCGTCGTGAAGGACATCCTGCCCGAGGCGAAGACAATCTTCTCGGGCCTCAAGAATGAAGCCACCGAGGAGAAGGACTCTCCCTACTCTCTCGCCACAGGATCCATCCGCCTCGATGCCGGCATCTTCGGAGTTGCTGTCGCAGCCGTGGTGCTCCTCATCTGCTTCGGTCTGGGCTTGGGACCCCTTCCCGCCATTGTCGTCGTAGTCTTTGCTTTCGTCGCGACGATCATGAGCGCGCAGTCCTGTGGCCAGACCGGCATCGACCCGATGGAAATCTTCGGCCTCATGGCCCTTCTCGCAGTGGCTGCCTTCTCCGATATCGCGCAGGTAAAGCTCTTCTTCGTGGCCGGCATCGTCGCTGTCACCTGTGGCCTTGCCGGCGATGTTATGAACGACTTCAAGGCTGGTGCCATCCTCGGCACCGACCCGAGGGCCCAGTGGCTCGGTCAGGCCTTGGGCGGCATCATCGGCGCTATCGTGGCAGCAGCCGTGATGGTGGCACTTGTCGGTGCCTATGGGCCTGATGCCTTCGGACCAGGCAAGGAATTTGTCTCAGCTCAGGCTTCGGTCGTCGCGACCATGGTGTCAGGGATCCCGAGCCTTCCTACCCTCTTCGTGGGCCTTGTGGCCGGCATCGCGCTCTATTGGGCAGGGCTTCCTTCGATGCTTATAGGTCTCGGGGTCTATCTGCCCTTCTACATGAGCTTCACAGCCTTCTTGGGCGCGCTTGCCAAGCAGGTCTACGACAGGATCCAGCGTGAGCGCCGGAAGGATATGACTGAGGCCAAAGCTCAAGAGGCTGCGAAGGAGGCAGACGAAACTGGCCTCGTCGTTGCTTCGGGAGTCCTTGGTGGCGAGTCCATCGTCGGTGTCATCATCGCCTTCATCGCCGTCGCGGCAGGTCTCGCTGGCTAGACCGATTCCTACAGGAAGATGCAGGCGGAGCGCGCCTGGTCTGGGATTTCCTTCTGAATCGATATCTTCTGGATTTCTGGAGACTAGGCCTTCTTGCTGAAGGGGTCCCCCTCACGAAGAGATCGATCATCCAGTTTGTCATGCTCGACGTGTCCTCATGCGTTGTGGGGAGATCCTTTCTCTCGACCCATTCGGCGAGGCTGAGCTCCTCCCCGTCGACCGTGAGCTCATCCGGGCCGTCAAGCTTGGCGAAGAAGCCAACGAGGAGGGTATCAGAGAAAGACCAGGGCTGGTCCGTGACGTAGGTGAGATCGCGCACGGAAAGGCCTACCTCCTCCTTGATTTCGCGCCGGCAGCACTCCTCCAGGGTCTCGCCTACCTCGGTATATCCTGCGATGAGCGCATGGTGTGTGATGTGATACGTCCGCCTGCATACTTCGTGAGGAGCAGGCGCTCGCCGTCCACGATCACGACGATCGCACCGAATATTGATGCACGAATAGACGATGTTTCCGCACGAGGGGCAAACAAGCTCGCAGGAGCGCGGTGTATGCGCAAGCGACGCTACACAGGCGCCACAGTAGGTTGTGCTACCGCCAGTCCCAGAGTTGGTAGCCATAATGACAGCAAAAGCAAGCCAGTGCGGTGCATAGAAGAGGCAGCCTGAGATGGAAAGGTAGCGGAGGGAGCCCTTAGCCTCGACGAGCACGTCGGTCGTCAAAAAGAAAGGGCTCAGACCTAAAACCTGTGTGCAGACCCATCACGCACCAGCCCCGGCTGCCTTCGAGTAGCACCTGCTCGCAATCGAATATCTTGAGGAAGAAGTATTCGTCGTTAGGGTATCCCTAGGGAAACAATGATTAATTCCCAATGATATGCCAGAAAGGACCAGTCACGTGGCCTTTCGCGGGCGGCATAGGCATTAATCATCGTTTCCCTAGCCTGCCCTCCTGAGCATCTTGATCATCTGGTTGGTGCCTTCCACCCTACCCGAAGAGATCCGGTGCCTGGCATGCGCGACGATTCCCTCCATGTGCCCCTCCACGAGGCGGGCAACCCTGGCGGAATGCCTGTCTTTCGTGCAGCGGCACGTGTCCACGATCCTCTCCATGGCAGCGCGTATCGCATCCGCATCGGTACACGAATAGGCCTGCGTGAGCATCTCATCTACGATGTCGCAGGTAGCGAGGAGTTCGTTTTGAGATATGAGCTCCTCGCAGCGCTCCCTGGCGCCTCCCTTCTGCACAACCTCCTGCTTGCCGAAGAGGGCGTTTCCCCTTAAGACCACCTTGCCGGCGCGTGCATCGCGCTCCTTCCTCTCCCTTGTGTCCGCACAGGACTTAAGGATGTATGTGGAGTGCTTGAGGGGCACGCGCGGCCTCGCTGTCTCCATCGTCCCTTAAGCCTTGCCTGCTTATCCTTCCTGACCTTATAGATCACCTTCTCGTTGAAGTTCTTCACGATATGGAAGTAGTCGTAGACGATGTCCAGGTGTAGGAACCTCTCGAGGAATGCGCACTCGAAGTCTGCGTTCATGTCGCAGGCTATGACCTCCACATGCAAACATCCACTCAGCGAGCACGAAGTTGCAGAAATCATGCACGACCTGTCTCTTCTTGGAGTATGCGAGCTACAGGGCATGCCCTGTCTTAAGGTCTATGACCACGGTGGCGCAGCGGTGCCCGCCATGAAGCTTGAACGTATCTGCACCCAGATACCGTGCCTGCCGCTCGGGCTTGCGCAGCTTTCGCTTGCTGCCTTCCCCCTTCCGTGTGTAGAGCTCAGAGAGCCTCGCGCGTTCGATCTTTTTCACGACGTTTCTAGGCAGGCCTGCCGTGGGCGACACTGCCTTGAGGGTCTGCCCCAGGGCGAGCAGGTCGTACACGAAGGCAAGCAGCAACAGTGTGATGCGCTGGCCTGAAGCCCTGAAGGGTACCTCCTCGATGCAGGAGGCCCCGCACTCCCTGCATACCCATCTTGGCCGCAAGACCTCTATCCTTGCCTCTCCATCCCGAGAGGGAGATGCCAAAGTGCGATGGGAGCCTTCCTGTTTTTCTCCATCGGCCTTCCGCGGCAGGGACACGACGGTGCGTCCTTTACTTCGAGCCTGCTCGGCACGGAGAGTATGCGAGACGGCGTCCGGTATCTTTTGGACGATGTTTAGAACTCCTCGGTGCGAACAGCCTCTCTGGGCTCTCCTGCCTACACGAAGCCCACGAGATGGGAGGGGTTCCAGAAGAAGACAGAGTCTTCTCCGGCATGGGAAATGGCGGGCAGCTGGGCTGCCGTGGATGCTACACTTGTCATCGCACTCCATCCTTCTTCGGAGTCTACATGTTGCGATGCAAGATTCTAGAGGATGGCCGCTTTTCTGTCTCTTTGAGCATCAAGCCATGGGTATCTGCCCACAGGTTTCAGGACTGAACCAAAGAAAGCTCTTCGACGTCTCTACTGGGTAGTACAGGCCAGCTGTCTCTGGGCCGAGAAGTTGAGTTTCCCAGTCTGAGGAAGATTATCGTCCTGAAGTAGGCGATGCTCCTGAAGCCCCTGGCAGCGCTCCGGACGGACTGGACAAGGGAGTTGAGCCCTTCGAGAAATGAATTGGTCAAACTCCTCTTCCGCCAGTTCAAGACCCCCTCCCGCTCCTTTCTAAGCGTGTCTGCCACCTTCTTCATCTTAGCCACGGCAGAGTGCATCATCCATGAGCAGAGACGGTCTGGGGCCTTGGATGTAGATTTTCTGTTAAGGCAGCCATAGACGTCCTGTATCGCCTCTGCCATCTGACAGGCGCGCGTCAGCATGTCTACTCTTTATCCCATATTCACTTCTTAAGGTTCCTATCGAAAATCTTGGGTTTACCCCTTGACTTTAAATAGCAGGTCTTTCTCTTCAGCCGCGAGCTGCCTTATGTTTCTCTGCCGGCTCGCGCCTCTGCGTGCACCTCACAGGGTCTGTCGCCTTTGTGAAGAGCTGCCACCACATGGACGCTGCCCAGGATCTGGGTGGCCTGGGGCATCTTCGCCGCCACGCCGAGCGAGTATGCCTTTGCTATGTTGCAGTATGGCCTCTAAGCCCTTCGTCCTGTCCCCTGTATGCTCCTTAAGCTCATCTCACTTGCCGCCTTTGTCCTTTGCCTTCCGTGATGGCGCGCTGGTGGTTGAGGTCGGCCATGATGCTGATACAGCTTTGGTCGCGCCTTTTGGCGGTGTTGCCTGTACCCACACGCACGACTACGGAGTAGTCTGCTGCATCCCTTACCTCGACGACGGCTCTGCTAAGCAGCCTCCATATGCGCGTGGGCTGTCTCGTGCAGAGGCTATGGTCACAACGCTCATGCCAAAGAGCGCTATCACGTATCAGCTGGGCCTCAAAGAGCGCCGTGATGCGTCTTTGGACGGACCTTTCAGGGTATTCTTGCAGCATGCACGCCGTCCTTGGGGCCCTCAACACTGCGCCGTGCACGATGGTCTCGTATTGCCAGATGTTGAGATGCCACAAGGTCCTCTCGTGTCTGCCACAGGTGCTACAGCGCCTGTGGCAGACCGGGCTCACCACTTGCCTGGCCCTTCCTGTGTGCCACCCTTACATGCAGCACGTCCTGCGCTCATCTGCGCTTTTCGAACCAGACGTCTGTAACCTCCATTCATCCCTAAGCCCACTGGGATCTCTTAGAGAGCCTTGCCAGCATACCTGCCTTAAGCATCCATATCGCACCTTAGGGCCGCATCCGTCGCCAAAATCTTGGCTGTCCGGGTACCACGTGCTCAAGGGATGCAGGAGTGCTGCCCACCATAAGTAGCAAAGAGCCCAGAAACCTCCTTGTGTGTGAGCTTCCTGTCATCGAGCACAAGCTGGACCGGGATGCCAAGCCAGGAATACTGGGAGAGGAGCGTGAGCGCCACAGGCGCTTCGAGCCTTGTCATCGAGAAGCAATAGAAGGAGGAAGCCACTGCAGAGAGTGCACCGAGTATCATGAGCTTTGCTGCCTCACAGACCGGCAGGCGCATAAGGTGCGTCCCGCAAAGGGCTTCGATCAGTGCCAGGAGCACGAAGAGATTGCATCCTGTCCAGGCCTGCACCGCCATGATCTACTACCAGTTATAGCCTGCCGTATAGGCCAGCTTGTATGCTGTTGCCATGAACCCATAGCTTACTCCTCCGAGAAGCATCTCGAAAGCTGCCAGATTGTGCCTGACGCCTCTCTTCTGCCATGAAACCTCCCAACCCGGCATCTACGCACAAAAAAGCGCCGCACAGCCCAGATAGCTGTTCGGCACAAAGATGACAGAGTCCGGAGACGACCACGAATCGTTTGCATCCTTATCGTAGTCGAGGAGGCTCATCCCTGCAAGCAGGCCTACTTTCCCTGCCAGACGATACGGGGCTTCAGGTCTTCGACTCCCGTCTCGCCAAGATAGTGCTCAACGATTGCAAAGCTGAAATCGATGGCCGTACCCATGCCACGGGAGGTGATGATGTTGCCGTCGACGACGACAGGAGCTTCAGAGTAGATGGCATCGCCCTCGACGCATGTATCTTTGAAGTTCGGATTCGACGTTGCATGCTTCCCCTTGAGAAGACCAAGTTTCGCGAGGACGGAAGGCGCAGCACAGATGGCAGCGATCTCCTTGCCGGTCTGGGCGAACTCCACGACTTTGTCTGTCAGTGCCTTGCAGTTGCCGAGGTTCAAGGTACCCGGCATGCCGCCCGGAAGGACGAGCATGTCATACTCATCGAAATCGAGGTCCTCGATCCTCTTGTCTGCCACGATGTGGATCTGATGGGACGACGTCACGTCCTTCGTACCCGTGATGGATACGGTATCGCAGGGGATGCCAGCACGGTAGAGAAGGTCGCATACCGTGAGGCCCTCTATCTCCTCGAGGCCATTGGCAAGGAAGACCGCAACCTTCTTGTCAGATGTCTGCCTGAATGTCACAGCTGCTCCTTTCGTTAAGAAATTGCTATCTCCATTCATTATACCCTCGAGTCTTCTGGCCTCCATCTGGCCATTTTCTGAGGACAATGGCCATCTGCAAATTCAAAATGGCACATATCTGTGTTCGCAGTATTATCGGTTTAGCAAGCTGTGCCTTGGCTCATAGGGGGTTTGAGGCCGATTGCATTTGGAGAGGAGAATCCATGCAGTATTCCGCAGAAGTGGAGAGGATGTGCCCCGTTGCCAAGGGCGCAGACCACGGACCTGCACCAATTCCCGAGGAGGGGAAATGGGTTCAGGCGAAAGAGATCAAAGACATCTCTGGTTACACGCACGGTGTAGGCTGGTGCGCACCGCAGCAGGGTGCCTGCAAGCTCAGCCTCAACATCAAGAACGGCGTCATTGAAGAGTGCCTGATCGAGACCATCGGTTGCTCCGGCATGACTCACTCTGCAGCTATGGCAGCAGAGATTATGCCTGGCAAGACGATTCTCGAAGCTCTCAACACTGACCTTGTCTGCGATGCAATCAACGTTGCAATGCGCGAGCTGTTCCTCCAGATTGTCTATGGCCGCTCTCAGACCGCATTCTCTGAAGGTGGACTGCCTATCGGCACCGGCCTCGACGACCTTGGCAAGGGTATGCGCTCCATGGTCGGCACCACCTATGGCACCAAGGCAAAGGGCGCCCGCTACCTCGAACTCACCCAGGGCTACATCACCCACATGGCGCTCAACGACAAGGATGAGATCGTGGGCTTTGAGTTTCTAAACCTCGGCAAATTCACCGACGCAGTCAAGGCTGGCACCGATCCTAAGAAGGCCTTGGACGGCGCAATGGGTCGCTTCGGTCAGTGGGATCAGGCTGCTAAAGTCATCGATCCGCGTCAAGAGTAGGGAAAGGAGCTGATAGACATGGCAGTGACGTTTGAAGGTTATGAGCGCCGTATCGATGGCATCAAGAAAGCCTGCAAGAAATATGGCATCAAAGACCTGAAGGATGCACGTAAAATCTGCACCGATCTCGGGTTTGATCCGTACGCTATCACCACCGGCATTCAGTCAATCGCGTTTGAGAACGCTAAGTGGGCATATACACTAGGCTGTGCAATCGCAGTCAAGAAGAACTGCACCAGAGCAACCGATGCTGCAGAGGCTATCGGTGAGGGCCTGCAGGCATTTTGCGTCCCTGGCTCCGTTGCAGACGAGCGCAAGGTCGGCCTGGGCCACGGCAACCTGGGCGCTATGCTTCTGGGCGAGGACACCGAGTGCTTCTGCTTCCTGGCGGGCCACGAGTCCTTCGCAGCTGCAGAGGGTGCAATCGGTATCGCTAACAACGCCAACAAGGCTCGTAAGAAACCGCTGCGCGTTATCCTGAACGGCCTTGGCAAGGACGCCGCACAGATCATCAGCCGTATCAACGGCTTCACCTATGTGAAGACCAAGTTTGATTACTACACCTCCAAGCTCAACATCGTCGAGGAGATCCCCTACTCCAAAGGTCCTCGTGCTGCCGTCAAGTGCTACGGCGCCGACGACGTCCGTGAGGGTGTCGCAATCATGTGGCATGAGAGTGTCGATATCTCCATCACCGGCAACTCCACCAACCCGACGCGCTTCCAGCACCCGGTAGCGGGCACCTATAAGAAGGAGCGTCTGGCTGCCGGCAAGAAGTACTTCTCCGTCGCTTCCGGTGGTGGCACCGGCCGTACCCTGCACCCGGACAACATGGCTGCTGGCCCCGCTTCCTATGGCATGACCGACACCATGGGCCGTATGCACTCCGACGCACAGTTTGCTGGCTCCTCTTCGGTGCCGGCACACGTCGATATGATGGGCCTTATCGGCATGGGCAACAACCCGATGGTCGGCTGTACCGTTGCCTGCGCTGTTGCTGTTGAGCAGGCACTGAACAAGTAAGGCTTCCGCAGGCTACACCTTCGAATCATACGCCGGCTTTCACCTTCTGGTGGGAGCCGGCTTTTTGCACCGGCAGATTGTCAAGCTGAGTGCACCATCTCCCTAAAGACCTCGTTGGCTGCCCTGTAGTCTAATACCTTTCTTGGCCTGTCGCAGACCAGATCCAAGACATGTTGCACCTCCTTGTGTGAGACCTAGGAAAAGTCGCTACACCCTTAGGGGAAGAACTCACAGATGAGGACATCGGTGTTCTTAACTATTGGCTTCTGCCACAGGTGGTGCGGCTCGCAGAAGCAAAACTTTACACCTCCCAAGGCTTTTGCGACCTTAGCCCTGCCAGGAGAGCTGCTTGGCGCAACCAGGTGTCATCGTCTTGAGCGAGGACCCCTCAAAGACGCTGAGCTGGGTAGCGCACACGCCCTTGCTGCCCACGAGCAGCCACAAGGAGCACTCGGGCAGACCTACAGGCACGCAGAGGTTGGCCCCACGACAGTGTCGGTTTGCCCACTTACCCAGACAGAAGCGCTCAGAAGGCCTCCCTTAGCCTTTCTCAGAGCATCTGGGAGACCTTGATATTGCCCCTCCTTTGGCGCCGGGCGCCTTCCTTTCCAGTCGCTCGTTTGGTCGGGTGCGGGGAGAGTCCAGGGCGCCAAGGTCGCGCGCTAGATGGCCGCAAAGCTCACGACGCCAAGATCCTGCCTGCCACCTGCTCGGATGACCAATGCTCATCCACGATGAAGCGACCTTACCTGTGCAGCCAGCCTCTTGCGTGCCCTGCAGGCATCGCGGTGCGCACTTGCCCTCCTTTGGAGCCACGCAGGCACCATAGTCTCTCCTGTGGGCTGTTCCTTTCAAGCTTGCGGCTCACGTTGGAGCTGTCTTTTGTCTGATGCCTTTGCGATGCTGCTGGGTGAGTAGTACCTGATGTACATCTTCGCGATCTTGTTGCGCTCAGCGGCGCTAAGATGAGTGTAGTGGTGCATTTCCCCTCGACGTTCGATGATGGCTTATACAACCAACATCGCAGCTTTCGGGAGTGTGCCATGACCCCTGCCTGGCGCTATCCTGTTGCACTCAAAATGCTAATTCGCCGTACCAAACTACCCGTTTTAGGGCGCAAGGCTTCCCTCATGACAAGACGGCACCGGAGATGTATCCCGATGCCGCCCATACATGAAGCCTTCGTCGTCTTGCCTTAGGCGAACCCATTGATACTATAGAAGATAAAGTTCGCTGTGAAGATGGCTGCAGCAAAGATCGGCCCCGCAAGAGAGAAGAAGCGCCAGACTGGATCAGATCTGCGCTTCTTCTGCACGAAGTAGAGCACAACGCCGGCAAGAGGATAGATGTAGCCAAGCACGAATGAAGCAATGCAAAGAATCTGCTGCTTGAGACCGAGGCCAAGGAACCGTCTCGCAATCTTTCCTATGCGGGCCCTGAACGATTCGTGCGCTGTAAGCTCCTGATTGGTGCCTTTCATTATCTATCCTCTCTCGTATCGAAGCTTCCGGGGGGCACCTGAGAGATGGCCTCCCGTATGTTCCTACTTGAGTTCAGGCCAGTAGCCCTTGTTTGCGACGATGTAGTCGTCAAGCAGCGCCTTTGCCGTATCCTTATCATTCACGAGGCGGTTAAGTGTCAGCGCCTGCCAGGCCTTGCGGTAGCTGCCTTCGAGATTTGCATCGACCGTAAGCTTCTCGTAGGCAAACTGGTTCTCGAGGATACCCTTCTGGAAGGTCGGAATCTCTCCGACATTGATGGCCTCGGGACCATGGACGCCCATATGGCAGGGAACCTCGACCATAGCGCCCTCAGAGAAGTTCGAGATGATGCCGTGGTTCTCTGTCATGCACAGGAAGACGTCGCCCGTGTTGTGCGAGAGCGCATAGGCAAGATCCACGATGTAAGTCGCGTGCTCATCCTTATTGTCGGAGGGATCGAGCTCATACTTCGTGCCCTTGAGCTTGCCGGCTGCGATGACCTCATCGATCATCTCGAATGTACGCTTCTCGGAGCCATCCATAACCTCGTTTGCACGGGTATAGTTCGGGTTCTCAGTCGAGAGCATATGCTGCGGATAGAGGTAGTACTGGAGGTACGTATTCGGCAGATACTCATCCGGCATCTCGCGGATCATCTTATTCATGAAACGGTATGTCTCAGCCCAAGAATGGTCGAGGCCGTGATCGTCTGGATCCTCTGGCATGTTCGAATAAATCTTCCTGATCTCTGGCAGATAGTCGTGACCGGTCTCCTTGTCGTAGACATGGGTGAACCAGCCGAAGTGGTTGAGGCCAAAGTAGCGAGCTTCAAGCTCGCTCGGCTTCTTGTGAAGCGTCTCCGCATACATGCTCATGATACCGACAGGCATATCGCAGATGTTGATGACCTTGTAGTCGCCTGGGAAGATGCGCTTCGTTGCCTCGGCGACAATTGCAGCAGGATTCGAGTAGTTCAAGATCCAGGCATCAGGCGAATACTGGCGAATCTGATGGATGAGCTTCACGACAGCCGGGATCGACCTCATGCCGTAGGCGAAGCCGCCGGCGCCACAGGTTTCCTGACCGATGCAGCCATGCTTGAGGGCAATGTGCTCATCGGACTCGCGCATCTTCATGCGTCCAGCACGAATCTGCATCATCGCAAAGTCGATGCCTTTGAAAGCCTCTGCGGGATCGGTCGTGTCAACAATCTCGGTTTTGGGGGCATATTCGCGCATCAGGATGCGGGCATACCCTGCAACCCTATGCTGGCGCTCATACTCGCAGTCATAGAGAATGACCTTGTCGAGCGGGAACCTCCCCATCTCATGCACCATCATGCGCAGGATGCCCGGCGTGTAACGCGAGCCGCCACCAACAATGCAGATTGTGAAATGCTTTCCTTCATTGAGCATGGGATACTTCCTTTCCTTCCAGACGCACAGGCCATCCTATTCAGTGATGGCACCGAGCTTCTGGTTGATTGCTTCGCAGACATCGTCCACCTTGAGGCCGATGATGATCTGGACATTGTCTTTCTTCATGACAATGCCGGAGTTCTTGAAGCGGTTGATCTTGTCCTTATCAACCTTCGAGATGTCATAGACATCGACCCTCAGTCTTGTCATGCAGTTGATGACCGCCTTGATGTTGCTCTTGCCGCCGAGGCCATCGATAATGTCCTGGACATCACCCATGCTAGCAACGCCCTTGACATTCTTGACCGCACCGGTTCCAGTAGCTACATAGTTCTCTTCGCGACCAGGAACATGGAGATCAAGCTTCTGAATCAGGAACACGAATGAGAAGTACCAGACGGCGATGAAGATGACGCCGATGATGAAGAACACATACCACTTGGTCATCTCAGCTGGTAGGGCAATTAAGCCAGGGATGATATCAAGGATGCCACCCGCTGCCATGAGACGGAATCCAAGAGCGAACTCGAGCATCTGGCCCAAGCCATCAAGCAGGGAGTGAACGAGCCAAAGGAGCGGAGAAGCGAAGAGATAGAGGAACTCGAGCGGCTCTGTGATGCCAGCGAGAAGGGCAACGCCCATTGCCGGAAGCATCATGGCCTTCACATCGTCTTTACGCTCAGGACGTGCACAATGGATGAAGGCGAGGACAGAGCCGATGGAACCCCAGATCTTCGAAAAGCCGAAGAGTCCGTACTTGACAGACGGATCGATTGACGTAATAGTAGACGCATTCCCGAGTTCTGCCGTATAGATTGGAACGGCACCTTCATAGGTCTGACCAGCAATAGTAGCCGTACCACCAATTGCCGAATACATGAACGGCATGTATACAAGGTGATGAAGACCAGTTGGGATCAGGAAGCGGTTCAGGAAGCCATAAACGAAGACGCCGAAGAGTCCGGAATCCTCAATGAGAGTCGAAAGAGCACTGATGCCTTTATTGACAAACGGCCACACATAGGAGACGACAATGCCAAAAGCGATTGCCATCATCATGCAGCAGAAAGCAGAGAAGCGCGAGCCACCATAGATGCGCAGTGCCTCCGGGAACTGCGTGTCGCAGGTACGGTTGAAGATCCAACCCGTAAGGCAGCCGATGATGATGCCAGCGAAGACACCCGTATCATTGACCTGGAGACCAAGCGCCATGCCTTGTCCGGTACCAGCCAGCGTATCCGCCTGAATCAGACGTCCCGTCATCTTGAGGAATGTATTGTTCGCATAGAGATAGACGAGGAACGTAAGAATCGAGACGACAGCAGCATCGGTCTTTTTCTTGTGGGCAAATGCAACCGACAGTCCTATCATGATGATGACCGGCAAATTAGAGATGCCAGCTGGAAGAAAGACATTGAAGAAGAATGTGCCGATTGTCTGAATCACTGCTGGCATGAACGAAAGCCTGAGAATCACGCAGACAGCAAGGACAATGCCAACAACCGAAAGGAACACGATCGGCTGTATGATGGCACCAGAGAAGAGCTTCATGACGCCTAAAGCGCTTCGCTTCTGCTTGACAGCAGCATCCTGTGATGTAGCCATACCCTAGTTTCTCCTTTGCAAGCAAATTCCCCCAGCAAAGCTCAGATGGGGTCCTATCTTTGAGATGAATATACGACCGTCCGTAAGATTCACGTCTATCTATGCTGACAGAAGTGTTCTAATTTAGTTGGTAGTGAACAGAGTTTGATTTTTAGAATCAAAGAAGCATCAGCATGGGGTACGAGGTCTTATCAGAGCTTTCGGCAACTGACCAGACAATCATGAGCGCAATCAACTACCACATTTCCCAGTCAGAGTATGTAAGCATCTCCGAGCTTGCCGATGAATGCGATGTTGCAAAGAGCACGATAGTCAAGCTAGCAAAAAAACTAGGCTATACCGGATATGCCGATATGCGCGAGACCCTTTGTGCAGGCAAAGAAGACGAGGTATCAGATAGCTTTCTGCCGCTCAACACGACACAGGACGAGGACACCCTCGATGCTGCGACGCGGCTTGCCACGCTTTTCTGGGACAGACGCCATGCCAAGCATGTTCTAGCTTCGAATATATGCTCCGTCGATGCAATACTTTCAGCCTATCTTGCTCGCAAGCTTGCAATGTTTGGTATCTATGCGATAAGCACATATGACTACGCATCCATAATCGCCAAAAGCACTGACCCGGGAATTGCTCTCTTCTTCGAGCACAATATTGACCAGAAAGCAGGAGCCGGCAGCTTCGTACTTTCTGCCTTCAAGCCACTTTTCAAGCTTGCCCAGCAAGAAGGCTATTGCACCGTGCTTATCACTGATGTCGTGAAAGAGACCTCTACTTCTCAGCTCACAGACGAAGTATTTCGCATCAAGCCATCGTACGATTCGAGATATGATTTTTTCGCGCCGCGCACAATCGTGCTCTTCGAACTCATGCTAAGCGAGCTCTCCCGACTGGCGGCCAGTCACAATGAAGACCCAGCGTCTCTCGGGGAGAATGCATGTTCAAAAATATGACAGAAAAGCAGCAGCATGCCTGGAGGACAGCGGCTGACCTCGCAAGAAAGAATCCACTTGTGACCATTGGAGAAGTGGCAAAAGATGCTGGCTGTTCCCCTGCAAGCATCACTCTGCTGGCGCGCCGTGTTGGCTTTTCAGGCTGGCCTGAGCTCCGTCGCTATCTTGTACAACAGTCAAAGCCACCTGCAACACCAGATTCCCCCGGCGGATCAATAGTTCTCCCTGAAGTTCAGAACCTCTTGCTCGACAATAAAGACAAGTCGATTTTCGTCTACGGGGCAGGTGATGGAGCATTCGCGGCAGACTATCTCGTCTCCGCCCTCTTGTCTCATGGCTTCTGCTGCCTTTCGTATACACGACAGGCTCTGATAGCGCAAGCTCGCCGCAACCACACAGGGATGCTTTTCCTTGTCAATGAATCGGGTATTGCCCTCGCAGACGATGCCTGTATCGCACGCAATTTTGGTTACAGTATCTGTGCAATAACCGGTAATCCCTCCTCACCTGTCGCACGCCTTGCAACCATTACGATAATCCTTCGATCGAACAAATCGAAACCACAGAGCTATGAGCCAGACTTTTTCTGTGCGAGGGCAATGACATTCACATCCTATCTTGAGGCGAGACTCCCCTACCTCTTCGATAATTCAATTGCTGACCATGTAGCACTCAGCAACATCAGGAAGATGGAAGGTGCGGGCTGATAGCCGTATTTGATAGCCTCTGAGTTGCGTGCCGGGAGTAGTAACGAAAATCCGTACCGAGCAACTGATCTGGAGGACAGATGTATACCTCCTGGAGAGGACGAGAGCTAAAGAGCTCTATGTCAGGTATGGCAGGAAGGCGGCCGCCGCAATACGCGAGCTGGGATATCCGAGCCACGTCCAACTTATGGCATGGCATAAGGAATGGGAGACAGGCAAAGGCAGCTTGGCAGAAGCGCAGCCATGCGGCGCTACAGCCCAGGGCAGAAGTGCTCCGCTGTAAAGCACTATCTCTCCCATGGCAGATACAATCCTTCACCTGCCGTGAGATTGGCTACCCAGGATGCTCGCAGGTTCTTGCCAGCTGGATCGACAAGCTCGCGCCTGTGGAGCGCAGGACGTCAGCGGCAAAGTCATTCAGCGTCGGGAAGAAGCACGGGTTGGCAACATCTATTTGGACGGAATCGTGAAGGACTCTTCCCTGAACTCGACTGGGCTCATGTAACTTAGCTTCGAGTGTATCCGCTCGTGGTTGTACCACCACATGTGATCGCTCAGCTTGACCTGTAGGTCGTGAAGGCCCTCGAAGCACTCTAGGGAAACGATGATTAATGCCCCATAACGTGTCAGAGGGGACCGACCACACGACTTTTCTAGGCCGGAATGCGGGAAAGGCAGGGAAGGATGCCCATCCAGCACGTGCAGGAGCCGCTATCCTTACATCCATCCTGCCGCATGCACCGCAATAAGGCTCCAAGACGGATCAAGCGACGCTGAGAGCCGGGAGGTGCAGCCTGCCGGCAGATATACACATGGCAAGGTTTGCAAGGGCGAGAGAGACTCGAGTGTGCAGGAGGTCTTCTCTATCCTCCTGTAGCGCTTCCTTAAGGGGATCGAAGCGCCGCTTCACGATAAGGAAGGGATGTTTCTGCCTTTGAGCGGCCGGATGCCTTCCTGGACTCGATGCTTTTTTCGGCTGAAAGCGCACAGGCAAGACCTTCTATGGTCGAAGGCTTCCTTAGCAACGCTTTAGCGCATAGATGAGAGGTGTGGGTCTTTATGCGTCCTTAAGGGCGCTTCGCTATACCTATATAGCCTAAAGTATGCATAGCAGAACCTGTCATCTTCCCTTACGAGTGCATGTGCCACAGGATATGTCAGATACATTCTAGGCGCTCGTCTCCACACCGTGCACAAGGCCGCTACCGGCATCCACGCCGATATGCGCCTTGTATCCGATACGCCAGGCTCCCCCTTTCTTGGACTGGTGCGCTTTAAGGGTTACGCGTACGGTCTTGGTTCTTCGTGAAGCTTTAGGGCCCAGGTGAAGGTCACATCCACGATAGAGCCACCCCGCGCCGTGATCCCTGCCTTTTTAAGCTTCTAAGTTCAGGCGCAAAGCACAAGCCTTGCCGAGTCCCTCTCGCTTTAAGGCTATGGCACATCTTCGCAAGTGTCGTCGCATCTGGTACCTGCGCTTGCATGAGGTCTACGTGCACAGAAGCGCTGCCAGGAGTAGCAATCCAGGATAGCATCTTTAGGTTCTCTCGTCTTAAGAGAGCAAACATGACCTAAAGCAGGATACAGCCTAAAGCTTCGTCTTTGCAGCGCGCACATGCCTGACAAGAGCCTGTCCGTGGTAGCTGGTATCTACCAGTGCAATCCAGCTGTCCCACGCAACGATTACATCCATTCGCTCCAGGTGTGCCTCTCGCTTAGTCTTTCTCCCTAGACCTTAGGATTTAAGGTCCTAAAAGCTCATCTATCTGCCCATATCTTCCTTTTGGATATGCAGGAATGCGTGGATGTAGCTATACCATATCCAGAAGGCAGATAGGCATCTATGTGGGTATAGGCACTGCGTGGTTCGAGACATTTTGAACAGGCGGCCTACAGCGTGTGGCCCCAGTGACCTCATCGAGGCGAATTAATCATCGTTTCCCTAGGAGGCTGGCTAGAAAAATCAGTCGACAGAGCTATAGGGACACCTCCCTTCTCGATGAGATGTCCGCCCTTGCAGCCACTTACCGGCTCTTTGTCCGCAAGGATCACTGTGTGGCCCTCGTGATGACAGGCTTGCCTCAGAATATCTCCACCCTGCTGAATGACAGGAGCGTCTCGTTTCTCAGAAGGGCGCAGCATGTGTTCGACAGAAAGGTGGGGCCCTGGTACGAGAGCGCTTGCCGCGATGAACTGACGTATGTGACTCTCTATCTGAGCACGCAGCATCATGGGACTCGCAGGATCGATGCCATTACGCGAAATGAGTTCCAGCACATCCATTGCTGGTCCTTGGTCTCTCATTGGTACTACTGGTATGTATCCATACTACCTTTTATTTGTCCTTGCCGAAGCTGCCTTTTCCCTCCTCTATCGTGAATGCCAGAACAAGAGAGAGGATAGCCATGAAATCCAAATGCAAGGTGCTCTCCAGCGATATCGACGGAATGGCGCTCAGGAGTGACCATACGATGAGTAAGGCAGTGGCAGACACGTTCAGGAACTGTATGAACAGGAGCTGCACAGCCGTGCTCGCCTCTTCAAGAAGTCCCCAGGGCATGATGCCAATCGTCAGAGCGAACAGACTCGAAAGGGTCTGGATTGCAGTGTATGGAGGAGGGCTCCTGCTTGACGCTGAAGGAAGAACTATCAGAACACGGATTCAGCCGCGAACTTACTTTTACAATCGAGCACCACATCGAAGAGCATTTCAGCGATGCTGCTGCCAGCATCTATTCCACCGAACATTAGTATGTGAAGAGCCCCAAGGACCCGAGGATTGCCCGCGAGGAAACGCATCGTAAAGACATCCTCCCAGGGAAAAGGAGCTACGGCCCTTGTATACGATAAGGTGGTCGGCAAGATCCTCTTCATCTGCAACCCCGAGACAACCATCCCTGTCCGCGACTCGCTGAGGGAGCGCTTCCCCAAGTGCCATGTCTCGACTTCGCCAGATATCTTAGTCGAAGCGAATACAGCCGGCATCTCGAAGGCAGCAGCCGTTACTGATGCATGCGCTGCGCCGGATGAGCCTGCATACACGACAGCCATAGGAGACACAGCAGATGACCTGTCCATGCTCGAAACGGCAGGTACAGGAATTGTCATGGGCAATGCAGTGCCTCAGGTCAGAGAGAAGGCAAACTTCGTCTGCGCGACGAGCGACGAGGATGAGGGATGCAGGAAACTTTTCGAAGATGCACCTTCTACCTAAGACAAAGATAGCCTCTCCAGAAAGCCGGAGAGGCTGCTCAAGCTCATTTCTTCTGGGGCTGACGCCCATAGAGGATCTTGAGTGCCTGCTTTGCCAGGGCGAAA
Organism: Atopobium sp. oral taxon 416; assembly: GCF_018128285.1. Taxonomy (NCBI): domain Bacteria; kingdom Bacillati; phylum Actinomycetota; class Coriobacteriia; order Coriobacteriales; family Atopobiaceae; genus Atopobium; species Atopobium sp. oral taxon 416. The sequence goes on from NZ_CP072380.1 coordinate 2,048,528, forward strand.
TCGGAGCCAGCCGATCTCTTGGCTGAAGCTTTCTTCTCCTCCGATCCACCAACTGGCTTGCCGGTCTTCTCGTCGATGGGACGCCCCGTTGCCAGGTCAATGCCTGCTGCACGGAGGAGCGCTGCGACATTCTTCTTCGCATGGGAGATGCCAACATGGAACACAGCCGCAAGCGCACCGGAAAGTATAGTAAGGATGATGCCCGCTATGCCTGCCGCAGCAGGGCCGTTGTACGTGAAGTGCCAGAGCCCGAGGATGATGCCCAATGCAAGCAGCCCATAGAAAACTCTTGCCCAGGTCTCCAGCCGCTGGATGGCATCGGTCTGTGCCCTTGCCTCGCTCACGAGCTGTGCACGCTTCTTTGCCTGCGCATCATTTCTTGTCATCCCATACCATCCTTTCACATTCCCCGGCATACAGAAAAGGAAGGCAGGAATCCCCTCCTGCCTTCCCTCTTCCCAGAAGAGCAATCGTGCTAGTAGGACAAGCCCGGATCGAAGAAGCCAATCAGGACGCCGACGAAGGCGATAATGACCATGATGAGCATGACCTTCGTTGCAGAGGCCTTCTTCTTTGTCATGAGCCACCAGCAGAGGTAAACGAAGGCGAAGTTCAGGATCTTCGGATAGATGCCAGAGCCAAAGACATTGAGGGTGACGGAGCCAGAGGAAGCAAGTGCATCGGCAGAGACCGTCTGGGAGCTCGACCACAGGACGCGCGACAAGGGTCCAAGGCCCGGAAGGACAAGTGCCGTGTCGATAGAAATCCACGTTGCAGCGACAGCACCGATAACGATGGTGCCAACCATGATGATAGAGTTGCGCAGTGCCTCGGACTGGGGACCGACGAGAGCTTCGACTGCCGAGCCGCCGAGCTTATAGCCGCGGCGATAGGCAAACTTCATGCCGAAGTACATGAGCACGTTCCAAGCCACGATGTAGAAAATCGGGCCGAGGACAGAGCCGCCCTGGGCAAGGCCGAGCGCGATGCCGAGAAGGATGGGGATGAACGTGCCAACGATGATGGAGTCACCAAGACCTGCAAGAGGTCCCATGAGGCCGGCACGGATGCCGTTGATGGTCTCGTCCTCGACAGGCTCGCCGTTGGCGCGTGCTTCTTCTAGGCCTGCTGTCAGGCCGACGACCATGGTGCCGATCTGTGGCTCGGTGTTGAAGAAGGTCGTATAGGTCTCGAGTGCGTTGACCTTGTCCTCATCCTTGTCGTAGAGGTCTTCCACGATAGGGAGCATTGCGAACAGATAGCCAAACGTCTGCATATGCTCCTGAGAGAAGCAGGTGAGGTTGCCGTAAGCCCAGTTGTGGAAGGACCGTGACAGCGCCTTCTCGGACAACTTCTTGTTCGACAGCTTCTTGTTCATGTCTGCCATGATCAGATGTCCTCCTCGTCTTCATCATCCTCGTCGCCGGATGCAAGGGCGACAGTGCCATTCTTGAGTTGCGTCCTCAGCTGCTGAATCTCGAAGTTGATCATCGCGAAGAAGACAGCGATGACTGCGGACGCAATGAGGTTGCAGTGAAGCACTGCAGCAAGCGTGAAACCGAAGGCGAACGTGACCCAGTCAAGCGGCTTGGTGATGACCTGCTTGCAGAGGATGCCGATGCCGACAGCAGGCAGCAGGGAGCCGACCGTGAACAGCGTCTTCATTGCGATGCCGTTCATCGGCAGGTAGTCCTTCATGATCTGGACCATGCCGGCGCCAGCGAGACAGATGACAAACGTGGGAAGGAAGGAGAAGAGGATGTGGGAGATCCAGGGATAGACGACGTCGACGAGAGGAATAGTCTTCTTGATCTTGCTCCAATCTTTCGTCTCCATGACCTTCCAGCCGATACCCTGCCAGACCAGGTTGAGCGTTGCGGTGCCATAGAAGAGAACGGTGCCGAGCGTGCCAACTGCTGCACCGAGGGCTGCTGCGAGGTTTGCTGCTTCGGTCGAAGAGGGATCAAGCCCCTGTGCATGGATCGCGAGGATTGAGAGCGGGATGCCGATATAGGTGACGGCACGCACATCTGCGGAGACAGTCCCGCCCGGAGTGACCAGCGCGATGTAGACGATCTGGATAGCGGAGCCAACGATGATGCCAGTCTGGACATCGCCCAGAATCAGACCGACGACAAGGCCACCGACCAGGGGACGGCCGAGCGTATAGTTGCCTATCGTCGTGCCGCCCATGCCGGGCAGTGATGCCAGGCAGGCGAATAAGCCGAGCAATGCTGCCTGGAATACATTGATTTCCATAGCGTTCCTTTCTTCGTACAGAGGCAGAAGCTGTGCCTACTTGAGATCGAACTGGTCGCGGAACTTCGACCAGGGGCCAATCGAGTTGTCCTTGAGAAGCGCGAAGACGACGTCGTAGCCCTTCTTCGTGATGTCCTCAAGCGCCTGTGCCTCCTCGGGGGTGATGGACTGGTTGTTGCCCAGCTTCACGGCACCCGGACGGTCGTTGCACGGACCGACGATGACGGTCTTCACATCGGAGGGAACAAAGCCCAGGTCGCAGAGGATCCACTTCATATCGAGCGGATTCTTCGTGATGAGGAAATAGCGGGAGCTGCTCTCGAGCACCTTCTGTGCCTTCTCCTTGAAATGCTCCTTGGTCCAAACGAAGATCTTCTTGTCAGGAGCTGCGCCTTTGTAGGCGGACTTCAATACCTTGTTGGATGCCGCAGCATCGTTCACGGCAATGATGCCGTCGCAGGGATACTCGAGTGCCCATCTTGTGACGGTCTGCCCATGGATCATGCGGTCGTCAATGCGGACAAATGAGATCATGTCCCTCCCCTTTCTTTGCCCGGAGCCCCTCTGGCTCCGCTTTTGCATGCTTACAGATCGTCCTCATCCTCTTCGTCGTCGGTAAGATCGATCTCGATCTCGCGGATGGCAGCGCGTCCCTCGTCGACAATCTGGGAAGCCAGCTCGTCAAATGCAACATCGTCGCCCATCACGGCAGTGATCGCCATAGGCAGGCTCAGGCCACCGAAGGCATGGGTATGGGATAAAAGGCCCTTCTCCGTCAGAACGTTCATCGTGTTCGTAAGCGGAGATCCTCCGATAACATCGCCGAGAACGACAATTTCGTCGTCTGCCCCAACCGGCGTAAGCGTCTTCTTGAGGTTCTCGACGAACTTGTCTGCCCCCATGCCATCAGGCATGTTGCACACAAGCACGTTGTCGTGATGCCCTACCAGCATGTCCAGTACGCTCGATACGCCCGGAGCCATTGTTCCATGGCTCACCAGAAGCAGATATCTCATAGCTAGTCCTTCCACTCGGCTAAGCCGCTGCAGATGCAGCACACTGTTCCAGCTCCCGGGCAGCTGCAGTACAATGCACTGTGCTTATTTATAGCACCGCTCCAGTACGTTGTACTGGATATTCTTAGAGGTGGCGGCGAGCGGTAGATTTGGATGTGCCGCCAAAAATCCGAACATCTGACTCAAAGATTGGAATATCAGATGTATCAAGAAGACCAAAAGAATGCTTCATTGGATTGTGTCGGATTTTGTGGTGTAAGAATAGGGCCGCGCCAGTCTCGATATCGGCAGCCTCCTGCGTTGGCGTAACTTTATGCCGCTCTCTCGTACTTATCAATCGCCAGCTTCATGATCACCCTCGCATCGGAGTGCGCCTCCTCGTCCTCCTCCAGCTCCTTGATGCGCATCTTTGCCCTCTTAAGGAAGAAAACGGGCTCTAGTGACTCCTTCGACATGAACAGCCTCCTGCACTCCCACTCGGCGTTGAGCTTACCGATAATGCCGGCGAGAAGCCGCATGATTGACCCCGTCGACGGGAATACCTGCACGGCCCGGCCCCTGCGCTTGAGCTTGCCGTTCATGCGCTGCATCACGTTGTTGGTGCAGATCTTAAGGCACTGCTGTCTGGGGAAGGACAGATATGCGAGGGCGGCAAGCTCGGTGTCCTTGACCACCCTGGCCGCCGACGGGGCGAATGTCCTTAGCTCGTCGACGGCGCGATGGTAGAGGGCGCGCCGTCAGGCCCTCCCCGGAGTCGATCCTAGCGAGCACGTCGCGCTTGACGTGCGCGATGCAGCGCTGCCAGGCCGCCTTCTGGGTAGACCTCAAAGACCGCGCGGCGCAGGCCGCCGTGGGCGTCGAATGTGACCAGTGAGCTGTAATCTTTTGGTGGACAGTGGGATTCAGGGACTGGCAACAGATATGCTCTGTCCAGATACCCACCTACCAACACCAGCAGATTGAAGAGATGAGATGTCGCTGAGCGCAAGCGAGATAGAGAAGGCAAAGTCCCGCACGAAGCCGGGGATACCCAAACACTACACTGAGGAAGTATCACCTCGAGGCCATCGACTACTACAGGAAGGCACGTAAGGCCAACCCGAAGAAGAGCATCAGAGGATGCGCCGCGAAGCTTAAGGTCAACGACAAGACCTTAAACGACTGGATCATCAAGCACAACAAGACCGGAAGGGTGACCCAGGCAAGGACCGACGAGCACAAGCAGCTCGACAGGGCCAACAGGCGCATACACGAGCTCGAAAGCGAGAATAAGTTCCTAAAAAGTGGCAGCCTTCTTCGCCGGAAGCCTCTGTCGAAGGACAGGTTTTAGCTCATGCTGGAGAAGAGGGCAACCTACAGCGTCTCGATGATGGAGCGCGTACTGGAGGTGAGCAGGGCTCACTTCTACAGATGGCTCAAGGCCAAAGGCGGTGAGGACCTATGGGGTCCTATCAAGGAAGCCATCTGCGTGATATGGGAGGAAAGCGACAGGCGCTTTAGCTTTTGCTAGGTCTGATCCAAGCTCACAGGAGATCCAAAGTTACGCAAAATTTACAGTGACGACTCGCTACCGCGTGCGCAGGTGCATGGCTAAGCTGGAGATAGGCGGCATCTGATCCAATGCATCGAAGAGGACGACGCTGCCCGCACCTGATACCCCCGAGCGCCCCGACCTCACCCGGCGCGGCTTTTCGTGTCTTGTGCCGACAGCCAAGCTCGTGGGCGATACAACCTATCGCAGGACCACGGCAGGCTTTATATATCTTACCGTCGCACACGATCTGTGCACACACATGGTGGTGGGCTGAAGCATACAGGACAACATGAGGGCAGGCCTTGTCGTCTTTGCCCTGAAGATGGCATATTCGCGCGGATACGTGGCCAAAGGGGCCATATTCTAAGCAGCCCAGGCAGCCAGTACATAAGCTCAGAGCTCGCCGCCTGCTCAGCTGCACACGACGTGAGGCTCTCCGTCGGGAGAACCGGAAGCTGCCACGACAATGCGCTCGCCGAATCGCTTTTCGCCACGCTCAAGAACGAGTGGTACTACCACAAGCGCCTCTTAGATGCATCCACGACCAAGCACAAGGCACACGAGTTTAATCGAGTCATACTACAACCGCTTCCGCCCGCATAAGTCCATAGGAGATCGCGTGCCGGCAGAGGTGATGCAGGAGTTCTTCGAGCGCTTCGAGAGAGGCCTTGCGTACGATCCAAAGGCGATGCAGACCGCATAAAAAATCTGAGATTTCTCTGTCCATTATATTGACAGGGCTCAGAGCAGCTCGGCGCAGGCCTCAAAGACGGAGCACTTGGAGAACGACCTTTCGCAGACCTCCTCTATGACCCTGCCCACCTTCACTGCAAAGACGCCCGCGACGGCCATCTCGGTCACGAGGGTCTCAAACGGGGCGTTGCGCTGCCTTAACACCTTCAGCTCGATGGTGGCAACCCTGGTCGTGAGGGGCCTTGCCTTCGTCTCGTTGTGGCTATCGGTGCGCTTCTGCATTTGCTCGTAGGGCTGGGCGCACAGCTGCTCGGCTGACTTCTCCCTCAGTACCCCGTTGAGCATCTCCTGGAGCAGCAGCCTGAAGGCGTCCCCGCCCCCGTCGGTAAGCAGCCCCAGTACCTCGTCCTGGTCCAGTGTAAGATTGATTCGAGCCATGGCCGTCCTCTTGGGTGTCCTCGTTGTTTGGTGACTGCGAGCACACCTTGGCGGCGGGCCTCTGGCTCGCCCGCCCTTTACACCACTTTACGGACACGACCGCAGAATGCGCTGTCTGCATTACCTGGGGCACGCTCGAGACGCTCATTATCTGGACTGATGGAGCCAATGTCTTTGGCAGGATCAACTGCAAGCGTCCCGAAGGCGATAAGGATTCAAGCCGTTCTATTCCTCCCTGCCTGGCCACAATTTCTATCGTGCAGCCAAAGGTGTCGTTTCATACACATTCTGGAATAAACCTGCATTCGACCGCATGCTGAGCGACGAGAGGCTTCTCGAGTGGTGCTATAGGCTCAATGTCGAGATGATGAGAAAAGGGACAAATCCACAGGCACGCTGGACGCTGGACGAATCCATCCCTCACGAAAGATGTCATAAACGCTGGCACGATACGGTATCGCGCTCAATGAATAGCTGGATATCGTTGCATGCAAGAGCCACTGCATAGTGCAGCGCTTCTCTTGCAATCAGCCCAGCGGAAGACTGAGCGACATCCCTGCCCACAAGCAGGGAACGTTAGCGTGAGTCGCTTGTCAGCTCCATGAGTGTCCGCTGAGACTCGCGTGCATGGCGCATGTTCCTGTCGTAGTCCGTCTGGAAGAGCCAACTATAGAGGCAGTCCAGGACGAAATGGGTTGCATCGAAGGAAGAGAAGGTCTCGATCTTTCGAGAGAACGAGTCGCTTTCATTGCTATTCAGACAGATGACCTCATCGCATATAGATGCAAGCCTGCTGAAAGGGTCAGCTGTGATAGCAAGGGTATGGCGTCCACGCGCCTGGAGGATCCTCGCGTAGGAGACAATCATCTCAGTCTCCCCTGAGAGTGATATCAAGATGTTGCAGGAATGTGCCGGAGCAGATATCGCATAGCCGCGCTGCACGAACGCATCCTGGTCCACATTGACCTGGCGGCCGATACGAACAAGTTTGGTCTTGAAATCCAACGCAGCGGGAATAGATGTGCCGACCGTAAAGACATTCACCACGTCGGAATCCGCAAGAATCTTCACCACACGGTCTACCTGCTGCTGGTCGAAACCAGATATTGCATTGTTGATAGCATTTGCAGCAAGGTTGCCAAGCTTCCAAGCCACCTGTTCGTATGAGTCGTCACGGTCGAATGGCATGTTCGCATCGATTCTAACCGAATGCCTCGACTGCTCCCACTCCGCCACGAATGCAACGCGGAAATCGCGGTATCCCTGAGCTCCGAGCTTTTTGCAGAGCCTGACAATGGTTGCAGGCGAAGACTCAGTGAACTCTGCGGGCCGCTCTACCGATGCATCCCGTACCGTGCTGCCATTCTCGAGGAGATAGCGTGCAATAATGCACTCCGTCTTCGAGAATCCATCGCATTCCTTGAGCCGTTCCAGAATCATATGCCCTCCTAAGGCGGCCCTTAATGCAGGCAGGCCGCACGACCAAGATACCAGTTGTGCGGCCTGAATGCCAGAAGCCCATGTGGGGGATGGCTTGGCCTAGTCGAAGTCCTTAACCTGTCCGCTCTTCAGAAGGACAGAGGTAGAGATGAAGCTTGCTGCAACACTTACGAGGATGCCGAGGCAGTAGCCGGGGAAGTTCTGGGCGCCGAACCAGGCACCGAAAGCAAGAAGGCCAGAGAAGGCGAAGTTCGTAGCACCGACATTCCCGAGGCCCATGATCAGACCCGCAAGACCGCCAGAGTAGATGAGTGCCGCAATGAGCTTCTTGTTACGAAGGACCACGCCGTAGAGACCGGGCTCGGTGATACCGCAGAGGAAGTTCGTGAAGGCTGCAGAGCCAGCAACGCTCTTGTCTTCCTGATTCTTTGCAAAGACCATCACAGCAAGGCAGATACCAAGGACGGCGTAGTTGCCCATGCCACCAGCAGCAAGGCTGTACTCGACGCCCTGGCTGCTGAGGATGCCAAGCTCGATGGGAAGGACTGCCCAGTGGAGGCCAAGCAGGATGACAAGGCTGAAGAAGGCGCCAAAGACCGTCTCAAGGAGAACCGGAGAAGCAGCAAGCACGTTATACACAGCAAGAATGCCGTTGGCAAGAAGTCCACCAAGAGGCCCGAAGACCATGATGGTAAGAGGCACGAAGAGTACGAGGCACACAAGCGGCACCAAAATGAACTGCGTGCTCTCAGGCAGGTCCTCCTTGAGGAAGTGCTCAACGTAGCTCATGCAGAAGACTGCAAGTAGAATGGGGATGAAGCTGCCGCTCAGGTTGAACGCCGGGAAGCTGATGCCCAGAAGGTTCACCGTCTCTCCCGTGACCAGGAGATTGGACACGCCCGGATACATGATGGAAGCACCAAGCGTGGCAGCCACATAGGGGTTGCACCTGAAGTGCTTGCCTGCCGTGAAGGCAAGCATAATCGGGAAGAAGTTGATGAGGCCATAGAAGATGGCGTAGAACGTCTGATAGGTCAGGCTGTCTGACGCGACGACACCCATGTTGGTAAGCAGGCCAATGACACCAGATGCAATGCCGCCCGTAGCCAGCATCGGAATATACGGCGTAAAGACATCAGACATCATGCGCGTGAAGCGGTCCAGAAGTCTGAGCTTCGCAGCATCGTCTGCGGCTGCCGTCACAGGGTCGTCGATGCCCGCAGATTTCGTGATACCGCGCCCTAAAATCTCTGGCAGGTCCAGCAGCTGGTCATAGACACGCTCAACCTGGTTGCCAATGAGCACCTGATAGGTGCCAGCTCCGATAGCGGTGCCAAGCACGTCAGGAAGCTTCTTGAGTGCATCCTGGTCAAAGCGGCCAGGATCCTTCAGGCTGAAGCGCAGCCTTGTGGCGCAGTGGATGACATTCGTGATGTTATCTGCTCCGCCTACTCCTTTGATGATGCTGCGACAAAGATCCGTGTAATCCTTAGCCATTCTAGTTCCTTCCCTATCATACAGAAAATCCAAACAACATGTCAGGCTACGGATTGCATTGCCTGTCATGTGGCTTGCCCACCAAAGCTCTTATGGCTCATGAATCCCTCTACATGCAGAGCGCGAATGAGTGCCCCTCGAAGACCGCGTTCATAATGTTCGAAGGCCTTGTGCAGTCCCCTATCGCAACCGTGTTGCGGACAATGCCGTAAAGCGCCTCGGCTTCCTTGGAACGTGCTGCCATGCCCGTCGAGATAACCATGTCGTCGAAAGGAATCACGCGGGCTGTGCCGTCTGCCATTGTGCAGCGCGCCACTCCCTCTGCAACCTTCTGGCACGAGCAGCTCGTGAGCACCTGGATGTTGGGATGCAGCTCAAACTTCTGGCGAAGTGCCTCCTGGTAGAGGCTGTTCGCATTGCCAGCCAGATGGTCACACATCTCGACCACGGTGACGTCGCGTCCGCGCTCAGCGGAAGCAAGAGCAAGCTCGCAGCCGATAGAGCCGCCACCAAGAATGACGACACGCTGGCCAAGCTCGTTCTCGTGAAGTATTGCCTGCGTGCCCACCATCACATGGGGACCCTCAAGGCCTTCGATCCTCGGAACCCGCTCCGTGGCGCCGATAGCGATGCAGAGCGCATCGGGCTCAAGCGACTTCACGAGTTCAGGTGTCGCTTCACATCCCAGACGCACATCGATATCACGCTTTGCGATCTGAATCCGGTAGTGTTCGAGGAGACGTGCCACCTCAGCCTTATGAGGTTCCTTCGCGATAAAGCGCAGCATGCCGCCAAGCTCCTGCTCGCGCTCGATCAGTATCACCTTGTGTCCACGGTCGCAGGCACTGATTGCTGCCTTCAAGCCGCCAGGGCCTGCACCCACCACGACGACGCGCTTGGGCTCCTCCGCCTGCTCGATCTTGGCAGGAACGAAGGTCTCATGGTGATAGCGGGGGTTCACGGAGCAGCCCACATTCCAGTGGTCGGAGGCAATGTGGTAGCAGTTTGAGCAGCGCAGGCAGGGGGAGATATCCTCTGGACGGTTCTCTTCTGCCTTCTTGGCCCACTCGGGATCTGCAATGAGCTCACGGCCCAAAGCAACAATGTCCACATCTCCTGCCGCAATGGCATCCTCTGCCATCTGCGGCGTCAACACACCGCCGACAACCCCTACCGGCACCTTCACTGCACGCTTAACCTCGCGTGCCCATTTGAGGTTGGGCATCTCCTCCTCGAGGTTGCTTGTGACCGTATGCACGTTTGCGACCTTGTTGACATCGATGCCTGAGGAAATCTGGATGGCATCGACGTACGGCTCTGCCATCTTGCAGAATTCGACGACATCTTCGAAAGCAATGCCGCCTGGCACCCACTCAGATGCACTGATGCGCATGTCCACCGGGTAGCGCGGTCCCACGGTCTTGCGCACGATCTCCAGGATGCGGAGCGGGAACTTTGCACGGTTCTCCAGGCTCCCACCATATTCATCGGTGCGGTGGTTGTAGAGCGGAGAGAGGAACTGTGCAGGCAGCCATCCATGGCCGAAGTGCAGGAAGATCGAGTCGAAGCCAGCTTTCACAGCTCCTGAGCACGTCTTTGCGTACCAGTCGAGCGTCTCCTGCATCATGGCTTCGTCCATGCCGCGCACTTCGACCCCATCCTCACGCGTATAGCTGCAGGGACCCTTGGCATAATCCTTCATGCGTGCATGCAGTCCGCCATGGAAGATCTCCACGGAAGCACGGGCACCACCACGATGAACGCCCATCACGCGCTCGTGGGTTGCCTCACGCTCATACTTCTCGAACGGCCACGGCTCATCGCCGCTTGCGAAGCTCGAGCGTCCCGGCTCGACGATAGCATGGCCCGCAATGACCAGGGCAGCGCCGCCAAGTGCCTTCTCTTCATATAGATCGCCGGTAGGAGCCGCAACGATGCGGTTCTTGAGTGTCATGCCATTGATGGTGATTGGCGCAAACAGATGGTCGAACATCCAGCTTCCCCCTCGCTTGCTTGCATCCAGTTCGTATGCTACAAACTTATCAGGGGCATACACGGCTTCTGCAGGCATGAGCCATACTGATGGGTAAGTTTCTTGAAACCTCTCCCCTTATCCTTCTGAAATGAAAGAAACTTTCAGGAAAGCGTTATCTGTATCGTGCATGATCGCTTTGGTCTACCCGAAGGCTGTATGCGGAGCAAGGGCGTCTGAGCATGGCAGTGCTGTCTGTTTGCACCACACCAAACACAAGCCGAGATCCCGTCCAGGCTCTGAAGACACTTCCATGATCTTGGCGACCTTGATGATCATGTCGGTATAGCTACCAACACAGGCAGCCATGTAATGCGTGGAGTCAGCCTGTGCCCAGCGGCCCGCGAAGGCGCGGGCACCGATGGAGAAGCGTATGCGCATATTGGTATCTTCGAAGGTGAAGATGGGGGCTTTCGACGTTTTCGCCCTCGCGACAACGAACTTGAAGTGTCCATCCATATCCTGACTGATAGCAAGAAAGGTTGACCTGTGTCAATATTTCGGGTGGCAGATTAGCATTCTGAGTGCAACAGGATAGCCCGCTGAATGCAGGTGTGGCACACTCCGGAAGGCTACGATGTTGGTTGTCTCAATCAACGTCGAAAGCTAGAAGGAATATGCCACTACACACATCTTAGCCCTCAGGAGAGGGACTGCATAGCCACGCTGCATGCAGAGGGAAGGCCAATCGCCTATATCGCAGCAGAGATCGGCAGGGACAGCTCCAGCATCTGCCGCGAGCTCAAGAGGAACGCACGGCACGGACGCTTTAGGGCATGTGCTGCCCAAAAGGAGGGCGGATGAGCGCCGCAGGAGATGCAGGCCGAAAAGGCGGCTTTCAGACTCTGCACTTACGCAGAAGGTGCGCTTACTCATCATGGACAGACACTGGTCCCTGGAGCAGATAGACGACATCTCAGCTCGAGGGTGGCGGCAGGTGCACCGTTGAGCCTGCCGACTATTCTTACCGGCAGGTCCGTAGCCGCCGCCCTCGAGCTGCCGGGATCCGGCCCGCAAGGCAAGGTGCGGCGCCACCTGCGCAGGAAGGGGAAGAGGATCGCAGCAAGAGGCCTAAGACCAAAGGGCAAGATCGAGATCTTACACACCGTAGAGGAGAGGCCAAAGCAGGCCGATGAGAGGTCTCGTCTCGGAGACTGGGAGGACGACACGCTCGTGGCAGCAGGGCCCGTGTGCCTGCTTGTGCTTGCCGACAGGGCAGTGAGGCTGCTTCTCGCAAAGAGATGCCACCACGACAGCAGGAGCGTCTCCAAAGCCGAGGTCGGGCTGCTGCAGGGACGTCCCCTCGAGACGCTCACCCCTAAGTGGGGCAAGCAGCTCGCAGGGCATACAGATGTCACAGATGCCCTTTGAGGCGTGCAGTTCTACTTCTGCGACCCTCACCATCTATGGCAGAAGCTAACAGTTAAGAACACCAACGGGCTCCTGCGGGAGTTCTTCCCCTAAGGGCAGCGACTTCAGCAAGGTCACAAACGAGGAGGTGCAGCATGCGGTGGAGCTGATCTGTGACAGGGCGAGGAAGGTCCTTGGATACAGGACAGCCAACGAGGTCTTTAGGGAGATGTTGCACTCAGCTTGACAATCTGCCATCCGAAATATTGATACTGGTCAGATCGTTTCCCTAGCTAGCCCATCATCACAATGATGGGCTCAAGGATCTTAAAATCTGCCAAGCCTACCGCAATCAGTAGCCCCAGTTCCACTTAGATACTCTTCACGTGCATATATGAAAGCATTATGCAAGCCCCATCATAGTTGCCTATGCAAAGGTCAAATGTTTGCCCTCTTTGGCACACTCACCAAGAAACATGTTTATGATGGTCTGATACGGAACTCCGGTTCGTCTCGATTCTTCCTTGAAATAATCGATAGTGGCCACATCGATATTCATTGTGACAGGCTTTTTTATCATCTTTATATAGGGATTTTTCTTCCCCTCGCTAAAGTCGTATTCATCTCTCATGGCGACACCTCCAATACTGCCCATCCTCGCGTTTGGTCGCCTTCCTCGCCGAAATGATGCGTATGCGGTTCTCATCCCGCCAGTAATGACATACAACAAGCACTTCCGCGGTAAGTGCAAGTCCAAGAATCATAAAGTGATTTTCCTGCTCCGAATGATCAGGATCGTTGATGACCAAAGCGTAAGCATCCGAGAACACCGTTGTGGCTTCCTCGAAGGTAACACCATGTTTCTTGGCATTAAGTTCAGCATTGGTCTGATCCTACTCGAATATGTCATCATATATTCTGTCTATATTTATATCATACATATATTTGCAATATCGTTCAATAGGTAAGTCGCCTCATGTGGCCCATTACAGTAAGCAACAGCTCCTGGGGCCTCTCCGAGCTTTGGGGTTTCGACAATGCTTTGCCTGCGGATTCCCTAACCTGATTCCCTAACCTTGTAGATGGTCCTGAAGGGGGCTGCTGGCTAGTCTTCCCTGGACAGCCGTGTACCCCTGCCTCTTACGAAGGCCCGGGGGGCGTTGCTGCCAAGGGATGGTGGTCTGTCTGAGAACGGCTGATAGGGATGTGCCGCACGATAAGCAGGGTAGTGTGGATGTCGTCCCTCAGACACGCTGGACAGTAAGGAAAGTACCACCATGGAGTGCAAGCAGAAAGACTAGTTCGGGCCGCAGCGCTTCTATCTCGGAATAGATGTCAGGAGGCCATTCCTCCGGGCAGTGGGCCTGAAACCGGACGGCTCCATCAGGATCAGCCGCAGGCAGGACAGGTGCCAGGAGAACATCGAGGCTCTGCTCGACGAGGCGGAATCGGGCGCCCTGGTCAATTGTGGACCAGAAGAACAACATCGGCTCGCTTATCGTGCGCAGGTGGTGCGCGAAGGGGATCGACGTTGGATACCTTTCAGGAAAGGCGATGAAGTACGCCGGGGAATGTTCCCCGGGACGGCGAAGAACGACCGAACAGTGAGCCCTGTCAATATAATGGACAGAGAAATCTCAGATTTTTTATGCGGTCTGCATCGCCTTTGGATCGTATGTAAGGCCTCTCTCGAGGCGCTCGAAGAACTCCTGCATCACCTCTTCCGGCACGCGATCTCCTATGGACTTATGCGGGCAGAAGCGGTTGTAGTACGACTCGATTAAACTCGTGTGCCTTGTGCTTGGTCGTGGATGCATCTAAGAGGCGCTTGTGGTAGTACCATTCGTTCTTGAGCGTGGCGAAAAAGGATTCGGCTACAGCATTGTCGTGGCAGCTTCCGGTTCTCCCCACGGAGAGCCTCACGTCGGGTACGGCTGAGCAGGCGGCGAACTTTGAGCTTATGTACTGGCTGCCTGGGCTGCTTAGAATATGGCCCCTCCAGCCACGTATCCGCGCGAATATGCCATCTTCAGGGCAAAGACGACAAGGCCTGCCCTCATGTTGTCCTGTATGCTTCAGCCCACCACCATGCGTGTGCACAGATCGTGCGCGACGGTAAGATATATAAAGCCTGCCGTGGTCCTGCGATAGGTTGTATCGCCCACGAGCTTGGCTGTCGGCACGAGACACGAAAAGCCGCGCCGGGTGAGGTCGGGACGCTCGGGGACATCCGGTGCGGGCACCGTCGTTCTCTTCGATGCATTGGATCAGATGCCGCAGATGCCCAGCTCGACTATGCACCTCCGTACGCGATAGCGGGTCGTGCCTGTAAATTTTGCGTAACTTTGGGTCTCCTGTGAGCTTGGATCAGACCTTGCGAAAACCGAAGCGCCTGTCGCTTTCCTCCCATATCGCGCAGATGGCCTCCTTGATAGGACCCCATAGGTCCTCACCGCCTTTGGCCTTGAGCCATCTGTAGAAGTGAGCCCTGCTCAGCTCCAGTACGCGCTCCATCATCGAAACGCTGTAGGTTGCCCTCTTCTCCAGCATGAGCTAAAACCTGTCCTTGGTCAGAGGCTTCCGGCGAAGAAGGCTGCCACTTTTTAGGAACTTATTCTCGCTCTCGAGCTCGTGTATACGCCTGTTCACTGCGTCGAGCTGCTTGTGCTCGTCGGTCCTTTCCTGGGTGACCCTTCCGGTCTTTGAGTGCTTGATGATCCAGTCGTTTAAGGTCTTGTCGTTGATCCTTAAGCTTCGCGGCGCATCCTCTGATGCTCTTCTTCGGGTTGGCCTTACGTGCCTTCCTGTAGTACTCGATGGCCTCGAGGCAATACTTCTTCAGTGTAGTGTTTGGGTGTCCCCGGCTTCGTGCGGGACTTTGCCTTCTCTATCTCGCTTGCGCTTAGCGACATCTCATCTCTCCAATCTGCTGGTGTTGGTAGGTGGGTATCTGGACAGAGCATATCTGTTGCCAGTCCCTGCTGTCCCACTGTCCACCAAAAGATTACAGCTCACCCTTTCGCGCGGCAGCTCCCCGGGCAGTGCCTCGTCGTACTTCCTTCGCGCGGCCTCCTCCGACCTCTTCCTCTCGCGCTCCTGCTGGGTCTTGTCGGACACGTCGTCGGCGCCGTCGGGCAGCTCGTCGCGCCACTCCGCGGCCAAGGACGGGCTCACGCCGTGCTCCGCGGCTACCTGGGAGAGGGTCTTCTCGCCCCTCACCACGTCGATCGCGACCGCCATCTTGAACTTTGGCGGGTAGGTCTTCCTCGTCGTCTTTGACAAACCGAACCTCGCAATCCGTGCCCTCTCGGCACATCATCGCGGGATTCGGAGGGGAGGTCAACGCGGTGTCTCAAAGACGCCAGCCACATCAATGAAAGAAGTTCACGATGTTCTTGAAATTCTGATTCTTGTAGCCCAGCTTGTCCTGTCGACCCTCCGCTTATGAGGAGGCGAGAAAGATGAAGCCCCCGCGCAGATAGCGCAGGAGCTTTGAAAGAACCCTAGCAGATCTAGACTAGGGATTCGGGGACGGGGCGAATCCGTCCGCCTGTCTTGCATTGTACCGCCGGAAGATGCCGCCAGACAAGAGGATGCGAAGCATGCACGGCGCAATCGGCTTCCGTCCTCTTGAAAACTGGATGCAGCACTGCCGGAAGAGACAACGATTCCGAATGCTTTGGCATCAGCCTGCCAGATAGTCTTCCTTCGAGACATCGATGTCGACTCCGCGCACATGATAGATGAGGTTTCCGACCTTTGCACCCTTGACGTAATCCTTTGCGACGAACTGGTGCTTCGGATAGAAGAGCGGAAGCACGGCATAGTCCTGCCTCGTCACGATATCGTCCACTTCCCTGTACATGTCTGCCCGCGCCTGCTCGTCGGTCGATGCCCGGGCGGCAACCAGGAGCTCGTCTACATGGGCATTGCTGTAGAAGGAGGAATTCTTCTGTGCTGTCGTGCTCAAGAAGTAGGTATACATGTTGTTGTCACCGTCTGCGTAGGCAGGGAACCATCCCAGGAGCGTCATCTGCAGATTGCCCGCTGCCCTATCCTGTGCCCAGACACCGTTGTCGACGGTGCTCACATCGCAGCTGATGCCTGCCCTCGACCAGAAGTCCTGGAGGGCGACAGCGACGTTCTGGTCCTGGGCTCTCACCTGAAGCGAAAGGGCAGGAGACTCTCCCTTCTCCGCTATGATCTGTGCCGCCTCGTCTGGATCGTAGGCAAAGACCGGCGCATCGTCGTCGAAGCCCGGCTCCTGCGGTGTCAGGAAGCCGCTTGCCGGCCTGCCGGCACCTGAGAGTACGGTCGCGACAAGCGTATCGCGGTCGATCGCCAAAGACAGCGCCCGACGGATATCGACATCCTCGAGGCCCTTTCCTTCGCTCAGGTTGAGCGCCACGAAATAGGTGCCCAAGGTGTCGTAGGAGACGATCAGGTCCTGAACATCGGGGTCCTTCTGATAGGTTGCCAGAAGCGACCCATCAAGATCGCACCAGTCGATGTCCCCGTTCTTGAATGAGAGCATCTTGGTGTTGACATCATCGAAGTAGCGATAGTGCACTGCGTCGAGAGGAGGCTTTCCTCCATGGTAGGAGTCGTTGCTCACGAGCACGACCTCGGTCGTGCCGTCGTTGCTTTCCATCTTGTAGGGGCCGGTGCCGATGCAGTTCGTGCCGCTGCCCCAGGCATCCCCTGCCGCAGTGCAGGCGCCACGCGGGAAGATCTGGGCATAGGAGGAGCCGAGGTTCTTCACGAAGCAGGCACAGAGCTCTGCCAGGCGCCTGCCATGCCTTCTGGACACCGGAGAAGGTGGAAGCACAGACAGCAGCCAGAGGACTGCCAGCATCGATTGCTGGCACCCGCAGGACAGCGCTGTGCGCTTCTGGCAGACACTGTGCACAGGACGCAGTAGCACCTTCGATATCTGTTATACCTGTTTATGCCCCATCTGCTCCCAATATGGTCAGTCTTCCCGCATATAGCCAACCGTTCACAGTCATATTCCAGCCGTTTGCCGCGATACTGTTATAACAGTTTGGTCAATTCTTCTCCGCTTTACGTTATCGTGCCACTCCCTTGATTTCGGTTTACTTGAGGCTGTCAGCACACAGGGGAAGGCGCGATGCCTTCTGGGAGAAAGGATGCGACGTGGCAAAGGATTACCAGGCTCTCGCAGCGTCTGTGATCGACGAGGTCGGCGGAAAGGACAATATCGTCTCCGTGACGCACTGCGTCACCCGCCTGCGCTTCGTCCTCAAGGACGAGTCCAAGGCAGATGATACTTCTGTCAAGAAGACTGCCGGCGTGATCGATGTCGTGCACGGCAATGGTCAGTACCAGGTCGTGATCGGCACCGATGTCGAGCAGGCATACGATGCTGCCGTCGCCGAGCTCGGCACCCAATTTGCCGGCGGCGAGGTCCCGGCAGGGGATGAGCAGAAGAAGGGCAATGTCTTCGACCGCTTCTCCGAGACGGTTTCCGGCATCTTCTTCCCCTTCATGGGCGGCTTCATCGCGTCCGGCATGCTCAAGGCACTCCTGATCATGCTCTCCAACTTCATTCCCGGCTTCAGCCAGACCGGTGCCTATACGGTCCTGTATGCCGGTGCCGACGGCTTCATGCAGTTCCTTCCCTTCGTCCTGGCCGTCTCGGCTGCCGAGAAGTTCAAGACGAACAAGTATGTGGCGCTTGCCGTCGTGTTCCCGATGCTCTATACCTCGATCACCGCAGCCTACGCCGCCCATACTCCGCTCGACTTCTTCGGCATCCCGGTGACGCTTGTCTCCTATGCCTCTTCTGTCATCCCGCCGGTCATCATGACCTGGCTGCTCGCGAAGCTCGAGAAGTTCCTCAAGGGCCACATGAACCAGACGCTGTTCTCGCTCTTCGGCTACATGATCTGCCTAATCGTCCTGGTGCCTGTCGAGCTCATCTGCGTCGGCCCGATCTTCCAGATTGTTGGCGTCTTCATCGCCGATGCGATCCTGGCTGTCTACAATGTCGCCCCGATCGTCGCCGGCATGGTCTTCGCGGGCCTCTGGCCGATCCTCATCATCTTCGGCGCCCATGCCGCCTTCACGCCGATCGTCCTCAACAATATGGCCACGCTAGGCTATGACTGGCTCTCCCCGCTCTCCTGGGGCTGCAACTTCGCAATGGCCGGTGCCTGCCTCGGCGTCTTCCTGAAGACCAAGAACCTCAAGCTCAAGGAGCTTGCCGGCCCGAACTGGATCACGGCGCTTCTTGCCGGCGTGACCGAGCCTGCCATCTACGGCGTGAACCTCAAGTTCAAGAAGCCCTTTGTCATTGCCTGCATCGCCTCTGCTGCCGCTTCCGTGCCCATCGCCGTGACAGGACTTCAGCGCACGGCCTTCATCGGCGTGAACCTGATCACGATGCCGGCGCTGTTCTTCTTCCCCGGCGGCTGGGCTGCCCCGATCTGTGCAGCCATCGGCTTTGTCGGCGCAGCCGTGGGCACCTACCTCTTCGGTTTCGATGATTCGATGATCACGGATCCGGCCCTGCTCGAGGACTAGCTTCGCCCCCCATTTCCTGCCTGGCGGCAGCCTGCGCTACTGCCAGGCTTCTGCTATCTGTTCTGCGCCTGCTCGAGACAGTGCTGGCGCCAGGCGCCCGGAAGCATGCCGCACTCGCGCTCGAAGATCTGGTAGAAGTAGCTCATGTTCTGGTAGCCGACCTCTGACGCCACATCCGCAATGGAGGACACGCCTCCTGCAATCAGGCGCTCGGCTACCATGATGCGCTGCTTCTGGACCAGCTCCTTGAAGGTCTGGCCGCATTCGGATCTGAGCATCTTCGTGATATAGCTCGTGCTCATGCCGAGCTCGCGGGCACACCCGGAAAGCGTGCAGGTACGGTAGTTGGCCTCTATGTAGCGCAGCACATCGAGCGCTGGGCTCTCGAGCGGCGCTGTCCCCGAGCCGGCATTGAGCTCGCAGACATTCACGAGCTCTGCAAGCACGAGCGTCAGCAGCGCATCTGCCATCTCCTCCGAACGCGGCGAGGGATCGAATGCCTCGCAGAGAAGCTCGTTCATGAAGAGCGGGAGGCGGCGGCTTGCCTGCGAAGGAAACAGGATGAAGCTGTCATGCGCCGCCCCTTTCGAGATCGAGCGCACGAAGAAGGAGGTCACGATGCTGTCCGAGTCGAACCTGCTGAAGAAGCTCGTATCGAAGTAGCGCTTGTCGATCTGGACATTCACGAGGATGTCGTCTTCTGAAAGCGGCTGAATCGTGTGGACGGTGTCGGAGTCGACGAGCAGCACCTGCCCTTTCGCCACGTCGAGTATCCCGTCGTTCACGACCTCGAGGCAATGCCCGCTATACATGTAGGCAAGCTCGACGAAGTCATGCATGTGCAGCGGATAGTTCCGGAAGCGGGAATGGCGCTTGGCGCGGATGAACGGAGACGGAATGCCCGGTGTCCCCGGCTTTCCCGCTTGGAAGCGCGAGAGCATGACCTGCTGGCCGCCGACATCCACGAACCTGCGCCGCTCGGGCGCAGGGGCAGCACCGTTTCGGTAGAGCTGCTCATGGTCTGAGAGCGTCCTCAGCTGCCTGTCGAGCTCTTCGGGCGTCACGGCTCCACGCTGCCTTCCCAGACAGGGATCTGATGCGGAACAGCCATGACCGGATGCGCATATCCTGGGCCTGCGTCCTGCCATCAAGATCCAATCTGCAATACTTGCCCCATACTACCTCAGGCCACACCCGCCCCCGGCACGGACCCGAGCCTGTACAACAAGAAAGGTTTCGAAATGTCTTTTGCATCGCTCTATCCCCGCATCACACGCACCCGCCGCATCGAGGACCTTTCGGGCGTCTGGGACTTCCAATTCGATCCCGAGCGCCGGGGAGTCGCCCAGGGGTGGGCCAAAGGCCTTCCCGACCCGATCGAGATGCCGGTGCCTGCCAGCTTCAACGACATCTTCACCGACAAGGCAAGCCGCGAGTACTACGGCGACTTCTGGTATCTCAGGAAGGTCTTCATCCCCGGCGAGTGGCAGGACAAGGAGCTCGACATCCGCTTCGATGCCGCGACGCACCGTGCACGGGTCTTCGTGAACGGAGACGAGATCGCCTCCCACGAAGGGGGCTTCACGCCCTTCGTGGCCCATCTCAATGGCCATGTGCGGTTCAACGACTGGAATACGGTCGCCGTCCTTGTCAACAACGAGCTCACCGAGCATACCATCCCCTGTGGCGGCACGGCGACGCTGCGCGATGGCACAAAGATCTGCGCGCCCTACTTCGACTTCTTCAACTACAGCGGCCTGAACCGCACGGTGCGCCTGCTTGCCACCCCGAAAGAGCGCATCGAGGACTTTGCGGTCACGACCCAGATCGTGCCCCAGGCAGATGGTGGCTCCACGGCCCGCGTCAGCTACACGGTGCGCACGACAGGCACCCACCGCGTCGAGGTGCATGTCCTCGACGAGGATGGAGGCGAGGTCGGCGCGGCTTTGGGCTCTGCCGGCACGATCGAGATCGCCTCTGCCCATCTCTGGAACCTGCGCGCTGCCTACCTCTACACCTTCCGTGCAGAGATCTGGGACGAAGATGCGCTCGTCGACGAGTGGTACGACGAGATCGGGCTCAGGACCGTCGAGATCTCGCACCGTCAGATCCTCGTCAATGGCCATCCGGTCTACCTCAAGGGCTTCGGGCGCCACGAGGATTCGCCGGTCCATGGCAGGGGCACAGACCCCGTCGTGAACCACCGCGACTTCGAGCTCCTGAAGTGGATGGGCGCAAACTCCTTCCGCACGAGCCACTATCCGTATGCCGAAGAGCAGCTCTACGAGGCCGACCGCGAAGGCTTCTTCGTAATCGACGAGGTAGCCGCTGTCGGCATGCTGCGCTCGACCAAGAACTTCGCCGATGCCACGACCAAGGCGCAGGGCGCCACCTTCTTCGACGATCCTGCCGTGCAGGAAAAGACCCTGCCGGCACACCTTGCCGCCCTGGAAAAGCTCATCGAGCGCGACAAGCGCCACGCAAGCGTCTGTGCCTGGTCGCTGTTCAACGAACCCGATTTCTCCTCCGAGGCAGCCGTCCCCTACGCCGAGAAGGTCTTCGCCCGGGCCCAGGAGCTCGACCCGCAGAAGCGCCCGCGCAGCTACACGAATGTCACCCGGTGCCGCGCCGGCATCGACAAATGCACCCATCTTGCCGACTTCATGATGCTCAACCGCTATGACGGATGGTACGTGTCGGGCGGCCCGCGCATCCAGGATGCCGAGCAGATCCTCAAAGAAGAGCTCCATACATGGGAGAAGCTCGAGCCTGACAAGCCCTTCATGTTCACCGAGTACGGCACCGATACCATGGCAGGAGTGCACAAGCTGCCGAGCGTCATGTGGAGCGAGGAGTACCAGCTCGAGTTCTTCGAGCTCCAGCACAAGATCTTCGATTCCTTCGACTGGATCTGCGGAGAGCAGCCCTGGAACCTCTGCGACTTCCAGACCACCGAGGGCATCATGAGAGTCGACGGCAACAGGAAGGGCGCCTTCACCCGCGACCGCCAGCCCAAGGCCGTTGCCTTCCTTCTGAGGAAGCGCTGGCTTGCAAAGCCCGACTACTCGGATGGCTTCATCCCCGAGCGCTGAGAAAGCTGCATTGAGCCTGATGCTTCAAGGAGCCCTGACCGGACCTGCCGGCAGGGCTCCTTGCTCTGTTTTCTCGAAGAAGGCATGCGCCCTCCTGCCAGACACGCCAGGCGGCCCACCGCGCGCTCCCCTCGCTATTAAACCGTTTTGCTATCAGCCCCATACGACGTATAAGCATCCTTTCTGCATAATGTGTGGCTGATACCTATCTTTGCCGGCAAATTTCCCGGAGCATCCATTTGCTCTCTTGCAAGTTTGCAAAACTGGTTTACTATCAGAATTGCACAGTAGGAACGCTGATCGCTGATATGAGACCTCTAGGAGGATATGGATGGAAGAGAGATTCGACCCCCAGAAGAGCTTCTCCCTCGAGGGGAAGCTTGCCCTCGTGACCGGTGCCACCTACGGCATCGGCTTTGCCATCGCGACGGCGCTTGCACAGGCAGGCGCCAAGATTGCCTTCAATGACCGCCGCCAGGAGCGCATCGACGAGGCAGAGAAGAAGTATAAGGAGCTCGGCATCACAGCCCATGGCTTCGTGGCCGATGTCACGGTCGAGGAGCAGGTCAAGGGCCTCATGGACAAGATCTCCGAGACCTTCGGCACGACGCCTGACATCCTCGTGAACAATGCCGGCATCATCAAGCGCATCCCGATGCTCGACATGTCCGTCGAGGACTACCGCCAGGTCATCGATATCGACCTCGTCGGGCCTTTCATCATGGCAAAGGCATGCATCCCGGGCATGATCGAGAAGGGCCACGGCAAGATCATCAACATCTGCTCGATGATGAGCGAGCTCGGCCGCGAGACCATCGCAGGCTACACGGCAGCCAAGGGCGGCCTCAAGATGCTCACGAAGAACATCTGCTCCGAGTTCGGCGGCGCGAACATCCAGTGCAACGGCATCGGGCCGGGCTACATCGCAACGCCGCAGACAGCCCCGCTGCGCGAGATCCAGCCTGATGGCTCCCGCCACCCGTTCGACCAGTTCATCTGCGCGAAGACGCCGGTAGGACGCTGGGGCACGCCCGAGGACCTCAAGGGCCCGGCAGTCTTTCTGGCTTCCGACGCCTCGAACTTCGTGAACGGCCACATCCTCTATGTTGACGGCGGCATCCTCGCCTACATCGGCAAGCAGCCGCAGTAGCACAAAAGATCGGCGCCTCTTCTCCGGGGCGCCTGTTCTTCGAGAACACCCCCTCAGTATGAAAGGCACACCACCATGAGAATCGCGCTTATCAACGAGAACAGCCAGGCAGCAAAGAACGCAATGATTGAGAAGGCGCTGCGCAAGGTCACAGAGCCGATGGGGCATAAGGTCTTCAACTACGGCATGTATGCCGCAGACGACGCTGCCCAGCTCACCTATGTCCAGAACGGCATCCTTGCCGCAACGCTTCTGAACGGCAAGGCAGCAGACTATGTGGTCACCGGCTGCGGCACCGGCGAGGGCGCCATGCTCGCGCTCAACTCCTTCCCCGGCGTCATCTGCGGACACGTCGAGGATCCGCTCGATGCCTACACCTTTGCCCAGATCAATGACGGCAACGCCGTGGCCATGCCCTTTGCCCTCAAGAACGGCTGGGGCCAGGAGCTCAACCTCGAGTACACGTTCGAGAAGCTCTTCGGCTTCGGCTCCGGCAATGGCTATCCGGCAGAGCGCGTCGAGCCCGAGCAGCGCAACAAGAAGATCCTCGATGCGGTACGCGCCACAGCCTTCCGTCCGTTCCCGGAGCTCCTGCGCGACCTCGACCGCGACCTCGTGAAGGGTGCCTTCGCAAGCGAGCACTTCCAGGAGTACTTCTTCGCCGAGGCAACCGATGCCGAGGTCATTGCAGCCGTCAAGGAGATTCTCGCCTAGCAGCTGCTGCAGAGCATCGTCCGTGGGACACGGGGAAGCAGGCCTTTTCCGTGTCCCATGCTATTATTGGTTTACTAAACCCTCTTCATCCCGAGGAAGCATCATGCCAGCCACCAAGAAGCGTGTCACGATCACCGAGATTGCCCGCCTTGCCGGAACTTCGAAGACGACGGTCTCCTTCTACCTCAATGGGCACACCGACCGCATGTCGAAAGAGACCCATGACAGGATAGGCCAGGTCATCCGCGAGACCGGCTATGAGCCGAGCCCCCTTGGCGCGCAGCATGAATGCCAAGCAGACCTATCTGATAGACGTCGTCGTCGGCGACATCGCGAACCACTTCTCGAACCAGATCGTGAAGGGCATCGACTCGGTGGCAAGCGAGGCAGGATACCGTCTTCTGATTTCGAGCTCGAACTTCGACCGCGACAACGAGCATGCCCTGATCGACCGCCTCATCTCGGTCGGGGTGGATGGCTTCATCGTGCAGCCGACCGCACGCTTCCGCGAAGTGGCAGAAGCGATCGGAAGCTCCGGCAAGAAGCTCGTCTTCTTCGACTCCAAGTACTATGACTACACGGCAAGCTGGGTCAAGACCGACAACTACGAAGCCACGAAGCGGGCCCTCTCCGAGGTTCTTGCCAAGGGCTACCAGCGCGTGCTTGTCGTGGCGGCAGAGCCGCAGCTTCTGAGCTCGAGGACCGAACGCCTCCAGGGCACGACCGATACGATCGAAGCC
The DNA here is from genome assembly GCF_018128285.1 of Atopobium sp. oral taxon 416. Lineage (NCBI taxonomy): Bacteria > Bacillati > Actinomycetota > Coriobacteriia > Coriobacteriales > Atopobiaceae > Atopobium > Atopobium sp. oral taxon 416. The sequence goes on from NZ_CP072380.1 coordinate 2,073,029, forward strand.
CTGGGCCTCCCCTCCGAGCATTTCGTGATTCCCGACAAAGGCGTGCCTCAAGAGGAGCTCACGGCATGGCTGCATGAGCAGCTCGACGAATGCACGGTGCCGACCCTGGTCTTCGCTCCGAACTGCTGGGCCCTGCCCGACATCTATGTCGCTATGCGCGACTTCTATGGGCGCATGCCGAAGGAGGTAGGCCTTCTCGGCTTCGACAACACCGACTGGGCAGAAGTCGCCTCCCCATCCGTCTCTGTCATCGCACAGCCTGCCTTCAAGGAAGGCGTCGAGGCAGCGAAGATCCTCCTCGACCTCATCAGCGGCACTGGCAGGATCGATCCTCACCAGGTCCTTCCCTGCACAGTCCAGTGGGGCCAGAGCACGCTGTAGCAAGAAACCAGATCCCATGACCCTGCAGGAATTCTGGACAGCGCATCATGCTGATCTTTGATAGGGCCCTTCAATATCGACACGCTGCATGCTCAAAAGGAAAGCTCCCTAGACTCTTCAAGAACTGGCTCGAAGCCCTTTCCAGAAAGGCACTTCGTGTTATGGCATACGCCAGGTCGGCAAAAGCTGTCTGCCCGATGCGTTCTGAGTGAGCGCTTCAAACACGTCGAGAAGTTCGACCTGATCTAAAACGCCTCCGTACCAGAATCATTCGCTGCAGCGAAAAGCGCAGACGGTCTCGAACTGCAGATGTCCGTCGCCGCCACGTCTTCCCTCGTGCCGGGCAGGACCGAGCAGCTGCCGATGAGGTGCAGGAATGCCCCGATATCGTCACCTTCATAAAGCATCTTGTGCAGAAGCGCACATATCGGTTCGCCCTTACCGACTTGTGTCTCGGCTTGCGTCTTGATGCGATCGGTTCTGTGCTGCCGGCTCTGTCACGAAAATGCAGATGCATCCTCCCGATTTCGGGGATTCTGCTGGGCCAACGGCCATGATGAGGAAACTTGCCAGCAAGCAATCCAATGCTTCAGGGAACGAGCCGCTCTGCCGGAGTTCCCCTATGAGACTTCCCGATATCTTCCACCGCTCTCTCATGAGCGGTGGGATGCCAGCTGCCGTGAACACCTTCCCCGCTGTCAGCAATATCGATTCTGTCCGAGACGTACAGCAGGATCTCCATAGCCTCTGCCGTCTCGCTATAGCGAAGCGTGCACCTTTTGATCTGCGTCTGACCATCCGAGAGATCTATGGCCTGACTCCGGGCCAGGCCCTCTCCAAGACACGTCGCTTCAATCTGGGCTCGACCAAGGGCATCAAGCGCTTCGCTCAGGTCGACCCAGTTTCTCTGGCTTGTGCAGGACGGCGTTTCTGCTGCCCCTGTGCTTCTTGGATGCATCATGCCACGCGTCGCTGTCTTATCATCCGGCTGTCGCCGGATGCGCGGCCTGACCCATGCCTGAAGGAAGGGACCTGCGCCTGCGCTTTTGACCAGCCAAGGCACTCATGATAGCCGAGGAAGACGATTGACTCCGACACAGATTGTATATACAGCCTACATAGGATTTCAGAAGGAGGGGCGCGTGATCATCTCAACCATCAACCTCAAGGGCGGGGTCGGCAAGGCAACCACGGCCATAGCACTAGCCACGGCGGCAAAACGCGACGGCAAAGACGTTGAGCTTAACGACACCGACCCCCAGTCAAGCGCGAGCCCATGGGCGATGAGGGCAGAGGAGAACGGCGACCCGCTGCCGTTCTCCGTCACACCCGCCAATGTTACGACCGTTCGCACAGCGGAGCGCAGGCTCACGAGAGCAGAGAGCTCTTCATCGACTGTCCACCGAATGGTCGCGCTATGGACGAGGCCGCCGACTGCTCAGACCTCGTGATAGCGCCGACCACGACCGGACCTGCCAGCAACGTGAAGACCTTCGAGACCACCAAGACCCTCGGGGCGCTAGACATTCTCTACCCAATCCTGCTCACCCGCATCATCCCCAACACCCTCGGCCTCAAGCAATCGATTGACGAGCTTGAAGAACGCCACGCCAGCTGCTTCGACATTCAGGTGACGAGCCTCGAGGCCTTGAAGAGCTTCTTCGGCAACGCCTTCGATGACGACTTCTACGGATACGAGGCCGTTTACGAACAGCTCAAGAAGAGCATCAAGGAAGACAGGGAGATTCTACGGCGGCGATTAAGAAGCCTGCCCGCCGCATCATGCCCGCTGGAGAAGCGAGCACGACTCTCATGGGCACCCAGGACACGCGCAGCAAGGGCGATTCCACGGCCCGCAAGAAAGACAGCTGCATTATCTTCTGGGCTGCTGATGGGCAGAAACAGAAGACAAGTACCTATGCGGCGGATCACAATACTACCGTTTCAGGGCTCATCATCGAAGGGCTTGAGATGAGAATGACGGCCCCTTAACCTGCGGGCGGTTCCATCGAAAGGTCTGTTATTCCATCGCATGCGCGCGCAAAATCAATATCGTGTGTTGCAATCACGATACAGGCTCCTCTTTTTGATTGTTCAAGAAGAAGATTGCGAACCATGGATCTGTTGTTGCTGTCGAGTGATGCTGTCGGCTCGTCAGCAAAAATGACGTCTGCATTTTTATATATTGCTCGAGCGATACCAAGACGCTGTTTTTCGCCGCCAGAGAGTGTCACGGCACGTTCTTTTGTTCTGCCTCCGAGCCCAACCTTCTCTAGTGTTGATTCGATTGATTTGGCATCGTATTTCTCCGCTTTCCGGGAAAGCGAAACATTGTATCCAACTGACTCATCGTCTATAACCCCGCTGTCCTGATATACGAACGCTGCCGAGTCGCGCCAGAATCTTAGAACTTCGCCGCGTGCCGCATGCGACATGATCCGATCGTCGATTATCACGTCTCCATGAGTTGGCTTCATCAAAAGGCCGAGACAATTGAGCAGCGTTGTTTTTCCCGATCCGGATGCTCCGACAATTGCCATTGACGTTCCCAGTTCAATTCTCAGGTTAATTGCCTTGAAGATGGTCCTGCCCGATATATCAACGCCAAGGTTCTTTCCGACGATTAGCATTTGCTATGCCTCCTTTCGAGCGATGGTGCTGCGGAATACGGTCGAAGAGAAGATTCCACGAAATATGAACTGAGCCGATAGGTAAAGAATCAAAGGGACGGCAACTGAAAGCGTCACGTATCGCATCTGACAGGCAATCTCAATGGCGGCGGAAGCAAAGATGAGTGCCACACCAATGCATATCATTCGCTTCATGTTGTTCAGGACGATGCGCGGATACGATTTTCCGCTGGTTCTATTGGCGAAGATCCTTTCTCGATTCAATGAGCTCCATGACAGAGCCGATTGAATTGCCATGGATATGACTACGGCGCAAGCTGCTATGATGGCGGCCAGCAGAACATTCGCCCGGCTTGATGCTATCTGCGCATATAGCTGAGCGACTTCGAACAGGCGATCAATCGATGCGATGAACTCCCTTGAACCGGTTGCAGAAATCAATTCGTCAAGCGTGTCATAGTCGGAGAAGAATACATTGCCTGTCGAGAGCATGGCCGACGTGAATCCCTCGTAGTTGAGAGATGACATTGGCGCTTCGATAAGTATGACAAGGGGATTATCATAAGTTACGTTTCTTCCCCCTTGAGATGTGTTGGCGCCAAGAGCGAGCAGTCCACTTCCGCTATAGGACCAGAATGAGAAATTGTCGTTAGCGGAATCTCCGCCCCAGAGATCGGTCAGCTCTATGGCTGTTTCCGGAACATCGCCTATCTCAAGCTGTGTGATTGAGCCTCCGGATCCGCTCTTCCCAATTCCAATGTCAAGAAGATCAAGATATGCCCTGTTGACAATTACGTAGCTATCAAAGCCTTCGCATTCGCTTGCACTGAGGGACATGGATTGCTTTACATCGATTGATGCAAGCAAAATGTTGCTGCGTTCCGCCTCGTCAATCAGCTTCTCTATATGTTCCTTAGCGTAGCTGATCCCGCCATCATTTCTCTCAGACGGTATGGCTCTCAGGCTGACGCGTGTTGCGCTTGCCATTTGCTCGTACATTGACGACTGAGACAGCAGCATACGTTCATTTTCCAACAGCGAGCATCCGAAGAAAATGCCAGCCATGACTATCAGAAGACTGCAGACAGTCAACGATGATTTGAGAATCCTGATCGGGAGAGAAGAGGCTTTCCTCTGATGAAGGCTTTCAAAGGATGGGACCATTGCTCCGCCAAGGATTGACCCTGCGATAGCGGCGATGATGGAGAGCGGCAGAATAGTTGGCAGGATGGCCGAAGCAATAATATGGAGCTGAGCAAGGCCTCCAGCAAAGATCGCAACATATATTGCAAACATCAGATAGCCTGCCAGCAGCCCTTGCAAGAGGGATAGGATGGCGCATGCCGCCAGCGAACCGCGAACGCGACTGTATGGGACTCCGCCAATCAAGAGGATGCGGTTTGTGTTCCATCTTTTCTGTGCCATGAATAGCACCGATGCTGCAACAAAGAGCATCGATGCGGGAATCAGGAGACCGGACGCATTGGCAAACATTGAACCTACCAGGACGGGTGCCGTGAGTCCCGAAAGGGCATGCCACTCAATGACTATGGCTCGTGATGCTGCCCATTGCTGGATTGCGTCACGAAGGCCTGCAGTGTTGGAAGCGCAGTATGACCCGTTCAGGGTCCTCGATCCCATGTCTTCGTAATCGATCAATTTTCCCGAAATGTCGCCATCAGTCCACTGTATGTTGTCCCTATCCAAAGATGGACCGATCTCAGAATCAGTGGAGCCTGAGAATAAAACAATGTCCGTTTTCGTTAGGTAGTGCTTTTCGTCAGGAGAAACCTTGCAGATCAGGGCATTGTGCTCTTCGCCAATTGCGGCAAGCTCTCTTGCAAGCTGGCTTTTTGGTGCCGAAGAATCAACGATATTAAGAGAGAAGGAAACATCGGCACCAAATGGCGCTTGCCTCTGGTAGCTCTTGACCGATTGGGTTCCGCAAAAGCAAAGCACAATTGCGAAAGTACATGCAGCAAGTCGCATGGCTAGACGATACATGGCTTTTCCTTCCTGTTGCATCTGCAAATGATATGGGGATATGGGGCGAAAGTTTGACCCTTCGCCCCATATCGAAGCCAAACGCCTAGAAAAGCTCAAGCACGTCTAGCAGATGCGATACCAGTAGGAGTCCTGCTTGTTTTCCCAAGGAAAATCGGTCGGGCACGCAACCTACGAATACGAGACCTTTCCAGCAGCGGTGTCGATGCTGGAGTTGTAGACGCCATCAAGCTCGCAAGAGCTTCCATGAGCCTTGGAGCCGTGATCGTAGTCAGAGTGGATATAGAAAAGCCAGTTGCCGTACGTCCAAGTACCGCCCTCTGCAGGGTACCTGACCGTCTTTGGCGACGTGATGCGTTGCGGGCCATTGGTTGGAGCCGCCCCGGCGGCCATTGCTACCGTGGGAGATACCATCGCCACCGCAAGGAGTGCTGAGCATACCCCATAAAAGAACCGCTTGAATATTTCAGCTCCAATCTCCGATCCTGACCTTACACTTCCAGTAGACAAGGTATTCTTATCTACTTAAATCAATATTAACTGATAATCTACGTCATACTTTCATATATAGCATAAATAGGAAAGAGCGCGGTGAACGGTCGCACTTGGGCCATAGACGATCCCCGTCTTTAGCTTTTAGCACCACGATTCTTCAGGACCCGGGACATGGCCCGGAACCGCAAAAGCCAGCCCTGAGCTGGCTTTTTTCATGCCTGTATGCTTGATCCGGAAATCGCTCCCTGATAGAATATATACATGGTGCTATGGTGCTTTCCCGTCTTTAGCGTTTAGCACCACGATTCTTCAGGACCCAGAACATGGTTCGGAACCCGGAAAGCCAGCCCTGAGCTGGCTTTTTTATACTCCGATGCTTGATCTGTGGGGAATTTCCTGACGTCATCTATATACGGTGCTATGGTGCTTTCGTCTGACAGGGAGTGGCAGATGGCCTACTTCCTCAAGCAGACGCGCAACAAAGAAAGGGCTCTATCTCCAGATATACGAGAGCCACTGGGACCCCGAGCGAAGGCATACCACGAACAGGTCGGTGAAGGCCCTGGGCTATGCCGACGCGCTGATGGAGAAGGACATCGCCGATCCCGTCCCCCATTACAAGCGCGAGGTGGCCCGCATGAATGCCGAGCGCAAGGCCGGCATGGAGAGGGAGAGGGTGCGGGAGATATCTGACGTGCCTGCCACGAGGCACCTCGGCCACTTCGCCCTGAAGGCGGAGGACACGGCCCTCGGCACGGCGGAGGACATGGCGCTGCTCCAGACCCCCTCGGGCTTGCGCTTCTCGCTGCACGATCTCCTCTCCTCGCTCGTCTATGCGAGGGCCGTCGCCCCCTGCTCCAAGCTCAGGACCTTCGAGGACGTGCTGCCCCAGATGGAGGGCGTGGACGCATCCTTCACCCTGGACCAGCTTTGAGACGGGCTCGCCTATCTGGGCGACGAGTACGACAAGGTCGTCGAGATCTACAATGCGCACGTGGAGGATGCCTTCGGCCACGACATGTCCTTGGCCTACTTCGACTGCACAAACTTCTACTTCGAGATAGACCGCAAGGACTCCTTCTGAAGGAAGGGGCCCTCCAAGGAGCACAGGCCGGAGCCGACAGTCGCGATGGGCCTTCTCCTCGACGCCAACTGCATCCCGGTGGCCATGAGCCTGTTTCCCGACAGCGAGAGCGACAGGCCGCAGCTGGGGAGATGCATCGCCCAGATGAAGGAGAGGGGCTCCATATCCGGCAGGACCGTGAGGGTCGCCGACAAGGGGCTCAGCTGCGCAGCCAACATCGCGGAGGCGGTGCTTGCAGGGGACGGCTACATATTCTCGAAGTCGGTGAAGACGCTTCCCGCCAAGGAGCGCACATGGGCGCTCTCGGGAGATGGCTGGACGGACGTCGCCGACGGGAAGGGCGGAACATCGTTTCGCTACAAGGTGGCCGACGGCGACTTTAGGTACACGTCCGTGGACGAAGGCGCAAGGTCGAGCTCCTAGAGAGGCGCGTCGTCACGTACAGCCCCTCGCTTGCCAGGAAGCAGAAATACGAGATAGACCGGCAGGTGAAGAAGGCAAGGGCGCTTAAGGCCGCAGCCGCGAAAAGGTCCGAGTACGGCGACAGCGCGAAGTATGTCACGTTCTCCCCCGTCGACGGCGAGGGCGAGGTCAGGGAGGACATGAAGGTCGCGGCCATGCTCAACCACGAGGCGATCAGGAAGGCCAGGGCCCTTGCCGGCTACAACATGATCGTGACCTCGGAGAGCAGGATGGGTCCCCTGGCCATATATGGCACCTACCACAGGCTCTGGAGGATCGAGGAGAGCTTCAGGGTGATGAAGTCCAAGCTCGATGCGAGGCCTGTCTATCTTCAGAGGCAAAGCACGATATCGGGCCACTTCCTCGTGTGCTACATCGCCGTGCTGCTCATGAGGCTCCTGCAGATGAAGGTGCTGGGAGATAGCTTCTCCTCCAAGGACATTATGGGGCTCTGTCGCGGCCTCGATGTGTGCCGCACCTCCGACAGGAGGTATGCCAACATATCCAGGAGAAGCCCCATCATCGAGGAGCTGGCGTCAAGGACAGGGCTGCCGCTGCTTCACTTCAACCTCACCAAAGGCAACGTGAAGGCGATCTCCTCCTGCACGCTCTCCATGCTGCGCGGCGAAGGGAAAGGCCCCTCTGCCGGCAGGAAGCGCGGCTGAGGGGCCTCATAGCACCATATCGGGGATCGAAAAACCAAAGTCCGGCACCATGCACAAGGCCACCTGCGGCATCCACGCCGATATGCGCCTTGTATCCGATACGCCAGGCTCCCCCTTTCTTGGACTGGTGCGCCTTAAGGGTCGCGCGTGTGGTCTTGGTTCTTCGTGGAGCTTTAAGGCCCAGGTGAAGGTCGCATCCACAATGGAGCCACCCCGCGCCGTGATCCCTGCCTTCTTAAGTTCTAAGTCCAGGCGCAAAGCACAAGCTTTACCAAACTCCTCTCGCTTTAAGGCTATGGCGGAATTTCGCGAGTGTCGTTGCATCTGGCACCTGCGCCTGCATGAGGTCTACGTGCACAGAAGCGCTACCAGGAGCGGCAATCCAGGATAGCATCCTTAAGTTCCCTCGTCTTAAGGGAGCAAACATAACCTAAAGCAGGATACATCCTAAAGCTTTGTCTTTGCAGCGTGCACATGCCTGACAAGAGCCTGTCCGTGGTAGCTGGTATCTACCAGTGCAATCCAGCTATCCCACACAACGATTGTATCCATTTGCTCCAGGAATGCCTCTCGCCGGGTCTTTCTCCTTAGACCTTAGGATTTAAGGTCTTAAAAGCTCATCTGGCTGTCCATATCTGCCTTTTGGATATGCTGGAATACGTTGCTGTAATTATAACATATCCACAGGCAGATAGGCATCTATGTGGGTATGGGTACTGCGTGGTTCGAGACATTTTGAGCCGATGGCATACAGCGTGTGGCCCCAGCTACCTCATCGATCCGAATTAATCATCGTTTCCCTAGGGGGCTTAAGGACGAATGGGAGGTCACGGGCGTCTGGTTTAAGGAGCGCGAGGGAGCGCAAGACGAGCTCCATGTGAGGGTGGCCCACAGGAAGGGCCAGGCAGTGGAGTGCCCCGTATGCCACAGGATGTGCGGCACCTGTGACACGCGCGAGAGGACCTTGTGGTATCTTAGCATCTGGCAATACGATACGATCGTGCACTGCGCGCTGCCCAGGGCCGACTGCCCCAAAGACGGCGTGCATGCCACAAGGATGCCCTGAAAGGTGCGGCCGAAGACGCACTTCACGGCGCTCTTTGAGGCGCAGGCGATAAGTGAGGGCGCTCTCAGGAATGAGCGTGACGCCGGTCGCGCAGCAGCTGCACGAGACAGCCCACGCGCATATGGCGTCTGCTGGGCAAGGCCGTGACCGAGGCGAGGGATGCCGCCGACTACTCGGATGTCGTGCGCGTAGGGATAGACGACACCGCCCGCAAGTGCAACCAAAGCTACATCAGCATCATGGCCAACTTCGACTGTCAGCGTGCCTGAGCCGTCACGCAGGGGCAGGGGCAAGGGGGCCTTAGGCAGGCTCTGAGACGAGCTTAAGGAGCACGCAGGGGACAGGTCAAAGGTCCAGGAGGTCACGCGCGACATGGCCGAGGCATACTCGCTTGGCGTGGCGGCGCAGATGCCCCAGGCCACACAGAGCGTAGGACAGCTTCCATGTGGTGCAGCTCCTGATGAGGGCGACAGACCCTGTGAGGTGCCAAGAGAGGCGCGAGTCGGCGGAGAAGCACAAGGCAGCTTACCCAGACGAAGTACCTGTGGCTGAAGAAGAAGGAGTCGCTCACAAAGCTCCAGCTCGCCAAGAGGGAGGAGCTCGACCCTGCGAAGACCCATCTCAGGGAGGCACGCGCCTGCCAGATGGGAGAGGCGCTGCAGGACGTCTATTCATGCCCCGACAGGGAATCGGCGGCAGCAGCCCCAGAGCGCCTCTACTCGTGGATGGCGCACTCTGCCGTGGCCGAGATGAAGAGCGTGGCGGGAACCCTCAGGAAGGAGCGGGAGGGGATCCTAAACTGGTGGAAGAGAGGCTCCACCAACTCGTTCCTGGAAGGCCTCAACTCCGTCGTCCAGTCGGTCCGCAGCATCGCCAGGGGCTTCAGGGGCATCGCCTACTTCAGGACGATGATCTTCCTCAGGCTGGGCCGTCTGGACTTCACGGCCCAGAAGAAGCTGGCATACGCTACCCACTAGAAACAGCGAAGAGCCCCGAATCTCCCCTCCTACAATGCAGCCAAGGGCGGCGTCAACCTTATGACCCAGTCTGCCGCGCTCGCGCTTGCCAAGTACAATATCCGCGTCAACACCGTGAATCCCGGCTACATCGAGACCGGCATGGTGAACGAGGACGTAATGGGCAAGGAGGCCATCGACCACCTCGTCTCGCTCCATCCGCTGGGACGCCTCGGACGTCCGGAAGAGATTGCACATGGTATCGTCTTCCTCGTCGAGAACGAATTCACGACCGGCATCCACCTCTACATCGATGGCGGCTATACAGCACAGTAGAAAGCGCGACATCCATCCTTTCGGGCGGGCAGCAGAAATGCTGTCCACCCTTTTCTGTAAGCTGCCTGTCATCCTCCGACACTCTCGCCGAAAAGTGTCTGACTCTGAGCAATGAACCGCTGCTTCTCAGGAAGAATCCCTCTATACGCAACCAAAGAAGGGATGGCATATGCTTCTGCCCAAGACCTACCTCGTCCGCATGAAGGAACAGGAACGCTACCGCTGGTGGAAGCCGATCGTCTGCTTCCTTCTGGCTGGCCTCCTCTTCGTGGTGTTCATGGCAATAGCGATGTTCGCGCTCGGGACCTCGGGCGTGCTTTCCCCCTTCGAGGTGCTCATCCAGGATGCGGACAGCATCACCACAGACGAGCTCATGGAAGAGGCCATGGACCTCATGACAGGAAGCGGTCTGGGCATCGCCCCTCTCTTGGGCTCCATCATCCTGCTTCTGCCTGCTCTCTGGATTGCAATGAAGGCGACACGCCTCGGCGGCCTCAGGACCCTGAGCTCAGTGGAGGGGCATCTCCGCTGGAAGAGGATCGGACGGCTGATCCTGCCCGTGCTCCTCGTCTTTGCGCTAGGCAATGCTGCAGAGCTTGAGATAGCCTCGGTCCTCTCAAGCGAGATTCCCGCCTTCTCGCTTCCCAGCCTCTCCTACCTCCTCACGATCTTGATCCTCGTGCCGGTGCAGTCGGCAACGGAGGAATATGCCTTCCGCGGCTTTCTCATGCAGACCTTCGGCAGCTGGATCCCCATAGCCGTGATACCGCTTGTGCTCCAGACCGTCATATTCATGGGGTCGCACACCTACAACATCTGGGGACTTCTCTCCATCCTGGTCTTTGGCCTCATCGCAGGAGTACTGGCCCTCAAGACAGGAGGCCTCGAAGCCTCCATCGTCTTCCATGCCACGAACAACATCTGTGCCTTCCTCATCTCGGCAGCGGTCGGTGCCAATGCGATGGTAGCTGAGGCAACCATCCTCGATATGACGATTTCGATCGCCCTTGACCTCGCCGTCTTCCTGGTTATCCTCCATGTCGCAAAGAAGCAGGGCTGGCTCGTCGATGGGACAGAAGAAGAGCATGTGCCTTCAGCACCGCGACACATGAAGAGCTAGAAACTGCATATATCTTATTATTCATGGGTAATATATGCTTGTAATAAGCTTATCAAGCTTAAGATAGGATGGCAATGAAAGAAGATTATGAATTTGAATGGGATAGTGAGAAGGCAAAGACGAATTCCCACAAACATGGCATCAGTTTCCCAGAAGCTGAAACTATCTGGGATGATCCACAAGCTCTTGAAGTCCACCTTGTCTCCGATCCCGAAGACCGATGGGCCATTATCGGACGAACCGCGAAAGACTGTTATCTGACCGCTATCTTCACATGGCGCGATAGCAGAATCCGAATCATTTCAGCGCGCAAATCGACCAAAAAGGAGATAGATAGCTATGAAAAGTATCAGTAACGATGAACTTGAACAGCGCTTCGACGCTGGTGAAGACATAACTCCATACATGGATTTCTCAACTGCAAGGCACCCCAATAAAGAACGTGCAGCACGCCGCATCAGCATGGATATACCAGAAGATATGGTACGCGGCCTTGATCATGCAGCTGCTCGCATGGGCGTAAACAGACAGGCGGTAATCAAGGTATGGCTCTCCGAGCGTCTTGATGAAGAAGCGGACCGCGAAGACAGACGCTACAGGAACGCACCAGCATAATAGCTGCAGCAATACGATATTGCTCTCTCTTGATTGTGTTCGACCTCGCCGTCTTCTTCGTTATCCTCCGTATCACGAAGAAGCAGGGCTGGCTCGTCGGTGGAACAGAAGAAGAGCATGCGCCTTCTTCACCGCAGCACATGAAGCACGAATAGCCTGTCCCGGCACAGAGACAAAGAGGAGGCCTCCCGCATCTGAACTGCCTCCCATTTCCTATGTCCAGGAAATGGGAGGCAGTTCACAAAGGCAGAAGCACCCTTCCTTATCGTGAAGCGGCGCTTCTGCCCCTTAAGGACACGCTACAGGGGGATAGAGAAGAACTCCTGTATGCTCAATGTCTGCCTCGCCCTTGCAAACCTTGCCATGTGCATCTTTTGCCGGCAGGCTGCACCTCCCGGCTCCCAGCGTCGCTTGATCTATCTTGGAGCCTTATTGCGGTGCATGCGGCAGGACGGATGTAAGGATAGCGGCTCCTGCACGTGCTGGATGAGCAACCTTTTCTGCCTTTCCCGCATACCGGCCCAGAAAAGTCGTGTGGTCGGTCCCCTCTGACACGTTATGGGGCATTGATCATCGTTTCCCTAGCTCTTTAAAAGCACAGGCATGCTTTCTGCTTCTCTGAAGCAGAAAGCATGCTGCCTCATATGCCAACGCCAAGATCTCCGCATGGAAAGGATGGCACTTTTCATCTGCCATTCGCGGGTGTACCTATCTCAGTGTCGGAGCAGGAGAAACTGGACCTAATCCGTTCTGCAGCACAGCACAGGATTAGGCGTTTGGGCACAGGTACAGCATTGTGCTATGGTTAACCAAGTTTTGAACCAGCATCCAAAGGAGATGGATAGCATGGCAGAGGCCGGAAGAAGTCCTGAGGAACTCAAGGGCGTCACCCTTCTGGGCAACAAAGGCGTGAAGTATCCCCATGACTATGACCCCACGCTTCTCGAGACCTTCGTGAACAAGCACCAGAACCGTGACTACATGGTCACGTTCAAGTGCCCTGAGTTCACGACGCTCTGCCCCAAGACAGGACAGCCTGACTTCGGCTGCATCTACATCAACTACATCCCTGATGTGCGCATGGTCGAGTCCAAGTCGCTCAAGCTCTATCTCTTCAGCTTCCGCGAGCACGGAGACTTCCATGAGGACGTCGTGAACGTAATCCTGGAAGACCTGGCGCATCTCATGGAGCCCAAGTACATCGAGGTCTTCGGCAGGTTCAATCCGCGCGGTGGCATCTCGATCTATCCGTTTGCCAACTGGGCAAAGCCCGATGCAGGCTATGAGGACATGGTCACGCGCAGACAGTTCGAGCAGCTCTCGATGCACGAGCAGGACTAGGAAGGGCGCGACATCCATGAAGGCAATCGTCCTCAACAGCGGCGGCGTGGATTCCACCACCTGTGTCGGCATAGCGGTAGACCGCTATGGTGCAAAGAACGTCACGACCGTCTCTGCCTACTATGGCCAGAAGAACGACAAGGAGCTCTCCTGTGCAGAGAAGATCGCCAAGCACTACGGCGTCGCACACCGCGTGATCGATTTTGCCTCCACCCACATCATGGACGGCTCCGTGTGCACCCTGCTCCAGGGCGGCAACGATATAGCTCACGGCACCTACGCCGAGCAGATGGCAGAAGGAGACGGCAAGATAGCAACCTACGTCCCTTTCAGGAATGGGCTTCTCCTTGCAGCAGTAGCTGCTGTTGCCCAGTCTGTCTATCCGCATGAGGAATGCGAGCTCTATATCGGAGCCCATGCAGATGATGCAGCAGGAGATGCCTATCCTGACTGTTCGCCCGAGTTCATAAAGGCAATGGGCAAGGCTATAGAGCTTGGCACCTACGGGCTTGTCCATCTCGTCGCCCCCTTCGTGAACCTCGACAAGGCAGGCGTTGTTGCTTGGGGACTCAAGCTCCATGTGCCCTATGAGCTCACCTGGAGCTGCTATGAGGGCGGAGACGTCCAGTGCGGCGTCTGCGGCACCTGCCTCGATCGCAAGAAGGCATTTGCAGCCAACGGCGTGAAGGACCCCGTGCCCTACCGCCAGTAAGGGAATGTGGCTGTACTAGGAAACCAGCCTCAACAAAACTAGGAGACATGCGTGAACATAAAGAAGTATCATCTGCTGCAGATACTCACGTCCCTTTCGGTGGCGACGCTCATAGCGTCAAATATCATCACGAACAAGCAGACAGATCTCTTCGGCTTTGCCGTCACCTGTGGCACCTTCACCATTCCTGTCGACTACATCGTCTCAGATGTCTTAGCCGAGGTCTTTGGCTTTGCAGAAGCCAGGCGTGTTACCATTACGGCCTTCCTCTGCGACCTTCTGTGTGTCGTCCTCTTCCAGCTGACGCTTGTAGCACCATCCTTCTCCACCTTCACAGCACAATCTGCCTTCGAATCCGTGCTCGGCTCTACCCCACGCATCCTGGCTGCAAGCTTTACAGCCTATGTGGTCGGCAGCCTCTCCAATGCCAAGATCATGGAGCTCATGCATGTGCATGACGGAGAGAAGAGACTGGCATGGCGATGCATTGCATCGACCATTGTGGGAGAGACGCTCGATATGACGGTGTTCACGCTCCTTGCCTTCACAGGCGTCCTTCCTTGGCCTGTCATCGGCCAGATGATCGTTGTCGCCAGCGCCATCAAGGTAGCCGTGGAGTGCATCTGCTATCCCCTTGTGACCTCCCATGTCATTGCATGGGCAAAGACACTGGAGTAGTGGAGCAAGTAGACTCATATAAGTGTCGCAGAATCGGACATGCAGACGGAAGGCTTAAGTAAATGAAGCGGAGCGGCTTAACAGCTCCGCTTCATCCTCTAATCTTGAATAGGCAAATGCACAGGAATCTTATGCCACCATTTTGCTCTTAGCCTTTCCCCATAGTGCAAAGGAACATACAGCAGCAATAAGCCACGTGGCAACAATACAAATCGTTATGGCAATGATGTTCCATACACTGCCGGAGGGATCCATATAGACCGGCAGCGATGTGATGCCCGGCATCACGAAGCCAAAGCACTTTACTCCGAGGATAACCGTCAGTGCACCACCTATTCCGTTTGCAATCATTGCTGAGATGAGCGGCGTCCTATTGGGCACCTGCACAGTGAAGAGAGCAGGCTCCGAGATTCCCATGAAAGCCGAAAATGCACAAGTGAAAGCTGCGGACTTCAACCTCTCGTCCTTTATCCTCAATGCCGCGCCGAATGATGCTCCAGATTCGGCAAGATTATGGCAGAAGGATACCGGAAGCAGGTAGTCGTATCCAAGCGTGGCAATATTTGAAATCTGGATCGGACTTGTTGACTGATGCATTCCGAACAGAACAATAAGCGGCATGAATAACCCGAGAAGAAATCCCGCCACCGGTCCCAGGGTGGAGAACAGCCATACGATGCCATTAGCAAGCCCGATGCCGCACCACGCTCCGATAGGAGCCAGTACAAGCAGGTTCAACGGAATGACTATGGCAAGTGAGAGGGCAGGTACAACGACGAGTTTGAAGAGATCAGGAACTACCTTGTCGATGGCATGATAGATAAATGCAAGTCCGGAAACGCCGAAGATGACTGGAAATACGGAATCCGAGTAGCTGAAGATTGGAAGGGCGATTCCGAACAGGGTGAGCGGGATCTCACCAGTTCCAACAGCGTTGACGATAGTCGGATACATCAGCGATCCTGCGGCGCACAATGCAAGAGACCGATTTATCTTAAGCTTGTCAGCACAGGAAACTGCCAAGAGGAACGACAGAAAGTAGAAGGGGATATCCGAAATCATGGAAAAGACGGCCCAGTCGCCGGCAGAGGTATCGATACCAAATGCGGAGATGATAGCAAGAATACCCTTGACCATGCCTCCTGCGACAAGAGCGGGGATAATGGGCGAGAAAATACCCGAGATAAAGTCAAAGACACGCACCTTTGTACCTGAATCTTTAGATGCGAGCTCAGGCTGATCAGGATCGGCCTCGACCTCATCTTTCGCCTTATCGTCACCAAGCATCGGTTCGAGCTCCCGATAGACGCTTTCAACATGTGGGCCAATGATTACTTGCCATTGACCGTCTTTTACCTGTGCACCAAGCGTTCCATCCAGCTTTTTTAAGACTGCAAGATCCACTTTCGATTCGTCTCTGAGATTAAAGCGCAGCCGCGTAATGCAGTGGGTCGCCACCGCAACGTTGTCAGAACCTCCGACGAGCCTGAGGATTTCCGCTGCCAGATTGCGCTTGTCCGTGTCTGCCATGTCTCCTCCTTTGGTTTTGCAGATGCAAATAGCCGTGTCTAAGACAAATCCACCCCGTTAGTGGCTATAACGCGCCTGTACCAGTCGAACGAATCCTTGAGGTAGCGATCCCCCGTTCCCTTCCCCTCATTATCAAGATCCACATATATGAGGCCATAGCGCTTGTCCATTGTGAGGGGACCACATGCAATGACATCGATGAATCCCCAGATCATATACGACCTCACGTCGACTCCGTCGACGACTGCCTCGCGAAGGGCAGCAATATGGTTTCGCAGATAATTGATACGATATGGATCGTGCACATGGCCATCGGGCTCTAAAGTATCGGAAGTACCCAGCCCGTTTTCTGCTATATAGAGAGGCAGGCTATAGCGATCCCACATCTGGTTAAGGGTAATGCGGAGACCCAAAGGATCCATCTGCCATCCCCATTCAGAAGTCGGAAGATATGGATTCTTGTTCGCCATAATCAGATTGCCGGAAGTCTTCTCCCATCCCTGGTCTGTCGTGGATATCTGTGAAAAGTAATAGCTGAAGGCAAGAAAGTCTACGGTATTGCTGGCAATGAGATTGTCATCGTCAGGGCCCTTCTCTACAGTGATACCAAGGCGGTCGAAGTACCGGTCCATATAGGTTGGATAGGCACCTCTTGCCATAACATCAGCATAGAACCAGTTGGAATACTGGTTGTCCTGAAGAGCCTGGAGATTGTCTTCGGGACGGCAGGTCGCAGGATAGCTGCAGAATCGAGCGATCATTCCACCGACAGGCGTTCCGGGGCTCTTCTTGTGCACAATCTGGACCGCACGGGCGTTCGCAAGAAACTGATGATGCAAACAATGAAATATCTGGCAATCGTAGTCTTCGCCTTCGACATCTTTGATAAGGCAGACTCCATCCCAAGGCGAGAAACGCCCGGCGTTGAATTCATTGAACGGAAGCCAGAAGTCGACAAGATCCCCTAGATTGTCAACGAGCGTTTCGGCATAGCGCGCAAAGAAGTCAACGGTTTTGCGCGATTTCCAGCCACCATACCGGAGCACGAGGTTCACCGGGATGTCGTAGTGCACCATCGTGCAGAAGACCTTAATTCCATAGCGGTGACATTCACTAAATACAGAGCGGTACCAAGAAATACCTTCCGGGTTAGGCTCGAAATCGTCACCATCGGGGAAAATCCTAGCCCAGCATACTGAGGTACGAAACACCTTAAGGCCGAGCTTCGCAAAGAGGGCTATGTCTTCCTTGTACCGATGATAGAAATTGATACCACGACGGAACGGGTAATAGCGCGTTCCGTCATCCGCAAGGGCAGCATCGAACTCCGCTTTGGAGAATGGACTGTTTCGGTGCTTCTCCTCGATCTGTACGTGGGTCCAGCTGCCATCAAGCCAACGCAAGTCCTGAGTATCTACGCCTTTGCCGCCTTCATTCCATCCTCCATCTGCCTGAGACGCAGAGATGGCTCCGCCCCACAAGAAATCCGGTTGGAATCCGCTTCTCATGTATCCTCCACCTTATGATGACGTGGTCACTTTGCTACTCGCAATTACTTACGAATAGCTTACGTATCGCTGGTGAGGCATTAAATGTCATAATCATTCGTGGTATATGTCAGATTCCACTATCTAAGGTAAGAGATGACCATACGCAGGCATGATGCATTGGCAGATGCCAATGAAGCTCTTAGGACCGTTACACCATCCGAACAATGGCACCTAGACCATTCTGGCAAAGCGAGCCCCATCTATGACACAACTCCAAGGATTCAGACTCCAGAAGGGGAAGCATATCTCTTCGATTGGAAGGGAACGCTGAGCGACAGGAGCGTAGGCCTCATAAAGGAAACGAGATTCACTTCTGTTCCTGCCCATGTGAACCAGGACATGGAGGTCAGTTACGTCTATGACGGTACATGCGGATTTGCCGTGAGAGATTCCTATTACGTATTGGGAAGAGGAGATGCCATCATCTTCGATCCAGGAGTGGTGAGGTCCTCCCCCACGTACAAGGAAGCTGGTGACATCGTAATATCGATGGTCTTCCGGAAAGAGTTCTTCGATATGGTATTTCTCAGTCAGCTTCCCGGCGGGGGTATGCTCACTACCCTGCTCTTCGAATATATCTCGTCGAGAAGGCGCCGTGACAGCTATCTAGTTGTGCACGGCACCGGAAACGGACGACTGGAGGTGCTCGTTGCACTCTTGTTCTTGGAGTTTGAAACACCCGATGCATTCAGCGAAATCATGACGAAAAGCTATACATCCTCGCTCTTCATGGAGCTCATGCGAGAACTAGCCCATGATAGCAATACCAGAATCGGTCAGCCTACTGGGGGAAACGACATATCCAGAATGCTTGATCATATCGAGCACAACTATCGAACATGCACGCTCTCGTCAACTGCCGCAGAGTTTGGATATAGCCCCAGCAGACTCGGGGCACTACTCAAGCAAGCAACCGGTCAAACATTCAGCGAGATTCGCGTAGCACAGCAGATGATCGAAGCTGCCTACCTACTTCTCAACAGCAACAAGACTATTGTTGAAGTGGCCTCAGAAGTCGGAATCAGCAATATGGATTACTTTTATCGCAAGTTTCGTTCCATGTATAGAATGACACCTCGGGCGTATCGCCTTACGATGAGTGCCGACATCAATGGAGAACCCACACGCTAAGTACAACAACTAATTATGAGGTAGCGACCCCCGCACGACCTAAGATGGTGCTCGCGAAGACATGGAGTGGCTACAGTGAAAGGGACAATCCCATGAGAGACTGAGGCCTTGGGAAAGGGGGCCGCGATGGCGGACCTCAAGCACTCCAGGAAATTCTCAGGAGAGATCAAACGCCAGATCGTTGAGCCTAACGACAATAACAAGAGTCCGCCCAGAGATAGGCGCCGACAACGATATCGCCAACTCGACCCATGCCTCAAACAGCCACACACCTAAGCAGAAGTGTACCCTCGATCTTACAAGGAAGAACAAGCACCTTAAAGATGGAGCTCGACATTTTAAGGACGGCTGTACTGATAGTCGCACTGAGGTAGTCGCGATAGCAGAAAGTGCCGGACTCTATCTGCTTATCAGCTCTATGTAAGCAGCTCGCTACTCCGAGGTCGACCTACTGCAGGCTTGCGCGGCACACCCGGACCTGAGAAGCACAGGGACCTCTCGTCGGCGCCGTCGAGGAAAGAAGTACCGGGTACCACAGCACCCAGAGCACAAGGGGGCACTGGCCAAGTGCAGGATCTGCTCCAGCAGCAGGCACATCACCGCAGCCATAAGGGAGTGTGGCCTTAAGAGTGACCACACCAAGGTGAAGTTCAAGGCGTACCCCGACAGGCCCAGAGAGGCCAGTCAAGTCCGAAATCGTGTGTAAATTGCCTCATAAGCAAACGCCCCTGCGAGCCGCCACGAAGCGAGCCTCATCCGCCGCTGTGTGCGGGCTATCTCCTCGAGATCCCCCTTCCTCCTCTCATAGCTCCTCGACCGCCGGCAGCCAGTACTGCTTGCTCTTGGCGGCCCACCTGTCATTCTCCTCGATGAGGTAGGTCCCGACGAGCCTTATTAGCGAGCCCTTACTCAAGAACACGCCGATGACCTTCGCCCGGCGCTTCACCTTGACGTTGAGCCTCTCGAGGTAGTTCGACGTCCTGGTGCAGCTGCGTGTCGCCAGCGGGAGGGCCATGAGCGTCATCGCGTCCTTAAACCCGGCGTCCAGGCGCGCCAGCGCCTCGGGCGCCTCCGCGGCGATCTCGTCGCGGTGTGCCCTGGCCTCCTTAAGCGTGGCGCAGTTGAACATCTCCATGAGCTCTAAGCAAAGGCACGCCCGCAGCCGCTTGGGGGCCGCGTCGGAGACGTTGCGCGAGAAGTGCGCCTGAAAGCGCTGCCAGGGCACGTCGGGGTAGACCTCCTGCAGAGCGAGCACGAGCCCCTCGTGGGCGTCGGAGAAGGACATGCTTGAGCCCGAAAGCCCTCGGGCGTGCAGCGAGGAGAGGAACCTCCCCCAGGTCTCGCGCGACTCGCAGGCCTTAAGCCTAAACCCTATGAGCTCCTTCATCGCGTCCCTGGTCATCCCCATCGCGATCATGAGCGCCATCGGGCGGATCCTGTGGTCGACTCTGACCTTGAGGTAGGTCGCGTCCACCATGACGAACAGCTAGTCGCCCTCGATGCGCCGCGTGCGGAACTCCTCGACGGCCCCCTCGAGCTGCGCGCAGGCCTCGGCGACCGTCGAGTCGGGCAAGCCCCTGTCGCAGATCGTCTCTATGAGCTTGCCCACCTTCGCCGTCGAAGCGCTGCCCAAGACCATCTTCGCCATGGTGGTCACAAGGGCGGCCTCGCTGCGCTTGTAGTTGTCGAACACCATGGTCTTGAAGGGCACGTTGCGCTGCCTCGTGCCGTTGCGGCTGTCGGCGCGCTCGCAAGCGCCCCGCGCCGATCTGCTCGGCCGACTCCGCCCTCAGATGGGCGTTGAGCGACTTTTGCAGCATGAGCTTGAACGCCTCCCCACTGGAATCTTCGAGCAGCCGCATTATCTCGTCCTGGTTAAGTGTGATATTGATCTGAGCCATGTTCGGGCCTTCAAGTCTTCTTGTTCTCTGGCGATGGCAAATGATACTTGGAACCCGAGCCTCTGGCTCGTTCCTCTATTTACACCACTTTACGGACGTGACCAGAGAGAGCCAGCTCGATGGATCGGATGATGCAATCGCAGTTGCAGGCACACCGAAGACGGCCATAGCTTGAGCCGTGGCTGTCTTCCTCATGATGAGAAGTGTCTTTTAAGGAAGCCTATCGCTCCCCCTTTCCCTGCCCTCATCTATCTCAGGCGCGATCTTGCCATGCTCCTCAGCGTATACCTGCGTCCACAAATGGTCTCTGAGTAGGCAATGATGTTCTCGGGGACCGCGATGCCAGTATAGCCCGAATCCCCGATGTGGTGGATATCGGCCCCAACCATCTTGCTCATGAGCGCAATGCTTCTGATGGTCTGCACATCGGCACCTTCCTGACTTGTCCCGATGGAGGAAAGAGCCAACTTGCCCTGTGCATGCGTCTCCTGCACGAGCTCTGCCACGACCTCCTCTGTCATACCTGGCACAGTACCCGGTGCAGGCATGAGGGTGATGTCAGCATCAGCCTCTGCGAAGGCACATACCTCTTCAGGCGTGAGCACTCCCCTGCCGCTCTCTGAGAGAACCCCGGAGGCATGCATCTTGCCTGCAACGAGAATCACATCCTTGCCCACAGCACTGCTGAGCTCCTTGAGCGCAGTGCAGATATCCTCGTTCGAGACGCCTATGCCGGGATTTCCTGTCACGACGATGAGGTCCACACCCATATCGAGTGCATGTCTGGCATTCTCTGCCGTTGCCCGCCTGCCTTCCGTCATGTGCCAGATATTGTCCGCGCCGCCGGCCCCTCCTGCCGCTGGCTCCAGATTGATGCCAATGAGCCTGCCTGTCAGCTTCTTCACAAAGCGTATGGCATCTTCCGGCGCATGCTCGGGAAGCCCCTCTATCTCTGAATGCAGGATGTCGGAGAGGTTCAGGAGCACGATGTCTGCTCCCAGAGCGCTTGCAAGCTCCGCATTCGAGACATCGCCCAGAAGAGGTGCCACGCTGCCAATGGTCTCTGCTGTCATGGCCTTGCCTTCGCAGCCGGCCAGGGACTGAAGCTTTTCTCCCTTCGTGAAGCCTGCAACCTCAGATGCACTGCAGCCTGTAAGCCTTCGCGTCATTTGAGGATCCTTCTGTCCGTGCCATGCCGTCACAGCCATCTTGTAGCTACAAATTGTAGATGCCAGTTATCAGAACCCAGACGGTAACGATGCTGTCAGATTCAATGTTCCCCGTCCGCCTGCCATATTGCTCCCTCTTTCGCCTTACAGCCTCGGGATGGAGTTCTCCAGCCACCACCATACAGGTTCCACCACCTATCCGCGCAGGTGTAGCTGACCTCTGTAGCCGTTCGGATGAAGTCCGAAATTGAATCCCGCAAGGCTGCAGGATACTTTTCTTCTGACACCTTGACCTAATATCTCTGCTATGTGATACTTCTGTTATCCGGAAGTACAGGAGCCACCATTGGAATTTCGTGACGCTGACATACGAGACTTTTGGGAGGGTACAAACTTCACACCCAGGAGAGTCCCCTCGGATGTACGCAGGGCGTTGATGCGCAAGCTGCAGATTCTGGACGCTGCTTGCGTATTGGACGACCTGAAAGTTCCTCCAGGCAATCGGCTCGAAGCCCTCGCAGGAGATAGAAAGGGCCAATACAGCATCAGGGTAAACCGGCGGTGGCGTCTATGCTTCAAGTGGAGCAACGGCGAAGCGAAGGAGGTCGAGTTCGTTGACTACCATGTGTGACCTTATGAGCATCCCGGGCGAGATTCTCAAGGAAGAATTTCTTGAGCCGCTTGGCATCAGCCAGTATCGGCTTGCAAAGGCAATCGGCAAATCGGAATCGGCAGTCTCGGAAATCGTGAACGGGAAGCGGGTCATCACGGTCGAGATGGCATGGCTGCTTGCCGAAGCGCTGAGCACGACGCCCGAATTCTGGATGAAGCTCCAGACCACCTATGATCTCAAGACATTTGACCCCTCAGCTCTTCCCAAAGTCACTGCACTGGCCGTTTAGAAAGAAAGTTCAATCAGAACTGTTGGCAAGCACGCATGAAGCTGGCAGCAGAGCATACAGGCAGGCAGACCTTCCAGGGAATCCATCTTTATGCCAGTGTCCTTCATTGCTTCCTGCCTGTTCAACATGCAATGAGTAGTTGGTTGCGACGGTCCTCATCAACCTGAACCCACTCAGTAAGGGGCATATACAAAGCAGCGCCAGCGATGTCCGTACCTGCTGTCGACAGGTTCTGCGGGCGGCGCAATACCAATGGTTCAACGGCCCGGCTGTGAACTGCAACCGGGCCGTATTCCCCTCTACACTATCTGTTCAATGCTTATGCTCCTCCTTTCGCCTCCTCACCTCCTCGACCAGGTCGATTGTGGATCGAACAAGGCCCTCCACGAGCACGAGAGGATCAAGAGCTTCGAGGAATCCCTTCAATAGCTGGCAAAGTTCACCCATAGGCGCGACCTCCAAAATCGGGCTCTTCGCTGTTTCTAGTGGGTAGCGCATGCCAGCTTCTTCTGGGCCGTGAAGTCCAGACGGCCTAGCCTGAGCAAGATCATCGTCCTGAAGTAGGTGATGCTCCTGAAGCCCCTGGCGGCGCTGCGGACCGACTGGACCACCGAGTTGAAGCCTTCCAGGAACGAGTTGGTAGATCCCCTCCTCCACCAGTTGAGGATCCCTTCCCACTCCTTCCTGAGAGTCCTCGCCACGCTCTTCATCTCGGCCACGGCAGAGTGCATCATCCACGAGCAGAGGCGCTCTGGGGCCCTGGCCGCCGATTTTCTGTCTGCGCATGAATAGACGTCCTGCAGCGCCTCTGCTATCTGGCAGGCGCGTGCCTCCCTGAGATGGGTCTTCGCGGGGTCGAGCTCCTCCCTCTTGGCGAGCTGGCGCTTTGTGAGCGACTCCTTCTTCTTCAGCCATACGTACTTCGTCTGGGCAAGCTGCCTTGTGCTTCTCGGCGGACTCGCGCCTCTCTTGGCACCTCACAGGGTCTGTCGCCCTCATCAGGAGCTGCACCACATGGAAGCTGTCCCACGCTCTGTGTGGCCTGGGGCATCTCTGCAGCTACGCCAAGCGAGTATGCCTTAAGCCATGTCGCGCGTGACCTCTAAGACCTTCGTGCGGTCCCCTCCTGTGCTCCTTAAGCTCGCCGCAGAGCCTGCCTAAGGCGCCCTTGTCCCTGCCCTGCGTGACGGCTCAGGCACGCTGACAGTCGAGGTTGGCTATGATGCTGATGTAGCTTTGGTTGCGCTTGCGGGCGGTGTCGTCTATCCCTACGCGCACGACATCCGAGTAGTCGGCGGCATCCCTCGCCTCGGCCACGGCCTTGCCCAGCAGCCTCCATATGCGCGTGGGCTGTATCGTGCAGCTGCTGCGCTATCGCCTCCACGCTCATGCCAAAGAGCGCCATCACTTATCACCTGCGCCTCGAAGAGCGCCGTGAAGTGCGTCTTCGGCCGCACCTTTCAGGGCATCCTTGTGGCATGCACACCGTCCTTGGGGCAGTCGGCCCTGGGCAGCGCGCAGTGCACGATGGTCTCGTACTGCCAGATGTCGAGGTGTCTCCAGGTCCTCTCGTGCGTGTCACAGGTGCCGCACATCCTGTGGCAGACGGGACACTCGACTGCCTGGCCCTTTCCTGTGGGCCACCCTCACATGGAGCTTATCTTGCGCTTCCTCGCGCTCCTTAAACCAGACATCGCAGAGCTCCCACTCGTCGCTGAGTCCCATCGACCTCTTAAAGAGCCTTGCTAGCATCCCTGCCTGAACATCCATATCGCACCTTAGGAACGCAGCCTCCTGTCGGGGAAAATCCTACCGTTCAAAGGCCACATGCTCAAGGGGATGCAGATATGCTACCCACCATAAGTAGCGAAGAGCCTTTCTTTTGAAGGCATCCTTGATGGAATTGATGCACATGTCGTCTACAGAAAGAAACAGATCAAGGGCAGGCGGTTCCTGTATGCCTTCAAGGACACCAAGAAAGCAGGCTGCGAAGAGGCTTCTTACCTGGCAAACGCACAGAAGAAAAATACCTTTTCACCCGAGAAGTACGCCATCAAGAAGGACCTCTTTAGTGTGATCGTCTTGGAATCCGATCAGGACCTTGATCTAAAGACTGCTTACCTTTGCTATGATGACCGGTGGCTTCTGAAAGTGGTATTCAACCGTTACAAGAACGATGAATGCCTGGACCACACCAACTGCCAGGGCGACTTTTCTGTGATGGGAAGCGAGTTCATCAACTTCCTCTCTACAGTTGCCACCTGCAGGATCATCAGGAAGGCAGGGAAAGTAGGCCTTCTCGATAACATGTCCTATGCAGAACTGATGGACGACCTTTCCTCTGCATGGAGACTGATGGATTCCCCGGCCGAACCAGCAACAGACGACGGCTGCTGGGTACATACCCTCAACGCCGTATTTGCTGAGCTGGAGGCTCTTGGATTATCCAAGCCGGCTCCAAAACCAGAACCTAAGAAGCGTGGACGCAAGCCCAAGCCGAAGGACCCGGCAACTATGAAGCCGAAACGTCCGCGTGGTCGTCCGCGGAAGAGTCCATTACCTGCCGGCTAGCTATAGTCCGGTAGATTGGGAAACTATTAACCAAACGCTATGGCGGGACAATCAGCTTCTCTGCCAGGGCACCACTTTCTGCATAGATGCGCTCATACCGATATATCAAGCAGCTGTCAAATAATGCAGAAACTCTCTTTAACATTTATAATATGAGACACTAAAAATGTTTGTGTAACATATCTTGGACGTTAATACTATGAAGAGACCAACAACGATAAAGACGAAGCTTGCCGCAAGACAGATCGGCGAGAACATTGCGACATGGAGGAAGCTCTATGGGTTTACCTCTCAGGGCCTTGCCGACAAAGCCGCTGTCTCACGCGCGACCATTTCTCGCCTCGAGAACGGAGACCCCACTGTCAGCTTCGAGACATTCCTTAATGCGTGCCGTGCTCTCTCGACACTCGATGCGGTAGTGGAAGCGACAGATCCGTATGAAACGGATCTGGGGCGCATCAGGGCAGACCAGACACTCCCGCAGCGGGTTAGGAGCAAATAAATGACGCCTACTATCTATGTATATGCGTCCAGCGTATCCGGAGACATATTTATAGGGACCTGTCGATTCAGTCTCAGAAGAGGACGGCTGACTTCTGCATTCAGCTACGACGATACCTATCTTGCCCGCACAGATGCTTATGCAATAGATCCATCGCTTCCACTCCGTGATGCAGCAGGCTTCTGCGAAGGGCTTCCAGGAGCTCTCAGGGACTCCATACCGGACCGCTGGGGTCGTCATCTCATAGACCGCCGCATGCTGAATGAAGCTACCACACTGGAACAGAGACCACGAACCCTGGATAAAGTCGACTATCTCCTCGGTGTCTACGATGCATCAAGACAGGGCGCACTGCGCTTCCGTATCCCTGAAACCACTGGTTTCCAATCGCTTCACGAGAATGTACCTCCTCTCGTCGAGCTCAAACGTCTTCTCAGTGCATCGAATAAGGTGTCGCTCGGCAGCGCGGGCACAGAAGAGATCGAGGAACTGCTCGATGCTGGGTCGGGCTCACTCGGAGGTGCCCGACCAAAGGCTTCTGTCACAGACGAAGGCAGACTCCTTCTTGCAAAGTTCTCCCATCCTGAAGACAGCTGGGATGTCATGGCATGGGAGAAGACAAGCCTCGATGTCGCCAACGCTGCCGGACTCGAAGTGCCAAAAGTACGTCTCATACGTCTCGGCACAGACTCCGCCCTCGTACTCGAGCGCTTCGATCGTACTGGCTCCCGCATGGATGGCCCAAGGCTTCCCTACCTGAGCGCCATGTCGCTCATAGGTGCTCGCGATGGCTCGCAGAACGACTATGCAGATGTCGCCGATGCTTTGTCTGATTGGTGCGAGAAGCCTATTCCTGAGCTTGAAGCACTGTTCAGACACATTGCGCTCTCTGTCGCCCTGCACAATACCGATGACCACCTGCGCAATCTTGGATTCTTGCGAAGAGGTGGCCAATGGGTCCTGGCACCTGTCTTCGACGTGAACATCAACCCCGATACGACGCGAAGGAGAGTTACCTCGATCTTCGGCGAGACCGGGAAGGGCGAAATCGACGGGATGAAAGAGCTGGCAGAGGTCTGTGGGCTTTCTGCTGCCGCTGCATCTCGCTCAGTTGCCAGCGTTACCAGGGCTGCACGGGACTGGAAGATCTTTGCCAAAAGAAATGGCTGTAGAGAGACAGAGCTCAGGCTTATGGGGCCTGTCATCGAGGAGCGCACCTCTGCTCTGAGCGCTGCCTTCCCCCGATAAGCATTCACGGCAGAGAACTCCCTTCCCCTGCTGTTCAAAGATAATAGGTCTCTGTGTCCCGAGATATGGGACCCATTCATTCCATCTATTCAGATTGAGCTGCAGGCAACAGATTGCTTAACACCAGGAGCCCTTGTCGTACTCGCGTGCGACCATGCACTGCTGACGTCTGAGCTCTGCTGCAGCCTTCTCCTCCTCGGTAAGCACCTTCGGTGCTGGAGAGCAGGTGTGGAAACAACTTCTTCTGCTGCCGTCTCGCTCTTGGACGAAGAGGGTGTCTTCTTGTGGCTTGCGCGCTTCTTCTTGGGCTGAAGCGTGACCGACCTATCTGCAGGCTGCGCTGCCACAGACACAGCGGGTTGAGGAATCACGGGCTTCTTCTTGCCGTAGCGCAACTTCATATAGAGGTAGATGCCCTCGTTTTGTCCTGTCTTCTGGCAGAAGTCGCAGCGGGGTTCTTCGAGTTCGGGCGCATGTCGAACAAGGTCCTTGCAGATGTCCATGACTGTATCTCTGCTCATGGGATTGCGCCCCGCGCAATCCTTAGGCTGTACGCCGGTGAAGGCCTGAAGCTGCACCTTCTTCTTGAAGCTCGGCTGTTTCAGGTTGCAGCTCAGAGAGGTGAGCTTTCGTGTACTGCTGGCCACAGGGATTCCAGCTCCTCTGTATCGGCTCCCTCACACATCCTGAGAGTCCCCTCGTACACGAGGCTCTGCATAAGCCCATGGTTATAGAGCTCATAGTGCACAGAGAGACGAAAGGCAGTCAAACTTCACATCAGGAGGCCAGATGGAGGCATGAACGAATGGCCTCCATCAGCGAATCTGCCAAGTTTTGAAACGATGTTCCAGGACGTCCAGGACCTGTTGAAAGGGTGGTTCATCTTCCTATACTGAAGCCAAACACTGTGCGAAGCGTGACAAAACACCACAAAGATAGAGTTTTTGCCCTGTCTCAGACCCTGCCATTGCAAAGCCGCACCTGTGGCCTTGAAGGAGAAGCTATGAAACATATGAAACGTGCTCTCGGCGTACTTGCAGCACTTGCGCTTGCCTCGTCGCTTGCTGCCTGCTCGGGAAAGTCTGCGCGGGTCGAAGCAACCGCAGGACCTGATATTCAGGTCACATCGAGCAAGCTTCCGCAAGGCAGCTGGCAGGCAGAGGTGTCTTTCCCTGACTGGGCAGGATACACGGATGACACGCTGGCGCTCAACAGCATGTACAGCTTCAAGGACTACCATGGCCAAGGCACGATCTATGTGAGCGTGGCAGACGGTGTCTCGGACTTCAATCTCTCCATCAACAACCACGCAATCGATACCTCCTCCATGGAGGCAGGCGGGACCTACGCCGTCGATATCTCGAACATCGCACGGGATGGCACGAACAATCTCACGGTCACAGGTATTGAGCCTCACGATACAGAGTCCGCCATCACCGTGCATGTCCCCTATCCCACGGTCCTCGACGGGAGCTTGGAAGATGCCGGAATCAGCCAGGATGCCGTGGATGCAATCTCTGACATCGTGCAGGCAGACATCGATGAAGGCTTCACGAGTGCCCAGATCGCGATCGTGAAGGATGGACGCCTCGTCTACCAGAATGCTTGGGGAAAGCTCGTCTCCTACAGCCAGGATGGGACTTCGAAAACCGACTCTGCCGATGTCACGAACGATACGCTCTACGACCTTGCCTCGAACACGAAGATGTACTCCGTGAACTATGCCCTCCAATATCTCGTGGCAAACGAAGGCTTCGATCTCGACCAGAAGATCTCAGATATCATCGGCCCTGAGTTCATGGACGACACGATCGATATCGCCTACGACGGATACGAAGATCCAGGCCTCGATACAGTGAAGCAGTGGAAGTCTGAGCTCACAGTCCGCGATATCCTCCGCCACCAGGCGGGCTTCCCCGCAGACCCGCAGTACCACAACGACCGCTTCAACCAAGTCACACAGAAGCCAGACCCCGATACGGCAAATGTCCTCTACTCGGGCTCTGACGGCACAGAAGCCACGAGGGAAAAGACGCTCGAGTCCATCTGCATGACGCCACTCATGTATGAGCCGGGAACGAAGACTGTCTACTCCGATGTCGACTACATGCTTCTTGGCTTCATCATCGAAAAGACGACCGGAGAGGACCTCAATACCTTCCTCAAAGAGACCTTCTGGAATCCGATGGGGCTCTCACATATCACCTACCAGCCGCTCGAGCATGGCTTTGCGAAGGATGACTGCGCCGCGACCGAACTTAACGGCAATACCCGCGACGGTGCCATCTCCTTCACTGGCGTGCGCACCGGCACGATCCAGGGCGAGGTCCACGACGAGAAGGCTTACTATGCGATGGCGGGCGTCTCGGGACATGCAGGCCTCTTCGCCAATGCGACCGACCTCGCAAAGCTCGCTTCCGTCATGCTCACGGGCGGCTATGGCACGAACTCCTACTTCTCCCACGATGTGATAGATACATTCACGGCACCGAAGAAGGAAGACGATACCTCAGCGAAGTGGGGCCTCGGCTGGTGGCGCGAGGGCGACATGCAGCGCGCCTGGTACTTCGGGACCGAATCATCCTCCAACACAATCGGACATCAAGGCTGGACCGGCACGCTCACGATGATTGATCCTTCCCAGGACCTCGTGATCGTCTACCTCACGAACAAGATTGACTCCCCTGTGACCGACCCGGAAGCCAACCACAACACCTTCGATGGGAACTGGTACACATCATCGACCCTGGGATTCGTGCCCCAGCTCGTCGAGATGGGCATGGACACAGGCGGGCAAGACCTTTCCTGCACCTATACGCAGCTTCTCTCCGAGATGGCACATGACAAGTTCAGGCTCGTCGCCACGGAAGAGGAGACGCAAGGACACGTCCTTGCGTCAGACCATGCGCTCGTGAAGGCAGCCTATGCGACGGTCGAGGTACTCTTCGATCGAGCCGAGCGCACGGGCGCTCAGAGCGACTGGGATGCAGCGAAGAACGCGATGGCGCTTCTCGACGAGAGGCGGGATGCTACCAAGATCTCGGAGCTCAAAGGCAGGCTCCCGAACTGACCTCGCAGTACATACCAACCTTCCGGGCTGTCCGGCACCCGCCGGGCAGCCCCTTTTCATGCAGGTACCCGAATACGGAAGGTGCCCGAAGATCTCTATTGCTTGTACATTCTATGACGTTGTGTTGTGAAGCGTGAGCTGGCACGATAATGGAGCTCACATATTTGGTGGGAAGGAACTGGCACATAGAAGCATGGCAGAAATTCAGAAGCTCTATCTTGCGGAACATGATCGTGATCGCTCCGCTCTGCCTCGTGGCAGGTTGGACTGTGCCAATATTTCGGACGGTGGATTAGCATTCTGAGTGCAACAGGATAGCCCAGCTCCACAGAGTTGTGGCGCACTCTGGAAGGCTACGATGTTGGTTGTCTCAATCAACGTCGAAAGCTAGAAGGAATGTGCTACTACAAGCATCTCAAGCCCACAGGAGAGGAACTGCATAGCCGAGCTGTGTGGCAGAAGGGAAGCTTCATCGGATACATCGCGCGCAAGATCGGCAAGGACAAATCCAGCGTCTGCCACAAGGTCGAGAAAACCGAGCGGTACAAACGCTTTAGCGCCTGCGCCGCCCCAAAGGAGGGCGCAAGCCCGCTCACGGCAGGGAAAAGCCGAGAAGGAGGCATCAGACCCTGCGCTCGCTCATCGTGGAGGAGCGTTGGTCCCCCAAGCCCCAAGCAGGCAGGCAACATCTGCGCAGGAAGGGGAAGCGAATCTGCAGCAAGAGGCCTAAGACCAAAACTCTGTTAGACCACTGTGGATATGAGGTCATATCGCCTGCTCCCAGTACTTAGGAAACGCAATCGGCATACCCACGTAGCCTCTCCTGGTGGTCTGGTAGACGCCGTCGTGCCCGTGCCTGGTGAACTCAGGGCATCCGCAGTGCGGGCATGTGGCGGACTTGTCGGCCTGCAATGTTAGCTTCTCGGCTATCATCTGCTTGAGGTCGGCGGTAAGTGCGACCTTCTCCTTGCGAGTCAGCCACTTTGCTAGTTGTCGTATCATGTCGAGTATGCGGGGTCTTCTTCAGGTCGGTTTCTTGGTCGAACCCGATTGTAGGGTTACCCCGTGACATCTTTTCGCTTCCCTATATCCACAGTGGTCTAACAGGGTCAAGACCAAAGGCAAGATCGAGATCTTACACAGCGTAAAGGAAAGGCCCAAGCAGGCCGATGAGAGATCTCGTCTCAGCGAGTGGGCAGACGACACGCTCGTGGCAGCGGGACCCGTGTGCCTGCTCGTGCTTGCCGACAGGGCATCGAGGCTGCTTGCCGCGAGAAGATGCCACCACGACAGCGGAAGCGTCTCTAAGGCCGCCTTCGGGCTGCTGCAGGGACGTCCCCTTAAGACGCTCACCCCGGATAGGGGCAAGCAGCTCGCAGGGCATACAGGGCTCACAGATGCCCTTTGAGGCGTGCAGGTCTACTTCTGCGACCCCCACCATCTATGGCAGAAGCTAACAGTTAAGAACACCAACGGGCTCATCCGCGAGTTCTTCCTCTAAGGGCAGCGACTTCGGAAAGGTCACAAACGAGGAGGTGTAGCATGTAGTAGAGCTGATCTGTGACAGGGCGAGGAAGGTCCTTGGATACAGGACAGCCAACGAGGTCTTTAGGGAGATGTTGCACTCAGCTTGACAATCTGCCGCTGCATTGCATTGGATGGTGATATCTGGTCCTCTTCTGATATAGGTTTCGTTCTTTCAAAGAAAGCATCTACTACCTTCGCTGGAATTTTGTTGTTGATCGTTGAGTGGGGACGTTTTCTGTTGTAGTAGCCCTCAATGAATTCAGCTAGCGCATGTGTGGCATCCTTTCTTGTTGCAAAGCCTTCTCACGAGTACATCTCACCTTTAAGAGTGGCAAGGCACTATCGCAGCAGGTGCCCCAGAGGTTGCAGGAGAGCCTCACATCGTTTCCCTAGGGAAACGATGATTAATGCCTATGCCGGCCGCGAAAGGCCACGTGGCTGGTCCACTTTGGCACATTATTGGGAATTAATCATCGCTTCCCTAGTGTCGTTTTCACTGAAAGCCCTTGTTTGATACCTTACAGAACCCCAGAAAGCGGCGCCGTCCACCCGCGTGGCACAAGCGTGCTTCTGCCTTTTTGCGCTAAGGTAGATAGGAAGAAGCGAGCCAAGGAGGGAGACATGGCAAAAATTTGCCTGGTCGAGGACGACCCTGCCGTACGTTCACAGCTCGTGCTCCTGCTCGAGCATGTAGGGCATGAAGTCGAAGCACTTGAGCGCTTCGACCATCTGCCGGAGGATATCCTCGACGCAGAGCCTGACGCCGTGGTCCTGGATCTTGGCCTTCCTGGCACAGATGGCCAGTATGTGACCAGGGCGCTCAGGCAGGAGAGCAAAATCCCCCTCATGGTGCTCACGAACCGCACCTCCGAGCTCGATGAGCTCATGGCCCTCACGATGGGAGCAGACAGCTTTGTCCAGAAGTCTGCCAACCCGCAGCTCATCCTCGCACACCTCGAAGCACTCCTGCGCCGTGGCAAGAGCCAGGCACCTTCAGCTGTACTCTCTGATGGCGGCCTCGCACTCGATACCGTGCGCTCGGAGGCAAGCTACGAGGGTAAGACCGTTGAGCTCTCGCGAAACGAACTCCGGATTCTCGAGCAGCTCATGAGAAAAAAAGGCGGGATCTGTTCCCGCGAAGACCTCATGGAATCCCTCTGGACAAGCGATGCCTTTGTCGACGACAATACCCTTACCGTGAACGTGAACAGGCTCCGCCAAACGCTCTCGCGCCTGGGACTCAAGTCTGCTGTCGTCACATTCCGTGGCCAGGGCTATGCCCTGAGACTGGAGCAGACATGAGTTTCGCGA
Organism: Atopobium sp. oral taxon 416; assembly: GCF_018128285.1. Classification (NCBI taxonomy): domain Bacteria; kingdom Bacillati; phylum Actinomycetota; class Coriobacteriia; order Coriobacteriales; family Atopobiaceae; genus Atopobium; species Atopobium sp. oral taxon 416. Next base: position 2,105,986 of record NZ_CP072380.1, read on the forward strand.
CCTACATCAGAAGCCATGCACTGCGCCTTATCGCAAGTCTCGTGCTCCTTGCAGCCTTGGCAGTCCTGCTTCCGCCCCTCGGCGTGAGCACCGACGGCATGATCCTTATCCTCATCATTGCTGCCATCCTCGAAGCAGCGCCCCTCCTCTGGGGCTATGCACGGAGCCGCCAGTTCACACACGACCTCGAAGAGCTCGCAGACGAAGGGCCAGATACCCTCGCCTATGCACGGAATATCGAGGAGCCAAGCTATCCCGAAGGAGAGCTCTCCTGGCAGGCTATCCAAAGCCTCGTGCGTACTGCCCAGGCAGAAAGCCACGAGGCAGAGGCAGCAGTCGAGGAATACCACCAGTATGTGGAGACCTGGGTGCACGAGATCAAGACGCCACTTGCTGCCGTGCGTCTCATGCTTGCAAATACTGACGCACCCGATACAGCAGCTGTCTCCCGCGAGATCAGCCGCATCGATGCCTATGTCGAGCAGGCGCTCTACTATGCAAGGAGTACCTCGGTCGAAAAAGACTACCTGGTCCGGAGCATTCCTGCTGACGAGCTCGTGAAGGAAGCTGTGCGCTCCCGTGCCCGCACGCTCATTGAGGCGCATATGGCAGTTGATATGTCGGGCCTCACAGAAAAAGATGGCACCTCTCCCATCCTTATCTGCGACCCAAAGTGGATGGACTTCATCGTGGGGCAGCTCATCGACAACGCCGTGAAGTACCGCGCGGACGAGGCACATGACGGACGGACGCCCCAGATCTCGTTTGCGGCACGCACCGAGGAGGCAGGCACAGCCCAGGAGCATGCCGTGCTCCGGATTGCTGACAACGGCTGTGGGATATCGGCGGCAGACCTTCCCCGCATCTTTGAGCGGAGCTTTACCGGCAAGAACGGGCGAAGCCACAGCAAGGCGACCGGTATGGGACTCTTCCTTGTCCGGACCCTCTGCCAGAAGATGGGCCTTTCTGTCACCGTGTGCTCGAAGGAAGGGAAAGGCACGGCCTTCGAGATCGCTTTCCCGCAGGAGCGCTCACGCTTCGACGAAGGAACCAAGCTTACAGAACTGTAAGCCTTTGTTAGCGGCTTCGATGGCAGGCAGAGCCCCTTTCGGCGAATATGATTGCGACAGAAAGCAACACGAAAGAAGGAGTCCACCATGCCACACCATCTCAAGAGAACCAGATCGTCCTTTGTCCCCGACAATAACTCGCCTGTCCTCGAGATCTCTGCACTCACGAAGGTCTACGGAGGCAAGAATGCTCCGACAAAGGCTTTGAACGGCGTCAGTCTCACAGTGCAGCGCGGCGACCTCGTTGCAATCATGGGCCCATCAGGCTCCGGCAAGTCGACGCTTCTGAACTGTATCGCGACGATCGATACGCCGACCTCTGGCACGATCCGCATTGCCGGCACCGATACGGCACGCATCTCCCGCTCGGGTCTTGCCGACTTCCGCCGCACCCAACTCGGCTTCATCTTCCAGGACTCGAACCTGCTTGACACGCTCACAGCCCGCGAGAACATTGCGCTGCCTCTCACAATTGGACATGTGCCGGCAGACCAGATCCTGAAGTCGGTCGAGGGCATCGCCAGGTCCTTGGGCGTCGCCGACGTCCTCGACAAGTATCCCTACCAGATGTCCGGTGGCCAGCGCCAGCGCATCGCCTGCGCCCGAGCGCTTGTGACACGCCCCCAGCTCGTGCTTGCAGACGAGCCGACAGGCTCCCTGGATTCCAAGAACGCGAAGCTCCTGCTCGAGAGCCTCGAGGCCATCAACCGCGCCCAGAAAGCCACGGTGCTCATGGTGACGCACGACGAGACAGCTGCCTCGTTCTGCAGGAGGGTGCTCTTCATCCGTGACGGCAAAGTATTCACCGAGCTCGTGCGCGGAAGCGATACCCGCCGCGAGTTCTTCGAGAAGATCATGCAGATCGTAGCAGTGCAGGGAGGGGTCGACAATGCTCGCTAAGCTTGCCTTCGGCAACATGCGCAAGCTCATGCATGACTATGCCGTATACTTCCTGACGCTTGTCATGGGCGTCGCTATCTTCTATGCGTTCAACACGATCTCCGTGCAGGCAGATTTCCTGTCGAACTCGGTCTCCGAAGCTCTGCAACAGGCTGGCCGGATCATGAACGACCTCACGGTCTTCCTCGCCGTCATCATGGGCTTCCTCATGGTGTACGCAAACAACTTCCTCATGCGCAGGAGAAAGAAGGAGCTCGGCCTCTACCAGGTCCTCGGCATGCGTGCAGGCCAAGTGAACGTGATCCTCACGCTCGAGACCTTGATGGTGGCCCTCATCTCCTTTGTCGTCGGCATCGCGCTCGGTGCCCTCATCTCCCAGCTCCTGCTCTTCGTCACGGCAGACATGTTCGCGACGAAAGTCGACAACTTCCGCTTCTTCTTCTCCATCGATGCCTTTGTGCTCACGTTCTTCTGCTTTGCCATCACCTTCCTTGTCATGATGGTCTTCAACTCCATCACGCTCTCCCACGTACGCTTGATCGAGCTCATGAGCGCTAGCAGAAAGAACGAGAAGCAGTTTGTCCGGCATCTGCCGCTCTCCCTTGCCCTCACAGTTCTTGGCCTTATCCTCATGGGCTATGCATACTGGCGCCTCACAACCCAGGGCTTTCCTCTCGGCGGCTCCAACCCCGAGCCAGGGCAGACAACGACCAATGACTTCCTTGTCACGACCGCGCTTGTCGTTGCCGGCACCTTCATCTTCTTCTACGGCTTTGCAGGCAGCATCACGCTCATCCTCCAACGCATGAAGAAGCATTACTGGTCAGGTCTCCACATGTTCACGACCCGCCAGATCGCGTCCCGCATCAACACCGCCGCAGCATCGATGGGCCTCATCGCACTCATCCTCTTCTTCGCGATGACAGCAATGACATCGGGCATGAGCATCTGTGCGACGCTCAACAAGGCTTATGAGGAAGGCGTGCCCTTCGATGCCTCGATCGACGTTGTCGACACCTCTGGCGAGGAGAAGACGTTCGACTGGGATGCCTTTGCAAAGAGGGCAGGAGTTAACTTCAACTCGATCGGAAACACTGTCTCCTTCCGCATCGGATACATGACAGACGGCGAGGGCATCAACATGATCCAGACTCTCCAGGAGATGTCTGCTTTCACAGGTAAGAGTATCCCTCAGGGCTTCGAGCAGATCGTCGCCGGACAGGCCCTCTCCCTTTCTGACTACAATGCCCTGCGCACATTCAAGGGGCTCGACCCGGTCTCGCTCGATAAGGATCAGTACCTCTATCTCTGCAACATGGACCAGCTCGAGAGCTTCGTGAACACAGCTCTTGAGCAGGGCTTCACCATCACGGCAGCAGGACGCACGCTCACCCCTGCCCGCACCACCGTGATCGACGATAATTCCTGCATTCCCCTGAACGACTCCGTGGGCAAGACTCCAGGCATCTACGTCGTCGCAGATGATATTGCCGCCGAGCTCCCGAACTACCATTGGGTACTCGATCTTAACTACAGCGTCTCCACCGAAAACGGCGATCTGGCTGTGAAGAATCTCCAGGACACGATTGCTGCTTCGGACGACGAGCTCTACGTCGCCTCCGAGACAAAGACCGACGCTGCACTCGAAGGCACCACAATGACGGGCCTCACCTCCTATATGGCCATCTACATCGGCTTTATCCTCGTCATTGCCTGCGCCGCTATCCTTGCAATCCAGCAGCTCTCCAACGCCTCCGACTCTGCCATGGGCTACCGCACGCTCTCGGAGCTCGGCTGCTCCGAAAATACTATCTTCTCCTCGCTCAGGACCCAGGTCATCTTTGCCTTCGCACTACCTCTTGTCGTCGGCATCGCCCACAGCATCTGCGCCACCACTGCCGTGAACAAGCTTCTCCTCACGTTCGGACATGCGAGCATCATCGAGAGCGTCGGACTCGGCATCGCAATCTTCACCCTCGTCTATGGGGGATACCTGGCACTCACCTATCGCATGGCGCACGGCATCGTGAAGGGCGCCATCAGAAGCGCACGCCACGCCCTGTAGGACAGCCTGCAGAACCGCACCAATGCCTGGATGCAGTCTATGCTACATCCGGGCATCTTCTCTAGCCTCTCATAGCCAAGTACAATCTCAAGACTTGAGGAATAGCGTTGCTGGCGGATAGCTCACCTGATACACTGAAAGAACTCCAATCACTGCGTAGCCACGTCTGCAGGCGGGGGCGACGCGAGTGTTACGACCTATGAAGCCCGATTGCCACCGGGCTTCAACCACCTCAGCGCGTCCTCCTTTGATGCTTTATATTCCCTTACAAGCCTAATTTGCATAGCTGAGCTGGCTGACGGAGATATCAACTCCCTGAGCTTGCCTCCTTATGATAGTAGTCCCGCTATCTAAGCGTCGCCCGACACCCATGCCACTCTCTCGGCTATGCTGCTGTCAACGTTGCGCGACACCTAGCAAAGATCGAGCCATCCTCTGAATGTCGGAAGCCCTGAGGCTGCCATATATGCTGAAGAACTTCTTGAACAGCCCGTACCCCTCGTCGATCCTGCAAAGCGAGTTCCGGCCGTCGGGAAGTCTGAGGCATGCCTTCGCGTTGTATGCCTCGCTCTTCGGATGCAGGCCTCTCGACGAGGACGCACAGGGATGACTTGACCTGTATCGTTTTTTCGGACAGTGCACCCCAAGCGGCTGTGGGCGGGGCTGTGCTTAGAGCTCGTGGAGATGTTCAACTGCGCCATGCTTAAGGAGGCCCTGGGCCCGCCGCGACGAGATCGCCGAGGAGGCGCCCGAGGCGGTGGCGCGCCTGGACGCCGGGTTTAAGGACGCGATGACGGTCATGGCCCTCCCGCCGGCGATGCGCAGCTGCACCAGGACGTCGAACTACCTCGAGAGGCTCAACGCAGAGGGGATGCGCCGGGCGAAGGTCATCGGCGTGTTCCCGAGTAAGGGCTCGCTAATAAGGCTCGTCGGGACCTACCTCATCGAGGAGAATGACAGGTGGGCTGCCAAGAGCAAGCAGTACTGGCTGCCGGTGGTCGAGGAGCTATGAGAGGAGGAAGGGGGATCTCGAGGAGATAGCCCGCACGCAGCGGCGGATGAGGCTCGCTTCGTGACGGCTCGCAGAGGCGTTTGCTTATGAGGCACTTTACACACGATTTCGGACTCGACTAGATATCACCATCCAATGCAGCTTAAGATTAGCATTCTGAGTGCAACAGGATGGCCCGCTGAATGCAAGCGTGGCACACTCCGGAAGGCTACGATGTTGGTTGTCTCAATCAACGTTGAAAGCTAGAAGGAATGTGCCACTACAAGCATCTCAAGCCTACAGGAGAGGGACTGCATAGCCGAGCTGCGTGGCACAAGGGAAGGCCAATTGCCTATATCGCGGCAGAGATTGGCAAGGACAGCTCCAGCGTCTGCCACAAGCTCAAGAGGAACGCACGCCACGGCCGCTTTAGGGCATGTGCTGCCCAAAAGGAGGGCGGATGAGCGCCACAGGAGATGCAGGGCGAAAAGGAGGCTTTCAGACCCTGCGCTTGCACAGAAGGTGCGCTTACTCATCATGGACAGACACTGGTCCCTGGAGGAGATAGACTATATCTCAGGCTCGAGGGTGGCGGCAGGTGCACCGTTGAGCCTGCCGACTATTCTTACCGGCAGGTCCGTAGCCGCCGCCCTCGACCTGCCGGAAGCCGGCCCGCAAGGCCAGGTGCGGCGCCACCTGCGCAGGAAGGGGAAGAGAATCCGCAGCAAGAGGCCTAAGATCAGGGGCAAGATTGAGATCTTACACAGCGTAAAGGAGAGGCCAAAGCAGGCCGATGCGAGGTCTTGCCTCGGAGAGTGGGAGGACGACACGCTCGTGGCAGCGGGGCCCATGTGTCTGCTCGTGCTTGCCGACAGGGCATTAAGGCTGCTTGCCGCGAAGAGAGCCACCACGACAGCGGGAGTGTCTCTAAGGCCGAGGTCGGGCTGCTGCAGGGACGTCCCCTTAAGACGCTCACTCCTAAGTGGGGCAAGCAGCTCGCAGGGCATACAGAGCTCACAAAGGCCTTGGGAGACGTGCAGTTCTACTTCTGCGACCCCCACCATCTATGGCAGAAGCTAACAGTTAAGAACACCAACGGGCTCCTGCGGGAGTTCTTCCCCTAAGGGCAGCGACTTCGGCAAGGTCACAAACGAGGAGGTGCAGCATGCGGTAGAGCTGATCTGCGACAGGCCAAGAAAGGTCCTGAAATACAGGACAGCCAACGAGGTCTTTAGAGAGATGTTGCACTCAGCTTGACAATCTGCCGAGTCAAATATTACAGCACTGGATAGGCCTAACAAGAAAAACAGGTCAGAGCACCAAATACCCTGACCTGTATCTTTCATGGTGGCGGGGAAGGGAATCGAACCCCTGACACGGGGATTTTCAGTCCCCTGCTCTACCAACTGAGCTACCCAGCCGAAGTGCGCTCTCTTGCGTGCTTGTCTATAGTAACAGACTGCTCCCCCAAGTCAAAGAACTTTTTTATTTTTGGTTCAATCCTAAAAGCTGTGGGTAGATGCCCATGGCTTTTAGGATTGAACCGGAAGTTCTACATATCAGAGGTCGATCTCGTACCTTCCGCCCACGAAGTAGTCGCGGCCGATGCATACGGGCTTCTCATCCGCGTCGACATAGCCTGTACTGCTGTAGATGAGCGGGTCGCCGGCAGAGACCTCAAGTAGCTGCGCCTGCTCGGTAGATGCCTTCACCGCGTTGATGGTCCAGACAGGGTTGTGGTCCGGACGGCGCCCCAGCACATGCTCGATTGTGTCAAACATGGAAACGTCCTCGAGCGGCGCCGTGAGCAGGTCGCGAGCCCATTCGTAGGGCAGGATCACACGTTCGTCGCATACCGGCAGGTCGTCCGCTGTCCTCACGCGACGCACCAGGAGCATAAGCGTTCCCTCCGGCATCCCAAAAAACTCGAGCTCGTCATTCCTCCCGGGGGTTATCTGCCTGTCTATCACACGCGCCCCCGGACGCACACCAATTTCTTGGCACATCTTCGTGAACGTGCTGATGTCACGCGTGCGGGACAGGTGTCGACTGATGTGACGTGCGCCCACGAACGTTCCACGCCCCTGCATCTTTACCAAGTAACCGTCGGAGCAGAGGTCCTCGATCGCACGACGAACTGTGATGCGACTCACCTGATATCTCTGGCTGAGCTCGGCCTCGGAGGGAATCCTATCGCCGTTCTTATAGGTGCCATTCTTGATGGCACCCTTGAGGTCGTCGTAGATCTGCTGATAGAGCGGCGTTGCCGTGCTTCTCATCCTTTGCCTTCCAAACGCATGCCGCGAGGCGTTCCCATGTCATCGCTTACGTCCAAAACGTATGTTACCTGTCATCATAGTTTAACCGAGCGAACAACTCAACCACCACGTCCATCCCCCCTGATCGAGGCTCACGCTTGGCCGGGGCCGCAGCGCGCACACACGAGCGCGCCCGACGCCTCGCCGGCGCGTATGCCAACGGGAGGAATCCTCCACCACGACGCAATCTCGCGCACGGACGCCAAGCAGCTCCATCGCAGTATGGTAGATCTCAGGTGAGGACTTGAACTCATGGCACTCCTCCCTACTAATGACAGGTCTCACATAGGACATGGCCCTTGTCGCCCGCATAGACTCCTCGATGAACTCAGGGCCTGGCGACGAGCGGATGGCGCAAAGCACGCTACGTGAGTGCAAGTCATGCACCACGGGCATCGCATCGAGATTCGCGACCCCCACCAGAGCATGGGGTACGCGTCGGAGTACAAGCGATAGCCGTCCTGCAGGTGTTCGTGCAGCTCCGGGTCGCTTGGCACGAGCTCCTCCCAGATGGCACGGTCGTTGCTACCGCTGAAGTCGGGAACCGTGTCGAAGTGAAAGCCCTTCTCCACCAGATAGTCCACACGGCGCCTGTTGTAAAACTGCTCCGTGAACGCGAGCATTCCATTCATGTCAAACAGCACAGCACGCACCATGCGACACCCCCAAATGAACCATCCCACGTGGACGAGAAAAGCATTCGTACCCAGTGGTCTGCGTCTACAAAAAGCAGGCCGTCTACACGAGGACGGCCTGCGACACGCGGCAAATTCTAGTACTGGAGCTTCCACATGTAGCGACGCATGGTGAGCGGGTGCTGCCTCGCCTCGGAAATCTTCTCGGCGTACACGCGCATGACGGCGGTATGAACAAAGGGGTTGAAGTACGTGGCGACCTTCGAGCCTACGACGCCGGACAGGCCATAGTCCTTAGCGTCGATAACGGCGACCTTGGCGTCGAAGCGCTGCATGAACGTGAGAGCGCGCGCATCCATCGGACGGGTCGCACCATCGCTCATAAAGAGCAGGTAGGGCTTGTCCTTCTCGGTCAGCTCGAAAGGGCCATGGAAGTATTCGCCGGAGTTGTATGCGACGGAGTCGAGCCACTGCATCTCGGAAAACAGGAACATGGACGTGGAGTAGGCGACCTTCGCGCTCGCGCCCGAGCCCATGACATAGATGAGCTGGTCGTCCTTGAAGTCGCTTGCGAACCCGCTCGCGAGCTTGCCCGCGTGCTCAGCCGCATCCTCGGCGAGGTCATACACCTTGTTGAGACCGTTAACCATGCCCTCGTAAAGGTCCGTGCCCTCCACCTGCTGGAGCAGCTCGACCGCGAGGGCCAGGGCGTAGCCCATCTTCTCCACCTTGGCGGCATAGTTCTTCTCGAAGCCATGCACGATCACATGATCGACGCCCCCGGTCAGTGGGGAGGTTGCGTTGTACGTGATGGCCGTCACGGGAGCGCCAAGCGCCTTGGCCGTACCGTTGGCCTTTACGGTCTCGGGTGTAGTGCCGCCGAGTGAGCAGGTGACAACGAAGGTGTTGGGACTCACCCAGGCCGGGGTGTCGTAGTTGAACTCGTTGGCAGTGAAGAGCTGTACGTTCAGGGTGCGGGTGTTATTCGCCAGGAAGTACTTTGCGGGATAGAGCTCGCTCATCGATGCACCACAGCCAACGAACGCCACGGAGTCAATCTGGTGGTCCTTGAGGACGTCCGCCACGATCTGCTTGGGCTTGCTGAGGTCAATTTCAAACATGAATGTATCTTATCTCCTTTTTCTTGTTCGGAAGACACCGATTGCCTTCCATTTTTACCTGTAGTTACTACCTGCCCGTGGCGATTACTATGCCAGGATTCCGAGGACCGAGAGCAGGATTCCGCCGAAGATGCAGACCATGAGGATCCAGCCTGACTTGACGTTCTTCTTGATGAGCCAATACATAAGCCCCATGAGAGCGAGGGAGATCATCTGGGGCATGATGCCGTCCAGGATCTTCTGGATCTTCACCGTGCCATGCACGAAAGTCGCCGGCGCCGTCGCCCCAATGAGGGTCGCGACCATAGCACCGATTGCCATAAGACCCACAATGCCGCAGACGTACATCACACGGTCCATGAGGTCGCCGTGCTGCATCTTCTCAAGGAAGTCACGACCGCCCTCATACCCAAGCTTTGCGCCGAACCACGTGACGAGCACCGACGGGATGATCGAGATGACCATTGCGAGCACGGGCCCAAGGAAGGAACCCTGCTTTGCCAGGCTCACACCGAGACCGAACGCGATTACACGAATCGTGCCCTGGAAGAACGAGTCGCCAATGCCGGAGAGCGGTCCCATCAGCGATGTCTTCATGGCGTTGATGGTATCTGGGTCGAAGGCCTTGGGGTCCTCGGCAAGCTCCTCCTCCATCGAGGCAGAGAGGCCAAGCACGAAGGCGCTCGTCTGCGGGGTACAGTTGTAGAACGCCATGTGACGACGGTACGCTTCCTTCTTGCGCTCCATCTGCTCCGGATCCGTGTCCGTATTGGGGTAGCAGCGATCGATCGTGGGAGCGATGCCATACATGAAGCCCATGTTCATCTGGCGCTCGTAGTTCCAAGAGTCCTGGATGGCCCAGCTGCGCCAGAAGAACTGGCTGATCTTCTTGCGAGTAGAGACTTCGTTCATAGCCATATCCTTCTCCTTACTCATCATCGTCTTCAAGGGGGTCGTAGTCATCGGACGAGGGAAGCGTCGCCGCGCCGCCACCGATCGCTGCCACCTTGCGGCCAAACTTGAGGTCCGTCAGCACGAGCGCAGCCGTGACGCCAAGCAGGGAGACCGCCGTAACGGAAAGCTTGAGATAGGCGGCCAGCAAGAATCCGATGAAGAAGAAAACACCCATGCCCTTCTTGAGAGAGAGCGAGAGGAGCAGCGCGAGACCGTAGGCGGTGAGGAACTTGGTCGCGACGTTCAGCCCCGTGGTAAGCCAACCGGGTATGAAGCTCACGATGCTCTTCACGAGGTCGGTGCCCAGAAGGATGGCGAAGAACGTGGGAACGAAGTACATGAGGGAGTAGAGGATGGTACCGACCACGATGTGCATGTACTGAGCCCTCTTGAACCTACCCTCCTCAATTGCGGCGTCAGCCACATGTCCGAGCACGGCGATGATTGAGCGGAACACGATGCCGAGGAGCTGACCCAAGACGGCCACGGGCACCGCGATGGTCATGGCGGTTTCCGCCGTGGCGCCCGTGAGGCAGGCAAACGCCGACGCGATGATGCCACCGAGCACCATGTCGGCCGGGACTGCAGCACCGACCTGCACAAGGCCCATGCTCACGAGCTCGGTCGCCGCGCCGACGGCAAGGCCGGTCATGGGATCGCCGAGCACAACGCCCACAAGTGTCGCACCGATGAGTGGCTGCTCGAAGTTGAGACGACCGAGCAAGCGCGAGTCAAGCATGCAGAACACACTGACCAGACCCACGAGCAGGGCGCTAACGAACATGTTCATTGCTTCTCCTTTCGAAAGTCGTGCCGAGAGCTACAGCTTTTCGGTCACGTCCACCCGCGGGAGTGCGGGAGTCTGTTGCACGTAGATCTTCACGTCCATGTCGAGAAGTGCGTTAATGTCGGCCTTCTGGACGTCATCCAGGAAGACGGAGGACCCCTTGCCGCCGATCATCTGAGCACCGTCGTGATTGGCGGTCGCTCCGAGGTTCACCGCACCCAGGCAGTAGGACTCGTAGAACCTGCGCAGCTCGGACGTATTACCAAAGACAAACATGACCTTCTCGCCCAACGTGTTGAGCTTTGCCATCTTCTTGAGGGCACGGTCGACGGTGAAGACGTTCAAACGCACGCCCGTGGGTTTGGCAAGACGGAGCGCACCCCTTCTGACCTCGTCGTTTGCAGTGGCATCATCCACCACGATGATTCGCTCGGCTCCCACCTTCGTGACCCAGGAGAATACGACCTGACCATGGAGCAGGCGATAGTCGAGCCTCGTGAGGACAATCTTCGCGGGACCACCATTGGCTTTTGGACGTCCCGTGGTCTGAGCCTGAGGCTCTTGTGTGGGTGCATCAGGATGCGCGCAGTTCACGATGCCGCGCCTCCCCTCCGCTACGAGATCGCGCACCGCGGCGTCATCGAGCCTCTTGTCGGAAAGCACCAGGGTCAGGACTATGGGCATGTTCATCCCGGCAATCACGGTGACACCCGGATGACTTGCTTGGTACTCGACCATCGAGTTGTTGACGCTTGAGCCCAGCATGTCTGTGAGTACGTACACGGCATCCTGGGGATCGAATCCGCTGGCAAGTCGCTCGACCTTGCTTGTGATGGGCTCCTTGTCATCACGAAGCAGCGAGACTGCATGCACATTCGGGGCATCCCCCACGATCATGTGGACGGTGTCCAGCGCCCCCGTTGCAAGCCCGCCATGAGACGCAAGGATCACTTGGTTCATGTGCGCTCGACCTCCTTTGTTGATCTGACATTACAGTCATTATATACGTCTTATTGTTAATGTAATAGTGGTCTATAACATCTTGTAATAAACGGTTACTTTTCTGCCGTGAACGGTCCCTCCTACGGAAATGTGCCAGCCACAATCGCTTGTGGCTGGCACATTTGGTGGAACTGCGCTCATCACGAGATTCCGGCTACTGCCCTTGCCCACGGGCGAGGATTCCGGATATCCCCCCGTGCTTTCCTAGGGAAACGATGATTAATGCCCCATAACGTGTCAGAGGGGACCGGCCACACGGCCTTTCTAGGGAAACGATGATTAATGCCCATGCTGGCCGCGAAAGGCCACATAGCTGGTCCTTTCTGGCACATCATTGAGAATTAATCACCGTTTCCCTAGGCCGGTATGCGGGAAAGGCAGGGAAGGATGCCCATCCAGCACGTGCAGGAGCCGCTATCCTTACATCCGTCCTGCCCCATGCACCGCAAGAAGGCTCCAAGACAGATCAAGTGACTCTGGGAGCCGGGAGGTGCAGCCTGCCGGCAAAGATGTACATGGGTAAGGTTTGCAAGGGCGAGGCAGACTTGAGTGTGCAGGCATCTTCTCTATCCTTCTGTAGCGCTTCCTTAAGGGGCAGAAGCGCCGCTTCACGATAAGGAAGGGATGCTTCTACCTTTGAGCGGCCGGAGGCCTTCCTGGACTCGATGCCCTTCTCGGAGAAGAGCGCACAGGCAAGGCCCTCTCTAGTCGAAGGCTTCCTTGCAACACTTTAGCGCATAGATGAGAGGTGTGGGTCTTTATGCGTCCTTAAGGGCGCTTCGCTATACCTATATAGCCTAAAGTCTGCGCAGCAGAACCTGTCATACTTTCTCACGTGACCTGTGTCAATATTTCGGACGACGGATTAGCATTCTAAGTGCAACAGGATGGCCCGCTGAATGCAGGCGTGGCACACTCCGGAAGGCTACGATGTTGGTTGTCTCAGTCAACGTCGAAAGCTAGAAGGAATGTGCCACTACAAGCATCGTAAGCCTACAGGAGGGGGACTGCATAGCCACGCTGCATGCAGAGGGAAGGCCAATCGCCTATATCGCGGCAGAGATCGGCAGGGACAGCTCCAGCGTCTGCCACAAGCTCAAGAGGAACGGCCGCCACGGGCGCTTTAGGGCATGTGCCGCCCAAAAGGAGGGCGGATGAGCGCTGCAGGAGATGCAGGGCGAAAAGGCGGCTTTCAGACCCTGCGCTTACGCAGAAGGTGCTCTCTCATCATGGACAGACACTGGTCCCTGGAGCAGATAGACGACATCTCAGGCTCGAGGGTGGCGGCAGGTGCGTCGTTGAGCCTCTCGACTATTCTACCGGCAGGTCCTTAGCCGCCACGCTCGAGCTGCCGGGATCCGGCCCGCAAGGCCAGGTGCGGCGCCACCTGCGCAGCAAGAGGCCTAAGACCAAAGGCAAGATCGAGATCTTACACAGCGTGGATGAGAGGCCAAAGCAGGCCGATGAGAGGTCTCGTCTCAGCGAGTGGGCAGACGACACGCTCGTGGCAGCGGGCCCGTGTGCCTGCTTGTGCTTGCCGACAGGGCAGTGAGGCTGCTTGCCGCGAGAAGATGCCACCACGACAGCGGAAGCGTCTCTAAGGCCGAGGTCGGGCTGCTGCAGGGACGTCCCCTTAAGACGCTCACCCCGGATAGGGGCAAGCAGTTCGCAGGGCATACAGGGCTCACAGATGCCCTTTGAGGCGTGCAGGTCTACTTCTGCGACCCCCACCATCTATGGCAGAAGCTAACAGTTAAGAACACCAACGGGCTCCTGCGGGAGTTCTTCCCCTAAGGGCAGCGACTTCGGCAAGGTCACAGACGAGGAGGTGCAGCATGCGGTAGAGCTGATCTGCGACAGGCCAAGAAAGGTCCTTGGATACAGGACAGCCAACGAGGTCTTTAGAGAGATGTTGCACTCAGCTTGACAATCTGCCTTGCCATTTGTCGTCCTTTCGATCGGCTTGTCTTGCAGTATAGAGGAGCCTCATAATTCCTCAAGCCGCACTGTCCGAAAAAATGATACAGGTCACGGATCCACACGCTTCAAGCGCGACGGGCACGACCGCAACGGCGTCCAGAGATAGCGCTGCCTCAACTGCAGAAGGACATTCACGTCTGCGACCGGCACGCTCTTCGACTCGAGGCATCTTCCCGTCTTGAAATGGGCCATGTTCCTGTCGAAGATCCTTAAGCAGTAAGAGCGAGGCGGCATGAGCCTGGGGCCACCAGTGCTCCTCCCAGACCCCTGCGTAGTGGACGGCGAAGCTCTTCGGCGTGATCGCGCCCTGCCAGGAGGGCGCCACTCTCTTCGAGAGGATATGGCTCGATGAGACGTAGTGGCCGCTCGACCTAGAAGAGCGTCTGCGCAATGCTGATGGCAGTACGATGTGGGGCCTCTCAAGGAACAAGGTCTGCATCGGCGTCGCCGTGGACGTCCACGAGACATCGCTCTGCCTGGACGAAGGGCTCGGCAAGACGAGCCGGAAGAGGACATGGGATGCCTTCGGAGGCCATATTGAGCGGAGATTCGAGCACATACACGACAAGGAGAAGTCGCACGCTGTCCTCGCAAAGCGCCTGAATCTCGAGAGTAAGGCATACGACGCGAAGAAGTGCTGCACGCTCCCTGACAGGGACAATTGCCTGGAGATGGTCAACCAGGAATGCAACCTGCTCAAGAGTCTCCTGAGGTCCCACAGCGGATTTAGGGCCGCAGACATTTAGGGATGGCTCGACCTCTGGTGGGTCTCCCGCAACATCGGCGATAACATGGACGAGAAGGTGGCATGGGTGCTGGACCGCGCCATGCGCTGCCAAAAAAGTGCTCAGATACAGGGACTTCTATGCGAAGAAGACCAGCTAGCAGGGTATGCGGGCAGCACAGCTATGCAAATTGGGCTTGAAGGTCTTAAAAGCTCATCTATCTGTCCATATCTGCCTTTTGGATATGCTGGAATGTGTGGATGTAGCTATACCATATCCAGAAGACAGATAGGCATCTATGTGGACATGGGCACTGCGTGGTTCGAGACATTTTAAGCCGGCAGCATACAGCGTGCAGCCCCAGCGACCTCATCGAGCCGAATTAATCATTGTTTCCCTAGTAGGCGACCTTCCACATGTAGCGGCGCGTGTTGTAGTCTTTGTTTGTGGCAGCGGAGAGAGCGCGCATGTAGACGTTGTTGAGGATGGGCGAGAACAGGATGTGGTTGAAGTACTCGCTCACGGTATCCGGGAGGTCGTTCAGGCCAATCTCCTTCCCGTCGAGCACGTAGACGTTGTCGTCGCCATAGCGCTTGAGGAAGTCGAGAGCGCGCTTGTCAGCCGCACGGCAGCGCCCAACGGAAACCAGTAGGAAGACCGGCTTAGCCCTGTCGAGTATCTCAAACGGACCGTGGAAGAACTCGCAACTGTTGATCGTGGGCGAGTCGATCTGGAGCATCTCCTCGATGTTGCAAATCGAGAATATGTACGCTGAGCCATAGGCAGGACCTGAACCCATGACATAGATGGTCTTCTGGCCAGCCATGCGGGAAGCCCACTCGTGCGCAAGTGGCTGCGCGTAGTCGAGAGCCTTCCGGTAGATGGCATCCACCACATCAAACGCCCGCATGGCCTCATCGTAATGGGCATAGCCCTCCGTCTGGTTGGTCAGGCTCATTGCGATCATGAGCGCGATGCTCGAATTGACCCGCTCGGTTCGGCTCTCGTCGAGGGCAATGGACTCGTAGGCAATCTTCTGGTCGCACGTCTCGGTCAAGTCCGACTCGTTCACATAGAGCGCGATGGTCGCAGCGCCGTGCTCCTTGGCAACCCTTGCGGCAACGCAGGTCTCCTTGGTGCCGCGCATAGAGCAGATCACACAAAGGGTGCGCTCATCCACATAAGCCGGCGTCGCAAGAACGAACTCGTTGCTTGTGTACATGTGCGAGGCAATCCCCTTGCACTCGCGCTCCATGAAGTAATGGGCGGCATAGAAGCCACCGTTGGAGCCACCAGCGGCAACCCACGCTACATGCGTGACGTCGCACTCCGCAAGCACGTTGGACACGATGCTAGCTACCTCGCCCTGAACTTTGATCTGCTCGCTCTTCTCGCTCACACCTGTCTCCTCTCTTTGGGCACGCAATCGCTCTGCACGCTTCGTCGTGCAGAGTATATCATATATGTCATATACGTTTGATATATTTAGACAGACAGTAGGCCTTATCCCGTGAGAGAGAGGCGAGAAGAATGCGCCGCCATGGCTGTCACGTTGGAATTCTTACCACGGATGGCCAGAGCAGCCACCTGCCTGTGGGGGGAGTCGTGGCATGAGACTTGCTAAGGAGCTTGGCATCGGGCGCGGAATCACTGCGGTCATCGGGAGCGGCGGGAAGACGAGCCTGCTCGACGTACTCACACGCGAGCTTGACGGCACGGTCGTCCTCACTACGACCACACACGTGCTCCCGTTTGGCTGCCCCGTCTTGACGGACGCGGACGAGAAGGACGAGGAGCAGGCGTTCTGGTACAGCCGCCCGCGACCGACGGCTCCGCCAAGCTCGTCGCGCCGCATCTGAAGATGAAGACGCTTTCCGCCCTGGCAGACTACGTGCTGGTGGAGGCGGGCGGCACCACATGGCACCTACTCAAGGCGCATGCGGCCTACACGCCCGTCATTCCCCAGGAGGCGGACCGTGTAGCATAGGTGGTCGGAGCGTCCGGCTTTAGGCGTCCCATTACCAAGACCGTGCACCGGCCGGAGCTCTGATGCCAGCTCGCAAGGTTCGACGCAGCCCACGCCACCACACCGAGGCTGGTGGTACGGACCATCGCGGCCGAGCATGCCGCGGGGCTGAGGGCGGACGTCCTTCTCGTCAGCCAGATCGGACCAGACGAGGGTGGTATCGAAAATTTGTACCGAGCAGATGTATGGAAGGATTCTGCAGATGTTCAGCTACGAAGACAAGAAAAATGCGATCGAGCTCTACTACAACTTACAGCAGGAAGGTCGCCCCGCTGATCAACGAGCTCGGCTATCCCGACAGGCACACCTCTGTACAATTGGATCAAAGACTATAAGGTGTTCTGACAGTCAAGTAAATGGGGGCCGGTTCAGGCTGTCCTGATAGTCCAGGTGATACAATTCCACATGCCAAATGGAGAATGTGCCCTGGAGGCCACCCGGCTCTGTGTTTGGCGACGGTTTTGCCGGGTGGCCTCCAGGGCGAAGTGGAATCGTCAGGATCATGGTACGGGAGAATCCCTCCTGTACCCGCATCGCAGAGGCCGAAGAGCAGAAGATCCGCCAGCTGGAGGAGGCCATAGCCGGTCGCCGCTGTCGTAAGCAGACGGGCTTTGACACCTTCCGAGTTCAGGCCACATCCCTGCTGCCCGCCATGCGAGTCCGCGCGCACCAAGTGCGATAGCCTCGCGCCGAGTGGCACACAGAGATTGGGAGTGCCTCGGCTGCGGGTGCAAGTACAGCTCGCTTACAGGGACCGTCTTCGAGCATGCCCGCTACGGGCTGGCGGGCTGGGTGTCGCCCATCCGGCTCATGCGCTACAGCATGTCCCTGGACTGCATCGCTAAATCCCTGCAGATATCTCACCAGAGCGCCTGGGAGTGGAGGCACCGGGTGTTTACCACCGTGGGATGGCTACCAGGACAGGATCGTCCTTAAGAAGCGCGTCTGGATCGGTAAGACCTACATCGTGAATACGGACCTTCCGCACGGATACGGCCAGGCGAGGAAGCGGGGGCTCTCCTCCCAGCAGCTCTGCATAGCTGTCGGGATAGATGTCTTCAAGAACCCATACGCCGTGGTCTGCGGACACGGCAAGCCGTCCACGAGGAGGATCAGGGACGCATTCGGCGGCCACATAGCCAAAGGCGCGCTCGTCGTGCATGAGCGGGAGTGCGCCCACAGCGGGGTCATACGCGATGCCGGAGCAGTCTCCAAATCATACCCGAGACCCGGAATACCTTGAGAGCATGGAGCTCGTGAACAACCTCTGCTCCTGGCTCAAGAGATACCTCTGGCGCTTCATGGGCATGTCCCATATCCAACATACAAAAGCTACCTTAACTGGTATGTCTACCTGTTCGGTGTCAACCAGGTAAGCGACAGGTGACCCGAGACTGCAAGGGTGGTCCGCCATATGATGATGGCCGATGCGAGTTTCCGCAGCTCGACGTAGGTCTGGCGGCCCTCATTATCTTGACTGTCAGAAAAACGTTCTCCAATTTATTGAGAACCTTAAAAAGAAACTTGGCCTTACCGATACTTATTCTGTTGAATGCGGCTACGAAGCCGGATGTCTTGGATACTCCTTATACCATCAGCTAACGAACGCCGGTGTAAAATGCGTCATTCTTGCGCCGAGCACAATGCTAGCCCCTCAGGGCAAGCGGGTGAAGACGGATGCACGTGATGCCAACATGATCGCTCAGTGTCTTTGCTATGGCGGATATCTTGCGGTTCATGTTCCCACCGATAAGGATGACTCTGTAAAAGAATATCTCCGTATGAGGGATGACCACAAACTGGCACTCAAGAAGATCAAACAGCAGATCAATGCTTTCTGCCTGCGTCATGGCTTTTTCTATGATGGCAACAAATGGACAATCAAGCACTGGAACTGGCTGAAGACACTTGGAACTGGATGATCTGCTGCGCGAGACCCTCGACGAGTATCTGGCATCCTATAAGGAACACTCATCAAAGATCGAACGCTTCGACAAACGGATCGAGGAACTTGCTGGCGATGATGATTACAAGGAAAGTGTCAAAAAGCTTGGCTGTCTTCTCGGTATAAAGACTCATACGGCACCTTCACTGATTGTAGAGACCGGCGATTTCAGTCGTTTTGCCAAAGGCAATACCTACGCTGCATTCCTCGGGCTTGCGCCGGGAGAATCTTCCAGTGGAACAAAGATCCAACGTAGCGGAATTTCAAAAGCTGGCAACAGTCATCTTCGTACGTTTCTCATTGAAGGGGCAAAAGGAATCTGCAAGGGACAGATCGGACATAAATCCAAGGAACTGCGCTGCAGGCAGGACGGAAATACAGCTGATGTCATTGCATATGCTGACAGAGCAAACACAAGACTTCAAAGCAAGTATTACCGCATGATCCGCCACGGGAAAAAGAAATGTAGCGGTTGCTGCAGTTGCCAGGGAACTTGCCTGCTTTATATGGGCAATGATGACAGGCAACATCGCTTTCAGAGAAGCCGGAAAGAAGGCAGCATGAGTAACATCTGGTCCATTTGTCTGTCAAGGGTGCTACGCACCGCTTACGCGGCAAGTCCTGTGACAGCCATCTGTCCATGATGTCTATGGGCAGCCAAGGCATAAATCCACAGGAATCTGCGGATTCATGCAGTAATAGACAAAGTAAATACCTGACAGCATCTGGAGGGAGCTGTGATCACTGTAAGGTTTAAGCCATCCGCGTCCATCCTATGTTGGCACTGGAAACAGAAATCCACGCTTTTAGATCGCAGAGCTCATGGCAAAACCATTAGCCTGTTGGTAGCCAATCCACGTATAACAGAGTGGCCACATGCCGGGAACTGTTAAATCAGAGCTCTTTCCAGATGCTGTCAGAAAAACACAAATGTGGCTAGCCAGGGGGGGGAAATTTCCTAAAATTACCTCTTGACAACGGTCACTTCATAACAGGATGTATCTGCTTTAGGTCATGTTTGCTCTCTTAAGACGAGGGAACTTAAAGATGCTATCCTGGATTGTCACTCCTATCAGCGCTTCTGTGCACGTAGACCTCATGTCTGAGCAGGTGCCAAACACAACGACGCTCGCGAAGATGCGCCATAGCCTCGAAAAGGCAGGGATCACGGCGCGGGGCGGCTCTATCGTGGATGTGACCTTCATCTGGGCCCTAAAGCTTAACGAAGAACAAGGACCATACACGCGACCCTTAAGGCGCACCAGTCCAAGAAAGGGAGAGCCTGGCGTATCGGATACAAGGCGCATATCGGCGTGGATGCTGCAGGTGGCCTTGTGCATGGTGTGGAGACGATCGCCTAGAATGTGTCCGACATATCCTGTGGCACATACACTCATAAGGGAAGATGATAGGTTCTGCTGCGCAGACTTTAGGCTATATAGGTATAGCGAAGCGCCCTTAAGGACGCATAAAGACCCACACCTCTCATCTATGCGCTAAAGCGTTGCTAAGGAAGCCTTCGACCAGAGAAGGCCTTAACTGTGCACTCTCAGCCGAAAAGGTATCGAGTCCAGGAAGGCATCCGGCCGCTTAAAGGTAGAGCATCCCTTCCTCATCGTGAAGCGGCGCTTCGACCCCTTAAGGAAGCGCTACTAGGGGATAGAGAAGACCTCCTGTATGCTCGAGTCTCTCTCGCCCTTGCAAACCTTACCCATGTGCATCTTTTGCCGGCAGGCTGCACCTCCCGGCTCCCAGCGTCGCTTGATCCGTCTTGGAGCCTTCTTGCGGTGCATGCGGCAGGACAAATGTAAGGATGGCGGCTCCTGCACGTGCTGGATGAGCATCCTTCCCTGCCTTTCCCGCATACCGGCCGCGAAAAATCGTGTGGTCGGTCCCCTCAGGCACGTCATAGGGCATTAATCATCGTTTCTCTAGCGAAGTCTTTCTTTGCCACTCTTAAAGGCGAGATGTACTAGCGAGAAGGCTTTGCAACAAGAAAGGATGCCATATATGCGCAAGTTGAATTCATTGAGGGCTACTACAACAGAAAACGTCCCCACTCAACGATCAACAACAAAATTCCAGCGAAGGTAGTAGATGCTTTCTTTGAAAGAACGAAACCTATATCAGAAGAGGACCAGATATCACCATCCAATGCAGCTTAAAGATCTCAAGTTTTTGTGTCGGCAGATTGTCAAGCTGAGTGCAACATCTCTCTAAAGACCTCGTTGGCTGTCCTGTATCCAAGGACCTTTCTTGGCCTGTCGCAGATCAGCTCTACCGCATGCTGCACCTCCTCGTCTGTGACCTTGCCGAAGTCGCTGCCCTTAGGAGAAGAACTCTAGCAGCAGCCCGTCAGTGTTCTTAACTGTTAGCTTCTGCCATAGATGGTGAGGGTCGCAGAAGTAGAACTGCACGCCTCAAAGGGCATCTGTGAGCCCTGTATGCCCTGCGAACCGCTTGCCCCTATCCGGAAGTGAGCGTCTTAAGGGGACGTCCCTGCAAAAGCCCGACCTCGGCTTTGGAGATGCTCCCGCTGTCGTGGTGGCATCTTCTCGCGGCAAGCAGCCTCACTGCCCTGTCGGCAAGCACGAGCAGGCACACGGGTCCCGCTGCCACGAGCGTGTCGTCTGCCCCCTCTCCGAGGCGAGACCTCGCATCGGCCTCTTGGGCCTTTCCTTTACGGTGTGTAAGATCTCGATCTTGCCTTTGGTCTTAGGCCTCTTGCTGCGCAGGTGGCGCCGCACCTGGCCTTGCGGGCCGGATCCCGGCAGCTCGAGCGTGGCGGCTAAGGACCTGCCGGTAGAATAGTCGAGAGGCTCAACGACGCACCTGCCGCCACCCTCGAGCCTGAGATGTCGTCTATCTGCTCCAGGGACCAGTGTCTGTCCATGATGAGAGAGCACCTTCTGCGTAAGCGCAGGGTCTGAAAGCCGCCTTTTCGCCCTGCATCTCCTGCAGCGCTCATCCGCCCTCCTTTTGGGCGGCACATGCCCTAAAGCGCCCGTGGCGTGCGTTCCTCTTGAGCTTGTGGCAGACGCTGGAGCTGTCCCTGCCGATCTCTGCCGCGATATAGGCGATTGGCCTTCCCTCTGCATGCAGCGTGGCTATGCAGTCCCCCTCCTGTAGGCTTACGATGCTTGTAGTGGCACATTCCTTCTAGCTTTCGACGTTGACTGAGACAACCAACATCGTAGCCTTCCGGAGTGTGCCACGCCTGCATTCAGCGGGCCATCCTGTTGCACTTCAGAATGCTAATCCGCCATAGCAATACCTTGCCGATGGTCACCTATATAAAATGACCCATCGGGTTACGCGCAAGTGCAAAAGCAATCATAGGGATGGGGGGTACTGCTGGGATAATCGTACGGTAGCGTTTGGTGGGATACAAGCAGGCCTGAAGCAATTCGTACAGGACAAGTTAATACTGCTGATATCAAGATGGTGTAGATCCCTCTTATATTGCCGCTCTGTACTTCATCAATATGTTGTATATTGTCTAACTATACTGTTTGAGGGCATACCAAATAGTGTGTGGTATACAATACGTATTCCAACACGAAGAAGGCTTGTGATCGATGAGGTACGCAAACATCAAATACTGTGACATCGCTGACGGTGAGGGTGTCAGGACCACACTGTTTGTCTCCGGATGCCGCAGGCATTGCCCATTCTGCTTCAATGACTCTGCATGGAGCTTTGATGCGGGCAAGCCGTTTGATGCAAACGTAGAGGATGACATTATCAAGAGCATGGAGCCTTTCTATATCGATGGGCTGTCCGTCTTGGGCGGAGAGCCGATGGAGCCTGAGAACCAGGAAGGTCTGGTCGACTTCCTCGAGAAGGTCAAGAAGACCTACCCCCAAAAGGACATCTGGCTCTACTCCGGATTCACGCTTGAAGAGTTGCAGGGCAAAGTCCCCGTCAAGGCTCCTTACACCACAAGCCCTCGCACCGACGTTACGGACCGTATCCTCAACACATTGGATGTCTTAGTCGATGGCCCCTTTATCCAAGCAGAGAAGGACATCTCACTGCGTTTTAGGGGCTCTGCAAACCAACGCCTGATCGATATGCCCAAGACCCTCAAGACAGGCAGGGTTGTTATCTGGCACGACGATCCACTCTTCGAGAACCATTCACTGTAACTAAATCAATAATCTTAAAGTAACTCGGATTGCTTGGGTGGTGTAAAGCCTTTAAGCACGGTGTAACAGATACGGCGGCAAAGCCGCCGTGAGGCACGCCTGTACGTTTATTAGCAACGCACCACATGAAAGGGCTAACTCATGGCACACAAGGCTCAAAACCGCCCAATATGCGCGCAGCTCACTCCCGTTCCATCATTATCGGCTGCAGCGGCTGTGTCATCATCACCGCCTTCTCAACCTATACCGCACTGTGCATCAACGCCCTGCCCTGGCCTATCGGCTTTACCGCAATGATCTCACTTTTCTTCTTAAAGCTCTTAGACGACACATCCCTCAATGAGGTGAACGTCACCCACACGATCATGTCCTCCGGCGCTATGGTCGCAGGTAGTCTGGCTTTTACGCTCCCCGGAGCCTGGATACCCAGCCTGGCTGATCGGATAAGGTGGACACAGGCCTTACCCGTCGCCTTTTCCGGCACCATCCTGGAGGTTGGTTTACACTGTCCTCATTTACCATCACTTTATGGCCGACACCGACCTCAAGTTCCCTACCGGTGAAGCCGTCACAGAGACGCTCAAGCTATCGACGCCGGCGGAAAGACCGGACCGGCAGCTCTTCGTATCAATGGGCACCACAGGCCTCTACGGCTTTCTCCGCGACGCGCTGGGAGCTTTCCCGACGATCGTTGCATCACTTCCGATCCCCGGCGTCTCCCTCGGTATCTATAATTCGCCGATGATGATGAGCGTAGGATTCATGGTCGGCTTGGTTCCTCTGCTTTTTTGGTTCGGTAGCACACCCTTTGCAAACTTCGGGATATCGTAGGTGGCAGTATCCTCAACCTATGAGATATCGCAACTGCTCAGGCAACCGTCTCAAGCCTCGGTATGGGTCTCATGATAGACTCAGGCTTTACCCCGTCACAAAGGACATTATTCCTTCAATCGCACATACCACAACAAAAGCCCCAGACACCAAACAGCAGAAGAATCCGGACGATAATCCCCGCTCCCTGGTCACCGGTAACCCCAACTACGATGCCGGGATCTTAGGGCTGGCTGTCGCTGCAGTCGCCCTCTTTATCTGCTTTGGACTCTCTTTAGGACCACTGCCGAGCCTCATCGTCGTAGTCCTGTGCTTTATCTGCACCACGATGTCTGCGCAGCCCTGTGGACAGACGTGTATTGGCCCGATGGAGATCTTCGGCCTGCTCGTGCTTCTGGCTGTTACCGCCCTGGGACAGAACACCCAAGTACAGCTCTTCTACATGGCGGGCATCATCGCAGTCGCCTGCGGCCTCACCGGTGATGTAATGAACGACCTCAAGGCAGGTAAGATCCTCAGCACCTCACCGCGCGTCCAGTGGATCGGCCGAGCGATCAGTGGCCTTCTCGGCGCAGTGGTCGCAAGCGCCGTCCTCTTTGCCCTTCTTAATATCTATGGACAGGATGTCTCGGTCCGGGTAAAACTTTTGTGGCAGCCCAGGTTTCCGTGACTGCCACCGCGATCACCGGTATCCCCCAACCTCACCGCCTTTATCGCCGGTGTCATCCTCTACTGGGTAAACTTACCCGCGATGCTCTTGGGATTGGGCACCTATCTGCCCTTCTATATGAGCACTACCGCCTTCATTGGCGCCCTCATCAAACTCGTCTACGACAAAGTTTGCGAGAACCATCATGCACAGCTCACTCCTGCAGAGCAGGAACAGCAGAGCCAGCCGGACACCCAGCGTGGCCTCGTAGTGTCCTCAGGCATCCTGAGCGGAGAGCCCATCGTCGTTGTTATTATCGCCTCTGTTTCACTGATTGCGGGACTTGCAGCTTAACGTCCCTGTGAGAACGGATCTTCGCCTTTCGCGAAGGCCTCGATCATATAGTTCGTCATGCTCGAAGTATCCTCATGCGTCTTCGAGAGCTCAGAGCGCGTCTTCCACTCCGCCACCGCAAGCTCATGGTGGTCGAGCTTGATTTGGCTGCCACCATCCAAGCGGGCAAAGTAACCGATGAGCAAGGTCCCTGAGAAGGACCACGGCTGATCAGTAAAGTAGGTGAGATTTTTCACATGGAGGCCCACCTCTTCCATAATCTCACGCTCACAGGTCTGCTCGAGTGTCTCCCCTACCTCGGTGTAGCCCGCCACCAACGCATAGTGCGTATAAGAGCGGCCGGTGTACTTCGTGAGCAATAGTTTATCCCCATCAGTGATACCGATGATCACGCCGATATTGATGCGCGGGTAGACGATCATGCCGCAGTTAGGGCAGACAAGCTCCCGAGATTTGGGGGCATGAAGGAGTTTGGTACCGCAGGCGCCGCAGAAACGGTTGTGCTTGTGCCAATCCCACAGCTGATAGCCTGTGATTGCAGCAAAGGCGAGGTAGCGGGGCGTATAGAACCGGCAGCCGTTCAGCCCGAGATAGGTAAACTCATCCCCAACATTCACCACCACGTCGAGCGCTAAGAAGAAGCGCATATCGTCGATTGCAAAGAGGTAAACATACTCGGGTTTGGTCTGGTAGTCACGCAGCTTGGGGAGGACAAGCTGTCCCTCCTCTTCACGGGCGAGCATTCCATCCATCATTACGACAGCAGAATCGGCCCCGACGTGACTGGCATAGGGGGCGTAGTGCAACATATAGTCATCCGGTTCCGGCCCCACGTTGTGGAAGTGGTTGTCGAAGACATGGTTCCCGAGTTCCTGAATCATTGCGTTAGTCATTTCTCTACAGCAGCTCGCCGTCGATGAGGCCCAACTTCACACACGCGTTCCAGATTCCGTTATGGTCCACATCGTCTGTCACAAAGTCAGCCTCCTCCTTCACTTCGGGGTTACCGTTGCCCATTGCGACGCTGGTACCAGCTGCTCCGAACATCTGTAAGTCGTTGCCGCCGTCACCGAAGGCAATGGACTCCTCCTGAGGAATCTGATAGTGCTCGAGCATCTTATCTACACCGCGAGATTTTCCACCGTCGATCGGAAAAGCATCGACGAACTCAGGGGTCCACCGGGTAATCTTGAGGTGCTTGGTGTTGTTACGCACAATATCGGTCTTTCCCGGCAGCAGGAAAATATTGAACTGATAGATATCCTGGCTAAGGGCTTGATCGATGTCCTCTACCGGAAAACTGATGTGTGCCATCTCATCTACTCTATCTACCAGCTCATTGCGGCCGCTGGCATAGGCTTTCTGCTCTGCTAGGAAGGCGCACTCATAGAGCCCCTGGTGTACCTGGCCGACCACGGTCGCTACATCGTCCTTGTCGATCGTTGCCTTAAAGATCACGCCGTAGCGATCCAGGATGAATTGGCCATTAAAGAGGATGAAGCCTTCCATATCTGAGGTATCGATCGAGTCGCACATATAGGGAGCACGCCCCGTTGCCAAGAAACACTTTGTCCCGGACTTCTTCAATGCCTGGAGGGCACGCTTCGTGGACTCTGAGATCGTATGGGTTTTAAATGACAGCAGCGTGCCATCAGCATCAAAAAAGGCAGCCTTGATAGGGTGGCTCAATGACCAGGTTGGCATGGTCTCACTCCTTTACCGTACGGGGATACTGTGCGCCCATATATGCATACACTCTCTCTAAATCAAGTCGAAAGACGTCACCGTCAACAGCCTAAACCATAGCACCCTGGTACCTCAAAAAGATTGCTCATGTGGCAATCGAAGCAGGACAACACATATACCAGGCAGCCTAAAAAGAATCGTTCTTTTAGGACTGGGATATTTTTGTTTTTCATCGTTGTAAAATAGCATCCGTGCTGCTACGTTCAACTAATAAGAGTTTTGCACTCGTAAAAGAAAGTGATCTGATACTTGAACTTTTTGTCCTATTTACCCAAACAGGATATAGAAGCGTTAAGCTGGGCTTTGCTCCCTTTTTCCCTTATCTTAGTAATCCTAGGAATCTGGGAGATCGTGTCCCCCTTCGTATTATATAAAAAGACCACTGCTCGCTACATTGCGCGACAGTCTCTCCCTGCCGCGCCGCATATCTACCACCTGACCTTCACCTTTCAGGTGGAGGGGAACTTCGTACAGGCAACTACGCGCGATACCTACGATGACAGAGAAGCACGCCGTTTCGGTGGAGAGCGCCCAATCAACATCTACTACCGCAAGAAAGCCCCTGCGATTATTAGAACTGACCGGGTAAAATCCGTCGGCCTCGGTATCACTGCCTTCTTAATCGGGGCGGTGCTTCTCACCTTTGACCTGTGGCTCTTTGAAGTCCTCGACCTCTCACAGTTTGGCATCCCATCACTGTAATAACCTCGTGCTCGTTATCTAAAACTGCTCTTACCTGCATAGTGGTGAGCCACTCGGTTTCCGTTCACAGTGCACCCCTATCCTTCGTTATTTTTCAGCGTTCGTGATGTTGAGCAGGATGATCATTCAGTTTGGGAGCTCTCCATTGATGAAGAATGCAAGCCCTCTACAGGGCCCAGAGCGTGACTGAGAACAGAGCGATCTACCGAAAGGAGAACAGCCGTGATCTGCGCAGAGTGTGGAGCGGGGGTGTGTAAGACATCGGAGTCGATGACAGAAAAGCATCGCGGTCAAACATTCACCGTAGACGGTATTGGGCGCTGGCAATGCGACCAATATGGCAATAATGTCATGTCATGAATGTCACCGAAGCAGGCAAACTCGCCCATACTCTTGCAGCCTCATGTGTAAGAAAGAACGGGCTGCTATCCCCACAGGAAATGAGGAGGATTCGCCAGTCACTCCATATGACTCAAAAGCAATTTGAATCTTTACTTGGAGTTTCCTCCCCCTGCTGTAAATCGGTGGGGTGATGTAGCTGCCGGTTTTAAAACACAGATTTGACCGTCCATCTAAATCCTGCGAAGATGTGTCTGAAAGACACGGATTGTTAAGGATGGCAATGTCAAAGACGACAAGGAAGACCTACAGCCCACAGTCCAAGATGAAGGTGGCGCTTGAGGTCTAAAAGGAGCAGGAGACGCTCTCCCCGGTAGCGACAAAGCACGACGTAGAGCCCGTCGCTGGCGACCAGCTGAAAAGACGAGCTGCTGGCGGGTGCTGGCCTCATCTTCTAGATTGTCTCGATAAGCTATAAGAAGGGCTCGACGGCGTGTCGGTAAGCGTGGGGATAGCATGTGGGCCGACGTCTTCGGCAATGCGCCTATAGCCTTAGCCATAGCCGACAGGCTATACTACCGTTGCCATCTCATACGCATCACGGGAAGCTCCTACAGGATCAAGGACCTGCCTGCAGCCAGCCTCTCTCAAAGGAGGGTGCAGGCACCGATTCTGGCTGATTCCATTGCCCCGGCTGGTGCAGATATATTGCCCAAATCGGTAAGCCTGGGGTTGACTTTAACATATCGGGAGATGGTGCACTCAGCTTGACAACCCACCGGTGCAAAAAGCCGGCTCCCACCAGAAGGTGAAAGCCGGCGTATGATTCGAAGGTGTGGCCTGCGGAAGCCTTACTTGTTCAGTGCCTGCTCAACAGCGACAGCGCAGGCAACGGTACAGCCGACCATCGGGTTGTTGCCCATGCCGATAAGGCCCATCATATCGACGTGTGCCGGCACCGAAGAGGAGCCAGCAAACTGTGCGTCGGAGTGCATACGGCCCATGGTGTCGGTCATGCCATAGGAAGCAGGGCCAGCAGCCATGTTGTCCGGGTGCAGGGTACGACCGGTGCCACCACCGGAAGCGACGGAGAAGTACTTCTTGCCGGCAGCCAGACGCTCCTTCTTATAGGTGCCCGCTACCGGGTGTTGGAAGCGCGTCGGGTTGGTGGAGTTGCCGGTGATGGAGATATCGACGCTCTCATGCCACATGATTGCGACACCCTCACGGACATCGTCGGCGCCGTAGCACTTGACGGCAGCACGAGGACCTTTGGAGTAGGGGATCTCCTCGACGATGTTGAGCTTGGAGGTGTAGTAATCAAACTTGGTCTTCACATAGGTGAAGCCGTTGATACGGCTGATGATCTGTGCGGCGTCCTTGCCAAGGCCGTTCAGGATAACGCGCAGCGGCTTCTTACGAGCCTTGTTGGCGTTGTTAGCGATACCGATTGCACCCTCTGCAGCTGCGAAGGACTCGTGGCCCGCCAGGAAGCAGAAGCACTCGGTGTCCTCGCCCAGAAGCATAGCGCCCAGGTTGCCGTGGCCCAGGCCGACCTTGCGCTCGTCTGCAACGGAGCCAGGGACGCAAAATGCCTGCAGGCCCTCACCGATAGCCTCTGCAGCATCGGTTGCTCTGGTGCAGTTCTTCTTGACTGCGATTGCACAGCCTAGTGTATATGCCCACTTAGCGTTCTCAAACGCGATTGACTGAATGCCGGTGGTGATAGCGTACGGATCAAACCCGAGATCGGTGCAGATTTTACGTGCATCCTTCAGGTCTTTGATGCCATATTTCTTGCAGGCTTTCTTGATGCCATCGATACGGCGCTCATAACCTTCAAACGTCACTGCCATGTCTATCAGCTCCTTTCCCTACTCTTGACGCGGATCGATGACTTTAGCAGCCTGATCCCACTGACCGAAGCGACCCATTGCGCCGTCCAAGGCCTTCTTAGGATCGGTGCCAGCCTTGACTGCGTCGGTGAATTTGCCGAGGTTTAGAAACTCAAAGCCCACGATCTCATCCTTGTCGTTGAGCGCCATGTGGGTGATGTAGCCCTGGGTGAGTTCGAGGTAGCGGGCGCCCTTTGCCTTGGTGCCATAGGTGGTGCCGACCATGGAGCGCATACCCTTGCCAAGGTCGTCGAGGCCGGTGCCGATAGGCAGTCCACCTTCAGAGAATGCGGTCTGGGAGCGGCCATAGACAATCTGGAGGAACAGCTCACGCATTGCGACGTTGATTGCGTCGCAGACAAGGTCAGTGTTGAGAGCTTCGAGGATCGTCTTGCCAGGCATAATCTCTGCTGCCATAGCTGCAGAGTGAGTCATGCCGGAGCAACCGATGGTCTCGATCAGGCACTCTTCAATGACGCCGTTCTTGATGTTGAGGCTGAGCTTGCAAGCACCCTGCTGCGGTGCGCACCAGCCTACACCGTGCGTGTAACCAGAGATGTCTTTGATCTCTTTCGCCTGAACCCATTTCCCCTCCTCGGGAATTGGTGCAGGTCCGTGGTCTGCGCCCTTAGCAACGGGGCACATCCTCTCCACTTCTGCGGAATACTGCATGGATTCTCCTCTCCAAGCATCAGACCCTTCTTCCTTATGAAGCAGGGCGTGTCCTTGTTCCTTTGATGATAGCGCTAGGAATGTCTTTTTAGGCGATAAAATGCGGTGTATTGCTGTAAGTAAATGAAAAGTTTCGTAGAGCTCGGTCACTTCCGCAAAGTGGTATATACAGAGAAACGAACCAGAGGCTCGAGCTTCAAGTATCATTTGCAATTGCCAAAAGTCAAAGAGACTTGAAGGTTCAACCATGGCTCAGATCAAACTTACTCTTAACCAGGACGAGATAATGCAGCTGCTCGAAGGCTCCAGCAAAGAGGCACTCAAGCTCATGCTCTAAAAGTCGCTCAATGCCCATCTGCTCGCAAAGTCGGAGGGTCAGCTGGGTGCGGGGTACCGGGGTACTTGGCAAGCGCAGCGACAGCCGCAGCGGTAGAGGAGGCGCTTCCTCACGCTGCGCTTCGACACGATAGATCTCTTTGTCCTAAGGAAACGATGATTAATGCCCCATGACGTGCCAGAGGGGACCGACCACACGGCTTTTCTAGGGAAACGATGATTAATGCCCCATAACGTGTCAGAGGGGACCGACCACACGACTTTTCTGGGCCGGCATGCGGGAAAGGCAGGGAAGGATGCCCATCCAGCACGTGCAGGAGCCGCCATCCTTACATCCGTCCTGCCGCATGCACCGCAATAAGGCTCCAAGACGGATCAAGCAACTCTGGGAGCCGGGAGGTGCAGCCTGCCGGCAAAAGATGCACATGGCAAGGTTTGCAAGGGCGAGGCAGACTTGAGTGTGCAGGCATCTTCTCTATCCTTCTGTAGCGCTTCCTTAAGGGGTCGAAGCGGCGCTTCACGATAAGGAAGGGATGCTTCTGCCTTTGAGCGGCCGGATGCCTTCCTGGACTCGATGCTTTTCTCGGAGAAGAGTGCACAGGCAAGGCCTTCTCTAGTCGAAGGCTTTCTTAGCAACGCTTTAGCGCATAGATGAGAGGTGTGGGTCTTTATGCGTCCTTAAGGGCGCTTCGCTATACCTATATAGCCTAAAGTCTGCGCAGCAGAACCTGTCATCTTCCCTTACGAGTACGTGTGCCACAGGATATGTCAGATACATTCTAGGCGCTCGTCTCCACACCATGCACAAGGCCACCTGCGGCATCCACGCCGATATGTGCCTTGTATCCGATACGCCAGGCTCCCCCTTTCTTGGACTGGTGCGCTTTAAGGGTCGCGCACATGGTCCTTGTTCTTCGTTAAGCTTTAGAGCCCAGGTGAAGGTCACATCCACCATGGAGCCGCCCCGCCCCGTGATCCCTGCCTTCTCGAGCTCTAAGTTCAGGCGTAAAGCACAAGCTTTACCGAACTCCTCTCGCTTTAAGGCTATGGCGCATCTTCGCGCTCGTCGTTGCATCTGGCACCTGCGCTTGCATGAGGTCTACGTGCACAGAAGCGCCACTAGGAGTGACAATCCAGGATAGCATCTTTAAGTTCCCTCGTCTTAAGAGAGCAAACATGACCTAAAGCAGGCTACATCCTAAGCTTCGCCTTTGCAGCGCGCACATGCCTGACAGGAGCCTGTCAGTGGTAGCTGGTATCTACTAGTGCAATCCAGCTATCCCACACAACGATTGTATCCATCTGCTCCAGGTGTGCCTCCCGTCTGGTCTTTCTCCTTAGACCTTAGGATTTAAGGTCTTAAAAGCTCATCTGGCTGCTCATATCTTCCTTTTGGATATGCTGGAATACGTTGCTGTAATTATAACATATCCGCAGGCAGATAGGCATCTATGTGGGTATGGGCACTGCGTGGTTCGAGACATTTTAAGCCGATGTCATACAGCGTGTGGTCCCAGCGACCTCATCGAGGCGAATTAATCATCGTTTCCCTAGGCCTGCATGCGGAAAAGGATGCCCATCCAGCACGTGCAGGAGCCGTCATCCTGGCATCTGTCCTGCCCCATGCACCGCATCCGGCAGAAGGCCCCAAGACGGAATGCCTTCCGCCTGGTCTTTCTCCTTAGACCTTAGGATTTAAGGTCCTAAAAGCTCATCTGGTTGCCCATATCTTCCTTTTGGATATGCTGGAATACGTGGATGTAGCTATACCATATCCAGAAGACAGATAGGCATCTATGTGGGTATGGGCACTGCGTGGTTCGAGACATTTTGAGCCGATGTCATACAGCGTGCAGCTCCACTGGCCTCATCGAGGCGAATTATTCATCGTTTCCCTAGCGCGATCGATTCCGGCGCTCTGGACTCTCCCCGCACAAACGAGCGACTGGAAAGGAAGGCGCCCGGCGCCAAAGGAGGGGCAATATCAAGGTCTCCCAGATGCTCTGAGAAAGGCTAAGGGAGGTCCTCTGAGCGCTTCTGTCTGGGTAAGTGGGCAAACCGACACTGTTATGGGGCCAACCTCTGCGTGCCCGTTGGGTCTTGTCCAAGCACTCCTTTGCGGCTGCTTGTGGGTAGCAAGGGCGTGCGCGCTACCCAGCTCAGCATCCTTGAGGGGGGTTTCGCTCAAGACAATCACGCCTGGTTGCGCCAAGCAGCTCTCCCGGCAGGGCTAAGGTCGCAAAAGCCTTGGGAGGTGTACAGTTTTGCTTCTGCGAGCCGCACCACCTGTGGCAGAAGGCGATAGTTAAGAACACCGATGTCCTCATCTGTGAGTTCTTCCCCTAAGGGTGTAGCGACTTTTCCTGGGTCTCACATAAGGAGGTACAACATGTCTTGGATCTGATCTGTGACAGGCCAAGAAAGGTATTAGGCTACAGGACGGCCAACGAGGTCTTTAGGGAGATGGTGCACTCAGCTTGACAATCTGCCTACTGATTGGATTGGTTCGATTGACCCTGTGATTGATCTGTTTGATCTTGTGACTGATCAGTCTGGTCTTGGGCCTGATCCTGGCTCTGGTCATCTCCGTTCTTGTCGCTCACATCTCCGACGGCGTTGACCATCAGATCGGTGTAGGCCTTGATACCCTCATCGGTCAAACTCTGACCAATCTCATCCATGTACTCCGGATGCTCTTGGACCTCAGAGTTCCAATCGATCACCTGAACGTTCTTACGCGAGGACGCCATATCTAACAGGATCTGGTTGTTCGCATCGGCAAAGCTCGCGGTGCTGTACCCATTCACAAGCCAGACCTCGACGTCATCCCCGATCGTGTTGAGCAGTGAGTTCACGTGGTCCCTCGAAAGCGGCACATCCGCCTGCAGGGCAATCACGACACGCTTGCCGGCAGTCCCGGAGTTCACGTAGTTCTGCCAGACCTTCTCAAGCTCGTCAGAACTTCTGCCCGCAGAACAGTCGATCATTGTATAAGGCCACGCCTGTGAAAGTGAATCAGCGGCCTTGATCGACACCCCGTCGCCCAGGAAGATCACCTTGTAGGTGGTGTTCTCCTTGGTCGGGACTTCGTAGCCCATGGTGTTGACGATGAGGTCTACAAAGTTCTGCGCATAGTTCGGACGCAGGTGCGTTCCATCATCCCAGAACCACTCGTTGTGGGACTGTGAATCATCGTACCAGTCAATCACGGAGACATTGTCGTTTGCTGCGGCTAGCTGATTCAGGAGTGTGTTGTTCGGTGAGCACCACGGCTTCGGCACACGGTCATTCACGAACCAGATCTGCTTGCCCGGCCCCACGGCGTCGACCAGCTGCTGCAGGAAGTCTTCAGTGAGGTATCCATTGGAACCGATTGAGAACACAACGTTGTCCCCCACGACGCCCTTGCCCGCATAGCCTTGATAGACCGCGAGGGCATCGGTTGGTTGCCGTCCGACTTCAGCGTCGACCATCCCATGCGGGAAGGCGGCATTCAGATTGTCGATCGCGCCTAAAGATACTGAGTCCCCGATAAAGAGGACGTCATATTCCCCATCCGTCAGCGGTTTCTTCAGGGTCGCGGCGCTCACCACTTCCTGCGCATCCCCGTTGTCCCCGACGGCAGCTTCAGCCGGAACGGTAATTAAACCGACAATTGCGACGGCGAGCACCGCCATAGACGCGATGGTTCTGATCAGCTTCATCGGGCACAGATGCACCGCGCGCACCAAGCCGGTCTCGTTGTTCTCTTTGACCTGGCGGCGTGCTCTTCTGCGGGCCTTAGGGCCTTTGAAGTAACCGTGCTTGAGCACCGCATGCACCATGTGCTTGCGGAACGGGGTCTCAACCACGTTGTAGCTGATGTCCGCTGCGATCAAGGTCAACACCAACTCGAGCAAGATTAGATACCACGGCTGGTTCACACCCGCACGTGGAGTCAAAAGCTCGATGATAATGTAGTGCCAGATATAGATCGCGAAGCTGCGCTTACCGATCCACACGAGCGGCTTGATGGAGAGGATCCTTCCCATCACCGTATCCTGCACGAGCAAGCCGTAGATAGCGAAGGCCGCCAGCACGGAGCAGGCAAGCGTACCTCCCCAGTAAGAGAAAGCGGAATAACCGTTCGTCACATTCATCATAACGAGCAGGGCGATGGTGGCGCCAGCTGCGGAGAGCTCCAGCTTCACGCGCTTGTCGGTCGGCTGGTCCTGCGCGCGAAAGCTCGTTTGCTTCTCAAGCGGGCAAGCAAAGGCCAGCAGGCATCCAACGAGCAGCGACTGCGCGCGGGTGTCGGTGCCGTAGTAGGCACGGGAAGGGTCCGCTTCAGGCACATAGAGCAGCGCCATCGCTGCCGCAGAGAGCCCAGTCGCGATCGCAAGCCCGATGATCAGTTGTTTTTTGTTTGCCTTGTGACGCAGGCAGAAGTAGAGGATAGGGGGCCAAGCCAGATAGAACTGGAATTCGATCGCGAGCGACCAGAAGTGCGTTATAGGTGACGGTGCGCCTGCTGCTGCAAAATAGGACTGCTGTGTAAAGATCTTGAACCAGTTGATGAACATCAGAAGGCCAGGGATAATATCGGGCCGCATCTTTGTTAAGAGCTGATGGTCGAAGATCGTGCAGGCCGCCAGCGCGATTGCCACGTAAGCCAGACAGGTCGGCAGAAGGCGCTTAATGCGTTTGACATAGTAATGACCACAGGAGATGCGCCCGCTCTGCTCAAACTCACGCAGCAAGCCGCCGGTTGCCAGATACCCTGACAGCACGAAGAGGACACTGACACCGATCAGACCTCCCT
The DNA here is from genome assembly GCF_018128285.1 of Atopobium sp. oral taxon 416. Taxonomy (NCBI): domain Bacteria; kingdom Bacillati; phylum Actinomycetota; class Coriobacteriia; order Coriobacteriales; family Atopobiaceae; genus Atopobium; species Atopobium sp. oral taxon 416. The sequence continues at coordinate 2,140,978 of NZ_CP072380.1, forward strand.
GGCACCAGATAAGGTTCATGTGGTAGAACACAACCGCCAGTGCACACAGCGCCCTGAGTCCATCGAGCGAATTTATGTAGGGCACATGGGTACGCGTCTTTGTATTCGTTCGTGATTGCTTTGGAACTTTGAACGTCGTCGTTGTATCAGAAACCACAGGTCCTCCGGGCAGGAAATAAAAAGTCTAACAGATAAAGAAAACTTAGTCTGTCAAGACAGAATTTTCACTAGTTTTATTTTAGCTCTATAGAATCTTAAAACGCTGCCTTCACCCACAATTTTTAGGCTCTTCGACGTTTCTAGTGGGTAGTGCAGGCCAGCTGCCTCTGGGCCGAGAAGTTGAGTTTTCCAGTCTGAGGAAGATCATCGCCTCGAAGTAGGACATGTTCCTGAAGCCCCTAGCAGCGCTTTCTGCTGATTAGACGAGGGAGTTGAGCCCTTCGAGGAACGAATTGGTTAAATTCCTCTTCCACCAATTCAAGATCTCTTCCCACTCCTTTCTAAGCGTGCTTGCCACCCTCTTCATCTTAGCCACGGCAGAGTGCATCATCTACAAGCAAAGGCGGTTTGGGGCTGCAGCAGCCGATTCCCTGTCGGGGCATGAATAGACGTCCTGCATCGCCTCTGCCATCTGGCAGGCGCGCGCCTCTGTGTGCACCTCACAGGGTCTGTCGCCCTCATGAAGAGCTGCCACCACATGGATGCTGTCCAGGATCTGGGCGGCCTGGGGCATCGCTGCGGTGACTCCCAGGGAGTTATGTCTTTGCCATGTCGCGCATGGCCTCTAAACCCTTCGCCCTGTCCCCTGTGTGCTCCCTAAGCTCATCTCACTTGCCGCCCTTGTCCTTTGCCTTCCGTGATGGCGGGGGTGCGCTGGTAGTCGAGGTCAGCCATGATGCTGATACAGCTTTGGTCGCACCTTTTGGCGGTGTCGTCTGTGCCTACACACACGACTCTGGAATAGTCTGCTGCGTCCCTTGCCTTCGATGTCGCCTTCCCAAGCAGTCTCCATATGCGCATGGGCTGTCTCGTGCAGAGGCTTATGGCCACAACGCTCATGACAAACGATCAGCTGGGCCTCAAAGAGCGCCGCGATGCGTCTTCGGCCACACCTCCCAGAGTATCCTTGCGGCATGCACGCCGTCTTTGGGGCCTCAACACTGCGCCGTGTACAATCGTCTCGTATTGCCAGATATCGAGATGCCACAAGATCCTCTTGCGTCTGTCACAGGTGCCGCAGCGCCTGTGGCAGGCAGGGCTCACCACTTACCTGGTCCTGACGTGTACCACCTTCATATGGAACTCGTCCTGCGCTCATCTGCGCTTCTCGAACCAGACGTCTGTGACCTCCATTCGCCCCTAAGCCCCCTGGGGCTTCTTAAAGAGCCTTGTCAGCATGCCTTACCTTAAGCATCCATATCGCACCTCAGGACCGCATCCGTCGCCAAAAGCTTGGCTGTCCGGGCATCCCGCGCTCAAGGGATGCAGAAGTGCTACCCACCATAAGTAGCGGAGAGCCTTTTTACCCAGGAGCAAAAAGCTCCCTGAGAAACAGCGCTCATAACTCAGCATTGAGGCGCATTGAACGCTAAGATCATAGCTAAGGGTCTATCAGCCTGACGATCCGGAAAGGAGCATACAGTCATGGTAAAACTTCTCTATCAAGGACACGCGAGCTTCCGTCTCGCCGTAAACAACTACATCACCTACATCGACCCCTATGCCGGAGAGCAGTACAACGAGCCTGCGGATCTCATTCTGGTAACGCATCAGCACTACGACCACAACCAGATCGAGCTTCCCGCCCGCAAACACACCTGCCAGCTCTGGCAGAATATGGATTCCCATCCTTCCAAGGATGTCTACCTCACCAAGCAGTTTGGACCCTTAGAGATCAGCGCTACGGTCGCCTGCAATAAGAACCATCCGATCGATCAGTGTGTAGGCTATCTGATCCGCACCGAGGGCATCACCCTGTGGTTTGCAGGCGACACCTCCTATGTGCCTGAGATGAAGACTCAGATGCCCAAAGAGCACATCGACTACGCTTTCCTGCCCGGTGACGGCATCTTCAACATGGATATCGACGAGGCGGCACGCTGCGCGAACCTGATCGGCGCCAAGAACGTGACCCCGATCCACCTCTATCCGGATCACCTCTACAGTGACAAGCTGGCGCACCGCTTTAAGGATCTGGCTGACAACTGCCTCCTGATCCGTCCGGGTGAAGAAATCACGCTTGTTCACCAGTGAGTGTTTGCATATCTCAAAAACAGGTACAAACTAAACAAGCTATGTACACTGAACGCCACCGCGCTGTTGCAGAACCAACGGCGCGGTTTTCATGTAACGAAAGGAGGCCACCTGTGCCTTCTGTTCTTCCCTCTCAGGTCATACGGGAGATTCCTCAGGATCCAACGCCGCAGCAGCGCACCCACTACGGCAACTATGCAAGCATCGTCGGAATCATCTGCAACGTTGCGTTAGCACTCGGCAAAGGCATCGTCGGGCTCGCGAGCGGCTACGTCTCAATCATCGCTGACGCAATCAACAACCTCTCCGATGCGACAAGCTCCATCATCTCGCTGATCGGCTTCAAACTCGCGGATCGGCCTGCGGATACCGGCCACCCCTTCGGACACGGCCGCTTTGAGTATCTGGCAGGGCTTGTCGTCGCCGTGATCGTCGCGGCCGCCGGCATCGAACTGATCATCAGCTCCGGGCGCCGCATTTTGAATCCGGAGGAGACCGACTTCAATCTGGTCTTGGTCTTCATGCTGCTCGCCTCGATTGCAGTCAAATTCTGGATGCAGTACTTCTACAAACGTATCGGCACCAAACTGAACAGTGAGCCGCTTAAAGCAACCGGCGTCGACTCCCGCAACGATGTGATCACCACCGCAGCAGTCCTGCTCTCTGCAGTGATCTCATACTTCTACCATATAGACCTCGATGGGATCTGCGGTCTTGCGGTCGGGATCTTTGTCCTCTACTCGGGCATCAGCCTGGTTAGGGACACCGTAAGTCCGCTTCTGGGCCGCGCACCCTCACAGGAGGAGGTCGACCACATCAGGAAGGTCATCACGAGCTACCCCAATGTGATCGGAATGCACGATCTGATGATCCATGACTACGGCCCGGGTCGTCAGTTTGGGAGTGCCCACGTCGAGATGCCCTCCACCATCAATATTATGGAAGGCCACGATACGCTCGATAACATCGAACAGTACTTTCGGGAGCACGAGGGGTTTGTGATGACACTGCATTTGGACCCGATCGTAATCAACGACCCTGCAGTCAACGAGCTGCGCGCCTGGATCAACGATACGCTCAAGACGATCAATCCACGCCTCTCGATGCATGACCTCAGAACCGTACCTGGCCCCACCCACACGAATGTTATATTCGATATCGTAAAACCGTACGATGTGAATATGAGCGATGAGGAACTGAAGGTCCTCATCTCGAAGAAGATCGTGGAACACAAACCGGACGCGGTCTGCAAGATCACCGTCGACCACGCCTACGCCTCTGTCGCTGCCTAACAAAGGAGTTTTAAGTCCCATGTCTAGCTACAAAGCAAAACAGATGATCGTGATGCGCCGTGACCTCAGGATGCGCAAAGGCAAGATCGCGGCCCAGGCGGGCCACGCCTGCGTGGAGGCAACACTTATGGCCCTTGCCCGGGAGCACCGCCTGGGTGAGGTCAGAGTCGAGACCGATATAGCCGGCGACCCCAGCTGGATCTACCTCAACGACGAGGGTGAGGATCCGACGCCGCTCTCTGACTGGTTTGATGCGGGCGTCGCAAAGGTCTGCGTCTACGTGGACTCTGAGCAGGAGCTGCTCGACTTAGCACAGCTGGGACGAGACCGGGGCTTCATCGTCGCCCTCATCCGGGATGCAGGCATCACCGAGTTCCACGGGGAGTCAACCTATACCTGTCTCGCCTTTGAACCGCTAAGCCCCGAGCAGATTGATCCTTTGACCGGCGACCTGCCGCTCTATTAACTGACTCCCTCCCACTACGCTCAGCACGGGAGGCGCCGAGCGTTGAATACCATGCTATGGTTACGACATTTCCGGCATAGCCGTTAGAACCGCACATCCTATGCGCAACGATAAGCTGTGCGAAACTCTCCCCCATGTTCGGGTATCATGCGCTTGCACCGCAGCCAAAGAATCCGCACTGAAGAGCAATTGGGCAAAATTCACGTGCCGATACTTGGCACAGGCAGCCAGAGCCGCGCATTCCATTTCAACAGTGCTCGCGCCCAGACGCTTTGCCGCCGCTATTTTCTGAGGCGTTTCCCGAAAGAAGCCATCGGTTGTCCAGGTGGTCACCTCCTGGAAATTGATTCCTAAAGAAGCTAGAGCCCCTTTGATATGATCAAGATACTTCGAATCAAGGCGTATGAATTGATTTGCCGGGGCATAGTGAAACGATGTGCCTTCATCCCGGAGCGCCTTGACCGGCAGCAACAGCTTATTTTCCGGGAGGTCCCGGATAACCCCGGCGGTGCCGATCGCCAGAATGTTGTGTGCTCCATGGGCAATGAGCCAATCCAAGAGCTGGGTTGCTGCTGGAGCACCGAGCGGCGCCTGACATAGGGTGAGCTTGAATCCATCTATGTCGACTTCATATACGAGGGGCTTAAATGCAATGGTATCGAATCGTCCGAGCACACGATGAGGGATGCCACCTACAAAATGCTCTATATCCTCTTCCGGCACGAATGCATAGAGTAACCGTTCAGGAACATGGTCTTCAGGCTGGTCCCAAGCGGGATCAATGATTCCTTGTCCATCATCAAAATCCAATATGAATAGGTCCCTGCACATAGTTTCCCCTATAACGCAGCGGAAGGGCAGCGGGAGGATCAGCCAAACGCCTGGACCTCCCGCTTTGTATAGCTGTGTTCTCAAGCAATTAGAAGTCGCAGTTGCCGACAAAGCGTGGGTGCGGGATCACGTCACGGATATTATCGACGCCAGTCAGATACATGATCAGACGCTCGAAGCCGAGGCCGAAGCCTGCGTGGTGGCACGTGCCGTACTTGCGCAGATCGAGGTAGTACTTGTACTGATTCTCATCCATCCCGAGCTCCTCGATGCGCTGCTTGAGCCTGTCGTAGCGTTCCTCGCGCTGGGAACCGCCGATGATCTCGCCGATGCCCGGCACGAGGCAGTCGACTGCCGCAACGGTCTTGCCGTCCTCATTGGCGCGCATGTAGAAGGCCTTGATCTCCTTTGGGTAGTCCGTCACAAAGGTCGGGCGCTTAAAGTGCTTCTCGCACAGGTAGCGTTCGTGCTCGGTCTGTAGGTCGATGCCCCATTTGACCGGGAACTCGAAGTGATAGCCGTTCTCCTGTGCGTTCTGCAGGATCTGGATGGCCTCAGTGTAGGTGGTGCGGGCAAACTTCGAGGTGGCCACATGGCGCAGGCGGTTCAGCAGGCCTTTATCCACAAAGCGGCTGAGCATGTTGAGCTCATCAGGGCACCGGTCAAGGACGGCCTGGATCATGAACTTGAGCATCGCCTCAGCGACATCCATATCCCCTTCGAGGTCGCAGAACGCCATCTCCGGCTCCACCATCCAGAACTCTGCAGCATGCCGGCGAGTGTTGGAATCCTCAGCCCTGAAAGTAGGGCCAAAAGTGTAAACGTCCCCAAGGCTCATCGCGAAGTTCTCTGCCTGCAGCTGCCCTGAGACGGTCAGATTCGTCGGCTTGCCGAAGAAATCCTTGGACCAGTCCACGGAGCCGTCTTTGAGCTTCGGCACGTTCGCCATGTCAAACGTCGTCACATGGAACATCTCGCCTGCACCCTCCGCATTGGAGGCGGTGATGATCGGGGTGTTCACGTAGACGAAGTCACGCTCCTGGAAGAACATGTGGATCGCGTAGGCAGCGATGGAGCGAATACGGAAGACTGCACGGAACAGGTTGGTCCGGCTCCGCAGATGTTGCTGGGTACGCAGAAACTCACGGGTCGCATGCTTCTTCTGCATCGGATAGTCCGGGGCAGAAGCGCCCTCGATGACGACCTTAGTGGCCTGCATCTCAAAGGGCTGCGGGCGCCTCGGGGTAAGCGCGATAGTGCCCGTGACAATGAGGGCTGCACCGACGTTCTGGGAGACGATCGACTCGTAGGTCTCCTCCCCCAGCATCTCCTTATTGAGGACCACCTGCAGGTCCTTAAAGCAGGATCCGTCGTTCAGAACGATAAATCCAAAGTTCTTCATATCGCGGATGGAGCGGACCCATCCTGCACAGGTGACATTCTTCTCGGAGAACGCCTCTTTATCCTTATAGAGCTCATAGATCCTCGTACGCTTCAAGAGAACCTCCCTGCAGCAAAGACGGACTATCCTCGCTGTTTATCATTTGGAAACAGAAAAATTGTCAAGGTTGAGGTTAGCGCAAAACTTATCGTTTGTGCACCCATAGGGAGAAAGACTTAGAAAATCAGATTTAGGCCACGCTGAAGAGCCGGTGCGGGTGGCTCGCATAGGCACGGCAGTTCTGCGCAAACCCTTTCGCCAGTCCAAATTCCTCAGGATGGTTGAGGTAGAGCGACTCCGGATGCCACTGCACACCCCACACGCACGTCCTCCCCGGCATATAGACGGCCTCGATAAGCCCATCGTGGGAATACCCTGCCGATGTGAGTACCGGACTCAGCTCCCGGATTGCCTGATGGTGGCAGGAGTTAACCAAAAGACGCCGCTTCCCTACCGCCTCTGCAATCGGAGTATCCGCCAGAAGCGTCACCTTGTGAACGTCTTTTTCAGGCTCATCGTAGATGGAGTGCTTGAAGTCAGTGGCCCCCTGCTCATTCACATCCTGCCAGAGGGACCCCCCGAGCAGGACATTGAGCACCTGGACACCGCGACAAATACCGAGGACCGGCATATCGCGGTCGAGCGCTTCCCGCAGCAGCTCAAACTCTGCGTTGTCACGCTCCGGGTGAGGAGCATCCGCGTTCGGAAGAGGTCTCTGCCCATAGAGGCCAGGGTCCATATCGAAACCGCCGGTCAGGATAAGGCCCTGAACCCGATCCAGAAGCTCACTCACGTCACTGGGGTCGTCGTCGTAATCACACAGGATAGGAAGCATCCCCACTGCTTTCATCATGCTCGTATACTTCATATTGATGAGCTTGTGTTCTTTATCCGGCCCCTCGAAGATCGAAGGGGTGATGCAAACGATCGGCTTCACTGGTATCCTCCTCACAAAACTCCCTGCATCGGGGGCGGACCCAAAAAGTTGGAGAACCTAGGTCGCTAGACCCAGTGACAGGCGGTATTCCAAAGGACTCATCCAGCCGAATGATTCCTTTGGTCGTTCGTTGTAATACTACATGATGTAGCCGTTAGACTGATCCATAAATTCGCTGCGTATGGTGTGGCTCCAATCATGATAGTAAAAGAATTCATGCTTGAGCCTACCGAAGATATCCTCTGCGGCGCTGTTGTACGGTGTGCAAGGACGGATTAGCATTTGACAAAGACCCACATAAGTCCCCTCTTTTCCGCATAGAGCCCTGCTACCTTTTTACCAGAGACTTTGAGAGGATACTTGCACTCTTCTGGCTTCTGTTTGATGTAGCAGCGACCTTGAAGATCCATTGCACTCCTCAATCTTTTCATGTATGGCAGCTTTGACCTCCTTGTACTTATCGGGGGTGTTGCTGTGGGATGTAGCACAGCAGTAGCGTAAGGAGGAGATATTGGACTCCCACAGGGGCTCTGGTACAAAAAATCAAGTTGAGGAAGCATCGGAGAGCTTGTGTTTCTCCTGACCGGTGAGCTCTTTGCTACTTTCGGCGTTTAAAACCTTCATCGTCTCTTCCAGCACTGCACCCCAAGGTCTAACCCATATACATCGCAAAGGCAAGCTTTTCTCGCTTCACCCGCATACTGTCGCTAGCATCAGGATCTGCGGCATCCATCGGCTCTTCTGCCAGATATCGTTTTCTTCAACCATATATGGTAGTTTCACCGATACCATATTTGCGTGTAGCATGTGCCTCTTGCCAAAGCACAGCTTAAAGGGTCTCCCATCCCATATGTTGAGGGTATCTTGTATGGACAGAGTGATCATATGGCATAAGATTTGGTGTCTGTCTGCACATCCAACCATAGAGGGTAGAGCCACACACACCGAATCAGGCGGCTCGTCCTTTGCTGGCGCACCATCGCGTATGTAGTCTAGAACCCTTTCGATAGATTCCTGTGAGTATGCCACACCCCATCCTTTGGGGTGCCCTCTGGGATCATGGATGCACCTCCTCCTATCAAATCTGTAACCGTATGTAAGTTTATGCACAGCAATTGCAACATCTCTGAAACAGCCTTCAACATCTATTTGGTGCCTATTCATAGTAAGGTAAGGACGTCGTGTACGAACGAAGGAGACACACTATAGGAAACGTGTGCATAGAGCACGTTTCACTCGGAGAGGTTCCGGTACCTGTGGGTGCCCTGTAGAGAACCCAGACCGAACGGTCCCATCAGAACTTTGCGATCGGTACTGAGCATATGCCCCAAGCGATCATCCGCGCCTTGATTCAGATTAAGGAAGCGGCAGCCCAGGCAAACAACAAGCTCGGTGTCTTTCCGCACAAGCAGATAACCCTGATCGAGAAGACCGCCGATGAGATCTTGGACGGCCAGCACGACGGCGAGTTCCCGCTCAAGGTGTGGCAGACTGGCTCTGGCACGCAGAGCAATATAAATGTGAACGAAGTCATCGCCAACCGTGGCAACCAGATCACGGGTAAGAAGGTCCTTCACCCCCATAGCTCAGTCAACCATTCCCAGTCTCCCAACGATACCTTCCCCAGTGCTCTGCACATCGCAGCAACCACCGAGCTCACCCAGGAGTTGATCCCCCGAAGCACAGGATCTGATCGCCTGTTTTAAGAAACTTGAGCAGAAAAACCGGGTCTTCCGCATTTCTAGTGGGTAGCAGATGCCAGCGACGTCTGGGCCGAGAAGTTGAGTTTCCCGAGCCTGAGGAAGATCATCGTCTCGAAGTAGGACGTGTTCTTAAATCCCCTTGCAGCTCTCTTGATGGATTGGATGAGCGAGTTGAGGCCCTCCAGGATCGCGTTGGTTGACCTTAAGCCCCACCAGCTGAGGATACCGTCCCACTCCTTCCTGAGGGTCCTCGCCATTAGTCTTCATCCTCGGGACACTCGAGTGCATCATCTACGAGCAGAGCCTGCGCAGCGCCTCGGCGGACTTACAGTCGGGGCAGGCGTAGTTGTCGCGCATGGCCTCGCTCATCGCGCAGGCCCTCGCCATCCTCAGCTGTGACGTGTTTGGGTCGAGCTGCTCGCGCTTGAGCCAGACGTAGTTGGTGGCGCTAGGCGCCTGGCGCTTCTCGCACCTCAGCTGGTCTGTGGCCTTGGCGAAGGGCTGCATGAGGTAGAAGCGCTCCACGCTCTGGGCGGCCTGCGGCATCTCGAAGGCGACGCCAAAAGAGTAGGCCTTAAGCCATGTCGCAGGTGAGCTCGGCGAGTGCCCCGCCGAGGTGCTCCTTAAGCTGGTCGCAGAGCCTGCAGAGCGCCCCCTTGTCCCTGTCCTGCGCGGCTGCGGCGACCCTTGTGGCCGTCGAGGTCTGCCATCAAGCTGATGTAGGTCTGGTTGCGCCTGCGGGCTGTGTCGTCGATCCCCACGTAGCTGACACCCGAGTAGTCGGCAGCACCCCTGGTCTCAAAGGTGGCCCTGTTCCAAGATCCCCCAGACGCGTAAAGTCAGACTTACGGACCTGCTTTGCTATCGCACTTGCTCTCATGCCACAGAGGGCCTAGAGCAACACCTTGGCCTTAAAGAGCGCCGTGAAGTGGGAGTTTGGGTACACCTCCCAGGGCATCCTGCACGTGTGGACACCGCCCTTGAGGGCAGCCCGCCCTGGGGACGGCGCAGTGCACGATCGTATCGTGCTGCCAGATGTCGAGGTGCCATAAGGTCCTCTCGCGGGTGTCGTACACACTGCAGTGGCGCTGGCACGCCGGGCACTCGACGACCCTGCCGCGGACGTGGAGCTCGTCGGGGGGAGCCGTCGTGCTCCTTAAACCAGACGTTACAAGACCCTCCACTCGTCGCTAAGCCCCCTGGGACCACTTAAAGAGCTGTGCCAGCATGCTCGCGTGCGCGCCCACCCAAACCTACCCATTGCGTTGCCACCCTCTGTGAGAATCCTACCTTTCGGACAAGACGCGCTCAATGCGGGGAGGCTATGCTACCCACCAGAAGTTTCGAAGAGCCGAAAAACCAAGACATCGTGAAGTCCGACCGTACACACCTCCAGGATGCGATCCCCATCGCCTCCAGCCGGGAAATTTCAGGCTGGCGCAACCTCATCGAGGTGGGCGTAGAGGATATCCGGATAAGCCTGCCTAGACTCTACAAGCTGGTGCTCGGCGGTACCGCTGTGGAAGCCGGCCTCAACGCCCCGAAAGGCTTTGATACCTTAATAGCCCAGAAATTGCAGAAGATCGATTACCGATCTCCCCTTCGCGAGCGATCCCAACAAGTTCCATGCCCTGACCGGTAAGAACGCGATCGTCTTCAGTCACGACGCCGTGAAAGCACTTGCGACAAACATGACGAAGATCGCAAACGATGTCCGAGGGCTGGTGTCAGGACCGCGCGACAGCATAGGCGAGATCACGATCCCCGCCAATGAGCCCGGCAGTTTCATCATGCGCGGCAAGGTCAACCCCGCCCAGTGTAAGGCGGTCGCGATGGTCGCCGTCCAGGTTATGGGCAACGACACCGCGATTGGTATCGACGTAAGCCAAGGCGACTTTGAGCTCAATGTCTTTATGCCGGTGATCGCATACAATTATCTGCAGCCGGTGAGATTGCTCTTAGATGCAATCTGCTTCTTCACCAAGCACTGTGCGAGCGGTATCAAGGCTAACAAGCAGAAGATGCACTACAACCTGCACCGATCACTGATAGTCGTGACGATTCTGAGTCGCCACATCGGCTATGAGCATGCCGCCAAGGTGGTACAATACGCATTTGCGCACAATACTTCGCTTTGGAAAGCTTGTGTATCATTAGGCTATCTGAGCGAAGAGAAGTTCGATTCAGTCTTTAAACCCGAGGAGATGGTTTAACAATGGACGAAACCAGCAGAAAGAGCCTTGAGTTCCACGAGAAGCTGCACGGCAAGATCGAAGTGATCGCCCGCGCCAAAGCAGAGACCAACGAGGATTTGGCTCTGCTCTACACCCCAGGTGTCGCAGAGCCCTGCCGTCAGATCCAGAAAGATTATTCAAAGCAGTGGGACCTCACCCGCAAAGGACACCTCGTCGCCGTAATCACCGACGGTTCCGCAGTCCTCGGCCTGGGCGACATCGGCCCGGCTGCCGGCATGCCAGTTATGGAGGGCAAGTGCCTCCTGTTCAAGGAGTTCGGCGACGTCGATGCAATCCCACTGTGCGTTGATACCCACGATGTGGACAAGTTCGTCGAGACCGTCTATCTGATTTCGAAGTCCTTCGGAGGCATCAACCTCGAGGACATCGCAGCTCCGCGCTGTTTCGAGATTGAGCAGAAGCTTAAGGAGCGCTGCGACATCCCGGTCTTCCACGACGACCAGCACGGCACCGCAATCGTCACCGCGGCAGGCTTACTCAACGCTACCAAGGTCACCGGCAAGAAGATGGGCGATCTTAAGATCGTTATGTCCGGCGCTGGCGCAGCAGGCCTTGCAATTGCGACGCTGCTCGAGCACATGGGTTTCGGCGACGTGATCCTCTGCGACCACGTGGGCTCAATCTACGATGGCCGCGACGGCCTCAACCCCTACAAGCAGAAAGTCGCAAAGTACACCAACAAAAACAAGGAGCAGGGCTCACTTGCTGACGTAATCAAGGGTGCCGACGCCTTCATCGGTGTCTCCAAGCCGCACCTGGTTACCCAGGACATGATCAAGTCCATGAACGACAGTGCAATCGTCTTTGCGTGTGCGAACCCGACGCCAGAGATCATGCCGGACGAGGCTAAGGCTGCAGGCGCTGCCGTTATCGCAACCGGCCGCTCTGACTTCCCGAACCAGATCAACAACGTCCTGGTCTTCCCAGGCATCTTCAAGGGCGCTCTCAGGGCCCATGCCCACGCAATCACCGAGGATATGGAGATTGCAGCTGCTGAGGCAATCGCCGGTCTGGTCCCCGAGGATCAGCTCTCCCCGACCAAGATCATCCCCTCTGCGCTTGATAAGACGGTCGCAGATGTCGTGGCAAAAGCTGTAGCTGAGCGAGCATAAGGAGCTCATCGCAAAACGCGGTATAACCAAGGGTGGTGCGCATACACGTGCCATCCTTTTTGTATACCGAGCTTGTATGGGGAGTTGATCACATCATGAAATTGCTCAATCAGACCATTATGACAAAACTGGGGAGCGCCACACTCATCGGCTACATCTTGGATAACTACGAGCGGGTCGATCCAAACCGCAGACGCCCCGCGATTATCTTCTGCCCGGGCGGTGGCTTCAACCATCTCTCCGACCGTGAAGGAGAACCCTTAGCGGTCCGCATGCTCACCCATGGCTTTCAGGCCTTCGTGTTGAAGTACAGCCTCAAGCCGAAGTGCTTCCCCGCCGCGCTGTCTGAATTAGCCGAGAGCGTGAAGTGTCTACGCGACCACGCTGAGGAACTCCACATCGCCCCGGATGCGATCTTCGCCGCGGGAGCCTCCGCCGGCGCGCATGTCGCGGCAAGCCTCGGGGTCTATGCCCACAGCCAGCTGATCCGCGATCTGGGCTATCAACCAGAGGACGTTGAACCCAACGGGATGCTCCTCGCCTATCCGGTGATCACCGCCGGGAAGTTTGCCCACACCGAGTCGATCAAGGCTCTGTTGGGCGACAAGTACAACGACCAGGCTGCCCGCGATCAGGTCTCACTTGAGAGGTATGCCGACGAACACGTCTGCCCGACCTTCATTTGGACGACTGCAACCGACACCTCAGTCCCACCGGAGAATGCCTTGCTCTTCGCAGAGGCACTGCAGGCGCACCACTGTCGCTACCAACTGATCGTCTATCCGGAAGGCAAACACGGCTCTGCCCTCGGCAACCGTGAAACCGCAAAGCCTGACGGCACCTACCTTGCCAGCGACATTCTGGATTGGCCGGAGCGCTTCGCGGACTTTGCCCGCCCGATCGGCCACACCTTCAAAAATTGTGAGCTGTAGCCAGAAAAATATCTCTCTGTTAGACCACGATTGACCTCGACCCTGTCCTTCCACCAGTCCCAGCCCCTTTGGGACTGGTGGAAGGCAAGGACTTAAGCCAATCGTGGTCTAACATAGAGTTTTTCATTCAGACAAAGGTGCCCAATACACCTCTTAGGCTTGTCTGCTTTATGAGCCCAGAACAACGATGTGAGGCTCTCCTGCAGCCGTTGTGACACCTGCCACGATAGTACCGTAGCGAAGTCTTTCTTTGCCACTGGCGGATTAGCATTCTGAACGCAACAGGATAGCCCGCTGAATGCAAGCGTGGCACACTCCGGAAGGCTACGATGTTGGTTGTCTCAATCAACGTCGAAAGCTAAAAGGAATGTGCCACTACACACATCTTAGCCTACAGGAGAGGGACTGCATAGCCGAGCTGCGTGGCACAAGGAAAGGCCAATCGGCTATATCGCGGCAGAGATCGGCAAGGACAGCTCCAGCGTCTGCCACAAGCTCAAGAGGAACGCACACCACGGCCGCTTTAGGGCATGTACTGCCCAAAAGGAGGGCGGATGAGCGCCGCAGGAGATGCAGGGCGAAAAGGCGGCTTTCAGACCCTGCGCTTACGCAGAAGGTGCGCTTACTCATCATGGACAGACACTGGTCCCTGGAGCAGATAGACGACATCTCAGGCTCGAGGGTGGCGGCAGGTGCGTCGTTGAGCCTGCCGACTATTCTATCGTGAGGTCCATAGCCACCACGCTCGACCTGCCGGGATCCGGCCCCGAAGGCAAGATGCGGTGCCACCTGCGCAGGAAGGGGAAGCAGGTCTGCAGCAAGAGGCCTAAGACCAAAGGTAAGATCGAGATCTTACACACCGTGGATGAGAGGCCAAAGCAGGCCGATGCGAGGTCTTGCCTCGGAGACTGGGAGGACGACACGCTCGTGGCAGCGGACCCGTGTGCCTGCTCGTGCTTGCCGACAGGGCAGTGAGGCTGCTTCTCGCAGAAGAGATGCCACCACGACAGCGGGAGCGTCTCTAAGGCCGAAGTCGGACTGCTACAGGGACGCCCGCTCGAGACGCTCACTTCCGGATAGGGGCAAGCAGTTCGCAGGGCATACAGGGCTCACAGATGCCCTTTGAGGTGTGCAGTTCTACTTCTGCGACCCCCACCATCTATGGCAGAAGCTAACAGTTAAGAACACCAACGGGATCCTGCGAAAGTTCTTCCCCTAGGGAAACGATGATTAATTCGCCTCGATGAGGTCGCTGGGGCCACACGCTGTATGACATCGGCTCAAAATGTCTCGAACCACGCAGTGCCCATACCCACATAGATGCCTATCTGTCTTCTGGATATGGTATAGCTACATCCACGTATTCCTGCATATCCAAAAGGAAGATATGGACAGACAGATGAGCTTTCAGGACCTTAAATCCTAAGGTCTGAGGAGAAAGACCAGACGAGAGGCACGCCTGGAGCAAATGGATACAATCGTTGTGTGGGATAGCTGGATTGCACTGGTGGAACCCAGCTACCACTGACAGGCTCTTGTCAGGCATGTGCGCGCTGTAAAGACAAAGCTTTAGGATGTAGCCTGCTTTAGGTAATGTTTGCTCTCTTAAGACGAGGGAACTTAAAGATGCTATCCTGGATTGTCACTCCTGGCAGCGCTTCTGTGCACGTAGACCTCATGCAAGCGCAGGTGCCAGATGCAACGACACTTGCGAAGATGCGCCATAGCCTTAAAGCGAGAGGAGTTCGGTAAAGCTTGTGCTTCACGACCTGAATTCAGAACTCGAAAGGGCAAGGATCACGGCGCGGGGCGGCTCCATGGTGGACGCGACCTTCACCTGGGCCTTAAAGCTCCACAAAGAACAAGGACCATGCACGCGACCCTTAAAGTGCACCAGTCCAAGAAAGGGGGAGTCTGGCGTATCGGATACAAGGCGCATATCGGCGTGGATGCCGGTAGCGGCCTTGTGCATGGTGTGGAGACGACCGCTTAGAATGTATCCGACATATCCTGTGGCACATGCACTCGTTAAGGGAAGATGACAGGTTCTGCTATGCATACTTTAGGCTATATAGGTATAGCGAAGCGCCCTTAAGGACGCATAAAGACCCACACCTCTCATCTATGCGCTAAAGCGTTGCTAAGAAAGCCTTCGACCAGAGAAGGCCTTGCCTGTACGCTTTTCTCCGAGAAGGGCATCGAGTCCAGGAAGGCATCCGGCCGCTCAAAGGTAGAGCATCCCTTCCTTATCGTGAAGCGCCGCTTCGGCCCCTTAAGGAAGCGCTACAGGGGGATAGAGAAGATACCTGCACACTCAAGTCTTTCTCGCCCTTGCAAACCTTGCCATGTGCATCTTTTGCCGGCAGGCTGCACCTCCTGGCTCCCAGAGTCGCTTGATCTGTCTTGGGGCCTTATTGCGGTGCATGGGGCAGGACAAATGTAAGGATAGTGGCTCCTGCACGTGCTGGATAGGCATCCTTCCCTGCCTTCCCCGCATGCAGGCCTAGAAAGACCATGTGGTCGGTCCCCTCTGACACGTTATGGGGCATTGATCATCGTTTCCCTAAGGGCACCGACTTCGTAAAGATTACGGACGAGGAGGTGCAGCATACAGTGGAGCTGATCTGCGACAGGCCAAGGAAGGTCCTGAAATACAGGACAGCCAACGAGGTCTTTAGGGAGATGTTGCACTCAGCTTGACAATCTGTCGCCCGAAAGGAGGACGCGGCATGCCGAGTAAACAAAAGCGATCATGCAGATATCCTGGCTGCCCGAACCTCTGCGAGGGCAGAAAACAGTATTGCGAACAGCACGACAAATTCATGGAACAACACTACGAGAAGTTCCAGCGCGGCTACTCCCCCAGCAAGCGTTATGGTAGGATCTGGAAACGAATCCGTGACCAGTATGTCCACGAACACCCGCTATGTGAGATATGCCTTAAGGAAGACCGCTATGTCGCCGTGGAGGAAGTCCACCACATTGTGCCGCTCTCCGAGGGTGGCTCGAACGGCGAATCGAATTTGATGAGCCTATGTCGCTCCTGCCACGAGAAGATTCATAAAGAACGCAGTGACAGATAAAAAGAGCCGTTCCACAACGGAACGGCTTAGAGTTAGAGATTCAGCAGGTCAGAATGACTTCCTGTATCCACAAGCGTTAAAGTGAGGATGTCATTCTCTATCAAATAGATCAAAAGCCAGTCCGGCTGGATATGGCATTCCCGAAAGCCTTTGAGATTTCCTTTGAGTTCATGGTCGCAGAATCTCTTATCCAACACTTTACCCTGACGTAAAGCGTCAACTACCTCTTCCAGAAGAGAAAGGTTCTCTCCACGTTTCTTCATCAGCTTATAGCTTTTCTTATAAGCTGTGGTGAACTTGACCGTCAGCATTTACTCTTCGAGCGCTTTCCTGAGATCGTCCATGTTTGTATATCCCGACACGCCAGGATCACGGGAAATACGTCTGGCCTCACTCATGGCATCCAAAACTTTCTGAGAGTACTGCGGAACCTCTACGGTAAACGGAAGACCGCCTCTTAAGATACACTGCCGGAGAAAAATGTTTACTGCGCCGGACATGTCCATGCCAAGTTCACTGAAGAGTTCGTTGGCCTGCTTCTTAACGTTTGCATCTATACGAATCTGAGTAGGAACTGTAGACATATACAATCATCTTCTTTCATTGGATATTTTAATACATTGGGTTTACATTGTCAATCAAACATAATAGCTGAGTACCTCCAGCATAGTTAGGCTCCCTGAACTGTAAGCGGCTTAAGGCAAGATCGAAGGCATCTTCGACTGGACCGTCGCGGTGGCTGCGATGCCAAAGAGCAAGACATGGATGAGGCACATCTCGTGCAGCAGCTCCATGCAGCCATCCCTTACATCCCTGTGGCTGTATCTTTAGCTGAACGAGTCCGCAAGGAGTGCATGTGGGCCTTGGGAAGGCCATGGAAGGTGCCCTCAACGTAGGCCTTGAAGTTGGATATCACCCTGTGGACCATGAGAAGGGATGCATCCCCGTCCGCTCTGTCGTACTCCCTTTAGACGAGCCCGCGCAACGAGGAGAGGCCGGCAAGCTTTGCCGCTCCAGCCATCCACCCTTATCTTCGATGTATGGCAGAGCTGGTCATGCCCCACCTGGTGCCAGCAATCTTTCGAGCACCCCTTTGCGCAGCGCAGGGGGCAGGCGCCCTGCCTGCCGCTGTAAGCATCGGCTGCTGCTTTGTGCCGCGCCCGCTTTTGCCTGCTGCCTTGGCGCCGATATAGAAGTCGTCCACCTCGTGTGTGTCAGCTGCAAGGACGCTGAACGCACTGCGATCTGACCCAGGCGAGTATATCCTTAAAAGGACCCGCCCTGCCGTCTTTAAGCTGCAGCCTATCTGCCTTCTGCAGGGCGCAGGCACTGATCCTTGCCTTCTGGGCGGACATGAGCCATATCGCCCACGAACCACTTCCTGAGCTCGAGGTGGGTCCCCTCCATCAATAGTTTCTGCGCTCACGCTCACCTGGTGCGAGCACTTCGTGCACTGCCACTTGTGTGCGCGGCCTCAGACCTTCGAGCAGGACGTATTGGCGCACACCGGGCAGACAAAGCCGCCGGAGACCTTCTCCTCGATAAGCCTCCCCTCGCACGACTCCTCGTCTGAGAACCTCTCCAAAAGGCCCATCAATGTCTCTTTGCTCTCGCATTCGCGCCTACTCAGAGCGCCTGCATGCCCCTTTACCATCTCTTTCTTTGCCCTCTCGGATGCATCAACCTTGTATCCTCATTGTACGGTTTGGAGGCGACAGGAACTCCTGCGGTTATGCTGGAGGTCCTCAGTCATTTCAAACATTTTGAAGTGGGGCGGTCAAAATCTCTACGGCCTGCTCCGGTGGAAAACGGCGCAGGGTCTTCTGTACGAAAAAAGCGAAAACAAACGAGCCATCTGCACAATGTGTGAACCGATATGTGAGCACTAGGCCCTCCCCAGCAGCGGTACCTTCACCCCCAAGCATCTGAGCATCACCATCGCGAAGAGGTTGTCGAGGCTGCGAAAGCTATAGGCTATCCTAACGGTCAGCTTGATCTTGTTGTTGATGGTCTCCACGCGTGCGTTGGACAGGCCGCTCTCCAAGGTGGCGACTGTGGCATCCAGATGCCTTCTGATCTTCTTTTAGAGCTCGACGAACTTAGGGGATCCTCGAGCGCTAGGCCCTGCCCCTCTACTTCTCGATGCCCTCCCTGATCTTGTTAGCAGGCAGCTTCAGGGCAAGCCTTATCCCTTCCTTCAGCAGATATGCCCTGTGGAGCTGCAGCTGTGAGATCGTGGTGAGCTGAAGCGCCGCCTTCTGCCTTCGGTCAGGCTCTCTGGGTTCTTGAAGGAGGGGATAGCTTGGGCCCTTCACGGATGCAGCGGCCTTCCTTTCGGGGCTCGCCTCCTCCCCCTTCCTGGGGCGGGCGCGCCTCCCCTTCGGTGCTGCCTTGGCCTTCTGCACAGCCGCCCTCCATGACTGGCGGCACAGCCCGTCGAGCAGCTCCGTTGCCTACTGGACGATGTGGAAGGTGTCTGTGCAGCGCAGCGCATACGGTACCCACTCCTTCATCGCATCGTCCACCCAACGCACCCCGTCCGCACTCACAAGGTCGATGGATGAGCTTCCCTTAACGGCGATCTGCTTGAAGAAGGCGTCGAAGACCTTGCGTCCATGGCCGTCATGTAGCTGTGGCCCTTCTTGTAGCTTGTCTCGTCCACACCTATCCACCTGAGGTCTGCCGTCTTTGGCGGCTGCCCCTGTTCGAGCCTTGCCAGCACGCGCGAGCATATCGCGCCCACCCACCTCCACAAGATGCGCAGAAGCTTTTGACAGGCAAGCTTGCTCATCGACAGCTCAAGCCAGCAGCAGCTGTCCTCAAAGGCACGGGGGAGCCAGCTACCATGGTCTGCCCAGGGGATCTGACGCACCGCGCAGTACCGCATTTTGGGCACCTCATCCTGAATGTATCCGCCTGGATATACACCTTCGTGCCGACGACATTGGGGCATCTCCAGAGCCTGGTTCCCCTGCCTGCATCGTAGCAGGGGGGCCTTCTGCCCGCACTTGCCGCATCTGCAGGAGTGGGGCCTGTAGGGCCTTGGCGTCGATCACGATCGCCTGTGCGTCCTCGTCGAAGGACACATCCTCGACGCTGATCATAATCTTGACTAAGTTTGAGATGCGCACGGTGCACTCCTTCTGCCGGGTCTTTACTTCGCAACTAAAAACCTACAGGAGAACGTGCCTTGTCACCTGCGCATTCGCATATTCTTCATTCACACATCGTGTCGAAGAGCCAAAAAGAGACGCCTTTCGACCGCCTGAAGCTCGTGCTCGGTGAAGAGAGCCTTGCACATCTCCAGAAGTCTACAGTCATGGTGCTGAGACTCGGCAGCGTCGGCTCGGACTACACGGAAGCCCTTGCCTGCAGCGGCATTGGACACCTCATCCTCATCGACCGGGATACTACCATCGAACATCAGCCGTCAGGCCATTGTCTTCCATTCGACGGTCGGCCTTCCCAAATGTCAGGTCATGGAGAAGATGGTTCTGGCTATCAATCCAGGCTGCGATGTGACGACGCTTCAGGCTTTCATCCCGAAAGACAGCCTCGGCGAGATGCTCTCCCAGTTCCCCCGTCCTGACTACATCGTCGATGCGATCGACATCGTCCCACAGAAGCTCGTGCTTGCCAAATGGTGCCGGAAGCAGAGGATTCCGCTCTTGAGCTCCATGGGTGGCACCGACAAGCTCGATCCGAGCTGTCTCCAGTTTGCACAGATCAAGAAGACTTCAGGCAACCGCCTTGCCAAGGCCATGCGCAAAGAAGGCCGGAAGCACAGCATCAAGGAGCTCGAGGTACTCTACTCGACAGAGAGGGGCGCGGGTTCCAAGCCTCCGAAGACGGAGGATGGGAAGAGACCTGAGAAGGGTCAGACTGACTTTGGGCACCATGAGCTACATACCGCTGATCATGGGCCAGATGATCGCCGGCAAGATCATCTGCCGGCTTGCCGGATTCGAGCCCATGCCCTACACGGAAGAGGAAGATCCGCAATGCTAGGCCCAGAGCAGAACAGCCTGCAAGCAGCGAAATACTACGACATGCACTTCTATATCGACTTCCTCCAGGAAGATCCAGCAGGCTTCCTCGATGCGTCAGATACGCTTGGTCTGGCCTTCCTTTCCTGCACTGCGGCACCCAACTCAGAGCTGGAAAGACCGGCAGAATGCGACTCTGAGCCTTGGTGCACATCCCTGGTGGGTGGCAGACAGCAGAATGGACACAGGCGCCCTTGATGAGCTCGTCTCGCTTGTGCCCGATGCTCTCCTCATAGGAGAGATCGGCATCGATCTCTCGCCCAAGCATGTCAAGCTTTCCTCGAAAGACAGACAGAGGCATTCCAGACCATCGTGAAAGTTGCAGCCGCTTCAGGCGGCAAGGTGCTCTCCATCCACTCCTGAAGTCAGTAGATCTCGTGTTCGACATCCTCAAAGAAACCGGCTGCACTCCTGCTGCTGCGGGCTCTATTCCTATCCTGCACTAGTTCTCGGGCTCGACGCCCGAGCTCTGGCGTACCATTCATCTCGGCTGCCTCTTCAGCGTCGGCAAGCCGTTCCTCCATACCCGGCCATGCAAAGGAATACCTAAAGCTCATTCCGCACGAGAAGCTCCTCTTCGAGACTGACTATTCTCCCGAGCATGCAGGGCTTGTACCCAAAGGCTACGAGCGTGCCCTTGCTGACTCTGCAGCCCTCATAGCTGCATCCTGGAATGTCTCTGTGAATAAAGCTGTCGAGACTCTTGCTGCCGCGAGCGAAGCCATCTTCCGCCAGACCAGAGGAGAAGCCTGATTACGCCGTACTGGCAGCCCGTCACACGACGCAAGCCATACTTCCCTACAGCATCGATTCCATATCCATATGCCTAAGCAGCTTACCTTTCGCCTGCCTGCGCATTCTCTTCCCTGCTGAGGCGCTATCATGGAAGTAAACGTCTGCTTATCCATGCAGCAGTTGTCTTCTGTGAGCGTTTCCCCAAGGAGGAGGAAAAATGGCAACAAGAAAGTCAAGAAGCTCCAAGCCACGCAACACATCCATGAGGTCGAGATCTTCTCGCTCCATCGCAAAGCCGAAGGCTCAGAAGGAGGCAGGAGAGAGCAAAGTGAAAGAGCCTGCTGCCGCAAAGCCGGCAGCAAAGGCTGTACCTGCTCCGAAGGCCACAGAGCCTGCCAAGAAGGCACCTGCAGAGGCTGTAAAGGTAGAAGCAGCTGCAAAGTCCGAACCGAAGCCTGCTGCCAAGAAGGAGGAGCCAAAGCCTACACCTGCCACAAAGGAAGCTCCGAAAGCAGCTGCCCCTGCAGCCAAGCCTGAGCCGAAGCCAGCAGCAAAAAAGAAGGCCGCTCCCGCGCCGGCACCGAAAGAAGAGCCGAAGGCGGCTGCAAAGCCCAAGCCTGCTACAAAGGCAGCCACGCCTGAGCCTGCAGCAAAGCCCACAGCTGCCAAGAGGGAAGAGCACACCAAGAAGACGGAGGCTCTGAAGCCTGCAGTTGCGAAGGTAGAAGAAGCCCCGGCTGCAAAGCCGGCCGTGAAGTCAGCTCCTGCCAATGTGTCTGAGGCAGAAAGGCCTACACCGAAAGCTGTCCCCGAAGCAAAGAAGGCAGAGGAGCCTAAGAAGGAAGCAGAGCCTGCAAAGTTCGAGAAGGCAACTTCCGAGAAACCCACCAAGGTCGAAGAGAAGCCCAGGACAGCCGCTGAGGCACCTGCTGCTGAGCCGGCACCTGCCACGGCAAAGGAGATTCCCGCAGAGAAGACGGCTGAGCCTGAGGCAGCACCGGAGCCTGAACCCGAGCCACTCCCCCAGCCGAGGCGCTCCATCGCCTTCATCGGATCCGAGTGCTATCCCTTCGTCAAGACCGGTGGTCTCGGCGATGTCATGTATGCACTTCCAAAAGCTCTCGTGAAGCAGAATTGCGACGTAAAGGTCATCCTTCCGCGCTATGCCTGCATCAAGCAGGAGTGGCAGGAGAAGATGGTCTACAAGGGCGCCTTCCAGATGGATCTCTGCTCTGACGGCAGGCAGTTCTATGTCGGCATCATGGAATACATCTCCCCTGACGGTGTAGTCTATGACTTCATCGACAACCAGGACTTCTTCACAAATGGCAACCCGTACACGAACCTCGTGGATGACATCCCGCGCTACTGCTACTTCGGAAAGGCAGCGCTCTCTGCCCTGCTCTTCCTCAACTGGATTCCTGACATCATCCACTGCCATGACTGGCAGGCAGCGCTTGTCCCGGTCTATCTGCGCACGCTCTTCCAGAGCACAGAGCTCGCATGCTCAAAGACCGTACTCACAATCCACAACCTGCGCTTCCAGGGCAAGTACAACATCCCGACGATCAAGTACTGGTCCGGACTTCCCGACTATGTCTTCAACAAGGATGCCATGCAGGAAGACTGGACCGAGGCCAACATGCTCAAGGGTGGCCTCACCTACGCCGATATGATCACAACGGTCTCCGGCACCTATGCAGAAGAGATCCAGACGCCGGAATACGGCGAGGGTCTCGATGCCCATCTGCACTACCACTCCGGCAAGCTTCGCGGTATCGTGAACGGCATCGACTACGACATCTGGAACCCGGCAACGGACAAGCTCCTCGAGGCTCCCTATGACACCAAGAACGTGATTGATGCTAAGAAGGAAAATAAGAAGGCGCTCCAGGAAGAACTCGGCCTCGAACAGGACGACGGCAAGATGGTCATCGGCCTCATCTCCCGCCTCACGAGCCAGAAGGGCCTCGACCTCGTCACGACCGTCATGGAGCAGCTCATCGACGGCAATACGCAGGTTGTTGTCCTCGGCACCGGCGAGCCCCAGTATGAGGAATCCTTCCGCTGGTTCGAGAATGCCCACAAGGGCACCGTCTGCTCGAGCATCATGTACGACGAGGCACGTTCGCACCACATCTATGCTGGTGCCGATGCACTCCTCGTACCTTCCCGCTTCGAGCCCTGTGGTCTCACCCAGCTCATTGCCATGCACTATGGCACGATTCCTGTCGTCCGTGAGACCGGCGGCCTCAAGGATACGGTTGAGCCGTACAACATGTTCGAAGACTCCGGCAACGGCTTCACATTCGACCGCTATGAGCCGGGCCTGTTGCTCGAAGCAATCAACCGCGCCAAGATGCTCTACTTCACGAGTCGCGAGTCCTGGGACAAGATGGTCAAGCGCGACATGGAGAAGAATATCTCCTGGAGCAAATCTGCATCCCAGTACCGTGACCTCTATCTCCAACTGACACAGTAGTAGGATCTGCGCTGATTCTAAGCATTGACATGGACGGGCACTGCAAAGGCGCCCGCCCATTTTTCTGATGAATCGTCCTCTAAACAGGAGGTAGGCTGGACTCTGCATTCGGCCTGCTTGCAAGTCTAGCTATGCCTCGTTGTCATGGCGTCTGCGGCAAATCCATGCCCGTGTCAGTAGTAGAAGTACTGCCCCACCTGTGGCAATCAATCCGTCGAAGCCGGAGGCATCGGAAAGCGGCATTGCAGCCACAGACATACAGTGATAGGTCGTGCTGCTCTCGCCATAGTTATCCTGGTTGCCAACTTTGTCGATTGTCGCTGTATTGAAGTGATCGGTTTTCCCAGTTACAGGATTCTTGCGGACTACTGGGATAGTGGTGTCTACCTTACCGCCAGACGACAGCGTACTCACATCGAACTCAAGAGTGTTGTCATCAATCTGATATGAGACATAGGATTGACTGCTAATCTTGATCCCCGCTTTAATTCCAAGCGAATCAGACGATACAGTCATGACAGATGGATCATCGAGCGACAAACTATCAGGCAGGCAATCAGTCACGTGCATGTCTCTCACATTGGGAAGCGAAGTGTCGGTAGCTTTGTTCTCAAAAGTGAACGTGTAAGTAAGCTACTTGTTTGCATCATTGCCAATCTCTGTAGGATGGCCCTGCGTACCGGAATTGGGATCACAGGTCTTGGTGATATCCAAATTTGCAACCAGAAGCGTAACTCTCCTGTTCGCGATCTATGTCGTAATGGCATCGCTCGCTGCAGGAGCGTTACCTACAAACATGCGCTTACTTATAGCGGCCTCATTTGTTTCGATCGTGTCAGCATAGGTGGAATCAGCCGTAGCCTTCAGCCGAATATAAGCGACAAGCGTCCCCTTCTTGTCCAGGACAAAATCATGGCCGGTATCTGTTTTGCGGCAATCGATAGCTATAGCTTTAACAGTGGAGAGGTCATCAGAGATTTTCGCGGTCCATATGCCGCTGCCCAAAGACCATGTCTGACCCGTTAGCGTCTGCATCATGTAGTAAATGACTGGTTTGCATGTGTCGGTCGTCTTCGAACTGTTAGCATCATAAGCGACTTTGCCACTGGCGGAATTAGCATTCTGAGTGCAACAGAATAGCGCCAGGCAAAGGTCATGGCGCACCTCCGAAGGCTACGATGTTGGTTGTCTCAATCAACGTCGCAAGTCAGGGAGCAATGCGCCACTACACACATCTTAGCGCTTAAGAGCGCGACAGGATAGCCGAGCTGCACGCCGAGGGCAAGGCGGTCAGTGACATCGGCAGGGACATCGCCAGGGATAGCTCCACACTCAGCCGTAAGCTGGAAAGGAACGGCAGGCACGCAAGGTGCAAACCGTACAAGAGGCTCTCGAGACCCAGCGTTGGCCGAGGAGGTGAGGGAGCACATCGCAGACGAGCGGTGGTCGCCCGAGCAGATAGACGAAAGGCTTTGTCTTGAGCACAGCGGCTCGTCTATCTAGCGCACCGTCGGCTCAGGCGAGCTCGATATCCTTGATGCGCCCCCACAGGACCAGCTCCGCCACCATCTGTACAGCAAGGGGAAGCAAACACACAGGGGGCACAAGGAGAGGAGGGGCAAGATCAAGGTCTCCTGCGGCATCTCAGAAAGGCCCAAGCAGGCACATGACACGCTCGTCGGCAAGCCGGGAGGGCCCTGCCTGGTGACAATCGCGGATCGCTGAGTCGCAGCTACTCGTAGGTGGCAAGGCTCACGCGCACACGAGGTCGAGGCCACGGCTCTGTTACTCTGTTAGGCCGTGACCGCAAGACCCCCACCCCTGAGCGCGGCAAGCAGATCGCCCCCTGCGCGGAGGTGAGCGACAGGCTCGGCGATGTCCAGTTCTACTTCTGCCATCCCCACTTACCTATGACAGAAGCTAACGGTTAAAAACACCGATGTCCTCATCTGTGAGTTCTTCCCCTAAGGGCACGGACTTCTCCAAGCTCACCGATGATGAGGTACAGCGCGTATTCGGCATGATCAACGACAGGCTAAGGAAGGTCTTTGGATACAGGATGGCCAGCGAGGTCTTTAGGGAGATGTTGCACTCAGCTTGACAATCCGCTCATCGATAGATGAGACATCTACGCTCTCTAGGCTGCCGACGGTATTGTTCTGGTCAGAACTGAACATGTCATACAGCACAATATCGTCTGTTCGGGCACTTGCATCGGCAGTGTATTGGAGGTGATCGGTATATTCATCACTCAGGAGAACTGTGCCACTGGACTGATATGAAGGGTCATTGGCCGTTGCAACTCATTAAACAAACCCTGCCTGCAGGGCTGTCACATTTCCAAAGTCAATAACTGTCTGATCGGTAGCGGCTTCATACTTCTTCGGCCAGCCATCCTGCGCCGTGCTCTCATAGTACTTCCGATCATCAAAGCCCTTTTCGGATCTCTCGGTAAGACCACCATTGACATCGACCCTGTTCCTCCACCAGTCCCAGAGAGGCTGGGGCATGTCGACAAGTGCGCCTCGTGTGTACATAGCTGCCTTCTGTGAGCTGTCCTGAGAACATCTCCTTGCTGTCCTGCTTCGAATGCTTCGCCTGCTTTGTCCACAGCAAGCAGGCGAAGCAAGCACTGCAGCCATTTCGTCGACACCCCATAGAGGGAAAGCAAGAACTTGCCTGAGCCTTCGCTGCATCGCATTGACAAGGCCGCTTCTCACCGTCCCTGGACTCTTTTACCACGCTTGGTGTGTACTCAACAACGCCGAGTAAGGAAAGGATGCGCGCTATATCTTGCATGGTTGTCTGTTGCGACCCGAGAGCTGTCGGCGATGCCTGAAAGGGCAACCTTTAACTTTGAATTGATGGACCTTCCGCGAAGTGTTGCATATTCGCTCCCCCGGCTCGCTTAGCACTCTGTGCAGACCTTCAGACTTGATATATCTCTTGAGTGCACGGCATAACCGTGGCCTGTGTGTTATTGCGCATCTGTACAGCCGACCTTGCCCTGCTGCCCACAAGCGACTCGTCGAGGGAGAGCCCCTCTGCCTGGCAGCAGACAGAAAGGGATGTGCCTGGGAGACTGCAGGGCAGACCCCACTGCCTCAAAGAGCCTCATGCACATGGAACCCACGAGGTCCTTAAGGCTCACATGGCAGGCAAAGAGAAGCTCCTTAAGCGACATGCCCACAAGCGTGTCTTTTGCATACTTTGCCCCTGTGGTAGCGAAAAGCTTCGATATCGCTATAGCCGATCCTATCTTCACCGAGAAGGTCCTGCCACAGGAGCGGCACTTCCATGATGGCCTTGTGCAGAGTGCCCCCTACAGAAGAGGTCTGCAGATCTGTACCTTAAGCATCTTTTGGGTTTACCTGCAAGCGCAGATCCCGCTGTCTTCTTAGCGATGCCCATCTTCTCGATCCGCTGCAGTATCATTGAGTCCGGCCCTCCCATTTCTCGATGTCTTTGTTGGTTCAATCCTAAAAGCTGTGGGCAGATGCCTGCGGTATAGCATCTGTACAGACAGGGAAGCGGCCATCCTCTCGAATCTTGCATCGCAACATGTAGACTCTGAACAAGGATGGAACGCGATGACAAGTGTAGCATCCACGGCAGCCCAGCTGTCCGTCATTTCCCATGCCAGCAGGATTGCCGCTTCCGGCTTCATCCAGATCCCCTCGCATCTGGATGGCTTCGTGCAGACGGGAAAGCCTAAGGAGAGCGCACGCACGGAGGAGTTCGGCACATCGGGCAGGAGATGCAGGAAGCCAGTGCGCATCCTGTCCGTTCCAGGCAGGCCGGCAGTGTCGGATGCACCATGCTGACCCTGCTGCGGAAAGGCGATGGAGAAAAACGGGAAGGCCCCCATTGCGCTTCGGCACCTCCCTCTGGGGATGGAGAGGGTAAGGATAGAGGTCTTGCGGCCAAGATGGGCATGCAGGGAGTGCGGGAATACCCTTACCGAGGGCGTCTTCTTCAGGGCTCCCGGCCACCGAATCACACTGCCGCCGCTCGCCTTCGCGCAGGACCTCCTTGCCCTGGGGCAGACCCTCAAGGCGGTATCGCTCACGGCAGGGCTCCACAAGAATGTGGTCAAGGCCATCGACCGGGCAAGGCTTTCTGGACTCTACACGGAGGGGGAAGGCAGCGAAAGGACGCTCCGGAAACCGGAGCGGCAGGCAAGGTATCTGGGCGCAGATAAGTTCAAGCTGCACAATGGCCGCCGCTGCGCCACCGTGATCATCGACCTTAAGACGGGCCATGTCCTGTGGCTTGTCCATTCCAAGAGGAGGCAGGTCGTGCATGAATTCTGCGACTTCGTGCTCGCCGAGTGGATGTTTGCATGTGGAGGCAATCGCCTGCGACATGAACGCAGACTTCGAGTGTGCATTCCTTAAGAGGTTCCCGCACCTGGACATAGTCTACGAGTACTTCCATCTCGTGAAGAACTTCAACGAGAAGGTGATCTGTAAGGTCAGGAAGGACGAGCAGGCAAGGCTTAAGGGACGAGGGTAGCGTCGAGGCTGCCGGGGCCCTCAAGCACCAAGTACATCCTCATGTCCAGTGCGGACACAAGGGAGAGGAAAGACCGTAATACCTTCGAGGGCAGGCTAGGGATACCCTAACGACGAATACTTCTTCCTCAAGATATTCGATTGCCAGCAGGCGCTACTCGAAGGCTTCCAGGGCTGCTTCGTGATGGGGCCACACACAGGTTTCAGGACTGAGCCTAGAATATTTTAATTTGGTGTGAAAACAGGATATCTGAGCTGCCCTTTTGTTGATAACAAATTAAATCGCTACAATAAGAGCGTACACGATATGTTGTGTAATGAGGAGGATATGGCCCGTCCGACACCACATAAACGTCAGACTCCACACCCACGGGTGCAGACGCAGACTCGCAGCACTCAGCGCCCGCGGGTACACACCATAACTCACTCCTCAACCAGACACACAACCAGCAGACAAAGAAGCTCCGAACAGGAGGTTCCGCGTACATGGAAACAGAGTGTCTCAGCATGTCGACTCGCTCCCTCTGTGGCCAGGCGTCACGCAGCCAGTAAGCGCAGGCCGGTTAACGCTACCTACACGGTGCGCAGACCTAGATCCGATCAACGCGTTTCCCGCCAACGGCCGAGACCTGTGCCGCGATCATCTACTGCTACGCGACGATCATATACGAGAACCTATCGGAGCCAGATACGACGACATCCGGTGCAGAGACCGGTTCGCCCCAACAATACCCTCTTTATCGTTGTCGCAATCTTCATTGTCGGTATCGCACTGATCATCAACATCGGTGCTCACTCAGCGCAGCCCGAAGCGCAAGAACAGGTCCAGAGCGATGACCAAGATGAAATGACAGATATGTCGGGCGTCAAGCAAGGTGCCGGCGACAACTCCTTTCCAATCACCGACGATGTGAGCTTCGCAGTCGACAGCCGCGACGTATATTCCAATCCCTATGACTGGAGAAACCTCGAGTGGAACAAATACAATAATCTCGCCTATGAGAAAGACGGCAAGACTCTCTCCCGGGAGGGCATCGATGTCTCGCAGCACAACGGGGAGATTGACTGGAATGCTGTCAAAAAGGAAGGAATCGACTTCGCGATGGTCCGTGTAGGTGCACGCGCCAAAGATGCAGATGTGATCATTGAAGACTCTGTCTTAGAGCAGAATTTGGAAGGCGCAAAACGAAATAATATCGCCGTCGGGGCCTATTTCTATTCACAGGCAACCAACGCCGATGAAGCACGAAACGAGGCCGAGTTTGTGCTCAGCAAGTTATCGGGTGAGGAACTTGATTACCCAATAGTCTTCGACTTTGAGCCGGAAAAAGGAGACAGAGCCTATACCCTTTCAACCGAGCAACGCACCGATATCGCAAAGGCGTTCTGCTCGACCATCAAGGGCGCCGGGTACAACTCAGCAATCTACAGCAGTTCCTCTGACTTAACCTGTCTCTACAATCTTGATGAGCTGGCACCCTATGGTTTCTGGTTGGCAGAGTATAATTACAAGCCTACCGCCGACATCGCCTTCGCCGTGTGGCAGTACACCAATCAAGGCACACTTAAGGGCATCGACGGAGCAGTCGACCTCAACATTGATTTAACTCCTGCTTTACAAGCAGGTAAAGGAGATAATTCATGAGCGAAATGATGGACCTGTACCTAAAGGACGGAATTAAAGCCGGCAAGGTGATTGAACGCCACGACGTTCGTCCACCCGGCTGCTATATCCTCTATGTGTTAGCCATCCTCGAGAACCAGGATGGTTGTTTTCTGATCACCAAACGTGCAGAGGACAAGCAGTGGGCCGCAGGTCAGTGGGAAATCCCTGGTGGTGGTGTCAGAGCCGGAGAAGGCTCAGAGCAGGCACTGCGCCGCGAAGTCTTTGAAGAGACCTCGCTCACGCTCGATTGCAACCAGTCACTCACCCCGGTCTATCACTACCTCAATACTGATGAGGAACACCACGACAACTACCAGGTGGACATCTACCACCTGCGTCTGAGTCTCAATCTCTCCGATATCAAAATCGCCCACCGTGAGGTAACCGATGTACGGCTTGCCACGAAAGAAGAGATCTGCCGGCTCAATGCACAGGGGCAATTCCTTCACTATCAGCGCATCCAGGAAGCCTTGCAACACGAGCAGGAAAGCAAATAAGTCTCAGCGTCTTCCACAATGATATGAAAAGGAGACTGCCTGTCATTCCGGTGTACGGAGATGGTAGGCAGTACTCATCAAGGTGTTAGATAAGCAATCAGTCCATATCAGTAGCATATTCACCATTCAATATTCACCATTCATGTAGTCAGCAATTTCTGCCGAATCATTGCACTTAGTAACGAATGCCTGAAAAAATCCCTTCTTACAGTGCGCTGATATCTGTCCTGCTTAAGGGCCAGCTAGGCTATAACTGGATACGAGGCTTGACTACCATACGAGAGCACGATGGCAAGCAGCGATGTTCTCGCGATGTGGTAGTCCTTGGCGGTGTTGCTAACTAGCGCAGTAAGGACCTACCACCCATCTCTGGAAGATGGAGGGCACTCGCAGTGTCCATCACGCCCAGAGGCGGTACTGGTAAGTCTTTACTCACGCCTGCTTGAAGGCTCACGGTGGGATGGCAAAGGAAACACTACGAAAGGCTGCACTGGCAGGGTGGAGAGGCCGAGGCGGCGCTCTTCGATGCCTTGGGGCACAGCTCTTGCCCGAGGTGCAGCTTGGGGAGAATAGCGATGTTCGGCCGTGAGCTTCAAAGGGTGCGCTGCTGGCGCTGCAATGCGTGCGGGTGCACCTTCATACCGACCAGCAAGACGATCTTCAAGGTGAGCCATAATCTTTAACTCTGTTAGACCACTGTGGATATGAGGTCATGTCGCCTGCTCCCAGTTACTTAGGAAACGCAATCGGCATGCCCACGTAGCCTCTTCTGGTGGTCTGGTAGACGCCGTCGTGCCTGGTGGACTCAGGACATCCGCAGTGTGGGCATGTGGCGGACTTGCTGGCCTGCGATGCCAGCTTCTCGGCTATCATCTGCTTGAGGCCGGCGGTAAGTGCGACCCTCTCCTCGCAGGTCAGCTACTTTGCTAGTTGTCGTATCATGTCGAGCATGTGGGACCTTCTTCAGGTCGGTTTCTTGGTCGAACCCGATTGTAGGGTGATCCCGTGACATCTTTTCGCTTCCCTATATCTACAGTGGTCTAACAGGGTCAAAGAGAACCCGCACAGTGTGCACAAGCACGCAAAGCAAGGCTTGTGAATGCCGAAGGGAAAGCCGCGCCCCGCCGAGTTCAAGGCGAGGGTCACAATCGAGGTCATGCACGCAAAGAAGACCGTCAACGAGCTTACCTTTGAGCACGACCTAAAACCCCAACCTGGTCAAGAACTAGGTCTCAAAGGCTACCTTTGAGATAGCGTGTGTTCACGGCGTCCGAGGACGAGCGGGAGTGCGACGAGCACCGGGAGGAGGTCGGCGAGCACGACCATCTTCAACACTGCCTGCTTAAGCGCTACAGCATCGACATAAAAGACATTCCTGGTCGATCCAAGAAACGCTGATATCAACGTGGTCAGGTAGCTCCAGCAGCTGTAGATCCCCAGGTTCACCTACTACTACAAGGCCAAGGGCCGCGCAGGCGCTCTTTTGAGGGATCTAATCGCAAGCGCGCCATGCGCATCGTAGATAACGTCCACCTAAAGCAGCCCTTATGCAGGTGTGGGAAGGATAAGCCGCACGCTCGAGGCATCGAGGTGCTGGGCGCGAAGGCTCATAGAGAAGATGGGTGTGTGCTCGATCTGTCCCAAGCCGGCCAGAAGCTCGGTAAAGCACCCCTGCCTGCTGAAGAACAAGGCGATACGCTTCCCCAACCAGGTAGCGTCGAGATCGCCTACATTTCGATAGGGGGCTTGTACCTGTATCTGATCTGTGTGATCGGCTGGTTCTTCCGCTGTGTCATGGGCCGGAAGGACTTCATCCGGCATGGGCGCCGCAGGTGTGTGCGAGTGCATGCACCAGGCACTGGAGGAGCACGGGAAAGCCTTCCTGCGCCAACTTCGACCAGGGATCGCTCTTCTCCGCCGCAACGTATAAGGGCCTGCTGGCTTGCTGAAACATCTGCCAGAGTATGGACGGCAAGGCCAAGTGGGTCGACAACACTATCGTAAAAGAGATGATCTAGAAGCCTCAAGAGTGAGTGTGTAAGGATCAACGAGTACAAAGCGTCCACCGAGCTCAAGAAGGCTCATCGCGGGCTTACGCTAAGCAGTACAACAACGAGCGGCTCCACCAGCTACTTAGCTACGAGACGCCCCTCAAACTGGTATCATTTAGGGCTGATGACAGCTTAAGACCGCGGATTGAAGGAGGCAGGCACTCTTTCGGGGTTGATTTCAGTGTCGAATCAGCTGGGCCACTTTAATCAGATACAGCAATGGCAATCAGACTGAGGCCGCCAAAAAGCTCGGTATCAGCCGAACGACCTTGTGGCGCATATTGAAAAAGCATGAAGGAAAAACTTCTTAGCCTCCCCTCATGCTTTCAAACGTGTTTACTTATAATTGCAGGACTCAGTGCAATGCTTCGAGCCTTTGCTCGCTTCTATACTGCGTGTACCGCGTCCGCCATGGACTTCACGAACTCCCCGACCGGGCCTGCTGCATCCTCGCCGTACTTCGCAATGATCTTGACGATCGCGCTGCCGACGATGGCGCCGTCGGACAGTGATGTCATCTTCGCCGCCTGCTGCGGGCTGGAGATACCGAAGCCGACTGCACAGGGAATGTCCGTTGCAGACTTCACCAGTTTTGTCATCGCTGCGATATCGGTGGTGATCGCGCTTCTGGTACCGGTGACACCCAATGAGGACACCATGTAGACGAAGCCGTTGGCTTCCTTTGCGATCATCGTAATACGGTCCTGTGAAGTCGGAGCAATCATGGAGATCAGATCCATACCGCGCTCGGCAAAGGCTCCATCGAAGTCCGCTTTCTCCTCGTACGGTACATCCGGTAGGATCAGTCCGTCGATACCAGCCTCCTGGGCCTTCTGTGCAAACTTCTCGGTCCCATAGGAGAAGACCACGTTTGCATAGGTCATATATACCATCGGTACCGTGATCGTCTTACGTAATTCATGGGTGAGCGCAAAGACCTTGTCAGTCGTCGTACCCGCTGAAAGCGCGCGGTTGTCCGCCTCCATAATGACTGGGCCTTCTGCAGTCGGATCAGAGAATGGAATGCCCAACTCTACAAGATCCGCACCGTTGTCGACCGCAGCCTGCACAACCTTTTTAGTTGTCTGCAGGTCAGGGTCTCCGACTGTGATGAACGGTATAAACGCTTTATGATTCTCAAACGCCTTATGGATATTGCTCATTGGTCTCCCCCTCACTCATGAATGTCGATACCGCGATAGCGGGCAACGGAGGCGCAGTCCTTGTCTCCTCTGCCAGAGAGCGTGACCACGATGATCTTGTCTTCTGACATCGTTGGCGCGAGCTTCATCGCATAGGCGAGAGCGTGCGCACTCTCAATTGCCGGGATGATGCCCTCGGTACGGCTCAGGTATTCAAAAGCATTCACTGCCTCGTTATCGGTGATTGCGACATACTGTGCGCGGCCGATATCGTGGAGGTAGGCGTGCTCAGGGCCGACGCCTGGATAGTCGAGGCCTGCAGAGATGGAGTAGACTGGAGCGATCTGGCCGTACTCATCCTGGCAGAAGTAGGACTTCATACCGTGGAAGATGCCGAGCCGACCGGTATTAATCGTAGCCGCTGTCTCCTTGGTGTGGATGCCACGTCCCGCAGCCTCGCAGCCGATGAGCTGTACGTCCTTATCGTGAATGAAGTGATAGAAGGAACCGATTGCATTGGAGCCGCCACCAACGCAGGCGATCACCGCGTCCGGCAGCCGTCCTTCCTTCTCATAGAGCTGAGCTTTGATCTCTTTTGAGATGACCGACTGGAAGTCACGCACCATCGTCGGGAAGGGGTGCGGTCCCATAACGGATCCCAGGCAGTAATGGGTGTCCGAGATACGTGAGGTCCACTCACGCATCGCCTGTGAGACGGCGTCCTTGAGGGTGCCCGTACCGGTGGTAATCGGCACAACATTGGCACCCAAGAGCTTCATCTTGTAGACGTTGAGTGCCTGGCGCTCGCAGTCCACTTTGCCCATAAACACGACACACTCCATGCCCATGAGTGCAGCGACGGTAGCGGTCGCGACACCGTGCTGTCCGGCGCCGGTCTCCGCGATCAGACGGGTCTTCCCCATCTTCTTTGCCAGCAATGCCTGCCCTAAGCAATTGTTGATCTTGTGGGCGCCGGTGTGGTTCAGATCCTCACGTTTGAGGTAGATCTTGGCGCCACCCAGATCCTCGGTCATTTTCTTAGCGTAGTATAACCGGCTTGGACGGTTTGCATAGTCATGATAGAGCGTCTGCAGCTCTGCATTGAACTCAGGATCGTCCTTGTATTTGTTGTAGGCTTCTTCGAGTTCGATGACGGCATTCATCAGCGTTTCAGGGATATACTGCCCACCGTGTATACCGAAACGCCCCTTTGTGTTTGTCATGATCTCCCTTTCATATTTAAGCTATTGCTCAAGCGTGTAAGCGCTTGTTGCTATCTATATGTACTTGCTCCGCTCACCCCCGTGCAAGCTCACGATCCGTATCGTGAACCGCCTGCACAAACGCACGCATCTTCTGCGGATCCTTGAAGCCGTCGGTCTCAAGCGAAGAGCTCGCATCCACTGCAAGGGGCTTCGTTAAGCGTATAGCCTCTCCGACATTCTCCGGCGTCAGTCCTCCTGCCAAGAAGAAATCGCGCTTGAGGTTCTGGATGAGGCTCCAATCGAAGGACTCCCCGGTCCCTCCACCTCCGTGGTCGACGAGGACCAGATCGGCGTGGCTCTTCTCGACCGGGTCAACATCCTCAGC
Source organism: Atopobium sp. oral taxon 416 (assembly GCF_018128285.1). Classification (NCBI taxonomy): domain Bacteria; kingdom Bacillati; phylum Actinomycetota; class Coriobacteriia; order Coriobacteriales; family Atopobiaceae; genus Atopobium; species Atopobium sp. oral taxon 416. Next base: position 2,176,006 of record NZ_CP072380.1, read on the forward strand.
CGAGGCGATCGAGAATGCACGAATGATCGTTAGCGGTTTAGAGTCTTTCACAATGAGGGTATGGATCGCATCGACACGTGCGTCACCCTTGTCTTTGTGAAGCTGCGCCGCACCCAAGCCACAGGAGCGGGCGATATCAACCACAGCCTGAGCATCCATATCGTTCACAAAGACGCCGACCGCTTTGATGCTAGGAGCGAGACGTTGAATCAGCTGCTTTGCCTGATCGGGTCTGACATAGCGACGGCTCTTCTGCACAAAGATAAAGCCCACATAGTCCGGCTTCAGTTCATTGACGACCTCGATGTCCTCAAGCCTTCTCATGCCGCACAGCTTGATCCTTGTCATGGCTCTCTCCTCCCTCTGTATTGCGATGCTGTCTGACCTTTGAGCCGCCTCAGCTCCGCTCCGGGATCCGCCGCACGCATCAGCTGCTCTCCCACGAGTAGCGCGTCTACACCGGCATCCTGCAACTCTTTCACGTCCTCAGGCGTGTGGATTCCACTCTCTGCGACGAAGATCACATTGTCAGGGGTCAACGCTCTCAGGCGCATGCTGTTGTGAATGTCCACGCTGAAGTCCCTGAGATCCCGATTGTTGCAGCCGATGATACGGGCTCCTGCAGCGATCGCCATCTTCAGCTGTTCCCCGTCGTGAGCCTCAACCAACGCGGAGAGCCCAAGCTTATTGCAGAGTTTGATACCAGAGGCGAGCTCCTCTTGATCCATCAGGGCAACGATCAGCAGGACTGCCGAAGCACCCAATAGCTTCGCCTGATAGATCATGTACGGATCCACTGTGAAGTCTTTGCGGAGTACTGGGATGGACACCGTACTGGCAATCTCGTTCAGATACTGGTCTGAGCCCTGGAACCACTTTGGTTCGGTTAACACGGAGATAGCCGCAGCCCCTGCCTTCTCATAGGCTTTCGCAATATCCAGATACGGAAACTCTGGTGCGATGAGGCCTTTGGAGGGGGAAGCTTTCTTGCACTCGCAGATGAAGCTCATACCCTCTGCCTTTAGGGCACGCTCGAAAGGAAAGTCGGTGTCACGGGGCAGCGCCAGCGCTTCGTCTTGTAGCTGATCGAGCGGCTTTTCCCGCTTGGCCTGCGCTACACGCTCACGGGCGTGTCCTGCCAGCTGATCCAAGATGTTCACCGATACTCTCCTCCTCGCGTGTCTGGTTATTGATTCACAGATTTCAGTACACCGAGCGGTTCGATTCCTCGATTACGTTCTCCATGGTCTTCAATGCCTTGCCGGAATCGATCAGATCAGCGGCCATCTTGACACCATCTGCCATGTTCTGGGTCTTTCTCGCTACAAAGAGCCCAGCTCCGGCATTGAGCAGGACAGAGTTCCGCTTGGGTCCCTGGATCTTCCCGGAGAGAATATCGCGGGTAATCTGTGCATTCTCTTGGGGGGTGTCACCCACGAGGTCTCCCTTCTTACCGGGCGTCATGCCGAAATCTTCCGGCTTGATCTTGGAGGTACGGTAGTAGCCGTCGCGCAGCTCGCAAACCGTGGTCGGACCACAGGAACTGATCTCGTCGAGCTTCTCCATACCATAGACGACCATCGCGCGCTTCACGCCGAGGGAGTCAAGTACCTTTACGAGCGGCTCTACCAGGTACTCGTCGTAGACGCCAAGCACGAACATCTCCGGCTTTGCAGGGTTAGTCAAGGGTCCCAGGATATTGAAGACTGTTCTGAAGCCGAGTTCCTTACGGATCGGCCCGACGTACTTCATTGCTGCATGGTACTTCTGGGCAAACAGGAAGCAGAAGTTCGTCTTCTTGAGCATATCGAGAGCCTTGTCCGGATCCATGTTGATATTGACGCCCAGCGCCTCCAGGCAGTCTGCAGTGCCGGACAGCGAGGATGCCGCACGGTTGCCGTGCTTTGCGACCTTCACGCCGCTTGAAGCGATTACAAAGGCAGAGGTGGTGGAGATATTGAAGGAGTGCGCGCCATCGCCACCGGTGCCCACGATCTCGAGGACTTCCATGCCGGGATGCGGTACCGGGGTCGCGAGGGATCGCATGGCCTCTGCACAGCCGGAGATCTCGTTGATCGTCTCAGCCTTGGTCGACTTGGTGGAGAGGGCCGCCAAGAATGCTGCATTCTGCGTCGGGGTGGTCTTACCTTCCATGATCTCGCTCATCACGGTGTACGCCTCGTCGTAGGTTAAGTCCTCTTTGTCGACGATCTTCATGATTGCTTCTTTAATCATTGTGTTCTCCTTAATCTTTAACAGTTGCCTGTTTCGCTTGCCTCGTTATGTCCAAGAAGTTCTTGAGTATCTCTTCGCCCCTCGGTGTCATGATCGATTCCGGATGGAACTGCACCCCGTAGATCGGAAGCTCCTTGTGTTCCACCGCCATGACCTCCCCATCGTCTGCCACCGCAGTGACCTTGAGGCAATCCGGAATGGTATCCGCCTCGACGGCAAGGGAATGGTAACGGGCAACCTCGATCTGCTTGGGCAATCCCTTAAAGAGTGGGCTTGTGGTGTCGAGCGTGGCGATCGAGCTCTTCCCGTGCATCAGGGTCTTCGCGTAACCGATTGTGGCACCGAAGGCCTCACAGATCGCCTGCTCACCGAGACATACACCCAGAAGCGGGATCTTGGTTCCGAGCTCTTTCACCACATCCTCACAGATACCTGCATCCCTAGGCCTGCCCGGACCGGGAGAGATGATGATACCTTCAGGGTACATAGCCGCGATCTCCTCGGTCGTCTTTGCGTCATTGCGCCTGACCTGGATATCAGGATTGAGGCTTCCCACCAACTGGTAGAGGTTGTAGGAAAAGCTGTCGTAGTTATCAATCAGTAGGATCATGCGTCCTCCTTCTTAGTCGTCTCAGAGGACTCTTCAAGTGCTTCCACGACCGCGGCGGCTTTGTTGATGCATTCCTGGTACTCGTGTTCCGGGTTGCTGTCTGCCACGATGCCGGCACCGCTACGGACAAAGACGGTCCCGTTCTTCTTGTAGGCGATACGGATCCCAATGCAGGTATCCATGTTGCCAGTGAAGTCGAGGTAGCCGATTGCGCCGCCATAGATGCCTTGTTTGTTATCTTCCAGGTCATTGATCAACTGGCAGGCACGGATCTTCGGGGCACCGGAGAGGGTTCCGGCGGGCAGCAGGGAGGCGATTACGTCGAGGGCGTCGAGTCCCTCTCTGAGCTCTCCGCGCACGGTGGAGCCGATGTGCATCACATGGGAGAACTTGAGGATCTGGTGGTACTTTTCTACCCTGACGCTGCCGAACTTTGCGACACGGCCGATATCGTTACGGCCGAGGTCGACGAGCATGTTGTGCTCCGCCAGTTCCTTCTCATCTTTCAGCAGTCCCCGCTCAAGCTCCGCATCCTCCTCAGGGGTCTTGCCTCTGGGACGGGTTCCCGCCAAGGGGAAGGTATGAAGCACACCGTCCTCCAACCTGACTAACGTCTCCGGTGAGGCGCCAGCGACTTCCACATCGGTGCCGGAGAGATAGAACATGTAGGGGGAGGGATTGAGCTTACGCAGGACCTGATAGGTATTGAGCAGGCTTCCCTCGTAGGTGGCAGACAGGCGGTTGGAGAGGACGATCTGGAAGATGTCCCCTTCCCAAATGTGGCGCTTCGCCTTCTCGACCATTGCGATATAGCTGTCGTGGTCAAAATAAGGTTTGATCTCAGAGGTCAGCTTCCCTGCCGGCTCCTCCTCGTATTCTCCGTTGAACACTAGGTCCTGCATCTCTGCCAGCTCACGCTCGGCTAACCGATAGGCGTGCTCCCCTTCTGAGAGTGGAGCATCGACGATCAGGACCACAGTGTGGCGGGCGTTGTCAAAGGCGATTACCTTATCGAACAGCATCAAGTCGACATCCTGGAAGCCTTCAGTATCCTGTGCATCCAGCCGAAGTGTCAGTTCCGCATACTGGATATAGTCGTAAGAGAAGTAACCCATGAGGCCACCAGCAAAGGGTGGCAGATAATCGAAATGCGGCGCCTTGTGGTTGGCCAACACCTGACGGATGTACTTCGCCGGATTGTCCGTCGTGAATTCCAAGGATCCCACGTGCATCTTTCCCGCACGGCAGTTGATCAACAGCGTCGGGTCATATCCCAAAAAGGTGTAGCGGCCCCACTTCTTCTGAGCCTCAGCGCTCTCAAGCAGATAGCAATGGTTGGAGACACGTTTCAGGCGTTTGAGCACCTGTAAGGGCTCAAGGTCGCCTGAGGGAATCTCACAGCTGACCGGTACCCGACGGTACTCACCCGTGTCTGCAAGGCTCCTTACCTCCTCTAGGCTTGGTCTGATCTCCATGGTGGCTTTTGCCTCTCTTCCTCGCTGATGTGCCACGTTCTGTTCCAACGGTTCTGCCCGAGGTAATAAAAAATCGCCCCAACAGCAGAACAGAAGTCCTACTGCAAGGGCGATGAATACTGCTATTCAGCGCGGTACCACCTTGCTTCACGAAAATGAGTTTCCTCACTTCGTGATCTCATCGGCATGCAACCACATCCCCGGGCGATTACGATGCCCTCCCCGTCACAGAATACTTGCGGCACCTGCTGCCACTTTGACTGTGCCCTCAGCGGTCCATTTGCATCAGGGTGTTACTGCCGGAATCACACCGCCGCCGGCTCTCTCGAAGTTCCTTCTGGTACGTTATCTCCGCTTCATCGGTTTATCCACTATTCAATTTATAAGCATCATAGGGATTCAAGTAGAACGTAATACAGCACAGTCGGCATTGTTTAACGACCTGTAACATTTATTTCAGGATTATTGCTCATGTGGAGAGGAACAATATGGTACGCCTCTCATGTTATGGAGCGCAGCGAAGTTCAGACCGTGATGGACAACCTCTACAGGGCACTGGAAACCGCTTGGCGGTGAGCTTACTGACCCCCTGCCCCGCGTAGAGTTCACCTCAGCCCAAACCACGATGTATGCGACCCAGAGCTGTGAAAATTGCACCCCCGCACAGAATCCGGGCTCAACGACCTCAAAGGGCTCTTCGATGATACCCTCGAAGGCCATGCAACCCTCGACACGATCGATCTGATAGAAAAGACCGCAGAGAATATCTACCTGTCCGCAGATTGCGCAATCGGCTATGAAACGGCAGCCACGGCATTAACGGCGATCCAGGCCTTCCGGGATGATTCTGAGAGCCACCTCCTGCACCACACCTGCAGATTCAAGTAGTCCCAGCGCGTCCCCTGCGCCTCCGGCCGCCCTGCCGGTGTCGATATCCCCGGCTACATCTCACTGGTGGAAGCCGGCTGCTACACCGACGCGGTGCACCTGACCCGCAAGGACAATCCGCTACCGTTGGTCTGCGAGCATCCCGGCGAGATATACTGCCACCATGGCATGGTCGACGACCCGATGAACATCAGAGACTTCAAGCGCTATGCGGCCGATCACCAGGAGAAGGACTACCGTCCCTGGATTGCAAAGGCTATCCACAAGAGGATTGCAATCATCGGTGGTGGCCTGACAGACCTCTTCGCAGCCTACCGCTTGGCGATCATGGATCACGACGCGACGATCTTCGAAACCCGTAAGCACTTAGGCAGCATACTCCGGTATGGCATCCCCAACTATCGGCTGCCTAACGATCTGCTTGAGAAAGAGATCCAGTGGATCCTGGACTGCGGCATCAAAGTCCACCGCAATACCCCTGTGAGAGATCTCGATAAGCTGCGCAGGGAGTACAACGTGGTCTACATTGCAATCGGCGCCCAGAGCAACAACGCCCTGAAGCTCGAAGGCTAAGACACTAACGGCGTCCTTTCTGCAATCAAGATGCTGCGTGACATCGGAGGCGACGAAGGGCCGGACTTCACCGACAAGTGTGTTGCAATTATCGGCAGCGGTAACGTCACAATAGATACCACACGCTCTTCCGTGCAGCTGAGTGCCGACAAAAGTCACGACCATCTACCACCGCCGTGTCGCGGACATGATCGCGCAGAACGAAGAGATCATCGGTACCGCCGCTGAAGGCTGTGAGCTCCTGGAGCTCCATACTCCGGTACACATCGCCACCAACGAGGATAATACCGTCAGAGGCGTCGTCGTGCAGATCCAGATTATTGACTGACCCAAGCGAGGACACCCGGCGCCCCGTTCGGCACAGGCGGACGAAGAGCTCGTCCCCTGCGACGTCGTCGTGGTTGCAATCGGCCAGACTATCCAGAGTGGGGGCTTTGCCAAACAGGGTATCCTCACCAAGCGTGGCCGTATTCGAGCCGATGAAGATGGCTCAATCGATGGGATTCCCCGGCGTCTTTGCCGGCGGCAACTGTTACAGCGGTCCTGCCACGGTGATTCGCGCGATCAATGCAAGCAACATCAACAACTGCCTCAGCTACAACCATATCGTGCTGAACGAGATTGAGCTCCCCCATGTCACGCTTAAGGGCAGAACCAAATACATGCGGTGTGAGATGATGGAGAGGGAAACGTCTAAGCGTATCCACGACTTCAACCTGATCGAGAAGAGACTCGCTGAGGAGGAAGTACGCCAGAAAGTCGCCCGCTGCCTGCGTTGTAATCACTTCGGCTACGGCGCATTCCGCGGAGGGAGAATCAACCAATGGCAAGAGCACTCAAAACACAGATGGCTCAAGCCACGAAGAAACCGATTAAACTCACAGTCGATAACAAACAGGCCACCACCCCTGACGGCGCCACCATCCCCAATGCCTGCAAAGCCGCCGGGGCCTACGTCCCCACCCTCTGCTATCTGAAAGATATCAATGAGATCGGTACCTGCCACATCTGCCTGGTAGAGATGGAAGGCTACAACCAGTTAGTTGCCGCTTGCGACAACATCACATTGAGGGGTATGGCCGTCCACACCAACACCGCTAAGATGCGTGAGATGCGCAAGACCAATCTGCAGTTTATGCTCACACACCACGACACCAGCTGCACGAGTTGCCTACGCTCCGGCAACTGCACCCTGCAGACCTTAGCCCAGCAGTTCGGGATCCACACCCAACCCTACAAGAAAGAACTGACCGGTAACGGATGGAACCAGGACTTCCCCCTGATCCGTGAGCCGGACAAGTGGTGCAGTGCCTGAGGCGCATCCAGATCTGCAACAAGGTCCCCAATAGCTCCATCTGGAACCTTAAGAACCGCACAAGCCACACCGCCGTCGGCACGACTGGAGGCGCCAACATCGAAGAGACCGACCGCACTCTTTGACGCCCTAGCTGATCCCACCAACACCGTCGTAGTCCAGGTTGCCCCCTCCGTCCATACCGCCTGGGGAGAGCCCTTAGGGGCTTACCCATGAGCAGACAGACATCCAACGCCTCTACACCGCGCTCAAACAACTCGGTATCGGCTATGTCTTCAATATCTTCTGGAGCGCCGATCTCACCATAATGGAAGAGGACTCTGAGCTCCTCGAGAAGCTCAGGCTCGAAGCTTCAGGCAAACCGCAGCTGTAAGCTGACCGGTTCCTGCTCTTCACGAGCTGCTACCCCGGTTGGATCCGCTACGCGAAGGCACACCACCCTGAGATCGTCGACAGGATCTCAACCGCAAAGTCCCCCCCGCCAGATGTTTGGGTCCGTCGCTAAGAGCTGGTTTGCAAAGACCCGGGGAACCGACCCACACAGCATCTATTCAGTGGAGATCATACCCTGTGTCGCAAAGAAGGCCGAAGTCGACCACAAGCCAATGAATGATGCCTGCGGGGATCAGGACATCGACCTCGCAATCATCACCCGTAAGTTAAGCCGCATGACCGCCGCTGCTCTTATCGTTGTGGATGATCTGGAAGAAACCCTGCTCAATCAACCCTTGGGCACCTTCAGCGGCACCGGTGTGATCTTCGGCACCACCGGCGGCGTGATGGAGGCGGCATTCAGAACTGTTCACCATATCGCAACCAGTGAGGACAGCAACGCGGACGTCTTCAAAGAGGTCCGCGGCATGGACGGCTAGAAAGAGTGCACCTTCACCGTAGACGATAAGAAACTGTCAGTCGCTGTCGTCAGCGACCTTAAGAACGCTGAGCGCCTCATCACTGCCCTTAACAAGAGCGAGATCCACTACCACTTCGTGGGGGTCATGGCATACCCGGGAGGCGGCGCCGGTGGCGGCGGACAGCCGATCCACGACGGAAAAGAGCTCGCAGACGAGCGCGGAGATGTGCTGTGAGGGCCGGACCATTCCATGAAGTTAAGAGAGTCCTATGAGAATCCCATCATCCAGGAGATCTATAAGAGCTATCTGGGAGCACCGTTAAGTGAGTGCGCGAGAAACTCCTGCACACCGGCTAGCACGCCTGGGAGATGCCCAATGAGCAATAACTCAGTTTGCCTTCCCTTATGGGCAGGGCAGCCCCGGGTGCATACACGCGGGGCTGCCTTTTTTCCATCGCTCTATAGGTCCTCTCAGTTCTGCGGTGGATCCGCTACGGGGTCCTTCATAATGAAGCCGCCACCGAGGCAGGTAAGCCCCTCGTAGAGTACCGCAGATTGTCCCGCGGCAACAGTACGGACCGGTTCCCTGAACGTGATCTGCACCCGTGAGGGTGACTCTCCCAGCGCCAGCTCAACCTCACGCAGTGCGCCGGTGTGGCGCGCCCGCACGACGTAGTTGCCCGGCTTTGGTTCTGCCCCACTGATCCAGTGACAATCTTCTAGTTGCATCTGCTGGGTCCATAAGCCCGGGCACTGTTTGTCGGAAGTGACGTAGACGACGTTGTTCTCGACGTCGGTCTTCACCACATAGTGGGCAGGTCCTCCGCCGACGTTCAGTCCTTTGCGCTGGCCCACCGTAAAGAGGAAGGCTCCGTCGTGCTTTCCGAGTACCTTACCGGTCTCCCATTCGACAATGTCCCCGGACTTCTTCGGTAAGTTGTCCAGCAGGAAAGTGCGGATGCCGACCGGCCCGATAAAGCAGATACCATCGGAGTCCGGCTTGTTCTCGATACCGAGACCACGCTTCGCGCACTCTTCCCGCACCGTCTTCTTATCCGAATAATCCCCGATCGGAAACAGTACACGGTTGAAGATGTGTCCGTCAACGCGCCACAGGAAATAGGTCTGATCCTTGTGCTCATCCGCCGAGCGAAGCAGCTGGGCTGGTCGCTTCGGGTCCTTCGCATGGATCGTGCGGGCATAGTGACCAGTGGCGATCAGATCTGCCCCCGTCTTGAAGGCACGGTCTGCAAAGGTACCGAACTTCACGGTCTGGTTGCACATCACATCCGGGTTCGGCGTATGGCCCTTCGCGTAGGCATCGACGAGATAGTCCGCCACAGTCTCCTTATATTCTTTTTCACAATCCCAGGTTAAGAGGTCGATACCGAGCTTAACCGCGACACGCTCCGCATCCGCCAAATCCTGTGCCCAAGGACATTTGAAACCGGGGAGATCGCGTGACCAATTCCGCATATAGACGCCCACGACGTCATACCCCTGCTCCTGTAACAGTGCTGCAGAGAGCGCTGAATCAACGCCCCCACTCATTCCTAAATAGACTGTCTGACCCACGTTACTTGTGCTCCCCTGTTGCTGGATCGAGGCCTAACCGCTGCGCTTCTTGTTCGACTGCCTCGGTAATCGCCTGTGCTGCAGCATGAATGTCTTCCTCAGTCGTCGATGCTCCCAATGTGATACGCAGACTGCCCGTCGCAACCTCTTCAGGCGCACCGATCGCTTTCAACACATGGCTCACCCGCATGCGGCTTGCTGCACAGGCGCTGCCAGTTCCGACGAACACCCCCCACTCTTCCAAGAGAATCACAAGGCGCCGTGCCTCGATTCCCGGGAAGGAGATATGGAGCAGTCCGGGCAGCCGCATCTTATCCTTCTTAGGCCCTGAGACAACCGCCCAGGGGAACCGCTGTGTCAGTAACCGCTGCAACTCATTGCGCAGTCCCCGCAGGCGTTTCGCCTCCTTGCTGCGCCATTCACTGGCAGTCTCAAAAGCTTTGGCAAAGCCGATGACACCCGCGACATTCTCAGTGCCAGAGCGGACACCCGACTCCTGTCCTCCGCCCTCGATCAGCGGTTTCAGGGGGATTCCCTCACGCGTCCACAGCATGCCGACCTGCTTAGGTCCGTAGATCTTCGCAGCTGATACGGTCATCATATCCACTTTGAGCGAGGAGATATTGAGTGCCAGGGCACTTGCCGCCTGTGAGGCATCCGTATGCAGATAGAGCGGCCGTGTCTCCCCTGCGGCGAGTCTCCGTTCACGCTCTTTATCCACCAACTCCGCAACCTCACGCACCGGCTGTATCGTGCCAATCTCACCGTTGGCAAGTGAGACACTGACCAGTCCTACGTCCGAGGTCAGTAACTTTTCAAAGGCTGTCATATCGAGACGACCATCTGCATGGACCGGAATAATGGAGCAACCATGCGCCCGCGCACAGGCAAGGATACTTTCATGTTCGATAGCGGGAACCAGGATCTTCCCTTCGGTAGCGTGCAGCGCGATGTTGTTTGCCTCCGTCGCACCAGCGCAGAGGGTGATCGTATCCGGCTTGGCGCCGATCAGACGTGCAAGCGTTGCACGCGCTCCCTCTAAGTCAGCGCGCACTTCACGGGCGACGCTATACGGCGCTGAAGGGTTGTAAAACCGCTCGGTAAAATACGGTTCCATTGCCTGTACCGCTTCCGGCAGCATGGGAGTCGCTGCTGCATAATCTAAATAGATGGTGTGTGGTGTGTGTTCGACACGCATTGCGTGTGAGCCTCAATTCTTTCTCCGCTCAGGCTTACTCAAACCTCTATAGTTAACGTGTTAACGTGGCTATTCTACCAAACATGGATCGGATTGCGTATGCCTAGCTCATGCCTCCAGCTGGTACCTTCATATATATGTGATGTCCTCGTTATCGGTTCAGGCCTCGCAGGAGCATGCGCAGCCCTCAGCGCCCGCCAACAGGGCGCTGAGGTCATGCTGCTCTCCGAAGGCTCCACCTTCTCCGGATCGAGCTTCTCAGGTGACACCTGGGGATTAGGGACCATCGGCCCACAAGATGCAGCGGATGCACAGGACCTCGAAGACACCATCTTGAAGGTCGGTAGCGGCGTCGCTGATCCAACCCTCGTGCATACCCTTGTCTCCCAGATCAGACCGACATGGGGATGGCTAGAGCAGGCAGATTTCCACCTCTGTCATCCCCAGAGTCCCGAGCAACAGGAATACATCCCCTGCTTCGATCACACTGTAAGGGAGTGGAGAGGGATTGAACGGGACAGTTTCAAACAGGGCTTTGCCACACAATTTGACAAACTCCATCTCACCTGCTTGCCCCACCGTCTCCTTGTCGACCTCATCTGCGAAGACCATCGTATTGAGGGTGCTATAGTCTTCGACACTCACCGTAAGCGCCTTGAACTCATTGCCGCACCGGCAATCGTCTTAGCTACCGGTGGGGTAGCCGGCTTATATGGGCATCATCTCGGTTCCGACACGCAGCGTGGCATCGCTCATGTGCTTGCCCACAAGGCAGGAGCACATTTAGTCAATCTGGAATCCATCCAGTTGATGGAAGGCTTTGTCGCACCGAAGAAAAATCTTGTCTTCAGCGAGAAGACCTTCCGCTATCTCAGCCTCGATACAGAATCTGGCAAGCAGCTATCCCAAGAACTTCTCGAGCAGCGCTCCACGCACGGACCAATCAGTGCCCGTACCGGAGATAGTGAGGTGGATAAGGTCATCGCAAAAGAGGGAAAGCACGGCTGCCTCGGACACTATGCAAATCTGCCTGCCCAACTTCCCGAACTCGATGCACACTACTTCCAATGGCTTAAAGAAACAACCGGTATCACTACTTCGGATCGCTTCAGACTCGGCATCTATGCCCATGCTGAAAACGGTGGTATCCTGATCGATTCCTATGCATCAACTGGTGTAGATGGTCTCTATGCTGCCGGAGAATGTACCGGTGGCATGCACGGTGTAGACCGGCTAGGCGGCCTCTCCAGCGCAAACTGTATGGTCTTCGGCCGTATTGCAGGAATGAATGCAGCTACCTGGGCACAGAAGCACCGTACCGATAACAGGCTTTCCTATGAGTCCCCGATGTACTGCTACCCCAAAGCGTCAACCGCCCTCCCGCTCATTCAAGACAATCTTGATCGATATGCCCTACTCAACCGGAACAGAGAAGGATTGCAGATCTGTATGAGTAGCTTTACAGACCTCTGGGACCAACTTAACGCTAAACAAGTCACAACGGATAACATAGAGGAGGTAGTCGAGACACGCATCGCCTATCTTGAACTCACCTGTGCAATATTCCTGGTCAGTACAATGGACAAACGCACGAGTGGCTTTGGAGCACATATCATACCTGACAGATAGCTTTCGTTACTCTGTCCGAAGCTGGAGCTGTAAATCAGCACCCTATAGTCTGCTCTATTCATTCTTTTACCGAAATAGGTAATTTAATTATGACTTGCAGAAGGACTATACATAAGCTATTCTAAACAAGCATTCGCGGGCTTGGCGCAGTTGGTAGCGCGCAACCTTGCCAAGGTTGAGGTCGCGGGTTCGAACCCCGTAGCCCGCTCCATTGATTTTTGAGATCGTCCTTTCAAAGAGGGGTCGATTTTTGGCTCTTCGAAACTTCTGTTGGGTAGCATAGCCTCCCCGCATTGAGCGCGTCTTGTCCGAAAGGTAGGATTCTCACAGAGGGTGGCAACGCAATGGGTAGGTTTGGGTGGGCGCGCACGCGAGCATGCTGGCACAGCTCTTTAAGTGGTCCCAGGGGGCTTAGCGACGAGTGGAGGGTCTTGTAACGTCTGGTTTAAGGAGCACGACGGCTCCCCCCGACGAGCTCCACGTCCGCGGCAGGGTCGTCGAGTGCCCGGCGTGCCAGCGCCACTGCAGTGTGTACGACACCCGCGAGAGGACCTTATGGCACCTCGACATCTGGCAGCACGATACGATCGTGCACTGCGCCGTCCCCAGGGCGGGCTGCCCCAAGGACGGCGTCCACACGTGCAGGATACCCTGAGAGGTGTACCCGAACTCCCACTTCACGGCGCTCTTTAAGGCCCAGGTGCTGCTCTAGGGAAACGATGATTAATTCGGCTCGATGAGGGGTGGAGCCGCACGCTGTATGCCGCCGGCTTAAAATGTCTCGAACCACACAGTGCCCATACCCACATAAATGCCTATCTGCCTGCGGATATGTTATAATTACAGCAACGTATTCCAGCATATCCAAAAGGAAGATATGGGCAGACAGATGAGCTTTTAAGACCTTAAATCCTAAGGTCAAAGGAAGAAGATTCGGCGAGAGGCATTCCTGGAGCGGATGGATGCGATCGTGCCATGGGATAGCTGGATTGCACTGGTAGAACCCAGCTACCATTCTCAGGCGCGTGGCAGGCATGTGCGCGGTGCGGAGACGATGCTTAGGATGTATCTGTTGCAGGTCATGTTTGGGCTCTCAGACGAGGGAACCGAAGATGCTATCCTGGATTCCCGGTCCTGGCAGCGCTTCATGCACTTGGACCTCATGTCTGAGCAGGTGCCAGATGCAACGACACTTGCGAAATTCCGTCATAGCCTCGAGCGGCGGGGACTCGGTAAAGCTATGCTTCACGACCTGAATTCAGAGCTCGAGAAGGCAGGGATCATGATGCGGGGCGGCTCTATTGTGGACGCGACCTTCATCGAGGCTCCGAGCTCCACGAAGAACCACGACCATGCGCGCGACCCTTAAAGCGCACCAGCCCAAGAAAGGGGGAGCCTGGCGTATCTGATACAAGGCGCATATCGGCGTGGATGCCGCAGGTGGCCTTGTGCATGGTGTGGAGACGAGCGCTGCGAATGTATCTGACATATCCCAGACATATGCACTCGTAAGGGAAGATGATAGGTTCTGCTATGCAGATTCCGGCTATACCGGTATAGCGAAGCGCCCTTAAGGTCACAGCAGACCCACACCTCTCATCTATGCGCTGGAGTATCGCAAGGAAACCTTCGACCATAAAGGGTCTTAACTGTGCACTCTTTTCCGAGAAGGGCATCGAGTCCAGGAAGGCATCCGTTCGCTCAAAGGTAGAGCATCCCTTCCTTATCGTGAAGCAGCGCTTCTGCCCCTTAAGGAAGCGCTACTAGGGGATAGAGAAGAACTCCTGTATGCTCAATGTCTCCTTCGCCCTTGCAAACCTTACCATGTGCATCTTTGCCGGCAGGCTGCACCTCCCGGCTCCCAGCTTCGCTTGATCCGTCTTGGAGCCTTATTGCGGTGCATGGGGCAGGACAGATGTAAGGATGGTGGCTCCTGCACGTGCTAGATGAGCATCCTTCCCTGCCTTTCCCGCATGCCGGCCCAGAAAAGTCGTGTGGTCGGTCCCCTCTGACACGTTATGGGGCATTAATCATCGTTTCCCTAGGCCCTCTGTGGCATGAGCGTAAGCGCGATAGCGCTACAGGTCCGTAAGTCCGACTTACGCGTCTGGGAGATCTTGGAACAGGGCCGTCTTTAAGGCCAAGGGTGCCGCCGACTACTCGGGTGTCAGCTGCGTGGGGATCGACGACACGCCCCACAGGCGCAACCAGACCTACATCAGCTCGATGGCAGACCTCGACGGTCAGAAGGGTCCTTGCCGTCACGCAGGGCAAGGACAAGGAGGCGCTCTGCAGGCTCTGCGACCAGCTTAAGGAGCACCTCGCTGTCCGCGGTGCCGTCGCCGAGCTCACCTGTGACATGGCTTAAGGCGTACTCTTTCGGCGTCGCCTTCGAGATGCCGCAGGCCGCCCAGAGCGTAGAGCGCTTCCACGCGATGCAGCTTTTCGCCAAGTGAGCTGTAATCTTTTGGTGGACAGTAGGATTCAGGGACTAGCAACAGATATGCTCTGTCCAGATACCCACCTACCAACACCAGCAGATTGAAGAGATGAGATGTCGCTAAGCGCAAGCGAGATAGAGAAGGCAAAGTCCCGCACGAAGCCGGAAACACCCAAACACTACACTGAGGAAGTATTGCCTTGAGGCTATCGACTACTACAGCAAGGCACGTAAGGCCAACCCGAAGAAGAGCATCAAAGGATGCGCCGCGAAGCTTGGAATCAACGACAAGACCTTAAACGACTGGATCATCAAGCACTCAAAGACCAAAAGGGTGACCCAGGAAAGGATCGAGGAGCACAAGCAGCTCGACGCAGTGAACAGACGCATACACGAGCTCGAGAGCGAGAATAAGTTCCTAAAAAAGAGGCAGCCTTCTTCGCCGGAAGCCTCTGGCTAAGGACAGGTTTTAGCTCATGCTGGAGAAGAGGGCAACCTACAGCGTCTCGATGATGGAGCGCGTACTGGAGGTGAGCAGGGCTCACTTCTACAGATGGCTCAAGGCCAAAGGCGGTGAGGACCCGTGGGGTCCTATCAAGGAAGCCATCATCTAGATATGGGAGGAAAGCGACAGGCGCTTTAGCTTTTGCAAGGTATGGACCAAGCTCACAGGAGATCCAAAGTTACGCAAAATTTACAGGCACGACCCGCTACCGCGTGCGCAGGTGCATGGCTAAGCTTGGGCATCTGCGGCATCTGATCCAATGCATCGAAGAAGACGACGGTGCCCGCACCTGATACCCCCGAGCGCCCCGCCCTCACCCGGCGCGGCTTCTCGTGTCTTGTGCCGACAGCCAAGCTCGTGGGAGACACAACCTATCGCAGGACCACGGCAGGCTTTATATATCTCGCCGTCGCACACGATCTGTGCACACACATGGTGGTGGGCTGAAGCATACAGGACAACATGAGGGCAGGGCTTGTCGTCTTTGCCCTGAAGATGGCATATTCGCGCGGATACGTGGCCGGAGGGGCCATATTCTAAGCAGCCCAGGCAGCCAGTACATAAGCTCAAAGCTAGCCGCCTGCTCAGCCGCGCACGACGTGAGGCTCTCCGTGGGGAGAACCGGAAGCTGCCACGACAATACGGTCGCCGAATCGCTTTTCGCCACGCTCAAGAACGAGTGGTACTACCATAAGCGCCTCTTAGACGCATCCACGACCAAGCACAAGGCACACGAGTTTAATCGAGTCGTACTACAACCGCTTCCGCCCGCATAAGTCCATAGGAGATCGCGTACCGGCAGAGGTGATGCAGGAGTTCTTCGAGCGCCTCGAGAGAGGCCTTGCGTCCCGATCCAAAGGCGATGCAGACCGCATAGAATCTGAGATTTCTCTGTCCATTATATTGACAGGGCTCAATACATCCCCGTCCGCTCTGTCGTACTCCCTTTAGACGAGCCCGCAAAACGAAGAGAGGCCGGCAAGCTTTGCCGCTCCAGCCATCCGCCCTTATCTTCGATGTATGGCAGAGCTGGTCATGCCCCACCTGGCGCCAGCAATCTTTCGAGCACCCCTTCTGCGCAGCGCAGGGGGCAGGAGCTCTGCCTGCCGCTGTAAGCATCGGCTGCTGCTTTGTGCCGCGCCCGCTTTTGCCTGCTGCCTTGGCGCCGATATAGAAGTCGTCCACCTCGTGTGTGTCAGCTGCAAGGACGCTGAACGCACTGCGATCTGACCCAGGCGAGTATATCCTTAAAAGGACCCGCCCTGCCGTCTTTAAGCTGCAGCCTATCTGCCTTCTGCAGGGCGCAGGCACTGATCCTTGCCTTCTGGGCGGACATGAGCCATATCGCCCACGAACCACTTCCTGAGCTCGAGGTGGGTCCCCTCCATCAATAGTTTCTGCGCTCACGCTCACCTGGTGCGAGCACTTCGTGCACTGCCACTTGTGTGCGCGGCCTCAGACCTTCGAGCAGGACGTATTGGCGCACACCGGGCAGACAAAGCCGCCGGAGACCTTCTCCTCGAGCAGCCTCCCCTCGCACGACTCCTCGTCTGAGAACCTCTCCAAAAGGCCCATCAATGTCTCTTTGCTCTCGCATTCGCGCCTACTCAGAGCGCCTGCATGCCCCTTTACCATCTCTTTCTTTGCCCTCTCGGATGCATCAACCTTGTATCCTCATTGTACGGTTTGGAGGCGACAGGAACTCCTGCGGTTATGCTGGAGGTCCTCAGTCATTTCAGCCAATTTGGGATTAAGGAGTCCATATGGCTATGCAACTTTCTCGTCGCTCATTCTTAGGGCTGTCCGGTAGCAGCGCCGCACTTTTGGCAGGCTTAGGTCTTACCGGCTGCGGCCCGAGCGACAATTCTAAAGGCTCTTCCAGCTCTGACAACAACTCTGAGCCTCCTCAGGGATCTCCGGCCTCGACACCGCTTGATCAGCTGCCACTTCCTGAAAAGGGTCAGGTCTACGATAACCCGCAGGACTATGACAACGTGCAGGACGGTGGAATCGTCACCCTTCCAGCAGGCGAAGTTGGGCCGAACTGGAACTATCTCTCCGTTGAGGGAAATACGCTTGAGATGCACAACTACTGGCTGCTCTATATGCCTGAAGCGATCAAGTCTGATGCAACGCTCACGAGCTTCACGCCGGATCCTGACCTTATCTCTAACCTGAGTTCCTCCACGGACTCTGGCAAGCTCGTTGTTACCGTTGATATCAACGACAAAGCACAGTTCAACGACGGTACCCCGATCGACTACCGCGCGCTTCAGCCCGTTTGGACCGTTATGAACGGCCAGAGTGATGCTTACACCCCGTCCGCAACCGATGGCTACGACAAGATCGAGTCCGTTGAGCAGGGAGACAATCCCAAGCAGGCAGTCATTACCTTCTCCGAACCGGTGTTCCCGTATGAGCCGATCGTGACCCAGTTCCTACACCCTGATGCAGTTGATCCTGACACCTATCAGACCGGCTGGAACACAATCCGCACGCGGAGTGGGGCTATGGCCCGTACACGATCCAGGATTGCTTCACGAGCCAAGTCACCTTTGTTCCGAACCCCAACTGGTGGGGCCGGAAGCCGAAGCTGAATCCCATCATCTATAAGCAGATGGAATCCCAGGTGCTCTTCAACGCCTTTAAGAACGGTGAAGTTGATGCTACCGGTGAGTCACAGGCAGGCTCTCAGGAGATACTCTCCAATTTCTCCGATATGAGTGACGTGACGATCCGCCGTGCAAACAGCCTATCTATCTCCAACATCGAGATCAACATGACCCGTCCGGTTGTTAACGATATCGCTGTCCGTAAGGCGCTCTATCAGTGTATCGATTCGGCTACCGTTCGCAACGTTATTTGGCAGGGCGTCAACTGGGACGAGGAGACCCCGGGTTCGCTGCTGTCACCAGCTTGGGCAGATGGCTATGAGGACAACAGACCTGACGACGTCAAGAACCTGAACTCCGCCGATGACCGTATTGCTGCAGCAAAGCAGACGCTCGAGGATGCCGGCTATATGCAGAACGACGACGGCATCTACGAGAAGGATGGCCAGCCGGTCACCTTCGGCTTCACGACATTTGGTGACTCCAACACCGTGAAGAACCGCTCCGCAGCTATCCAGAAGATGGCTAAGGATGCCGGCATGGATATCGAGATCGATTCCAAGCCTCCCTCTGAGTTCTCAAAGACCCTGACCAGCGGGGATTGGGATATCGTTCTGTTCGGCTGGGTCGCTTCCAACACCTATCTGTGGAATGCGCCTCAGATCTACGGCAGCACCTCTGCGTCCAACTTCACCCATGCGGGCTCTGAAGAGCTGGATGAAGAGCTTTCCAAAATCATCACGATTGAAGACCATGCAGAGCAGTGCAAGGCACTGAACGAGGTAGAGAAGAAGTGCCAGCAGTCCTATGCCTTCATTCCTATCTTCTCCGGCCCAGATGTTGTCGTGACCAAGGCTAACCTGGCCAACTACGGCCCAGCACTGTTTCAATCACTCGAGCCTACCGCGATCGGTTGGCAAAACAGCTAGGCTGTTTTCAAAATGGGTGTTGAACATACAGGCTTGCGCGTGGTACTATTACCTCTGCGTGTTATGAGTCGGAGTGGCGGAATTGGCAGACGCGCTAGCTTGAGGTGCTAGTGACTAACTAAACGGTCATGCGGGTTCAAGTCCCGCCTCCGACACCAGAACGTGAGGGGGAGCTCTTCGGGGCTCCCTTTTTCATACCGCTATACTTAACGGCAGAGCTTATATCTTTTGATGAAAGCAATGAGGGGTGTGGGATGGCAAAGAAGGCTATTGGGCCCAGTATCGACCGGTTAGGGAGAACTTTGATTCCGGCGACATTCGGATCGGTGCTGGCGCTCACGAGTGACGCGGTGATAGCCTTCGATGAACGGGGATGTATCATCCTGTTCAATGAAGAGGCGGAGCACCTCTTTCATCATCCCGCCTCAGGCCTCTTTGGCCAGCCAATCACCACAATCTTCTCGACAGGCGCCTCACGCGGCTGGCTGAATATTCCCGATAAGGATGGGGATAGGAGCCAGTTGGCGCTCCCGTTTCCGCTGGATGGGTCCACGACGCTTGTCAGTTGTCAGGACACCAACAGAAAGACGTGTGAGCTGTGGGTCCGCTGTGAGAAGACGAATGCGGTGAGCGACACCTACGTGTGTGTGGCACATCGGGCGGATCCTCAGGCGAACGTAGAGCACGAACAGGAACGTTCGGTACAGGAACTGCAGCGGGCTAACCGGCGCCTCTCAGGGACGCTGAGAATCGTGCTCGATACCCTTGACTGCGATGATTTAGGTGAGCTGATCGGGGGAGTGCTTGAGGAGATCGCGGATACGATGGAGGCGGCAGGCTCTGTCATCTATATCGCAGAGCCTGATGGCCTTCACCTTCGTGGCAGAACGGCGTCACTGAAGAACGCTTTCGTGCCGCAGTTTCTCTCGACAAAGCGTGGATTAGCTCAGGTGTTGCTCCGCTCGATCCAGGCTCTGCGCCTAAGGGTCCTTCCTCCGGATACCGAAAGCCTGCGTGCCGGCAAGCATGCTAAACGCGCCTTGCTCAATGAGGAGACCCACGAGGTCTATCAGATGGAGCGTAACCTGCTTCCACCCTTTACCTCCCTGATTGGGGTTCCCATTTGGTTTGGCGGCTATGTCGTCGGCATCATCGAAGTCGGATGGGAGAATCTCTATCCCACGACCAAACAAGATGCGCAGATGCTTGAGGCCGTCGGTAACTATCTCTCGGTGCAGCTGATGGGCGCCTTTACGCAGATGAGGACCGAACATGTGCGGTGGCTTGAAACGGCGGAAAATGAGCTGAGGGAAAAGCTCTATGCCACAGGCGAACCGACCGACGACGATGTGAAGGCCTTCCTCTCAGGTGTCGCAGCGGCGCTCAGAGGTCTGTACGCTGAGGTCGAGGTCAACGAGTACGGTCCTACTGTTATCGCCCATCTTCCTCATATGGGGATGCGTGCGATCCCGGTGAATCTTGAAAAGATTGCCCAGCGGCACAACAATGGGGAAATTTCGGTCGTCGCAATCAGCTATGGCTCTAACTTAAACCAGTGGCTCACCGATATCGGGGAATTCTCCTTAGGCGTCTTGGCGGATGCCGGGAAGATCAGTGAGAAGCCGATGACATTCATGATCCTGCGCCCGCAGGATGCAGAGCCGCTGGATTCCGACGAGATCGGCTTTGTCCATCGCTGCACCGAGGATCTGGTCGAGATTATGACCGGCACCGCCAAACGGATGCAGGACAAACATATCTTACAGGCTCTGCAGCTCGGGATGAAAAACGAACTACAACATGTGGATGGGTTGTCTGCCGACGGGATTTATTCCTCTGCCACGAAGGATGCCTTCGTCGGGGGAGACTTCTACGATCTGATCCGCCTGCCTGGCCGTAAAGCTGCCGTCATTATGGGCGATGTGTCCGGCAAAGGCGTGGAGGCTGCCTCAGTTTCTGCGGCGGTGAAGACGGCGCTCGGGGCGTATGCCTGGGAAGGCCTGTCTCCGGCGCGGATGGTGCGGTCACTCAATGATTTCCTGCTCGGTTTCAGCCGTATCGAGACCTTTGCGACCCTCTTTATCGGCCTTATCGATCTAGACCATGCAAAGCTGACCTACTGCAATGCCGGGCATCCACCTGCGATCTTCTATCGGGCTTCCACCAAAGAGCTGGAGATGCTCAATGTGCAGTCCGGCGTAGTCGGCGCCTTTGAGGATATGGATTACCGCAACGGCCATGTCCACATCGGCAAGGACGATTTCCTGCTGCTGTACACCGACGGGACCACCGAGGCGCGCGATCCCCAGGGGAACTTCTTTGGGGAGGACGGCCTGAGGGATGCGGTGATGGCGCAGGTACCGCTTGGCTTTGATGGCATCCTCCACCGGTTGCTCGAAGGGCTCGATACCTTTACCGATCGCAACCTCGACGACGACGTGGCAATGGTGGCGGTGCGCTTTGACGATCCTAAGGAACAGAGTGGACTGACAGACAAAAAGTCAGACACTACCTCCCGCAAAGGGAAACGGTCGAAAAAGAGCGGTGCTACGCAATAGGCGACACTGGATTGAAGTTCTACCGTTTAATAGACAGAATGTAACGTTTTTGAGCGTTGCCAAGTTACAAGTTCTCGCAGGTGGGAACAAGTAATTATATGCAACGTTCATGTGATATAGCAGTGATTCCGGTTGAGGGGGACCTGGACGTAACGTCCGTCCCACGCCTGTACGCCTCGATTTCGTATCTGATCGATACGGGGTGCCGGCGCATCATCCTGAATTTAGGTAAGGCACAATTTATTGATTCAGCAGGCATGGCACTGATTCTATGCTCTATTAGAGCCATGAGGAAAACAGGAGGGCTGCTCTCCCTCACGAATGTGGGGGATCAGGCTTACCGTACTCTGTGTCGCATTAAGGCGGTTGATTTCGCTCCAGTATCGCGTGCAGGGGTGTCCAAACAAGTCCCTGTACTTGATCCTCGTACCGAACCCATCTGGTGGCATGTCCTGCGCTGTGACTCATGCTCGATGTCCGTATCCCGGCACAGAGTCAAAGACCTCTTGGTGCAGACACCGCTTACCTCAGATGAGACGTTTGACATGACGCTGGCGTGTGGCGAAGCCTTAGGTAATGCCTTTGACCACGCTAAATCGAGACTGACGCTTGTAACCGTATGCTATTACCCGGATCGGGTGATCGTGCAGGTGAGCGACAATGGCTGTGGCTACCAACTGAGGGCCAATGAGAAGCCGAAGACGTCCACCGATATGAAGCTGGAACGGGGACGCGGCATCAAGCTGATGCGGATGCTGGCCGATGAGGTGTCGATATCCATGAAATCAGGGGGCAAGGGCACCGCAGTAAGTCTCACTAAGATGATCGATAATAAATAGTAAGCAAAAAGGTGAACTGCTTTGAGCAGTTCACCTTTGACATTTCTGGAGGCGAGACCCGGATTCGAACCGGGGATAGGGGCTTTGCAGGCCCATGCCTTACCACTTGGCCATCTCGCCGAGTATAAGAAGCTACCTGATAGGATAGCTGGGAAAATTACTGGAGCGGGCTACGGGGTTCGAACCCGCGACCTCAACCTTGGCAAGGTTGCGCGCTACCAACTGCGCCAAGCCCGCAAGTGATTGTTAAGAATAACCTAAATCCCACATTTCCGCAAGCCACATTTATCATTTTTGGTGAAAGGATGGGGTCATATTGCGAAGGGGTAGATTTCTACCTCTGATATGTAGAACTTCCTGTCAAGAGGCATGGTAGCCCCATCCCGGATTCTGCTCCGGGATGGGACTGGCTCTATATCGTCCTTTGGAGGCCCTGCGCCTTTATGGTGTATCTGATTCGATGCACGACTGCGACTCTGATATCCGCGCATTGGGTAGCACATTTTGATGCTTTCGGCTGGGGAGTTTTAGCGTGTCTAGGATCGCGCATGGCCTGAAGGCTGCACACAGAGGTCTCACGGATTGCCCCACGCGCCATCGAGCCAGGCACGGGCTTTCTAGGGAGGACTTTTGTGTCAGGCCGCAGTGGCATCATCCGCCCATCCTGGTGAGCGCCCAGACGAACCCTGCAAGCTCTCGGGCGATGGCGGTGTCCACGACGTTGGCAGGCTTGAGGCGGCCCCTCAGATGGACGGAGCGGTCGTGAAGCCTGCGGCTCTCCCGGCACAGGCAGCCTGTGCGCGACATCTGCCCATGGCTGGCGCCGACACTACAGGCGCCATGTCCTCCCCGGCAGCCACGCTCCTCTCAGGCCCGCTCGAGCCTTGCGCGCCTGAACTCGAGCGATTTTATGCCTTCGAGCTATTCCCTAAAGACGAGTGACCTGTATCATTTTTTCGGACAGTGCGGCTTGAGGAATTATGAGGCTCCTCTTAACTGCAAGACAAGCCGACCGAAAAGACTACAGGTAACAAACAATCCCGCTACCAAATACAGCGATGAGTAGCGCCTGAAAACAGCTGAGTGTGCTATCTCCACCGGCAAGCCGATAGCCCACCTCGCCACCGAATTAGGGCGGCGGATTAGCATTCTAAGTGCAACAGGATGACCCGCTGGATGCAAGCGTGGCACACTCCGGAAGGCTACGATGTTGGTTGTCTAGTCAACGTCGCAAGCTAGAAGGAATGTGCCACTACAAGCATCTCAAGCCTACAGGAGAGGGACTGCATAGCCACGCTGCATGCAGAGGGAAGGTCAATTGCCTATATCGCGGCAGAGATCGGCAGGGACAGCTCCAGCGTCTGCCGCAAGCTCAAGAGGAATGGCCGGCACGGACGCTTTAGGGCATGCGCTGCCCAAAAGGAGGGCGGATGAGCGCCGCAGGAGATGCAGGGCGAAAAGGCGGCTTTCAGACCCTGCGCTTACGCAGAAGGTGCGCTTACTCATCATGGACAGACACTGGTCCCTGGAGGAGATAGACGACATCTCAGGCTCGAGGGTGGCGGCAGGTGCGTCGTTGAGCCTGCCGACTATTCTACCGTGAGGTCCATAGCCGCCACGCTCGAGCTGCCGGGATCCGGCCCGGAAGGCAAGATGCGGCACCACCTGCGCAGGAAGGGGAAGCAGGTCTGCAGCAAGAGGCCTAAGACCAAAGGTAAGATCGAGATCTCACACAGCGTAAAGGAAAGGCCCAAGAGGCCGATGCGAGGTCTCGTCTCGGAGAGGGGGCAGACGACACGCTCGTGGCAGCGGGGCCCATGTGCCTGCTCGTGCTTGCCGACAGGGCAGTGAGGCTGCTTGCCGCGAAGAGAGCCAGCACGTCAGCGGGAGCGTCTCTAAGGCCGAGGTCGGGCTGCTGCAGGGATGTCCCCTTGAGACGCTCACTTCCGGATAGGGGCAAGCAGTTCGCAGGGCATACAGATGTCACAAAGGCCTTGGGAGGCGTGCAGTTCTACTTCTGCGACCCCCACCATCTATGGCAGAAGCTAACAGTTAAGAACACCAACGGGCTCCTGCGAAAGTTCTTCCCCTAAGGGCAGCGACTTCGGCAAGGTCACAAACGAGGAGGTGCAGCATGCAGTGGAGCTGATCTGTGACAGGGCGAGGAAGGTCTTGAAATATAGGACAGCCAACGAGGTCTTTAGGGAGATGGTGCACTCAGCTTGACAATCTGCCGGCTTAAATCCCAAAACACTAAAGCCGCTGGGTAAAAGAGCACAGAGATAGGCTATCAGCTGCTTAAGTGCAGCGAGGCTAAAGAGGAAAAGCTCAAAAGCCTTATGCCAGGCGCAACAGAGAGCTTGAGATGGAAAATGCCTTCTTAAAGAAGTCATCTGCACAATGTGTGAACCGATATGTGAGCACTAGGCCCTCCCCAGCAGCGGTACCTTCACCCCCAAGCATCTGAGCATCACCATCGCGAAGAGGTTGTCGAGGCTGCGAAAGCTATAGGCTATCCTAACGGTCAGCTTGATCTTGTTGTTGATGGTCTCCACGCGTGCGTTGGACAGGCCGCTCTCCAAGGTGGCGACTGTGGCATCCAGATGCCTTCTGATCTTCTTTTAGAGCTCGACGAACTTAGGGGATCCTCGAGCGCTAGGCCCTGCCCCTCTACTTCTCGATGCCCTCCCTGATCTTGTTAGCAGGCAGCTTCAGGGCAAGCCTTATCCCTTCCTTCAGCAGATATGCCCTGTGGAGCTGCAGCTGTGAGATCGTGGTGAGCTGAAGCGCCGCCTTCTGCCTTCGGTCAGGCTCTCTGGGTTCTTGAAGGAGGGGATAGCTTGGGCCCTTCACGGATGCAGCGGCCTTCCTTTCGGGGCTCGCCTCCTCCCCCTTCCTGGGGCGGGCGCGCCTCCCCTTCGGTGCTGCCTTGGCCTTCTGCACAGCCGCCCTCCATGACTGGCGGCACAGCCCGTCGAGCAGCTCCGTTGCCTACTGGACGATGTGGAAGGTGTCTGTGCAGCGCAGCGCATACGGTACCCACTCCTTCATCGCATCGTCCACCCAACGCACCCCGTCCGCACTCACAAGGTCGATGGATGAGCTTCCCTTAACGGCGATCTGCTTGAAGAAGGCGTCGAAGACCTTGCGTCCATGGCCGTCATGTAGCTGTGGCCCTTCTTGTAGCTTGTCTCGTCCACACCTATCCACCTGAGGTCTGCCGTCTTTGGCGGCTGCCCCTGTTCGAGCCTTGCCAGCACGCGCGAGCATATCGCGCCCACCCACCTCCACAAGATGCGCAGAAGCTTTTGACAGGCAAGCTTGCTCATCGACAGCTCAAGCCAGCAGCAGCTGTCCTCAAAGGCACGGGGGAGCCAGCTACCATGGTCTGCCCAGGGGATCTGACGCACCGCGCAGTACCGCATTTTGGGCACCTCATCCTGAATGTATCCGCCTGGATATACACCTTCGTGCCGACGACATTGGGGCATCTCCAGAGCCTGGTTCCCCTGCCTGCATCGTAGCAGGGGGGCCTTCTGCCCGCACTTGCCGCATCTGCAGGAGTGGGGCCTGTAGGGCCTTGGCGTCGATCACGATCGCCTGTGCGTCCTCGTCGAAGGACACATCCTCGACGCTGATCATAATCTTGACTAAGTTTGAGATGCGCACGGTGCACTCCTTCTGCCGGGTCTTTACTTCGCAACTAAAAACCTACAGGAGAATGTGCCATGCCATCTGCGCATTCGCATATTCTTCATTCACACATCGTGTCGAAGAGCCTCTTAAAGGCAGCTGTTAAGCCTTCTTTACAAAGGATCTTAAGTGCAATAGATTGTTACAAGCAGAAGCTTAAGGAGAAGGAAAACTTCCCGATCAAGATACAGGCTTTACTCCTTAAGGCATTACACTCAAGCTTTTATTCATGGGTGTTCTTTAGGAGCACCAGAAAACGGGTGCAGTGAGCTTACAGAGGCTATCGGGCGGGTGTGGGTGGACTCTGACAGAGGTTTTGGGGCTAGGTTCACACCCACTGCTATCTAGCTGATGAGTTTTCCAACACTACCCTCTACAGGGTAGGAAAATGCATGCGCGAGCTTAAGAATAAAGGGCTCACTCCCTTTACAGATCAGAAGAGAACCACTGTCCCTGACAGATATGCCAAACCAAAGCCTGATCTTATACATTGTGACCTCATAAAGCCCTGACTCCACCTATAAGCTTGTTGGAGATATTACCTATCTCTTCACAGAAAAGGGCTGGTTCTATCTTTCTTGCTGTGTGAGACTTAAACACCTACATGGTGGTAGGCTTGATCGCTGTTGGATAGAACGGGAGCCGATAGTGTGCTAGATACACTGCAAGTGGCTAGGTGTCGAGGATATGTGGCAGAAAATGCAGCCTTTCATTCAGACAAAGGTGTCCAATACACCTCTTAGGTTTGTCTGCTCTGTGGGCTTAAGATAAACGATGTGAGGCTCTCCTGCAGCCGCTGGGGTAACTACCACGATAGTGCCGTAGAGAGGTCTTTCTTTCCACTCTTAAAGGCGAGATGTACTAGCGAGAAGGCTTTGCAACAAGAAAGGATGCCATACATGCGCTAGCTGAATTCATTGAGGGCTACTACAACAGAAAACGTCCCCACTCAACGATCAACAACAAAATTCCAGCGAAGGTAGTAGATGCTTTCTTTGAAAGAACGAAACCTATATCAGAAGAGGACCAGATATCACCATCCAATGCAGCTTAAAGATCTCAAGTTTTTGTGTCCGAAATATTGACACAGGTCATCCCTCGCTCTCGATCGCACGGACGAGGAGGGCGGTGCCTGATGGCAGACGACTACGGCGACGACTCCGGGCAGAAGATCCTGGACGACCTCACGCGCTTCGCGGAGCGCATGGGTGCCGCCGCCATGATCCGGCGCGCCGATGGCCTTCATGCCGCCCTTGAGCACGCGAAGGCGACAACCCACCAAGAGAAAACAAAAGACGGCGCGGAGCCCGTTGAGTACGCCAAGCTCGACATGCACGAGTTCCGCGCGCTCGACGACTACGACGGCATCAAGAAGATCATCGAGGCGAACCATGCGGTGCCCACGGCGTGGACACCGCATGGTTCGCCGACGAGCAGCTAGGCAAGGAGTACCTGCTCTTCCACGTCTCGGACGCCCAGGAGGTCTGGCAGGGGCTCGACGAGCTCTCACGCGAGACCGAGGCCGCCAAGGCGAAGGCCCTGGAGAGGCTCGGGCGCGAAGCCGAGAAGGTCCGCGACGAGCGGCCCCTGGAAGAGCGCGCCAAGGAGGCGTGCAAGGCATCCGAGGCATTGGAGAACGATCGCGGGCACGCGCGCGTGCGCGAGAGGCCGGCTCCCGACCGGGAGAAGTGAGCTGTAATCTTTTGGTGGACAGTGGGATTCAGGGACTGGCAACAGATATGCTCTGTTTAGATGCCCACCTACCAACACCAGCAGATTGAAGCGATGAGATGTCGCTAAGCGCAAGCGAGATAGAGAAGGCAAAGTCCCGCACGAAGCCGGAAACACCCAAACACTACACTGAAGAAGTATTGCCTTAAGGCTATCGAGTACTACAGGAAGGCACGTAAGGCCAACCCGAAGAAGAGCATCAGAGAATGCGCCGCGAAGCTTGAGGCCAACGACAAGACCTTAAACGACTGGATCATCAAGCACTCAAAGACCAAAAGGGTGACCCAGGAAAGGACTGACGAGCACAAGCAGCTCGACGCAGTGAACAGGCGTATACACGAGCTCGAAAGCGAGAATGAGTTCCTAAAAAAGAGGCAGCCTTCTTCGCCGGAAGCCTCTGTTGAAGGACAGGTTTTAGCTCATGCTGGAGAAGAGGGCAACCTACAGCGTCTCGATGATGGCGCGCGTACTGGAGGTGAGCAGGGCTCACTTCTACAGATGGCTCAAGGCCAAAGGCGGTAAGGACCCGTGGGGTCCCCTCAAGCAGGCCATCTGCGCGATATGGGAGGAAAGCGACAGGCGCTTTAGCTCCTGCTAGGTCTGATCCAAGCTCACAGGAGATCCGAAGTTACGCAAAATTTACAGGCACGACCCGCTACCGCGTGCGCAGGTGCATGGCTAAGCTGGAGATAGGCGGCATCTGATCCAATGCCTCCAAGAGAACGATACTGCCCGCACCTGATACCCCCGAGCGCCCCGACCTCACCCGGCGCGGCTTCTCGTGTCTTGTGCCGACAGCCAAGCTCGTGGGAGACACAACCTATCGCAGGACCACGGCAGGCTTTATATATCTCGCCGTCGCACACGATCTGTGCACACACATGGTGGTGGGCTGAAGCATACAGGACAACATGAGGGCAGGGCTTGTCGTCTTTGCCCTGAAGATGGCATATTCGCGCGGATACGTGGCCGGAGGGGCCATATTCTAAGCAGCCCAGGCAGCCAGTACATAAGCTCAAAGCTAGCCGCCTGCTCAGCCGCGCACGACGTGAGGCTCTCCGTGGGGAGAACCGGAAGCTGCCACGACAATACGGTCGCCGAATCGCTTTTCGCCACGCTCAAGAACGAGTGGTACTACCATAAGCGCCTCTTAGACGCATCCACGACCAAGCACAAGGCACACGAGTTTAATCGAGTCGTACTACAACCGCTTCCGCCCGCATAAGTCCATAGGAGATCGCGTACCGGCAGAGGTGATGCAGGAGTTCTTCGAGCGCCTCGAGAGAGGCCTTGCGTCCCGATCCAAAGGCGATGCAGACCGCATAAAAAATCTGAGATTCCTCTGTCCATTATATTGACAGGGCTCAAAGCGCGCGCTTCAGGTGGGTCAGGGTGGCAGAGCCCGTCGCCGTGGAGGACGACTTCTGCCTTCTGCACTACAAGATGTTCAAGGACGCGGCGGGGCGCACCGCCAAGTCCATCCTGGTCTCCTGCAACACGCGCATGGAGCCCTTCGCGATACCCCAGGTGCGCGAGCTCGTCTCCTACGACGAGATGGAGCTCGACAAGCTCGGCGACGCGGACTGCCGCCGCGCCATCTTCGCCATCGTGAGCGACACGAGCGGGCTCTGCTCGTTCCTCCTCGCGATCATGATGTGGCAGGCGGTGAACGTCCTCTGCCGCCGGGCGCTCTCACGCTACGGCGGGGCGCTTCCCACCCACGTGAGCTTCCTGCTCGACGAGTTCGCAAACATCGGGCGGCTCCCGGACATCGAGAGGACCATCGCTGTCGTCAGGAGCCGCAACGTGTCGGTGACCGTCTACCTGCAGTCGATGTCACAGCTCAAGAGCCGCTACAAGGACGACGCCGCGACCATCGTGGACTGCTGCGACACCACGGTCTTTTTGGGCGGCAAGTCCACCGACACCGTGCGCGAGATATCGGAGGCCGTGGGTAAGGAGACGGCAGGGTTACTGGGTTCAAGAGAGACGGCGCGCGGCATCGAGGAGTTCGATCGGGCTGCGCTCGTAGGGTGCGAGCCCGCACCCGAGGTCTACCCCGTGCGCATTCCCGTGACCAACTTGCGAGGAGAAGAAGACTGTATCCTCGTGCTTGAGATAGGTCCCTCATCGGGCCATGTCATCTCCAGGCGCAGCGACAGGGCGGTCTTCCTGCGCCAGAAGGACAGCAGCGTCGAGCTCGAGCGCGATCCGGTGCTGGCGCTCGAGTACGACAAGAACCAACGCCGCTACGAGGACGAGGTGCAGGAGCGCTCCTCGATGGGGGACGTGGACCCCGAGGTGATGTCTCGCTACAAGACCGAGCTTGGCACGGAGGCGAGCGACGAGCTGGTCCTTCGGAGCTGCGGCTTCCTCCAGGATGGTCACCTCACCAACGCGGGGGTACTCCTCTTCTCGGAGAACCCCGCCAGGTTCATGCCATGGGCTCGGGTGCGCGTCATCCGCCTCGACGGCAGCAAGATGGAGACGGGTCGCAGGCTCAACATCGTAAAGGATCGGACCTTCGACGGGCCGCTCCCCAAGACGATCGAGGGTGCGAAGGAGTTCATCTCGAGCCAGCTGAGGGAGTTCCAGTACCTCGGGGCCGACGACAGGTTCAAGGTCATACCGGAGTACCCGGAGTTCGCCTGGTTTGAGGGGCTCGTGAACGCGGTCACGCACCGCGACTACGCGATGAGTGGCGACCATATCCGCGTGATGATGTACGACGACCACCTCGAGATAACGAGCCCGGGCAAGCTCCCCAACATCGTGACGCTCGAGAACATGAAGTATACCCGCCGGTCGCGCAATCCCACGATCGCGCGCACCCTGGTGGAGTTCGGCTGGGTCAGGGAGCTCAACGAGGGCGTGCAGCGCATTTACGATGAGATGGCGAGCTTCTTCCTGAGGGAGCCCACCTTCTCGGAGCCAAACGGCGCCTCGGTGCGGCTTACGCTCGAGAACAGTGCGACTTCGCGCGTCCTGCGCCGGGGCGATTCGATTGCGAGTGACCTCGGCGAGGACGTGGTCGGCGCCCTGGGCGAGTACGAGCGTGCCGCCCTCCAGTACGTGTACGGGAGGGGAAGGGTGACGGTCAAGGAGCTGGTCGGCCATCTGGGTCGTAGCGCCAAGGGTGGCACGCGCGGCGCTGAAGTCGCTCTCGAAGAAGGGTATCCTCGGCTGGCACGGCACGAGTCCGACGGACCCATCCCAGTACTATGACCTCTACAGGGCATAGTAGGGCAGAGCTCGGTCATAGCTTCCGGGCGTTTCGCAGGTAAGGGCAGGCGCAGGGCTATTACCAGAAGGGCATAGTGGGTTAGAGTAAAAACGGCCCGCCCGAGGGGCCCGCAGGTCCGGTAGCCCACGGAGGTCGAACCTCGGGTTCGAGCAGGTTCAAGTAGGTTCGAGCAGAAGCCTGGTTGCATGAACTTGAGCGCTATGCGCGCGACGGCCTTCAGCAACTGCAGCAGTGCTCTAAGCGCTCTCATGGTCGGCTTCCCTCCACTTGGCTTCGGCGAGCATGGCCTCAAGCTGCCCAACGGTGAACGTGGGGCCCTCCAGCTCGGCGACTGGCTATGCAGCCTGCGGTCCCCAGAGCGCCGTCGAGCTCATGTCAATGCCGAAGCTCTCGTCCGCCTTGCCCACGGCGGCGTGCTTGGCCTCCGAATCAAAGCCTGCGTATATGTCGAGCGTCAGTATTACCTCAGGGTTTTTGCGCTTATTGTGGTAGTGGTTGTTGCAATGATTGTGGTGCTCTCGTTTGTAGGAGCGCTCCTTCTCCGGTTTGTCTATGGTACGAGCATCGAGGAATACACCTACCTCTTCCCTTTGGTGATGGTGAGCACAGGTGAGATTGCCCTTGTCTGGTTCCTTACCGATTCTCTGGTCATTGCCCGTTGCATGCGTGGGGTTCTTATAATGAACGCTGGTGCCTTTGTTGTCTGTCTGGTATCGATGGTGCCGCTTGAGACAAGCTTTGGCATGAACGGCATCAATAGTACCGTTATCATATCGGTGCTTGTGGGGATTGGGCTGGGTGTATGCTTCCTTCGGGCGTCTATCGATGCATCGCTGGAGTAAACGTCAGCCCGGCGATAGGACCTTTAGCCACGGTAAGAAGAACAATGGAGGACACTTTACCCAAGGTTGCCATCGGAAATTTATAGGTAGCCTAAAATTATTTCAATTTATGTATTCCCTGAGAAGCACGACATGTACGTATGGCGTCACGAAGGGACTTTTGCAAGTGTTGCCCATCCGAATATCCTGTAGGTAGCAGGTTGACGAGGGCGAGTCCGAAATTCACCGCTGCTGTCTCCCCACAGATAAGTCGGATGACAGCCATTAGAAGCTCGCTGTGTACTAGAGCGTAGATGTCCGCTAGACTTTCCATTACTAAGATGGCAATACAAAGTAGCATGACATTCGCGCTAGGACCCGCGAAGTAAAAGAAGACACGCTCCCATCCCCCACGTCGCAGGGGTGGTGTTCTTACTGAGATGGGATGGCCGATACGGTCGAGCGAAACGATCAGTTCAATGTGTTCTGCTCCTGCGAGCTTAGCTGCAGCAGCATGAAAGAGTTCATGTATGATGACACTAAGTAGCACCAGGGGAATGCACAAGACCCCTGCGACGACAGGCCCCAACTTCCGCGCGGTTGCGACGAAGCCATATGCAAGCTCTGTCCACGGAGTTGTGGGTACGAGCACAAAAAAAAGAACCCAGCCTACGATAGAGGCCAAAAGTGCGGACATTCCCGCAATGCGGGGGATATGAAGGTTAACCTGTCTCTCCCCAGACCCCACGGAGTCCCTCCTTGTGTCTAATCGGTTAGTCGCCGCATACGGAAGAGCACGAGGAACAGCACGACGAGTGCCATCGCGTTGACGGCGACCACCATGGCCTCCCGGGAGGTCATGGTGGTGCTGGCGAGGTCGGAGAACTGCTCATACGCTGGCTGGGTGTAGGTCCAGCGTGCAAAGGCTTCAAGCCTGTCGTTCAGCGATGACAGCATGGGGAGCATACCCAGCGCCATCGAAACGGGAGCTGAGATGGGCGCCGCATTGACCTGCCGCTTGGCCACGAGCGCTATGGCAAGGCCAATGAGCAGGGAGCACGCCACACACGCCGCATTCGTCATGAGGAATCTCTCCACCATGCCCGCATTGAGTCCGTCGATGCAGGGGAGGAAGAGCAGCGACGAGAGGATTGACGCCACGCCGATGGTGCCGGCAACACCACACAGGTAGGAAAGCGGCCCCACGCCGGACATCGTGAGCATGCGCAGCGTGCCTGCCTCCTTCTCCTCTGCGACAACGCTTGAGGTGTAGATGATGGGCACGATCAGTACATGCATCGTCATGAACATGGGCAGGGCACTTGCAAGCTGGGTCTCGGTCATGGCGTTCTTGAAGATAAGGGCAACCAGCGGGAACATGAGAAACATCATGAGCGCTGATTTGTTGCGTAGCGAGTCGACCACCTGCTTGTAAAAGACGGCGTCCACTCCATTTGGGCCACTGCCCGGCCGTGTTCCGCTCATTCCAGCTCCCTTCCCGTCAGCTGCAGAAAGACGGCCTCGAGGTTTGGGCTCTCGGTCGAAATCGAGGTGACGTTGCCTGCCTTCAGGATAGCGCATATCTTGTCCGCATCTTTATTGATGTCTGAGAACCTGAAGCTCCGTTTGCCTTGAATCACTGTGACGCAGTGCTCCTTGCTATGGCGCGCGCATATCTCGCGTGGGGCTCCTGCCTCGACGATCCTGCCCTCATTGAGGAGGATGACCCTGTCACAGATTTTTGTAGCCTCCTCCATGTTGTGGGTGGTAAGAAAGATCGTCACGCCGGTGGCCCGCCGCTTGAGGAGCAGTGCGTGGATATCCTCTGCGGTGCCAGGGTCAAGACCGCTTGTAGGTTCATCCAGGAAGAGGAGTTCGGGATCATGCATGAGCGCCCGCGCAAGGCTCAGGCGCTGCCGCATGCCCTTGGAGAGGTCCTGCGCACAGACCGAGCGGCTCTTGTCCAGGCCCACGCGCTTCAGAATCTTGTCTGCGCATCCCATGTCTTTGATCCCGCGTGCCTTGAGGAACACCTTGAGGTTTTCCGTACAGGTAAGGCGCTCGTAGAGGCAAGGATCATCCAGAACGACGCCAATCCTCTTGCTGGCATCCGAAGAAAACGCCCGGGGTGGGTGTGAGAAGACGGAGACCTCTCCGGCATCGGGGGCGAGAAGCCCGAGCATGATCTTGATGAGGGTCGTCTTGCCGGCGCCCGAAGGCCCAAGGAGCCCGAGTATCTCCCCGTGCTGTACCCCCAGCGAGATGTCATCCAACACGACATGGCTGCCGAACGCCTTCCTCACGTTGCCGAGCTCTATAACGTCCTCTGTAGTTCTGGGATCGTCCACGATGCCTCCTGATGTGGTTGCTATCTGAAGGAATGAGATGATGGATGGTGATGAATAGGCAGGCCAGCGTGGCCGCCCAAACACACTGGACCCACGATACACCCCTGGCAGTGTAACGGCTGCCAGGGGTAGGGGCGTTACGCTGCGAAGGAAGCTGCTACGGCGCAGCCAATAGCAGCGGCACCCGCAGACGCACTTGTCGCTTCCTCGTAGGTCTCGCAAATCTCTTCGCCCAGGATAGTCGCATTATCGAGTTCCTCCTGGAGCATCAAGCCATACTTCTTCTCCATTGTCTCCTCCCTCCTTTATATCCGCATCTTTAAGTCCCATCCCCAATCGCAGAGAAGTAGGACTCATTGCCATAGTTAAGCGAGGGGATCTCGCTGGGATATGTCAGCACTGATCTCTGTTTGCTTGAGCGTGTAGAAGATATTGGAGATGCGGTCATAGATGTCCCGATAGCGTTCGTAAGGCGTTTCGCCATCACGTACTACGCCAGGGTATTGCTTCATCACGATTTGGGCCGGATTTACAAAGACCCTATCAAGTCGATCGCAGATGTCTGAGGTAAAAAACATTCTAAGGTATCCGATGACTTCATCATGGTCACCCATAGCTCCCATCGCTTCGGCATATTTCAGAACAGCGCGATACCATGGTGCGTCTGGAGAGTCTAGTTTGTCTGCGTGTTTCACTACTACTTTAAGTGATGGTACAGACTTTTCATACTCGCATTTAGATAGATGGCACATAGCAATCATGTACATACAGCCGCCATTGATACTTTCGGCGGGAAGATCTTCTTCCCGGGCGATACCGTAATAAGATGCCATGGTGTTCTCAAATGCATTGCCCAAAAAGTAGTTCATAACACCGATGACGTAATCTGCATTTCTACCATGAATTTCTTCAGGCTTATTGTTAAGCAAATTTGCCACGAAATAACGTGTGTTTGTTGCCCTGAACTGGGCATCCGTTACCTTCTGCATCTCAGATAGGCCAGGGATAATGATATGATAGGAGGGGAAGCCGAAGTACGAGACATCGCGGATAAGTACATCCCAACCCTGTGCTAGTAGACTATCAATCATATGACGCGCCTGTTTCTCATTGGACAATCTTGATACATCCACAGGTTCATCGAACTCGAAGGAGGGACATCGCCTGAAGAGCTGGTAGGGATACTTTCCCATACCAAACTTGAAGCTGTTGTAGATATTGAGAGAACTCCTCACATTCTCGTTCGAGAAGTCGAGAGTCGATCGATCGGTGTAATCGAAGAAGTCTTGGCCCTGGGTAGCCTCAGTCATACAACGTTCCATGGCAATGCCAAAGTCGGGGTGACAGCCAAGCTTAATGCCAAATCTTCCTGTATTAAGTTCGGTAACGACAAGGCCGGCTACCGGGTATTTCCGTGAACAGAGCTTCATTGATACACGATAATCCTTGTTATTCTCAGCTAAGGAGAGCCTTTCATCAATCTCGGGGAATCGTTTGATATAGGCTCGTGGAACATCTGGAAGTGATGGCATGTTGACAAAGAGATTGGTCTGCACAACACGTTCCAAAATCTCGGATATACCTTGAACAATCGCTTCGGCGCTCGTGTTGCCTGCGCACATCCCGTTACTTCCGTAGTATACGTTGTAGGTGCTCTTGGGCAGGTAAACAACCTTATGGTTCCGCATACTGTAGAAGGGAAGAGTGACGTACGAATCCTCTAAGCCATAGACCATGCTGTCGACCTTCTGGAGATTGCGGAATGCTTGCGCCTTCTTTGATACAGAAGAGCCGTCTATTCCTCGTTGGCTGAAATACATATGCATAAAGGCATTGTCCTGTGAGGCAATCTCCTTTGAAGACATGATGCGTTCATCCGCTGCATATAAGAAAGGAAGTTTGTCACCATAAGTCACACGTGGACCCATCATATCGTTTTGATACCGCTCGAACAGCTCTGCGTAGCCGCTTGCACGAGCGAATTCCTTTGAGACTCCCTTGCCATTAGCACCTAGGCCAGTACCCTTGAACTCCACACGCAACGCGTTGGTTTTGATTGAACTGGTCTCCTGCCACGACTCCGTAACGGGAATGTTGTTCTCTGCTAAAATAGTATGAAGTCGTTCCACGGTAGCGACGGGTGACGCCTCTTTGTAGTGGGCTCGCTGTGCTTCTGATCCAACCATGTAATGCCTCCAGGTATCCAACTTCTGGTTTACGCGCTACCTTCAAGGCGGTTCAATACAGTATAACATTCAATAGTGCGATATCGTAGAGCGGTTATTTAGAGTTTAGAGTAACGCTTACATTTCTATTGTGCTCCATATCTCTGCAATCAAAAACCAGCTGCATTTCAAGATTTTTATGGCACTGCATCACTTTTTGATGGCTTCGCCGACCTTGTATTTTATTTCACGTCCATTCTTCGATCATTAACGCCCCGTTTAGTCTGAATCAGTTTCGCTTCGTCTTTGTACAAGTAATGTGGCTGCCAGTTTCTAGACACATTTGCACCTGACTTTGCGAAAGCCTGACAATGTGCAGCGATGCACGGAAGGGGTCCTTGCCCGGCTGCGTGGGGTTGCAGGGGGTGGCTCTCCGGCTCCTGCGTCTCCAGGATCAGGGGTCGCACTTGAGGCCGAACTCAGCCATCTGCGCCCGCGACTCGGCGCGCATGCGCCTGAGGGCCTGAAAGGTGTGCTTCGCGAGCGGAATCGTGGGCGCCGAGCTCTGGATCTTGGGTTCTTTGACGTAGAAGCCGCCGCCGTTTCCCAGGGCGTGGCTCACGGCTATAGTGCCGCCGTCGGAGAGGTCGGACCACCTGGGGGCACAGGCCTCGCCGCGCCGCATGACCGTGGTGAGGGCTATCTCCACCGCAAAGTCAAAGGGCTGGAGCTCCGCCTCCATGACGAGGCGCAGCATTCGCGTGCGCTCCTCGCGCGAGAGGGCGTCTATCGGCGTCTTCACGCGTTTGAGCGGCTTGCAGAAGTCGCGGTGGTCTTGAACTGAGGTTCTGCGCCATGGCTCACTTGAGCAGGCGGAAGGCCTTCGAGCAGCTTTTGAGCACGTAGCCGACGGCGGTCGTGTCGTGTATCCATCCGGAGACGTCCGGTATGGAGAGCTCGGCGAGCTTCATGTTGCCGAGGTGGCGGCAGATGATGCGCGTCTCGGCGTGGTGGCCGCGCACCGTGGAGGGCTCTATGGTGCCCGAACCCTCCCCGTGGCGCATGAAATTAGAGAAACTACAGGTCAGACGCATATCGGCTGTGCTGTGGATTGGCAAGATTTACGGTGAAACGGCCTCTGACGCCCTCATAACCCGGAGGTCGTTGGTTCAAATCCAGCCCCCGCGACCAAAACTTATACCCTGGCCTGCGAAAACAGGTCGGGGTTTTCTTTTGACCGACATCTGACCGCCAACCTGACCGACATTTTACCGCCAAAAAC
Organism: Atopobium sp. oral taxon 416; assembly: GCF_018128285.1. NCBI lineage: Bacteria > Bacillati > Actinomycetota > Coriobacteriia > Coriobacteriales > Atopobiaceae > Atopobium > Atopobium sp. oral taxon 416. The sequence continues at coordinate 2,213,524 of NZ_CP072380.1, forward strand.
TTTTCGCGGGTAGCCAAAAACGCCGTGAAAACCGCCCTCTGGTTGCGGCGTGGCGCAAGCAGCAGTTGTTAACATGCGCGCCGGCGCAAATATGGTTGCGGTACAAAGAAACCTCTTCTGCGCTCCAGCGCAAGCAACTAAGGGTGAATTTGCGCCCTGGCGCAACCGTTCTGAACTTATCTTTGAATTTTTATAAAAGAAATGGCCCGAGAAGGGCTCAAACCGCCCGAGTTTTCAACAGACGTCGCAATCCCCCATCGCATCACCTCGAAGCGCTTCCACTCGAACTTGCGGTGACTTCCGCCCAACGATCGCCTTCCGGCATAGCGTGCCCACTAGAGACGAATCAGAAGCAACGGAGGCGGGAGGATTCCCATGGAGGAGAAGAGCGAAGCAAGGACAAGCCCAGAGGGGGAGATTTTCACCCTGGCTCAGGCGGCGGAGTACTTGAACGCCTCCCTTTCCACGGTGCTCAGGCTGGTCAACAGTGGCGAGTTGCGGGCATTTAGGATCCGAAAGGCCTGGCGAACGAGCAGCGGCGCATGCGATGAGTTCGTAAAGCGGCAATTCGCGGACCAGGCCGTGGTATGCAAGTCGGTAGACGAGGGCTAAGTGGGGCGAGGAAGGAAAGCACCTTCGCCCTGTACGCCAAGCAGAGCTTCACGATCCTGCCCGATGCCCTCGTGGGCGTCCTCGTCGCGCGGCAGGTCGGCAGGAACGGCTGGGCGGTCATGGCGGCGCTCTGCCATGCGATCTTTTCCGACGGCAGGATAGGCGTCATGTCGAGCAACGAGGTCTGCGCGCGTACGGGACTCACGAAGTACCAGGTGGCGCGTGGCATGACGGAGCTGCGTGACAAGGGAATCATCGCACCCGTGATCAGGACTAATGCCGAAGGCTACCGCCATCCGGACCGCTCGAACTACGGCCACGTCGCGCGCTACTGCATCTGCCGCGACATCTGGGCACTCGTGGAGCTCAAGGAAACGGGAGATCCGCCCCTCGGATAGAATTTTCTCGAGCACCCTCGCACGGGGGCTCCCAGACGCACGTCGAACCGCCGTGAAGCGGCACCCAGGGCGCGCGCCAGGGGCCTTCAGCGGAGCAAGACGAAAAGCCCGTGGCCGAGCCTGGTCACTCTGACTCCGAGCGGGAACCCTCGAATCGAAGGTGGAATTCGCACGGGACCCCTGCGAGCCGCTACCTTCCTGCCATCCGACCGGGAGGCTGCAGCGACATAGACGCTCCAAGCCGTGACCGGCACGACGCCGTGCGGTCGGAAGGCAGGAGTGAACCATGGAACTCAACAGGTACATCGCGAGCAAGATCGCGCTCGCCCGGGAGATGTCGGGCATGTCCATAGCGACGCTGGCACGCCGCGCGGGCATGACCCCCAACGCCCTGAGCGAGAGCCTGCGCGGCAACCGCACGCTCACGGCGGCCGAGCTCGTTGAGCTCGCGCTGGTCCTGGATATCGACCTCGTCTGCTTCGTCGAGAAGGAGCGCTTCGACGAGATCGTCGAGCGCCGCCAACAGGTGATCGATGAGTTCGGCTCCGGTGCCGGCATGTCCGACCTCAGGCAGGTGCGCAGGTGATGGGGAAAGCGCCGGGTGACGAGGCGCACGCGACCGCGCGCGAGGTGGCCCTGTGCCTTTTGAAGCACAGGAGCAAGGAGATCATGGACTGAGCCCTGTCAATATAATGGACAGAGGAATCTCAGATTTTTTATGCGGTCTGCATCGCCTTTGGATCGTATGCAAGGCCTCTCTCGAAACGCTCGAAGAACTCCTGCATCACCTCTGCCGGTACGCGATCTCCTATGGACTTATGCGGGCGGAAGCGGTTGTAGTATGACTCGATAAACTCGTGTGCCTTGTGCTTGGTCGTGGATGTATCCGAGAGGCGCTTGTGGTAGTACCATTCGTTCTTGAGCGTGGCGAAGAGCGATTCGGCGAGCGCATTGTCGTGGCAGCTTCCGGTTCTCCCCACGGAGAGCCTCACGTCGTGTGCAGCTGAGCAGGCGGCCAGCTTTGAGCTTATGTACTGGCTGCCTGGGCTGCTTAGAATATGGCCCCTCCGGCCACGTATCCGCGCGAATATGCCATCTTCAGGGCAAAGACGACAAGGCCTGCCCTCATGTTGTCCTGTATGCTTCAGCCCACCACCATGCGCGTGCACAGATGGTGCGCGACGGTAAGATATATAAAGCCTGCCGTGGTCCTGCGATAGGTTGTATCGCCCACGAGCTTGGCTGTCGGGACGGGGCACGAAAAGTCGCGCCGGGTGAGGGCAGCGCGCTCGGGGGTATCAGGTGCGGGCAGCGTCGTTCTCTTGGAGGCATTGGATCAGATGCCGCAGATGCCAAGCTCGACCATGCACCTCCGTACGCGGTAGCGGGTCGTGCCTGTAAATTTTGCGTAACTTTGGATCTCCTGTGAGCTTGGTCCATACCTTGCGAAAGCTAAAGCGCCTGTCGCTTTCCTCCCATATCGCGCAGATGGCCTCCTTGATAGGACCCCACGGGTCCTCACCGCCTTTGGCCTTGAGCCATCTGTAGAAGTGAGCCCTGCTCACCTCCAGTACGCGCGCCATCATCGAGACGCTGTAGGTTGCCCTCTTGGCCAGCATGAGCTAAAACCTGTCCTTCAACAGAGGCTTCCGGCGAAGAAGGCTGCCACTTTTTTAGGAACTTATTTTCGCTTGCGAGCTCGTGCATGCGCCTGTTCACTGCGTCGAGCTGCTTGTGCTCGTCGATCCTTGCCTGGGTCACCCTTTTGGTCTTTGAGTGCTTGATGATCCAGTCGTTTAAGGTCTTGTCGTTGGCCTCAAGCTTTGCGGCGCATTCTCTGATGCTCTTCTTAGGGTTGGCCTTACGTGCCTTCCTGTAGTACTCAACAGCCTCAAGGCAATACTTCTTCAGTGTAGTGTTTGGGTGTCCCCGGCTTCGTGCGGGACTTTGCCTTCTCTATCTCGCTTGCGCTTAGCGACATCTCATCGCTTCAATCTGCTGGTGTTGGTAGGTGGGTATCTGGACAGAGCATATCTGTTGTTAGTCCCTGAATCCCCCTGTCCACCAAAAGATTACAGCTCACCTTGCGGACTCGTTCAGCTAAAGATACAGCCACAGGAATGTAAGGGATGGCTGCATGGAGCTGCTGCACGAGATGTGTCTCATCCATGTCACGCTCTTCGGCATCGCAGCCACCGCGACGGTCCCGCCGAAGATGCCTTCGATCTTGCCTTAAGCCGCTTACAGTTCAGGGAGCCTAACTATGCTGGAGGTACTCAGCTATTTTGGCTGAAAAACATGTTTTCAGGATAGGTTAGTATTAGGTTCGTTTGATTTCTAATCTATTTCCAATTAATTACGGCCTGTGAGTGGTCAAATATTGCTGAATCTAACAGTCTGGATAACGGGTGATAGTGTATCTTTGTCGGACTGCAGAAACTGGCCTCGGCCATCATCATATGGTGAACCACTCTTGCAGTTTCAGGCCACCTATCACGGGCTTGGTTGGCCCGGAAGAGGTAGATCTACTAGTTGAGATAGCCCTGCATGCTAACCATCGGCATGTCTGTGAAGCGCCAGACCCACCCGTTATCTAGGGAAACGATGATTAATTCCCTATAACGTACCAGAGAGGACCGACCACACGGCTTTTTGCGGCCAGCATGCGGGAAAGGCAGGGAAGGATGCTCATACAGCACATGCAGAAACCGCCGTCCTGCCCCATGCACCGCATCCGGCAAAAGGCTCCAAGACAGATCAGGCGACCCTGGGAGCCGGGAAGCGCAGCCTGCCGGCAAAAGATGGGCTCTTCGCTGTTTCTAGTGGGTAGCGCATGCGAGCTTCTTCTGGGCTGTGAAGTCCAGACGGCCTAGCCTGAGGAAGATCATCGTCCTGAAGTAGGTGATGCTTCTGAAGCCCCTGGCGATGCTGCGGGCGGACTGGACGACCGAGTTGAGGCCTTCCAGGAACGAGTTGGTAGATCCCCTCTTCCACCAGTTGAGGATGCCTTCTCGCTCCTTCCTGAGCGTCCTCGCCACGCTCTTCATCTCGGCCACGGCAGAGTGCGCCATCCACGAGTAGAGGCGCTCCAGGGCCCTGGCTGCCGATTTTCTGTCTGCGCATGAGTAGACGTCCTGCAGCGCCTCTCCCATCTGGCATGCGCGTGCCGTCCTGAGATGGGTCTTCGCAGGGTCGAGCTCCTCCCTCTTCGCGAGCTGGCGCTTTGTGAGGGTCTCCCTCCTCTTGAGCCATACGTACTTCGTCCCTGCGAGCTGCCGGCGCTTCTCCGCCGACTCGCGCCGCTCTTGGCACCTCACAGGGTCTGTCGCCCTCATCAGGAGCTGCACCACATGGAAGCTGTCCCACGCTCTGTGCGGCCTGGGGCATCTTGGCGCCGCCCCCCAACGAGTATGCCTTAAGCCATGTCGCGCGTGACCTCTAAGACCTTCGTGCGGTCCCCTCCTGTGCTCCTTAAGCTCGTCTCAGAGCCTGCCTAAGGCCCCCTTGTCTCTGCCCTGCGTGACGGCTATGGCACGCTGACAGTCGAGGTTGGCCATGATGCTGATGTAGCTCTGGTTGCGCTTGCGGGCGGTGTCGTCTATCCCTACGCGCACGACACCGGAGTAGTCAGCGGCATCCCTCGCCTCCGATACCGCCTTCATGAGCAGCCGCCATATGCGCGTGGGCTGTCTCGTGCACCAGATGCGCTATTGCCGTCACGCTCATTCCCGAGAGCGCCATCACTTATCACCTGCGCCTTAAAGAGCGCCGTGAAGTGCGTCTTCGGCCACACCTTTCAGGGCATCCTTGTGGCATGCACGCCGTCTTTGGGACAGTCGGCCCTTAGCAGCGCGCAGTGCACGATTGTCTCGTATTGCCAGATGCTAAGATGCCACAAGGTCCTCTCGCGCGTGTCACAGGTGCCGCACCTCCTGTGGCAGACGGGGCACTCGACCGCCTGGCCCTTCCTGTAGGCCACCCTCACATGGAGCTTATCTTGCGCTCCCTCGCGCTCCTTAAACCAGACATCGCAGAGCTCCCACTCGTCCCTGAGCCCCATGGACCTCTTAAAGAGCCTTGCTAGCATCCCTGCCTTAAACATCCATATCGCACCTTAGGAACGCAGCTTCCTGTCGGGGAAAATCCTACCGTTTAAAGGCCACATGCTCAAGGGGATGCAGATATGCTACCCACCATAAGTAGCGAAGAGCCATTAAATAGTGGGTCAACCGAAGCGCTTCCAATAGCAGCGCCGGCGCGCTCAAGAGCTGCGCCGGCGTACACATCCATACTGTCGTCTGCGATACTGACAACGACGCCTAGATCACGCCTAGATCGTGTGTAGTCAGGACGACCTGGGCGCTTGTCCTCTTTTAATAGGAAACTATTTTTGGAAGCCGACGTTCTTGTAGTCAGTACTCTCAAATAGAGCTGGGCCCCAGTTAGCAAGCTTCGCCTTGGTGACAATTACGTCAGGGCCGGAGAACAGCGGAAGAAATGCATATGACTGCATGCATTTCTTCTCTGCGTCGTTAAGAGCCTTCCTCTGATCTCCCTTATCGGAGATCGTGATGATCTTCTCGAGCTCTTTGTCCAGGTCAGCGTCACCGGTATGGGTGAAGTTGGAAGCGGAAGTGCTGCCATAGAGCTGCGGCGCATTCCAGACGTAGGCAGGAACACTGACCCAACGGAACAGGCAGACATCCCAGTTGCCGGAGGCAAGGACCTTTGAGAAGTCAGAGGATGGATGAGAGTCGATCTCGACATCCATGCCAGCATCCTTAGCCATCTTCTGAATAGCTGCAGAGCGATTCTTGACCGTGTTAGAGTCGCCGAAGGTGGTGAAGCCGAAGGTGACCGGCTGGCCATCCTTCTCGTAGATGCCACTGTCGTTCTGCGTGTAGCCCGCATCCTCAAGCGTCTGCTTTGCGGCGTTGGTTCTATCCTCAGCGGAGTTCAGATTCTTGATGTCGTCAGGTCTGTTGTCCTCATAGCCGTCTGCCCAATACGGGACCAACAGTGAGCCCGGGGTATCCTCGTCCCAGTTGACGCCCTGCCAGATGACTGAACGGATGGTTGCCGGATCGATGCACTGCCAGAAGGCCTTACGGACATTGATATCCTGCAGCATACCGTGCTCAGTATTGACCTCGATGCAGGCAATACCCAGAGAGTTGCCACGACGGATGGTCGTATCGTCCATACCTTCAAAGTTAGAGAGCATCTCCTGTGAGCCAGAGGCGGCAAAGCCGGTGGTGTCAACCTCGCCGTTCTTGAAGGCGTTGTAGGTTGCCTGAGCGTCCATCTGCTTGTACTGGACGGTGTCGAGCATCGGAGCATCGCCCCACCACTCTGGGTTCGGCTTGAAGGTAACCTGTGTGTTATCCACGGAGTCGACCGTGAACGGGCCGGCGCCCCACTCGGGGTGCGGATTGTTATTCCAGCTGTTCCAAGCATCCGGATTTGCGGCATCAGGATGCAGCAGTGAGCTGACAATCGGTTCGTACGGATAGACCGGATCGGAGAAGGTGAGGATGGCCTCTTTGTCAGAAGAGCCTGGCTCGATAGACTCAACCTTATCATAACCGTCGGTTGAAGCCGGTGTATATGCGTCATTGGTACCGTTGCAGACGGTCCAGACTGCCTGCAGTGCACGGTAGTCGATCGGGGTACCATCGTTGAAATGAGCATTCTCGTTGAAGTCAACCGTGACGACCTCTTTGCCGGAGTCCATAGATGAGCTCAGTGACGTGATGAAATTCGGATCCGGGGTATAGGCGGTGATGGTTGCATCGGTCGTGATCGTGGAGGGCATATACCAGCTCCAGAGCTCCTGCATCGTTGCGGTGTTGCCCTCGGTGGAGAATACATTCCAGTTCGGGCCGACCTCACTTGCCGGAAGCGTCAGCGTGCCACCCTGCTGAATATTGTCACGGGGCTGCGGGTTGTCGTAGGTCTTGTCCTTCTCAGGCAGCGGTAGCTGATCCAGCGGAGTCGTTGCCGGAGAACCTGACTGTGGCTCAGCACCTGTGTTTTGAGCACCGTTGTTATTCCCGGAGCCACTGTTGGAGTTGCCGCAACCGGCTAATCCCAAGCCGGCAGCTACTGCTGCGGCTCCACCTGAAAGCTCAAGAAATGAGCGGCGTGTTACGTTCACCATGATTTTGTTTCCTCTCCTACACTGTGAGGTTCCCCTATTGCGCCCACTTTAGCGCGATAGACTATATGTACATAAGTATACTAAATCTTTGAGTTTTGTAGCATTTTTCTTTTCAACAAAGGTCTGTAGGCCCCTAATTTCCTGGCATATAGCTGTCTTCATTCAGTATGGCTGTATCTATACAAGCAAGGGCACGCCACTCACGCGACGTGCCCCGGACATATCGTTGAGGTTTTATCCCTACAGCTTGATCTTGAGCAGGCTTTCTGCTGGGATCAGCCTTCCGTCCTTGTAGACCAAACGCGTGCGAGTACGCTCGATCTTCGGGTCCGGAATCGGAATCGCAGAGAGCAGCGCCTGCGTGTACGGGTCCTTCGGATGCGTAAAGACCTCTTCGGTGTCACCGTACTCCACGATCTTACCCAGGTGCATAACGGCAACCGAGTCGGAGATGTGGCGGATAACCGCCAGGTCGTGTGCGACGAACAGATAGGAGATCTTAAGCTCTGCCTGCAGGTCCTCGAGCAGATTGATGATACCGGCCTGAATGGAGACGTCCAGTGAGGCGATCGGCTCATCGAGCAGCAGGATCTTCGGGTTGGTCGCAAGGGCGCGCGCGATTGCGATACGCTGACGCTGACCCCCGGAGAACTGTGACGGGAAGCGGTCCACATAGTCGGGGTTGATACCGACCAGATACATCAGCTCGCCGATACGCTTGTTAATATCAGCGTCGCTCCACTTCTGTGCACGCATAGGCTCTGCCAACACATCGTAGATCGGCATACGCGGATCCAGGGAGCTCATCGGGTCCTGGAAGATGATCTGTACGTTCTGGCGCATCTTTCTGCGGTCCGTAGACTTTTTGATATCAGAGACATCTTGTCCTAAGACCTTTATGGTGCCGCTCTCAGGCTTCTGGAGCTCGATGATCTGAGTCAGGGTCGTGGACTTACCGGAGCCAGACTCACCGACCAGCGCCAAGGTCTCACCCTCATGGATCTGGAAGGAGACATGGTCGACGGCGGTCATGGTTCCCTTATTGCGGCGGATCAGACCTTTGCCCTGAATCGGGAAGGTCTTCACCAAATCTTTGACCTCGAGCACGACCGGACGCTGGTCACGGGGAACATCCGCCCACTTTGCAGGCAGGGGCTCCATCTCGGGATAGACGTCCTTGAACGTCATGTTCTTAGTCTTGATCTCCTGCCATCTGTGACATGCGACCAAATGTCCTTCAGATGTGTCATAGGGCTCCAGGTGTGGCTCAATCTCGTGGCATATCTTGAGCGCCATCGGGCAACGCGGCGAAAAGGGGCAGCCGGACGGAATTGCCGCCATTGAAGGCGGATTGCCCTTGATCGGGACCAGACGGTGATCCGCAGCCATATGCGGCTGTGGGACAGCGCCAAGTAAGCCCATCGTGTACGGCTGTGATGGGTGATCAAACAGTGAGTCAACTGAGGCGCGTTCAATCGCGGCACCGGCGTACATAACCATAATGTCATCCGCAATACCCGCGACGACGCCCAGGTCGTGTGTGATCAGAACAACCGCAGCGCCCGTCTTCTTCTGGGCGACTTTCAGGACGTCCAGAATCTGCGCCTGAATCGTCACATCGAGAGCCGTAGTCGGCTCGTCAGCGATAATGATATCGGGGTTGTTAGCGATAGCGATAGCGATAACGACACGCTGGCGCATACCGCCGGAGAACTCGTGCGGATAGGCATCCAGGCGCTCTTCAGGCCTGTCGATACCGACAGTCTCAAGAAGCTCGATACAGCGCTGGTGTACCTCATCTTTCGGCATATCTGGATTGTGCACCAGAAGCGCCTCTGCCAGTTGCTCGCCGATCGTAAACATTGGGGTCAGAGCGGACAGCGGGTCCTGGAAGATCATGGAGATCTCTGAGCCGCGCAGCGGCGCCATCTCCTCATCGGTCTTCCCCAAGAGCTCCTCGCCACGCAACTTTACGGAGCCCTCGACGTGTGCGTTGTCGTCCAGAAGTCCGATCAGTGCCAGCGCGGTGACGGACTTACCGGAACCGGACTCACCGACGATACCGAGGGTACGTCCACCCCACAGGTCAAAGTTCACGCCACGGACTGCGTCAACACGGCCTGCTTCAGTCGCGAAGGACACACGCAGATCGCGGGCTGACAGGACCGGCTCACCCTTCGGGCAGCCTTTCGGTCCGTTGCCTTCCAACATCTCATAGCGCAGAACCTCATCGTAGTGCACCGACTCGTTTTTATCATCAGCCATATACAAGCTCTCCTGATCTAGCGTCTCATACTGATGGTTGAAGCAGCTGCATCAGCGGTATCCTTGCTGTCTTCATCTTTCTGGTCACCGACGGAACCGGCAGCACGTGAATACGGATCGAAGGCGTCACGCAACCCGTCACCGATCAGCTGCATGCTCACGCACAGGACAATCAGGACTGCAGACGGGATCAGAACGATCCACGGCGCGGACAGCATTGCTGAAGAGCCCTGGCTCAGCAGATAGCCCAGTGAAGTATCAGGTGCCTTGATGCCGAGGCCCAAGAAGGAGTAGGCGGTCTCGGAATTAATACCGGAAATGACGCCCAACACCGTATCGATGATGAGGATTGAGCCCAGGTTCGGGATCAGGTGGCGCATGATGATCTTGAACGGGGCGACGCCCATGTACTTTGCGGCACGCACGTAGTCGCGCTCACGCAGAGACAGCGCCATCGTTCTCAGCGTACGGGCGTAGCCGATCCAGCCGAAGGCCGTCAGTCCTATGATCAGGATGATCCATCCTTGGGTGCCGGAAGCCGCACGTACGATGATTGCGACGAGCAGGAAGGAAGGAATGACCATCAGCATATCCAGAAGCCACATGCAGATCTTCTCGGGGATGCCGCGCACATAGGCAATACCAGTACCGACAATAGCTGCGATGATGGTCGTAAGTACTGAGTAGATGATGCCGATCGTGAGCGAGCGGCCCAAGCCGTGGACCACGCAGGCGAACAGATCGAATCCGCCACCGTCGGTGCCGAACCAATGCTTGGCGTTCGGTGCCATATTCAGTGCGGTGAAGTCAGGCTCAGTGTAGTTATACTGGCACATGAAGGGACCAAAGATCGCGATCAAGATCATCACGATCAAAATGATGAGCCCTACAACAGCGGAAGGCTGCCTCATAAAGCGGCGACCGATCAAACGCCAGTAGGAAATACGCTTGACCTCAGTAGGGCCTTGGGAATCCGCTTTCAGCTCAAGTTCGGCATTGGTGAGCTTTCTCTCTTCTTGTCTGTTGTCTTGATTCTGCTCTTCCATCGCCATCTCCTCAGCTCATCTGAATACGCGGATCGAGGGCTGCTGCAAAGAGGTCTGCGAGCAGTGCGCCGATTAAGGTGCACGCGCCTGAGAAGGCGGCGACGGCAACCGCGCCATTGATATTGTTGGTATTGATGCAGTTGATGAAGTACTCACCGAGTCCGTGGATTGCGAAGATCTTCTCGGTCATAACAGCGCCAGTGAAGATGGAAGCGATGGAAAATGCCACGGAAACTGCAGTCGGGATGAGCGATGCGCGCAGTGCATGCTTTCTGATGGCCTGACGCTTGGTGAGGCCCTTAGCACGGGCGGTACGCACATAGTCTGCGTGCATCTCATCGAGCAGGTAGGTGCGCTGGCTCAGGTGGTAGCCCACAGCGGAGATGATCGTGAGAACCACCGTCGGCAGGAAAATGTGCTGCAGGAAGTCAAAGAACGCTATGAACACATTGCCGCCTGAATAGCTTGAAAGCCCGGTGACATAGAAGATTCGTGTCCCCGCCGCCTGGTTTATCTCAATAGCGAAGAACACGATCAGAATCGCCAAGACGACCGTAGGTATGACCATGAATACAGAGGCGATGCCACTCCAGAACCTATCCTGCCACTGGTACTGTCGCTGTGCGGTATAGACACCCAGGGAGACACCGATAACGATGGAAAGCACGGTTGCCAGCAACATCAGCTCGACGGAAGCACCGATACGGTTTGAGACCTCAGCGTTGACAGAGTCGCCCTCCGGAGACATGCCCCAGTCCCACGTGGTCACGATATCACCCAGCCAACGCTGATAGCGCTGAAAGACCGGCGTCTTATCGTTCATATTCGTACGGTCGAGGGAGGCCTCAATGGATTCCTGAGGAGGACGAGGCGTCCTGGACTCGAAGTTAGAGCGTGGGTTCATGAATGCGCACGCCAGGAAATACGTCAGCGACGTTGCGACGAAGATCATCACAATGTAGGCCAATATCCTTTTTATGATGTACTGGATAAATCGTGCCATTGACCTCTCCTTAATTTCCAGCCTTGTTTTATATGAGCAAGGATTACGGTATGGCAAACCGGACAAAACCTGATAGTGCTCGCACATGACGCGCACTACGTTGTGCACATAAACTATTATTTTACCATGATAAAAACCTGGAAAAGGATGTATAGGCCCTTCACTCGAGACCCTACACCCGCTGCTTCCCACCCTTACAGCAGAGAGCAGACATACTACCTGCTATGGACTTTTCTCATAGCGACACATGATATGTTTCCATGGCTCTGTTAAATTCTTGTTACATCCCCTAAATGGTGCCAAGGGGGAAGGTAAGCGCCATAATCAGAATGGTTACAACAAAGATAATCGAGGTGATGACCGTGAGATGGTCGAGGTTCTTTTCCCAAACACCAGAGCCTGCGGATGCGTTATACATCGAAGAAGCAATGAGCTCAGAGACACCGGTTCCCTTTCCTGAGTGCATCAGGATCAGAATGACGGTGAAAATACCTGATAGAGCCCAGATAATCAACAAGACGGTATTAAGTACACCCACGCTTTAACACCTTCCGCGTATGGTAAGACACACATTGTTAACAGATACAGTTATTCATAGTAACACATAATGCGCTCCCCCACCTTAACGGCAGAGGAGCGCATCAAAAACTTATGTATACAGCATTCGGCATACAGAACTAGTTCATTGCGGCTTTAACCATAGCGGCAAAGGAATCAGCCTTCAGCGATGCCCCGCCGACCAGCGCACCGTCGACATCCTCCTCGGTGAGGAAGCCCGCGATGTTGTCCGGCTTTGCGGAGCCGCCATACAGGACACGGATAGTGTCTGCAAGATCCTTGCCGAAGAGGGAAGCCAGGGTCTCACGGATTGCTCCGCAGACTTCCTGTGCGTCATCAGCGGTTGCAGTCTTGCCGGTGCCGATAGCCCAGATCGGCTCATAGGCGATCACGTACTGATTAGGATCCTTGAGCTCGATGCCGTCGGTATCCTTCTTGATCTGCTCGACTACGAAGGAGACGTGCTTTCCAGCTTCGCGTACCTCAAGAGACTCACCACAGCAGTTGATCGGGATGATGTTGTGAGCCAGCAGAGCCTTAGCCTTGCGGTTGACATCCTCATCCGTCTCGTGGAAATAGCCACGACGCTCAGAGTGTCCGATGATGCAGTACTTGGCACCGATATTCGTCAGCATATTCGGAGCGGTTTCGCCAGTGTAGGCACCAGACTCCTCCCAATACACATCCTGAGCACCCAGGGCGAAAGGAGCCTTCTTCTGCTCAATAACCTCAGCTACGCCTTTGAGATCTACGGCAGGGGGGCATACGACAACGTCAACTGAACCAGTGCCATCTTTGAGCTCGTCAGCCAGACCCGTTGCCAGCTCGACGGCCTCATCGTAGGTCTTGTTCATTTTCCAGTTGCCGGCGATCATTCTGCTACGCATCGAGAAGCGCCTCCACTCCCGGGAGTTTCTTACCTTCGACGAGCTCCATGGATGCACCGCCGCCGGTGGAGATCCAGCTCATCTTGTCAGCAAGCTTGAACTTGTTGATAGCTGCCACGGAGTCGCCGCCACCGATGATGGAGGTGCCGCCGTTAGCCTTGACCTCACCGACTGCACGGGCAACTGCCTCGGTACCGTGAGAGAACTGATCAAACTCGAAGACGCCCATAGGTCCGTTCCAGAAGACGGTCTTCGCGCTCTTAATTGCGTCGGCGAAGAGCTTCTCAGTCTTTGGACCGATGTCCATACCCATACGGTCATCGGGAATATTGTCGGAGTCGACAACCTCTCCCGTTGCGTCCTCGCCGAAGTGATCGGCGAGGACGTTGTCGATCGGGAGCAGGACTTTGACGCCCTTCTTCCGTGCCTTGTCGAGCATCTCGCGAGCACGGTCGACCCAGTCCTCTTCCTTGAGGGAGGTGCCCACGGTGTGGCCCTGTGCCAGGAAGAAGGTGTATGCCATGCCGCCACCGATAATCAGGGTGTCAGCGGAGTCAATCAGGTGATCGAGGACACCGATCTTAGAGGAGACTTTGGAGCCGCCGACGATTGCGACGAATGGACGCTTCGGGTCTGCAAAGATCGAAGTCAAAGTATCGACCTCTTTCTCAAGCAAGAAACCTGCTACTGCCGGGATGTAGGCAGCCGGTCCCACGACGGAGCCCTGTGAACGGTGTGCGGTGCCGAAGGCATCGAGTACGAAGATGTCACCGTAAGAAGCGAGCTTCTTTGCGATCTCAGGATCGTTCTTCTTCTCACGCTTGTCGAAGCGGACATTCTCAAGGACCAAGATGTCGCCCGGCTTGACAGCCTGAACAGCCTTGGTTGCCTTCTCGCCGTAGGTATCGTCGACGAACTTGACGTCGTAACCAGTCAGCTCCGCCAAACGCTCAGCAGCCGGCTTCAGAGAGAGCTCAGACTCCGGTCCGTCTCCCTTAGGACGGCCGAGGTGTGACATCAAAACGATGCCCGCGCCGTGCTCTTTCAGATACTTGATCGTCGGGATTGCAGCGCGAATACGCGTATCGTCTGCAACCTTGCCATCCTTCAGAGGTACGTTGAAGTCAACGCGCTCGAGGACACGCTTGCCCTTCACATCAATATCGCGAACCGTCTTCTTCGTAAAAGCCATGTTCACTCCTAACAATCTCGTGTAAAAAATGAGACACGGCCGCGGCTCGAAAGCTGCAACCGCGCCTCAACGCTCATCTAAGCTATGCGACTTTAAGCGACGAACTTCTCGAAGTACTTAATCGTACGGACCATCTGGGAGGTGTAGGAGTTCTCGTTGTCGTACCAAGAGACTACCTGGACCAGATACTCGTCGCCGCTGACCGGCAGAACTGCGGTCTGGGTTGCGTCGAAGAGTGAGCCATAGGTCATGCCGATGATGTCGCTAGAGACGATCTGCTCGTCGTTGTAGCCGAAGGTCTCAGGATCAGAAGCAGCCTTCATTGCAGCGTTGATGGAATCAACACTGACAGGATCCTTGGAGGTAACGACCGCATAGAGCAGGGTCGTGGAGCCATCAGGTACAGGAACACGCTGTGCTGCGCCGATCAGCTTGCCGTCGAGCTCAGGCAGAACCAGTCCAATAGCCTTTGCTGCGCCAGAGGAGGTCGGGACGATGTTTGCTGAAGAGGTGCGGCTACGACGGAAGTTGCCCTTGCGCTGCGGACCATCAAGTGCCATCTGGTCGCCGGTGAAGGCGTGAATGGTCTGCATGATGCCGGACTTAATAGGATAAGCATCATTCAGTGCCTTGGCCATCGGTGCCAGGCAGTTGGTGGTGCAGGAAGCAGCAGAGATGATGTCGTCTTCTGCGGTCAGCGTCTCATGGTTGACGTTGTAGACGATGGTCTTGAGGTCCTTGCCTGCAGGAGCAGAGATAACGACCTTCTTGGCGCCAGCGTTGATGTGCGCCATAGCCTTTGCCTTGGAGGTATAGAAGCCCGTGCACTCGAGTACTACGTCTACGCCCAGCTTGCCCCAAGGAAGCTTGCTTGCATCCGGCTCCTTGTAGATCTTGATGGTCTTGCCGTCGACGGTGATGGAATCCTCGCCTGCGCTAACCTCGTGATCACGAGCATAGTTTCCGTGAACCGTGTCGTACTTCAGAAGATATGCGAGCATATCAGGGCTGGTAAGATCGTTGATCGCAACGACCTCAGAGCCCTCGTGCGCGAACATCTGGCGGAATGCCAAACGACCAATACGCCCAAAGCCGTTAATAGCAACCTTAACTGCCATCTTTTCTCCTTTCGCGAGGCCGTACCGAGGCGAATCCCCGGAACTAACCTGTATCGTCTCCTTGAATCTTACCGCGAATCTGCGCATTTATGCACATTATCTTCTCAGCGCACCAATTTTTGGATCAGTGAGCTGGCCCCTGTCTAGCGATCAGCGGTCGTTGATCGCGCAAAAACGCGCATTACATGCATGTTCCCGCAGGTTGGAACACTTGTGTACACTCCATGAAGACACAGGGTAGAGGCTCTGAAAACTGTGGAGCCGCTCACCCGTTCACCGAATTCTCTCATTCTCGTTTTTCTCACTTTTGGCTGCGCTTGCTTGTTCTTGCGCTTCTTTGACCAAATTCTGCAATCTGAGAACCCGGTGGAAGAGTGCGGACTTCGAAGCGGTGGGATTGCAGTGCTCCCCAAGCGCCGAAAGTGAGAGTTCCGGGTACTTTCGGCGCAACCGGCAGAACTCCCGGAGCGCCGGAGGCAGATTTTCAACCCCGATCAGACGCTGCGCTTTCCCGATCAGGATGAGCTGCTGGACCGCGGCATCAGAAGAGCGGTTAGAGTTGGCGATCTCCGCATTCACTTTGCGGTTTACGTCATTCTTAACCGATTTCATCTTCCGGATTGTCTCAACAGTGTGAGCCGAACGCGTCGCCCCCATTGCCTTGAGCAGCTGCACGATATCCTCGTAGCTCTTGAGATAGATCGCAAAGAGCCCCCGCCGATGGTTGAGCCGCGCAGTCACCCCTTGGTCCTTCATCAACCGAAGGATGCCCTGGGCCAGACCTTCGCCGGCGACCGCAATCTCAAGGTGGAAGTCACCCCGCGGGTCAGCGATGAAGCCTCCAGCCATAAAGGCCCCGCGCAGGAAGGCACGCTGCGCCTCGTCGGTCTTCAGCAGCTGTTCGGGGATGCCTGAAGCCAACCCTTTGCCCGGCACCAGGATCCCCAATTGGATGAGATCCTCGGCAAGCTTGGCCTGGTTCGGGATCTCGATCAGATAGTTTCTCGTCTTGTGCAGTACTGAGTGACGTGTCGTCAGCGTCGTCTCGAGGTTAAGGAGCTCATGGGTGTACTTCAGCACAATACGGGCCACTGATCCAGTCTCAGTCGAAACGCGGATGGAATAGTGACCGCTGCCAGAAAATGAAAGCGACCCACAGATACGGATCAGCGCAGCAAGCTGCGCCACCTCCGCGATTGCGGGCCCATGCTTCCTTGAAAGTTCGTCTTTGACTTCTGCAGTAAATGACATGCTTTACGCTGGCTTCACTGTGTTGGCGCGGGGAAGATCACGGTGCGTGATGCTCACCTGATATCCCTTGCCTTTGAGGTAGTGGGCGGTCGCCTCAGCGATCGCGACCGAGCGGTGTTGGCCACCGGTGCAGCCGATCCCGATCGAAAGCTGCGGCTTCCCTTCTTTGACGTAGCCGGGCATCACCACATCGAGCAGCTGTTCCCAAGCCTGCATAAACTGTTTGGTCTTCGGGTTGTCCATCACGTAATCCCGGACGTCTTTGTCCAGCCCCGTCTGATAGCGCATCTTCGGATCATAGAAGGGATTCGGCAAAAAGCGGACATCGATCATCAGATCCGACTCGGGCGACAGGCCATACTTGTACCCAAAGGAGAAGACACGCACATCCATCAGCTGCTGCTCGGAGAGCTCGGAATAGTTCGCCTGCAGCGTGGACTTCAAAAGCGAGGTGCGCATGTGGGACGTGTCGATCACGAGATCGGAGATCGCCTTGATCGGCGCCAACTGTTTGCGCTCCCGTTCAATCGAGTGGCGGGGACTCTCCCCCGGGAGGGCAATCGGATGGCGACGGCGGTTCTCCTTAAAGCGGCAGATCAGCACCTCATCGCTGCAGTCCAAGAACAGGATGCTGTAGGTGAGCTCGTGATCCGTCAGATCCTTCAGCGTGCTCTTCAGCTCATCGAAGAGCCCCTGGCTCCTCAGATCGCAGGCGACCACCAGGTGGCGGTTGACGCCGGTGTTGATGCCGACCAGGTGGGCGAGCTGCAGGATCAGGCTGGGCGGCAGGTTATCGATGCAGAAGTAACCCATGTCCTCAAACGCATGGAGCGCCTGCGTTTTGCCCGATCCGCTCATTCCGGTGATGATCACGATATCAGGAATGTGGCGCTTTGCCTGTTGGGAGCCATTCTCTGCCACGTCAATACCCTCTCATCCTTGGGCCGCTCTCTGTACACGTACTTGTTATAGTACCCCATGCACCCGACCTGATGGGGTCTCGCACCTATCGAACTGAAAAAGAGACCCCACATCTGTGTGAGGTCTCCAGTCTCAAAGTCGAGGTGTTTTCTATCGGTTGAGGCCCATCGCGGCACAGAACCACTCGGTCAGGCTCGTGGGGTGCGTGATGCCGGTTCCCACAACCACCGACCAGGCTCCCGCATCGCGGGCAGCCTTCGCGTCTGCCGGCGTGTGGACATGACCCTCACAGATGATCGGGAATCCCGGGAACTCCTGGACGGCCTGCTTGAGCAGCGCCATGTCCGGCCCCTCACCCATCGTCGTCTGGATCGCCGGCTTATTGTGGCTGAGCGTCGTCGAGGCGATGTCACAGCCACACGCCACAGCGTGCCTGATGTCCTCGATCGTCATGCAGTCCGCCATCACCAGGGTGCCGGTCCGTCCCTTGAGTTCCTTCACGGTCCCCTCAACGCTCAACCCATCCGGACGCGGACGGTCCGTCGCGTCGAGCGCCACGATGTCGGCGCCCGCGTAGACACAGGCGAGGGCGTGACGCAGCGTCGGGGTGATGTAGACCCCTTCACTCCCTTCCTTCCAGATACCGATCACCGGGATCTGGACGCGGCCTTTGATCGCCGCAATATCGGAGAGGCCCTGGCAGCGGATCGCGGCGGCGCCACCTTGCTCTACAGCTTCAGCCATCTGTGCCATGGTCTCGGGATGACGAAGGGGCTCTCCCGGATACGCTTGAACCGAAACGATCAGCTTACCCTTTAAAGACTGGATCAGCGGTGCTATCTCCATGGTGGTATCCCCTCTCTCTTTGTCACTGGATATCGATGTAGGCGCTGCGCAGAACATTCTGAGCCGCACCGATCAGCGGTGCGTTATCGCCCAAAGTCCCCTGCATAATCGGGGTGTTTGCCACCGGCGGCATCACGGTCTCCGCCCAGCCCTCCTTCAGGGCGTCGTGCCACACTCTCCCGCTCTTAGCCACAGAACCCGAGAGGATCACGCAGTTGGGGTCGAACATGTTCACCTGCGATCCCAGCACTTCTCCCAGTGCATGGCCGGAACGGTGCTCTGCCTCAATGGCTGCCTGGTCACCTCTGTCAGCCGCTTCAGAGATCGTCTTACCATCCGCGTTTGGCATCGCTTTGTCACCTGCAAGTTCCTCATAGTAGGAGATGATCCCCGGGCCACAGGCGATTGGCTCTAGGTGCCCTATCGCCCCACAGTTACAGGGGGTACCCTTCGCATCCGTGCAGGCGACATGCCCGATATGGCCCGCCTGTGAATGGGCCCCGAGCAGAATGTGTCCGTGGTCCACGAATGCGCCGCCGATACCGGTACCCACGGCACACACGAGACTGTACTCTTTGCCGGATCCGGCACCCCACATCGCTTCGCCGAAGGCGTGGGCATGGACGTCGTTCATGACCCGTACAGGCAGGTTGAACCTGTTTCGCAGCTCCTGCCCCAGGTGGGTACCACCCCAACCGGGCATCATCTCGTTGGCGTAGGTGACGTCCCCAGTCTTGGGGTCGATCACGCCGCCGGAGGAAACCCCGATGCCCGCGATCTGGCCGGATGCAGCATCGATCACGCGCTGAGCGCTGTCGAGCGCGACCTGCAGGGTGTGCTTACCGCCCTGCTCCGCTCCGGTCGGGACCTTCTCATAGAGGCTCACCTGCGGCTTCTTGCCTTCCTCAAAGCTCACCAGTGCAGAGGCGATCTTTGTGCCTCCGATATCAAGCGCGACCACCTGTGCGATGTCTGCCATAGGATCGCTCCCTTCTCGTTTTGCAAAATGCTTTACAGGACGTTATTCTCGACGAGGACCTTCTTGATCGCCTCACGGTTCGCACCCTGCAGCGACCTGACCGGATGCGGCATCGTGTCGTGGTCGAAGATACCCATCAGGTTCAAAGCAGTCTTGAAGGCGCCGACACCTCCCGCATAGCCCACGACACCTTTGGTCACGTCGAAGATGTGTGAGACCTCGTTGATCTGGTCCTGGAGCTCCTTGACCTTCACCCAGTCGCCGGCCTGGTACGCCTTCCACTGCGCCACATAGAGCTCAGGGATAACATTGGCCAGGCCCGGCACCGAGCCATCGGCACCGGAGAGGTACGCCCCGTCGACCACAATCTCGTGGCCAGTCAGAAGGCTCATCGGGTGCCCGATCTTGTTGTTGGCCTCCACCAGGTAACGAAAGCCTATATCATCACCGGAGGAATCCTTCACGCCGGCGATGGTGCCTTCCTGTCCAAGCTCGATCGCGACCTTCCAGGGGATCTTCGTGTGGACACACGCGGGGATATCGTAGGCAAAGATCGGCAGGTCGATCTCAGCATAGATGATGCGGAAGTGCTCCTTGAGCTCGTCGATCCCGCCCAACGCATAGAACGGCGCGGTGACGACGATGCCGTCCGCGCCGAGCTCCTGGGCACGGCGCGCATGCTTGATCACACGGTCGGTCTCCGTATCGATGCAGCCAACCAGTACCGGCACACGCCCATCGACAATGCGGATGCCCTCTGTCACGATCTGCTCACGGTGTCTGTCATCCGAGAAGGCAACCTCCCCGGTTGACCCCAGAAGGAAGAGCCCGTTAACGCCTGCATCGATCAGACGGTTGATCAGGCGCTCATACGATGGGATGTCCACCGTATGATCGGGCAGATCCGGGGTAACGACGGGAGGGACAACGCCCCTCAGCTTGAATTGATTGGACATGTGCTTGTGCCTTTCTCTGTAAACCAGATAGATATAAGACAACTAGGAACAATAGGGTTGGAAGAATTCGAGTGTCGCATCCTCAAAATCATTGATCCGCTCATGGCACCACTTGGGATACGTGATGCGTTGGCAGTGCGGGATCACTTGAGCTAACCGATCCTGCGTCTCAGGCAGCGCGATCGTATCCATCTCAGAGGTTCCGAATTGAACCGGCGGTGTCAGCAGATTGTCGACCAGATTTGCCGGATCAGCGTAGTTGAGTGTCTCAAAGAGCTTGGTGGCCTGTTTGCCGCGGGGATCCTGATCCCTGAAGAAGCGGGTCAGGCTCTCGTAGAGCCCCTCACAGCGGTCCTGCTCCCACACGTAGTCAGCGTCAGTCGGATAGGGGTTGAGCACAGAGACTGCCTTCAGCCTGGTCCCGAGCATCTCGGCGATCGAGGCGGCGGAGAGTCCGATTCCTCCCCCAAACCCTTCCCCGTAGAGCAGAAGCCTGTTGTATTTCACTTCAGGGAGGCGCTCTGCGAGCAGTACCGCAGAGACTCCGTCCTCAACGAGCTGATTTAAAACGAGGGTATCCGAGCCACCTTCCCAACCTGCAGTGAGGTCCTCTGGCCAGGGGCGATAAACCGGCTGCAGCACGCAGCAGCCCAGCGCGATCCAGCGCGTCAGGTGGTGCCACCCACGGGGACCGCGTTCTCCATCGTAGAAATCGATCACACAGGGGGCATGCGGGATGCGCCGCGGTGAAATGAGACGTGCCTTGAGCTCATATCCATCGCTTCCCGCGAAGGTCAGCACTTGGTAGTGGGCTACCTCAGTTTGATAGGGAGCATCCTCAGCGGAGAGGAGCTTTGGAGCTTCAAGGTCCGCACAGCGCAAGGTCCAGTAGATGTCCACATCCAAGCTCGCCTTCTTCGTCGTGCCTGCTGCAAAACTACTCATCATTATTCGCCTCCTGGAAGAAGCTCAGAAGTTCATCATCGAAAGCCTGTATCTCCTCGTGTCCGTAGTCCGGATAGAGTAGATGCTTCTTGGGACAGGTAAGATTGTTGTAGACCCCGAACTGCGTGATCGGGGGACACACGGTGTCCGCTAATCCCGTGCCGAACAGCACCGGGCACGCAACGAGGTGGGCAAAGGACAGCGTGTCGATGTAGCCCAGCTTGTAGAAGTTCTCCTGTTCGTGCGCCCCGGTAGCATCAAACCACCGCGAGTAGTAGCGCAGCGAGCCATAAGCCACAATGTCCGCATCGAGCTCAAACACCTCTTGGAAGTCAGAGAGGAAGGGATAGAGGATCCCCGCCTTATCGATCGCTTTCGGATTCAGCGCGCAGGTGGCAATCCCAACGCCCCCGCCTTGGCTATCCCCGTAGATGTAGGTCTTGGAGTGGTTGAGCGCCTCACTCGCCGCGATCGTGCGAAATAGGATCCGGATGTCCTGATAGAGCCTCACGTAGTAGAGGTTCTTAGGATCTCCACCCAACCCCAAAATCGGATGACCGGCAACCGTGGTGCCCGTAAACCCTCCGACATCCTCGGAGCGGCCGCCCTGACCGGGGTTGTCCATCGAGACCAAGATGCAACCCATCCCGACCCAGGAGGCGTTCTCAAGCCAGCTGCGGGTGCGGCCGGGATAGCCGTGGAACCTCATCACCATGGGCCACGGCCCAGGACCTGCGAGCTTCTCGGTCGGCATGAACACCTTCGCGTAGAGCTTGGCTGCCCCCATACCCCGAAACCAGAGATCGAAAGCACGGGAGGTGGGGCAAGGTGGGATCACATCGGAGGGCACCAGCTTGGCTTTGAGCGGCTCTCGGTCGGCCTCGCTCATGCGCTCTTTCCAGAAATCCTCAAAGTCATCCGGGATCGGATTGGTGCCGCGGTAGCGTTTCATTTCGGTCATCGCATCTGGAGAATGTTTCATACCATCATCTGCCTCACTCAGAGAGATTGGGATGGAGCAGCGACGGGGCCGCTCCAAGCAGGGTCTTGGTATAGGGGTCTTTCGGGCGCTCAAAGATCTGCTTTGCGGGACCGCGCTCCATGATCTGGCCGTGGTTCATAACGATAATGCGGTCGGAGATGTAGCGGACGGTCTGGATATCGTGGGAGATGAACACCATCGACAGCTCGAATTTGTGCTTCAGGTCCATCAACAGGTTCAGGATCTGCGCACGGACGGAGACGTCCAGCGCGGAGGTGGGCTCATCCGCGATGATTGCGGAGGGGTTAAGTGACATGGCGCGCGCGATTGCGACACGCTGGCGCTGACCGCCGGAAAGCTGTCCGGGCAGAGCTCTGAGTGCGGACTTCGGGAGCCCCACCAGTGAAATCAGCTCACGGATACGCTTCTCCTGCTCCGCTTCGCTCCCCACGTGGTGGACCAAAAGCGGGTCCTGCAGCTGATCGTGCACGATCATGCGAGGGTTCAGCGCAGTGGCAGGATCCTGGAAGACCACGGAGACCACACGGCCGATCTTCATACGCATGTCAGCGGTGCGCTTCGTGACGTCAGCGCCTTTGAAATAGACCCAGCCGGACGTCGGGACCTGCAGGCCGCACATCACGTTGGCGATCGTGGACTTGCCGCAGCCGGATTCGCCGACGATACCGATGGTCTCCCCTTTCGCCAGCTCCAGGCTGACGTGCTGCACGGCGTGCACCAGATTGGGGTGAAAGAGCGAACCGGTCCTCGTCTTGAAGGTGACAGAGATGTCATCCAGTTTGATGATAGGGACATCGCTTTTGAGCTGCACCGTATCCTCCATGGTCACTTCACCTCCTGGGCGGCCAGTTTCACGAGATAGGGTGTGAGGCCATTCTGCTTCAGATAGTCATCGGGCAGCTCCGCAAAGCTGTGGTGCTTCGAGACATCCGGCAGCTTCTTGATGACCGGATGGACATCGTAACCGAGCGTCGGATGGCTGGAGCGCGGCGCGAACCGGTCACCTCTCGGGAAGTCTTCCGGTGAAGGCACGGAGCCCGGGATCTGGTGCAGGCGGGTGCCGTTCTTGGCGCCTTCCTCAATCGAGAGGACGGAGCCCAGAAGGCCGCGGGTGTATTCGTGGATCGGGTTCTCCATGAGCTCGCTCGTCGGAGCCTGTTCAACCACCTGGCCTGCGTACATAACGGCGATCTCAGAGGCGACCTCGGC
Organism: Atopobium sp. oral taxon 416; assembly: GCF_018128285.1. Lineage (NCBI taxonomy): Bacteria > Bacillati > Actinomycetota > Coriobacteriia > Coriobacteriales > Atopobiaceae > Atopobium > Atopobium sp. oral taxon 416. The sequence continues at coordinate 2,236,873 of NZ_CP072380.1, forward strand.
GACCAGCGCCAGGTCGTGGCTCACAAAGATCATTGCGAAGCCGAGCTTGGCCTTAAGGTCGTTCAGGAGCTTGATGACCTGCTTCTGGACGGTGACATCCAGCGCGGTCGTCGGCTCATCGCAGATAACCAGCGACGGGTCACGCGTCAGGGCCATAGCGATCAACACACGCTGACGCTGGCCACCGGAGAGCTCGTGCGGATAGGACTCGAGCGTCCGCTTTGGATCCAAGCCTACCAGCTCAAGCAGTTCTTCAGCGGAGCGAGTACCGCCGCGATCGGTCAGCTGTTTCATCTGGGCAGAGATCAGCATGGAGGGGTTCAACGAGGACAGGGCGTCCTGGTAGACCATCGCGATCTCAGTGCCGAGCAGCTGACGGTGCTGCTCTCTGGTGAGTTTCAAGAGGTCCTGACCCTCATAGAGGATCTGACCGCTGATAGTCTCGTTGGGGGCGGTCAAGCCCATGATCGCCTTGACGGTGATGGATTTGCCGCAGCCGGACTCGCCGACGAGCGCCATGCACTGTCCCGGTCTGACGTCGAAGGATATGTTGTCGACGACGTGGACGGGGCCGTGGGACTTAAAGGCGATGCTCAGGTTCTTGACCTGCAGCAGCGGTTCGACACTGAAGTCAGGGACGTGACGGTCGTGACGCCCTAACTCGACCTCACGCAGGGCAGCCAGACGGCGACGCAGCGCCGGCTCCTGCTCTTTGTAAGCGCGCAGCGGGTCAGAGGCGAGGATGTCGTCTCTGCGACGGGACTCGGAGTTCTCCTGGTCAACCGGAGCACCCGGGGCTGCGGCCAGAGCGTCAGTCAAGCCCTCAGCGAGGATGTTCAGCGCCAGACAGGTAATCATGATCGCCAGGCCTGGGAACACCGCCTGCCACCAGCGGCCTGCCAACACGCCTTGACGGGCGTTGGAGAGGATGTTGCCCCAGGTCGGGGTCGGCTCAGTGATGCCGGCGCCAATGAAGGTCAATGACGCCTCGAAGATGATTGCGTCAGCCACGAGCGTGACCGTGAAGACCATGATCGGGGCAATGCAGTTTCTCAACACGTGGCGCCACAGGATCCAGGGTGAGCGGGCACCGGAGGCGACGACTGCGCGCACGTAGTCTTCGCCGTACTCGCTCATCACGTTAGCGCGCACAATACGAGCGATCTGCGGGATGTACATGAAGCCAATGGAGAAGATGATCGCCGGGACCGAGTTACCCAGGATGGTCACAAAGACCGCAGCGAGGGCGATGCCCGGGATGGACATGACGATATCGAGGATGCGCATGATGATCTCGCAGATCCACGTGCGCGTCACGGAAGCCAGTGCACCGATAATGGAGCCCAAGACTAGGGCCATACCGGTAGCGCCGAAGCCGATGATCAGCGAATAGCGGCCGCCGTAGAGCATACGGGCGAAGATGTCACGCCCCTTATCGTCGGTTCCGAAGATGAAGCCACTGCCGGGAGCCTGACGGGCCAGGAAGATCTCCGTGGGGTTGTGCGGTGCCAGAAGCGGGGCAACCACCGAGGCGAGCACGACGACGAGCAGGATGATGAGGGAAACCTTGGAGGAGGTCCTCATCTTGCTCCAGCCCGCGAAGCGCTTGCCCTTCGCGGCGGCTTCCTCCAGTTTCTCCGTTTGCTTCTCGTGTACCTTGACCATGGCTACACCGCCCTAATTCTTGGGTTGATCAGGAGATACAGCATGTCAACCACGATGTTGATAATGATGAAGGTGAGGGCGACGACGATAACGACGCCTTGGACCAGCATGGTCTCGTTGCCTTGGATGCCCTCCTGGATCGCCATGCCCATGCCCGGCAGGTTGAAGATGACTTCGATGACGACCGCACCGCCCATGAGGTAGCCGATCTTGAGGCCGAGCGTGGTGAGCGGGGTGATGAGGGCGTTGCGCAGGACATTGTGTCCGATAACGACGCGCTCAGGCAGGCCGGCACCGCGGGCAGTCTGGACGTAGTCTTTGTCCAGTTCCTCAACCATAGCGGTACGCACGATACGGGTCATCTGGCCGGTCAGCGGGAAGGCCAAAGCGATGGCGGGCATCGCCATACGTGCCAGATAGCCGCCCGGATTCTCGAGGAAGTTCGGCAGGGCGCCGGACGCCGGCAGCCAGTGCAGGTAGGTCGAGAACAGCAGGATCAGCAGCACTGCCATCCAGAACGAAGGCGTAGCTAAGCCGCCGATAGACAAGACACGGATCAGTTGGTCAGGCCATCGGTCTCGGTACAGAGCTGCAATGACACCGAGCAGGAATGAGACAACCGCGCCGATAATCAAGCCTATGAAGGTCAGCTGCATCGTGACTGGCAGTGCCTCAGAGATGCGCTGTCCCACTGAGTAGTTTGCGGCGCCATAGGTGCCGAGGTCCCCGTGGAACAGGCCACCCATGTAGTTGACGTAGCGGACCGGCCAAGGGTCATCGAGCCCGTGCTCTTCGTGATACTGAGCCACTGCCTTTGGGGTCGCTGACTCACCCAACGCGTTGTAGGCGGGGTCGACCGGTGAGAACGACATGAGGAAAAATACCAGAATAGTTACACCGAATACCATGATCGGCAGCGCGATCAGGCGTCTACCGATAAGGCGCAAGAGATTATTCACTCATCGCTCCTTCCCTGATAAAACGAGCCAAGGAGACCACCGGAGAAGGTTCCGGGCCTCCTTGGCTATCACAAAACTATTGGATTGGCCGCGACTGAAAGAATCTCTGCGCTACGCGGATACCGTGGTGGAATCCAGGAAGTAGAGGCCGGTCGTGCCGATGCCACTGAAGTTCTTGATGCCCACACCGTTCGGTGCCTGCGTCGGATCTTGCCAAGAAGCTGTGACGGTCTGGACCTGCAGCACCGGGTAGAGGACAACGTTGTCCGCCAGGATATCAAAGCACTGGTTCCAGGTGTTCTGCTGCTCAGAGCCGCTCTGTCCGAGCGCCTGCTGCATCAGCTGGTTGAGCTGCTTCCACTCATCGCTGCCCTCCCACGGGCAACGGGTCTTCATCCACAGGTTGTCGCCGAACCACCAGTTCATCAGCAGGTCCGGGTCCGCGCCGAAGCAGGACGGATCACCCGGTGCGAGCAGCAGATCGTAGCTGTTGTCGCCCTGATCGATCGCCGCATAGGTAGCGGCGGAGGTATCGGTCTTGATCGTGGTGTTGAAGCCCAAGGTATCGAGGTTCTCCTTGACCTGCGTTGCCATCGCCACGACCTGCTCGTTGTCGGTCGTTCTAAGCTCAATGTCGCCCGGGGTGATGCCAGCCTCCTGGATCAGCTGCTTTGCCTTGTCCTCATCGTGCGTATAGACCGTGGAGGCGCGGTGGTAGTTCGGGAAGTTTTCTGGCAGATAGGACGTCGGAGCGCAGGCGAGGCCCGCAAAGGCATTGTTGATCATCGCGTCATAGTCGAGCGAATACATAACTGCCTGACGGGCGCGCTTGTCGTTCCAGGGCGCCTTTGCGACGTCGAACATCAGGAAGCGGGTGCCGAAGCCCTGGACTTTGTCGATCGTGGCGTTCAGGCCCTGCAGGGTGTCAACGGCGTCTGCGGTGACCATCTCCATAACGATCGTAGAGCCTTCCTGCTCTGCGGTCAGGCGGGCGGTGGCATCCTTCAGGACGTCATAATGGATCTTGTTGTCCTTGGCGGGGTGATCGCCGTTGTAGTTCGGGTTCGGAACGAGCTCAAGAGAGTTGTCGGAGATCGTATCGTACATCCAGGGACCGGACCCGATCGGCTTTGAAGTCATCTCCTGCTTCGTGGAGCTTGCCGGCACGACACGGATGATCGCGAGGCGCTCCTTTACGAGGGAGAAGTTCGGGATCGTCGTGGTGATCGTTACGGTCTTGTCACCCTTCTTCTCGATCGACTCGAATGGCGAAAGCATCGAGGTGTAGATATTGCCCTCCCAATCGGCCGCTTTGCCACTCGCGCGGTTGAAGGACTCAACAACATCCTCTGGGGTGATAGGGCTGCCGTCAGAGAACTGGGCGCCGTCACGCAGAGTTACCTCAAAGTGGGTATCATCGATCTGCTGCGGATCCCCCGTTGCCAGCTCGTTGAACGTGCTGTAGTCGTGGAAGTCAATCCCGTAGAGGCCTTCGCAGACCTGCCAGTTGACGCCACAGGCCAGTGCAGATGAGGTGGAGGAAGGATCGTAGTTCTGGGTGCTGTAGGCGGTACCCGCGCTGATCGTGCCGCCACCCTCGGTACCAGTTGAAGAAGAACTGTTGGGTGATGAGGAATTCGAGGAGCTCCCACCGCATGCCGCAAGGCCTACAGCTGCCGCTGAGACACCTGCTGCACCGATGAAGTTCCTCCGTGTGAGATTGTTCATAGCTGCTCTCCTTCTCCGCTGCGCGGATCAAACTGTTTGGAAAACTTTTTTACCACTCTTTCCGACTCTCAGTTTGAGCCTTTCAAAAGTGTTTTGGGAGCTCAACCCCTAAATCTCAGTATTTGGTCTGCCCAACGGAAAAGTGCATAATGTCAGCGGTAATATAGCCTGATCAGACGTATTGCACATTTATACCACATATGCCTGCTGCACACTTCGTGTGAGAGTCACCTTTACCAGGTCTTTTAATGATTTATTCAGCTTCTTATTCATCTCAGAGAAAATATTTCGGCCTGTACCTTGAATTACACCTCAAGTGGTGCTTTGTCACTCCCTGAAGACGGGCCACCATTCGCCGCACGCTGCTCATCTTCGCGCTCTTCGTCCCAAGCGCGCAGTGTCTGCCACACGCCTTCGGCCACCTCACGCGGGATACCTTTCACCGAGGCGATCTCATCAACCGAGGCTTGTCTCAGTTTCTTGAGCGATCCGAAGTGGCGCATCAGAGCTTTCTTTCTGGTGGGGCCGATGCCATCCACCTCATCCAGCACGCTTTTCGTCATCGCCTTCCCTCTGAGCTCACGGTGGAAGGTGATCGCAAAGCGGTGCGACTCATCGCGGACCCGTTTGATCAGGTAAAGGGAGGGGGATCCGGAAGGTAAGACAATCGGGGTGTCATCCCAGGGGACGAATATCTCCTCATCTGACTTTGCCAGACCACAGCAGGGGATATCGAGGCCCAATTTACTCAGCTGCTCTATCGCAGCGGTCAGCTGCGGTTTGCCGCCATCGAGCACCAGCAGGTCCGGCTTCGAGCCGAACCGTCTGTCCGCCATCGTCTTTGGCCCATAGCGCCGTGAAAGCACCTCACTCATCGAGACAAAGTCGTTTGCCTCTTTCAAAGGTGTCTGGATCTTGAAGCGCCGGTACTGCGACTTGTTCGGTTTGCCGTTCGTGAACACCACCATCGAGGCTACCGTGAAGTGCCCGTGGATCGTAGAGACGTCGAAGCACTCGATCCTCATCGGTGGCTTATTCAAGGCTAGGGCCGACTCCAACTCCATCAGCGCCCGGTTAGTCCGCTCATCGTCGTAGCCCGTGCGCACCATGTAGCGCTTGAGCGCGTGCATCGCATTTTCTTTTGCCATGCCCAGCAGCTTGAACTTCTCGCCGCGCTGTGGACGGTGCAGGCGGGTGACCTTTCCGTGTTCCTCGGTTAGCCACTCCCCCAAGACCTCGGCGTCCTGCAGGTCGATCGCGATATCGACCTCAGAGGGGATGTCCGCAGTCTCCTCGTAGTAGCGCTTGATAAAGCTGTCGGTCAGCTCCTCCTCTGAGACGTCCAGTCCTTTGTTCAGGATGAACTGCGCAGAGCGGATAGTTCTCCCCTCGCGCACCACGAAGACACAGGCTGCGGAGATTGTCTCCTCACGGTAGAAGCCGATGAGATCGATATCCACGTCCGAGGAGAATATGACCTGTTGGCGCACGTTGAGGGAGCTCAGCGCTTCCAGACGCTTCTTCAGGCGTGCGGCACGCTCGAAGTCCAGATCATCGGCTGCCTCGTGCATCTGGTCTTTGATCTCGTCCATGATGTCGTGACGGCGACCTTGGAGAAAACGCTCAACCTGGCTCACGTTCTTCGCGTAGTCCACCGTGTTGATCGCCCCGATGCAGGCGCCGGGCCCGATCCCTACGTGATAGTCAAAGCAGGGTCTACCCTCATTGGCTAAAAAGAGGGTTGCGACGTCCTCCTGGTCGGGATGGGCCGCCAACATGCGCTTCGTGCGCTTCCACTCGACGCAGTTGGCGGAGCAGATCGGCACGACTTTACGCAGGATATCGATAGTCTTACGAGCAGCTTTGGCGTCCGTGTAGGGCCCAAAGTAGCGCGTACCCCTCTTGTGATGCTCACGGGTGAATTTGATCGCAGGGAACACGTCAGATTCCGTGATCGCGATATAGGGATAGGACTTGTCGTCTTTAAAGTCGACGTTGTAGTAAGGGTGGTACTGAGCGATCAGGTTGCGCTCCAATACCAGGGCTTCATGCTCGTTTTCCACCACGATGTAGTCGAACGATCTGACTTCGTTCATCATCATCGGTATCTTCTCACGGTCATCCGTGAGCTTGATGTACTGCCGCATCCGGCTGCGGAGGTTCTTGGCTTTCCCTACATAGATGACGGTCCCTGACTCATTCTTCCAGAGATAGCAGCCAGGGTCCGTCGGTACTTGCTCAACCTGTTCAGCTAAGGAAGGCTGTCCGTCACGGCTAACCTCCCAGGGTAATGGAGCATGAGACATAAAAAACGGTGCACCTTACTTATTGTTGTCGCGCCGCGCATCGTCCTCTTTGAGTTTCTCGTTCTGGTGCGCACTGATTGAGGCACGTCTTTGTTCTAGTTTCTGATCCCGTACCTTCTCCGCATCGCTCCCTTTGCACGCGCGCAGTTTCACGACGCCCTTACGGGCGGTGACGAGCATGCTATAGAAGCGGGGGTGAACCGGAAGGTCGCGCTGAGGGGCGACTTCAAAGGTCTCTTTTGAGAACTTGCATTTGAACTCGTTGAGGCCCATCAGCTGGGGTGATAACGCTGATCCTATACCCATCATATCGTAGGATGTAACACCTTTGTTGGCGCCGAGGTCACATTCCTCGAAGTAGACGAGCTTATCAGTCACATGCATGCGGGCAAAGCCGGTCGCGGAAGCGCCGTAGTAGCGCACTGCGCGCTTCCCTGAGATCGTGACGATCGACCAGCTGGCGATCTTGCCGTCGACGCGTGCCGCATACACGCGGCAGTGCTCAGGCCCCAGGATACGGATCATGTTCTCGTAGTCGGAGAGCGGGCTCGGGATAAAGTCATCGCGCTTGCCGGTCTCTTCCATCACCGCATAGTATTCTTTGAAGGACTTCGTAGCCTGCTCGGTCTCATCCGCGCACTCCGCGGGACTCTCACGCAGTGACTTTCTCACATCGCGGCGGCCGCGGGGCTTCATACGCTTCAAGATCTCGTCATCTCCGCCGGTCACGTCCAGGATCACCGTGTGGTCATAGGGTGTGATAGAGAGTGCCCGCTTTGCCATCGGGATATCGTTCTTGATGCCCATACGCACAAAGACAACCTTCTTGTCCACCTTGTGTAGGTAATCCACGAGCGACTGCGAAAGCTCCATCTCCTCTTTCTCAGAGGGGTCATGCAGCCATACTGGTCCATGGATGGAGCTCAAGTAGTGGTATCCATGCGTGAGGTAGTCGATAAAGAGGGCATAGGCGACATCTTTGCCACCCTTAGCAAAGGCAAGGGTACCCCAGTCTGTGCGGCCTTCGATCGTGTTTTGATACCTCGACCACTCCGCAGTCTGCTCAATAGGGAGATTGAGGCCCTGTTTAGTGACACTGTCGGCGAGCTCACTCAGCGAAATTGTACGGATATCCAATGGTTGGTCCTCCCTCAGAAAGCGATGTTGAACTTAAACGCTCACTGCATCCCGATACCTCGGTGTCAGCAGTCCAAATACATACGCTAGTCTACCGCACACGGCACAGGCGAGAAATCTTGCTCCGTTCGCGCTGACAGCCATTTGATCGGGCCGGCACTACTCTCTTCCGCAGGCAATCAGCCCTCAACCAACCTATACTACTCCCTATCCGAGGTACACCATCTACCAGGGCATTTCACTCAAAAACTATCACAGAGCCTCACATATCTGATATCTCTCTAATCACTGAGATTCATCTCACGGTAGAAGCAGCTTCTATGTCCGGTGTGGCACGCCGGACCGGGAGAGTCCACGAGATAGAGCAGCGCATCCGCATCACAGTCGATAAGGATCTGTTTTATCTGTTGGATATTGCCTGAGGTAGCACCCTTGTTCCAGAGTTCCTGCCGAGAGCGGGACCAAAACCAGGAGGTCTTCGTGTCGATCGTGCGTTTGAGTGCCTCTTTATTTGCCCAGGCAACCATCAACACCTCACCGGTGTCGAACTGCTGGACCACAACCGAGATAAGTCCCCTGCTGTCATATTTCAGAGCGTCCAGATCAGCGGATACCAGCTCCAAGGGCTCCCGCGCATATGTCTTGTGTGCCATGTGTAACCGTCGCATTCTTTAGAAATCGAGCCTCACCGGGATACCCTGGCAGGCCAGGTACTCTTTGACCTGCCGCACCGTATAGGTCCCAAAGTGGAAGACGCTCGCTGCCAATACCGCATCCGCTTCGCCGTCGATAATGCCTTGCGCGAAGTCCTCTAGTTTCCCTACTCCACCGGAAGCGATCACCGGAATCGGTACCGCACGTGCTACGGCACGTGTAAGCGGGATATCAAAGCCGTCTTTCGTGCCATCACGATCCATGCTGGTCAGCAGGATCTCTCCGGCGCCACGAGCAGCCACTTCCTCAGCCCAGGACACCGCATCGTAGCCGGTCGGTATCCTGCCACCTGCGGAATAGACTTCCCACTTGTCTCCCACCCCCACGTGCTTTGCGTCGATCGCGCAGACGATCGCCTGCGAGCCAAAGATCTGCGCGGCACGGGTGATGAGGGAAGGATCCTTGATCGCCGCAGAGTTGATCGAAATCTTGTCAGCCCCTGCCGCAAACATCTGGCGCAGGCCGGCGATAGTGTGAAAACCACCGCCGACAGTGTAGGGGATTCTCAACTCTTCTGAAGCATGGGAAGCAAGCGAGACCGCTGTTGAACGGTTATCGGAGGTCGCGGTGATATCCAGGAAGATCACCTCGTCAGCACCCTGCCTATCGTAGGCGCGTGCAAGCTCAACCGGATCTCCCGCATCCTTCAGCCCTTTGAAATTGACCCCTTTCACCACACGGCCATGGGTCACGTCCATGCAGGGGATCACGCGCTTACACAGCATCGCTCTTACCTCCTTGTGCAGCTTCGAGTGCTTCCTTCAGCGTAAAGTTCTTCTCGTAGAGCGCCCGTCCCACGATCGCGGCTTCAATCACCTGAGGCCCAAGCGCCGCAAGCGCGCGGATGTCTTCGAGGGTTGCGATGCCACCGGAAGCCACAATCGGGAATCCGGCGAGTTCAGCGATGTGTTTCATCACCGAGGTATCGATGCCGGTCTGCATTCCGTCACGGGCGATATCGGTAAAGACCAAATGGCAAAAGCCCAAGGATACCAAGCGCTTGACAACCTCATCGACGTTGAGGCGTTTCTGCGTCCTCCAGGCATTGACCCGCACGAGCCCATCCTTTACCGCGACGTCAGCCACGATTGCATCGGGATACTGTTTGGCTGCTTCCTGCGCAAACTTTGGATCCGCAATCAGGGCAGTGCCGATCGAGACACGCTCGACGCCCAGACCGAGCAGCTCCTCGATATCCTTCAGGCTCCGTACACCACCGCCGGTATCGACGCAGAGCCCCGGCACCTGGCAGATCGCCTTCAGGGCAGCTCGATTAGCCTGGCAGGCTTGCTTGTCCTCCCCAAACGCGCGGGAGAGATCGACGACGTGGACCCAGGATGAGCCCTGTGCCACAAAGTCTTGGGCCACGGCGAGCGGGTCATGGGAATAGACGTTGACTCGATCGCGTCTCCCCTCTCTGAGGCGCACGACGTCGCCGAAGATTAAATCGATAGCGGGAAACAGGAGCATCTATGCCTCGCCCTCCACGATGTGTACGAAGTTTTTGAGCATGGTGAGCCCCCAGGTCGAGGACTTTTCGGGATGGAACTGTACCCCGTAGATGTTGTTGGCCCAGACAGCCGAGGCGAACGGTTCCCCGTAGAAGGTCTTTGCCGCAACCTGCTCGGGATCGATGTCCCCCATCACCGCATAGCTGTGGGTAAAGTAGACGTTGGCACCTTCCGGAATCCCCGCAAAGAGCGGGCATGCCTTCCCCTGCTCAGCCAGATGCAGCTGGTCCCAGCCGACATGGGGGATCTTCAGACGATCTGAATGGAGCCGATCGACGCTGCCCTTCAGGAGGCCCAACCCTTTGACCCACGTGCCCCCCTTAGCTGCCTGTGCCTCACGCTCAGAGCCGCGGCCGCAGAGCACCTGTAAGCCGAGGCAGATTCCGAGGATCGGTCTGTTGTCTTGGGCTGCAGCGCGAATTGCTTCAGTCTCCTTTCTCTTCTTTAGGGAGATCATCGCATCCTCAAAGCTTCCGACGCCGGGAATCACTAAGGCATCCGCCTGCATAAGCTCTTGGGGATCATCGGAGATGGTCACGGTGCCACCCACAGCGCTCAGCGAGCGAGCAACAGAGCTTAAGTTTCCCTTGTGATAGTCAACAACAGCTATGGTCTTTGCCATATGAACAAGCCTCTCTACAGTTCGCCTTTCGTGGAGGGGACCCCCTTCACTCGGGGGTCAGGCTCGACGGCCTGTCTCAAAGCTCGAGCGCAGGCCTTAAAGGTGGCCTCGATAATGTGATGGGCATTGGTGCCGGAAAGTTCTTTCAGGTGAAGGGTGATGCCCGCCTGACGCGCAAAGCCGATAAAGAACTCCTGTGCAAGTTCCGTATCAAAGGTCCCTACCTTATCCGGTCCGATCGGCACATCCCAGTAGAGCTCCCCTCTGCCGGAGATATCGACCGAGGCCAGGGTCAGCGCCTCATCCAAAGGTATAGCGATCGAGCCGAAGCGTCTGATACCTGCTTTGTCACCGAGCGCTTGGCCTAAGGCTTGGCCCACTACGATACCGGTGTCCTCCACCGTATGGTGGTCGTCCACCCAGGTATCCCCCTTGACCTTGATATCCATATCGATCAGGGAGTGACGGGAGAGGGCTGAGAGCATGTGGTCAAAAAAGCCTACGCCCGTATCGATCGAATAGGTGCCGGTGCCGTCGAGATCGAGGTTGACCTCGATGTCGGTTTCCCCGGTTTTGCGCGTTACTTCCGCCGTTCTTGCCATACTCATCCCACAATCTCTCTGAGCGCCGCAACGAGCGCTTCATCCTCCTCGTGTGTGCCGACCGAGATGCGCAGGCAATCCTGCAACCCTGGAGCAACACTGAAGTCACGCACCAGAATCGAATAGGTGTCGTGCAGCGTCTCCCAGACCTGATGAGCCTGATCAGTACGCAGACAGAAGAAGTTCGCTTGGCTCGGCCAGGTGCGGATACCCTCAATGTCGTTCAGGGTCTCAATCAGCTGGTCCCGCTCACCCTTGATATCCTCGATAGCGGGTTGGAAAGCCTCCCGGTTCTCCACGACGGTCAAAGCCGCCGCTTGGCTGAAAGCGTTGACCGAATAGGGTTGCCGTACGGCTTCAAGCGCTTCGAGGATCTGTTCATTGGCCAACAGGTATCCAACACGCCCTCCGGCCAGGCAGTAGGCCTTCGAGAGGGTGTGCAGGATGATCAGGTTGTCATAGTCCTCCAGCAACGGCTGTGCGCTGACGCCTGCATCCGCAAACTCGATATATGCCTCATCGACCAGCACCAGACCGGTGCAGGCCTCACAGACCCGTGCGACGTCTGCCTGTCTGATCGTATTGCCCGTCGGGTTGTTCGGCGAGCAGAGGATCACCAGGGAGGCATCCTTTGCTGCCTGGGCAACTTGGTCGATCTCGACATCAAAGGTCTCCGGATCACGCTCAATGGTCACGACCGGACACTCCACCATACGGGCATAGAGCTCGTAGACTGAGAAGGTCGGTGAGACGTTTACGGTGAGATGGTCTGCTCCCCCATAGGCGAGAACCAGATTGAAGAGCGACTCATCTCCACCGTTGGAGACCAGAACCTCCTCCGGCTTGACACCCTGCCACTCCGCAATAGCAGCTCTGAGTTTATTCGCCAACGGATCGGGATAGCGGTTCGTCGGAACCTGAGTGATTGCGTCCATCACCTTCTGATGGACTGCCTTGGGCATCCCGTGGGTATTCTCATTGGCGGAAAGAACGATCTTCGCCGGTACAAACCCCGGATCGTAAGCATCGAGGTGTTCGACTGAGGGCCGCACCTGCTTGCGGATCTCAGGGCTCAGTCCCGCCCTCATTCCTGCCCACCGTTCAGAAAGCTTTTCTTCGGCTCTTGCAGCTCCTCAGGCCACGCCGTGTGAAGCGCATCAGCGGTCGGGTCATCACCTGCTTTGAAGTGATCCTCATCCTTCTCAATCAGCTTGACGCGCATCCCGACAGAGAGAGCGTGTGCCCACAGGCCTTCCGCCTGAGCCATGGTCTGTGTCGCCTCGGCGTCCTTCATCAGGCCTTCCGGCGTATAGGAAATGATCGAGGAGCGCTTCTGGAAGTCATAGACTCCCAGTGGATTGCTGAAGAGCGCAGTGCCGCCGGTCGGCAGCGTGTGGTTCGGTCCTGCCACGTAGTCACCCAAAGGTTCTGAGCTCCAGGGGCCGACAAAGATCGCGCCGGCGTTGTGGATCTTACCCAGAATCGAGAAGGCCTCAGGAAGGTGCAGCTCCAGGTGCTCCGGGGCAACCACGTTGACGACGTCGATCGCGGCATCCATATCGGTAGTGCAGACTGCGACGCCGTGGTCCAGACTCTTGCGGGTGATCTCCTCCCGCGGGCTCTGGACAAGCAGCTTTTCAAGCTCTGCGTTAACGCTGTCAGCGAGCTCTGCGCTGTCCGTCACCAGGTAGCAGGTCGCCATCGGGTCATGCTCCGCCTGCGCCATCAGATCTGCAGCGATGACGGTAGGATCTGCCGCGCCATCGGCCAGCACACAGACCTCAGAGGGACCGGCGACCATATCGATACCAACATCACCACTCACTGAGCGCTTGGCAGCAGCCACGAAGGCGTTGCCCGGGCCTACGATCTTGTCGACCTTCGGCATGCTCTCAGTGCCGTAGGCCACGGCGGCGATAGCCTGTGCGCCGCCGACAGCGTACACCTCATCCACGCCTGCGATTGCCGCGGCAGCAAGGGTATAGGAGGAGATCGTGCTATCCTTCTGCGGCGGGGTCAACATAGTGACGCGCTTCACGCCGGCGACCTTGGCAGGGATCACGTCCATCAGCACGGTGGAGGGATACTGGGCACGTCCGCCCGGAACGTAGACTGCAACCGTGGCGAGCGGCACCATCTTGACGCCCAGGATCGTCCCGTCGTCGGTCGTAGTAAACCAGGAATCCTCACGCTCCCGCTCGTGGAAGTCACGGATCTGCTTATACGCTTTCTTGATGGCAGCCAAGAACTTGGGATCGACCTTGTTGGGGGCGTCCTGTATGACCTCGTCGGGCACACGAAACTGCTTCGGGCATACTCCGTCGAACTTGAGACAGTAGTCCCGAACTGCTTTATCTCCCCCTTCGCGCACCGTGTTTACGATGTCCTGGGCAAAGGTGACGACTTCAGGAGCGAGCGCTCCGCAGCGTTTCAGATCCTTGTCTGTCAGTTGCTCTCCTCGGGCAAGTTGCACCAATCTCATGCTTTCTCCTTTTCAACACAGGCACGCAGGCGCTCCTCAAGTTTCTGAATCCTGGTGTCGCAGCGATAGGTCGCCGGCCCCGCAAAGAAGCGGGCTGAGCAGTTCAGTACATCGTCCACCACAACCAGATCGTTTTCCCGCAAGGTCGTGCCGGTAGCGGTGATATCCACGATGCGGTCAGCCATACCTACGATCGGGCCGAGCTCGATATTGCCGTGCAGGGGCAGGATCTCTACCTGTCTGCCGATCCGATCATAGTAGCCCTGGGTGATGTGCGGATACTTCGTGGCGACCCGCTCATAACCCCTCCAGGCGTAGGCCCAGTCGGTCTTTCCCTTGTTTGCGGCAGGCTCCGCCACCACAAAGCGGCAGGCCCCGTACTTCAGGTTCACTAATTGCAGCAGATCAACTTCAGATTCAATGATCGAGTCGTTGCCACAGATGCCACAGTCCGCCCCGCCATAGCCCACAAAATAGGGGGCATCCTGGGCACGGACGATGGTGTAATCGACGCCGTCCTCATGGATGATAAGATGGCGACCGGGATCCTTCAGCTTGTCGGTCGGCATCCCCGCTGCTTTCAGCAGCTTGACCGTATCCGGGAACAGGGATCCTTTCGGGATTGCGATGCGCAGCGGCCGGCTCTCAGAGGAATCCGCCGGCGTCACGACACCGGTATCTCCCATCTCACCCAGCACCTCTTGCAGGCGCTCCAACGAGAGCGCGAAGCCACAGGCGCAGGTATCAGGCATGCCGAAGTGTGTAAGCACCGCATCATAGCGACCCCCGGAGGCTAATGAAGCCGTGATGTCCTCGGAATAGGCCTTGAAGATGATGCCCGTGTAGTAGTCGAAGGAATTGACGATCGAGAAGTCAAAGAGGAGCTTTCGTTGGTCAACCAGCGGCTTCAATTCGTTTGCAAGCTCACGGAGCTCCTGAACGCCCCGTTTGTCTGTGTCCACCCCTGCGGCATCCAGTACCTGGTCAAGTTGGTCGAGTGCTTCGATCCCACCGGTCAAGCGGGGAAATCCGTGCAGCGCCTGGGCGACTTCCTGGGGAAACCCCACGCAGTCGATCAGTTCGTCTAAGCCCACCAGGTCAGAGGCGTGGACCAACTGCAATACCCGATCAGTGAATGCTTGGGTAGGTGCGCACGCTTCAAGTAAGGCTTTGAGCGGCATCACGGAGCCCAACACGATGTGCCAGGCCGGCACATGCAGGGCATCCAGGGTCTCCGCCAGAAGCGAGACCACTTCAGGTTCGGCTCTGCCGTCTTCCCCACCGATCAGCTCCACACCCAACTGGGTGAACTGCCGAGGTTGGCCTTTCAGGTCCGCCTGCTCACGCATCACCGGTGCGGTATAGCGGAGGCGGAGCGGGAAATCCCTGCGGCTCTTGTGGGTCGCCACCATACGGGCGATCGGCAGTGTCAGATCCGGTCGCAGCGCGAGGATCTGAGAGTTCTCTGCGTCAAAGAGCTGAAAGGGCAGGTTGTCAATGTGGCCCGCCTGCTCAAAAGTGGAGCGCATCTCCAAAAGCGGGGTCTCCACCGGCAGGTAGCGATGGGCGGCAAAGGTCGTTTTCACGCGATCTGAAATACGCTCCCTCGCCTGTGCCTCTTCCGGCAAGATATCTCTAAACCCAGGCGGTGTCTTTGGTGTCACAATCACTCCCCTGCTTGTAATCATATGGTAGGGTCACTTTATCACGCTAAAGTACCGCCCCAGCCTATCTGTAACATGCGCGCAATAACCGGACACGCTACTTGCGAAGTGCCGGGATAAAGCGGGCACAGACCCTGCGGATGATGCCGGCCTCAGGCATCTTGAGCGCCACCGCCCCACCGTAGGTGACGATGAGCGCCGGAATGCCGCCTGCCAGGCAATACAGGAAAGCTCTGCCCATCGAGGTCGTACAGGGGGCCACAAAGGTATTGAGGGCGGTCAGGATCAGAAAGCCGACGAGGGCGCCAGCTAAACCAAGGACCAAAGAGCGCAGGCTCTCAGCGATGATGCGGCGGATACCCAAACCTCCCAGGTTGTGCCACAGTTGGGCGACGCCGATACCATCGACGATCACATAGAAGATCGTGTTGCTCCAGGCCGGAATCATCAGGCCGTACATCGGGGTGCACACTGCCATGAACACCGCGCACACGGCGCCGGCGATCACGCTCGCACCCGCAAACAGGTTCATGTGGCGCATGGAGGAGAAGATCTTCTGCAGGAAGATGTAGACGCCGTAGACCGGCAGCGACACCGCGAGCACGCAGAGGAACTCCGCGGTCAGATTGATCTCATCGAGCGAGAAGCTCCGGCCGGACATCACGGTGATCAGAGGCTGTGAGAAGACGATCAGGAAGAGCATCATCGGGATCAGCATGAAGAGGATCTGGGAGATGCCCTTTGAGACACTGCGGCGGTAGCCCTTGATATCGTGCTTGGCAAAGAGGTCGGAGATCTCAGTGAAGAGCGCCGTGGTCAGCGGCACTGCCAAAATTGAATACGGCAGCGTGTACCAGATACGGGCATAGTAGGCGATCGAGGAGCCGGAGACTGAGGACTGCATCTCGTAGGAGGTCTCGAAGGAGGTTGTGACAAACATCACGATCGTGCAGATAAAGGACGGGATACCGATCGAGAGGGTCTCTTTGATCTCAGGATCGTGCCAATCGATGTGGAAAGTGAGCCTGACCCCTTGCTTGTGCAGGGCCGGCAGCTGAACGAGCAGCTGGACCAGCACGCCTAAAGGATTACCGAGGCCTAAGATCACCAACGCTAAGCCGGGATTTGACATCTCAAAGACGATATAGAGGACAAAGGAAGCGATCGTCACAAAGTTGTTGAAGATCGGGGCTGCGGTGCTCCAGAAGTACTCGCGCTCCGCATTCAGGATGCCCGAGACCACCATCGAGAGCGAGTAGAGCATGATCTCGATCGCGAAGAACCTGAAGAAGTAGACCGACAGGTCGAAGTCAACGTTGGTCGCCGAGAAGAGCTGCGTCCATACGATCGGAGCCGCGAAGATCACCGAGGCGAGTGAGAGGCCTCCCATGATGAGGAGGGTAAAGGAGAAGAGGTTCGAGGCGTAGGCATTGGCACCTTTACGCCCAAGCCGATGCTTGACGCTCATGTAAACCGGCAAAAACGCGGTCACGAGCATGCCGCCCATCACGAGCTCATAGAGCAGGTTCGGGAGGTTGTTCGCGATCGTATAGCAGGAGGCGAGCATCGTGACGCCGACCGCGTAGGCCTGCGCCCAGGTCCTGAAGAAGCCGGTGATTCTGGAAACGATAATCAGCCCGCTCATCATCGCCGAGGATCTGCCGACTGACTCACGGGTCTTGGCTTCTTCCTCAGCACTTTGGATCGTCTCTTCCTCATTCACAGGGGACTGCGTTGAGGTCTGGTTGTTGTCTGCCATGCTCACCCCTCTTGCACGATATCGACGAACTTCGCTCCCAAAAAGTTGGCGAGCTCCATCGGATTGAGCCTAAGGCCTAAGCCGCGGCGGCCACCGGAGATGCCAATAATGTCGAACAGTTGCGCCGTTTCGTCAATCAGCGTCGGAAATTTCTTTCTCATGCCGACTGGTGTGCAGCCACCCCGCACGTATCCGGTGACTGCCTCCAGTTTCTTCCAGGATTCCAACTCAAGCGATTTCTCATTGGTTACTGCCGCCGCTTTCTTCAGATCGAGCTCTTCGGCGACCGGGATGCAGCACACCACGTGGTCGTGGTTGGGCGCCACGCACACGAGTGTCTTGAACTGAGAGTCCATATCCGCTCCGGTCTGCTTTGCCAGGCGTACGCCTAAGCCCCGGGAGATGTCCTCTTCCTCCCCTTCGACCTCACGGACCGTGTATCTGATATGTGCCTGATCAAGCTCGCGCATCGCGTTGGTCTTCGCAACCTTATGCTTTGCCATCGCTCTGCGCCTCCCTCAGCGCGGCCATACGCTTCCGGTCACGCTCGAGCAGGGGCTTTAAGTACTTGCCGGTGTAGCTTTCCCTGACCTCTGCGACCTCTTCGGGCGTGCCATAGGCTACAATCTGGCCGCCGGCGTCACCACCCTCCGGTCCCATATCGAGGATACGGTCCGCAACTTTGATCACGTCGAGGTTGTGCTCGATCACAAGCACCGTGTTCCCGGCATCGACGAGACGCTGCAGCACGTTCACGAGCTGCCGCACATCCTCAAAGTGCAGACCGGTCGTCGGCTCATCCAGGATATAGAAGGTCTTACCGGTCTGGATGCGCTCCAGCTCTTTGGCGAGCTTTACGCGCTGCGCCTCACCGCCGGAAAGGGTGGTTGCGGGCTGCCCCAGATGCACGTAACCTAAGCCCACATCGTAGAGGGTCTCAAGCTTCCGTTTGATCTTGGGGATGTTCGCGAAGAAAGCGAGCGCCTCCGTCACGGTCATGTCCAACACATCTGCAATGGATCTGCCGTTGTATTTGACTTCCAACGTCTCACGGTTGTAGCGCTTGCCGTGACAGACGTCGCAGGGCACATAGATGTCCGGCAGGAAGTTCATCTCGATCTTGATCTGCCCGTCACCCTTGCAGGCTTCACAGCGCCCTCCGGGTACGTTGAAGCTGAAGCGCCCCGGGCTGTAGCCGCGCGCCCTGCTTTCAGGGGTGGAGGCAAAGAGCCGGCGCAGGTCATCCCACAGCCCGATGTAGGTGGCGGGGTTGGAGCGCGGGGTTCTACCGATCGGACTCTGGTCGATATCGATCACCTTGTCGATCTTGGGCCTACCCTCTCTGTCAGTAAGCCCCTTCAGCGCGCGATAGGACCCTACCTCACGCTTGGAGCGCTGGATGATGTTGGTGAGGGCGGGGGCCAAAGTATCGGTGATCAGTGAGGACTTCCCAGAGCCTGAGACGCCAGTCACGACCGTAAAAGTTCCGTACTCGATGGAGGCGGAGATACCCTTCAGGTTGTTCGCCTTGCAGCCCGTGATCGTGAGCTTGCCCCTGCGGGGATAGCGACGAGTATCCGGCAGTGGGATCATGCGCTTGCCGGTGAGGTAGGCTCCGGTGAGCGAGTCCTCGTTCGCCATGATCTCCTGTGGCGTACCTTCAGCCACCACATGGCCACCCATCTCGCCCGCGCCGGGGCCCATATCGATCACATAGTCCGCGGCACGGATCGTATCCTCGTCGTGTTCGACGACGATCACGGTATTCCCCTGGTCACGCAGGTTCTTGAGCGTCGCAATCAGCCGGTCATTGTCCCGCTGGTGCAATCCGATTGAGGGCTCATCCAGAATGTAGAGAACACCCATCAATCCGGAGCCGATCTGGGTCGCCAGGCGAATGCGCTGCGCTTCACCGCCAGAGAGGGTGGCGGAGGCACGACTCAAGGTCAGGTAGTCCAGGCCGACATTCACGAGGAACTGCAAGCGGGCACGGATCTCCTTGACGATCGGGCCGCCGATCGCCTGGTGCTTCTCGTCTAACTTGAGGTTCTCAAAGAATTCCAGGGCATCCTTGCAGGAGAGATTGCACAGCTCATAGATGCTGAGACCCCCGACGGTCACTGCCAGGTACTCCGGCTTCAGGCGGGCGCCGTGGCAAGTTGGGCACGCCACCTCACGGATGTACTTCTCGAGGTGCTTGCGCATCGTGGCAGATGTCGTCTCCTGGTACTTCTCAAAGAGGATGTTACGTACTCCTGAGAACTTGGTGAGCCAAGTGGTATTGCGTCCATCGAGGGTGTGGTAGTGCACCTCGATCTTCTTGTCGCCCAAACCATCCAGGAGGGAGCTCTGTGCGTTTTTCGGCAGATCTTCCCAGGGGGTATCTGCGCTGACCCCCAAGTAGTCACAGACCGCCTGTAGGATCTGTGGGTAGTAGTTGGAACGCCCGAAGAGATTTCCGAAGACCCCCTGATTGATGCTCAGATGTGGGTTATCGATCAAAGCCTGGGCATCCACGACACGCTTGGAGCCAAGACCGTCACAGTCCGGGCAGGCACCGTAAGGGGCGTTGAAGGAGAAGTCCCGGGGCTGCAGGTCATCAATTGAGTGCCCGTGGATCGGGCAGGCCAGTGCCAGGGAGTAGGTCAAAAGTTCTTCCGGCATGTGCTCCGGATCCTTCCGATCCGCCAAGAGCAGCACCGCGCATCTGCTTGAAGCCAGCTTCGTCGCCTGTTCCACCGCCTCGGCGATACGCCCCAGCGAGGATTCCTTGATAACAATACGGTCGACGACGACCTCAATCGTGTGTTTAATCTTCTTATTTAAGGTGATCTTCTCAGAGAGTTCCCGCACCTCACCGTCAACTCTAACGCGGCTGAAGCCCTCTCTCTGCAGATCCTGGAAGAGTTTTTGATATTCTCCCTTACGGCCCAGGACGACCGGGGCCAGCACCAGGGCACGTCTCCCCTGCCCAGCTGCCATCACCTTATCCGCCACCTGGTCGGTAGTCTGCCGTTCAATCACGCGGCCGCACTCCGGGCAGTGCGGGATACCGACGCGGGCATAGAGCAGGCGCAGGTAGTCATAGATCTCTGTGACCGTACCTACCGTAGAGCGCGGGTTCTTTGAAGTCGTCTTCTGGTCAATGGAGACCGCTGGGGACAACCCCTCAATGGAGTCGACGTCGGGCTTGTCCATCTGCCCCAAGAACTGCCTTGCATAGGAGGACAGAGATTCAACGTAGCGCCGCTGCCCTTCGGCGTAGATCGTGTCAAACGCTAAGCTCGATTTGCCTGAACCGGAGAGTCCGGTGATAACAACGAGCTTCCCTCTCGGAATGCTAACATTCACATTCTGCAGATTGTGCTGGCGGGCGCCCTTGATAACTATATAGTCTGATGCCATGCTACCCTCTTCAGAAAAAACTACGGATCCGACCGCCCAGTCGGTATCCGATCTCACATGTTTCTATCTCAGTTATCTATCTTCTCTATCCTACCAAGGAACACTCGTTCCCGAAAACAATTCACGACACTAACCAAACCCCATGTGCGGATTTTCCATCGCGTATCTGCAGCAAGCATACAGACCTGAATGCGACAGAAGCACCCAACGGCCGCTCAGCACCTCAGCTGAACGACAGCGGCAAAACCCACCCCGAGGCGGGTATAGTAACCATGTTTTTGTAGTACCGATAAGAGAGGAAAGCAAGTCGTGCCACTTTCTAAAGAGGAACAGGACCAAATCAAGCAGGAGATGGACACCGCTATGCACGGTGATAAACAGCAGCAGTCTCCGCTTTTCCCGTTGAATGAGCATTCCCACATCAAGCATGTGATCGGCGTCATGTCCGGCAAGGGAGGCGTGGGCAAGTCACTCGTGACCGGCATCTTAGCGACGCAGCTCTCCCGCCACGACGCAAAGGTCGGCATCATGGATGCCGATATCACCGGCCCCTCTATCCCCAAAATGTTCGGCCTCGATGATATGCTCGCGGGTGCCAAGGACAACAACTTAGTGCCGGTCACCACTCAAGGCGGCATCAAAGTGATGTCCACTAACCTGATCCTGCAGCACAACGATGACCCGGTGCTCTGGAGAGGCCCGATCCTCGCCGGAGCCTTAAGACAGTTCTGGGGACAGTGCGACTGGGGCGATATTGACTTCCTGCTCGTGGATATGCCGCCGGGAACCGGTGACGTCGCGCTGACCGTCTTCCAGTCCCTCCCGATTGAGGGTGTCATCATCGTCTCCTCCCCCCAGGACCTCGTCCAGATGGTCGTGGGCAAAGCCGTGAGGATGGCGAAGATGATGAAGATAGCAGTGCTCGGGCTCGTCGAGAACATGGCCTACATCGAATGCCCGCACTGCGGCGAGAAGATTGAGCCCTTCGGCCCGAGCCGCGCTAAGGAAACCGCCAATCACTACGATATGGATTTCCTAGGTCAGCTCCCGATCAACCCCGACTTCTCTGAGATGTGCGATGAGGGGACGATCGAAGAGAAGCTGCCTCGAAATCTCCTTCCTGACGGTATCGCCGCTATCCTCACCTCCGCAGAACTGATGGGAGAGCGCTGATCCTATGGGCAGGCCCAAGAGACGCAAAAAAGAGCAGCAGAAAGACGAGATCATGGCAGCCGTGAAGGTCGTGGTCCCTGATTCGGCCGACATCGTAGTTATCGGTGGCGGCGCTGCGGGGCTTGCAGCGGCAATCACCGCGGCACACGCAGGGGCCAAGGTCGTCGTACTTGAGATGGCTCCTAGAATAGGGAGGACCATCCTCGCTACCGGCAACGGCCGCTGCAACTTCTCCAACCGCGACCTCGCGCCCGAGCACTACAACCACCCAGACTTTGTACAGCAGGTTATGGGACCGAATCCCACCGATAAGGTGCTCAGTTTCTTCTCGGATTTGGGGCTTGCCTGGGCTGAAGAGGAGGGCCGGCTCTATCCCCTCTCACGACAGGCAGAAAGTGTCAGACAGGTCCTCCTCGCACGTTCCCGGCGCGAAGGAGTGATCTTAGCTTCCGCCCATCGATGCCTCTCCTTCAGTTGGACCAACGACGAGTGGCATCTCGACTTTTATGGACTCAAGAGTGCATCTGATGTTGAACATACATCTGCCCACACTATTATTTACACAGCGGGTGGTGAAGTGCCGCCCGAAGCGGTTCCAAAAGAAGTAGAGTTCATACCCCCAACACCGGCCCTGTGCCCGCTTGCCTGTGAGGGCTTGCCCTTCAAGCAGCTCAACGGACGACGCTTGCACGCACAGGCACAGCTGATACGCGACACAAAGGTTATCGACGAGGAGTCAGGAGAATTCCTTTTTCGCAGCTATGGCCTCTCCGGCATCGCGACCTTCAATCTGTCCCGTAAAGCACAGCCCCATGACCGAATCGTTCTCGATGCCGCGCCGGCCTATACACAGCAGCAGGTGATGCATCTCATTAGCCTTGCGGGAAGCTCCCAGGGAGTCTGTGATCCCATCTTGGCCGAATACATCGATCAAAAAGCCCGCTACAAAACCGCCAAAGCGGCTCATCTGATTAAACATCTCACGATGGAGATCACCGGCAAGGCTGATACAGACCATGCACAGATCCATCGCGGAGGCTTCGCAGTGTCTTCGTTCTCTGCTGAAACCCTCGAAGCAACAGGGGCACCCCGCTTCTACGCAGCAGGAGAAGCCCTCGACGTCGATGGGGATTGTGGAGGCTATAACCTGAGCTGGGCCTGGTTGAGCGGTATCCGCGCGGGGCAGGCTGGCGCAGAAGCGATCAAGAAGGAGCACCCGGATGCTTGAGGCACAAGGGATATCGATAGCGATCCATCGTCTCGATGGAACACGCAAGACCGAAGTCGTACTGTGTCAGCAGATCCTGTGTAAGAAGTTCCATCTGACGCAGGCGGATCTCACCGGCTTTACGATGAGGCGGCGCTCGATCGACGCCCGCAAGAAAAACGATATTCACCTCACCTATACGGTCCGGTTCAACCTCGCGGGAGGCAGCCATGCAGAGGAAGCGCTGCTGAAGCGCGTCTCCCCCAAGCGTGGCCGTATCACCCTCAAACTCGTTGAAGAGAAGGAGCCACAGTTTCCCACCAACCTTGGGATCGCGCTTCCTAAACGTCCCTGTGTGATCGGCGCCGGTTGTGCCGGGCTCTTCTGTGCATTGACCCTTGCCGAAGCAGGGCTCTCTCCTCTCTTGATTGAGCGCGGCGACGATGCGACACGCCGTACAGAGAGCGTCGAGACCTTCAACGAGACCGGAACCCTTAATCCCGAAAGCAATATCCAGTTCGGGTTGGGCGGTGCCGGGACCTTCTCCGATGGAAAGCTCAACACCGGGACAAAGAACCCACTCCACCGTTTAATTCTGCAGACTTTCGTGGAAGCCGGGGCCCCTAAAGATATCCTCTACGATGCGAAACCGCACATCGGGTCAGACATCCTGCCCGCCGTCGTCACACACCTAGCAGAGCGTATTGAAGATGCTGGAGGCACGGTCCTCTTCAATACCAAGCTACTTGATATCGAGCTCACCCAAAACCGCAGTCTCTGCGGCGTCAGCGTGAGACGAGGCAATGGACGCAAGGAGACGATCCACACCTCGCACACTATCCTCGCATGCGGACACTCTGCACGCGACGTCTTTTCGCTGCTTGCGGAGAAAGGGGTCTTTCTCGAACGCAAGACTTTTGCGATGGGCGTGCGTATCGAGCATCTGCAGTCCACAATTGACAGGGCCCAGTACGGTTCGGAAGCCGGAAACCCGGTCTTGGGTGCCGCTCCCTATAAGCTCGTGGCACATCCAAAAGAGGGCCGAGGTGCTTTCAGCTTCTGCATGTGCCCCGGTGGGTCAGTGGTCGCCGCCTCAAGTGAGGTGGGTGGTGTCTGCACCAATGGACAGAGCCTCGCGGCACGTTCCGGTACCAACGCAAACTCAGGATTGCTCGTCAATGTCTTCCCCGACGATCTCGTCGGGGATGATCCGCTCGCCGCTATTGGGCTACAGCGCTCCTGCGAACGGAAAGCCTATGAGCTGGGCGGCGGTGCCTATCGAGCACCTGCGCAGTTGGTCGGTGACTTTTTGGCAGCCAAACCTTCTTCAGGCCCCGGAAGCGTCAAGCCGACCTATCCGCGTGGGGTCGCCTGGGGCGAGATTGACGGCTGTCTCCCCTCCTACATCACCGATACCCTACGTCTCGCAATCCCTCTCTTGGGGCACCGACTGCACAGGTTCGATGAATATGATGCAGTCCTCACCGCGCCGGAAACGAGATCGAGCTCCCCGGTGCGGGTCGTGCGTACAAAAGAGGGCCAGTCGGCCAACACATCTGGCCTCTGGCCCTGTGGAGAAGGAGCAGGCTATGCGGGTGGCATCATGAGCGCCGCAACTGACGGAATCCGCATTGCGCAGCAACTCATCGACACCCTCGCGCACTGATCAATGTTTGCGGCGCCGATACTTTCTGCGCGTCGCATGGTCGGAGCCTCGGCGGGCTCCCTGCTTGAGACGCTTCATAACGTCAGCTTCGGTGGTGTGGTCGATGATCGCCTTCAGCTGGACAAACTGGTCACGCAGCTGTGCGGCTTCCTCGTAGTCCATCGCATCTGAGGCTGCCGCCATCTCTTCCTGCACGGTGGAGAGCATCGTTTCGATCTCGGAGCGCGGCACTGCCTGCAGGTCGTTCTGCAACTGCTCCTCGGTGATACCGGATCCACCGCCCTCAGAGTGTGCAGGCGTATAGAACACGCCGTTCTTCCGCTCACGCTTATCGACGTTCTCGTGGGCCTCTGCGATGAAGCTCGAGATATCGTTGATCGCTTTGCGGACCGTATGCGGCTCGATGTGGTACTTGTCGTTGTACTCCTCTTGAATCCGACGGCGCCGCCTCGTCTCGCCGATAGCCACCCGCATGGAGTCGGTGAGCTCATCGGCGTACATGATGACCTCACCGGAGACGTTACGTGCGGCACGCCCCATCGTCTGAATCAGGGAGCGGCGATTCCTCAGAAAGCCTTCCTTGTCCGCATCCAAGATAGCGACCAGGGAGACTTCAGGGATATCGAGGCCTTCACGTAAGAGGTTGATACCGACCAGGACATCGATCTTGCCTTCGCGCAGATCACGGATGATCCGGACACGGTCGAGCGTCTCGGTGTCGGAGTGCATGTAGTTGACCTTGATCCCCTCATCGAGCAGATGGTCCGTCAGGTCTTCCGCCATGCGTTTGGTTAAGGTGGTAACCAGCACCCGCTCATGCTTCGCGGAACGCTGCTTGATCTCGTCGATCAGATCGTCGATCTGTCCGCGGATCGGACGCACCTCGATCTTCGGGTCCAGAAGGCCGGTCGGACGGATGATCTGCTCTACGGTCCGCTGGGAAACCTTCTCCTCGTAGTCACCCGGCGTTGCGGAGACATAGATGAACTGCGGGATGCGCTCCTCAAACTCGTCGAAGCGCAACGGCCGGTTATCCAAGGCAGAGGGCAGTCTGAACCCGTGCTCGATCAGCGTGATCTTGCGTGAGCGGTCCCCTTCGAGCATGCCTCTGATCTGCGGTACGGTCACGTGGGACTCGTCGATCATGCACAGCATGTCTGGGGGGAAGTAGTCGATCAATGTATAGGGCGGCTCGCCCGGCTTTCTGCCATCCAGGTGGCGCGAGTAGTTCTCGATACCGTTGCAGTAGCCCATATTCTCGAGCATCTCGAGATCATAGGAGGTGCGCTCCTTCAGGCGTTGCGCCTGAAGGAGGCGATTGTCCGCCTTGAGTTCGGCCACACGCTTGGTCAGTTCTTCGTTGATCGTCTTGAGGGCGTGATTGATCTTCGGACGCTCAGTCACGTAATGCGAGGCAGGCCAGATCGGGATTGCATCGAATTCGCGTACCACTTCCCCGCCCACCTTATCGATCTCCGCGATGAGCTCCACCTCATCCCCGAAGAAGCTGATGCGGATCGGGTTGTCTGAGTAAGGCGGCCACACATCGACAGTGTCGCCTCTGACCCGAAAGGTACCGATCGAGAGATCGAGGTCGTTGCGGTCATATTGAATATTGATCAGGGAGTGGATTAAATCATCGCGCTCAAGGGGCTTTGACTTGTCCACATTCGGAGCCAAGCCTGCATAGTCCTGCGGGGAGCCGATACCGTAGATGCAGCTCACGGAGGCGACGACGATAACGTCACGGCGGCTCAGCAGCGAGGAGGTCGTCTGGTGGCGCAGTTTCTCCACCTCCTCGTTGATCGAGGCATCCTTTTCGATGTAGGTATCCGTCTGCGGGACATAGGCCTCTGGCTGGTAGTAATCGTAGTAGCTGACGAAGTAGGTCACCGCATTGTTCGGGAACATCTCCTTCATCTCACCCGCGACCTGCGCCGCCAAGGTCTTGTTCGGCTCCATGATGAGGGTCGGCTTGTTGACCGCCTCAATCACTTTAGCCATCGTGTAGGTCTTGCCGGAGCCCGTGACACCCACGAGCGTCTGGTACCTAAGCCCCTCTTTGACCCCTTGGGCCAGCTTTTCGATCGCCTGCGGCTGATCGCCCGCCGGCTCATAGGGGGAGATGACCTGCAGCTTTGAGTCATCTGCGCCGAGCCCGAAACGCTTTAACTCTGCGCCGAAGCGCTCATGCGCTTCGGTGCTTCCGGCCCTCGGTTCTGTATCTGTTGCAACTGTATTGTCTTGAGCCACAGTTAGCCCTTCTTCATACCTAGGATTTAGAACGTTTGTTCCTAACATATACCCTTGTTAGCTCACGGCTAAAAGGTCTGCGGTATAGAGTTTTTGATAGTGCGTGAGGGCCCGGTCCACCCTCTGGATATAGGAGGCGGTCTCCGGATATTCCTGAGCCATCTCAGTGATGGAGCCTCCCCCAGAGCTGTCCCATTCCAAGGTCTTCGCGATGCCCGCATTGTAGGAAGCGATTACCTCATTGCGTGAGGAGAAATGCTGCTGTGCAAGATCCAGAAAGCCACAGCCAAACTCGATATTCGTCTGAGGGTCGCTCAGGTCATCGACCGCATAGAGGTTTCCATCCACATACCCCTCACGGATCAGCTCCTGGGCCGTTGCCGGCATGAGCTGCATCAATCCCTGTGCCCCTGCGCAGGAGGAAGCGTCAGGGTCCCAATTGCTCTCGGTCTTGATAATCGCGCAGACCAGCATGGGGTCCACATCGTGGCGCTTAGCGGAATCAAGGATATAGGACCTATAGGAGACGGGATACCATGCGCGCTCAACGCGGTTGACGATCGCAGTACCGGTATCCGTCTCTTCAAAGAGCCACCAGAGCGTAAAGGCGACAAGCGCAAAGCAGAGCAGGCGCACGATATGCCCGCAACAGCCCCGTCTTCTCATCGCTTCCCCCTCCAGCCTTCGGCTTCGTGCTTTGCCCACCAGCTATCTACCTGATGAAGCAGGTTCTCCCGTGTCCCGTTATTGTCAAACACCGTGTCCGCATGCGCTTCGAGATATTCCCGGCTCGGCTGCTGAGCAATCCGGCGCTCAAAGTCTTTCTCGTCCATGCCGCGCACAATCGCACGCTTGCGCCTCAAGTCCATGGGGGCAACTACCACCGCCACCTCATCCGCTTCCGGTATCAGGTTCTCCACTCGATCGAGCAGCGGGATCTCCACCACGACGACCGTGGCGTCAGCGTGGGCCAGATAGTCCTGCAGCTTCTGCTCAATTGCCGGGATCTCGATATTCTCAAGTTGTTGTGTTGTTGCCGCATTCGCAAACGCACGCTCAGCTAAGAGATGGCGGTTCAGCACGCCGCTGCTGTCTACGAGATCCGCTCCGAAGACGCGAGCGATCTTAGAAACACAAGGCTCCCCCGGTGCCAAAACGACACGAGAGAGCCGGTCAAGATCGCAACGCTTAGCCCCTTTTGAGGCGAGGTGCTCAGCCACCGTCGACTTGCCAGAGGCGCACCCTCCGGCAAGAAACAGTGTATACATCGAGGGTGCTCCTATGAGTTGGAATTGAACTTGGTATGGCAGCGCGGGCAGGTGACACGGATAGCACCCTTACCGCGCGGTACTCGGACCATCTGTCCACAGTTAGGACACTGGATATGCTTGTAGTTCTTGAGTTCCTTTGCAGCTGCGCTTGGGTTTCTGAGCCACGGGGCAACCGGTCCCATAATGTTGACAAAGTGCTCGTTCTGGTCCCGCAGGGTCTGGGAAACGGGGGCGAAGAGGCGGAAGAGCGCATAGGCGACCAGGGCGATGATAACGATCGTGATCCAAAGCTGGTTCGCAAAGAGGTTGATGATCAGGAAGATGACGGCAAGCACGAGGGATGCCACCGCCATCTCATCGATGCCATTTCTGTTCTGCATAAAGTTGTTCGAGTTTCCACTTTGCATTGGTGGAGTTCCTTTCGTTGTGCCTCACTAGGTACATCATATGCTATATCTCTTTAATGATGCCAAATAACATCACCTTTGATGCAGGCATTTAAAGAAACTGAAGAAAAGACCATGCTTGCAAGCAAACCATCAATTGTTGTACTAGCTCTGGGTTTGTGGCTTCGTGTAGCGAGGAAATCCTCTAAAGCTCAGCTGAGAGCCATCACCCCCTGCGTGCATGGGGATCGCATGCATGGTCTGCTCCATGACGCCTGCCTGGTGTTGTCGATCAAGTAGCGGTACTGAGGCTTAGTCACCACGTCAGCCAGCTTGTGGTACTGGTCGCGGATCGTATGGGTCAGGACTTCCTTCCCCAACTGGTAGGTTGCGGACTGAGCTGCCCTCTGCTTGAGCTCCTTGCGTTTTCCACCAGGCTCTGCTCGTGGTCTTGTATGATATAGGTGGTGTGTGCCTCCTCGCAGGTCCCTTCCATACGCTCCAGATAGTAAAATCCTTCATACCCCCTGTGTACTCCGGTTGCTCTGGGGGCAGAATTATCGCACGAAACTCCATCAGCGCCTCTGAGGCATCGATCGTGAGACCCTTGGCAGTCCCGGTATGGACCGCCTTGCCGTAGGCACTCACCTGTACCTGTGCAGCATTGAGGGTCCTGCAGCAGAACTCTCCCAGAGGCCCTGCAACGATCGTATAGCCATAGGCTGCCCCCAAGGCATCGAGGTCCAGCAGGCACCCCGTGTTCCAACTCCTCATCCGGCACAAAGGCCAGCGCGATACAAGGATGTCTGATCGAGGGGTCGTCCTTGAGACGCTTGAGCACAACCCATCAACTCTGCAATGCCCGCTTTGTCATCCCCGCCCACGAGCGAGGTTCCGTCACCGGTCACGGGGTCCCAACCGACCATATACTTGAAATTCGTGTTAGTCTCATGACTGATCCACACCTCTTCCCCTTCAGCGTCATGCCCGATCGTGCACTTGCCGCCTTCGTAGTGGTGCACCGTCGGAGTCACGCGGTCGACGTGTGGCTGCCACACGGTGTCGAGGCGGCAGCAAAAGCTAAAGGTTGGCAATGACTCCAATCCGGGGGTTGCGGACCACAGGGCCGTTACGTAGGCGTGCTCGACAATTGACACGTCCTGCGCCCCAACCTCCTTTAGGTCCTGTACAACCGTCTCTGCCATCGCAAGCTCACGCTTTAAACTCGGTATGTTTTGCTCCTGCGTGATATCGACTGTTGGATCGGACTGTGAGACGCGCAGTATCTCAGAACCGCATCCGAAGCGAAACTCATCGCCGCACCTCCCCACATAATCGCAGACAGTACCGAAGCCTGCGCTCTTCCGCATCGCGCATACGATGTATATCTCTATCGGGCAGGTCAGACCTCTCTTCCCAAGATTTCGCTTTCAGGCCTGTAACGGAAACTTATAATTCCTAGTAATTTGGGGATATTATCGTCACACTGCTATTCGTTCTATACCGTACAATAGATACAGACTCACAGAGAGGATCAGCATATGGCTTTAAACAATGAGGTCAAGGAGCACAGAACCGCTCTGGCCCATCCCCTGTCACCTGCGGTGACCCGCAGATCATTCCTGAAAGGCTCACTTGGCGCAGCAGTGCTTGCAGCCGGCACTAGCCTCACCGCCTGCGGCGGCAGCGCTGATGACCAGAGCGATGGAACTGTCCTGCGCGTCGGTACCGAAAATCCCCATTCCTCCTTCGACACCCAGGTCACCTCGAACTCTTGGGGTGCCTCTGAGAACATCTGCGACACGCTCGTCACGCTCAACACCAAGACCTTGGAGCTTGAGCCCCTCTTGATCACCCAGATGCCCGACCTCTCAGACGACCGCCTGACCTACTCCTTTGAGCTGAAGGACGCTATCAAGTTCCACGATGGGTCAACGCTGACGTCAAATGACGTGAGGTACTCCCTCACCCGTCTGATCTCGAAAAAGGCGGAAGCGGACTCCTTCACCTACATCCAGGGCGCTGATGCAGTGCTCAATGGTGACAGCGATAAGCTGACCGGCGTACAAGTCCAGGATGACACGCACTTCACGATCACCCTGACGCAGCCCTACACCAACTTCCTGAATATGTTGGCACAGTTCTATGCCAGCATCTATCCGCAGGCTGCCTGCGAAGCCGCGGGTGATGACTGGGGTACTGGCACCAACTTTATCGGCTCCGGCCCCTACCGTCTGGAATCCAATGACGACAACACCGAAGTGGTGCTCAAGGCCTTTGATGACTACCACCAAGGCAAGCCCGCGATCGACGAAGTTGACATCATGTACATCGATGATGCCAATACCCGTATGATGAGCTACAAGAACGGGGATATCGACCTGTGCTTCTTCAGCACCTCATTGCTGCAGCAGTACCAAAACGATGATTCCGTCAAAAACGATATCGTCTACTACACGCCGGGTGCTACGCAGTTCGTGAACCTCAACCTCAACGATCCTCGCTTCCAGGATGAGCGCATCCGCGAGGCGCTCTCGCTGGCAATCAACCGCCAGGAACTGGCAGACACCGTCTTAAACGGCGCTGCTATCCCCTGCTCTGGGTTCATTCCTCCTTCGGAGACCGGTCACGACGACTCCGCGCAGACTCTTGACTATAACCCTGATCGTGCCCGTCAGCTCCTGCAGGAAGCCGGTATGAGCGATCTTTCGATCACTGCTCAGGTGAGAAGCCAGGACCAGGCCGTGATGGTCGCACTTCAAAACTACTGGTCGCAGATCGGCGTCAATGTCGATGTACAGACCATCGATGCCGGCATGTGGCGCGACGCCCGTGCCAACGGTTCCCTGGTTATGACCCTCGTACTGTGGTCCACACTTTCCTTTGTGGGCGTGGAACATATGGCTTCCTATTTCTATAGCACTAATGCATCCCAACGTTCGAGCTTCTACAACAGCCCACAGTTCGACGCCTACGTCGATGCTGCCCGCACTGCTACCTCAGAGGGTGAGGCTAACGAGGACACGATCAACGCAGACCACCAGCTGGTCCGTGAGGACTACGCCACGATCCCAGTCGTGTGGCCGCAGAGCCCCTACGTACTGCGTCCCGGCTACGATGGGCTAGATATCCTGGTCGACTTCCACTATAAAGGCATGACATATAACGGCTAATCAGGCGTGATACAACAAAGTTCTTTTCTTAGCGAACGGTGAACCCTCTTGAAAAAGCGGGTTCACCTTTTTATTGCAACAATCTTAAGCAATTCGTTATCGTACAGCCCTCGTCTGCTCCTCAGCTTCGAGCAGAGTCTCGTTGAGATCCAACTTACGCTCCGCCTCGCTGAGGTCCTTATCGAAGAGGTGGCAGGCGCACCAGTGGTCCGGAGCCACCTCAGCCATCTCTGGCTTCTTCTCGGTACAGACCCTCATGCAGTGTGGGCAGCGGGTGTGGAAGGCACAACCTGTCGGTGGGGTTGTAGGACTCGGCACATCACCTTGGAGCACGTGCATGTCCTGGATACGCTCCCGCCCGATGCGCGGCACGACCGTAAGCAGTGCCTTCGTGTAGGGATGCAGTGGGTTATCGTAGAGCTCTTGCTTGCCTGCAAGCTCCATCATGTGCCCCAGATACATCACCATGACTCTGTCGGCTATATGCTTAACGACGGAGAGGTCATGGCTGATAAAGATATAGGAGAGGCCTAGCCGATGCTGCAGGTCCTCGAGCAGGTTGATCACCTTCGCCTGCACGGAGACGTCCAGGGCGGAGACTGGCTCATCGCAGATCACTAGCTCCGGCTCCAGCACGATCGCGCGGGCGATTCCGATACGCTGGCGTTGCCCTCCGGAGAACTCGTGGGGGTAGCGGTACTTGAACTCAAGGTCCAGGCCCACCGCCTGCATCACGTCCTCAACCCTCTTGTCCCGCTCTTCCTTCGTTTTGTAAGTGAGGGCGATATCGATCGGCTCAGCGATGATGTCTGCTACCGTCATACGTGGATTGAGCGAGCTGTAGGGGTCCTGGAAGATGAGCTTCATCTTCGCGCGCTCCTGCTTGAGCTCCTCCCCTTTGAGGGATGTGAAGTCCTTCGCATCCAGGTACACTTTGCCTGAGGTCGGCTCAGTCAGGCGCAGGATGCACTTGCCGCAAGTGGATTTGCCGCAGCCGGACTCACCCACGATTGCAAAGGTCTCATCCCGATGGACTTCAAAAGAGACATCCTCGAGGGCATGGACGACCTTCTTTGGACGGGAGAAAACGCCGGTGTTCACCGGATAGTGCTTCGTGAGGTGCTCGACCCTCAGGATCACATCGTTGTCCTTCTCACTCACTTGGTCTCACCCCATTCCTTCCGGTAGCGCCAGCAGGCAACCAGATGGCATCGATCCTCTTTGGCCTGCTCCAGCTTCGGTACCTGTCTACGGCAGATATCCTTGGCAAAGGGGCAACGCGGGTTGAAGGGGCAGCCCTGAGGCAGCTCGTTGAGCATGGGTACGTTGCCCGGGATCGCGTAGAGCGTATCGATCTGGTTATCGAGCGACGGGATGGAGTTAATCAGGCCCCGCGTATAGGGGTGCAGCGGCTCGGTGAAGAGCGCACTTGCCATCGTATACTCCACGAGGTGGCCCGCATACATCACGATGACCCAGTCTGCCATCTCTGATACAACGCCCATATCGTGGGTGATGAGCATGACTGCGGTACCCGTCTGGGTCTTCATGCGATCGATCAGCTGCAGAATCTGTGCCTGGATCGTCACGTCGAGTGCCGTGGTCGGCTCATCGCAAATCAGCAGCGAGGGCTGGCAGGCCAGTGCCATCGCGATCATAATTCTCTGCCGCATGCCGCCGGAGAGCTCGTGTGGATAGCTTTTGTACACCTTCTCTGGTGCTGGAATACCCACCGAGCGTATCATAGCTAAGGCTCGCTTGCTAGCCTCTTCTTTTGGCATGGCCGGATTGTGGACGAGGATGCCCTCACGGATCTGATCCCCAGCCTTCATGACCGGATTCAGGCTCGTCATCGGCTCCTGAAAGATCATGCCGATATCCTTGCCCCGGTATGTTTGCATCTGGTCTTTGGAAAGCTTCGTCAGGTCTTCTCCGTTGAGCTCAATGGAGCCCCCGGTGATCTTGGCAGGCGGGGACGGCAGAAGGCCGATGATGGAGAGGGCGGTCAGGGACTTGCCACAACCGGACTCACCCACGACACCCAAGGTCTCCCCTTTGCGCATCATGAAGTTCAGATGCTGCAGCGCCGGCAGCGCGCCGTCCTCGGTGTAAAGCGTCACGCAGAGGTCACTGACCCGCAACAGGACGTCCTTGCCCTGAGTGATCTCCTGCTGCTGAGCATACTTTCTGTCTGCATCGGTCATCGTGTACAGTGTGTCTGTCATAGTCCCCTCCTTACGAGCGCATTCTTGGATCGAGCGCGTCGCGCAGCGCGTCACCGAAGAGGTTGAAGGCCATTACGGTAATGATGATTGCGATACCAGGAATCACGGAGTAGTAGGTGTTGGATTGGATGTAGGGTTGCGAAGCTGAGATCATCTGTCCCCAGCTTGCCATGGGCGGCTGCACGCCGAGCCCCAAGAAGGACAGGGAGGCTTCGCTCATGATCGCCGACGGAATCCCCAAGCTCGCAGTCACGATCAGCGTGGAGGCCACATTGGGAAGCAGGTGACGGGTAATGATGCGCCAGCTGCTGCCGCCGGAAAGGATACAGGATTGGATGTATTCGGAGCTCTTGATCCGCATGACATCGCCGCGCACCAGGCGCGCCGTCGTACACCACATCAAAAGTCCTAAGGCTACATAGAGGTTTACGAGCCCCGGCCCGAGCACAAACATCACGACGATCGAGAAGAGCAAGAACGGGAAACTCGAGAAGACTTGGATGATGAAGGAGATCACCGCGTCCACTTTGCCCCCGAAGTAGCCTGCGCACACCCCCGCAAAGAAGCCGATCAGCGAAGCGATGAGCTGGGAGACAACGCCGACGGAGAGGGAGATCCTACAGCCATAGATGACGCGGGAGAGGATGTCCCGCCCGAACTCGTCGGTCCCGAAGGGATGTGCGGCACTCGGGGCCTGCAGCATCTGGTTTAAGGCCTGTGTGTCCGGGTCATAGGGTGCTATCAGCGGCGCGAGGATCGCCACCGCGATCAGCGCCACAATGATCCACAGGCACACCATGCCCACTGTATTCTTCTTCAGGATCCTCCAGGACACCGTCCAGTAGGTCTCTGCCCGCTTGGTAGCCGCCTTCGGGGTGCCCACCGCTTCAGCGGCATGCAGGTTATCCTCGTTGATCGAGTCGGCGATGCGCTCGGCCTCCTGGGTCTTCTTATCTTTTTTGTCTGAGTGAAGCAAAGCCATAGTTACTCCTGCGCCTCCCCACCGAGACGGATACGAGGGTCCGCAATCGCATAGAGAATGTCCACGACGAGATAGATGATCACACAGATCGTGGCGACATACATGACGCCACCCTCAATCAGGGGCAGGTCACGCGCGTTGATAGCATCGAGCAAGAGCTTACCGATACCCGGCAGCGAGAAGATCGACTCGATCAGGATAGAACCGGTGAAGATATCACCCAGCTGCGTACCTGCGATCGTGATGATCGGGATTAAAGCATTTCTGAAGCCGTGCCCCAAAATCACCGACCATCTCTTCAGGCCCTTCGCCTCTGCAGTGCGGATGTAGTCCTGATTCAGGACATCGAGCATCGAGGTGCGCGTCACACGCGCGATGGAGGCTGCATAGCGGAAAGAGAGCGCAAGAACCGGCAACACGAACGCATTTGCGCTCTTAGTCCCGGAGAGCGGGAACCACTTGAGGTTCAGCGCAAAGATGATCTGGAGAATGATAGCGACCCAAAAAGCCGGCGCAGAGATACCTAAGATAGCGAGCGACATAAGGATACGGTCCGCAGCCTTACCATGGTTGACCGCGGCGACCACACCGAAGATCAGGCCGACCGCAAGCGCAATCAAGTAGGCAAAGGTCGCTAAGGTTGCGGTTACCCCGACAGCACTCGAGAGCAACACGATCACCGGTCGGCGCTGCGCATAGGAGGTACCGAAGTCACCGTGCAGCATATTGCCAATCCAGGTGAGGTACTGCACTCCGACAGGTCGATCGAGCCCCATCGAATGGCGAACCTGCTCTACCACATTCTCGTCTGCCATCTCGCCCATCATGATCCGGACCGGATCGCCCGGTACGATGTTGAGTACAAAGAAGGTAATAGCAGAGATGCAAAGAATGACGCCGAGGGCCTGCAGGATCCTCTTTATGAGGTAACTTCTCATCGTCGCTCCCCTCAATCTATAGGTGGTAAAGGATAAAATAGGGTGGCACGCTTTCCCTTAAAGCGCACTCACCACACAACTGTTTTGTTCATCAATCTTTAGAATACAGGCCAAACATTACAGAGCAGTATACAAACCATACAAACGGTGAATCCTCATTGCTAGTGCAACAGCGAGGATTAAAGAACAGCAACCCGGGGTCTCTCACAATGTGATGGTATCCGCGAAAAAAACAATCAAAGGGGATTACCCTATGGGCTGCTACCATCATCTTAGCTTAGAGAAGCGAGAAGATGTCCTGCTTTCCCACCCTGAAGGCAAAGACATATCCCAAGATTGTCAGAAAGCTACGCCGCAACAAGTCGACCATAGCTTGTAAGTCTGCAACAAGCTCATGCAACCGGGAAGTATCCGATATGTGATACAGAGGCATCTGTTGCACAGAGGCACTGCAACAGATGCAGGCAGTGAAGTCTCAAAGAGCCTCTGTGCCTGTGTGCAGGACAAGACTGTCAACTGTCAGCTATCACCACAACAGATCACAGGAAGGCCCACACTAAAGAAGGGATCATCTCCTGTAGCCTGTGCCACGCTCTGCAGAGCTATCAGTGATCGCACACTTAAAGATAGCTTGGCCTTGTACGTATCGAGTTCCCCACGATATCGCCGACAGACCTGATAAGACAGAGGAGTATTTAAGGATCAAAGGCTGAGAAGGCAGATAGCACTGTGGGAAAGATAAGGGGCCTCACACTTGTCGGCAGGAAGCACAAGATACCTAAGCGCTACCTTTTGCACAGACACATACAGCACAAGCTGTAGCTGAGACAGGAAAGCTTGCTGTATCTGGTTGTCCTGTCAAGACCAGCACACCAAAGAAAGACAAAGAGGTCTGCACAGCACAGAGATGTCACACAGACACTGAAAGCTGAGTTTCTCTTCTGCCTGCCTTATCACCTGTGGCAAAAAGCGAGCGTTGAAAGACACTCATGGCCCTATCTAAGAGTACCCCCCAAAGCATACAAGCTTTCCTGATGCCACCTTATCTGAAGTCAGACAGCTCTATACGAATGCTACCAACCTAAGACCGAATAGATGCCTCGCTAACAAGACACCCTGGGACGTCTTTCACTTTCAGACATTGCAGTTGGTAGGGGGATTAAAGAAACAAAACAATTTGTCAGCTACTCAGATACTCCGTCTGAATAGTCTGCTTTGGTCGTGTCGATATCGAGATCCTCCAGGTGATAGGTTAAGTTGGCCACCTTCGCATTGAGGACATAGTCGTACGCGACGAACTGGTTTTGGGGCCAGTAGAGCGGTAAGGTCGCATAATCCTGGCGGGTGAGGATATTGTCTGCCTTCTGGTAGAGCCGCGCCTGTTCGGCAGGGTTCATCGTCGTGCGAGCCTGCGTGACCAACGCGTCGAACTGTGGGTTGTTGTAGAACGAGGAGTGCTTGGCGGCATTGTTCGCATAGAAGTAGGAATACATCAGATCGTCGGCACTCGGATAGGAGGCGTACCAACCCAGCGTTGTGACCTGCAGTGTCCCATCCGCCACATCCGACGCCCACGCGCCGTTGTCGACCACACGCATATCGAGATCGACTCCCACGTCTCGCCACATTGACTGGATCTGTGAGAGCTGCTGCTGGTTGATGCCCTTGCGAACCCGGGAGGTGAGGTGCAGGGAAGTAGCCCCTTCCTGTTCCAACAGCTGGCGGGCACGGTCAGGATCGTAGGCGAAAGCGGGGGCGGAACTGTCGTAACCGGGAATTGAGGGCGGCAGCCAACCTGAACAGACCGTGCCGGAGCCGGCAGCCACCGTATCAACAATCGTCTGCCGATCGATCGCAAGCGAGAGCGCCTGGCGTATTCGCGAATTTGTGAGCCCCATCGTGTCCGATAAGTTCAGATTCACCAGCTGAACCCCGAGGGTATCGTAGGGAGTGATCAGCGGCCCCACGTCTTTGTCGTCCTGATACTGTGCCAGAAGTTCGATCGGCAGATCGCAGTAGTCAATCTGGCCGTACTGGAAGGCCTTGAGTTTGTCAGAACTGTCCTCAAAAAATACGATGTGGATTTCATCGAGCGGTGGTTCACCCTCGTGGTAGTAACCATTAGGCTCGAGTACCACTTCGTCCTCGTCGTTGCTCACCAGGTAGTATTTGCCGGTCCCCAGAAAGTTGGTTCCATCCCCCCAGTCATCCCCGGCCTGCTCGCAGACATCCTCCGGGAAGATCTGAGCGTAGGGCAGTCCCAGACGTGGGATAAAGGGCGTAAACGGACTCGTAAGGTGAAACGTGAAGTGAGTATTGTCTTCGATCGTGATCCCTTCGTCGAGGGAATCGCCGCGCTCTGAGAGCATCTCGTTTGCTCCGGCGATATGGGCGTAGAGGTAGGCGCAGCGTGCCTGGGTATCAGGTCTGAACATCCGTTCAAAGGTATACTTCACGTCTTCAGCAGTGAGCTCGGTGCCATCCTGAAACTGAACTCCCTCTTTGAGGTTACAGTGCAAGGTCACTCCGTCATGCTCAAAGCGCGGGACTGAGGTCAGCAAACAGGGTTCCAACTGATTGTCTTGGTCCCACTTCAGCAGTGGCTCACAAACACAGTCAGAGATCGTGGCGGTCAGCGTATTAGCCGCAGTCTGCATATCGAGCACCTCGTGCGCATTGCCCTGCCCAAAGCGCAGGATCTTCCGCAAAGTAGTGGGGCTCATATCGCTCCGTGCACGCCGTTTGCCGCAGCCGGTGAGGCCGGAGAGGACCAACCCTGCTCCTAGTGCACCGGCACCCCTTACAAATGAGCGCCGCGTTATTGCATGTGGCATCGTGCCCCTCACCTCACAGACCTCTTTCAAACCGTCTTCACCCTACTGCAGAGGAGGGCCCCGTCAATAAAAAATCAGAAGACCAAAAGAGGCCCCGGCACATGCCAGGACCTCCCCTTCAATCGGCCATATATGACGACTATGAAGTACTACTTGTCCTTCTTCTCGTCAGCCTTATCAGCTTTGTCAGCTGCTGTGTCATCCTCAGGCTTCTCTGCCGGCTTCACCGGGACGTCGATGCCGAGCGTCTCAGCCGCAGCCTTCATGGACAGGGAGATACGACGACGGTCAAGGTCGATTTCCATAACCTTTACCTGGACCTTGTCGCCGACCTTACAGACCTGGGAAGGCGTGTCGACGTGCTGCTTAGCCATCTCAGAGATGTGAACTAAGCCCTCAACACCGTCGCCGAGGTCGACAAACGCACCGAAGGTGACGAGCTTCGTCACAGTGCCCTCGACGATTGCGCCGACCGGGTACTTCTTGACCAGGGTTCTCCAAGGATCCTCAGTGGTCTGCTTGAGGCCGAGGGAGATGCGCTCACGCTTCATATCGACGTCGAGCACCTGAACCTCGACTTCCTGACCGACATGGACAACCTCAGACGGATAGTTCACGTGGTTCCAGGAGAGCTCGGAGATGTGGATCAGGCCGTCGATGCCGCCCAGATCAACGAAAGCGCCGAAGTCAACGATGGAGGAAACGGTGCCCTTGAGACGCATACCAGGCTTAAGCTTGGACAGGATCTCGGAGCGCTCAGCCTTACGGGCCTCCTCGAGGACAACACGACGGGACAGAACGACATTGTTGCGGTTACGATCCATCTCGATAACGCGAGCCTCAATACGGGTGCCCAGATAGGCGTTCAGATCCTTGACTCTGCGCAGATCAACGAGGGATGCAGGCAGGAAGCCACGCAGGCCGATGTCGAGGATCAGGCCACCCTTGACGACCTCGATGACTTCGCCCTCCACATCCTCGCCCTTCTTGAACTTCTCCTCAACACGGTTCCAAGCACGCTCGTACTCCGCGCGTCTCTTGGAGAGGATGAGACGACCTTCCTTGTCCTCCTTCTGAAGGACCATGACTTCGATGGTATCGCCGAGTTTTACAACGTCTGCAGGATTAACATCTTTACGGATAGACAGTTCGCGCGCAGGAATGACGCCCTCCGACTTATAGCCGATGTCAAGCAGAACCTCATCATGCTCAATCTTGACGACCTTACCGGTCACTAAATCTCCCTCATCAAAATCTGTGACGTTGCTGTCAATGAGTTTATTCATTTCCTCATTGGACACGTCGTCAAGAGAAAAGACGGACGAGTTCTGAATCTCACTCAAAGGTGGACCCCTTTCGAAAACGGGGCCCCGGTGTCATGCTTGCCGTTGTCACGCTATCCGCTATTGTGTTCGTAGCAAATACCATAGACTTTTCAACGTACATGCTCTTGGGGGCCAATAGATACAGTTGCATGATTTTTATGCACTGTTAAGAGTATCGTGTTTCAGGCACTAAATGCAAGCTAAACGACATAATTTCAGATATTTTTTCCGCGGATGTACAATTATAGAGTAGATGGTTAACTGGTAGGTGCTGATGCCTCACCCTACGTTATTCATTTATGAGAGTTTTATACAATCGGGGAGTAGCACTCTCTGAGCGCGTAAAACCAGGTTATAGGAAGCACCGAATAACGTACGCACAACCTAAGACAAGGAAGATTGATGATCAAGGCCATCCTGTTCGATTTAGATGACACCTTACTGGACATCAGACTCGAATATTTCCTCTTCCGCTATATCTCAGGGCAGGCCCATATCTTCTCCGACATCTCAGGAAAGTCCTACCCCGCGGCCTTCGGATCCCTGGTCAATGCGTACCTGACAATCAACAATCAAAAGCGCACCGACGGCCTCACCAACCGGGAACTCTTCAATGCTACCTTAGGGAAATCCCTCGAGATCACTCCGGAGGATCCTATGGTTATGGATGCCCTGCACTGCTACGACACCGAAATCGTGCCTTCGATGAACAAAAAAGGCTTCTTTGAGTCACGCCCGGAACCCGGGGCCAACGAAGCCATTCAGAAAGTACAGGATATGGGGCTGACCATGGCGCTGGCGACGAACACGCTCTTCAGCCTCGAGGCCGATATGGTCCGGCTTGGCTGGGCAGGCATCGAGGATGCCCCTTTCGTCGCAATCTCTACGATCGACACCGCAACGCGCACCAAACCCTCCGCCCGCTACTATCAAGAGTTTCTAGGACAGATCGGGTTCAGTGCAGCGGAGTGCCTGATGGTCGGCAACGATATCCAGCGCGATTTCCCGCATCCGGATATCGGGTTACCGACTGCCTATGTCGGGCATGCAAATCCACGCCGCGCAGTCTTTCGCGGTAATCTTCACCAGTTCGCCCAAGAACTCCCGCGCTTAGTTGAGTCGCTGAACGCACAGGAGTCTGAGAACTAAGCCAACCGGTACCCTGCCTGCTTGACAGCATCACGG
This sequence comes from Atopobium sp. oral taxon 416, assembly GCF_018128285.1. Taxonomy (NCBI): domain Bacteria; kingdom Bacillati; phylum Actinomycetota; class Coriobacteriia; order Coriobacteriales; family Atopobiaceae; genus Atopobium; species Atopobium sp. oral taxon 416. The sequence continues at coordinate 2,278,045 of NZ_CP072380.1, forward strand.
TAATTGTCTTTGTCAATCGGTGACTTGGAGCGGATATAGGCGGAACCATCTTTGAGATCGACGGTCGCCCAGGTGCCTTTTACGGAATCCAGGGCATTCGTCACATTGCGTGCGCAGTTTTCGCAGTGCATGCCACGGATCTTGACTGTCTCCGTATAGGGGTAGTGGGACTCGTCCGTATCCCCGATGTGTGCTTCGGGGAACCGAGAGTCTGAGCCGCCACCACCTCCGCCGCAGCAGCTCTTCTTGCCTGAAAAGACCTGGATCGCATGATGGAATGCAAATGCAAACGCGACGACAACCAGCGTCACAATAACAACGTCAGCTGAGCTCATGGTGTGTCTCCCTCTGCTTGTTGGTAACTGATTTTTACACCCCATAGGGGTATAAATATTCTATCCGTCTTCCTATTTAAGTAAGCAGTGGCTAACTGCTATTCGGTGAACAACACAAAGTGAACAAATTCAGAGTTTTTGGTGAGGACTTAGGCGCGGTAGCCCGTGTCCTCGATCAGGTGCGCTTTGTCATCCGCCGCACCCGTCGCCAGCGTGTCGCAGCGCTCATTGTAGGTGTCCCCTGCATGTCCCTTGACCCAAATAAAGGTGACCCGGTGCCGCTCAATCTGAGGCATTAGCCGTTTCCACAGGTCTATGTTCTCGACGGGCTTCTTGTTGGACTTCTTCCATCCACGTCGCTCCCAGTCTTCGACCCAGTGCTGTCTGAAAGCGTTCACCACATATTTTGAATCGGAATGAAGCTTCACCGCACAGGGCACCTTAAGAGCCTCTAGTGCCACGATCACCGCCAGCAGTTCCATACGGTTGTTCGTGGTCAGCCGATAGCCTTGGGAGAGCTCGAGCGTGTGCTCCTTCCCTCTTCCATCGATATAGATGAGCACCGCCCCATACCCGCCGGGGCCCGGGTTGTGCCGACAGGCCCCGTCGGTGTAGATCGTGACACGTCTCAGTGGTTGTGATCCTACCATAGCCCTACTTAGCCTCAGCCCAGTTGTCACCGTAGGAGACCTCTGCGATCAGGGGTACCTTCAGCTCGACGATGTGCTCCATCGTGTCTTTGACGAGCGCAGAGAGTACATCGATCTCGTCGCGAGGGACCTCAAAGTCCAACTCGTCGTGGATCTGCAGGATCAGTTTTGACTTCAGACCCTCTTTGCGGATGCGCTTTGGTACCTCCACCATCGCCATCTTGATGATGTCCGCAGCGGTGCCCTGCATCGGATGGTTCATCGCCACACGCTCCGCAAAGGAGCGCTTCTGGAAGTTGGAGCTTGCGATATCCGGGGTATAGCGACGGCGTCCATAGAGTGTAATCGCATAGCCCTCCCTATGTGCCAACTTGATGCACCGGTCGAGGAAGGTTCTCACACCCGGATAGACCTCAAAGTAGCGGTCTATCATCTCCTGCGCCTCTGAGCGCGGGATCTTGAGCGAGTTCGCCAGGCCATAGGCCTGCTGGCCGTAGACGATACCGAAATTGACAGCTTTCGCGCGTCTGCGCTGGTTCGGTGTCACTTGCTCCATCGGGATATTGAACACCCGGCTAGCGGTCATCGCGTGGAAGTCCGCCCCGGATCTGAAGGCTTCGATCAGGTGCTCATCTTCTGAAAGATGCGCCAGCAGTCTCAGCTCAATCTGAGAGTAATCGCAGGTCAGAAAGACATGGCTCTCCGGCGCGGTGAAGGCCAGGCGGACCCGGTGGCCAAGTTCAGAACGCGTAGGAATATTCTGTAGGTTCGGGTCGGAGCTGGAAAGTCTGCCAGTCGCCGCCACGGTCTGATTGAGGGTGGTGTGGATACGTCCGTCGGTCCGGATATCGTTCGGGAGGGCATCCAGGTAGGTAGATTTGATCTTGTTGCGCTCACGGTAATCAAGCACTTCCTGCACTAGGTCGCTCTTCTTCGCAAGCGAGCTCATGACCTCCGCATTGGTGGAATAGAAACCACTTCTGGTCTTCTTCAGGCCTGCCGTCGGCAATTTCAGAACATCGAAGAGGATGTGGGAGAGCTGGCGCGGGGAGTCGATATTGAACTCCTCGCCCGCTTTCGCGTAGATGTCCTCCACCACCTGCTCGATCTCACCGTTCAGCCCCTCTGACTGGCTCTTAAAGACTGAGCAGTCTACGTAGAGCCCGGTGCGCTCCATTCCGGTCAGGACAGGCAATAGCGGCATCTCAAGGTCGGTAAAGAGGTCAATGCACTGTTGCTCCTTCATGGCCTTCGTCAGCGGATCCACAAGCGCACGGGCTGCAAAGGCTTCAAGCGCAGCTTCCGGATAGGCATCCGTCGCATCCAGGAGCACTGAATTGGGGACGTAGCGTCCATAGACGTCTCGAACCTGGTAGGACACGCCTTCGGAGCGCAACAGGTAGGCGGCAACTGCAATATCAAAGATATGGGTCGAATCTACCTCGTAGGCATCGATTGCAGCGGGCAGCTTAGAATCCATCGGGCAAATCAGATGGAGAAGCTCCTTCACATTGCCAGCGGCAAACTTATGGTTGTTCACGATCTCGGTCAGCGCGTTCAGTGCCGCCTTGCCAGAGAGCCTGATTAGATTTTTGCCGGTGGAAAACCAGAGCGGCGTCTCCTCTTCTTTGTCGAGTGCCAACTTCAGCTGTTTGCCCTCAGTCTGTTGCTCAAGCGCGACACCGATCCAGTCATCCTCGGAAAACGCCTGTTCCAGGGCCTGTTGGCCTTTCTCATTGTTGAGGACCTTCGGGAGCTTCATCGTGGTCTCGGTCTTCCCCACTCCGGTCTGTGCCCCAACACCGCCGAGTTTCACCAAGCGCTTCACAATGCCGGTAAATCCGAGTGAGCCGAAGGCTCTCTCGACCTCAGCCGCGTCAAAGGTCGGGAACTTTGCATCCGCGAGATTGACGTCGATCGGAGTATCGGTACGGATCGTCGCCACCTTGCGGGAGAGCAGCGCGTCGTCGACGTGCGCCCGCAGGTTCTCCCCCATCTTGCCTTTGACCTCGTCCTTATGTGCCAGCACCTGATCGAGACTACCGTACTTGACGATCAGGGCTGCAGCCTTCTTGGGACCGATGCCTGGTACGCCGGGAATATTGTCGGAGGAGTCACCCTTGAGCCCGTAGAAGTCCGGGACCAAATCAGGAGTGATCCCGTGGTACAGATCATCCACTGACTCCGGGGTCATCACAGAGACTTCGGAGACGCCCTTCTTGGTAGAGACCACCTTTACATGGTCAGTTGCCAACTGATAGATATCACGATCGCCGGTGACAAGGTACATGTCATAGCCCTGCTCCTCACCTTGCTTAGCGAGGGTACCGAGGATGTCATCACCTTCCCAGCCCTCTGCCTCACAAACCGGGATGTCGAGCGTCTTGAGCAACTCTTTCACCATCGGGAACTGCTCGTAGAGCTCTTTGTCCATCGGCGGGCGCTGCGCCTTGTACTGCGGCAGTATCTCCATCCGCACCTTCGGCTTACCCTTATCGAAGGCACAGATGATCCCATCGGGGTGGAAGGTCTCCACCATCTTGATAAACATATTGAAGAAGCCAAAGAGGGCGTTAGTGGCCCTGCCGTCAGGCGCCGACATCGGCTGGCGGATCGCATGGTAGGCACGGTGCATAAGCGAGTTGCCGTCGATTACGGCGATCTTTTTGCGCTGCTTCCCTGCCTTTCCCGGCATAGCGGTTGCAGTATCTGTATCGGACATGGTTTTGCCTCCATGAAATTAGTTTCTCGCCCCCCTATTGTACCCAAGAGTCTCGACATCCTGCCTAACAAGCGGACCTGGCACGCGCACATCACGAAAGAACCCTCCCGCCCTTGAGGACGAAAGGGTTCGTTGCTGCCGTATAATGGGCGTTTACCGTTACACGTAGAAGAGCATCTTGTTGTAGCTCGGGACCGGCCAATACTCATGGCCGCACACTTTTTCCATACTGTCGATGAGGCTGCGCAGCTTCTTCATAGCCGGAATCACGTTGTCACGGTAAGCATAGTCTTCGTCCTGGATATTATCGTTGGCCTTCGCTTCACTGTTGACCTTTTCCAGCTCGTTGACCGTGTCGGTGATCTGGGCGATCTTGTCGGTCGCATCTTGCACCATGTTCTTCTCAGTCGGCGCATCGATCCCGATCGCCCGCTTGGCCTCGACGGACTTGGACAGATCGGAGGAGAAGCGGATGATCGCGGGCAGATACAAGTGGTGCGTCATGTACACCATCGTATTCACCTCGATGTTCAGGAGCTTCGCATACTGCTCCGCCTTCGCGGAGTAGCGAGCACGGACTTCCTTCTCGCTCAGGACATCGTACTTCTTAAAGAAATCGATGTTCTCCTTCTTGATGATGCAGGGAAGTGCATCTGGGGTGGTCTTCAGATTCGGCAGGCCTCTGCGCTCTGCTTCCTTCTCCCACTCCTTAGAATAGCCGTTGCCCTCAAAGAGGATCCGCTGGTGATCACGGAAGGTGTGGCGCACAAAGCGCATCGCGATATAGACGAAGTCCTCTTTTTTGACTCCCGCCATGTAGTGGACGAAGCGATCGCACTGCTCCGCCACCGCAGTATTCAGCACTACGTTGGGGTCAGAGAGGTTCTGTTGGCTGCCACACATACGGAACTCAAACTTGTTGCCAGTAAAGGCGAAGGGGCTCGTACGGTTGCGGTCAGTGTCGTCGCGCAAGAAGTTCGGGAGCGCCGGGACGCCCAAGTCCATCATCTCGCGGGTCGGGGATTCAGGTTCTTCCTTCTTGATCAGCGCTTCGACGATCGGGTGCAGCGCATCGCCCAGATATACCGAGATGATCGCCGGTGGCGCCTCGTTGGCACCCAAACGATGGTCGTTCCCGACAGAAGCAACCGAGGCACGCAACAGATCCGCATGGTTGTCGACCGCGGCAACGAGGCACGCTAAGAAGACCAGGAACTGCAGGTTATCCTCCGGATCATCGCCCGGCTCGAGCAAGTCCTTGCCGTCTGCCACGAGCGACCAGTTGTTGTGCTTGCCGGAGCCGTTCACGTAGTCAAACGGCTTCTCATTCTGCAGGCACGCCAGGTTGTGGCGCGAAGCGATGAGCTTCATCTTTTCCATGGTCACGAGGTTGTCATCGATTGCGACCGGGCCTCGCTCATAGATATTGGCCAGCTCGTGCTGGCAAGGCGCCACCTCATTGTGCTTCGTTTTGGCAGGGATACCGAGCTTCCAGAGCTCATCGTCTAGCTCCTTCATAAAAGAGGAGACAGCGGGGCGGATCGCACCAAAATAGTGCTCCTCGAGCTCCTGACCCTTTGCGGGCTCACAGCCGAAGAGTGTGCGTCCCGTGAGGATGAGGTCCGGACGGGTCTTGTAATCTTCCTCAGTGATCAGGAAATACTCCTGCTCAGGACCGACGGTCGTATGGACGCGTTTCGGAGTCTGTCCGAAGAGCTTGAGCACCCGCTTGACCTGCTTTTCGAGCGCTACCTCAGAGCGCAAGAGCGGGGTCTTCTTATCGAGGGCCTCACCGGTATAGGAGATAAAGGCAGTCGGAATGCAGAGCACTTCGTCTTTGATAAAGACGGGGCTCGTCGGATCCCATACGGTATAGCCGCGGGCTTCAAAGGTCGCACGCAGACCACCGGAGGGGAAACTGGACGCATCCGGCTCTCCCTGGATCAGTTCTTTGCCAGAGAGTGCCATCAGCACCGTGCCGTCTTTGCGTGGATTGATAAAAGAATCGTGCTTCTCAGAGGTAATCCCAGTCAGCGGCTGGAACCAGTGCGTGTAGTGCGTGGCCCCATGCTCGAGCGCCCACTCTTTCATTGCGTGCGCGACCTCGTTTGCGATATCGAGGTCGAGATCATCCCCCGTATCGATCACATGCTTCAGCTTCTTGTACGTTGGTTTTGACAGCCGCTCCTGCATGTCTACATCGGTAAAGCGCAGGAGACCATACTCTGACGTAACCTTATCCTCTGCCATCGCTCATCCCCCTTAGGTGTCTTAAAAGCGCCTGTCGGATTTGCTAACAACAATATTCAGCGTACACATTTTGAAGTGGTATTGCAGAATTTTCTTCAGAGTACCACGGAACATGGGCGCAGGTTCAAAGTGGGAACCGAGACGAAAAAGGCTCTTCGCTACTTATGGTGGACAGCACTCCTGCATCCCCTTGAGCACGTGGTACCCGGACAGCCAAGATTTTGGCGACGGATGCGATCCAAAGGTTGCGATATAGATGCTTAAGGCAGGTATGCTGACAAGGCTCTCTAAGAGATCCCAGGGGGCTTAGAGACGAAAGGGGGCTCTTCGATGTCTGGTTTAAGGAGCGCAGATGAGTGCAGGACATCCTGCATGTGAGGGTGGTACACGTCAGGGCCAGGTAAGTGGTGAGTCCTGCCTTCCACAGGCGCTGTAGCACCTGTGGCAGACGCAAGAGGATCTTGTGGCATCTCGATATCTGGCAATACGAGACGATTGTACACGGCGCAGTGTTGAGGCCCCAAAGACGGCGTGCATGCCGCAAGGATACTCTGGGAGGTGTGGCCGAAGACGCATCGCGGCGCTCTTTGAGGCCCAGCTGATCGTTTGTCATGAGCGTTGTGGCCATAAGCCTCTGCACGAGACAGCCCATGCGCATATGGAGACTGCTTGGGAAGGCGACATCGAAGGCAAGGGACGCAGCAGACTATTCCAGAGTCGTGTGTGTAGGCACAGACGACACCGCCAAAAGGTGCGACCAAAGCTGTATCAGCATCATGGCTGACCTCGACTACCAGCGCACCCCCGCCATCACGGAAGGCAAAGGACAAAGGTGACACAGGCAGGCTCTGAGATGAGCTTAAAGGAGCACACGGGGACAGGACGGAGATCTTAGAGGTCATACGCGACATAGCAAAGGCATAACTCCCTGGGAGTCACCGCAGCGATGCCCCAGGCCGCCCAGATCCTGGACAGCTTCCATGTGGTGGCAGCTCTTCACAAAGGCGACAGACCCTGTGAGGTGCACGCAGAGGCGCGAGTCGGCGAAGAAGCACAAGGATGCTTACCCAGACGAACTTACGCATGGCTAAAGAGAAAGAAGAGCCTCACAGAGTGCCGGCTTGCGAAGAGGGAGGAGCTCGACCCTGCGAAGACACATCTCAGGGGGGCGCGTGCCTGTCAGACGGCAAAGCGATGCAGGACGTCTATGGCTGCCCCGACAGAGAATCTACAGCCAAAGCCCCAGACCGGCTCTGTTTGTGGATGATGCACTCTGCTGTGGCTAAGATCAAGAGGATGGCAGGTACCTTTAGGCAGGAGCGTAAGGGAATCTTGAACTGGTGGAGGAGGGATCCACCAATTCGTTTCTCGAAAGGCTCAACTCCCCCGCCCAGTCAGCAAAAAGCACTGCCAGCGGCTTCAGAAGCATCGCCTACAACAAGACGATAATCTTCTTCAGACTGGGAAACTCAACTTCTCGGTCCAGAGTCAGCTTGCATGCGCTATCCACTAGAGACGTCGAAGAGCCGAACAAGCCCTGCTGCCTGAAAGCAGCAAGGCCCAGAAATAACACTGTTAGAGACGCTAGTCTTCAAGTCTGTTGTCCGACTTATCTGACTTCATCTTAATGCCCTCAATCAAACCGACGATACCCGTGTACACCAGGGCGACCCCAGTGACGATCATGGACACGTCCGCCATCATGAACGGCGACCACATGACCATGAAGCCCAGGATAATCATCAGGACACCGCCGAAGATCTGCCAGCCGGTGTGCGTAGCGCCAAACGCGCGCGCGGCGTTCACGAAGTAGAGGAAGTTGAAGCCGAAGATGATCAAGTCGATACCAATCAGGATGAAAATCCAGGCAACAAAGAACTGCGGCCAGTTGACGATCATGAGGCCCAGGAAGAAGTCCAAAAGTCCTTCGAAGAGCTCAATCTGCGACAGCAGGATACTGAAGTGGGCAAAGGAACTGATCAGAGCGACGATACCGCCGATCAGCAGAAACCAGCCGGTAGCCAATGTGATAAACATCGTGGCGCCGGTGGGGTGCGTGAAGGCGAGGATGCCTAGAACGATCGAAATGATGCTGCTGACAATGACTGACAATTTGGAGCGTCTTACATGTATATCAAACATAGTTGCTCTCCTTTTATCGATCTGTATGAGAACTATCGTCTAAGCGATAGATAATCTACCCACTTCACACTTAGATTTCAATCAGAATACGTTCTTTTTACCTTATTTGAGATAATACCAGGCTGCTCGAGCTCTCTGTCAGTCTACGGGCAGGCGGTAGAGTATCACTTCCTATAAAAATCGTGCAGCATGCTGTGCGCCACGCGATATTTCATGCACGGTATTCTTGTCGCGCTTAGCTGTTCTGGAAGCGGGAATCTTTTCCGCCGCCAAGGGCATCCATAATCTCCCCTACATATTCTTTCGTGTTGAGGCGGGCATCCTCGAAGTCGTAGTCGATCGTATCATCCGGATTGAGATGGTGCTTTGAGATTTCGCTCGGCTGGTGGGCGGTGTCGATCACAAGGGTCTGGTAAGAGCCGTTTTTAGCCGCAAGCTCCACACATTCCGGTGAGAGCGCATATTCAAGCCAGAGATGTGCAGCGTTGGGATGCGCGGTACCGATCAGTGCCGCCGTTGCGCCGACCTCGTAGGAAGCCCCAGAGGTAGGTATCACCAGTCCGATATTTTCGTAGCCGTTATCCTCGATCTGGGCAACTCCGTCATGGAGGAAGCCGATACCGATGACGCACTCACCGGAGCCGATGTTCTCCGCCGGGCCGCCCCCGGTCTTGGTGTATTCCTGCACGTTCTTATCGAGCTGAGTCAGATACTCCAGACCCTGCTGGTGGCCGTACTCCTGGATGACTGTGTTGAGGATCAGCCGCGCGGTGCCGGAGGTCTGATAGTTCGGCATCCAGATGAGCCCCTTGTACTTATCATCAACCAGGTCAGGCCAGTCCTTCGGGGCATCGATGTTGAGTCGCTCGATCTCATCCTTGTTGTACATGAAGCCTAAGAGACCTTTGTAGATACCGAACCAGTCATTGCGCTGGGAAAGATAGACATCGTTCATCAGGTGGGAAGAGTTCGCGGGCGTATAGCTAGCATCCAACAGCCCCTCATCGGAAAGCTCGTTATACGGATCGGTAGTACCGCCGAACCACACGTCGAACTGAGGGGACCCATTGCTGTTCTCGATCAGAGTCTGCCCCTCAATGGAGGAGATACGCTTGTAGCTTACATCGAGCCCGTAGAGCTCGTTGAAGTGTTTGCAGGCTGCACCCAGATAATCCTCACCGCAGGAGCCCAAAACTTGGAGGCTTCCTTCTCCTTTTGCTGCATCAACGAGGTTAGAGTCCGCCCCCACAGCGCTTTGACCGGAGGTCCTGACACTCGGCGTGGAGCTTTCGTTCGAGCAGGCAGCAAGGCCAAACCCGAGTGTCCCTAGCCCAGCCAGGCCCAAGAAATTCCTGCGTGTAAGGTTGCTCATTGTCTTCTCCCTTAAATGTCTGCTCTTAAGAGCAGTCGCATCCCTCTAGTCATCTCTAGGGTAGTACAACTCACTGAAGGTAAGCTGTCTCAGCACGTGAAACACAGCAATTCGCTCCGTTTGCCGGTACCAAAAAGGCGCAGGCACATGAAGGTGCCTACGCTTTGACAGACAATCAATCGTTTTAGAGAGCTTAGTGTTTGATTGGATCGTTCTCCATCGCCATCGACGCCGCAATCTCGGTGATACCGGCAACCAGAAGAGCGATGCCGGAGATGATCGTCACCACGTGGATGAACGCGAATGGCGCGATTGCCATCAGCACGCCCAGGATCATGTCACAGACGCCGCAGAAGACGTCGCGGGTGCTCGACTTCTCTTTGCCCTCATCGAAGGCGGTGATGCCGATACCGAGGACAACGAGACCGAGGATAATGAAGACGATGTTGATGAAGGCATCCGGAGCAAGCATCAGGACCAAGCCGACAATGAGCGTGACGATACCGACACCGACTTGGGTCTTGTCGCGGTCGCTACCGACAATCGCATCGGTGATGCGGCAGATACCGAGGATGATCGCAATGATACCGGCAAGGCGAACCAGCCCCAAAACAGTCTCCTCACCGTAGGCGAAGGAGATGATGCCCAGAAGCGCCAGCAGCACGCCGCTTACCATCGTGCTTGTCTTCGTGTGTCTAAAAACACGTTCCAGAAAATTCATCGTATGTCCCTCCCTGTGAAAAGGGTTTTAGCTTCAAACTCTAAGAATTCTTTCTACCCAACACAAATGGGCGGTATAACCCGCAAAGGTTAAGTCCACCACACTCACATTTTTCATCATACTATCCCCCATGCCGTATCTGTCCGACGAAACCCTGCCCGAATGCCTTTTATCGCGCGTTTTATGGGATACCTTGGGTAAAGTGGGTAGGTAAAACGTTATATATGCAAGCGACCGTAAAGGAAGCGAGAAAACTACATGCCTGCCTTGATAGTTCATTACCTCTATGCAAAGGACGTGGAGTCTACCCTACCCCCGGATACCCTCTCAAGTGAGGAAGAGACTCTCGCCTTTCGCCTCGGTGCCCAAGGCCCTGATCCCTACTTTGTCCGCTACCGTGGCATCATCCAAAATGACCGCACCTGCCACAAGTTCGCGCACAACATGCATGCGGAATACATGACGAAAGCGCTGACCTGCCTGAGGGACAATATCAAAACGCTCCCCCAGGATGAACAGCGCATTGGGAGAGCCTTTGCGCTCGGGATGCTCGCCCACTACCTCACCGATTCCGCCACACATCCCTTCATCTATGCGGAGGAATACGCGCTGCAGCACGCGGATCCGTCACTTGTCGACACCGGCAGCGAAATCCATGCGGTGATCGAGGCAGATCTCGATTCCTGGCTGCTCTGGGAGAAGGAGCAGGAGGACGCCTCCTCAGGGGATGCATCGCTCAGGGCCCTCGAGCACACCCGCCGTATCACCGATGCCGCCGGAGCACTCCTTTCACAGGTTGCCATTGAGGTCTTCGACCTCAATGTGGAGCCTACACAGTATGCCTCTGCAATCAAGGACTACCACCACATCTACAACACGCTCGAGCCGAGCGGCAACATGGTCGAACAGGCCTATTCCGGCATTGAGGGCGTCTTCAGGGATCATTCAATGCTGCAGGCGCTGTGCCACCCGAGTATCAAGACTCAAGAGTGCACTTCTGCCAACACCGCGCACCATACCTGGAAGGACCCGAACACCGGCAAGGAGTCAACCGATAGCTTTGGTCAGGTCTATCAGACCGCGGTCGATATGTTCCCTGAGGCAGCTCAGGCCTTCCTGGCCGGCGAAGACCTCACAGAGGTTACGCACCATATCAACTACAACGGCATCCATCTCAATGACGAGGAGACCGAGCCTGCACGCCAATAGCCTGAGGACAGGCAGTAGACCTGCAGATATGGCTGCACCATATACAGAAACCGCAACTGCAAAGAGGAGCACACTCACCCCTCTCCGCATCTTTTAATCCATAGGTACAGTCAGCTACACACAGTTACACCTGAGTGGTCCCCTCGGGCATCCGTCCAGTTGCAATGATCGTCTCCAGATCCTGTTCATTCAAAATCGGAATGCCTAAATTCTGCGCTTTGGTGAGCTTGGAGCCTACCGCGACACCGGCGATCACGTAGCTCGTACGCTTCGACACCGATCCGGAAACCTTGGCGCCCAAAGCCCTGAGCTGTGCTCCAGCTTGGTCACGCGTGTAGTTCTGCAGGCTACCTGTCAGAACAAAAGTAAGTCCGGTCAGGGTCTGCGGCTTCTCAGATTCTTCACCGAAACCAGGCTGCGTGAGCATGACCCCCGCTTTACGCAGCCGCTCCAATACTGCGACATTCTCTGGGATGGTGAAGAACTCGTGAATGCTCTTCGCGATCTTCGGGCCGATGCCCTCGATCTGGGCGATATCCTCTTCGCCTGCAAGCATTACCTTCTCCAGTGAACCGAAGTGCTCTGCTATCAGCGTCGCGACGTTGACGCCGACGCGGCGGATACCGAGGCCGAAGAGCACACGGGCAAGGCCCCGTTTCTTTGAGTCCTCAATCTGTTCCATGATCTTGTGCGCTACGGTCTTGCCGACGACGATGTGATCACCTGCTGCATGGTGCTTGTCGGAGGTCTCATACACTCTGCCCGTATCGACGTTTGCGAGCGCCCCCTCGGTCAGGTGGTCGTAGTAGTCCGCGACATCCTTCACAATGTCTCGGTCAACGAGTTTTGAGACGATCTCTTCCCCGAGACCGTCAATATCCATCGCAGTGCGGCTTGCCCAGTGGATCAGGCGCTCCACTGCCTGCGCTCCACAGTCAATTGAGACGCAGCGGTAAGCGACCTCTCCTTCTTCCTGCACCACGGGGCTACCGCAGCTCGGGCAGACCTTCGGCATCTCCCAGACCGGGCGCGCTGCATGCTCGGCAGCCAGCTCCCCTTCCAGGACCGGTCCCACGACTTCTGGAATCACATCACCAGCCTTGTGGACCAGGATCGTATCCCCTTCACGCACGTCTCTTCTGTGTACCTCGTCGATATTGTGCAGGGTCGCACGCGCGATCGTGGAGCCTGCCACGCGTACCGGATCGAACTCCGCAACCGGGGTCAAGACACCGGTTCTGCCGACCTGGGCCCGGATCTTTCTTAAAACCGTGCGCTTCTGCTCCGGCGGGAACTTGAAGGCGATTGACCAGCGCGGAGCACGGGCGGTGAAGCCCAGTTGCTCCTGCTGTGCAAAGTCATCAACTTTTACGACCACCCCGTCGATATCGTAATCGAGTCTGTCGCGCTGGTCGAGCGCACGCTTGCAGTACTCGCGCACCGCGTGTGAATCCGTGACGCGCTTCGCGTTGGGGTTGACGGAGAATCCGCAATCAGAGAGCCAGCACAGGAACTCACGCTGCGTGGTGATAGTGAGCGGAGTTCTGTCCGCTACCGCATAGATAAAGGTCTCGAGATCGCGGGCGCCGGTCACCTTCGGATCCTTTTGGCGCAGGGAACCTGCCGCCGCATTACGGGGGTTCGCGAAGGTCTTACGGCCCGCTTCATCGTTCTCCTCATTGAGCCGACTGAAGCTGTGGCGGGGCATATAGACCTCACCGCGGATCTCGATTGACTGTCCGAATCCGCCGTTTCTGATCTTAGAGAGCCCCGGTTTCGCTAAGACCCGTGGAACATCGTGGATCGTAAGGACGTTTTGGGTCACGTCTTCACCGGTGGTACCGTCACCGCGGGTGGCAGCCCGGATCAGCTGTCCATCACGGTAGGTAAGCGCCACACCGAGGCCATCGATCTTGAGCTCGCAGGTGTAGGCGATCGGATGGCCTTTAGTCGCGCCTAACGCCTCATCGGTATGCTGTAACCACTCATCCAACTCCCCGAAGCCCATCGCATCGTCGATGGAGTACATGCGCCGGGCGTGGCGGACGGGCGCAAATTGGGAGGAGATAAAGCCACCGATCCGCTGGGTGTAGGAGTCAGGGGTCACGAGCCCCGGATGTGCCGCCTCAAGCGCCTGCAGTTCACGCAGGTAGGTATCGAACTGGGCGTCGGTCATCTCCGGCTCATCGAGCGCGTAGTAGGCATAGGCCGCATGGTTCAGGATCTGATTGAGCTCACGGGCACGCTGCGCAGGTGTCTCATGGCTCGTCGGCTGCGGTCCTCGGTCTCCAAAAAGAGAAGTCTGTTCACCCATGTAAGGAACTCCTTCGGATGATTCTTCAGAACATGCTTATCTTAGCGCAACGCAGGGAGCGTCTGGCATGGAGGAACCCGACAAAGTCCAAAGACACGCTACAACGAGGGAGGCCCCACCTCCCACAAGCGATGAAGCCTCCTCAAATCATGGGGTACCAAGGGTCCTATCTGATGCTGGTAACCTCGTAGCCTGCATCTTTCACAGCCTTCTTGAGCTTGTCGTCTGAAGCAAACATGCCTGCATCAAGCGTGGCAGAGTTGGTGTCAAGTGAGACGTGTACGTTCTTGACGCCGTGGACACCCTCGAGGGCCTGGGTCACATGCTGCACGCAGTGATCGCACATCATGCCTTTAATTGCCAATGTCTTGTGAGCCATAGTGGAATCCCCTTTCGTAGCAGACGGTTCTGTATTCTCTCCACTGAGTGTAACGGTTGTTGCTTTCTTGGCTCCAGTGGACTTTGCCTCACTCGGCTTCCAAGCGAACAGACGCAGCGCGTTAGAAACCACAAACACGGAGGAGAAGCCCATTGCAGCCGCACCGATCATGGGGTTCAGCGTGATCCCGAACGGACTCAACACGCCCATTGCGATCGGGATGCAGATCGCGTTGTAGAACAGCGCCCAGAACAGGTTCTGACGGATATCCCTCATTGTCGCCTTGGAGAGCTCGATGGCGGTTGCGACATCCTTCGGATCGGAGTGCATCAATACGATATCTGCAGAGCTGATTGCCACGTCAGTGCCGGCGCCGATTGCGATACCGACATCCGCTCGCGCCAAGGCAGGAGCATCGTTGATACCGTCACCGACCATTGCGACCTTACGGCCCCGGCTTTGGAGTTGTGCGATCTTCTCCTCCTTCTGATCGGGCAGCACGCCTGCGACAACCTCATCCACGCCGACCTGGTTCGCGATGACCTGTGCGGTCTTCGGCTGGTCGCCAGTGAGCATGATTGTCTGGATACCCATATCACGCAGGCGGTTGATCGCCTCAGGTGAGCTTTCCTTGATAACGTCGGCGATAGCTGCCAGCGCCACTGCTTCCCTATCAACGGCGACAAAGAGCGGGGTCTTTGCCTGTGCCGCGAGGCTATCAGATAGCTCAGCCAGCTTATCGATCGCGACGCCGTGCTCTTTCATCAAGCGGGCATTGCCGATCAACACTGAGCTGCCAGATACCGTAGCGGAGAGGCCGCCGCCCGGGATCTGCTCGAAGTCGTCAACCTCGTCGGTATAGTGCACGCCGTCCTTCTTTGCATAGGCCACGATTGCCTGTGCCAGCGGGTGCTCAGAGCGGCTCTCAACCGCAGCAGCGAGGCTTTCCACAGTGCGCTTCCGTGCCTCGCTTACCACTACAAAGTCAGTCACTTCAGGCTTGCCACGGGTGATGGTGCCAGTCTTGTCAAGGACAACCGTATTGAGGTCGCCAGCGGTCTCAAGGGACTCGGCAGACTTGATCAGAATACCGACCTTAGCGCCGCGCTCGGTGCCGACCATGATTGCGGTCGGAGTTGCAAGGCCGAGTGCGCAGGGGCAGGAGATAACGAGGACAGAGACTGCGAAGTTAAAGGCACGGGAGAACTGACCTGGCTCGAGGAAGATCACCCACACTGCGAAGGTTGCCAGCGCCGCAGCGATCACGACCGGGACAAAGACGCCCGCGATCTTATCAGCGATACGCTCAATCGGGGCCTTAGAGTTTGTGGCCTCATCGACCAGGTGAATGATGTGGGACAGGGTGGTGTCGTTGCCGACGGCGGTGGCCTTCATCTTGAACCAGCCGCTCTGGGTAACGGTAGCACCCGTCACCTTGTCGCCCCTCTTCTTCTCATTGGGGACCGGCTCACCGGTGATTGCGGACTCGTCGACCGAGGCTTGGCCTTCGGTCACGATGCCGTCAACCGGGACGGACTCACCGGAGCGAACTACCAGGATGTCGCCGGTGACAACCTGGTCAGCCGGAATCTGTATCTCTTGGCCGTCGCGCTCAACGGTTGCGTTTTTAGGAGCTAGGTCAATCAGTGCAGAGATGGCACTCGTAGTCTTACCTCTGGCGCGGGCCTCAAAGAATTTGCCCAGGGTGATCAGCACCAGGATGGTGCCCGCAGAGTCAAAGTAGAGGTTGTTCATCATGATTTGATGGGCAGCCTCGACGTCTGCTACACCGAGTGCCGATGCCATCTGGTAGACTCCGACCATACTGTAGGCAAAGGAGGCCGAAGAGCCCAGAGCGATCAACGAGTCCATATTCGGTGCGCCGTGGAAGAGCGACTTGAAGCCCATCGAGAAATAGGAGCGGTTGATAAAGATCAGGCACATCGCGAGCATCAGCTGCGTGATCGCCGATGCCATCATCCCCTGCATTCCGGCAAGGCCCGGGATCTCAGGCCAGCTGAACATCGGACCCATGGCAAGGTAGAACAGCGGCACGCCGAAGATGATCGACCCGATCAGCTGCCTGCGCTTGGCGTCCACGGCCTTCTGCGCAGCGATTGCGGGATCGACGAATGCCAAAGCCTTGGTGTTGACCTTTGCCTGGCGCATCTTCGCCCCGTAGCCCGCCTTATCGATCGCCTCTACGACCTTCTGTGCGGTCTTGGGCTTTCCGTCGTACACGAGCTCCATCGAATTCTTTAAGAGGTTCACGTTCGCTTCCTGCACACCCGCAACGGACTGCGCCGCCTTGTGGACATGCGCCTCGCAGGCCGCACAGGTCATGCCGGTGATATCGAACATGTCCTTGTGAAGTGTTTTGGTAGCCATACTTCCTTCTTTCAATATACCCTTATGGGGTATATACCGACCATACCAATCCCCTGCAGTCATTAAAACAGCAGGAATGGAGTGCTCTGATCCACTCAATAAAACTTCTTGAAGAGGTCCATGACCTCATCGACGATCTCAGTGTTGCCTTCCTGCACCTGTTCGACCACACAGGTCTCAAGGTGGTCGCGCATCACTTCGCGCGAGATCGCCTTCACGGCGCTCTCCACCGCTGCGAGCTGCGTCAGCACCTCGCCGCAGTAGCGGTCGCTGTCAACCATGTTCTTGATGCCATTCAGCTGGCCGATTACACGGTTGACGCGGCGCTCAACGTCCTTTTTCAGGGCATCCGAACGGGGCGTCTGTTTATAGTGCTCTATCGCATGCGGAGCAGGTTTTGTAGCGGTCTGAGGAGCGCTCGTCGTTTTTGTTGCCATACTCATATCTCCTCATCTCTCGTTTTATTCTCACGCTCAGTATATACCCCTTAGGGGTAGTATTAATCGAGAATCTGAGATTCTATGAGCATGTGCCAACTATGTGGCGGACACTACCGTATGGTCACTCTCTAACGCTATTCGATTGAATCCGGCTCAACCGGTTCGTCGTTCCCCTCAAGCTGCGGATGCGCAGAGGTGTCCTGCTTCTGTGCCTCGCGCGCTTCCTTAAACTTCTCTTTCATCGTCGGATTCTTGTCGGTGAGTTTGCGAATTGTCAGTTCGTCTGCCTTATCGTTGGCTAACCTCAGCTGGCGTTCAGAGGAAGTGAGGTTCTTCTTCACCTTGTTCAGATGGTCGATCGTCTTATCGATCTCATCAATCGCGGCTTCAAACTTATTGGCTGCAGTCTGATAGTTCTTCGAGAACCTGTTCTTAAAGTCATCGAGTGAATTTTCAAAGTTGGTGATATCGATGTTCTGCTGGCGTATTTCGGAAAGCTCCTTGCGATCAGCGAGGGAGTTCAGGGCTGCGTTGCGCAGCAGCGTGATCATCGGGATAAAGAACTGGGGACGGATCACGTACATCTTCGGATAGGCGTAGGACACATCTACAATCCCCTGGTTGTAGAGCTCACTGTCCGGCTCCAACATGCTGCACAACACCGCGTACTCACACTTCTTATTGCGGCGATCCCGATCGAGCTTGCTGAAGAAGTCCTCATTCCTATGTTTGTTTTTCCGAGCGGATCCCTCGTCCTCATTCTTCATCTCAAACATGATGGAGACGATCTCGATGCCGCTTTCAGGATCCTTCTCACGGTAGACGAAGTCCCCTTTGCTGCCGTCAACGACGTCGTTGTCCTTGTGGAACTCCGCGTTTCTGAAGGCGGTCGCACGCCACTTGTTGAATTCGTTGAGGCAATGCTGCTCCAAGGTCTCCCCAATCAGCTTCGTAGAGAGATGTGCGCGCTGGTTGCGCAACCGCTCGATCTCATCGTCCTTGTCGCGGATGATAACGTCCTTGCCCTGCATCTTCTCTGCGAGTTGCTGCTTGAGGGAGGCCTCCATCCGCTCCCGTTCGAGCTTGGCGGCCTTCACTTCTCCCTCGAGGGAGGTGTTCTTCTGTGCCAACTCAAAGGTAGCTCTGTTGACTGCCAGCTCCTTTTGGTTCTGATAGTCTTTGTCACGGGCTGCGGCCTCAGCTTGAAGCTTTGCGATCTGCTCTTTGTAGTCTGCCACCGACTTCGTCAAGCGCGTCTCGCTCTCAGCGTTAGCCCGGGCGGCATCCTGTTTCGTCGAAGCTAGATCATTCTTCAGCTGCACGATCTGCGCTTGGAGATTGGCTTCACGGTTCTGGCGCTCAGCTTCCGCCCGCTGCTTTTGGCTCTCGAGCTGCTGTTTCAGAAGCTGGATCTGCTGGTCGTACTGGGAAGTCAACTTTTCCAGCTGCACCTTCGACTCGGCCTCCAGGGTCTCCTGCGCGCTCTTCTGGTTTTTCTCCATGAGCTCCTCGCGTTCCTTGAGCTCACGCGAGAATTCCTCGTCACGCACCTGTTGCGCAATATGGGCGTAGTCGTCCTTATCGACCTGAAAGACGTGCCCGCAGTAGGGGCATCTGATCTCTGGCATAGTGGCCTCCTCAAATAAGATTCTTATACCTCTAGCCTACCGTAGGGAGGCTAGAGAAATACCAAAAAGGCGTGTCTTGCAGGATACCCTGCAAGACACGCCTTCAATCAGTTATATGGCTGTTAGTTCTGGTAGTCGTAGCTATTGAGGCTGCCAAAGCCGTCAAACGGGTTTGAGCTGCTGCTGCCGTTGTCGCCACCCTGGCCGAAGCCGAAGATATCGTTTCCGGAGTTATTCTGGTTCTTCTGATTCTGGGTTGTCATCTTCCCCTCATCGGATCCCAACGTGACGGAAACCGTCTGCTCCCGTCCATTTCTCACGAGCGTGATCTGTACCGTGTCGCCCACATTGTGCGAGCGGATCGCGAGGATCAGGCCGTCGGCAGAGGTGATCTGCTGATCGTCTACGGCGGTGATAATGTCACCTCGCTGGATGCCTGCGGAATCCGCCGGGCTGCCGGAAGTGACGTTCACCACGTACGCACCGCTCGTGGTGCCAAGATTATAGCGCTGGGCTGCCGCAGAGGTCACAGTCTGCATCGTAAGGCCGATGTAGGGGTGCACCACGGTCTGGCCAGAGAGGATCGTGTTTGCCACTTGAATCGCGTAGTTAGCCGGGATTGCAAAGCCGATGCCGGCGTTAGAGCCGCTCTCGGACTCAATCAGGGTGTTGATACCGACAAGCTGCCCCTGGTCGTTGACGAGCGCACCGCCGGAGTTGCCCGGATTGATAGCCGCATCGGTCTGGATCAGGTTCGTGTAGATCGTGTTGCCGGAAGTGGATTGCATCATCGTTGAACGGTACAGTGCGGAGACGATACCAGTGGAGACGGACTGCTCAAGGCCGTACGGGCTGCCGATTGCCATGACCCACTGGCCCATAACGAGCTGAGAGGAGTCGCTGACCTCGATCGGGGTGACCGAGGCTCCCTGCAGGTCCGCACGGATCACGGCCAGATCAGAGGACTCATCGGAGCCCACCACAGAGGCGGTATAGCTCGTGCCCTCGATCGTCACCGAGATGGAGCTTGCTCCCTCAATCACATGATAGTTAGTCAAAATGTTGCCGTCGGTGTCCAGCATGACGCCGGAGCCTAAACCGGAGGCATTGTCGCTGGTCGCATAGATCGAGACGACCGACGGGACCGCCTTGGCCGCTACGGCCTCAGCCGTTGAGGTGTCTTCGGAATTCGGCGTGATCGTGATCGTCTGGTTGGGGCCGGAGTTTCCGCTGTTCACGCGGATCGTGCGGCCGACGAATCCGCCCAAGCGCAGAACTAGGAAGAGTGCCAGGGCGCCGACTATGCCGCCACAGATCGCAATCAGGACCGGGTGGTTACGGTGTTTCTTTGGCTCCTTTCCCGGTTTCGGATCTGGATTCTGGTTTGTGTCCACCACCGGGGATGGAGGTGTCACCGGGCTTTGACGCGTCGCGGCGTCGTTCCCGTCCACACCTGGGACAGGAGGCCGATCCCCATTGTCAATTTCCATCTGGATTCCTTTCTCATAGCGCACGGAACTTCCATGCGCACATCGTCGTGGCCGCCTTGCTTTGGTTCATCATGTGAATATTGTTACCCAATGAAGCTGAAAGAAGCCGGAATCTAAAAGTAAATCCTGTTTTAACACGTCGGTGATACAACACGTTAAGCTTCCTGAGGTACCGTGTTCCCCTCCTGCTACCTGCACGTTCAGGGAGATTTCAGTTCAGGGTAGTGCGGGTAACCGCAGACACCGTGCACACCTATCTCTATAAAAAGAGCATCCCTGCCGCCAGAGATGCCCGAACTCGCCTACATCTTAAACAGATAGCCGACGCCACGCACCGTCACGATATGGTTTGCGATCTGCGGTCCCACCTTCGAGCGCACACGACGGATGTGGACATCGACGGTACGGGTACCGCCACAGTACTCAAAGCCCCACACCCGATGCAGCAAGGTCTCCCTTGAGTACGCACGCGAGGGGTGCGTCACCAGGAAGGAGAGCAGGGAGTATTCCATCAGTGTCAGATCAACCGGCTTATCGTCGATATAGACCTGATACGTTGCGAGGTTGATCGTCATATTGTCAACCGACACAATATCCGCCGGTCCACTTTCCTCGTTGGGCCACAGCAGGCGGGAACATCTGAGCTCATACTCCGCTTCGTTGGCGGTTGCGAGGGTGAAGTCACACTTCCCCTGTACCGGGAGATGGAGGGAGTTAATCTTATCCGCATCGGTGACAAAGAGCTCAGGTATGAACCCATTGTCCACGACATAGGTGTCAATAGCGTTGAAATCGTCCTGTTTCAGGCCGACGACATCGATGATCAGCAGGTCAAACTCGTGGCCTGACTTAATCGCCTCATCAAACGTTTCAGGCGTTGCAAGCAATATGGAGACATCGAGCTCACGCTGCAGGGCACGCATGCGCTCGTGGGTACGAGGGGTCTGCGCTATGAGGAGTATGTTCTTGTGGTGCATAGAACTCCCCAATCCAAAAGAGAAATGAACTTTTAAAAATACTCTAGTTCAGATTAGCACACATCTTTCAAAGAAAAGAGACAAGATCCCCATTTGATTGAAGGTTACGCAGATCGTACCACACCCCCAGAGATACCCTCTGGGGGGTGTGACAGAGATGCCGACCAATTCTCTCTGTGGCCTGCTTAGATGACCTGACCGAACCACTTGGCCTCAAGGTCATCGTGTGTTCCGTCGTCCTGAATCTGCTGCAAGGCGTCGTTGAGCGCATTGAGGAGCGCCTGGTTATCCTTGGAGACCGCGATACCGTACTGGTCCCCCGTGGGGATCTGCAGGCTCACATACAGATCGTCGTAGGAGTTCGAGCACAGGTAGCTCACGACCGGCAGATCCGCAATCGCCGCGGTATAGAGGCCTGAGGAGACGCCGGTCAGGGCCTGCACCGGGTCATCGAGCGCCACGATCGACGCTTGGTTGAGGTTCTCCTGCACCCACGCTTCCCCGGTGGTGCCCGCCTGGGCTGCGATCTTGTTGTCAGCGACATTGAGCTGTTCGCGGGTTACCTCACCGGCGCTCTTGGGAGTCACGATCCCCAGGTTTGCATCGATATAGGGATCTGAGAAATTGATCAGCTGCTTGCGCTCATCGGTGATCGTGATGTTTGCGACGCCTACATCCGCTTTGCCACCCGCCTGAATCGCAGGAATGATCGTGTCGAATTTGGTCGGCGGGAGCCAGGTGGATTCCAGTCCCATCCTGTCCGCAATCGCCGCCATCAGATCCACCTCAAACCCTACGGGTTCGTTGGTGTCCGTAGAAAGTGAGCTGAAGGGTGGGTTGGCCATATCGGAGACGCAGGTCAGCTTCCCCTCTTCGACCAGATGCAGATCGGAAGGGTCACAGGATTGATCGGCGCCTTGGGGCTGGTTATTGTCGCTAGAACAAGCCGCAAGGGTAGCCACTGCTAGCCCTCCTGTGCCCATAAGAAAGCTTTTTCGGGAGATGTTTGGTGAAGCCATAGTTGCGCTTCCATTCTTGCCTAAGTGTGCCAGACATATCTATTTGATATTGCCGAGGAACGAGGCAGTCCGCTCGTTTTGAGGATGGTCGAAAACATTCTCGGGAAGCCCCTGCTCGACGACGACGCCACCTTCCATAAAGGCCACGCGGTCAGCGACCTCACGGGCAAAGCCCATCTCATGCGTCACCACGACCATCGTCATCTTCGAATTCTCAGCGAGGTCACGGATAACGTCGAGGACGCCGCGGACCAGCTCAGGGTCAAGGGCGCTCGTCGGCTCATCGAACAGCAGGACTTCTGGGTGCATCGCCACGGCGCGCGCGATTGCGACACGCTGCTGCTGTCCGCCGGAAAGCTGCGCCGGCTTGAAGTCAGCGCGGTCTGCCAGCCCTACAGCATCCAACTGTTTCAATGCCTCCTTTTCAGCCTCTTTCTTCGATTTCTTCAGCACTTTGACTGGCGCGAGCATCACGTTCTCTTTCGCGGTCAGATGGGGGAAGAGGTTGAAGTTCTGAAAGACCATCCCCAAGTGTTGCCGTAGTTTCACCACATCGGTCTCATCGGTGCCGGTGATCTCGTTGTCATTGATCAAGATGTGGCCCGCGGTCGGTACCTCCAAGAGGTTGATGCAACGCAGCATCGTGGATTTGCCGGAGCCGGAGGGTCCCAAGACCACGACCACTTCGCCTGGCCACACATTGAGATTCACGTCGCGCAAGACCGGAACCACGCCGTCGAAGGTCTTGTTGAGGTGCTCGATGCGGATGATCGGATGCTCACCTTCAGTGAACTCATGCCGGGTCAGAGACTTATCGTGCTCATAGCCCTCCTTGGCTGCCACATCGGCGGAAAGCGCATCAGGTACCGCCGCGATCGTCGCAGTTGCTGCTCTATGTCTAGACATAGATGCCACCTTCTTCGTGGATCGGGTGCGAGCGGAACGGGCCCGTCAGCGTAGCGAGAACATCTGCGCCTGAGAGCTTGCCCTCTGCGTGGGAAGCGACAAACTCCGGCTTGCTGTCCTTCTCAGCGGTTGCGGTACTCGCCGTAGCACCCTTCTTACCCGCATTCGGACGGGGACCGTCACCGTTCTCGGCGCGCGCCAAGTTGCGCTCGATGATACCGACAACCTTGATCAGTGGCAGCGTCACGATCAGGTAGTAGATTGCAGCCGCCATGTACGGCGTCATGTTGCCGGTCACAGTCGTCAGGTTCTTGGAGTACATCATGAGCTCCATCACGCCGACAGAGGACAGAAGCGAGGTGTCCTTGTAGGCGGTGATGAAGTCGGAAGTGACGGTCGGCAGCACTCTGCGGATCGTCTGCGGCAGAATGACGCTCATCATGGTCTGTGAATGGCTCATGCCGAGGGAGGCTGATGCCTCATACTGCCCCTTCGGGATGGACTGGATGCCGGCGCGGAAGATCTCTGCCAGGTAGGCGGAGGAGTTCACAGCCATTGCGATCCCGCCGAGCAGGTAGTTGTTCACGTTGATGCTCAGCATCGGCAGACCGAAGAAGAGGATGTAGATCTGAAGGAACAGCGGCGTACCACGCAGGATATTGATGTAGATGACTGCGATCGCACGCACGACCTTGTACTTTGAGAGCTTCATAAACGCGAAAAGCATGCCTAGAAGCAGCGCGAACGGGTAGCACAACACCGTCAACAGCAGGCAGACGATCCACCCATTGAACAGGGAGGAGAACGATGTCAGCAAGAGCTGGGGGCGCAGGAACATGTTCAGGAACGGCACGGAGTTCCAGGCCTGCACCCAAGCCTGTCCGTTCAGGAAGGTCACTGCAGACTGCAGCGGTGTATTCGCGATTGTCGAGATCGCCGGAGACGCCTGCAGGTCCTGGGTACCTTGATCGGTCTCGTAGGTACCGGTGACCTGGACGTCGCCACCGTCGCTCGGAAACTTCATACCCTCGATCTCGAGGCGCAGGAGTGATCCCGAAGGGATTGGATTATCAAAGCTGATGTTGATAGAGCTGCCCGAAGGCGTCGCGGTTGCACTGACCGGGATACGGGTCAGCCCATCCAACACGGTCACGCGTGTGGTGGAGCCCTCAAAGGTGCCATCACTCGGCAGCGTCAGGGTCACCTCGCAGACCTCTTCCCCGTCCTCTACGGTGCCTTCCCAGGTCAGGCGAGTTGCGATGCCGCCGATTATGGATGAGCCGCCATCCTCATTCGGGCGTGCAGTTGCGTTTGAGACTGTGATCGCCTCCGCCTGCGTTGGTGTAATGACCACCCTCAGACCTAGGAGTGCCACGCACACCGCCAGCAGCGCCATAAAAAACACAGGTCTCCTATGCGCTGGTGTTATACTCTTCGACTTCATCGTTGTCTTAAGTACTCCTCAATCGAAGAAGGCTCCGCATTCGGTGCCTTCCAAACACTATCGTGCAGTCTTGGTTTCATGAGATCGTGGTACCGAACCACTTGATCTGCAGGTCATCCATCGTGCCATCGTCTTTGACCTCCTGGAGCGCCTGGTTGAGGGCCTTGGTCAGGTTCGGATTGTCCTTGCTGACGCCGATGCCCATCTGCTCACCCGTGGGGATCTGCTGTGCGATCACGAGGCCAGTGTAGGAATTTGAGACCATGTTCGAGGCGACCGGCAGATCGATCACCGCCGCATCGTACTGTCCCGTCTGTACACCGGTCAGGCACTGGATGTAGTCATCGAGCGGCACATACTGCGCATTTGACAGGTTCTCCTGTGCCCAGTCACCGCCGGTGGTACCGGACTGTGCGCAGACGCGTTTGCCATCCACATTCAGATCGTCGATCGTCGTGCTGGATGCTGTGCCTGGCACCACGATCGCCTGGTTGGAATCGAGGTAGGGGTCCGTAAAGTCGATCTCCTGCTCACGCTGATCGGTGATCGTCATGCCCGTGATACAGCAGTCGGCTTTGCCGCCTGCCTTGATGAGCGGCACGATCGTATCGAACTGCTGGGACGGGAGCCACTCGGACTCGAGGCCCATCTTGTCAACCAGGGCAGAAGCTAAGTCAGGGTCAAAGCCCTGGATCTCACCGGTGTTTTTGTCCATGGATTCAAAGGGTGGGAATGTGGCGTTGCAGACGCAGGTCAGCTTGCCGTCATTGACCAGGGTATAGGAGCCATAGTCCGCAGCCTGCTGCTGGTCTGAGTTGGACTGCCCGCAGCCGGCGAGCGCAGAGGCGCCGACAACGCCAACGCCGAGCATACCTGAGACTTTGAGGAAATTTCTACGGGAAATATTGTAGATAGGAACCATCGTCTGACCTTCCTTTTATAGCGACGTGTACGTGGGAGAAAGCCTATCCCGAGCATATCTTTTGCTCGTTGTTTAGAGTGTTGTAACGCTAAATAGATAAAACAAAATGTTTGAGGCCCGTTCTTTAACCGTTTTGTCATGTTTTGAACTCAATATTTAGTCAAGCCATACTCTACATTATTGCGTGAAATATGCCTCAATAGTCATTTTTGCGCATATTAATACAGAAAAACAATGAAACGTTCGGGTAGCGGTATACCCGTTTTCGCCTCAAAGTTGTCACTCATACATCACTGTAAAACCATTGTTTACACATACGGGGCAGTTCTGTGTCCGCCCCGTTTCTGTCTCTCTGCGCGGTTAATCCCCGCTAAAAACCGGCGTAGTAGTGCTTGCGCTCCCAGTCGGTTACCGTGGTGTTGTAGTCGTCCCACTCTTTGCGCTTGCTGGAGACCAGGTAGTCGCAGATGTGGTCGCCGAGCACCTCGTGGCAGAACTCTGACTGCTCAAAGAACTCGATCGCCTCACGCAGATCATGCGGCAGGCGTCTGACACCCTTCTTCGCGAGTTCAGCCTCTGAGGCGTAGATATCCTCGGTCGTGGCTTCGCTTTGGAGCTTCATCTCCCCCTCGATGCCTTTGACGCCCGCAGCAAAGGTGAGTGCCAATACAAGATAGGGGTTGCAGGTGGGATCAGGTCCCCTGAGCTCAACTCGTGTGGACTGATGCTTGCCCGGCTTGTGCATCGGCACCCGTACGAGCGCGGAGCGGTTCCGGTGTCCCCAGGTGGTGTAGCAGGGCACCTCAGAGTTGGGGTGCAACCGCTTGTAGGAGTTGACCGTCGGGTTCGTAATCAGCGTGCACTCCGGCGCATAGTGTAGGATACCCGCGATAAAGTGGTTGGCAAGCTCGGAGAGGTGATCCGGATACTTGGAGCTCGGACCCCAGAAGAGGTTGTTCCCGCCCTTGTCCATCAGGGACTCGTAGAAGAACATCGCGGAGCCTTCAGTATCGGAGAACGGTTTCGGCATGAACGACGCAAAGAAGCCGTTGGCAAAAGCTTCCTGCTTGATGACAAGGCGGGCAGTCATGATGTTGTCCGCACAGCTCAAGGCCTCCGAGTAACGCAGCTCAATGCCGTTCTGTGAGGGAGCCTGGGCATGGAAGGAGTACTCCACGGGGATGGACATCCGCTCGAGCATGAGGGTGGTGTCGCGTCTCAGGTCATGGGCAGAGTCCCACGGTGTCAGATCGAAGTAGCTCGCCTGATCGGAGAGCACCGGATCCTGCGAATCCTTGAAATAGAAGTACTCGATACGGGGCGCGGCGAAAGGCACATAGCCTTTAGCGTCAAGACTGTTGACCACACGGTTCAGTACCTCACGCGGATCGCCCTCGAAGGACTTTCTATCTGGGGTCCTGACGGAACAGAACATCCTGGCAGCGCCGTTTTCTGACTGCCTCCATGGCAGCACCTGGAAGGTATCCGGCTCCGGAAAAGCGAGCATATCGGATTCCTCGAGCGCCGCAAACCCGTCGACGGCAGAGCCGTCAAAACCGACACCCTCCCCAAAGGCCTCCTCGAGGTCTTCCGGTGAGATCGCAAAGGACTTGAGGTTTCCCGACACATCGCAGAACCATAGGCGAACAAAGCGAATATTGCGCTCTTCGACGGTGCGCAAAACAAAGTCGATATCTTTCTGGCTCGGCATTTGTTTCCCTCTCGACACTTAGGCAGCCGCACGTGATACACGCGCGGCTGCCTTCTATACTTTTTTATCTGGTTTCACTTTTGCATACCCGTGTTTCATGCGTGTTTCAAAACATCGACGTCTTCGCGACTGAGAAAAACCGCAGGATTGCACACCATTCACACGCCGTTCACCTACCGTTCGCGGGTACGCTTTTGACCCAGCTTGTTGCAACTCGGTCGCGGTATCACATACGGAAACCCACCGGTCACGCGGACTTGTGCTGCGTGGTCTCACCGGCCCCCTTAGCCTTCAGTGCATCCTCGACGTCTGAAACCATGGTTTTAGCGACCGGACACTCACCGCCCGTATACGCAGCGGTGCAGGTACCTGACGCAGCGCAACCGTCACAGCCCTTTTTTGCGTTTTTTACAGAGGAACGGATGGCGAAAATAAATGCCAAACCAACTGCGGCTATGATTACAATATCTAGTGCGTTCATAGAGGAGACCTCCTCTGGTTCGACCTTGAAGTGTTATTGTTAACCTATGGTTACTATACCCTTCTTGGCTATCATGTAAGAGACGCTCCATGCGTCTTTTACAAAATTATATAGGTTAGTCACGGCAAACGAAACGGAAGGGAAAGCTATGGCAGACGATCAGAACATGCACCTCGTTATTATTCGTCACGGTGAGTCTGAGTGGAACAAGCTCAACCTCTTCACCGGGTGGACTGATGTCGACCTGACAGAGACAGGCCGTCAAGAGGCAGCTGCCGGAGGCAAAGCACTGAAGGACCAAGGCTATGATTTCGACGTATGCTACACGTCCTTACTGAAGCGCGCGATTCACACGCTGAACATCGTCCTCGATGAGATGGACCGCAACTGGTTGCCTGTCTACAAGACCTGGCGCCTCAACGAGCGTCACTACGGCGCACTCCAGGGCCTCAACAAGGCCAAGGCCGCTGAGGAGCACGGTGAGAAGCAGGTTTTGATTTGGCGCCGTTCCTTCGACGTCCAGCCGCCTGCACTGGAGCCGGGCGATGAGCGCGACCCGCACATCCAGCCGATGTTCCGCGACGTCCCGAAAGAGGACCTGCCCTACACCGAGTGCTTGAAGGACACCATCGCCCGTGCATGGCCGTACTTCGAGCAGACCATCAAGCCGCAACTTGAGACCGGCAAGCGCGTTCTGATCGCCGCACACGGCAACAGCCTGCGCGCCCTCGTAATGCAGCTCGAACACCTCACCCCGGATCAGATCCTTAAGGTCAACATCCCGACCGGCGTTCCGTGCTCCTATACCTTTGATAAGGACTGGAACATCACCGACAAGCACTACATCGGCGATCCTGAGACCATTGAGAAGAAGATCCAGGCTGTCGCGAACCAGGGCAAGGCCAAGAAATAAGGCTTAGTACCTGATAGGCCGGGGGCTCGCGTCTCCGGCCGCTTTATTGCCGCTAGTCGCGATCCTTCGCAGGCAGAATCTCGATGCGTTGCCCATCCGGCTCCACGATGAAGTACAGTCTCATCTTCGAATTCTCTTTCTGAGTGCACCCCATCTTCATATAGCGTTCGTGGTAAGCGTCAATATCATCCACCTCAAGGCGGCGTGGGTGTCATTGCCGCCGTTGTCATACGGCTCAGCCCTCCACAGTTCCAGGTCAGCTCCAGCTCACATGGGGAGATGCCGTTTTCCATAAAAGTATTGGTCCAGGGTCCATCGGCCGGACCGGATTCCCACACCACATGAAATCCCAGCGCTTCCTGATAAAATGCAGCCTAACAGTCTAGATACCAGGTGATAGTGTACCTATGTCGAGCTGCGGAGGCTTGCGTCGGCCATCATCATATGGCGAACCACTCTTGCAGTTTCAGGCCACCGGCCACGGGCTTGATTGACCCAAAAGAGCTCGGCCTACCAGTTGAGGTAGCTTTTGTATGCTGGCCATCGACATATCTGTGAAGCGCCAGATTCACCCGTTGTCTAGACTGTTAGAAAATGCAATCGTCTTCGCTTTGCCCAACACATGCGTGCAGCGATACACAAACTTTGCCTGCATAGACCCTCCTTAAGTCATATTTCGACCTTTCACGATACCAAACCGCCCAAGCTCACCGAGGGTGTATCGCAGGATGCTGCGTTTCGTCCTGAAGAACAAAAAATCGCCAGTGGGAAGGGAAACCCACCGGCGATGATAATGGCCAATCCTGTCAGGGAGAGGATCCGACAGGTGACCTCTGGTAAAAACAAGGTTGGTCTGTGCCGCATTTGTCAACCATATATAACTTATCACAAGACCCTAGCAAGTTAACCCACAGTTACTTGTGTACACACACCCTACACAAATGCGGTCCCACGATCATTTTTCACTCAGGAAGGTGCGAGGTAATCATCGAGAGCTCGCCTGAAAACTCCATAGTCCCTGCATCGGAGAGCGCCAGGAAGTGGCTTCCCTTCTTCAAGGGATATTCTTTGCCCAGCACTTTCACCAAGCCCTCGCCGCCATACACGCTGACGCACATGAAGGGCCACTTCTGGTCTACGGACTTGGCCTCTTTCACACGGATGCGGTCGACGACGAACTTGTCGCAGCGCATGAGCTCAGTGACCCCATCCACCTCAGGAGCCGTGACCTCACCGGAGGTTGGCGGCACCTGGCTGAAGTCCACCACATCGCAGGCCTGTTCGATATGAAGCTCGCGCTTTGTCCCATCCGGCTGCACGCGGTCGTAGTCATATACACGGTAGGTGATATCGGAGGACTGCTGAGTTTCGATTGCGAGGCAACCGCCACACAGCGCATGGATCGTCCCAGGGTTGACTGCAAAGAAGTCACCGGTTTTGACCGGGATCTTATTCAGCAGACGGTCCCAGTCCCCGGCTTCCACCATCTTCCGGAACTCGTCAGCGTTCTTTGCATGCTGGCCGATAATGATCTGGGATCCGGGGTCTGCGTGGACGATATACCAGCACTCTTTCTTTCCCAGGGATCCATTCTCGTGCTCCGCAGCATAGACATCGCCCGGGTGGACCTGCACCGACAGGCTCTCATGGGTGTCCAGGATCTTGATCAGCAGCGGGAACTTACCCCGATCTCCCAGGCAGTTACCAAAGAGGTCGCGCCGGGCAGCCCAGAGCTCGTCCAAGTGCAGTCCCTCAAAGGGGCCGCCTTCGATCGCGCAGTCTCCTGCGGGGTGGGCAGAGATCGCCCAGCACTCCCCGACGTTCCCATCCGGAATGGTATAGCCAAATTCCGTGGCAAGCTTTCTGCCACCCCAGATCTTCTTCACAAAGACCGGCTTCATAAACACGAGGCCGACGTTTTCCGCATCCAATTGAGCCATAGCAAGCTCCTTTTTCTTTCACAGGTATACCGATACGAACAAATTCATTGTTGCATTCAGTATATAAAAAGAAAACTTGCGCCATAGCAACCACGGTACAAGCTTTCGCGGCCTTATTGTTTTGCAGCGTTCTGCTTTTGGTGTTTGCTGCCTTACTTATGCTTCGCCCGCCACACACGCGGCGTCTCCCCCATCGTATCGACAAAGGCCTTAGTGAACTTGGAGGGGTTGACATACCCCACTGAAGAGGCTACTTCGGCAATCGTGAGATCCGTGTCCAGGAGGGTCTGCGCCGCCTGCTTGATGCGGTAGGTGCGGTACCACTGGTAGATGGAGGTCCCGAACGTCTCGCGGAAGGCTTCCTTGAGGACGGTGCCTGAGGTGTCGCAGCGCATCGCGAGCGTGTTGATTGTGATCGGTGTTGCAACATTGTCCATCAGGATCTGCTGCGCGCGGTAAGCGAGCTCCACGTGGCTCAGGTGCGTTGAGCGGCGGTGCTTCTCCTCGTTGGGGTTTGCGGGCTTGGCATCGGATTTCCCCAAGTGCTGCAGGATTTCCAGGACCTTCAGGCGATAGGTATTCTTCGAGGCGCTGGTGTGGCCGAAGCACAGGGCTTCACACGCCTCCTCAAGCTCCTCAGATCGGTTCAAGACCTGCATCTTCTCCGTTGCGGAACAGAGTGAGAGGATCTGCGTCGGATCCACCCCGAAGCTCGTGAGCAGCCGCCTCGTCGCGGCCTTGAGGTTTTTCTTGATCGTCAATCCCACACCGGCGACGTATCCGACCGGACAGCGGATCACGATTTTCTTTTCCGCAAGCGCGCCGAGGCCGATCTCATTTTCCTGCAGGACTGCAGAGAGCTCGTCGACACGGTCAAGCTCGACAGAGCCCTGCTTGCAGTAGCAGATATTCATAGAATTCCTGAGATTGATCTGCGGCGGGATATCATAGAACGCTCCCAACACCCGTGATTTGATCTCAAACTGCACCATCGTGATCCCCGGGAAGAGCTCGATGACCGAGGCGCGCCCCTTTGCGTTCTCACGCGATGAAAAAGTGAAATGTACGGACGTAGAAGCTTGATGGTGTTCGTCAGTTACTAAAAAATTTGAATATTGCTGCGCACTGTTCCAGGCGCGGGGCAACTCGGCAGACCCCATAGGCTCCTACTCCTTACAGCAAGCCGAGCACTGTCGGCAACATTTCCCGACAGTGCTCGGCACAGGTATTCACCAGTCCGTATTTAATTCTACGCTACCCCAGCGTCCAGTGAATTCAAAATCTTACTGTCTTCCTTCCACTTAGGAGTCGGTTTTGCAACCTGGTAGACGATCAGCACCAGGAACACGAAAGCGGCCACCGTCCAGAAGCTGAAGTTGCCGAGGGCGAAGAGCTCCCAGAACTGGTTGACCATCAGGCCGACGACCCAAGCGAAGCCACACTCGTAGCCGATTGCGAACCAGAACCACTTCGGGTCAGCCATCTGTGTGCGGATCGTACCGATTGCTGCAAAGCACGGTGCATCAAGCAGGTTGAAGGCAACGAACGCGCACATCGCACCGACGTGCAGAATGCCTGTAGCGTCTGTGAACATCGTCGCAAAGCCGTTCCACATCGTGACGGAGGATTCCGTTGCCTCACCGAGGCCGTAGAGGGAACCGAAGGTACCAACCAGGTTCTCCTTAGCGATAAGAGCGGAGAGGGTCGTTGCGGTTGCCTGCCAGGTACCGCAGCCGAGCGGTGCGAGGATGAAGGAGAGCGCGCCGCCGATGCCAGCGAGCAGGGAGTAGTCCATGTAGTCGTCCCCTGCACCTTCCATATCCTCGAGGAAGCCAAAGGCGCCGGAGCCGCCTTCCCAGCCTGCTACGCCGAAGCGTGAGAGGACCCAGATGCCGACCGCAGCCGCGAAGATGATCGTAGCGGCCTTCTTGATGTAGGCGCTCACGCGCTCCCAGATGTGCAGCCACCAGGATCTCGGTGATGGCATATGGTAGCTCGGAAGCTCCATTACGAACGGAGCTGGCTCACCCGCGAAGGGTTTGGTCTTCTTCAGCATGATTGCGGAGAGGATGATTGCGCCAAAGCCCATGAAGTAAAAGAGTGGAGCGACCCACCACATGCTGGAGCCACCGGCGAGGACACCCATAACCAGGGCGATGATCGGGGTCTTAGCGGAGCACGGGATCATAGTCGTAAGCATTGCGGTCATACGGCGGTCTTTTTCATTCTCGATCGTCTTGGTAGCCAGGACACCCGGGACGCCACAGCCGGAGGAAACGATCATCGGGATGAAGGACTTGCCGGAGAGCCCAAAGCGACGGAACACACGGTCCATAACGAAGGCGACACGGGACATGTAGCCGCAGTCCTCCAGGAAAGTCAAAAGTACGAAGAGCATGAACATCTGTGGGATGAAGCCGAGTACTGATCCCACACCACCGATCACGCCTTCGACCACGAGTGATTTGACCACATCGGACACGCCGATAGCTGTGAGGCCGTCTTCAGCTGCATCGGGGATGGACTGTACGAATCCGGAGTAATCCTCAGGGGCCGGCTCGTCTTCCAGCGTGTCAACCGCGTTGGTGAAGTCCGCGTAGGTGACCGTCGATATCGTATCGAGGGTCTGTCCCTCTGCCAGCACCGGATTTCCGTCGCTGTCGAGCTTGGTGATAACCTCACCGTCGGTGTCGACGAAGTTGCCGTCTTCATCGGTAATCGGCACATCGTAGGCGACCACACCCTCTTCAGAAGCTGCCGTCTCAAAGGTCTGAACCGTCTGCTCGTCTTCTGGCGTCGGATCCTCGGCCTCGATTGCGTCCTGCACGCCGGCGGTGTCGATACCGTCGTCAGCAGCAGCGGCCAGGTAACCGGAGATTTGATCCGCAGAGTGCTGAGAGAACCACTCGTCGTGGTCGTTGTTGTACTGCTCCTCGCTCTGGCCGTTGACAAAGAAACCATCGCCGAACAGGTTGTCGTTGACCCAGTCAGTGGCTGCCTTGCCGACCGTCGCGATTGACAGCCAGTACACAAAGGAGATCACCACGATGAAGATCGGGATACCGAGCCAGCGGTTCGTGACCACCTTATCGATCTTCTCGGAGGTGGTGAGCTTCTTCGGAGCCTTCTTCACGCACGCCGCCATGACCGTCGCGATCCAGTCATAGCGGTCAGAGGTGATGATGGACTCCGCGTCGTCGTCGCGGTCTTCCTCGACCTTCTTGATGATCTTCTCACACTGTTCAAGTTCTACCTTGGTAAGGCCGAGCGGCTTAATCGCCTCGGCGTCGCGCTCGAAGACCTTGATGGAATACCAAGTCACGAGCTCTGGCCTTGTCTTGTCAGCGATGATGGAGCTGATCTTGTCGAGGGCGTCGGAGACTTCCTTTGAGAAACAGTCGACTCCACCCGTGACCGTCTGATTCTTCGCAGCGGCGCAGGCCTGCTGAACGAGTTCTTTCAGGTTCTTGTTGTGCAGTGCGGATACCTCGACGACCGGAACCCCGAGCATCTTGGAGAGCTTGCGGGCGTCGACGACGTCTCCGCGCTCTTTCAGAAGGTCGCACATGTTGAGGCCCACCACAACCGGACGGCCGGTCTCGAGTACTTGGGTCGTCAGGTACAGGTTGCGCTCCAGGTTGGTTACATCGATCAGGTCGATGATTGCATCGGGCTGATCCTTCACCAGGTAGTCACGCGAGACGACCTCTTCCGGTGAATACGGGGACAGGGAGTAGATACCCGGAAGGTCTACGAACTCCACGTCCTTATCCTCGAGCCACGGTGCCTGTTTCTTCTCAACTGTGACACCCGGCCAGTTTCCCACGTACCCGTTTGAGCCCGTCAGCTGATTGAAAAGCGTTGTTTTGCCGCAGTTAGGGTTGCCTGCAAGAGCAATGAAGCTACTTTCTCCCATCACAAACCTTTCTTCTCTTGTCGTGACGTGCACGGAAATAATTGAACCTCAGTATTGTTAGATGAAGCTTACTTGCCGACCAAAGAAAACGAGGCTCTTCGCCTCTGTGATTACTCGCCCTCGTGGACGTTTTCAACTTCCACGCAGCTCGCTTCATCTTTACGCACTGATAGCTCGTAGCCACGAACCGTCAGCTCGACCGGATCGCCTAACGGGGCAACTTTGCGCACGTAGATATCGGTCCCTTTGGTTAAACCCATATCCATGATGCGGCGTTTGATCGCTCCGGTTCCGGCCAGTTTCTTGACCGTGCAGGATTGACCGACTTTGACATCTCTGAGTGTTGGCATTGCTCATTCCTCTCTAGTTCACCAGAATGTGTGAGGTCATCTGCCGATTTAAGGCAAAGGTCGCACCTTTGACCTTCACGATGCAGTCCCCGTTAACGTGCGAGACTACCCTGACTTCGGCGCCTTCGACGAATCCCATTGCTGCCATATGTTGGCGCAGCTCTTTGGATCCGCAGATTCGGCTGACCACCACAGCATCCCCCTCAGATACCATCATGAGCGGCAAATTCGCCGCCGAATGTGAACTCATACTGTTCGGCCTCATCTGGCTGCTCATTGTCTCTTCCACTATGCCCTCCTCACAGTACGGCTAGAAGTTAACTCATGCTTACCAATAAAGTATACTTCTTGTAACTTTTCAATCAACAACAAAGTAGCCTATCACTAACTTTTTACACTGTTCCAATTGTGGGTGTTAGAGCACTTTCCCCGACCTACCCTTTCCCCGCTATGGAAAAAGTGCCCCGCCTCCCTCGGGAGACGGGGCACTGAGACACACCCGATGTACAAGAACCTCAGCCCGTGTTCTGGAGGCCCGCAGAGACCCCAGAGACGGTGCACAGAATCAGGAACAGGAACCGTTCGCGCTCCTCAGGCGTAAGCTTATCGTCGCCGCGGATTGCGTCGAGGGCCTTGACCTGCATGATGGAAAGCGCATTCACGAAGGGCAGGCGTGCATGCACGACCGGTCCTAAGACCTTGGAGTGCTGCAGCGGCTCGTCCTCGTTCAGGATGTTAAGCACCCACTTGCGGGTGAGCTTCAGCTCGTTCATTACCATCTCGGAGAGATCCGGACGGTCGCCTAAGCCCAGATACATCCAACCGATACGCTCGTCGGTCTTCGCGAGGGACATCTCGATGTTATCGATGAAGGTTTTAAAGAGCGGCCACTCCGCATAGGCACGGCGCAGCATGCCCAGATCGTTGAGCTCCTCGCAGGCAGAGCCCAAGCCGTACCAAGCAGCGAGGTTGATGCGCGCCTGGCTCCAGCTGAAGATCCAGGGGATCGTGCGCAGATCGTCGAGGGACTTGGCCCCCAAGCCACGCTTTGCAGGGCGTGAGCCGATCGGCAGAAGGCCGATCTCAGCTAGCGGGGTCACCGTGGAGAACCACTCGGCGAAGCCATCCTGGTTCAGGAGCCTCATGTACGCCTCACGGGAGGATCGCTCGAGCTTTGCGGCTATCCCCTCGTACTTCTCGGTGTACTTGGTGTTGATCTCGCCGATCGAGGGGGCGCTGTGCAAGAGGGTTGCAGCTGCCACGGATTCGACGTGCCGGCGGGCCAGGACTTCATTGCCGTAGCGGGCAAAGATGATCTCGCCCTGCTCAGTCAGCTTGAAGCAGCAGTTGACCGAGCCCTTTGGCTGCGCCAACACCGCACGGTTTGCCGGGCCGCCGCCACGGCCGACCGCGCCACCGCGCCCGTGCATCAGCACGAGGTCGATATCGTTCTTCTTGGCCCACTCGGCGATGTTCTTCTGCGCCTCATGCAGCACCAAGGTTGCAGAGGTCGGGCCGGCATCCTTTGAAGAGTCAGAGTAGCCGAGCATGACCTCAAGCCGACGGTTCGTCGCCGCCAGGCGGCGCTTTACATCCGGCAGCTTGATCATCTGGTCAAGCGTGTTGACCGCATTCTTCAGGTCATCTACCTGCTCAAAGAGCGGAATCACATCGAGAGTCGGGACATCCCTCGGATGGGCGAAGGAGAGCCTTGCCAGCTCGTAGACGTCCGCGATGTTCTGGGCGCTCTGCGTGAAGGAGATGATGTAGCGGCGGGCGGCGTTGACGCCGTTGCGGCGCTGGATCGATCCGATCGCGCGGAAGGTGTCGATGACCTCTCTCGTCATCGGCTGCAGATCCCCATCACGGCCGTGCTCCTTGATGTCCTTGAGGGCACGCGTGTGCACGAGTGAGTGCTGACGGAACTCCATCTGTACCATATTGAAGCCAAAAGTCTCCGCCTGCCAGATCAGGGTCTGCAAGGGGCCATACGCCTCACGCTTCGCCCCGGCCTGCTCGAGCGAATCCTGCACGACTTTGAGGTCTGCGATGTACTCCTCAACGTTGGGGTACATGAGATCTGCAGTACGGGTGATCGTCGCGCGCAGCCGTTCTGCCATCACCAGCATCACGGCACGGTGGAGCTCCTGGGCGGAGTGTTGCATCGCGCGGTGCGCGAGTTCCTCGTTCATCTCCACCTGATGGTTCCACAGGCTCTTCAGCTCCGCGGAAGGCTTCGTGGAGCCGCCCTCCATCGTAAGCGTCAAGCCCACTTTGGCGGTTACCTCTGCCAGGGTCCGCAGCATATGGATGCGGAACTTCTCCGCCACACGGCGAGAGACCTTTGCAGTCACGTTCGGGTTGCCGTCACGGTCTGAACCGATCCAGCTGCCCAGACGGAAGAAGGCGGGGCAGATCGGCTTCACAGTGCCGGCTTTGTCGCCAAGCTCCCAGTCATCGAAGCGGCGGTAGACTTTCGGAATCATATCGAAAAGGGTGTAATCGAACACGTCGATGATCGTGTCGGACTCCTCCACCGGCGTCGGCTTCTTCGCGGCAATCGGATTCGTCCGGTAGAGTGAATCGATCTCTTCAAGCAGCTGACGCTCGTTTTCCTCAGCATCGATGCCCTCAAGGTTGCGGCGCAAATCCAACAGCTTAGAGATCCGGCGGATCTTCGCAGTGACCGCATTACGGCGCGCCTCAGTCGGGTGTGCCGTAAAGACCGGATGGAACTCTAGGCGGTTCAAAAGCTTATTTGCCTTGGTCTTGCCGACTTCCTGAATCAGGCGGTAGTACGCCACCGTCATCTCGTTGACCGGATCCTCGTCGGAATCCACCGGGACGATCCCCTCGCGGCGTTTAAGGGAGCTTACACGATAGGCTTCCTCAGAGATATTCGCGAGATGGAAAAAGGTCGTAAAGGCACGGGCCAGATAGGACTCTTGCTCCAGGGTCAGCTTATCGATCAGGTTCACCGCATCGGTGTACGCCTGGTCGATCTCCTGCTCCGGCAGTTCCTTATCGTTGGCCTTCACCATATAGCTCAGGAGCTCATCAAAGGTCTTACAGAGCTTAGGATCGTATTCCTTCAGGACCTTGCGCGTGAGGCGCAAGAAGAATTCCATATTTTGACCGAGCTCTTGGGGCATATGCACTTCTGATAGCGCAGAGGCGGCCGCTGCACGCTCGCTTGAAGCGTCTGTCTTGGCCTGCGTATCCCAGTGTGCGTTACTATCGCTCATGTATCCTCCCCATATAGCTTGTATCAGGACGTAGTCTCTATATTACGCTACAGTTGACATTCCCGTAAACTAAAGTTACGGGATTTTGGCTGGACGTGAATTTGCTGAGGTGTTGCC
Source organism: Atopobium sp. oral taxon 416 (assembly GCF_018128285.1). NCBI lineage: Bacteria > Bacillati > Actinomycetota > Coriobacteriia > Coriobacteriales > Atopobiaceae > Atopobium > Atopobium sp. oral taxon 416. Next base: position 2,316,026 of record NZ_CP072380.1, read on the forward strand.
AAAACACCTCTACACAGTTGCCGGTCTGCCGGCTTCTGCTTGTGTGCAATGTTTACGGCAGCGTTGATGTCCGCGCTCACCAAGATGCTATCTTTAGGTTGGCGGATCAGCATTCTGAGTGCAACAGGATAGTCCCGCTCCACAGAGACGTGGCGCACTTCTGAAGGCTACGATATTGGTTGTCTAGTCAACGTCGAAAGCTGGAAGGAATGTGCCACTACAAGTATCGTATGCCCACAGGAGAGGGACTGCATAGCCGAGCTGCGTGGCACAAGGGAAGGCCAATCGGCTATATCGCGGGAAAGATCGGCAAGGACAGCTCCAGCGTCTGCCACAAGCTCAAGAGGAATGGCCGCCACGGATGCTATGGAGCCTGTACTGCCCAAAAGGAGGGCGGATGAGCGCCGCAGGAGATGCAGGGCGAAAAGGCGGCTTTCAGACCCTGCGCTTACGCAGAAGGTGCGCTTACTCATCATGGACAGACACTGGTCCCCGGATGAGATAGACGACATCTCAGGCTCGAGGGTGGCGGCAGGTGCGTCGTTGAGCCTGCCGACTATTCTTACCGGCAGGTCCATAGCCGCCACCCTCGAGCTGCCGGAAGCCTGCCCCGAAGGCAAGATGCGGCGCCACCTGCGCAGGAAGGGGCCTAAGACCAAAGGCAAGATCGAGATCTTACACACCGTGGATGAGAGACCAAAGCAGGCCGATGCGAGGTCTTGCCTCATCGAGTGGGTAGACGACACGCTCGTGGCAGCGGGACCCGTGTGCCTGCTCGTGCTTGCCGACAGGGCAGTGAGGCTGCTTGCCGCGGAAAGAGCCACCACGACAGCAGGAGCGTCTCTAAGGCCGAGGTCGGGCTGCTACAGAGACGTCCCCTCGAGACGCTCACTTCCGGATAGGGGCAAGCAGTTCGCAGGGCATGCAGATGTCACAGATGCCCTTTGAGGCGTGCAGTTCTACTTTTGCGACCCCCACCATCTATGGCAGAAGCTAACAGTTAAGAACACCAATGGGCTCCTGCTAGAGTTCTTCCCCTAAGGGCAGCGACTTCAGCAAGGTCACAAACGAGGAGGTGCAGCATGCAGTGGAGCTGATCTGCGACAGGGCGAGGAAGGTCCTGAAATACAGGACAGCCAACGAGGTCTTTAGGGAGATGTTGCACTCAGCTTGACAATCCGCCTTCTGAAATACGGACCGGAGCGCTTACAGTAGACGCAGTGAGACTTCCTTCAGTTGCTGCATCGTGACCTCGGATGGAGCATCGCTCATCAGGTCGGAGCCGGAGCTCGTCTTCGGGAATGCCATAACCTCACGGATGGAGTCAGAGTGCGTAAGCAGCATACAGACACGGTCAAGGCCCAAGGCAAAGCCGCCCATCGGAGGCGCACCGTAGGTCAGGGCATCCATCAAAAAGCCGAACTGTGCCTGGGCACGCTCCGGGGTGAAGCCGAGCTTCTCCAGGATCTTCTCCTGCAGCTTAGCGTCATGGATACGCATACCGCCGCCACCAGCTTCGAAGCCATCCATAACGAAATCGTAAGTGTGGGAGCCGATCGCCAGAGGATCGGTGTCCAGAAGATCGATCTGAGACTCCTCAGGCTGTGTGAAAGGCTGATGCTCTGCAGCGTAGGCCTTGCGATCCTCATCCCAGTGGAAGAGCGGAAAGTTCATGACCCACAGGAAGTCGTGACCCTCGCGCTTGATACCAAGGGCATTTGCCATATGGTTACGCATACCGCCCAGGATCTGGTCTGCGTGGAGTCTGTCTGCCACTGCGAACATCACGAGATCACCCGGCTCGACGTCCATTTCCTTACGCAGGTTTACCATCTCCTCATCGGAGAAGAACTTGACGATCGGGCTCGTGATTGACCCATCCTCACGGAAGGCAATGTAGGCCAAACCCTTGGCGCCAAAGGTTGCCGCGACATCCGCCAGACGGTCAATCTTGGCGCGAGGCCAAGTACCGGCACCTTTCGCATTGAAGGACTTAACACACTGCCCCTTCTTCTTGGAGGAGCCTGCAAACAGCTTGAACCTGGAGTTCGCAAAGATCTTTGTGACATCGTGCAGGTGCATACCGTAGCGCGTATCCGGCTTATCGGTGCCGTAGGTATCCATTGCATCCCAATACTCGATGCGGCGCAGTGGAACTGGCATGTCAACACCGATCTTCGAGAAAGCGTCTGAGAGCACCTGCTCGATTTCACCCATCACATCATCCTGGGTCACAAAGCTCATCTCGACGTCCACCTGGGTAAACTCAGGCTGACGGTCCGCGCGCAGGTCCTCATCGCGGAAGCACTTCGCGATCTGGTAGTAGCGCTCGACACCGCCAACCATCAGGAGCTCCTTTAAGAGTTGCGGAGACTGGGGCAGCGCGTAGAAGTGGCCCGGCTGGGTTCTGCTCGGGACCAGGAAGTCTCGAGCGCCCTCAGGCGTGGACTTGAACAGGCACGGGGTCTCCACTTCGGTGAACTCACGCTTGTGGAAGGCCTCACGGATTGCAAAGGTAAAGTCAGAGCGCAGCTCTAAGTTCTTCACCATCTTCGGCCGTCTGATGTCGAGGTAGCGGTACCGCAGACGGACATCCTCGGAGGTGTCCACGTGATCCTCAATCTGGAACGGCGTGGTTTTTGAGGGGTTGAGTACCTGAATCTCAGAAGCCAAGACCTCAATCTCGCCGGTCTTGAGCTTCGGGTTCTCCATGCCCTCCGGGCGCTCACGCACGGTACCTTTGATCAAAATGACCCATTCAGTACGGATACCCTCTGCCATATGGAAGGCAGTACCACCCGAATGCTCAGGGTCAAATGACACCTGCGTCATACCCTCACGATCGCGCAGATCGACGAAGATAAGGCCACCATGGTCACGACGGTGCCAGACCCACCCAGTCAGCGTCACTTGGCTGCCGATATCCTTCCTGCGGAGTTCACCGCAGGTGCGGGTGTGCATACTGTACTGGTCCATAGTATTCCTTTCATCTGTGCCGTCCCGTGCCGTAACGGACGGCTCCCCACCAGATGCCTGCGGGGTACGTAGACAGCGCCCTCGCACGTGAATGTCGATTGTACTCTTAGTCTGAAAGAAACAAACCGTTCGTGATGAAGGTGTTGCCTTTTGATGAAGGTTGTATGGGCACACACGCGGTCTCCCCAGAAAGTCTTCGGCCATACCTGAAACCCTTACCATACCTTTATGCTGCGTTTTTGCATGGAAATCCCGAGCATGATACTCTAGATGCGCAAAATGTTTCTCAGATGGCCTGCCTGGCATATTTGAACACGCTGTGGCATGGGACCACCTGCAAGGGAGGCTCACGGTGTTATACAGAGCGGCACTATTCGATCTCGACGGAACGCTTCTGAACACGCTGGACGATCTCACCTGCGCCGTCAACCACGCACTCTCCGAATCCGGATGTCCGGTCAGGACCAAAGCCCAGGTCCGAGCATCCATCGGACAGGGGGTCAGACACCTGATTCAGACTTCGCTGCCTGCCGGTGCCCCCGCTGATCTTCAGGAGCATGTCTTCCTGAATTTCCGCAGCTACTACGCCCAGCACTACAAGGACGCAACCACCCCCTACGAGGGCATCCCAGCACTGTTACGCCATCTCCGTACGCGGGGCATCCGCTGCGCGGTCATCTCGAACAAATCGGATGTCGAAGTCCAGAAGCTGATCAACCACTTCTTCCCCGGTGAGTTCGACGCCGTCGTGGGAGAGCAGGTCGATGCGGGTATCCGGAAAAAGCCGGCGCCTGACTTGGTCAACTTAACACTTGAGCAGCTGGACATGAAGCCGAAAGACGCCCTCTATATCGGCGACAGCGATACCGACATCGAGACAGCAAAGAACGCCCAGTGTGACTGCGCGAGCGTCACGTGGGGCTACCGTTCACGGGAGTTCCTGCGCGCCCACGGGGCGACGACGTTGGTCGACAACCCCCAGGAGCTTGAGCACCTGATCACCGGCGAAGAGGTTCACTGAATGGACAAAACTGCCTACGCATATCCTCCGATTTCCTGTCACTGGCCTACTCAAAGGCTCTAAGATGCGAATTGTTCGATATAGTAAAAGGACATAGACGTTTGGTCTATTCCTTCGATGAAAGGACGCACTATGGGAAGAAGAGCCACAGAGGCACTGGGCATCACGTATGACCAGCTGGCCGATTACCTGCATAAGAACCATTCCGTATACATGAAGATCGGTAGCAAGGTCTACTATTTGACCGACGTCAACTACGAAGCATGGAGAGCGCAGGATACCAGCCAGCTGAATTCAAAAGGCCACTACATCGACTGTTCAGATCTCGTCGATACGGTGGATGAGTTCTTAGCACTTCCCTTCATTGATGGACAGACTATTAAAGACGTCTTCGACGGAGCTACGCTCTACGCCTCTATCAAAGGTCAAAAAAACTAGCACTATAAACGAAAAACATTGATTTGACCAAACAGCTCTATGCAAGCATCGCCCCAAGTTTCCCACTTGGGGTTTTTTCTAACCAAAAATCCCCTTACCTGCGCATTCACAAGCAAGGGAATCATCCACGCCTATTGAAGGAAGCTACTTGTTAGACGGCGTATCCTTTCCGTCTTCCTTCTGCCCCCCGTCCACGGGGTCGGCAACGTCCATCTTCGGGCTCTGGTAGTCGTCGGCGTACTCCATCTCGGGGATCCAGCTGCGGTACTTATTGTCCACAGCGTTCGGATGCGAAGACTGCTTGGCGTAGCGGTGAACCGCATTCGTGGAGCGGTTGATCGCCACCAACGTGCCGGCACCCGCGACGCAGCCGCCCGGACATGCCATACCCTCAAGCAGGAAGCCGTTGTACTGGCCGCGTGCCGCCTTCTTCATCATCTTTCGACACTCATCCAATCCCTGGGCACCGTCGGCTTTCACTTCGACGCCCAGGTGGTCACGCTTGATTACGTTGACGACCGCGGTGGCAACACCGCCGGCGACTGCGAAGTTTCTCCCGTCAGTTGAGGCTTCGGTGAAGTCACCACTGTCGTCACCTCGAAGCGAGTTCAGGTCGATATCGCAGGCTTCCATCATACCGATAACCTCCTCGAAGGTGAGGACGAAGTCCACCTGGGAGCGGACGGCAGTACGCATAGCCTCAAGCTTCTTTGCGGAGCAGGGTCCGATAAAGACGATCTTGGCATTGGGATGCTGCGCGTGGACCAACCGCGCGGTAAAGACCATCGGCGTCAGCGCCATGGAGATACAGTCGGCGTACTTCGGGAACTCCTTTTTTGCCATGGAGCTCCACGCCGGGCAGCACGAAGTGCCCATGAACGGCAGCTTATCCGGAACCTCACGCAGGAAGTCCTCCGCCTCTTCCACCGAGCACAGGTCTGCGCCGGAAGCGACCTCCTCCACACCGGAGAAACCCATCTTCTTGAAGGCAGCACGCAGCTTGCTTGCATCGTTCTTGGCGCCGAACTGTCCGACGAAGGCCGGCGCCAGGATTGCAATGACCTCCTGCTTTGAGAGGATTGCCATGATCACCTGCACGATCTGGCTCTTGTCAGCGATCGCGCCGAAGGGGCAGTTGATCATGCACTGACCACAGGCGACGCACTTGCTGTGGTCGATCTGTGCGTGCCCATCTTCATCTGAGCCAATCGCGTGCATGCCGCAGGCAGCGGCACAGGGACGCACGTGATGGTAGATCGCATGGTAGGGACAGGTGCGGGCGCACAGGCCGCAGTGGATGCACTGGGACTGATCGATGTGCGCGCGATGGTCCACAAAGGTGATCGCGTGCTTCGGGCACACCTCACGGCAGGGGTGCGCCAGACAGCCTTGGCACATGTTCGTGACCTCATACACATTGTCTTTGCAGCCGTTACAGGCGAATTTGATTACGTTGATGAGGGGCGGCTCGTAGTAGCGCTCCGGCGCTGCGACGTCCGCTAAGCCTTCCGAGATGTTGGTCGGCTTGTTGATATTCTGCAGCGGGAGGCCTGCGGCAAGGCGGATACGCTCGGAGATGATGGCACGTTCCAGGAACACGGAGGTACGGTAGGTCGCTTTCTCATGTGGCAAAATCTTGTACGGCAGCTCGTCGAACGCCCGATCAAAGTCCTTCAGGGTCCAATCCGGGTTCTGGGCATGTTTGTAGATGATCTGCGCGACTTCCCTAAATACCGTGCGGCGAATATCGGTGATATTGGTGTAAACACCACGCATTGTGTCTGACATGCGATAACCCTCTCCTCTGTGTTGGCGCTACAGCCTCTATTTTAGGCTCTTCGGTAGTTTCTGCGGGCGGAATCCACCCAAGCGCCCAGATGGGAGCGCGGTGACAAGGCAAATAAAGGAGAACGGCCCCGTCTGGGGCCGTTCCCGCGTCGGGCAGGGTAGGGCTACGTCTGCTACAACAACCTAGCGGAAAGGCCCTGACGCATGAACAGGATACTACGCTGCGCGCTTGCGCTGGCGCACACCGTGATCGAATACGTACGCATCGACGACGACCGAGTCGTCGTCGGGGTGAGGCCTGCGCTGCCCGATCTGCAACAGGAAATGCGATTGCTATGACAGATCGCCGAGCCCGCGATCGTGGAGGGCGATGGACCTGGCCCGCTCGACGTGCTTATCTGGAGTACGCGACGAGGCGGGTCGCCTGCCCGGAGCACAGCGTTCTGGTCGAGGCGGTGCCCTGGGCGAGGCCCAGGTCGTGCTTCACGCGCGACTTTAAGGACTGGGTGGTGTGGCCTGGCACGGCGCGGATCCGGCCAGCGCCGTCGCGGTGACACACCGTCGGCGAGGTGTGCGCCCGCGTCTGCGCCGACCTGCAGGCCACACGCAGCAGGGGCGCTTCGAGGGTGCAAGGCGCATCGGGATCGATAAGACCTCCTACAAGAAGGGGCACAAGTACCTGATTGTCGTCGTCGGCCACGACCGGGGATGTCTGATATGGGCCCACGAGGGGTACGGCAAAGACGTGCTGGGCCTTTTCCTGGACGAGCTCACCTGAGAGCAGAGGCGCGCCATCGAGGTCGTCACCGCCGACGGCGCGAAGTGGATAAAGACGCTACTCCGGCACCGCTGCCCACACCGCGCGCTGGGTGATGGACCCCTTCCACGTCGTGCAGTGGATGAACGACGCGCTCGACGAGGTGCGCCGCGACGAGTGGCGGGTCGCGAAGAGGGCCGCCCGCGAGGCGACGCCCCCGCGAGACCGGCCGGGGCGGCCGCGGAAGGGCGAGGAGACCCCGGCGGAGGCCAGGGCGCTCAAGGAGGCCGCCGACGCGATCAAGGGCAGCCGCTTCGCCCTCGTGAAGAACCCCGAAAACCTCACCGACGCGCAGCACGCCAAGCTCGACGCGCTGAAGAAGAAGGCAGCTTCGCGCCTGTTCAGGGCATGGGAGTTGAAGGAGGACCTGTAGGCGGTGTTCAGGGCCGGGTGAGCCAGCGAGGCCGCGGCGTTGCTCGACGCGTGGCTGCGCGCCGCCGCGTACTGCAGGATCAAGCCCATCGTCGCCGTCGAGAAGAAGGTGCGCAGGCGCAGGGCCGACGTGGTCGCGGCGGTTGAGCTCGGAACCGGCAACGGCCGCGTCGAGTCGATCAACAACAAGATCAAGGTGACAATCAAGATGGGCTATGGCTTTCGCAACGCGGACAACCTGATCGGGCTGCTCATGCTGAGGTGCTCGGACAGCAAGCCGCAGCTTCCGGAAAGGTCAGGGAAAAGCGCGAGAAGGAGGGCCGCCTAGACGGGACTGCCTCCCATAGAAACTACCGAAGGCTTCTATTTTATGTGAGTTAATTCAGTAAAAGTATATCTAACCATCAAGTACATGAGGGCTGATGCAAGCCGGCCGGACAGCCCAGGCGATACAACTTTCCATACCAAAGGGAGGTGTGCCTGGGAGCCCACCGGGCTCTGTGTCTGGTAACAACCTCTTAGGCTAGCCTTCAAAGAGAAAGTGGAACCGTCAGGATCCATGGTACGCAAAAGTCCCTTCCGCACCCTCAGTGCCAAGGCCGAAGATGCCAAGATCTGCCGGCCTAAGAAGGCCACAGTCGAGTGTTGCTGCTGTAAGCACATAGGCTTTGCTACCTTCGCTAAGCTAAGTGCCAAGATGGGAGTGCTTCGACTGCAGGCGCACGTACAGCTTGCTTACAGGGACAGTCTTTAAGCACACCAGGCACACACCCTGCCGAAGTAGGTATCACCCATCAGGCTCATGCGCTACAGTGTGCCCCTTAACTGCAATAGGCGAAGCGCTCAGATATCGCATCAAAGCGCCTGTGGATGGCGGCATTGGGTCTTTCGTCCTCAAAGCAGTGTCTCTGGATCGACAAGACCTACATCACTGATGCGCACCTCTCCTACGCCTTCGGGCAGACGAGCAAGTGTGCCCTGTCAGCAGGTTGGCACAGACGTCCTATGCCGTAGTCTGTGGCCACAAGCCGTCCACGGAAAGGATCAGGGGACTTTGTGGCCACTGAGCTGAAGGCACAAGCGCGCCCACAGTAGGGTTGATGAGGGATTCGGGGGCTGTCGCTAAATCCTACAAGGCCAGTTGTGCGCGATCCACACTATCTGGACAGCATGGCGCTTGTGGACAATCTCTGCTTTTGGCTCAAGAGATACCTGTGGCACCTCACAGGTGTGTCCAAGGCCAACATGCAAAAGCTACCTCAACTGGTAGGTCTAGCTGTTTTGTGCCAAACAGGCAAGGCACAGATGGGTTGAAACTGAAAGGGCGCCATATGCTTGTGGCCGATGTGGGTCTTCGCAGCTCGGCATGGGTCTAGCGGCCCTCATTTGCTTGACTGTTAGGCTACGCGGGTAGCTACCCCGCAGCCATGCGGCCGACCCACTCCTTACATACCGCGCTTTTCCTCGAGTTTCATTGCGTTTTGGAGCGCTTTACGCATCTCCTTTACCTCGAACAGGCGAAGAAACATTTCCGTGAGCGGTGCACGTACGGATACCTCCTCACCCGTAACCGGATGGATAAAGCACTCCTCCCAGCAGTGGAGCAGAAGCGTTGTTGCAACCATCTCCCCGTTCGGCAACTGTACCCGCTCGGGATGCGGAAGCGCAGGGCCACCGCCTGCACCGTAGAGCGGATCCCCCACGATCGGGAATCCCCGGAAGGCCAGGTGCACCCGGATCTGATGCTTTCTGCCGGTCTTGGGCGCTACAAGTACGAGTGAATACCCCTTCTCATACATCACCCGCCGCACGATGCTCAGGCAGGACTTGCCGCTTGAAGCGACGCGCATGCGGCGCGGATCGTGCCGGTCACGCCCGAGCGGAGCTGAAAGCTTTGTGACCCCTTCGGGGAAGGAGCCTTTGACCACGGCGAGGTAGTACTTGTGCATCGCATGGCCCGCCACCAGCGCATCGAAGGCTGCCTGAAAATCAGGGCAAAGCGAGAAGAGTACGCAGCCCGAGGTGTCCTTATCGAGCCGCTGCAGCACCTGCGCAGTAGAGATCAGGCCCTGCTCTTCCAACGCGGCGTTGACCTGCGCGGTCAGCGTGTCGGGCTCCCTGCCGGTCCCATCTGAGTGCACCAGGATGCCAGCAGGTTTGGAAGCGATCACGATAAAGGGATCCTGATAGAGCAGGTGCGCCGACTGTGAGGCATTTTCTGCAGGATCTTTTACCTCACGCTCTATCGCCTGCGGTGCCACCAGCTTGACGGAGCTTCCCTCCTCAAGCGTGTCGGTGAGCCTGACCGGCCCGGCATCGCTCATGAGGCGGCCTTCCTCCGTGATCTGCTCCTGCCGCTTCCGGGAGACCCCGGCAGCCTCAAGCAAGTCACTGACCGCAATCGAGCGGGTGGCCTGTAGGCGCAGCTCCCCCGGTACCACTGTTTCAATCAGATATGGTTTAGAACCAGGTACGATTTGCTTCATATTGCTCGCTATCCATCTGTTCCTCAAGCGTGTCGATAAAGGCCTCAGTGACACTCCACACGGTCTTATGCCAAAACTTCTCTTCCTTATCTGTATCGCCAGTCGCAATGCCCTGGGCCTACGAAGATCTATCAGTAGCTGATATATTAGAAACATCCTTTACCGGAGGTACGCGAGCGGCGTGATCATCCGTTTCTGCGCTGGTATTCTGCTTGTTCTCTTCTACCATGATTGTGTCCTTTCCCATCGATACGACGCAACCACATGCAGTTGCATCGCTTACCTAAAGAAATTGGTTCAATCCTAAAAGCTGTGGGCGAATGCCAGCGGCGTAGTGCCCTCAGAGACAGAAGAGCGGCCATCCTCTAGAATCTTACACCGCAACATGTAGACTCCGAAGAAGGATGGAGCGCGCTGACAAGTGTAGCATCGCCGGCAGCCCAGCTGTCCGCCGTTTCCCATGCCGACGATATTGCCGCTCCCGGCTTCCCCCGCATTCCCTCCCATCTGGACGGATTCATGCAGACAGGCGTGCCTAAGGAGAGCGTGCGCACCGAGGAGTTCGGCACCTCGGCCAGACGATGCAGCAGGCCGGTGCAGATCCTCACGGTCCCAGGCAGGCTGGCTGCCAGGGAAGCCCCCTCATGCCCCTGCTGCGGAAAGGCCATGGAGGGCAACGGGCAGGTCCCCATTGCGCTTCGGCACCTCCCTTTGGGCATGGAGAGGGCAAGGGTCGAGGTCTTGCGGCCAAGATGGGCATGCAGGGAATGCGGGAGCACCCTCATGGAAGAGGTGCCCTTCAGGGCGCCAGGGCAGCGCATCACGCTGCCGCTGCTCACGTTCGTGTGTGACCTGCTTGCCCTGGGCCAGACGCTCAAGGCGGTATCGCTCACGGCAGGCCTTAACAGGAACGTCGTGAAAAAGATCGAGCGCGCGAGGCTCTCTGCGCTCTACACGGAAGGCGAAGGCAGCAGGCTGAAGCTCAGGAAGCCCAAGCGCCAGGCCCGCTATCTGGGCGCAGACGAGTTCAAGCTGCACAATGCCCGCCGCTGGGCCACCGTGATCATAGACCTTAAGACCGGTCACGTGCTCTGGCTCGCCTATACGAAGAGGAAGCAGGTCGTGTATGACTTCTGCGACTTCGTGCTCGCCGAGTGGATGTTGTATGTGGAGGCAATCGCCTGCGACATGAACGCAGGCTTCGGGCGCGCCTTCCTTAAGCGCCATCCGCATCTGGACATCGTCTACGACTACTTCCACCTCATCAAGAACTTCAACGAGAAGGTCATCTGTAAGGTCAGGAAGGATAAGCAGGCAAGGCTTAAGGAGGAGAGCAACGCCGAGGCCGTGCGTGCCCTCAAGCACTCCACATACATCCTCATGTCTGGTGCGGACACAAGGAAGAGGAAGGAGCGCGATGCACACGCCGGCAAGGTGGTATCAAGGGGAAACGCCCTCTTCGGCAAGGAGGAGGCTCTGCAGAAGGGAGGGGCCAGGGAGCGCTACAAGGAGCTGATCTCGCAGAACGAGCTGCTTGCCGCCTGCGACATCGCGGGTGAGATGCTCAGCAGGGCCTACGGCTATCGGCAGGAGAAGCGCATGCGCGATGCCATGGAGAGGGTCGTCGAGGTCTGCCGCGGCACGAAAGACAGGCACTTCGGGTGGTTCGCCAGGCTCGTGGAGAGCCACATGGACGGCATCGTCGCGCATGCCAGGCACCATATCAGCAGCGGCAAGGTCGAAGGCACCAACCAGATGATCAAGACGCTCAGGGGGGGCAGGCTAGGGATACCCTAACGACGAGTACTTCTTCCTCAAGATATTCGATGCGAGCAGGCGCTATTCGAAGCCTTCCGGGGCTGCGGCATGATAGGCCCGCACACAGGTTTCAGGACTGAACCAAGAACTTAAATGCTAGCGTTATGATCTCAGATGGGTGCGACACTATTGCTGCCCTCAAAATGCAGGTCGATTCTCAGTTTTGGAGAGATCCATGCGCAACAAAAATGCCCTACCTTCCACTGAGGAAAAATGAGACATACAAGTTTTCAGCAACGATACGGTTAGTCTTTGATCTCACGGACGATCTGAGCAGCTTCTCTGGTGAGCTTGAAGATCTGATCGAAGTCTCCTGCGTGGACCATCTTCGGTTTCACCATCCACGTACCGCCTGCGGCGATGATAGCAGGATCGCTCAGGTACTCCTTCAGGTTGCTCGCATTGACACCACCGGTCGGCATAAATCTGTGGCCGACAAAGACAGATGCGAGCGCATCGATCGTTGCGAGGCCGCCAAATTGGCCCGCCGGGAAGAACTTGGTGACCTCGAGGCCCTTGTTCACAAGCACAGTGACCTCAGTCGGCGTCACACCTGCCGGGATCTGCGGGATCTCATGCTCAAGGCAGTAGTCAACAACCTCCATCGTGTGACCCGGAGAGACGATAAACTTTGCGCCAGCATCGACCGCACGCTTGCACTGATCGACGGTCAGAACGGTACCGGCGCCAACCATAATGTCAGGATCCTTCTCTGCCATCGTGTGAATCACGTCAGCCGCCTCAGGCGTGCGGAAGGTGACCTCTGCCATAGGGAGTCCGCCCTCTACCAGGGCATGCGCCAGGGGATCTGCACCCTTCACATCGTCGAGGACGACAACCGGTACGACGCCGACGCGCTCAACCTGCCCGTAGAACTGATCCATATAAGACATAGTGTGGTTCTCCTTCTTCAGTGGTGTATCAAGCGTATGTATGACTAGCGGTTAACCCGCAGGCCTGAATCTTTTTGAGCGACACTTTCAATCTCATCTGAAGTCACGAGATTGGAGTCACCGTGAATGGTCAGCTTCAGGATCGAGGCTGCGATTGCATAGGCAGCGGCATGGTCCAGATCGTAGTGATGCAGCAGCGCGTGGATCAGCCCTGCGGCAAACGCGTCACCTGAGGCGACACCTTCGAGCACGTGCTCTCTGTGGACCGGGGAGAAGTGTGCCTTCCCCTCGCTGTACACCATGCCCATCCAGGAGGAATCCTCCACGGAGTGGATATCACGGATCACTGAGGCAACCAGCTTGCAGCCATACTGTGAGGCGATATCCTGCGCGATATGGACGTATTCATCCTTCTCTTCGATGCCGGTCTCGAGCGAGCCTGAGCCATAGCTGATGTCCAAGCAGGCGGGAGCATCCTCGTCGTTTGCGATGCAGATATCGATCAGCGGCAGATATTCCTTCATCGTCTTCTGCGCCTTCTCAGGAGACCACAGCTTGCGGTAGTTGAGGTCGCAGATCGTGGTGATACCCTTCTTGTGACAAGCTTCCAATGCCTCTTTGACCGCGATGATCATCTCATCGGAGACCGCCGGCGTCACGCCGCTCACATAGAAAGCCTCGACGCCTTCGAGAATTGTGTCCCAATCAAAGACAGTGTGGGATGCCAGATTGAAGGCAGAGTACTTACGGTCGTAGACGCAGCTACTCGCACGCTCGGAGGCACCGACCTCAAAGTAATAGGTTCCGAGCCTGTCCCCCTCGCGCACAACGCGGGAGGTGTCGACCCCATACATAACGAGGCTTCTCAGTGCGCACGCGCCAATACGGTTGCACGGAACAACTGAGACATAGGCTGCATTGTCTCCCTGGTATGCTAGTGAGAGGGCGACATTGGCTTCTGCTCCCCCATAGTGCACGTCGAAACTTTGGGCCTGCTCCAGACGCAAATTGTTCGGCGGTGACAGTCTCATCATGATCTCACCAAAAGTCAGAACCTCGGTATTCTCGTCCAGCATAGCTCCCTCACTTTCCGTAGCGTCCGTGAAGCCACACGTTTGGTATTCCCCGTTGTCTCTAACACTAGCATGCTAGTTTTACTTAGTACAGGTATGCTAGAATCAATATGGAAAATATTTTGCGAACGGATTTGGGCTATGGGTACGACAGACACAGTGACAGCAACTACAGAGACCGAGCAACCAGAAAAACAACAAGAGCAAGCCTATGAAACGCTTCGTGACGGGATCGTAGAATTCACCTATCTGCCCGGGCAGCGCCTCTCCGCAAAGGAGATCCGCAAGCAGATGGGGTTAGGCCGCACGCCAGTCCGAGAAGCGATCGTGCGCCTGCAGCAGGACGGGCTCGTCACGACCAAGCCCAAGAGCGGAAGCTATGTCTCCCTGATCAATCTTAAAAATGCCGAATGCGCCCACTTCCTGCGTATCACGGTCGAGCGCGCCGTCGCAATAGATGCCGCTGCACAGATCACGGATTCTGAACTGGAAGAGATGGCAGGCTCTATCCAGGCACAGGAGCAGTCGCTTATCGCACACGATCAACGGAACTTCCTTGAGGCAGATAACGCGATGCACCAAGCGGTGTTTGCGGCAGCCGGCAGATTAACCGAATGGGACTGGCTTACCCGCACAAGCGTCGACCTCAACCGGTTCCGGTGGCTCCATGTGAAAGCCAGAAGCGTCGGCTGGACGAGCATCCTTAAGGAGCACCAGGACTACTATCAAGCACTCCGAGCGCACCAACCACTCAATGCGGCTTACATCATCGAACACCATCTCCATGTGATGCTCGACGAAAAGGAGGAGGTTCTCAAAGTCTTCCCCCAGTACTTTGCCTTAGAGGAATCCCAGGCTTAGCAATGAGCAAAAGAGTGAGGCCCCACAAGTCCTCATGTGGAGCTAGAACCATATCCATTGGTATCAGACATACTTTTCAACTTGAACACCTAAGGGGGAAAAGTCCAGCTGAACCTGTCTGATAGTATGCGAGTCACCACACGACAACGATCTATCTAAGGTAACAGATGGACTGCCCACATTCTACCATTGAGGCGCAGCAGAAACTCTACATTTGAAGAGCGTGCCACACTACAGAGCTGCCTGAGAAGGATGGCTTTGCTGAGAAGTATCTGCCTAAGAGCTCAGTTAGCCTGTATGCTCCATCAGCTACATGGCAGGGTCGAGCTCTGCCACGGCTAAAGCAGTGCGCCACAGAGCCAAACAAGGGCAGGGCATCTGTAAGGAAAGACGCAAGAGCTGTTGTCACAGAACAGATCTCCTGAAGAGGCCTTAGCTCACACACTGTGTAGAGGGCTACCTCTTCGAAGGTGGCTGGTCACCTGAGGCGTGCTGCAACCGCTCAGGAGCTGCAGGGGAGTTTGTGTAGAAGGACACTTTATACCTACACTGACCAAAGCTTGCTGGGTATCCACAACTATAGCCTGCCTGAAAAGCTTAAAAGTGCAGGTCACCTGTCCACCAGAACAAAGAAGAGCTCGCCACAAGCTTGAAAAGCGCCCCCAAAGACACGTTGTGCACGTCTGAGGTTAGGCATAAGGGGAGTGATTTGGTCTTAAGCCACAAGACCAAAGGCGATAAGGCACACCTAACCTTGTCTGAGTGTTTGAGCCGTGAGTGTCTCATCCATCCCTGTCCTGGATACAACAGCTGCCAAGCACCATACAGGCTTTCAGAAAGCTACAGGGCCACTGCAGCAAGCACCGCTACGCTATCTTTCAAAACCATCACGGCTGACAGGGGCTCCTGAGTTTGTAGACTCTTACAGCTAAAGGACATCTCAGAGATACTCATCTGCTGTGTCCACCCCCCTACACTTCCTGTAACAAGGGAACTACTGAGCGGCACAACTGCGTAGCCTGCAGACTCATCCCTTAAGGGGACCACAGTGTCACCTGCTCTTTTCAAGACATCATGCCGAAGCCTGGTGTAGCTCGTTGCCAAGAGAGATGTTGGACTACCACATACCGGGTGAACTATTCAAATCAGAGCTAGATTGCCTCTATCAGACAGCCTGATTAGGAGTGTTCAAGGTACTCCTGCAAGGTAGGAAGAACTTTTTCTATGTAGTCCTATATGTTGGCTGTTATGCCAGGCGCTTCTTAACTTCCTGAGCTAAATCATCAAAGGGGACCTGCACCTGCTCGTGGCTCTGCATGTCACGGATGGTCGCCCGATGGGCACTTACCTCATCTGGTCCCAGTACTACGCACAGACGGGCATTGAGCTTATCAGCCTGCTTGAACTGGCTCTTCAGGGAACGTCCCTGATAATCAGCCTCAGTACGGATGCCGGCCTGACGCAACGCGAGGGTTACGTCAAAGGCGGCACGACGCTCATCCTGAGAGGTTGCGGCAACATAGACGCAGCTCGGTGCCGGAGTCTCGAGGTCCTTGCCCTGTGCCTTCAGCGCCAGGTAGATGCGCTCGAAGCCCACCGCAAAGCCGATGCCCGGGGTCTGTTTGCCGCCTTCGAGCTGCATCAGTCCGTCGTAGCGGCCACCACCGCCGATAGCGCCAACCTCGGAGTCCTTCACTTCAATCTCGAAGACTGTACGGGTGTAATAGTCAAGGCCACGCACAAGCGTCGGATCCTCAACGTATTCGATCCCGGCAGCGCCGAGATAGGACTTTACCTGTGCATAGTGCTGCTTGCAGTCGTCGCATAAGTAGTCAGTAATGAGGGGTGCAGACTTCATAACGTGCTGACAGTGTTCATTCTTGCAGTCGAAGCTTCTTAAGGGGTTGATGTTGGCGCGCTCGAGGCAGTCGTCACACATCTCGTCTTTATGATCGAAGATAAACTGACGAACAGACTCTCGGTAGGCCGGACGGCATTTCTCGTCCCCCATCGAATTGATGCGCAACCGCAACGTCGAGGGATCAAAGCCGAGACACTTGAAGTATTCCATCAACATGATGATGCACTCGGCATCCGCTGCCGGATCCTCAGTGCCCAGCCATTCAACGCCGACTTGGTGAAACTGACGCAGGCGGCCCTTCTGCGGACGCTCGCCGCGGAACATCGCCTCGGCGTACCAGAGCTTGACCGGTGCGGCGCCCTGGGGCACAAAACTGTGCTCGACAGCGGCGCGTACGACGCCGGCGGTCCCCTCCGGCCTCATGGCCATCCGCTGCTTCGGTTTCAGGCTCTTCTCATCGCCGGATGCGAGCAAGCGATCCAAGAGCGCCCCGGAAAAGACACGGAACATCTCTTTGCGCACCACATCGGTCGACTCGCCGATCCCGTGGACAAAGGTAGCTACCTGCTCAAGAGCCGGGGTCTCAATTCTGTCAAAGCCATAGGAGCCGAAGAGATCCCGGGCTGTGTCGCACATATATTCCCAGGCACGCATGTAGCGGCCGTAAAGATCCTCAGTTCCCTGTATACGTTGTGCCAAAGTACTTCCTCCTCACGCGCACTTGAGCACTTGCGCGTCTCCCGTCGGGCCACAAACCTTTTCAGCAAGGCCTCCCTCGACATGCCTGGTTAAGTATACCTTCATGCAGTCCTCTTCAGAAAAACACGACACCTCCCATTTGTTGTGAAACAAATGGGAGGTGCGAAGGATGACCTCACTATTATAGAGAAGGACTAGGCAACGTTGATCTCCTGGACCCAGCCATACTTGTCCTGAATCTCGCCGGACTGGATGCCCGTCAGGGTCTCACGCAGCTTCTTCATGACCGGACCGACGTGATCCATACCGTAGACGATCTTTCTGTCGCCGGCATCGATCTCACCGACCGGGGAAATGACCGCCGCAGTGCCACACATACCGCACTCAGCGAACTGGTCGATCTCGTCGAAGCGGACCTCACGCTGCACGACGTCCATGTTCAGATAGCCCTTGGCCACATCGACGAGCGAGCGACGGGTGATGGAGGGCAGGATTGAGTCGGTTGCGCTCTTTGGGACAACGAGCGCTCCGTCCTTATCAACGAACAGGAAGTTGGCACCACCGGACTCCTCGACATAGGCCCTGGATTGGGAATCCAGATACATGTTGTCCGCATAGCCCTCTTTGTGGGCGATCGTGGACGGCAGCATGGACATTGCGTAGTTGAGGCCAGCTTTAATGTTACCGGTGCCATGCGGTGCCGCACGGTCATACTCGGAGACGCGGACCTTGACCGGCTTGACACCACCCTTGTAGTAGGCCCCGACCGGGGTGACCAGGATACGGAACTGATATTCATCCGCCGGCGCAACACCGATTACGATCCCGGTCGCGAACATTAACGGACGGATATACAGGGTTGCGCCGGTACCGTAGGGTGGAACCCAGGCAGCGTTAGCTTTCACGACCTGCTCGACCGCGTCGACAAAGCGCTCTTTTGGGAATGACGGCATCACCAGCCGCTTTGCGGAGTCATACATACGCGCGGCGTTCTGATCTGGGCGGAAGACCACGATGCGGCCGTCTTTGGTGGTGTAGGCCTTGAGACCCTCAAAGACTTCCTGGCAGTAGTGTAGAATACCGGAGCACTCGGAAATCGTGACAGAGTGATCTTTGGTCAGACCGCCTTCGTCCCATGCGCCGTCCTTGTAATTGGAGACGTAGCTGTAGTCAGTTGGCTGGTACGAGAATGTCAGGCTGCCCCAGTCGATATCTTTCTTTTGAACCATGACGTGCTCCTTCCTGCATATCACGCAGCCACTTCAACAACAGGTTAATTGCCTGTGATTGTACACCGCATGAACCAAATGAATGAAGATCGCTACAGGCTTGAAACATCCTTGCTACGCAGTCGTTACGTCGCTGAGAGCCCAATCTCTTCTCTAACTTCTGTAATTCTCCTGATGTCCAGGCTTACGCAGTAGGATTGATCGTGATAAAAAAGGAAGCATACAGCATGAGAATGTTTCAAAACGACTATTCAGAGGACGCTGCTTCGGAGATCCTGGTGGCACTGTGCGCGGCTAACTTCGAGCAGCGTATTGGCTACACCGAGGGCGACCCTCACTGTGAAGAGGTCCGTAAGTTGATCCGTGAGGCCTGCGAGGATCCCACCGCAGACGTGGAGTTCCGCATCGGCGGCACTTCCACCAATATCGTAGCTCTAAACGGCCTTCTCAAAGATTGGGAAGGCATCATCTGCACCCCGGATGTCCACATCGCTGTCCACGAAACCGGAGCACTCGTCGCGGTAGGCAGAACCGTCCTTCCCACCCACGACAAAGACGGATTCCTGAGCCCCGAGGAAGCAGAGCGGGTCTCTCACTTCCAAACTTCGACCGATCAGCGCATGGCCAAACCCGGCGCGGTCTATATCATCAACACCACCGAGCTCGGCGGCGTCTGGACCAAGCAGCGTTTTGACGCAATCTGTGACTGGGCCGACGAGCATCAGCTGCCAGTCTTCCTCGATGAGGCACGTTTGGCGAGCGCGTCGGCCGCACCTTCCAATGACCTCACTCTTCCCCATATCGCCAAGCGCTGCACCGCCTTCTACCTAGGTGGCACCAAAAACGGGATGCTCTGCGGTGAGGCTTTAGTAATTAACGACCCTAAGCTTAAAGAAGCCTTCCCCTACCTGATCAAGGAGCGGGACAAATTTCTGGCAAAGGGAAGACTACTCGGTGTGCAGTTTGAGCGCACGTTTATGCCCGAAGATACCGAGCCGCTCTGGTTCCCCTATACCTGCCAGGCAAATGACTGCGCCATAAAAATGCGTGAAAGCCTGATCGAAGAAGGTTACAAGCCCTACGGTGACTCCAACTTCAACCAGCAGTTCTTTGTCGTGACGTCGAAACAAGCCGAAGCGTCCGCAGAAGCCTGTGGCTGTGAGACCTTCTACACCCTGAAGGGCGGCAGACAGGTCATCCGGTTTGTGACCAGCTGGGCAACCACCGAATCGAATGTAGATGAGGTACTGACCTTTGCGAAGCAGGTGATTGCGTGACCTATGGCCACCATATCGTCTCAACGTAAACCCCTGACAAACACACTTGCCGTCGCGACACTTGCGACCCTGTGCTGTGCCCTGTGGGGCTCTGCGGTCCCCGGGGTCAGGCTGGGCTATCAGCTCTTCGCGATCAGCTCCTCCGATGTGGGCTCACAGCTCATCTTCGCGGGCAGCCGTTTCTTCTTTGCGGGTCTCGCAGTACTGATCGTCTTTCAAGCGCACACCCACGCCCCACGTCTAGGCTCCCACTTTATCCTCAATGCCTTAGAGCTCGGAGCCTTTCAGACCTATGGGCAGTACGTGCTCTACTACATCGGCCTCGCGCATGCGACTGGAGTCACCGGTTCCCTCATCCAGGGCGTCGGTGTCTTCGCGATGCCTTTGTTCTCTTGTTTTGTCTTTAGGTTGGAAAAAATGACTGCGCGCAAAGTCCTCGGCGGTGTGCTCGGTTTTCTTGGCTTGATCATCTCAATGGAGATCGGTGCCTCAACCCAGTTCGGCTGGGGTGAAGCCCTCATGTTGTCCGGCACCATCTGCTCGACGATGGCAACAGCGTTGATGCGGCAGAAGTCGCAGCACTTGAATCCTATTCAGCTCACCGGCTGGCAGTTTGTGCTGGGCGGGATCGGCCTAGTCCTCACCGGCTTGCTCCTCGGAGGAGCCTTCACGCTCAACTCCTGGGCTGCCGCGGGGATACTCGCCTGGCTCGTCTTTGTATCAGCGGCGGCCTTTTCAATCTGGAGTTTACTGCTGCGTGACAACGATATCTCCCGTATCGCGCCGTATCAATTCTTCATCCCGATCTTCGGAGTGCTCATCTCACTTCTCACGCTGGGAGCAGAAGGGGCTGAGGTCGGCGTCAATACCGTGATCGCGCTGATTCTCATCAGCCTCGGTATCATAATCGTCAACCGCAGCCCCAAACAGACAAGCTGATACTCAGTTAGCGCCGAATGTTCTGGCTGATGTTGTCAGCGATATCTTTGCCACGCTGGAACACTGAAGTCAGCGGTGTTGCAGCGTCGAGCTTCTGGCGCACGACGTCACAGGAAGCGTGGAACGCCTGAATCTCGCTGTTGTTCAGATCGTACTCGAGGACCTTTTCGACGCCCTGCTCGCTTAAGATTGCGGGCACGCCAATGGAGAGGTCCTTCTCGCCGTACTCCCCGTCCAGGTGCACGGAGAGCGGCAGGATCGTGCGTTCGTTGTGCAGGATTGAAGTGACAATCTCAACGACGACGGAGGCGATACCAAACTCGGTGACGTTCTTGCCCGCAATGATGCGGCTGCCGGCCTCGCGAACCTTCTTCTTCACCTCAGTGAAGTCGATACCCTCTCTACCTCTGCCGGCGAGCTTCATATACTCACGCAGCGGGATGCCGTTGATCGAGATATGGGAAGTCGGGATAAAGGAGGAGTCACCGTGCTCGCCCATCACGATTGCGTCGACCTGACGGGCGTCAACCTTGAGCTCCTTGCCCAAGACACGGCGCAGACGCGCGGAGTCCAGTGCAGTGCCAGTGCCAAACACGTGGCCACGCGGCAGATCGAGGCCGCGATAGAGGTACTCGGTCACGATATCGGAGGGGTTGGAGACGGAGATCAGGATACCATGGAACCCTGACTTCTTGATCTCAGGGACGATATCATCCAGAATTCTTAGGGTACCGCCCAGAAGATCGAGGCGGGACTGGCCCGGACGGCGCCCCTTACCTGCGGTCATGATAATAAAATGGGCGTCCTTGCAATCAGCATAGGAGCCCGCACGAATCTCAAAACCATCGCCTAAGCCGGATGCCAAATCGTTCAAATCCATTGCCTCTGCTTCGGCACGCTCACGATTGACATCGACCAATACAATCTGGTTGACCAGATGGCCAAACATCAGGCAGAGCGCACAGTGGGAGCCCACATGCCCTGCACCAATGATAACAACCTTCCTTGTCCTCATTGCCATTCCTTTCACTTCAGGTCCGCCGAGACCTGTAACACGCTGGAAATAATTACCATATATTGATTCTAGCATGCACAGTATACGCGTTTATACATCGATCCCCCAGCGGATTGAAAAGAGACGTCAAATTTGTAGTTCAGTCCTGAAACCTGTGTGCAGACCCATCACGAAGCAGCCCCAGCTGCCTTCGAGTAGCGCCTGCTGGCAATCGAATATCTTGAGGAAGAAGTATTCGTCGTTAGGGTATCCCTAGCCTGCCCTCCTGAGCGTCTTGATCATCTGGTTGGTGCCTTCCACCTTCCCCGAGGATATCTGGTGCCTGGCGTGCACGACGATCCCTCCCCTGTGCCCTTCTGCGAGACAGGAAACCCTGGCGAGATACCTGTCTTTCGTGCCACGGCACGTGTCCACGATCCTCTCTATGGCAGCGCGTATCGCATCCACATCGGTGCACGAATAGGCCTGCGTGAGCATCTCATCTACGATGTCGCAGGCGAAGGGCAGCTCGTTTTGGGATATGAGCTCCTCGTAGCGCTTTCTGGCGCCTCCCCTCTGCAGGGCCTCCTGCTTGCCGAAGAGGGCGCTGCCCCTTGAGACGACCTCGCCGGCGCATGCACCGCGCTCCTTCCTCTTCCTGGTGTCCGCACAGGATATGAGGATGTATGTGGAGTGCTTAAGGGGCACGCGCGGCCTCGCTGTCTCCATCGTCCCTGAGCCTTGCCTGCTTATCCTTCCTGACCTTACAGATCACCTTCTCGTTGAAGTTCTTCACGATATGGAAGCAGTCGTAGACGACCGAGAGATGCGGATGGCGCTTAAGGAATGCGCACTCGAAGTCGGCGTTCATGTCGCAGGCGATTGCCTCCACATGGGACATCCACTCAGCGAGCACAAAGTCACAGAATTCATGCACGACCTGCTTCTTCTTGGAATGAGCGAGCTACAGCACATGGCCCATCTTAAGGTCTATGACTACGGTGGCATATCTGTGCCTGTTGTGCAGCTTGAACGTATCTGCGCCCAGATAGCGTGCCTACCGCTTCGGCTTCCGGAGTCTGGTCTCGCCGTCCTCGCCCTTCTCCGTATAGAGCCCAGAGAGCCTCGCGCGGTCGATCTTTTTCACCACATTCCTGTTGAGCCCTATCATGAGGGACACTGCCTTAAGGGTCTAACCCAGGGCAAGCAGGTCACACACGAACGCGAGCAGCAACAGCGTGATGCGCTGGCCTGGGGCCCTGAAGGGCACCTCTTCCGTGAGGGTATTCCCGCACTCCCTGCATGCCCATCTTGGCCGCAAGATCCCTATCCTTGCCCCTTCCCATCCCCAGAGGAGGTGCCGAAGCGCAATGGGGGCCTTCCCATTTTTCTCTATTGCCCTTCCGCAGCAGGGGCAGCATGGTGCATCCGACACTGCCGGCCTGCCCGGGACCGTGAGGATCTGCACCGCCTTCCTGCATCTTTTGGTCGACGTGCCGAACTCCTTGGTGCGTGCGCTCTCTCTGGGCTCTCCCGTCTGCACGAAGCCCTCGAGATGGGAGGGGATCCAGAAGAAGACAGAGTCTTCTCCGGTATGGGAAATGGCGGACAGCTGGGCTGCCGTGGACGCTATACTTGTCAGCGCGCTCCATCCTTGTTCGGAGTCTACATGTTGCGATGCAAGATTCTAGAGGATGGCCGCATTTCTGTCTCTTTGAGCATCAAGTCACGGGCATCTGCCCACAGCTTTTAGGATTGAACCCTTTTCCTAACAGTCTAGATAACGGGTAGATCTGGCACCTCACAGGCATATCCACGGTCAACATGCAAAAGCTACCTCAACTGGTAGATCTACCTCTTCCAGGTCAACCAAGCCCGTGATAGGTGACCTGAAGCTGCAAGGGTGGTTCGCCATATGGTGATGGTCGATGCAAGCCTCCGCAGCTCGACGTAGGTATACTATCACCCGGTATCTAGACTGTTAGAAAATTTTAAAGAACAAGAACGGACGAACATGTTAACTTACTAAAGTTATGCGCTCTTCATTATGACGGAACGGACGATTCCAGCTACTTCATCCACCGCATCGAGGCACAGCTCCATACGGTCAAAGAGTCTCAGCCACGCCACCACATGCCCGGGGCGCCGGTGCGGGGAATCCTCCTCACGGAAGAGGTTGCGCAGCCCGGACTCGTACACTGAGTCCCCTTCGTCCTCAATCGAGTCGATCGAGGTCGCGAGTTCCATGCAGGTCGGGTCGTTCTTGTAGTTTGGGAGCGCATCGATCATGCGGTGCATCTGCTTGACCGCGATCACGGTCAGGTGTGCCATCTCTTTCGCCTCAGTGTGCATGCCTGAGACATTGAAGAGGTCGAACCGCATCGTTACCCCCTTGATATGGTCCGGGACATCGTCCATTTTGAGCGTCAAGTCCATCAGATCGTTACGGTCAATCGGGGTGATGAAGGAGGCGTAGAGCTCTTTCATAATGTTTTGGACCGTCTGATCGCACTGCGACTCGCGCAATTTGATTTCTGGGATCAGATACTTGGTGTCAGGGTAGCCGTCGACCAGTTTTTCGTAGAGCTGAGCGTCATCTTCGATCTGCGTCGCGAAATCTTTGAGCATCGTGTAGAACGGATCCTCTTTCTTAGTGCGAGGCATGCGTGCTCCTTCCTATGCGTGCCAAACAGGATATGACTAGAACCAAATCAAAAAGAGTTTTGCCAAAACAAATCCGATAATGCCGCAGCCGGGGAACGTGAAGATCCAGGTATAGACCATCTCTTTCGCGATGTTCCAATCGACTGAGTGCACATTCTTCGCGGCGCCCGCGCCCATGATTGCGGCGGTCTTCGTGTGGGTCGTGGAGACCGGAAGGCCAGTCAAGGTCGCGACCAGAAGCGAGACCGTAGCGGAGATTGAAGCGGCAAACCCCTGGTACTTCTCAAGGGGTACCATTTTCATACCGACCTTCTTAATGATGCGCTTGCCGCCCACAGCGGTGCCGAGCGCCATCGTACCGGCACAGAGGACCTCAAGCCACAGCGGGAAGCCGCTCATCGAGTCAAGCGAACGGCCCGCGGAAAGCGCGATCGCGAGCAGAGCAGTAGACATGAATTTCTGCCCGTCCTGCGCGCCGTGCATCAAAGCCACGCCTGCGGCGCCTAAGATCTGCATCTTGCCGAAGAAGTCATTGGCTTTCCGTCTGTCCGCGTGTCGGCAGCAGAGCGGAATGATCTTTGCGATTACCCAGCCTGCGAGATAGCCGAGCACCGTGGAGAGCACCAGGCCGTAGATTACTTTGGCCCACTCCCCCATATTGACGCCGGCGATGCCACCGGAGACCGCGATAGCGCCGCCGGTCAAACCTGCGATCAGCGCATGGCTCTCAGAGGTGGGGATACCGAAGATCCAAGCGCCCACGCCCCAGGCTACAATACCGACGGTGGCAGCAGCAAGCGCGATCAGTGCGGCATGGTTATCCCCGCCGAAATCCACCATGTTGCTCATCGTATCCGCGACGGCAGTCGAGATCATCGTCATCGTCACCAACCCGACGAAGTTGCAGACGACCGACACCGTGATGGCTGAGTTCACATCGATTGAGCGCGTGCCCACCGGTTCCGCGATCGCATTCGCGGCGTCCGTTGCCCCATTGACGAAGATGGTAGCGAGAATTAGGACGATAACAATAGCGAGAAATGGGTTGGTCGCTACCATGTCCAAAAACTGAGAGAAGCTTATCAAGGTTCCTCCTGAGGGAAGGTCCTACCCGCACGAATTATCCAACCACCCAACCATTGTACGGGATATATCCAGGATATCCACAGCCAAAAGCGCAGGAAAATCAAGGATTTCTGATGGAGGGCGGCGATACGCCGCCCTCACATGAAAAGGGACATCCCATTTGAGGTGCCCCTTAAATCAGATTTTAAAGTAACTCTTTATGCAATGAAGTTGCGGCGGTCATAGCACTCATGCTTCGGTGCGCCGAATTCTTTTGTTCCGAGCTCGATTGACTTCATCAGAAACGCCATGTTGTGTGCCAGATTGCACACGACACCGATGCCCTCGGTGTCCTGCTGCACCTCACCGGGTGCAGAACCGAAGAGATCGTTCCAGTAGGTGCTCGTCGCGATCGGCATGCTGCTGATCGAGAAGAACTTGTTCAGCTGACCAAAAGTGGAGACGGTGCCCGCACGGCGTGCCACCGCGACAGCTGCCCCGACCTTCATCGAGGGATCGAAGTGAATACTGTAGAACAGGCGCTGCAGCAAGGCTTCTAGGGTCGCATTCGCTGAGGCATAGTAGACCGGGCTTGCAACGACAAGGCCGGCTGACTCCTCAAACTTCGGGGCGATCTCGTTGACAATATCGTCGAAGATGCACTTGCCAAGCTCAGTGCAGCGATGGCAGGCGATGCAGCCGCGGACATCCTTGGTGCCGACGCGGACCTCTTCTGATTCGATGCCCTCCTCGGCAAAGACATCCTCCATCCGCTCGAGCGCCACACTCGTATTCCCATGAAGCCTCGGGCTTCCGTTCAACAGCAATACCTTCATGATGTTCCTCTCCCTTTTGCAGTAACCTAAATAAAACTTTACGCATTGTCCAATCTACCGGCAAGGACGTTCCCCAATTCTTTCTTGTCCTTCTCACCGGTGAACAGTGCCTGATAGCGCTCTGTGAGGTCGTCAATCATCTCCTGATCCTGCGCCTCCACCATCTCTCTCAGCGCTTGGATCAACGCACGCTTTGCCAAGTGTGCGGGTTCCACATGCTCCTTCGCCCGGCGGAGCTTACGGCGTGCCTCTTTTGACTCCATCGACGAGAATTGCCCCGGGCGGTTAAAGATGTGATCGAGCCCATAGAGGAGACGATCCCCACTCGAAGTTACCTCGTCGTCGACAAAGTCACGCTCTAAGACTAGGTGCGCTGCACCGAACGGCGTGTTGCCCTTGTGGATCAGGTAGGTGCCGCGGAAGAAGTGATAGTGGCCCAAGGCAGTGGGCGTTGTGAGGAAAGCATAGCTCTCCTCGAGCGCCTGGGCCCCCTCACGCTCACGGTCCATATCGATCAGCATGCCCGCGCGGGAAACCAAGGTATCCCCGTCATAGGGATCCCAGGTGATCGCTTCATCGATCGTCTTGAGGGCCTTGTCCATCTCATCTTTTTGCTGATATGCCTGCGACTGCAGGAACAGCGGGCCATAGCGAGGAGCAAAAGAGAACGAAGCAACCTTGAATTTAGGGTCAAGCAGCTGAGCGAACTGCTCATCAACCGGATCCGAGAAGTCGTAGACACGGCCACCCCGCTTGTTGACTTGCTTCTCGAGATCGTTGCCGCCGTCGTCTTTCATCATATCGAACATCGCCTGAACGGTTTTGATCGCCTGATCGTAGTTTTCATTGATGAACGCGGCGAGTGCCTGATCATACTGGTCATAGAGGTCGTGGCTGAGGTCCTCGAGCTCCTCGATGATCTTTTTGCTCCGTACATCGGAGGCATTGATCGCGGTGTCGAGCCGCTGGTCCTCCTTCTCACGCTCTTTCTCCCGCTGTTTCATCGCGTGCTGTATCTCAAGCGCCTGGGTTCTCAGTCGTATCTCAGCTGCACTGTGGGGGCGGATCCCGGACAGCGAACGCGTGTTGTTCTGTGCATCAGCCATACCTGCTACCTCATCTACTCTTTAAGAAGTTGTGGCTCTCTAGCCTAGTTTATTCCAACTACTTCCTTATCCAATCGGCATAGCGGGGTAGGATAGCGAAATGAGGAGAGAACATAGTTGATACACGAAGTCAGGAGAACCTCATGCATATGAAAAACGGACAACCGGTCGATAAAAGCCCGTCTTTAGCGTTTAGCACCACGATTCTTCAGGACCCGGGACATGGCCCGGAACCGCAAAAGCCAGCCCTGAGCTGGCTTTTTTATACTCCGATGCTTGATCTGTGGGGAATTTCCTGGCGTCATCTATATACGGTGCTATGGTGCTTTCGTCTGACAGGGAGTGGCAGATGGCCTACTTCCTCAAGCAGACGCGCAACAAAGAAAGGGCTCTATCTCCAGATCTACGAGAGCCACTGGGACCCCGAGCGAAGGCATACCACGAACAGGTCGGTGAAGGCCCTGGGCTACGAGGACGAGCTGATGGAGAAGGGCATAGAGGATCCCGTCTCCCATTACAAGCGCGAGGTGGCCCGCATGAATGCCGAGCGGAAGGCCGGCATGGAGAGGGAGAGGGTGCGGGAGATCTCCGATGCCCCCGACGCAAGGCACCTCGGCCACTTCGCCCTGAAGGCAGAGGACACGGCGCTTGTAGCTGCAGGCGACATGGCCCTGCTGCAGGCGCCCTCGGGCTTGCGCTTCTCGCTGCACGATCTCCTCTCCTCGCTCGTCTATGCGAGGGCCATGGCCCCCTGCTCGAAGCTCAGGACCTTCAAGGACGTACTGCCCCAGATGGAGGGCGTGGACGCATCCTTCACCCTGGACCAGCTCTGAGACGGGCTCGCCTATCTGGGCGATGAGTACGACAAGGTCGTCGAGATCTACAATGCGCACGTGGATGCCCTCTTCGGCCACGACATGTCCTTGGCCTACTTCGATTGCACGAACTTCTACTTCGAGATCGACCACAAGGACTCCTTCAGGAGGAAGGGCCCCTCGAAGGAGCACAGGCCGGAGCCGACAGTCGCAATGGGCCTTCTCCTCGACGCCAACTGCATCCCGGTGGCCATGAGCCTGTTTCCCGGAAACGAGAGCGACAGGCCGCAGCTCGGAAGGTGCATCGCCCAGATGAAGGAGAGGGGCTCCATATCCGGCAGGACCGTGAGGGTCGCCGACAAGGGGCTCAGCTGCGCAGCCAACATCGCGGAGGCCGTGCTTGCAGGGGACGGCTACATCTTCTCGAAGTCGGTGAAGGCGCTCCCTGCCAAGGAGCGCACGTGGGCGCTCTCGGGGGACGGCTGGACGGATGTCCCCGACGGGAAGGGCGAGACATCGTTTCGCTACAAGGTGGCCGACGGCGACTTCGAGTACACGGTAGAGGGAGAGGACGGAAGGAAGAGGAAGGTCAGCCTCCCCGAGAGGCACGTCGTCACGTACAGCCCCTCGCTTGCCAGGAAACAGACCTGCGAGATAAGCCAGCAGGTGGAGAAGGCAAGGGCGCTTAAGGCGGCAGCGGCGAAGAGGTCCGACTACGGCGACAGCGCCAAGTACGTCACATACTCCCCCGTCGACGCCGAGGGCGAGCTCAGGGAGGACATGAAGGTCGCGGCCATGCTCAACCACGAGGCGATCAGGAAGGCCAGGGCCCTTGCCGGCTACAACATGATCGTGACCTCGGAGACCAGGATGGACCCTCTGGCCATATACAGCACCTACCACAGGCTCTGGAGGATCGAGGAGAGCTTCAGGGTGATGAAGTCCAAGCTCGATGCGAGGCCCGTCTATCTTCAGAGGCAGAGCACAATCACGGGCCACTTCCTCGTCTGCTACATCGCCGTGCTGCTCATGAGGCTCCTGCAGATGAAGGTGCTGGGAGATAGGTTCTCCTCCAAGGACATCATGGGGCTCTGTCGCGGCCTCGATGTGTGCCGCACCTCGGAGAGGAGGTATGCCAACATATCCAGGAGAAGCCCCATCATCGAAGAGCTGGCGTCAAGGACAGGGCCTCCGCTGCTGCACTTCAACCTCACCGAAGGCGACGTGAAGGCGATCTCCTCCTGCACGCTCTCCATGCTGCGCGGTGAAGGGAAGGGCCCCTCTGCCGGCAGGAAGCGCGGCTGAGGGGCCTCATAGCACCATATCGGGGATCGAAAAACCAAAGTCCGGTATCCAATCGGCATAGCGGGGTAGGATAGCGAAATGAGGAGAGAACATAGTTGATACACGAAGTCAGGAGAACCTCATGCATATGAAAAACGGACAACCGGTCGATAAAAGCGGTCTGACAGAAGCAGAATTCTTAGCCTCCTACACCTCCAAGGATTATCCCGCCCCGTCGCTCACAGCGGATATCTGCGTCTTCCGCATCCATAGGCAGCACTTAGAGTTGTTACTCGTCCGCCGAGGCGGCCATCCCTGCATCGGCCAGTGGGCGACGCCGGGCGGTTTCGTCAATCCCAATGAGACCGCCGATGAGACTGCAGCACGTGAACTCGCAGAGGAGACCCATGTCAAAAGTCTGAAGCTCGAGCCAATCATGCTGCTCTCTACCCCCGGTCGTGACCCCAGAGGTTGGGTCGTCTCCAATGCCTTTGTCGCCCTCGACGACACGGGCGCAATCGCTGAGGCAGGCGACGACGCAGCACAGACTCAGTGGTTCCGTGTCACTGCCCATAAGGAAGGTGACCACACACAGCTGACGCTCCACGGTAAAGACGAAGAGCTGTCCTCTGACTTTGCTATCACGCATCTTCCGGTGTCCGGGCACCTCTGGGCCACCGATGCCAACGGCAAGGGCTTAGCCTTTGACCATGCAAGCTCAATCGCGCAGGCATGGCTCACCCTCCCCGAAAAGCTCCGTGAGCTCAGCTTGAAAGACTAAGCCGCGAATTGCCTGTCTCATCCTGCTCGATCTCCCAGCGCACGGTACACACTTCCTGAAGCAACGTCTGATCGTGTGAGATCAACACGACTGCCCCAGGAAAAGCCTGCAGTACATGGGAAAGCGCCTCGATTGAGTGGATATCTAGGTGATTCGTCGGCTCATCAAGTATCAGCAGTGCCGGATCCTGCAGCACTGCGAGCGCGAGGCAGAGCTTCCTCAGCTCCCCGGGGCTTAGAGCTTCCCCTTCCAGGAAAGTCTCCGGGCGTGCATTGAGCTGTGCCGCCACCGACAGCACCTGTCCGCACTCACGATCAGACAATTCATGCAACTGGTTCAGCACCGCAGAGCGCTGCGGTGCTTTCAGCTCCTGAGGCAAGACTAAGGTAGCGATATCGTCCGGTACAGCCTTAATCAGTACTCGTGCCAGTGTCGTCTTCCCTACCCCGTTGGCTCCCATCAGGGCAATCTTGTCGGAGGACCCCACATATAGCTCAGATATGGAGACACCCGTCTCAGCGTCCGGACCAAAGGGTATGGTCTGGCTCTCCAAGTGCACGAGCACCGAGCGAGCGGCACGGTGCCCGAACGTGGGGATTTCACCGTTGTACTTGCCCTGCGGCCGTGTGTGGGCATCACGCTCCAGCTTCCCGAGGCGGCTGTTCAATGCAGAAACCTGCCGGGTAAGGATACCGTCCTTGCTCGTAGCTTTGGCATGGTTCGCTTTTTCTCGGGCATCGGAATCTCGGGGAGAGGCCTTCGGAGACCGTCCTTTCTTCTGGGCAGCCTTTGCACGTGTCTGTTCCCGTACTGCTTTAATTCGGACAAGCTCGCGCCGTTCCTTAAGGTAGTCACGGTTACGGTTGAGCGCCGCCTTCCGGCGCTCTTCTACTCCTTGCTCGTAGGTGCCATGGATGAGCTCCATGGCACCTGCGTCGATAAAAAGGCAATTCTGAGTGATTACATTGAGCAAAGCCCGATCATGGGAGATCAAAAGGCCGATACCAGAAAAGCCCCGCAGTGCCTCAGCGACTGCCTGTCTCGAGGGAAGATCTAGGTGGTTGGTCGGCTCATCTACGATTAAGACATCCGGTTGCTGCCAGAGCGCCAATGCGATCTGTATGCGCTTCTTTTGCCCTGCAGAGAGCGTATCATAGCGCCAGAGCCATTCGTCCTCAATAGAGAGTATCTCCCGCACCTCCAGGGCTTCTTGTCCATAGTCACAGGCAAAATCGGAAAGCGCTCGAGGTACTTCTGAGGTATCTTGCTCTGCCAGTGCCACCACAAGCTTGGGGGCGATCGACCCTGCATCCGGCGTGAGCGTGCCGGCGATCAGATGTGCCAGCGTAGTCTTGCCGCATCCGTTATCCCCGATCAGGGCCGTCCACCCCTGTGAAAACGTGAGATTGACGTCGTTGAAAAGCGCCTCAGGGCTGTCAGGATAGGTATAGGAAAGGTGGGAAATAGTAAGTTGAGTCATGCAAACCTCGCAAACACATCTAACAATCAACAAAAAACAACAGATGATCGCCTTGAAAAGACGTGCTTACTTGCGCAAGTTTGCAGCCTCCTTATTCAGAGCCGTCGTGTAGTACGTCCCGTACTGGTCTTATGGCCGAAGCTATTGTATCGAAACCACAGAGCGCTGCAAATGCCTCTACAAGGTCCCCATATCGCGGCGCAATATGGTTGCCTCATAATATTTTCCGCTCTCACGTACTGATTGTGAGTACAATGTTCTATATTGCTAGCTCGAATATACGGGCGTTTTACTTGTCTACACACGAGAAAGGGCCATCGATGAAACCTCGACCTCACAGTCGATAACCCCTCGGTGCTCCTTGAGCGGGTGCCGCGGGGTACCCGAAACCAAACACCCATCAAGGAGCCCCAAGTATGATCTATCTCTCCCAACTCCTCGGCAACCCGGTCTACGACGTCGATGGTGAAAATATCGGTCGCGTCAACGATCTGGGCATCGCGACAGGCGAAGTATTCCCACGGGTTACCTCGCTCGCAATCGAGGGTCCCAGTCGTACTCCGTTCATGCTATCGTGGCGCAAATACGTCGACACATATAACGAACACGAAGTCCGACTGAACGTGATCAAGACCGATACCCGCTTCAGCTATCTACAACCCGACGAGATCCTGATGTCGCGCGACCTGCTCAACAAGCAGATCGTTGATACGCGGGGCGTCCGTGTCGTGCGCGTCAATGACCTCAAACTTTCAGATACCAATTCTTCCCAGCTGCGGCTGCTCGGTGCCGAGGTCGGTATCCGCGGCCTCCTGCGGGCTCTCTCCCCGAAGCTTGAGCGCTTTGTCTTGAAGATCGCCCATGCGCTCGGCAAGGACATCCCCGAGAAGATCATCGCCTGGAACTACATGGACCTGCTCGACCGTGACCTTTCCGATGTGAAGCTCTCCGTCACCCACAAGACACTCGACGATATGCATCCGGCTGACATCGCAGACATCATCGAACGACTCGATCCGAGGCTCCGTGGTCAGATCTTCGCCCAGCTCGATGCAGAGCAGAAGGCCGGCACCATCTCTGAGTTCGACGACGACACGATCGCCGCCGACATCATGTCTGGCATGAACGACTCCGATGCTTCCCAAATGCTCTCTGAGATGGGCCCGGACGATGCAGCTGAATTGGTCAGTGAGCTCGATTACGACAAGGCAGAGAAACTGCTGCGCCTGATGGGTGTCAAAGAGCAGCGCGCCGTGCGTCAGCTCTTGGGCTACAAAGAGGACACCGCAGGTAGAATCATGACATCCGAGGTGGTAGATCTCTACGAAGGGGACACCGTCGAGGACACCCTCCAAGTGATCCGAAACCTCGACGAGGACTTTGAGACGGTCACCTACATCTATATCAAAGACAGAGAGGACCGCCTGAGCGGTGTGATCCCCCTTAAGACTCTGCTGCTCGCTGATCACACGTCCTACCTCAAAGACATTGCCGAAACCGAAGACATCAAGACTGTGAGCCCCGACGACGACCAGGAGGAAGTCGCTGACGATATCGTCAAGTACAACCTGCTCGCAATGCCGGTCGTCGACGACAAGCACCACCTGCTTGGTATCGTCACAGTCGATGACGCCCTCGATGTCTTAAACGAAGAGCACGCCGAGGACCTGCAGATTGCAGGCGCCGGCCACAACGATACCTCCTCCGAAGGCCGCACCGGCGATCTCACCTGGCTGCTGCGCAATGGGGCTTGGTTCCTGGTATGGATGATCGGCGTCCTGATCCTTTCCGCAGTACTGCACGACCACATCCCTCAACTCGATGTGATCACGCTTGCCTTCTGCATGCCAATCGCAGTGATCGCGGGAAACGACGCTGCAGCCTACGTCACGAAGAACTACTTCGAATATGATTCGGACGAAGATGCGCCGTCTACCTTAGGCATGGTCTTTAAGGGTGTAGGCTTAGGCCTGCTCGTCGCTTTCTTTATCGTGCTTGTCGCCGGCAGCATTGTGACCGGCCTCATGGGGGCAACCCCCGAACTCACCGCACGCGGTGTCGGCGCCGCAGCAACAGCAGCCTTTATCTGTTTCGCGCTCTCCCCGGCAGTCTTAGCCTGGATCAGAAAACGCGACGAAGACAATAAGGACACCTCCGGTGCAACGATGGCGGTACTCTACATGATCCTGTCGCTTGCGATCTTCTTCGCCTACGTCTCTATCTCACTCTTCGCAGTGGGAGCGTGAGCGCGCTATGGCAGACAACAACCAGACGCAAACGACAGATACGAACACTACCACAACCGCACAACCGCTGAGCAGAAAGGCAAAGTTCCTCGCAATCCTGGGCGCCATGGGCCCTGGGATCCTGACCTCTTTTGCCGGCAACGACGCCGGCGGAATCGCCACTTACTCCACTACGGGCGCCAGCTACGGCTACGGGATGCTCTGGACCATCCCGCTCATGTGCCTGCTTCTGATCGTGGTACAGGAAACCGCCGCCCGCATGGGCTGCGCCACCGGCAAGGGCTTCGCCTCCCTGATCCGTGAACGCTTCGGCGTCAGGGTCTCCGCAATCGCGATGCTCTCGCTCATCGTTTCAAACTTTGCCGTGTCGCTCTCTGAGTTTGCCGGCATCGCCTCGGGCATGCAGCTTTTCGGCGTCCCTCTCCAGGTAAGCGTGCCGGTCACCGCCGCAGCCTGCTGGATGCTTACGATGGGCGGCTCCTACCACCGTATCGAGAAGATCCTGCTGAGCATCAGCGCGATCTTTCTGACCTACATCATCTCGGCATTCATGGCAAAACCGGACTGGGGTGCAGCTCTGCAGGCGACCTTTGTACCGACAATCTCCAATGACCTCAACTACGTCTCCCTGTTCGTGGCAAACATCGGTACCACGATCTCCCCGTACATGATCTTTATGGTCTCAAGCAACGTCGTCGAGAAGAACCTGGATGCGTCAGGCATCCCTGCCCAACGTGCGGACAATACCTCTGGTGCCATCGCGGCAGAGCTCGTGAGCTGGTTCATCATCCTGACCACCGGCACCGTCCTCTATCCGGAAGGGGTGCAGGTCAACACGGCTGCAGACGCCGCAAAGGCCCTCGTCCCCTTCGCCGGTGAGAACGCTTCCATCCTCTTTGCAATCGGCTTGGTCGGTGCCTCCTTCTTGGCAGCCTGCGTGTTGCCGGGCATCACCGCAAGCGCAGTGTGTGAGGCCTTTGGCTGGGAGCGTGGCCCTGACCGGACCTGGCAGGAAGCCCCAGCCTACCGTGGCATCATCACTGCGATGATCATCCTCTCCGCAGTCGTGGTGTTGGTTCCCGATATCGACCTCTTCGGGATCATGATGGTGGCGCAGGTGATCAACGGCGTGATCCTGCCGATCCTGCTTGTGTGCATGGTGATCATCGCCTCGAGCCATTTCATTATGGGCAAATACGCCAATGGCCGTGTCTGGAACTTCCTCACTTGGTTCATTATCATCCTCGTGACGGTCCTCACAGCGATCATGTTCGTCCTGCAGCTGATGGGTTACTGACACACAGGGGATAATCAAGAAACAAAAGGTTTACACAAAAAAGGGTTGTCAGGAACCTGATGCGTGCCCTATAGTTTGAGCCACGCAAGCAAACGATTCACGAGGGAGATAAACGAGGGTGACGATGTCACAGCTTACCAACAAGCAGTGGTGGTGGCGTTGCACTCGTATGCTCGGTCAATCATGAGTCTTGCACGCTGATGATAGATAACAGTGGAAAGAGGGCTCTGGAATTGACCAGAGCCCTCTTTTTTTCATGACTAATTACCAGGAAAGGATACCCATCATGGCACAAGCACAGGGAACCCATCAGCAGGCACGCACCGTCACCACTGAGGACCACGGCAAGCTCAACATCCGCTCGCTGGTCTTACTCGCGATCCTCTTAGCTGCGGGCTTCATCCTAAACTTCACGCTCGGGCGAGCGATCAGTTCCGTCACCGGTGGCATGATCAGCCCTGAGTTCATTATCTCCGCCTTCTGCCTCACGATCTTCGTCGTACGTCCGAAGGTCCCACAGGCCCTGATCATCGGCCTCATCTCCGCCGCAGTCATTCAGCTCACCACCACCTCCCCGGGTGTCGACTTTATCGCTGAGAGCATTGCCGCAATGCTCATGGCCATCATCGTCCGCGCCGGTATGAGGACCAGTGCCAGGAAGGCCATCCCGCTAGTTGGCTCCTTTGTCACCACCGTGGTCTCCGGCGTGATCTTCATGATCATCCGTATTGCAATGGTCGGCGCCGCACAGCAGCTCGCTGCCGCTATGCTCCCGGTCGTCTTTGCAACGGGTGCCTTCAACGCGATCCTGGTCGCTGCGCTCTATGTCCCGATCTGCAAGGCACTCAAGGTGCAGCCATTCCAAGCAGAGTGACTATGATCTTTGTACTCAAGACAATGTGAGGATATGGGTTGCCCCACGGTGGGGCAACCCATATCTTTGTGCATTACACTCACTTTGTCGCACAATAGATGAGCACGCGTTTTTAGTGAGTAAGAAAGGCAGCCATGGAGAGACCCATCATCGATATCAAGGATGTCTCATTCACCTATGCCGCAACGGACGAGAGCGAAGATGTAACTCCTGCCCTCTCCCATATCAATCTTAAAACCAATCCCGGGGAATTTGTGGGCATCTTAGGCCCTTCCGGCGCGGGCAAGTCGACACTTGCCGCGATCATGTCCGGAGCCATCCCCCACCACTTCAAAGGGACACTCTACGGCTCCACCCTGATTGAGGGAAAGGACACCTGCGATATCTCCCTCACCGATATCTCACAGACGGTAGGGTCAGTGCTGCAGGATATCGAAACGCAGATGGTTGCCTCTGTCGTCGAGGATGAGATGCTCTTCGGCCTGGAGAACTTCGGCGTCCCACACAACCAGATTGAGCAACGCATCACCGATACCCTGAATACCGTCGGTATCGCTGACTTAAGAGACCGCGAAATCGCCACGCTCTCCGGCGGCCAGAAGCAGAAGGTCGCTATCGCCGCCATCCTCGCGATGCAACCGAAGGTGCTCGTACTCGATGAGCCAACCGCGGCGCTCGATCCGGCCTCTTCAAAGCTCGTCTTTGATACCTTGCGCGACGTGCACGAACAGGGCGTCACCGTCGTCGTGATTGAACAGAAAGTGGCCCTACTCTCCCAGTACTGTGACCGCATCGTCGTAATCGACCACGGTAAGATCTTTCTGGACGGCACCCCCAAGCAGACCTTCGTCCACGCAGAGAAACTGCGTAAGCTCGGCGTCGACAGCCCGCGCGTCGCGCGCGTCTCAAATTCGCTGGCCCATGACGGATTCATTAAGCCGGGGCATCCCTGTCTCGACGTTCCGGAAGCTACTGCAATGGTCGAGCGGTTGATCCCCCATGACCTCCTTAATTCAGACATTGTCGAGGATGACGACCCAGTGTACAAAGGCTCCAAGCACGTCGTATCGCCCCGTCCCCACGCACAGGACGCAGAACCGATCCTCAGTATCAGGGACGTCAGCTTTCAGTACCCTGGAGGCGGCGGCCGCGTCGACGACCTCAATATGTCCGTCTATCCCGGTGAGATGGTCGGCGTGATCGGCCAGAACGGCGCCGGCAAGACGACCTTGATGAAGTTAATCTGTGGGCTGCTGAAGCCCAATAGAGGCAACGTGCTCTTAGCCGGACTCAACACCCGCGAGGTCCCCACGAGCCGCATCGCGGGCCATTGCTCCATCCTTTTCCAGAACCCTGACTACCAGCTCTGCAAGAACACCGTGACCGACGAGGTCGCCTTTGGTCTCGAACTGCAGGGTGTAGACAGTACCGAGGCACGCCGCCGCGCCAACAAGGTGATCGAACGCTTCGGCCTTCCTGCCGAAGAGTCCCCCTTCTCGCTCTCACGCGGACAACGCCAAGTAGTCGCCCTCGCCTCCGTCGTCGTGATGCAGCCCGATCTTGTGCTCCTCGATGAGCCAACAAGCGGCCTCGATTACCGCGAGTGTATGACCGTGATGGACACGGTGAGTGAGATGGCAAACAACGGCTGCGCTGTTGTTGTGGTTTGCCATGACATGGAGGTTGTCTCCGACTTTACAGAGCGCGTGATGGTGATGGCAAACGGAAAGATCCTTGGGCGTGGACCAACCCAACAGATGTTTGAGAACGCAGACCTGATGCACCAGGCCTACATCCAGGCCCCGCAGATCGTGCAGCTCTCGCAGGAGCTTACCCACACCATAAGCCCCGAATTCTCTGGCATCAGCCAGGTGTCCGGCATGGTGGATTTGATTGAGGAGATGGTGAGACATGGTTAATGTAATCGACTATGTGCCGGGTAATACCCTGCTGCACCGCCTCAATCCGGTGACGAAGTTAGCGATTGCCGCTGCGATCATTATCGCGACGTTCTTGGCGCAGACCTATTCGATGCTCATTGTCCTTCTGGCCCTAACCTTTGGTTTAGGCTTCTATGCGCACTCGGTCTCAAAACTCATATCGCTGTTGAAGCTCCTCATCCCCATCGCGATCATCATGCTCCTTTTGCAGACCGCTTTCGTCCGTGACGGCACCCTCGTGATTTGGTGGATGACGGACGTGGGGCTAATCACCGGCTCAAAGGCTTGCCTTAGATTGTTGGGTGTAGCGTTGCCGTTGATCCTGATGCTCTCAGTCACCAAGCTGAATGATCTGGCTAATGCCTGTGTCGAAGTGCTTCACATCCCCTATCCCTATGCGTTCACCTTTACGACTGCGCTGCGCTTTATCCCAGTCTTCAGCCAGGAGATGAACTCCATCATGGAAGCCCAGACCGCACGCGGTGTGGAATTTGACACCAAGAATCCGTTTAAGAAATTTCAATTGATGCTGCCACTGGCGATACCGCTGCTGGTAACTTCAGTGGGTAAAACCGACAGCACCGCACTCGCCGCAGAGGAGCGGGGCTTCTATCTCAGGACCTGCGAGAGCAGTTTCAAGCGCTACCCCATGAAGACCGCAGACTACATTGTACTTGCCCTTTGCGTCGGTCTCGTTGTACTCGGGGCTTTCTTCTAGTCGCTCTTGACATTCCTGTAAACTAAAGTTTACGGGATTTTGGTGTGGCCCATGTCTCAATCGACATGAATTTGTAGAGGTATTGCCACAACACCTCTACACAGTTGCCGCTCTGCCGGCTTTTGTTTGTGTGCAATGTTTGCGGCAGCGTTGATGTCTGCACTTCACCAAGATGCTACCTTTGGGTTCGCTATAGGCCGCCTCAGATGCGCTTGTCTAAGAGAAGGTGTGCTTACTTGTCAGCGGGCTTGTATTCGATCCCCACCCATACAGGATGCTTTGGACGTGTAGGTCTCTTTCTGCTGCATGTATCGGTATGTGAGCTAGCGTTCGAGTAGCCTATAGAGAATCTGTATGAGCGCTTGATCATTCTTTCTGCCGTGGCTGCTCCCTGCTTGCATCCCATGGTGGGTCCAACAATCAGTGTGTCTGTGTTCTTCTCTATGAACAGGTTGGTGAGGGTGCGTGGCGCTTTGAGCATGCAGTCTCGCACACGCCGACCCCCTTCGGCTACCTGTCGGAACTTGTCTGTGTCTAGTCGGCTTTTCAGATACGCCAAGTGCCTGTTGCAATAGTGGTTGGCTGACTTGAGCCATCTCCTGCCAACCAAGCGCCCATGGCCGGAGGTGAGCCGCGCGGCGAGATTGTCAGCTTCTATATCCACTCCCATAATACAGCACTCATTCAAGCTAAGGAGCTGTTGGGCTTTAAGCACATATTGGATTTTGAAAGCAGCTGCTGGCTGTTTAGAGAGGATGCCCTTGATACACTGCCCCATCCAAACGTTCGACATGGCTAGGATAGGTCTGTGTGAGCTGCCTGTGAGCGGGCAGCCTCTACAACCTGTTCGTGGGAAGTATCAGCAAAAACACGCCGCCTTTTGCCCTGTAGTGTGAGATCAACACTTGAGAGTAGCTGTAGTTGCCACTCTTGCATCTTCTCAATAGTGTAGGGGAAGCTTTCAAGCTATAGGCGACACCCTTTATCGTGTGTTGGGCCCCTTAGGCTTGCAGCATCTTGTAGGTATCGTTGGTTTTGCACAGATGATAGTTGGTCTTTCAGCTGAAAAGCCCGCCTGCAATGAAGAGATGCTGCCTTGTTTGATACAAAGCCTTGCTGTAGAGGTTGTTCGCATATAGGCAAAGGCATTTCAACTTGCGATAGTGGTTGGCACTGAGATGGCAGCTGTAGTTGGTTTGCACTCCATACTGCATGCTTGTCTTGCCTGCCTAAATATCGATAGCTTGCTGTATGCAATATATTCACTGACACCTAAGAGCAAGAAGTACCACCTTGAACAATCACTGTGAGCACAAAAACCCTTCGAGATACCTGCTTTGCTTCCACCTCATCCTTTCCACCAACTAGCGAAGGAAGACACTCATCACTTAGGTGATGATCACAAACATCACTTAGCTCTCAACTAAAAAATCGCTCTGCAGCACACCATCCAAATACTTCACATGCAAACCGACAAGGGGGGGTCCCTATAGTTCTGTCAAGTCGTAACAGGTGATTTTTCTACATTGTCCACTGGCGGCTCCACATATGGCACCCGGTCGCGCATCACTGCATAGATGACCCGGGACCTCTTGCGGACCACTGCCTTGAGCGCCTTGTTGTGCCTCATGCCCCTTGCGGTGCCAAGCATCGTGGTGCTTCCCGAAGCGCTTCTTCGTCCCCACGAGCGAGTTGCAGCTGAATATGAGGAGGTTCTTCAGCTCCTTGTTGCCTTTATGGGCATTCCTTCGCGCCTGATGGAGGATCTGCAGTCGTGGTCTGCGGGCCGCAGTATGCGGCAAGCTTGCTGTTCCTTAGGAAGAGCGAGGTGGCGAGCGCCGAGGTGCTCTTGGGCCCTATGCCCAAGATGGTGAGCAGCCAGCGGTAGGTCTTATCGTCCTGGAGCAGGCGCCCCAGCTCCGCGGAGAACTCCGCCCTCTCGGAGCTGGCTGCGAGGATCTCCCTGGCAAGGCTGCTTGCCAGCATGTCCTTTGCATCGGGATGGAAGGACGAGGAGGGGAAGAGCGTGGGACAGCTTCCAGAATGCATCCCTTGCCTGTACAGGTACGCCGTGTCTCGCGCACAGCGTGCAGTAGTACCTCCTGCCTGTAGCGGCAAGGCCCTTTGCCCCTCGTATTCGGCCATGGCCCCGAGCTGTCATGCGCTCGAGAGATCCCCTGCGGGCTCGGCGGCGGGGTCGGACTTAAGCAGCACCGCATGGAGCCTGTTGCGGGCCGGCGCGCCTCGTGGCATATGAGAGCTGTAAGGACAGCAGCGAGACGCAGGTGCTGAGGTCGTCGGTCTCGGCTATCGGCCTGATGGCCGTCCTGATCCCGATCCCCGCCTGCGCGATGGCTTCGGTATCTGTTCGGTCACTCTTGGCCGTTCCGGGAAACATCTCCCGGGCGTACTTCATGGCCTTCCCCGGGAAGGTATCTAACATCGATCCTTTTCGCGCACCACCTGTACACGATAAGCGAGCCTATGTTGTTCTTCTGGTCCACAATTGACCAGGGCGCCCTCTCCCGCCTCGTCGAGTAGAGCCTCGATACTCTCCTGGCACCTGTCCTGCCTGTAGCTGATCGCGATGGTGCCACCCAGTTTCAGGTTCACTGCCCAGTGAGATGGCCTTCCCACATCTATGCCGAGATAGATGCGCTGTGGCCCGAACCAGTCTTTCTGCTTGCACTCCATGATGGTACCCTCCTCTTAGGTCGGCAGGCCAGCGTGTCTGAGGGACGACATCCACACTACCCTGCTTATCGTGAGGCACATCCCTATCAGCCGTTCCCGGACAGACCACCATCCCTTAGCAGCAACACTCCCCGGGCCTTCGCAAGAGGCAGGGACATACGGCTATCCGGGGAAGGTTAGCCAGCAGCCCCTTTCAGGGCCATCTACAAGGTTAGGGAATCCGCAGACACTTCATTGTCGAAACCCCAAAGCTCGGAGAGGCCCCCAGGGGGCTGTCTCTCACTGTAATGGTACAGACAGAATCTTGGAAAATTCTGTCCGCACCCCCCATAAGGAAGCTCAACGATGCACGGATAACACAGCATAGGAGCACAAAAAAGAGCCCCGAAGGGCTCTCGAGACTGCAAGTGCCACCTACGCGGTGCCCCGGAAGGAGCTTTTTTGGCTAAAGCCGTATTTTGACTCGCAGTTACGTTCTGACTGGTAATCAGGACGAATTGATAGTAGCATACAACCCAATACAAGCCAATGAGATAAAATGAGAAATTTGGCAAATGGTCGGAGGAACGACTATGAGATTACGCGATGCTGAGAACTACCTTATAGGCTTGGATATGGGCACCGGCTCAGTTGGCTGGGCAGTTACCGATACAGAAGGCAATCTGATGCACTTTAACGGGCAGCCGACCTGGGGAAGCCGTATCTTTCCCACGGCAAGCACCGCTGCCGAAGCCCGCTCACATCGAGGACAGCGCCGCCGTTATGAACGCCGTCGTCAGCGTATAGTTCTGTTGCAAGGTTTCTTTAAGGACGAAATGGATAAAGTCGATCCAGACTTTTTCCTTAGGCTCAACCAGTCAATGTTGTTGTTAGAAGACCGCGATGATCGCATCTCATCGGATGTGTATGCCCTCTTCAACGACCCTGGCTTCACTGATAAAGAATACTACGATAGGTATCCGACCATATACCACTTGCGTAAACGCCTGATAGAAGACCCAAGCAAGGCTGATATCCGCCTTGTATATTTGGCGCTACATAACATCGTTAAGCACCGCGGCAATTTCTTACATCAGGACAACAAGAAGCTCTCCGCCAGCAACTCTGGTATGGTGGGCTCGGTCGAAGAGTTCTTGAACGCCTTTGTGGATTGGTGTGACAACAAGGATATCAGTACATCCCTGAGCGGGGACGCCGACGCTCTCGATGAGACCGCTCAAAAGATCACGGCAATTCTGGAAGATCCTCATATCAGCAGAGGCGACAAATACAAACAATTCTCTGATCTGCTCAATACGGAAAAGGCATACAAAAAGAGCATCGCTGATCAACTCGGCAAGGCAGCCATCGGTTATAAGGTGGACTTCAAGAAGTTTTTTAGCATTGAAGGAGAAACTGACTATAGCTTTATGCTTTCTGAGGATGAGAAAGTCGAAGAGTTCATGCCGGCGTGCCCTGATGACGGACAGTATCTGTTTGAAATGCTTCAAAAGGTATACTCCGCATATATCCTGAGCGGCATTTTGGAAGGTGCCAAAGAAGGAGAAACCATCTCCTTTATCAAAGCGCGTGACTTTGATACCTACGGCAAGCAACTTAAGACCCTGAAGCGTCTGGTAGGAACGCATGTGCCTGATGCGTATGACAGCTTCTTCCGTGGCAAGACAATCTCAGACGATAAAGGAAATAGCAACCATTCGTACCAAAAGAGAGGTTCCGCAGGGTATACACTATATGACCTAGACCATGGCTCAGGTTCGTATGACAGATTCAAAAAAGACGTCGTCGACCTCTTCGAGGGTGAAAACTCGAAGGCTGACCCTGCCGTTTTGTCTGACCCCGACTATCTGCAGATGAAAGAGGGCTTTGAGCACGAACGTTTTTTGCGTCGCCAAAAGACAAGCGATAATGGAGCAATCCCCTACCAGTTTCATCTCGAAGAGTTACGCAAGATCTGCGAGAATCAAGGGAAATACTATCCGTTCTTGCTCACAGAGGAAGATAAACTGACTTCGTTGGTAGAGTTCCGTATCCCCTACTACGTGGGGCCACTCACCACCAAGAACGCCGCCAAAGATGCGCAGGGGAAGA
Organism: Atopobium sp. oral taxon 416; assembly: GCF_018128285.1. Taxonomy (NCBI): domain Bacteria; kingdom Bacillati; phylum Actinomycetota; class Coriobacteriia; order Coriobacteriales; family Atopobiaceae; genus Atopobium; species Atopobium sp. oral taxon 416. The sequence goes on from NZ_CP072380.1 coordinate 2,359,459, forward strand.
ACCGCTTTGCCTGGTCTGCCCGTCAAGAAGGAAAAGAAAATCAAAAGATATATCCCTGGAACTGGCAAGAGGTTATTGATAAATCCAAGAGTGCAGAGAGGTTCATCGGACGTATGACCGGTGAATGCTCGTATCTGTTGGGAGAGCCTGTCTTGCCACGCAATTCTCTTCTGTATGAGGAATTTTGTGTGCGCAACGAGCTGAACGGCATTACCTATAGCGTTGATGGGGACGATTGGCGCCATCTAACGGTACGAGACTCACAGAAGATTTTTAACGAGCTCTTCTGCCATAGGCGCTCAGTTTCCTACAAGGCAATATCTGATTGGTTCAAGCGGAACGGTCTGCCTCACGTACATGTGCGCGGTGGACAGGGCGAGACAGGCTTAGAGTCAAAGCTCTCCGCCTATAGATTCTTTACAGAGAAGGTCTTTGGCACCTCCGATCTCCGTCCTGAGAATTATCCCATGCTAGAGGAAGTAATCCTGTGGAGCACGATCTTTGAAGATCGCGATATTCTGCGTGATAAACTCAAAGAGAAGTATGGGCAGGAGAACAGAGGCCCCTTCAATGCCAAACAGATAAAGACGATCTGCAAACACCGCTTCAGCGGTTGGGGCCGGCTTTCAAGAAAGTTGTTGACCGGGTTTAAAGCCGATACCGATCAGGGCAAAAAGTCCATTATGGATATTTTGCGCGATGGTAACCCCAACAGTGACGAGCGCTACCAGACCATGGTGTTCATGCAGATCCTCCACGATGATCGCTTGGGCTTCCAAAAGATGGTTGATAGCTACAACCTTGCAAAGATGCAGGGCATGCCCCACAACTCAATTGACAACCTTCAGGGATCCCCTGCAAATAGACGCGCTATCAATCAAGCGCTACGCATTATCGATGAGATCGTACGAATCGCAAAACATGAGCCTACCTGCATTTACCTGGAGAATACTAGAGACGATGGGCCCAAAAAGCGTACCATCAACCGCTATAGACAGCTAAAAGCCGCGCTTGAGGATCTCAGGGAACAAGGCAAAGAACAGGGCGTAGATGAGACACTCAATAAGCTTAAGCGATATGAAAAAGTAAACATGGATGAACGACTCATGCTCTATTTCTTGCAGAATGGCAAGTCACTGTATTCGGGAACAAAGCTTGAAATCAAACAGTTATCTGAATATCAAGTAGACCATATAATCCCTCAAACTGCTATAAAGGATGACAGCCTGGACAATAAGGCACTAGTCCTCGCTTCAGAGAACCAAAGCAAATCCGATAGCATGTTGCTTGACAAGAGCATTCGGTGCCGCATGTGCTCAACGTGGACAGCGCTGCATGATGCCAAGTTACTAAGCGATAAGAAATACAACAACCTTATGCGCAGCAGGTTCTCCGACAATCAGCTGGGTGGCTTTGTCGCGCGCCAACTGGTCGAGACCAGCCAAATTGTCAAAATGACAAGCATGCTCTTGGAGGAACGCTATCCTGACACAAAGATATATGGCATAAAGGCGCGTATATCCCATGAGCTGCGAAAGATTTATAACCTGCCCAAGCACCGCGAGGTTAACAACTACCACCATGCCCAGGATGCTCTCTTAGCGCTTACCGTAGGCCGTTTTATAAGCTCCCGGTATCCGGATATCTTTGAACATCCAGTTTACTATGCTCATGTCGTGCGCTTGGCACTCAAGCAAGAAGCCCAATCAGTAAATAGCAAAAGAAATGTTCCTGGGTCCGTTAGCTTTATCGTAAGCAGCTTCCAAAAACCTAGTATTGACGACGAGACCGGCGAAGTCTTACGTGATGGTGGGGTATGGCAGCCAAACGCCGAGATGAAGAAGGTATCTTGGGCTTTTGACCTTAAGCAGTGTCACATTACCCATATGCCCGAGATCACCTCTGGTGCCTTCTGGGATGCGACAATATATTCACCAAAAACAGCAAAGAAGAAGCCCACTCTGCCGATAAAACAAGGGTTGGACCCTACTAAGTACGGAGGCTTTTCTAGCGAGTATTATGCCTATTTCTTTACATTTAGCTGCGAAGACAACAAAGGACGATCAGTAATCCGCTTTGGGAATGTACCAGTGAGCATTGCGTCAGAGATAGACTCAGAAAATCATGATCTCTCATCGTTGATTACCTATGCAAGAGGATTAGCAGCTAAGGAAAACCTAAAATTTTTGCATATCATCCGACCACGCATATATAAATATCAACTGATAGAAGTAGCAGGTAACCGCTTTTATGTGACAGGGAAAAAGGAAGTTAGAAACGCTACCGAAGTAGCTCTTTCATTGAGAGACGCACGTCTCTACGATTCTATTCAACATGAGGATAACGAAAACGACGATTCAGAAGCCTATAGGACGTTGCTTCATTCAATAGAAAATAGCCTTCTGCAACGCTCTCCGAGATTAGCTGGATTGCTCGACCTGGGTAAATGGGATGGCAAGTTCAACGAGCTAGGCCCTTCTGAAAAGTTAAGCATTCTTTCCGGGATCATGAGCGAAGCGTCCGCGCAATCTAATTCTACAGATCTGAGGCCTGTGGGAAAGGGACCGTATACTGCTTGTATAAAATTCAATTTCTCGAAGGAAATGTCTGACTCCTCATTCCGCTTTGTAGACCAATCCGTAACAGGCATGTTTGAAACGAAGGCAAAAATTGAGCTTTAGAACAGTCTTCATAGAGAGCCCCTGTAAGCTTTCCTATAAAAGTGGCTATATGGTTGTACGCAAAGAAAATGATACTGCCAAAATTCATCTGTCAGAGGTATCCACAGTCATTCTTCAGACCGAACAGGTCTATGCCAGCGCGTACCTCTTTTCAGAGCTTGCAAAACGCAAGATCGCACTCGTGGTATCTGACGAGCAGCACAACCCTATCGGAGAGTACCTGCCGCTCTATGGCGCATACAACGTCAATGCAAAGATCCAGCTCCAGTTGGCGTGGGGTGAGCCTATAAAGAAACGCGTTTGGCAACGTGTGGTAAAGGAAAAGATCACTCATCAGGCTTCTGTACTTGAGAAGTATGAGCATGACGAAAAAGCCCATATCCTAAAGGCCATGGCAGCTGAAGTACGATCTGGGGATACCACTAATCGCGAGGCCGCAGCTGCCCGCATATATTTTGCAACTTTATTTGGCGATGACTTTTCTCGTGACGACGATTGTCTGATCAATGACGCCCTCAATTATGGATATGCCGTACTTCTATCAATGGTCAACCAAGAAATCGTTTCCCGTGGATTCCTTACCCAATGCGGTATCTGCCATCGAGGAGAGACAAACCAGTTTAACTTTGCCTGTGACTTGATGGAACCATTTAGACCGCTGATCGATGCCCTCGTTATAGAGAATCTCGCTGGAGACTTTGACAAGTATATACGGCGTACACTCGCGGATGTCGCCAACGTTATTGTCCAGTACCGTGACGGTAATTATAAGGTGGGATCCGTAGTCTCACTGTACGTTCAGGACTGTCTGAATGCGTTGAATAAGAAGATCCCTGTAGACAATATTGAGAAGTTTGAATTGCTGTGAATAGGAAGACAAGGGTTCGGTATATGAGACTCGTGCTGTTCTTTGATTTGCCGGTTGAAACCCCAAGTGAGCAAAAGACTTACCGACAGTTTAGAAAGAAGCTCATCGAAGAGGGATACCTGATGCTTCAAAAATCAGTCTATTCCAAGCTGGTGATCAATGAGAACGCCGCCTCAGCCGCAATCGACCGACTCCGTAAGATACGGCCCGAAAAAGGGCTCGTACAGGTCCTTAAAGTTACGGAAAAACAATATGTCTCTATGATTTATGTCACGGGCGATGAAGTAGAACATGATGAGATAGACACCACCGATGAGCTGTTGATCATATGAACATCGTCATCAACGGAATGGACCAGCCCGTAGAAATCAAAGCAGGAAAGCCAACAGCACTGCGTATCTATAACCAAGCGCTCTATGCCCGAATATGCCGCTCTTTCGAAAGTGGCTTAGGCACCGAAGCGCTTGAGCCATATTCTATTTGGGATGGAGAAACGGAAGTGTCTCCACGCGACGGAACAATTGTTATTGGAGATCCTCTTGATTTGCCTTGGGATCACCGGCTTCTGGCTCAGCATCTGGCTGAACGATTTATCGCATGTCTACAGGAAGACGAAGAGACAAGGCAAACAATTGATTCTCAAAGCCAGGAGATCATGAAAGCTATTGAGAGAATAGCTTTCAGTTTTAATAGCGAGTATTCATTTACCAAAGATTGGGACCTCACAAAATTTATAAAACTCTTTGGTCTGGAGCCTGAACAAGACCCCGGCGAACCTTACATTGATAGCTGTATCCGCTTTACGGAATATATCGCTGATATGGGGTTTAAAGGGGTTATTATTTTCATGAATCTCGGACTTTTTTTGACAAAATCCGAGCTCAAAACGTTCCTTGACACCATAATTTTTCTTAATTTGAATGTGCTGCTACTTGAAGGAGCTAGTTATATTCCACCAAAGGGATTTGGTGGAAATATAGCCATTGACGAGGACTTTGTTGAGGATATTAAGAATGAAACCAGTCAGAATGGCGTCCCTTTGCAGGAGGGAATTTGCACCAACGGTTTTGGTGCAGTGACGTTCTGACTGGTAATGACACAGTACTTGCCATCCGTAGAGCCGTTGTTGTGTTTTGGTGCAGTGACGTTCTGACTGGTAATGACACGAACAATTCGCTAAATTTGGGCGGGACATCGTTTTGGTGCAGTGACGTTCTGACTGGTAATGACACCGTAGCGCTGGCCACGATGCAAGCTTGTTAGTTTTGGTGCAGTGACGTTCTGACTGGTAATGACACTCATAGATTAAGGAAAAAAATGGATGTTAGGTTTTGGTGCAGTGACGTTCTGACTGGTAATGACACATGAGCGGGATTGGTCCACCTGTTAGCGTGTTTTGGTGCAGTGACGTTCTGACTGGTAATGACACCACGCGATACTGGCACCAGCTCATCGCATTGTTTTGGTGCAGTGACGTTCTGACTGGTAATGACACCGCTCAACTTTTGGAAACCATCAAGTGAGAGTTTTGGTGCAGTGACGTTCTGACTGGTAATGACACTGTTCTGACTGCTTGACCTCAGAATCTTTTGTTTTGGTGCAGTGACGTTCTGACTGGTAATGACACAACCGACTCCGCCTGTGGCGGCAAATAACGGTTTTGGTGCAGTGACGTTCTGACTGGTAATGACACACTAAGTCCGCACTCAAGCAGACGAACGAGTTTTGGTGCAGTGACGTTCTGACTGGTAATGACACGTAAATGCATACCACAGAGTTTTGTCGTATGTTTTGGTGCAGTGACGTTCTGACTGGTAATGACACGGATATCGTAGATTTACCACAGAGAAAATAGTTTTGGTGCAGTGACGTTCTGACTGGTAATGACACCAAAACTCGAAGAAGTCCAAAAATATTGTGTTTTGGTGCAGTGACGTTCTGACTGGTAATGACACAATGGTGAGACATTTGATGACGCGCGCAGAGTTTTGGTGCAGTGACGTTCTGACTGGTAATGACACCAAAACTCGAAGAAGTCCAAAAATATTGTGTTTTGGTGCAGTGACGTTCTGACTGGTAATGACACAATGGTGAGACATTTGATGACGCGCGCAGAGTTTTGGTGCAGTGACGTTCTGACTGGTAATGACACTATTAAGGTTACCTGCCTCTATAAGTTCCTGTTTTGGTGCAGTGACGTTCTGACTGGTAATGACACTACCGCGACGCAACAGATGCTTGAGTCGGTGTTTTGGTGCAGTGACGTTCTGACTGGTAATGACACAAGCACCATGTGTATAGGCCGTGCTGTCATGTTTTGGTGCAGTGACGTTCTGACTGGTAATGACACTCTCTTTCCTCTAAATATCTTTCACTACAGGTTTTGGTGCAGTGACGTTCTGACTGGTAATGACACCACTAAGTCCGCTCTCGATCAGACAAATAAGTTTTGGTGCAGTGACGTTCTGACTGGTAATGACACTTCCACCATCTGCAGCTAGCGTTTCGCCCTGTTTTGGTGCAGTGACGTTCTGACTGGTAATGACACCACGGCCTGGTCGTTACTAGCCTTGTAGCTGTTTTGGTGCAGTGACGTTCTGACTGGTAATGACACGCCTGATAATAGTCTAGGAAGTGCTGGGCGGTTTTGGTGCAGTGACGTTCTGACTGGTAATGACACAGCACTTACGCCTGGCAGCTTAAGCGTGAGTTTTGGTGCAGTGACGTTCTGACTGGTAATGACACTGTATAGACTAGATCTAAGTACTGTCTAAGTTTTGGTGCAGTGACGTTCTGACTGGTAATGACACAGAATTTACCTCTTTGGCACCAATTGTTAGGTTTTGGTGCAGTGACGTTCTGACTGGTAATGACACGACTTAAACAAGCACGACTTAACGCTATGAGTTTTGGTGCAGTGACGTTCTGACTGGTAATGACACCTATATTTTTTGTTTCTGCCGCAACTACCAGTTTTGGTGCAGTGACGTTCTGACTGGTAATGACACAACCATGTCGAATCATACTGCTCTAATTCGGTTTTGGTGCAGTGACGTTCTGACTGGTAATGACACAATGAGCGGAATTGGTCCACCTGCTAGTGTGTTTTGGTGCAGTGACGTTCTGACTGGTAATGACACTAAACAAACCCGCGAGATGCAAGCATAAAAGTTTTGGTGCAGTGACGTTCTGACTGGTAATGACACTAACCCGCTTGAGGACGAGGTCTCTTATGCGTTTTGGTGCAGTGACGTTCTGACTGGTAATGACACTGAAAATGGCAATGTGGCATCAAAGGATTAGTTTTGGTGCAGTGACGTTCTGACTGGTAATGACACACTTGCAGTCGGCGTCCCTGATGGTAAAGAGTTTTGGTGCAGTGACGTTCTGACTGGTAATGACACCTGTGAAAGGAAATGCAATATGGGGAGATGGTTTTGGTGCAGTGACGTTCTGACTGGTAATGACACAAAACTTGAGAACGAGGGCTATAACATGGTGTTTTGGTGCAGTGACGTTCTGACTGGTAATGACACAAGTCGTTGACAAAAATGGGAATCCATTTGTTTTGGTGCAGTGACGTTCTGACTGGTAATGACACACGAATATTTTGCAAATGTTACAGGTTATGTTTTGGTGCAGTGACGTTCTGACTGGTAATGACACACGAATATTTTGCAAATGTTACAGGTTATGTTTTGGTGCAGTGACGTTCTGACTGGTAATGACACACAAGTCGATTACTCCATCGGCAATCTGGTGTTTTGGTGCAGTGACGTTCTGACTGGTAATGACACTCAGACAGGAGCCCCTTGGCCTTCAGGCTAGTTTTGGTGCAGTGACGTTCTGACTGGTAATGACACACGAATATTTTGCAAATGTTACAGGTTATGTTTTGGTGCAGTGACGTTCTGACTGGTAATGACACTATGCGGTGCGTCAAAAAAACTGGTTCAGTCCTAATTCCTGTGGGCACCCCCATCACGACACAGCTCCGGAAGGCTCCGAGTAGCGCCTGCTGGTATCGAATATCTTGAGGAAGAAGTACTCGTCGTTAGGGTATCCCTAGCCTGCCCTCCTGAGCGTCTTGATCATCTGGTTCGTGCCTTCTTGCCTGAGGTGATCCGGTGCCTGGCGTGCGCCACGATGCCGTCCATGTGCGACTCCACGAGCCTGGCGAACCTTAGCGAAGTGCCTGTCTTTCGTTCCCCGGCAGACCTCCACTATCTGCTCCGTCGCATCGCGCATGCGCTTCTGCTGCCTGTAAGCCGTAGGCCCTGGAGAGCATCTCACCCGCGATGTCGCAGGCAGCCAGCAGCTCGTTTTGGGCTATGAGGTCCTTGTACCTCTGGCGGCTTCCGCCCTTCTGGGTAGCCTCCTGCTTTCCGAAGAGGGCGCTTCCCCTTAAGACGACCTTGCCGGCACGTACATCCCGCTCCTTCCTCTTGCTGGTGTCCGCACAGGACATGAGGATGTATGTGGAATGCTTGAGGGCACGCGCCGCATCGGCATCGCCTTCGTCCTTAAGCCTTGCCTGCTTATCCTTTATGACCTTACAGATCACCTTCTCGTTGAAGTTCTTCACGAGGTGGAAGTGGTCGTAGACGACATCCAGGCGCGGGTGCCTTTTCAGGAATGCCCGCTCGAAGTCGGCGTTCATGTCGCAGGCGATGGCCTCCACCTTCGACATCCATTCCTCCCCGACGAAGTCGCACAAGTCGTATACGACTTGCTTCTTCTTGAAGTATGCAAGCCACAGGACATGGCCCATCTTAAGGTCTATGATCACGGTGGCCCAGCGGCGGCAATTGTACAGCTTGAACTCGTCTGCGCCCAGGTAGCACGCCGGCTTGCGGAGCTTCCTCTCTTTGTCCCCATCCTCTTCCATGTAGAGCCCAGAGAGCCTCGCCTTGTCGATCTTTTTCACGACATTCCTGTTGAGCCCTGCCGTGAGCGATACCGCCTTGAGGGTCTGGCCCAAGGCGAGCAGGTCATACACGAATGTCAGGAGCGGCAGCGTGATGCGCTGGCCTGGCGCCCTGAACGGCACCTCTTCCGTGAGGGTGCCCCTGCACTCCCTGCATGCCCATCTTGGGCGGGATACCTCGATCCTTGCCCTCTCCATCCCGAGGGGCAGGTGCCGAAGCGCAATGGAGGCCTTCCCGTTTTTCTCCATCGTCCTTCCGCAGCAGGGGCAGCATGGAGCTTCCTTGGCAATCATCCTGCTTGGGACAGTGAGGATCTGCACTGCCCTTTGGCATCTCCTAGTGGATGTCCCGAACTCCTCTGTGCGTGCGCTCTCTTTCGGCGTGCCTGTCTGCATGAAGCCGTCCAGATGCGAGGAGATCTGGATGAAGCCGGGAGCGGCAGCCTCATCGGCATGGGAAACGGCGGGCAGCTGGGCTGCCGCGGATGCTACACTTGTCATCGCGCTCCATCCTTCTTCGGAGTCTACACGTCGCGATGCAAGATTCTAGAGGATGGCCGCTTTTCTGTCTCTGAGGGCGCTACGCCGCTGGCATCCGCCCACAGCTTTTAGGATTGAACCAGAAAAAGAGTTACATGTGATATTGAATCACTTGTAGCTTTCTTGTTCTACTTCGCTCCTTATTTCAGATCGTCTCCACAGTTTTGCAGTTTGAATAGCTAACGATTCCGTCGCGTGCCCAGGTAACTGGGCAATTTTTTATATCAAACTTCAAGTATTTTACTTGTTATGTACGGTAATTTACCCTACAATAAGGAAGCAATGTTGCCGCAGGCGGGAGGCGCTTTCACATGTTCCTCAAGAAGACGAAGAGGCCCAACGGCCGGATCACGCTGTCGGCCGTGCAGGGCTATCGCGACCCGAAGACCGGCAGGCCCAAGCAAAGGAGCGTCGAGACGTTCGGCTACGTCGACGAGCTCGAGAAGGAATTCAAGGACCCGCTCGCCCACTTCGCCGAGGTCGTGAAGGCCATGGACGAGGAGCGCCTCGCCGCCGAGGGGCCCCAGGCCATCACGATCCACCCGCTCCAGAAGGTGGACAAGCGCGCGGCCAACCGCAAGTGCGTCGGGGACGCGGTGCCTATGGCCTACTACGACGCCTTGGGCATAGAGGGCTCGATCCGCTCCAACATGCGCGGGCGCAAGGTGGCCTTCGACGTCAACTCCCTCCTGCGCCTTCTGGTCTCCGAGAGGCTGCTCTCGCCAGGGTCCAAGCATGCCGCCTGGCAACGCGCCGACAGGCACCTCCTCAAGGCCGACCTCGGCGAGGCGGACGTGTACCGGGGGCTGGGCGAGCTCTCCCGCATGAAGGGGGCGATCGTCTCCAAGATGAACGCCTCCATCGCCGCCGCGGGGATAAGGGACCTCTCCAACAGCTACTACGACTGCACGAACTACTTCTTCGAGAGCGACGGGGACGACTTGCGCCGCCGCGGCGCGGGCAAGGAGCACAGGCCGCTGCCGATCGTGCAGATGGGACTCATGCAGGACGGCAACGGGGTGCCGGTGGACTTCAACCTCTTCTTGGGGAACACCCACGACGACGCCACGCTGATCGACGCCCTCCCGGAGGCGAAGCGCGCCGCGGGCATGGGGCGCGTGGTCACGGTCGCCGACAAGGACATGAACTGCGCGCGCAACATAATAGCCACCGTGGCCCGAGGGGACGGGTTCGTGTTCTCGCAGTCGATACGCGGCGCCAAGTCGCGCCGCGAGCTCAGGGAGTGGGTCCTTTCCGACGGGGGCTACGACGTGCGGGGGGACGGCGAGTTCAAGATGAAGTCGCGCCAGGACGTGAAACTCGTCAAGGTCCCAAGGGAGGACTCGCACGACGGCAAGGCCCACGAGGTCGAGGTCCCGGTCCTCGTGGTGGCGTTTTGGTCGCGCAAGTACGCCGAGCGCGCCCGCCATGAGAGGGAAAAAGTGCTCCAGAAATCCGAGCAGCTTGTCAAATCCCCCGGCAAATACACCAAGGCCACCCACCTCGACGCCGCCAAGTACGTGCGCAACGTCGAGTTCGACGCCGACACGGGAGAGGTGATCGACAATCCCAAGAAGCCCGAGCTTGACCTGAAGGCGATAGACGAGGACGCGGCATGCGACGGCTACTACTGCATCGTCACCTCCGAGACCTCCTGGGAGCCCGCTCACGTCATCGACACCTACCGGGAGCTTTGGAGGATCGAGGAGTCGTTCAAGGTCACGAAGTCGCACCTGAGGGCGCGTCTTGTGTTCGTGTGGACGAGGGAGCACATCCACCCACTTCCTCACCTGCTACATAGCGCTTACCATCGAGCGCGTCATCGAGCACGCGCTCGGGCACAGGCACTCGGCGGGGGAAATCCTGGGCGCCCTCCGCGCGCAGGAATGCGTGCACGCGGAGGGCGAGTGGTGGCTCCTGAGCCACCGCACGGACCTCACCGACGAGCTCTTCTCCCTGATAGGGGAAGAGGCCCCGCGCAAGTGGATGACCATGTCCTCGCTCAAGGCCTTGTTCAGAAAGGGCAAGGAAGTTCGCTGGAAGCCCGCGTAACACTACAGAAAATATACAAGGAAAAAAAGGCTGTTTTACCAGTTCAGAATAGGTAAAACAGCCTTTTTAACTGCAAAAGTCAGGTTCTCTGTCTTTCTGGGCATCTGCCCACAGCTTTTAGGATTGAACCAGAAAAAGAGTTACATGTGATATTGAATCACTTGTAGCTTTCTTGTTCTACTTCGCTCCTTATTTCAGATCGTCTTTTGTGATTATCTCTTGTGGAATCAAAGCGCAATCTTCGAGGACCTCACGTACATAGTTGCTTTCCTTCTTGTTAAGTGCTGAGCACAACAAGGTGGGGTCAACCTCTTCAATGTTAATCTGTTTAGTCCGCTCGTTATCTTCCGGCTTAGGGAAACGCTCTATAGCCTTATCTACCATCAGTGTATAGGCCGACGCAAAGGGCTTCACCTTATACGAGTCGCCCAAGACGTCCTGGAGACGGGCCATAAGGTTGACGCCTGCTCGGTCAATATCGCCCCAATAAAGTAGATCAATCTTTTCGGCTCCAAGCGTATCAAGCAGCAACTGTAGTCGGTTGTGTTCCAATACCGGTGAGCCACCACCCAGAACAACTGCATGGATGTGTTCGCCCAAGATGGTCGTCTTACCTTCCTCGTACATCAGATCGCGCACGTCGAGGTAAGGATCCAGGTTTTCGGTCACGAGCACTCGCATGTGCTTGCGACGTCTCGGTGCATGATAGATTAGATCGGTCTTCGGAAGTGGCCTATGTTGGATTAGGTCTTCCATCCCTAATGCTCGAAGAAGGCGGAATCCGTCAGAATTGTATTCAAAGAATTTCTCGTCCCCATCAAGCTTATATGCTAACTGTCTGCGGCTGAGATGGCTTGGAATCTCCCCTGCTTTAAGAGTGGCATCAATCGCCATAATTTCCTTTTCAAATAAGGTGTAAGCCTTTGGATGGGCTAAGAGCCACCCATTCATCCAGAAGCGTTTATCGAGCTGGATAATCTTTTCGCGAATCTCATCTTCTGTCTCCCCACCACGACGAACGCGAGGAATTTTTCGCAAATCACGCGGTTCAGGCAGCGGCGGTAAATCCTGTTTTATTTCCGGTGATTTCTTCTCAGATACTTTAGGCGCCTTCTGAGCGTTTCTTGTCGTGATAATTCGTTGAGTAGCCCATTTGTGCTGCTGCGTATGAGAAGATTTAGTCTTAGTTTCATGCTCTTTTACAGATGCCTCTGATTTCTGGTGCTCAATCACGTGATGCACGCGTTTGGGGCCTTCATGCACCAGTGGAGTCTTCACCTTCTCTGCAGAAACTGCGAGAGTATTGTCTTTCATCTTTCCTTGCGCATTTTGAGGAGCATCAGACTTTTTATCTTTTTCCGATGCATCTGCAGCATTCTGTGTCGACTTCGAAGGATCTGCCTTGTCAGTTTTCTCAGTCTCAGGATGGGCTTCAATCTTCTTTTGAGGCTTCGCATCCTGAGAGATAGCTTTCTGTGGAATCTTTGGTTTGTCAGTCGTCTTCGACTTGCTATCCTTTGATTTCTTAGGATCTTTCTGAACATCCTCTGACATATCTTTCAGAGCATAAGAACTGTTTGATGTCTTTTTTAATGCGATGTTGATCACACATGATTTGAGCTCAGGTACATTGGCTTCATACTTATCAAGGATTTCTTCAAGCTCTTTCTTAGAGATCGTCTGTCCAGCGAGTCGAACTAGAGCGCTTGCAAGACCTGGTGCCGCACTGCGCTTCGCGGGTGGAAAATGCGATGTCAAGGCATCGCGTAGCCAAACGATGTGTTGTCGTTCCGCCTCGTTGAGCTTGTGTGCCATAGTATCCAATCCTTTCTGTTGCCTATACCAAAATAGGCTTTTACTGTTTCACCTGCATAAGTGCCTAAAGGTTCATTTGCGTTTCAGATAGTTTGTTATCTGTGTTTTCCGTCTCAGTGAAGTGGTCGAACCTGTGAGACAGGGAAAGCCTGATCCCTTCTGTGAATCCCTTCCTGTCCGAACAGCACCATTGTAGGGCTATGCAGCCTCGCAGACGATACTCCTGTACCATTTGTACCGGCGTGCCGCAGCTAAACCCATGGTGGATCCGCTCTTCGTTGTACCACGTAACAAGCTTCTCGATGGTTACCCTTAAGCTCTGCAGGTGTGCTGTACTCCTCCTGCCACAGGCATTTACCCTTGAGCGTCTTGAGCTATCTTTTCATGAGGGCGTTGTCCCTCCATTTGACCCTTTCTGTTCAGGCTCTGCTCTACAAGCGCTTCCCTTCCCAAAGTTCATGGTGGAAGAGCAACCCGTGCTTTGTGTGATGCCCTTCTAATTGTCAAGTCGGAATTTCGCCTTGAGGGTGGTAACGTAAATCCGTACCATTTCCATCGATAATCCTAAGCTGCCAGAGCCAAGCCCAAAGCCTTCCTGAACTCCATTGGGCTCACGCCTTTAAGCGAGCACTTGTGCCTTGTCGTGTTGTACCTGACGATATAGCAGATCGATGCACTCCTTTCAAACTCGTCTAAGGTAGTGCCGTCCCACTTGCGCTTGCAAAACATCTCTGTCTTGAACACTTCGAAGAAGGCCTTAACCCTTCTGGTTGTGGCAAGGGCAGCCCTTAGGTGGCATCGATGTGGTGATACCCGCCTCGGAAAAGATCTATATCCACTCTGCTCAGCAGCAGTGGTGCCTCCTGTCGCTGCTGGGTTGCGAGATGCTTTTCGCTTACCTTTGCTTATCGCGGCGATAGCAGCGCGCAGCACTAAGTTTGCTATCTGAGGCTAGGAGGCATTAAGACAGTTTAAAGATAAAGCTTAAAGTAGGGCTTGTCGGTGGGTATCTCAAACTGCAAGACGCTAGTGAGCCACACGGAAGTTGGACAGGCCCGCCCTGAAGTCTTGCTTCACAAAACTGTCAGGGTTGTCTGATATCTTGCCTGCACAGGAGGTGCAAGACTTGTTCTTCCTCGGCTTCTTACAGCTTAAGGCCACCTTGCCCTCCTCTTTTAAGGATGTGAGATATCCTGTGCTTGCCGACCACCATGTTGATCTTTAAGGTCGGCTACTATCTTATCGCGTATGTAGAGCCTGCTGTAGGGTCTTCTATTCGCATCGAATATACCTGCGACCAGCTTCCTGACATCTTTGTCCCTGTCGGCTACCAAGGTGCCAATCTGGCAAAAGTAGCTAGACTTCTTCAGACAGGCGGTGCGCCACAGGCTGGCAAAGGAGCCTCCTTCCTTTTCTGAGCGTGCCGATCCGCCAGGAGCTCGTCCAGCGCATCGAGCGAGGTGAGATAGGCGCGCTCTTCTTTCGTGAACTTCCCATCGATCATATACGAAACCCCGTTCTATCCATGACTCGCCGCCGAGCGGAATCGAACTATTTCACAATTCCGTTTTCGGTGTGTGGAATACGGGGTCCAGATCAGCAGGTGCAGGTAGCCTTCTCCACTCACGGCTTCAGGAAGGGCTCGCGCCAGATCACCGACAGCCTTGTTCCGAGCAGAAGGCCAGGATGAGGTGCAAGAAGGTGCAGAGCATCATGGGCAAGTTCAGCATCGTGTGGGGCAGGAAGTGCAGGAGGCCCTACCACCCGATCGGGCAGGACAGCAAGCCCCGGGTGGCGCCCAGTGCTGTGGACAGAAACTTCAGGAGCGAAGATCCCTTGAAGGTCGTCTCCACCGACAAACACCTACCTCCTATACAGGGACGAGAGCTCCCTTTACATGTCCGACATCCTTAACTGTAAGAGCGATCGTGCTTCTTGCCTACAAGTGCTTAACCTCGATGGAGGAGAAGCTGGTGTTCGATACATACCGATCAATTCAAAAGGTTCGAGCTTCCCGACGACATCTGGGCATACTCAAACCAGGGCATCCACTATACCGCAAGGGCCTACAGCGACAAGCTCAGGCAGCTTGGGGCCCGCCAGTCGATATCGAGGCGGACATGTTGCTGGGACAGTGCCTGCATCGAGAGCTTCTGGGAGCAGATGGGAGAAACAGCCCATCTCCTGACAGAGAAGATCATGGAAAGGGTCGACGAATACGTCAGCTACCACAACAATCTCGGGAGACAGGGACGCCTGGGCTGGCTGACCCCTTTAGAGTATGCAGGCAGACTTGCCGACTATCTGTGCGGAGTTCAGGGTCCACCTCACTGATACATAACAGAGTCATTGGAGTGATGGGCGTTATATGGATATGACACCACTCCAAGAAGTGTAAGAAACGCTCAATAATGCCTAACGGATAATGGATGGGCTATCTGAAAGTGCGCAAGACTATCAACAGCACTGGACCTCTCTCGATGCGCATGCCCTGAAGCGTACTGGTCTTGCCTACTGACAGGGCCTCGATTACGTGACCTACCCCGACTGGGAATACTTCGTGGACGCAAACCCTGTCATCCAGGCTGACCTTGCCGCCAATACGGAAGAGTGCACAGGGACTTCATCCGACCTGCATGTACATCTGCTCACGAAGGCAAGACAAAGAAGCATCGGCGAGGACGTCTACCATGGCGGCGACTATTTCATCTTCGGGAAAGAGAGCGCAGGCCTCTCGCGCGAACTCATCTCGACACATCCTTCCCTCGCCAAGCACATCCCCATGAAGACCGATGCAGCGCTTTCGAATGCCGACACGTGGGCACAAGAGCTTCAACGCACTCCATTCCGAGCTCGAGTGCGACGCATACGGCAACTTCGTCGATCCAAGGGCATCTGTCGTGACATCGCTGAACCTCTCGAACGCCTGCGCTATCGTACTCTTCAAAGCGCTGAGGGGCAGCGCGGCTATCCCGACCTCAGCTGACTGTGCGCCCCGGACAGCATTGGAGCGCACATCTTTTTCAGAGGAGCCTTCCGAAACGGGCGATATAGCGCCTGCGCTGAGCCAACACGCAGACGGCATAGCCTGCGACTATCCAGGGCAGGAGCGCCAGGAAGCTTCCCGGCAGTACGGCAAAGCCAAGCGCCTCGCCGACTACCCCTTCGGGAATCAGGAGAGCAAGGACCGCTGCGATGAGGCCCAGGACCGTGAGGCGGACATCTGCCCTCGACTCGATGAGCGGCTTTTTCTCCGTCCTCACGAGATGGACGAAGAGCACCTGTGTGAGCATGGACTCGGCAAACCACGCCGCCTGGAATGTCCCAGCAAAGAGTGCCTGGGCCGAGGCATTGCCAGAAAGCGCCTCCCAGCTCCCTCCTGCCGTGGCCGGGCAGATCCAGAAGTAGAGCGCCGCAAACGTCAGGATATCGAAGGCAGAGCTCACCGGGCCGAAGAGACGCATGAAGCCCGAGATCGAGCCTGGTTGCCACGCGATCGGACGCATGAGAGCATCGTCGTCCACCCGGTCCCACGGCACGGCTGTGCAGGCACAGTCATAGATGAAGTTCAGGAGCAGCAGCTGCACGGCTGTCATGGGCAGAAATGGCAGGCAGATGCTCGCCACGAGCACGGAGAAGATGTTGCCGAAGTTCGAGCTTGCTGTCATCTTCACGTACTTGTTCATGTTGACAGAAGTCCGCCGTCCGCTCACAATGCCCCCCTCGAGGACACCAAGGTCCTTCTTCGTGAGGATGATGTCCGCCGCTTCCTTCGACACATCGGCAGCCGTATCGACCGAGATGCCGCAGTCGCTGGCCCGCATGGCACCAGCATCGTTCACGCCGTCGCCCATGAAGCCGACGATATGGCCCCGGCGGCGGAGTGCCGAGACGACGCGCACCTTCTGATCGGGCGTGAGCTTCGCAAAGATCGTCGTACGTTCTGCCCTCTCTTCGAGCTCTTTGTCTGTCATCCCCGAGATCTCTGCCCCCTCAAGCACATGCTCGGCAGGGATACCGATCGTCTCGGCGACGGTCACGGCAACACCCGCCGCATCCCCCGTGAGCACCTTTGTCACTACGCCATGCTCGAAGAGCGCCTTCACAGCAGAGGCCGCACTCTTCTTGGGAGGATCCAGGAAGGCAAGATAGCCGACCAGCCTCATGCCAGCCTCGTCTTCCGGCGCAAATGCCCCCACATGTCCCGTGCAGTCCTTCACGGCGACAGCGAGCACGCGCATACCGCGCCGTTCGAGGTCGCTCACCTCACTTGCGATAAGGTCCCTGACATTATCCGTGAGGGGCCGCACCTCCCCTTCGAGCTCAGCCGCAGAGCAAGTTGCAAGCACCTCTTCGACAGCCCCTTTCGAGACCATGAGGAGTGTACCATCGCTCTTGCCGACAACGACGCTCACGCGCCTGCGCACGAAGTCGAAGGGGATCTCGTCTACATGCCGCCACTCGTTCGCGAGCCCGTCTGCATCAAAGGTACGCGGGGATCTCTTCGTCTCCTGAACGGCACGCTCGATGATGGCAGAGTCTATAAGGTTTCTGACGCCGGTCCCAAAGAAGCTGTTGAGGTAGGCATAGCCCAAAACTTTCGCATCCTCCTCGCCGGAAAGATCGAGATGGCGCTCGAGAATCACATGGTCCTCCGTGAGCGTTCCGGTCTTGTCCGTGCAGAGCACATCGAGAGCGCCCAAAGTCTGCACCGCATCGAGATGCTTCACGATCACTTCGTGCTCCGCAAGGTCGCGTGCCCCCTTCGCAAGGCAGGTCGTGACGATCATTGGCAGCATCTCGGGCGTTAGTCCCACTGCTACCGAAAGCGCAAACAGGAGCGCCTGGAGCCAGTTGCCCTTCGTGATGCCGGAGATTACGAAGACGAGAGGTGCCATCACGGCCATGAAGCGCAGAAGCAGGCTACTCGTCTGTGCGATGCCCTCGTCGTAGGCCGTCTTCCTACGTTCCCCATCGAGGTTTTCTGCCATGGAACCGATCAGCGTATGAGAGCCCGTCGCAAAGACGATGGCACGCCCTGTGCCGGAGACAACAGAGGAGCCCATAAAGACGATATCGGAAAGGTCAGTCACGGGAATATCGTCTGCCGCCTTGATGGGGCCAGCCATGCGCTCGACCGGCAGGCTCTCGCCCGTAAGCGAGGACATGCCGACAAAAAGATCTCTGGCAGAGATGAGGCAGGCATCTGCCGGTACGATATCTCCTGCCGTGAGGTGCACGATGTCTCCTGCGACGATCTCGGAAAGCGGGACCGAGACGGCACCCTCGTCTGCACGCTCGACTGTCGCCATCGTTTCTATGGAACTGGCAAGCGCCTCTGCCGCATCGCCGCTCTTGCCTTCCTGCACGAAACGCAGGATGCCGGAGACGAGTATCATAGCGATGATGATGAGAAGTGAGTACGGATTTCTATCTTCGGGCGCCGCAAACAGCACATCACTCATGAGGGTCACGACCGCAAGGATCGCAAGCACACCTGTGAACGGATCTGCGAATGACTTGATGAAACGCAGCCATGCCGGATCGCGGTGGCTCTTCCTGAGCTCGTTTGCGCCGTAGGCAGCACGGGCAAGCTCGACCTCCTCAGGCGTCAGGCCACCCGGATGCGTATTGAATTCCTTAAGAAGCTCCTCGGTACCAACAGACGCTATCGTTCTCGCGAAGCGCCCGTCATACCCCGACGCTCTCTTTGCCTGCTTCTGGAAGGGATGGAAGATCTTCTGTGCACAGAGCATGAATCCAGCCCCAATCCCGGGGACCCGCCGGAGGGGGCATGCCCCTCATGAGCCTCTCTCAGGCAAGATGCCTCAAAAAGGAGATGCCTCGCTCCCCGATACGCGAGCATCTGGCATGTATATCATTTCGTTTTCCGAAACATGTCGAAGAGCCATCGCTCATAAGGAAGCACCTCCCAAGGGTCAGGGCACACGGCCGGCCTGGAATGCACGCATCGGCTCACAGGACAGAAGGCATCTGTCCGATCCAAATGCATCCTCCTTATACCCTGAATCCAAATGCTAATTTCAAACTCGCCATGCAGATATCGTGCTTCATCCTGGCTCCCTACTATCTAAGTCTTTAAGTCGGGGGTGGCAACGGGAATCCGTACCTGTCTTCCCTAAGCCGCAAGCCCCAGGCTGCGCCTGTATTGTAGCGAGCTCATGCTCCCAAGCGACCTCTTCTGGCGCTTCTCGTTGTGCCAGACGATATGTCCGTCCATCTTTACCTCCAGCTCATTCAGCGTGGTATTCGTACAGTCCCTTCCATAGAATATCTCGTTCTTCATGGTCCCGAAGATGCCCTCCATGCGTAAGCTGTCCGGGCTGTAGCCCTTACGCGACTAGGAGCGTGTCATGCCCGCCTGTCTGCAGATGGCTCGCCACTTCTAGCCAGCGCTAGTGGCAGCTACAGTCCGAGTGGATCACCAGATGCCCGCGCTCTTGCTTGGTGGTGGTAAGCGCTGCTCTGGGCATGGAGTTGGCTATCTCGGCGCTCGGAGACCTTTAAGGGCCTCCAGCTCACGATCGCGCTGTCGAAGCAGTCGAGGATAGGGCTCAGGCAGAGCTTGCCGGCAGGTATCTCAAACTGCGTGACGCCCGAGAGCCACAAGGAAGTTGGGAAGGCCTGCCGTAAAGTCGCACCCCACGAGATTTCCGGGATGCGCCGATATCTCACCCTCCTACGAGCTGTAGCCGCACTTCTTCTTGGGCATCCTGCGGGGCACCAGGCCTTCCTCGCGCATGGTGCGCGCTACCGTGCGCTCCCTGATACGAGCTCGTCCTTCATGCGTCTTTTGCCATACACGCTATCATTGGTATCGAACACGGCACAGATGCTCTCACGCAGCTTGGCATCCGGATCTCCCATTGCAATGGCGCCGGCTTGGTAGTGGTAGCTCAGCCTTAGGCAGAAAGAGTACGAACAGAAGCTCAAAAGAGCTTCCACTTCGGACGCAGGCTATCGCTTAGCAGCGTCTTCTTCCTGTTCGTCAGCTCGTTCTTTCGAGACGGCGCCCTTCCCTTTTCCCAAAAGCTCGCCTGTGCCCTGCATGGTATCTGAGCCTGAGCTCCGGCGACTGTATCGGATTGGCTACACTTAGCTGGACGCTTTCATGAGGGACATAAGATACGAGAGAAAGGCATCCCCGATCCCCGCAATGGCAAACCCCCAAGCATCCAAGAAAGCTCAGCGAGAAGTTCAAGCGCCAGATGGTTAAGCTCTACGACAACGGCAAGTCGACGTCTTAAGATACTTGAGAGGTACGGGTTGCGTCGCTCGACTCTGCACCTCCGGGTGAAGGCGATCCATAAGAGCGGCTCTACCAGAGCCGCCGCAAGCAGGACCCCTGAAGAGCAAGGGCTCATCGAGCTTGCAAGGGGAAACAGACAGCGCTGATATACGCACTAAGGTAGCCGTGATAGAGGAAAGCTCCGATCACTACCTGATATCTGTGCAATGTTAAGATCCTAGGCGTGAAGAAGCTGCCCCACTGCTCGATTGCACTGCCGTAAGAAGGCCGCCCTCGAGTAGGATCTCTTGAACGGAAACGTAGTCGCTGCACAGACACGACAGCCACAGGCGCTGTGGCGCCAGGAAGGGCAAGCTCGCCTTCTGAGGGCGCAGACGCGATAACGTAGAGGGTACACGCCTATACGCCCCAACAAATCCAAGCTGACCTGCATCCTTAAGCGCGCCTTCGACGTTCACGTACCGCACACCCACCTTACAGGCGAGCTGACTTACGTGTACGTGCTTTGCATCTGGCACCTGAGTCTGTCTGCACCTTGAGCTGGACATCTGCCATATCGGCGATCACATGCCCGGCGCAAGGAAGCTTATGAAGTCAGCCTTTGTAAGCGTGACGTTTTTGCTCTTCGGCAAAGACAAGCTCCACATCAAGTGCGGCTTTAAGTTTGACAGTGCGGCGATAGGCGAGCTCTTCGAGATCATGCAATCGAGGTACAAGAAGGGCTCTCCCGTGACAGCGCTATCGTCGAGTCCACCAACACGATACAAAAAGCCGAGTTTGTCTACCACAAGAGCTTCGAGAGCCTCTATGAGCTGCAAGCTGAGCGCTTAGGTGTGGTGGTACAGCTACGAGCGGATGCACTTACAGCTAAGTTAGATGAGCCCGGTCAAGTTCAGGGAAGAGTCCCTCACGATTCCGTTCAAATAGATGTTGCCAATCCACTCGCCTGAGCTCCAGCAACCACATCTCGGCCTTTCGGACCTTAAGCTCCCCGATCGTGGCGCCCTCCATAGCGGCGCTCCTTCCACACTCCAGCTCCTGCTTCCATCTGTACAGCGAGGCACAACTCAATCCGACCGCTTCGGCTGCCTTCTTCCCGTACCTGACATAGAGCTCTTCAGCTCTCGTCCTCTCCCCGAGGGTATACATCTGTCCTTCAGACCAGTTGCTTGGTACGGATTTCCGTTATCACCCCCGTCTCTTATTGACAAAAATTTTCTTCTTTCTCATGTATAAAACTATTTGCGCCGGTTACATATATAAGAAATCGGAGGAGGTTCAGAGGGGCCTCCGGAACACTTGAAGGAGTGGTAACGATGGCAGGAATGGTTCCTTATAGTGACTATGAGAAGGTTCTCCGCAGGGCATGGCCGTTCGGCGCGATCGATGACTTCTTCGCACCTGTTCTCTCCGTGGATGCGTCTGACGCATTCCCGATGGACGTCGAAGATGCAGGCGATCACTACGCGGTAACGGCACATCTCCCGGGCGTCAAGAAAGACGAGGTCGATGTCGAGCTCAATGAGGGTAGGCTCTCCATCTCCGTGGATCACAAGGAGTCCGACGAGAACAGGGGTAAGAACTACTTGCAGAAGGAAACCTCGGAGTGGCAGGCAAGCCGCGGTGTGTATCTGAAGGATGCTACCAACGAGGGTATCACTGCGAAGCTCGTGGACGGCGTGCTCACCGTCACGGTCCCTAAGATTGCCGAGCAGAAGAACAACGCGACCAAGGTCGAGATCCAGTAATCTCGCGCATGATGATGCAAAGAGGGACAGCGTTCGTGCACGTTGTCCCTCTTTTTGTACTCTTCGACGTTTCTAGTGGGTAGTGCAGGCCAGCTGTCTCTGGGCCGAGAATTTGAGTTTCCCAGTCTGAGCAAGATCATCGTCTTGAAGTAGGCGATGCTCCTGAAGCCCCTAGGAGCACTTTCTGCTGACTGGACGAGGGAGTTAAGCCCTTCGAGAAGCGACTCGGTCGAGCCCCTCTTCCACTAGTTCAAGATCTCTTCCCACTCCTTCCTAAGGGTATCTGCTACCCTCTTCATCTTAGCCATGGCAAGTGCATCATCTACAAGCAGAGGCGGTCTGGGGCTGCAGCAGCCGATTCCCTGTCGGTGCACGAGTACACGTCGCACATCGCCTCTGCCATCTGGCAGGCACGCGCCTCCCTGAGATGTGTCTTCGCAGGATCGAGCTCCTCTCTTTGCAAGCCGGTACTCTGTGAGGCTCTCCCTCATATATTCTTTCTGCCACTTCTCGCACAGTGGCCGCGCTCTTTTCCTGTAGACGCGAATATGGGATAAAGTGCGTGCATGAGGCATCGCTGCGGTGACTCCCAGGAAGTTATGTCTTTGCCATGTCGCGTATGACCTCTAAGCCCTTCGTCTGGTCCCTGTGTGCTCCTTAAGCGCATCTCAAAGCCTTCACACCGCTCCCTTGTCCTTTGCCTTTCGTGATGGCGCGCTGGCGGTTGAGGTCAGCCATGATGCTGATACAGCTTTGGTCGCACCTTTTGGCGGTGTCGCCTGTACCCACACGCACGACTCTGGAATAGTCTGCTGCATCCCTCGCCTTCGATGTCGCCTTCCCAAGCAGTCTCCATATGCACGCGGGCTGTCTCGTGCAGAGGCTTATGGCCGCAACGCCCATACCGAAGAGGGCCATCCCTTATCAGCTGGGCCTCAAAGAGCGCCGTGATGCGTCTTCGGCCGGACCTTTCAGGGTATCCTTGCAGCATGCACGCTGTCCTTGGGGCCCTCAATACTGCGCCGTGCACGATGGTCTCGTATTGCCAGATGTTGAGATGCCACAAGGTCCTCTCGTGTCTGCCACAGGTGCTACAGCGCCTGTGGAAGGCAGGGCTCACCACTTGCCTGGCCCTGACGCGTGCCACCCTCACAGGGAGCACGTCCTGCGCTCATCTGCGCTTTTCGAACCAGACGTCTGTGACCTCCATTCGCCCCTAAGCCCACTGGGATCTCTTAAAGAGCCTTGCCAGCATACCTGCTCTAAGCATCCATATCGCGCCTTAGAGCCGAAGCCTCCCGTCGCCAAAAGCTTGGCTGTCCGGGCATCCCGCGCTCAAGGGATGCAGAAGTGCTGCCCACCATAAGTAGAGAAGAGCCTGTAAAAGTAGTACCAAGCGCCATCGATATATCTCCAGTCTGTTGCTATGGTATCCGAGCCTCCCAGGTAATACCAAATGGCATCCGTCTGCTGCCAGTCCGTCAGCATGGTGCCGCCATCCGCAAAGAGATACCAAGAGCCACCGATGAAGCGCCAGCCCGTTGTCATAGCGCCAGAACCATTTAGCCAATACTAGGTGCCGCCTTCCTGGAGTTACCCCCTCTGCATGACGCCAGGACCAGAAAGATAATACCAGGTTCCATCGACCTTGACCCAGCCAGTTTACATAGCTCCCGATTAGAAAAGATAAGGCCAAGCGCCACCATAAATCCAGCCGGTCTGTATGCGACCTTCGTTGTCAAAGAAATACCAGGAGTCTGAAATCTCCTGCCAGCCCGTAAGGGAATATCCTTCATTATCGAATAGATACGCATCATCGCCGATCTGCACAAGCTCATTCTTCAGCGGCTTGCTATCTGCCAAGACATAGGCACGCTTAGCTCCAGAACCGTTCCAGTGACCTTGGGGAATGTCTGCGGATGTGAGAGTCATTTGCAGTATTCGTCTCATCGGCTACCGCCGCTGCAGCACCGGATGCCGTAGCGGCCTTCTCTGCCGAAGAGACATCTGAGGGCACAGACGCACTTGCAGAAGGCATTTCTTCTTGGATCCCCTGCGTTACCTCTACTGCAGGGATAGCGTCTGTCCTTTCATTCTCTGCAGCCATACAGGTACGGGCAAGACAAGACTGACAACAAGCAATGCCGTTATTTCTGTTTCTTGAAACTATAAAAGAACGATACAAGAAACATGATGCAGAGGAGCGCCATCGAGAGATCGTATGTCATGACAGCACCCATGAGCTGGTATGAGGGGATGAGCCATCCCGATACGGCATGGGCAAAGACATCAGCTCCAAGATAACAGATGACAACGAGTATCTGTGCACGCATCGTAACCAACGAATAGTAGAGAATGACGCTCAATGCATTGAACGCACCACCGAGGATGATGACGAGGAGCGCCGAGAGATATGCATCGAGATTCACACCATAGAGCAAGGACAGTATCGGAATGTCTATCAGATAAGCTGTCAGCTCTCCCGCGATAGACACGCCGGCAATAATTGCGACACACTTCAGAAGAAGACGAATAAACTCATTCAACTTGCGAAGCTCGAGCATCTCAGCAAGCGATGTCAGGAGCGGCTTGAAGACAAATCCGACCAGGAGGTTTATGACAAGTGCCGGCATATAGATGATGGCATAGACGGTCTGGTCGGTATTGCTGAGCATCTCCGCTATTCCATAGCGGGGCACATTGATGAGGTCGCTCTGTAGGAAGGATCCGAGGAAGAGCGGAAGGCACGCTGCGAAGAGGAGTCCCAGCGGCTTGAGGGCGAAAGATGGCCGGATACTACCAAAACTCCGTGCCGCTGGGATATTGAGCCAGACAAGAGCGATAAGTGAGAAAAGAGCAGTGATAGTGCAGGTAGCCAGAAGATTTCTCGTGACGATAAGTACCACCGTGAATGTCACAGTCGAAGTTAGAGAACGAAGAAACAGGGCTCTTCCTGCAATATCGAGTCTCCCCTTCTGCTGAAACATGCCGTGGAATACATCCTCCGCCGCATCAAAGAACCTAAGACCTGCAATGGAGAATGCCAGACCAGCTTCGTAAGAGATGCCGTAGGTCCAGAGTGCATAGCAGCAGATTGCAAGAAGCATGGCTAGACATGTGATGTAGCGTGAGCCAAGGTAAGTTCCGAACCTGAACCGTCCCTTGATATCGGTCGCCTGATAGGGCCTCATCTCGAAGGCGCCAAGAATCTGATACTGCTGCCCTACCGCAAAAGCCAGAGAGAAGATGCCGCCAAGCTCGGCGCCAAGCGTGCGCGTCACAACTATGAGAAGCAAGACGCTCGAGAGGGAAGTCATGAGGCTTCCCAGTGTATTCCAGAAATAGTTCTTCTTGAGCTGCTGTGCTTCCGCGCTATTCACCTGCACACCTCTCTCGGACTATTCGGCGCATATCTCTACACCATATAGAGGATGACCTCTTCGGCTTGTGAAACTATAGCAGCTGAAGGCATTCTACAATCGACATTCATACGACCGGAATCTCTAGAATTTTGGTCTCATCGAGAAAAGGTTGTCGTCGTCGGGCGAAAATGTCACCCCCTCGTTGCGCGAAAATGTCACCACCTTCGCCTTGGAATAAGCTCGGTCCATCACGGAACGGAAGGAGCCGGCGATGGACAGGGCGACGAAAGAGAAGGCGCTTTGGCTGCTCGGGCAGAAGGCCGATGGCGCAGGGATCACATATTCGGAGATAGCGCTCGAGACGGGATACAGCAAGCAACAGCTCATCCGGCTCTCGCACAGCCTGGAGGAGTCCGGCGAGGCTGCGGCCCTCGCGCACGGCAATTCCGTATCGAGGCCCCACAATGCGGCGAGGCCGGAGGAGATCGCCTATCTCCGGAAGCTCAAGGAGCCATATCCGAATGTGACGATCGCCCATTTTAAGGACATCTACATCGAGGATGTCCTGGAGAACCCCGAGAAGGCAAACGACGTGGAGCGCTACGGGCTCTGCATGCGGGGGCCCACATGGTTCAGGGAGCTCTTCGCGAAGGAGGGCTGGAGGTCCCCTGCCTTCACAGGGAAGAGGGGAGATGCGGACGGCAGGCAGCATCCCATGAGGGAGCCCCTGCCCCGGATGGGCATGATGGCTCAGGTGGACGCCACACCCTACGACTGGCTCAGCACCGGCGAGAGCTGGTGCCGAGCATCTCGGAGTGGACGATGCGACGACGTCCGTCCTCGGCGGATGGTTCATGGAGACCGAATGCATGCGAGGATGATGATCGAGACCGTGAGCAGGCACGGCATCCTAAGATCTATGTATTCGGACAAGGACTCCGTCTTCAGGGCGCTGAAGGACGGATCCCCGACCCAGTTCGCCTTCATGATGCGCGACCTGGGCATCCGCATGATCTTCGCGAGATCGCCCCAGGCCAAGGAGAGGGTGGAGAGATACAATTCGACAGCCCAGATGCGCCTGCCCACCGACGCCGTGAGGTTCGGGATAGACAGCTACGACAAGCTCAATTCTCGTATCCTCCGCGCGACCCCGTGAGCGACTTCATCCCGCTGCCCGAAGGGACCGACCTGAGCCGCATCTTCCGTACGAGGGAGACGAGGGTGTCCCATGGATGCACGGTCTCGTACGGAGGCGCCCGGTACATGATGGCAGATGCCGACGGAGTGGTGCTCGAGGTGCCGGACGGCACTGTGTTGGATGTCCATGTGGATGCGGTGACGGAAGAGATGTATGTCGAGCGCTCTGGCAGGAGATGGGGATGCAGGCCCATCTCCCCGAGAGAGCCCGCAGACATATCTGAGCTGTAATCTTTTGGTGGACAGGGGGATTCAGGGACTGGCAACAGATATGCTCTGTCCAGATACCCACCTACCAACACCAGCAGATTGAAGAGATGAGATGTCGCTAAGCGCAAGCGAGATAGAGAAGGCAAAGTCCCGCACGAAGCCGGAAACACCCAAACACTACACTGAAGAAGTATTGCCTTGAGGCTGTCGAGTACTACAGGAAGGCACGTGAGGCCAACCCGAAGAAGAGCATCAGAGGATGCGCCGCGAAGCTTGAGGCCAGTGACAAGACCTTAAACGACTGGATCATCAAGCACTCAAAGACCAAAAGGGTGACCCAGGTAAGGACCGACGAGCACAAGCAGCTCGACAGGGCCAACAGGCGCATGCATGAGCTCGAGAGCGAGAATAAGTTCCTAAAAAGAGGCAGCCTTCTTTGCCGGAAGCCTCTGTTGAAGGACAGGTTTTAGCTCATGCTGGCAAAGAGGGCAACCTACAGCGTCTCGATGATGGAGCGCGTACTTGAGGTGAGCAGGGCTCACTTCTACAGATGGCTCAAGGCCAAAGGCGGTGAGGACCCGTGGGGTCCTATCAAGGAAGCCATCCTCTAGATATGGGAGGAAAGCGACAGGCGCTTTAGCTTTTGCAAGGTCTGATCCAAGCTCACAGGAGATCCAAAGTTACGCATAATTTACAGGCACGACCCGCTACCGCGTGCGCAGGTGCATGGCTGAACTGGGCTAGGCGGCATCTGATCCAATGCCTCCAAGAGAACGACGCTGCCCGCACCTGATACCCCCGAGCGCCCCGCCCTCACCCGGTGCGGCTTTTCGTGTCTTGTCCCGACAGCCAAGCTCGTGGGCGATATAACCTATCGCAGGACCACGGCAGGCTTTATATATCTCGCCGTCGCACACGATCTGTGCACACACATGGTGGTGGGCTGAAGCATACAGGACAACATGAGGGCAGGGCTTGTCGTCTTTGCCCTGAAGATGGCATATTCGCGCGGATACGTGGCCGGAGGGGCCATATTCTAAGCAGCCCAGGCAGCCAGTACATAAGCTCAAAGCTGGCCGCCTGCTCAGCCGTACACGACGTGAGGCTCTCCGTGGGGAGAACCGGAAGCTGCCACGACAATGCGCTCGCCGAATCGCTTTTCGCCACGCTCAAGAACGAGTGGTACTACCACAAGCGCCTCTTAGACGCATCCACGACCAAGCACAAGGCACACGAGTTTATCGAGTCATACTACAACCGCTTCCGCCCGCATAAGTCCATAGGAGATCGCGTGCCGGCAGAGGTGATGCAGGAGTTCTTCGAGCGCCTCGAGAGGCCTTGCGTACGATCCAAAGGCGATGCAGACCGCATAGAATCTGAGATTCCTCTGTCCATTATATTGACAGGGCTCAATCGTCGGCACCGGACCGCAGGGGGCTGCAGCATCTCCTGTCGCAGATGTCAGGAGAGAATGCAGCTAGGAGAGGGTGACATTTTCGCCCGACGACGACACTCATCGAGAAAAGGTTTCAATCCCATCTTCAGAATTACAAGAGCATGTACAATAAGCATAAAGTTTTTTTGAAAGATCTAACAGTCTAGATAACAGGTGATAGTGTACCTGCGTTGGGCTGTGAAAACTTGTATCGACCATCATCATATGGCGAACCACTCTTGCAGTTTCAGGCCACCGACCACGGGCTTGGTTGACCTGGAAGAGGTAGACCTACCAGTTGAGGTAGCTTTTGCATGTTGGCTATGGATATGCCTGTGAAGCACCAGATTCACCCGTTATCTAGGCTGTTAGATTGAAAGATTTAGCAGCCAGCCACACCAGACCCAACCCGTCAGAAAGCGTGAATACGGCCGTGAAGTTCGTAGATTATTCCGATCCAGAAGAGCTCAAGCATGTGCAGAGCCTTCTCCTCAAGCTCATCAAGGAGCTCAGGCGGGTATGCGATGAGCTTGGCATACAGTTTTTCGCATATGGCGGAACGGCAATAGGTGCCATCCGCCATTATGGATTCATTCCTTGGGACGACGATGCCGATGTAGGGCTCTTGCGTAGTGACTACGAACTCCTGCTCAGAGAGGGCCCGAAGCTTCTCGGTGACGAATTTGAGCTTGTAAACTACAAGACGAACCCGGACTATCCGGCCAACATCTCCATTTTGGCCCTCAAGGATACACTTATGATTCCAGATACCTTCAAGCACTGCCGTTATCATTATCCCATTCGCATCGATATCTTTGCATTCGACAATCGCGTGATGGACGATGCTCTTTTCCGCAAGCAGTGCCGGAGCTCCTGGGTTTGGGGTAGGCTCACCTTCCTTCGCGGCACTGCTCGCCCATACATCAGCTTCAATGGTCCGAAAGAGAAAGTGGTGCTCGCCTTGTGTGGTCTGGCACATGGATTGCTTGTCCTTTTCCATGTACCACAGAAGTGGATCTGTCAGAAATGGGAAGAGAATGCGACAAAGTACGATGACCAGCCATCAGATATCTTCATAGATTTCACTGATCGCTTCCCAGAGAAATGGGAGATGAGCAGAGATGAACTGCTGCCACTTCATGAAGTTTCATTCGAAGATACGACCATATTCGTACCCGGCAAATATGATGCCGTTTTGACCCGAGGCTATGGCAACTACATGGAGCTGCCGCCCAAAGAGGAGCGGAAAAACCATCACCCTGCTGTTCTTGATTTCGGACGTTACTGAAGAACATATTCTCCGATTTCAAGGCAAGCTAACACATAATCTCAGATGAGGAGGAGCTTCTTATGGGAGCCCCTCTCCGTCTTACGCCAACGCTGCATAGCTCACAGAAGATCGACTACAGGAAGCGGCATAGACATCCTGAATCTACTGGCCATATTTTATATAGGCATCCTGCAGCTTTCCGGCTCACGCTCCATACGTACTGTGAGAGTCTCCCACCACGAAATGATGTTTTGCCATTTCGCCTATGCCATCGTTGTAAATCTTCGCCAACTTGCCAACCTCTCCATTGCAGAGTTTTGCCCTGCCCTCGATCGTAGAATAAACCGAATACTCGGCATTGTATTCAGCAATGAGCCCCGGCGTGGCTGTAGCAATACCAGCGGAATAATCCGCAAGAATCGATTCATGGCT
This sequence comes from Atopobium sp. oral taxon 416, assembly GCF_018128285.1. NCBI lineage: Bacteria > Bacillati > Actinomycetota > Coriobacteriia > Coriobacteriales > Atopobiaceae > Atopobium > Atopobium sp. oral taxon 416. The sequence goes on from NZ_CP072380.1 coordinate 2,389,266, forward strand.
GCTGTCACTACCAGCTGGAATCCACCTGCCATCGCTGCCTACATAGTATCCGTCCGACATCCAGGCATTCGTCAACATCGCTGAGGCTGCATCGAGATAGTAGTCTTCGCACCAGCAGTTTGCATACATCGCCCCGCCACCATCGAAGTAGTACTAGGATCCACCGATATACTGCCATCTTGTCACCATAGCTCCAGGACCGGCGAGGTAGTACCAGGTGCCTTTGAGATTGAGTCAGCCGGTCTGCATGGCACCAAAAGAGGAGAAGAAGTGCCAAGATCCACCCAACAGCTGCCGTCCGGTCTGCACATCGCTCCAGAACCAGCGAGGTAGTACCACGTCCCATCATCATTTAGCCAGCCGGTCTGCATCCATCCCTCGGTATCGAAGCGATACCAGAGGCCAGCAATTTTCTGCCAGCAGCTTGTGGGATATGAGCCGTCCGCATTGCGGTACCACCATCCGCCATTCGAAGCGACCCATCCAACGCTCTGCTGCTGGCCGCTGTTGCCGACAGACCTCTCGCACCTCGCTTCGCAGATATTGCAGACATCCCTGCTTCCATGATTTCCAAATGCAATGCTCGTGACAACGTGGCCGCTCAATGTCGGACAGTCTCTGTAGATGTGATAGGCATACCCGTAGCGGGTGACATATACCGCAGCACTGGCATCGAGCGTGAATGCCCGTGCTTGCGCCGGCATCATGCTGAATGCGAGCGTGACAGCAGCGATTGCTGCGAACATCATCGACAATGATGTGTTCTTCTACATAGCATCTTCCTTTGCACGCAGCTGAACATATGTTTGAAACGCCTCAATCCTATGTTCGTTCTTGCTCCTACATATTGATTCTACAGGCGCTAAGAAAACAGGGCAGGCATCCCCTCTGGATGGATGCCTGCCCTGCAGCATAGATAGACAGATATCTTCGATGCCAATGCATCAACGCGAGGGGGAAAGGATTGCTTTCCAGTCAGGCGTGGCGGAAAGAACCGTACCGCAGATGATCACGATGCAGCAGACAATCTCGAGAGGCCCCGGAATGGCTCCTGTCAAAGCTCCGAATACCACGGCCCAAGCCGAATATGAGATGTTCAGCGCCATGGCCTTTGCAGGACCGATAGCGTCGATCCCCTTGTAATAGAAGAGATAGGAGGTAGTGCCAGCGAGCGCAGAGACAATCAACACCAGGTTGGAGGCTGTGGGAAGCGCCCGGAATACCAGGCCATAGCTACCCGCAAGAGGCACGATGGCAATTGCATACATCAGAGCAGACGAGGTTTCACGTATCTGGAGCGCTGTCTCGTTATCGACAGAGTCATCCTTCATGCCCCATGCCAGTATGACTGCTTCTGAGCCCCAGCCGATGACACAGACAAGGGCTCCCAGGATGCCAAGAAGCGGGTCCCCTGGGACATCGGCAGAAGCAGAGCTCCAGCCCATCACCATGATGCCCAGAAGCGCAACGAACAGGGTAGCAATCTGCTTGGGCGTCATACGCTCCTTCAGAAAGATATAGGAGAGAAATGCTCCGAAAGCCGGATAGAAGGCAGATATCGCTGCGGTATAGCCCGCACCGATATTACCGATGGCCAGAAGATAGCCGCTCATGCCAAGGAGTCCGCCCATAAGTGCACCGAGGACGACAACTTTGCCGCTTCTGGTCTTGAGTGCTGCTGCCGTGTCCCTCAACCTGCCGCGGACACCCATGAAGATGAAAAGCAGAATCGCGCAGGTCGCGTCATGCATGAAGGCACTCGCAACCGTTGCCTCTACTGCGCCGACAAAGGGCACCATGCCCAGAGCAATACCGAGGATGACCGTATCGATGCCCCAGAGAATGCCACTCATAAGTCCATACTTCATGGCTATTCCTCCGATCTGCTTTCTTCCTTCACGCCATACCAGGAAAGGACCTCGTCGATATAGTCGGCAGCATAGCTGTAATAGATGTAGAACCACTCGCCCACATTCTCACCGTCGGCTTCCTTCACGAGCGACCAGACATACCAGCACCAGCCAGCAAGGACCATCTGTCCCCAGAAATGGCGGCGCTCTTCCAGCGCCGGCTTGTGGCCGAGGTAGTAGGAAAGCGCTAGGTCTACCCTCTTGCGGTCGAGCTGGCAGCAGACGCAGAACGTGCCGAAGTCATTTGCCACATCTGACATGCCTGCATACTCCCAATCAATCAGGCTGTAGTGCCCTTCCTGGTCGATCAGGAAGTTGAGGGAGAAGAAATCGTTATGGTTCACGCACTTCGGATAGCCATCCTTCTCCAGAAGATCGTGGAGCCTTTCAGCCTTGCGCCCAAGCTCATCATAGCCAGGAACATCTATTGGCCCACGCTCTTTGAGCTGCGACTCATAGCGCTTGCCTTCTTCGAAGAAGTCGAACTTCCTGTCCAGATGCGCTCCGCTCTCGTGGAGCTTGCGGCACATCTCCATGGCCGTCTTCAGCTGCTCGTCGTCCATAGGGTCGAGACTCTTCGCATTCGGGATGAAGCGGGAGATCTTCCAGCCGACATCGGGATCCTCGTAGATGAAAGTCTCGTCGAGGCCCAGCTTCTGCGCAAGCCTGAGCCCTGCTTCCTCGGAATGCCTGTCCACCAGCTTCTCAGTGCCGACACCGGGATGGCGATAGACGTATTCGCCTTCATCGGTGCTGAAGTGGCAAGAAAGGTTCGTGAGGCCCTGCTTCAGAGGATAGAAATCGCGAATCTCGTTCTTGCTGCAATGTAGGACCGACACGATGTTGTCCAGGATGTTCGAGTCCACGTTCTCCATGAAGGCAGGATCGAAATCCCTGAGCTCGTCTATCGAATCGAATTCGTTGATGACGCCGGCAGGATACTTCCTGATGCGCATGTCGAGCTCTTTGACATGATCGAGGTAGATACTCTCCCAGAGCTTTCCGGCAGTCTCCGGCTTGCTGTATTCCGCCTCGAGGATGGAGACAAATCTCTTCGAGAACTCCCGGTCGAAGTAGACTTGGCCGAGCATGATCCAGGAATCATGTCCGCCGACCGTAACACCTGTGATCCTGCCGCTTGCAGCGGTCTCGATACACCATTCGTCGGTCTCACCCGCCGCATAGATGACGGAATATTCAGCCTTGTAGACATGGTCCCGAAAGACATTCTCAGTGAAGTAGTCATCAGAGGAACAGATATAGGTATTGCCAAGGATAGTGCGCACACGCCAGAGCGTAGCGTTGTTGTTGCGCGTGGCATATTCGGGGTTCACGACAATGCGTACGCCGAACTTCTCCTTGAGATAGAAGAAATATTCCTTCTTGTAGCCAACCACTACCGTGATATCGTCGATGCCTGCTTCCTTGAGCTGGCGTATCTGGCGCTCTATGAGGATCTCTCCCCTGACCTTCAGAAGGCCCTTTGGCTTTTCGTAGGAGATGGGCGCAAAGCGCGAAGAAAGTCCCGCTGCCATGATGACAGCATTGTCCACGCGGTATGGATCGAGCGCAATAAGGCCTCTCGAAGAGATGCTCCCCTCTTCCACGAGCTGCTTCTCGGAGAGCTCGTTGAGTGTCTTGTTGACAGTGCCCAAAGACAGTCCGGTCTTTTCTGCTATCCGCCTCTGGCTCGGCCTGGATGCATCCCTGCTCAACTCATAGAGTACTTCGAATTCCTTTTGCTTTAGCGCCATGGCAGCCCCTCTGTCTGCGTTCGTTTTTAACTGTTTCATCATACTATTGAACGTTCATTTTTTCTTGCTATTTTGAAAATTTGTACAATAAGGGTTGCAGAGCACACCTGCCCAGCAATCCCGGCTCCGTACAATGTTTCTCTTCCCTATGTCTCTACCAGATAAGCGATCCGTTCGAGGAGAAGTAATGGGTCGTACCGTCTATGGTCTGGTACCCCGTGACCATCGCAGCGCCTGCGCTCAGATAGTAGGCCGTGTCATTCATTTCTATCCAGCCGGTGCCATACGCCCTGACGGCGTGAACCAGTACCAGGCGCCATTAATATAACCCCAGCCTGTTGCCATTGCTCCCGAACCGTAGAAGTAATACCGAATATCGCCGATCTCCTGCCAGCCGACCTTCATGATGCCATTGGTTCCGGAGTAACATCTGATTCCACCCACATCGGACCAGCCGGTTGCCATGTGCCCATCGTCTGCAAAGTAATAGTGCGATCCATCGAGCACCTGCCAGCCTGTCTCGAGCTCGCCGTCCGACGAGAAGTAATACTTCTGTCCATCTGCACAGCTCAGCCAGCCGGTATGCTTCACATCCTTTGCATCATAATAGTGAAGCACCCCATCTTCGAGCTTCCAGCCGGTATCCGTGTTCTACTGCGCCGCATACTTCATCCATGCTTCTTTTGTGCCGTAGAACTTATCGACATCCAGCGCTCCATCCCAGCCGGAAAGATAGGTCGTATTCGAGTACTGGAAGAGGGCAGGACCGCTCTTCCAGGAACCATAATCGCTGCTACTCACCCATGGATCTTCCTGATATCCGTCGTGGCGGGACATATCGGCATACTGCGCAACCCAGAGCCCATAGTCGGATGCGATGTTCGAGAAGTCATGCGTCAGCACAGAATTCTTGCTCATGTAGATGATCGGACGCACACCCGTCATCTCATAGACTGCATCGAGCCACTGCTTGCACCAACCTGTGCCTTCTGCCTCGATGTCGCTGGAGGACGTATTCTCCCAGTCCAGGAAGAGCACAGCCTTGCCGAGATAGTCCTTGATGTACTTGACGAAATACTCCGCCTGTTCGAGAGCCGTGCTTCCAGTACGTGCAAAGTGATAGATGCCGAGAAGCTTCCCGGAGGAGAGCACAGCATCTGCCTGTGTCTTGAACTGGGGCGAGAGATACGTCGTACCTTCCGTGGCCTTCACGATAACGAAATCGGCAGAGATATTCGCGACATCGATGCCGCGCTGGTAATTAGAGATGTCTATGCCGTCGAGGACGGTCTTCTCTTCCGTTTCAGTCGAGGCAAGGAGTGCTGCATGGCGAACGGCCGTGGCTGAGTTGGAAGATGCAGCAATTTCAGAAGAACTCTGCGCAGAAACATCCATCGCTTCCTCTTCAGTAGCAGCAGAGTGAGAAGATTCAGCGATCCTGTCCTTCTTCTCCATCTCTTCTGCTGCCTGCTGGTCTGAGCCGAACGTGGCCGTGGAAGCAGCAGAAGACTTGGATGTGGAGATTGCAGAAGCGGGAGCTTTGTCGCCGCCCATCTCATTCTCGGAAGAGGCTGTTGAATCCTTGGTCGTTTCAGCTGTGGTAGAGGCAGTGCTCTTCGTCTCTTCCTGCACCGTCCCGCTGGCAGAGGTGGATTCTACGCCGACACTATCGGATTCTGCCGATGCCGCTTCTGTGGTGGTCTGACTGCTAGAGACGGCAGGTTCGGCAGCCAGAGCCGGGCACACAAAGGCAAGGGTCGAGGCCACGACAGCAGCAACGCTTATGCGGAGCATGAGCTCACGTTTGGGCGAGTAGGTCATATGCTCGGGAATGTAGTGCATCACAATGTCCAATCAGATATTGACAATCATAGGCAATGCCTCCATGCTAGCAGGCAGATATGCCCATTCAGTCCCATACCATGGGATATACAGCAAGGCTCACTGCCTAGCTGTGCGGAGTTCAGGGTCCACCTCACTCTTCTGCCGGCTGGAAGACAAGGCAGACGGGACACTCGATAGCAGCATTCTGCTCGATCAGGCGGGCAGCGGCGGCAAGCGCTGCCGTATGCCCGTCATGACTGCATTTGTGCGCGACACCAGGCACCACGGAGCCATAGGGAAGCTCAATCGTCTCGTCTATCGGCAAGGCATCCATATCGGCATGGAATGCGATAGGCGCTGCAACTTCCGCCCCTTCAGGACAGAAGCGCGCCGAGAGCCAGCTGCCGTAGTCAGCGAGTGCTGCAGAGGTATGGAAAGAGAGGGAGGACCTGATCCGCTCCTTCGTCGTCATCTCTCTGCCCGAGAGCTCGGTATGGGCATGAAGCACGTGGCAGAGAGAGACGATCTCGTCCCAGAATGCGCTGTCCATGGCTGCCCCTTCCCTCCTGCTGTCTCTGAATCTGGAGCGCTCCAGGCATGCCGAACCATGTTGTCGCTATCCCGAAATGGAGGGCTCTGTCCTATGGTGGGGTGACCGAAGATCTGGAGGAGGAAGGGGCAGCCATGGCAGAGATCAGGTGCGCCACGGCAGGAGAAGGCCGCTTTGCGCTCGAGGCATTCGCTGCCCCCATACCCCGCGGCATCGCAGCCGTAACCTGGGTCAATATTTCGGGTGGCAGATTGTCAAGCTGAGTGCACCATCTCCCTAAAGACCTCGTTGGCTGTCCTGTAGCCTGATACCTTCCTTGGCCTGTCGCAGATCAGCTCTACCGCATGCTGCACCTCCTCGTCCGTGACCTTGCCGAAGTCTGTCCCCTTCGGCAAGAACTCGCAGATGAGACCGTCAGTGTTCTTAACCGTCGGTTTCTGCCATAGGTGGTGCAGCTCGCAGAAGTAGAACTGCACGCCTCAAAGGGCCTTTGTGAGCTTAGCCATGCCTTGCGAACTGCTTGCCCCGCTCGGGGGTGATTGTCTTAAGGGAGCGGTCCAGAAAAAGCTCAAGCTTCAAGACATCGGCGCTGTCGTGGTGGCATCTTCTCGCAACGAGGAGCCTGGACGCTCTGTTGGCAAGCACAAACAGGCATACAGGCCCTACTTCTATAAGCGTGTCGTCTGCCCAGTCACCGAGGAGCGAGCCTACATCTGCCTGCTTGGGCCTATCCTTTACGCTGTGTGAGATCTCGACCTTGCCTTGGGTCTTAGGCCTCTTGCTGCAGACCCTCTTTTCCTTCCTGCGCAGATGGTGGCACACCTGGCAACTCGAGAGTGGCGGTATGGGCCTGACTGCAGAATAGTCGAGAAGCTCAACGACGCACCTGCCGCCACCCTCGAGCCTGAGATGTCGCCTATCTGCTTGGGGGGCCAGCTCTCGTCTTACGATGAGCGAGCGCAGGGTCTGAGTGCCTCCTTTTCGGCCTTTCCCTGCCGTGGGCGGGCAGCTGCCCTCCTTTTGGGCCACGCAGCCGCTAAAGCGTTTGTGCCGCTCGTTTTTCGCGATCTTGTGGCAGACGCTGGATCTGTCCCTGCCGATCTTGCGCGCGATGAATCCGATGAAGCTTCCCTTCTGCCACACAGCTCGGCTATGCAGTTCCTCTCCTGTGGGCTTGAGATGCTTGTAGTGGTGTATTCCTTCTAGCTTTCGACGTTGATCGAGACAACCAATATCGTAGCCTTCCGAAGTGCGCCACGTCTCTGTGGAGCGGGGCTATCCTGTTGCACTCAGAATGCTAATCCGCCGACACAAACTTCTTAACCTACGTTATCATGAATGACAGAGATAGAAGAATGGAGGTATGTGCAATGGACACAGACAGCAAGGATCTGCTCGATATGCTCACGCTCACCTATCTGGCTCTGACATCGAAGACAGAGGGCAAAGGTAGCAAGGCAAAGCAGGTTACGACAGATAGGCTTGCCGACGAGGCACTCGCCGATCTTGCCCACAACGGCTATATCCATGTGTCCAAGGGTCCTGGCGAGCGCATGGAGCTCACGCCGGCAGGAGCAACCACAGGAGCGTTCATGAAGGAGCTCTTCAGCGCTTTCCAGCAGGACATCTATGCGACAGTAGCTGCAGACTCGGAAAAGCAGCAGAAACCCCAGAACTCTGCCTTCAAGTTCCACATCGAGCTCGACCTCGGGCATGACCTGACGTGCTGGCGCGACATCGCCGTGCCGCAACACATCACGTTCGGCCAGTTCCATGAAATCATACAGTCTGCTTTCCTCTGGGAGGACTCCCATCTCTTCGAATTTCGGCTCACGACCCACGGCAAGAAGATCGTGATCGAGGAAGATGCCGACGAGCCAGGAGAGGCCTTCACGACCTTAAAGAACGATACGGTCGATGCAGAAGCTATAATGATAGACGAAATATTCCCACGGACGAAGAATGCTGTCTACGAATACGACTTCGGCGACTCCTGGATGCACTCTATCCATCTGGAAGAGACGATCCGTTCCTATCCCGGCACGCTTCCCCGCTGCACGGCAGGGGAAGGAGCAGCTCCTCCCGAGGATGTCGGCGGCGTCTTCGGCTTCAGGGAATTCCTGTCAGCGCTCTCCGATGCCACGAACCCCGACCACGATGATGCCGTGGAATGGGCCGACACCGAAAACTATGGTCCCTTCGACCTCGACGAAGTCAACGACCGCATGCAGCGCTGGTTCAACACCGGAGGAAGAGACGACGCAGATGGAGAGGATAGCTTGGAAGCAGACAATACAGGAGAAACCGATGTCCTGACCTTCCCACAGAAGTAGAGACCCGTTTCCTCTCTGCAGATATGCATGCATATGGGCGGTCTGCATCGACCATAATCGATGCAGACCGCTCTTTCAATCGACTATGGTCGATTGCCTGTCAGCAGCCTCTCAATGCCAGGCGACCGAAGAAGGCTCTCTGATTAGACTCTCTTTCTGAAGAGCCTCTCAAGCCCTTCCTTATTGAGCATGAGATGCACGACAGCACAGATGGGAAAAAGGACTTCCAAGCACATATGCACGATGCCTGCTACCGTGCCTGTCACCTCATCGAAACTCATGCCTTGCGCCATGCGCATCTTCATGAGGAAGGCGCCGCTCACAAGTGCTGTGATCAGAAAGACTGCCATCGCAAACCCCGTGCAACAGTCGAGCCTCGTATACAAATCCACGCATCTGTTTGCAAGGTTTTGTGTCATGCCGGCAATCTTCTTATGAGCTCGCATCGCATGCACCATGACCGCAACAATCAGCAGCATGCCCAGGAGTGCATGTACATAAGGGTCTGCGTGTCCCATCAGGTAGGTGCAGAGAAGGAACATGGCATAGATGATATCGGTTGTAAGTCGTACCTTAGGCGTGAGCTTCTTCATGGCTTCCTTCTTCCTCTCTATTAGACAGAAGAATGTTAGCCTATTGATACTTCTTGCAATAGGTCATATTCGGCCGCTTGTAGACTCAACCAGTCCGATTGGATAGAGCGGCGATTCTTCGAACTTCAGGACAAGGACAGCCAGTACCGTACGTTCAATGCCCGTGTCGTCGCGATGGCAAACCCTGCAACGATGCTCGGCGTCCGCGTGTCACACCTCCGCCGTCTTGTGAAGGAGATCTTGCGCTCGGGCGGCAAAGGCGATTTCCTTTCGGAGCTTCCCCACTGCTATTAAGAGGAATACCTCCTCCATACCTTCGTACTGAACGAGGAGAAAGATCCCAATCGCACGATAGACAAGCTCGAACGTCTCCTTCCCTTCGTCGACAGCTGGGCCGTCTCAGACTCCCCTGCGCCGAAGTCGTTCAGAAAGCTTTCCCCTGAGCGCCTCAAGGAGCTGAGCAGGAAGTACATGGCATCATGGCATGAATACACGAAACGCTTCGGCATCTTCCTTCTCATGCACTATCCCCTGCCTGACCATTTCAGGCCCGGGCATCTCGTGTGGACAAAGGATGCAGACGACGGACGCTACTATGTCGAGATGATGGTCGGCTGGTATGTGGCAGAGGCTCTTGTCACGCAGGAGCAGACTGCCCTGCCCTTCACCGAAAAGAAAGAGCTTCCCCAGAAGACGAAGCGCATAGCAATACAGAAGGCACTCGACAGCAGGCGGATCTCTGCCGCCATGAAGAAGCATCTGCGACACATCCGCACCGAGCTCTGATTTTCGACAAGAAAATGCTCCGGTGTGCAAGGAAACAAAAGCACCGGAGTATATAGGATTCCCAAGATGTGATGTGGATCTAAGAGTCCTTTGGGGGACTTGTTGGGGGAGCATCTCACGCCGACATCAGTTATACCCAATACCACATTATCCCTGTTCAAAGGCTACATCAGGCAGTGTCTTCTCCACAGCTCGAACACGTTACTTCCGTCACACATGTGCGCGGGGTGTGGAGATATTCAGTCCCTTAACCAGGACCGCTCTCAAAATGTGCGCGTGAAGGCCAGTCGTTCGTCTCCCGAATGCGCAAGATGGATGATGCCACAATAGACAAAGCCGCAGCTCTTGATGAGACGTCACATCGGCATATTGTCCCTGTGGGTGTCGACCCGAATGGCTACATCCTCGCTCTGTGCCCTCTCGAGTGCCCAGCGCATCATGGCAGAGCTGAGGCCTCTTCCCTGCTCGGCTGTCGTGAAGCGGTGCACGACGTCGTATCTTCCATCGTCGTGCCATACGCCCTCGCGGATCTTTGCATAGTCAGGCTCGGAGCCAGCGAGGAAGGCGAAGGCACCCTGCGACACATCTAGCTCATCAGTCCAGACCATAAGGTGCTGTCCTGCGATATCGCGCGCTATCTACTCTTCAGGCGGAAAGCCCGGCTCCCACTGATACGGGTTTCCTGCCTTCACCATGAACTGCTGCGCCACACGGTAGATCTCCATCGCACGCGGCAGATCTGCCATCGTGGCTGGACGCACAGAACCCATAGGTCATCCCCTGAAACAAAAGCTTTCTCGTCTTTAGCGCGCCATAGCGTCCGCGAAGGCCTTGACTTCCTTCAGGCGTTCAGACGTCGGCTTGTTCTTCGCATAGAACGTCTTCTCTGCAACCACGACGCCGCGTGCCTCGAGCTCCTTCTTCATAAGGTCGAAGGAGTGCTTCGAGAGCCAGGTCGTGGAGAAGAGAACTGCACGTCCCACCG